>NZ_JANHLK010000012.1 GCF_028682635.1 Pseudomonas putida | reverse complement strand
GATCACACCGAACCTGTAGGAGCTGGCTTGCCAGCGATGGCGTCCTCAATGCCCATGACTTCTCCCGACATGGGAATGCTCCACCTCCGTCGCCACAACCCCGCCACTCACCTCCAACCGCTGCAAAATCCCGCACTGATCGACATCCGGCCCTTCACCACAGCGTTGGCGCAGGTTGAGCAACTGTGTCTGCAACGCCATCAACCCATCGATCCGCGCCTTGACGTGGTGGATGTGCTCGTCGATCAACGCATTCACGCTTTCACACTGATCCTGCGGACTGTCGCGAAAGGCCAGCAGGCTGCGGATTTCCTCGAGGGTCATGTCGAGGGTGCGGCAGTTGCGGATGAAGGTCAGGCGTTCGGCGTGGGCCTGTGTATAGACGCGGTAGTTGCCGTCACTGCGGGCCGGCTCCGGCAGCAGGTTCTCGCGTTCGTAGTAGCGGATGGTTTCTACGGCGCAGTCGGTGAGTTTGGCGAGTTCTCCAATCTTCATGACGGCAATCTCCAAATGGGTGCTTGACCCTATAGTGGCTACAGGGTCTTTACTTGGCAACAGGCACCTTCAAGGACGCGACCTGATGAGCGATTCCCTTCATACCCACAAACCCGAGGCTGAGCACGATCACAGCCACAAACTGCAGCCTGTGCAGAAACATACCCATGGCAGTCATGGTGATTCCTGCTGTTCGTCGAAAGCAGCACCATCGCTGATCAAGTTGAGCGAAACGCCGACCGCTGGCGCGCGGCTGAGCAGTTTCCGCATTGAGGCCATGGATTGTCCGACCGAGCAAACACTGATCCAGAACAAACTCGGCAAGCTGGCGGGTGTGCAGCAGCTGGAATTCAACCTGATCAACCGTGTGTTGGGCGTCACCCATGACCTGCCGAGCACCGCGCCGATCATCGACGCCATCAAGTCCCTCGGCATGCAGGCCGAGCCGATAGAGAAGGGCGTTGAATCACCCGCGCCGGCCCCAGAGAAAAAGCCCTGGTGGCCCCTGGCGCTGTCGGGCATTGGCGCGCTGGCCGCCGAAGTCATCCATTTCACCAACGCTGCGCCTAACTGGGTGGTAGCGATCATTGCGCTGGTCTCGATCCTCAGCGGCGGCCTCGGTACCTATAAAAAAGGCTGGATCGCGCTTAAGAACCTCAACCTGAACATCAACGCACTGATGAGTATCGCCGTGACCGGCGCGATCCTCATCGGGCAGTGGCCGGAAGCGGCGATGGTGATGTTCCTGTTCACCGTGGCCGAGTTGATCGAGGCCAAATCCCTGGACCGGGCGCGCAACGCCATCAGCGGCCTGATGCAGATGACCCCGGAACAGGCCACGGTGTTGCAGGCCGATGGCAGCTGGACCACGCAAGATGTCAAAACCATCCAGCTCGGTGCGCGGGTGAGGGTGCGACCTGGCGAGCGCATCGGTCTGGACGGTGAAGTTGTGTCCGGCAGTTCGACCATCGACCAGGCGCCGATCACCGGTGAAAGCCTGCCGGTGGAGAAATCAGTTGGCGACAAGGTGTTCGCTGGCACCATCAATCAGGCCGGTTCCCTTGAATATGCCGTGACTGCTGAAGCGAACCATTCGACGCTGGCGCGGATCATCCACGCCGTCGAACAGGCTCAAGGCGCGCGGGCACCCACCCAGCGATTCGTTGACCAGTTTTCGAAAATCTACACGCCGGCCGTGTTCATCCTAGCCCTCGCAGTGGCAGTGATTCCGCCACTGTTCATGGACGCGTTGTGGTTCGACTGGATCTATCGCGCTCTGGTGTTGCTGGTGGTTGCGTGCCCCTGCGCACTGGTGATTTCCACCCCGGTGACCATTGTCAGCGGGCTCGCCGCCGCCGCGCGCAAGGGCATTCTGGTGAAGGGTGGCGTTTATCTGGAAGGCGGCTACAAGCTCGATTACCTGGCGCTGGATAAAACCGGAACCATCACCCATGGCAAGCCGGTGCAGACCGATTATCTGTCGCTTGACCCGACTGCCGACGAATCTGCTCCGGCGCTTGCCGCCGCGCTGGCCGGTCGTTCGGATCACCCGGTGTCGCTGGCCATCGCCAATGCGGCTGTGGATAAACAACTGGCGCCGCTGGTTGTGGATAACTTCGAGGCACTGGCCGGGCGCGGGGTGCGCGGTGATATCAATGGTCAGACCTATCACCTGGGCAACCATCGGCTGGTGGAAGAGCTGAACCTGTGCTCGCCCGAGCTGGAGGAGAAGCTGTTCGCGCTGGAAAAGCAGGGTAAATCCGTAGTACTGCTGCTAGATCAATCCGGTCCTTTAGCGCTGTTCGCCGTGGCCGACACGGTGAAGGAATCCAGCCGCGAAGCGATCCAGCAGCTGCATGACCTGGGCATCAAGACCCTGATGCTCACGGGCGACAACGTGCACACCGCCCAGGCGATTGCCGCGCAGGTTGGTATCGACGAGGCCAAGGGCGATCTGCTGCCCAGCGACAAGTTGCAGGCGATCGAAGCGCTGTATGCCAAAGGGCATAACGTCGGCATGGTGGGTGACGGCATCAATGACGCGCCGGCATTGGCCCGTTCCGAAATTGGTTTCGCCATGGCCGCCGCGGGTACCGACACAGCCATTGAAACCGCGGATGTCGCCCTGATGGACGACGATCTGCGTAAAATCCCGGCGTTCATTCGCCTGTCGCGCCAGACCTCGAGCATCCTCAAGCAGAACATCGCCCTGGCATTGGTGATCAAGGCGATCTTTCTTGGGGTAACCTTCGCCGGGCTCGCTACCATGTGGATGGCGGTGTTTGCCGACATGGGCGTGAGCCTGTTGGTGGTGTTCAATGGACTGCGCCTGTTGCGCAAATAGACGATGAGGGACGGTTGTGCTGAGTGCCGAGCTGAAGGCGTTTTACATGGTTGCCCGCCTGGGCAGCATCACCCTGGCAGCGAAAAAGCTCGGCTTGAGCCAACCCACGGTGACCACCCAGATTCGCAACCTGGAAAGCCAGTACTCGGTTGAATTGTTCTACCGAGGCGGCCGCCGTCTCAGCGTCAGCGATGAGGGGGCGCGGCTGTTGCCGATGGTCAAGGCGCTGCTGCAGCAGGAAGCCGACATCGAGTTTTTCCTGCGCAACAGCGGGCAGGTCCAAGGCACGTTGCGCATTGCCGCCACGGCGCCGTATTACATCCTTGACCTGGTGAAGACCTTCCGCGAGCGCCTGCCGCAGGTGGAAGTGTCGGTGGAGATCGGCAACTCCCAGCAAGTGCTGGAAGCGCTCGAGGACTATCGGGTCGATGTCGCGGCGTCCTCGCAGTTGCTGGAGGATGCGCGGCTGATTCGGCGGGTGCTCGGCAGTGATCCGCTGGTGCTGGCGGTGCATCGCAATCATCCGCTGGCGGTTCACGATCACGTGTCGCTGGGTGCCTTGGCGGGGCATACCTTGTTGATGCGCGAACCGGGTTCGACCACCCGTCGTCTGACCGAAGAATTGCTCGCGAGCGCCGGTGTGTGTTTCGGGCCGCTGTTGGAAATCGGCAGCCGCGAGTCGATCCGCGAGGCGGTGTTGCGCAACATCGGCATCAGCATCATTGCCCGCCAGGAAGTGCCGCACGATCCGCAGTTGCGGGTGCTGACGATCGAGGATGCGCCGCAGATTCCTGAATATTTGTATTGCCTCAAAGAGAGAAAAAACGCCCGGTTGCCAGCGGCGTTCCTGGGGTTGGCGCAGGAAATGTCCCCTGCCTGAGCTCTGCGGTGATTGTTCGGTCCTCTTCGCTGGCAAGCCAGCTCCTACAGGGGAATGCGATAAACTGTAGCGAAGGGGTCAGCACAGACACCGAACCAAAATCCTCGAATACCACTATCGGTGGTTTTTGCCTTACTGCCACATGACGGACGCATTACAACCCTAGGATGGCCCCATCTGCCAGATGAGGTCCGTCCATGAACAACTCGATCGCAACCGCCCTGACCAACCCCGGCGCCCCCATGAAGGTGCGCGGTGTACAGAAGCGCTTTGGCGCCTTTACCGCGCTGGACAACGTTTCCCTCGACGTGGCGGCCGGTGAACTGGTGTGCCTGTTGGGGCCTTCGGGCTGTGGCAAAACCACCTTGCTGCGTTGCATCGCCGGTCTGGAGAAGCAGGACAGCGGCGAGCTGTACCTGGGCGATCGCGACGTTTCCCATCTGGCGCCCCAGGCGCGAGACTACGGCATTCTGTTTCAGTCCTACGCGCTGTTTCCCAATCTCACCGTCGAAGCGAACATTGCCTACGGCCTGGCCGGTAGTGGTCGCGACCAGGTGCGCCAGCGCGTTGGTCAGATGCTGGAACTGGTCGGCCTTGGCGGCAGCGAGAAAAAGTACCCCGGCCAATTGTCCGGCGGCCAGCAGCAGCGAGTGGCGCTGGCTCGCGCCCTGGCCCCGGCACCTTCGCTGTTGCTGCTGGACGAACCGATGTCGGCCCTCGATGCCCGCGTGCGTGAGCACCTGTGCACCGAGCTGCGCCAGCTGCAACGCAGCCTCGGCATCACAACCCTGATGGTGACCCACAATCAGGACGAGGCCATGCTGATGGCCGACCGCATTGCCGTGATGAACAACGGCAAGGTCGAGCAGTACGCCACGCCGCAGGAAATCTACAACCGCCCGGCCACGCCGTTCGTGGCGGAGTTCGTCGGCCAGGGCAACTGGCTGCCGTTCCAGCGCAGCAGCGACAGCCACGCCCAGGTCGGCGGGATGAACATGCGCCTGGCCGATGGCGGCGCCAAGACCGCGTCGGGCCGTCTGTTCTGCCGTCCGGAAGCGATCAACGTCAACCCGCTGGTGCACGAGGAAAACCTGTTCCCGGCCAAGGTTCGGGAAATCACCTTCCTCGGTAACCGTTGCCGCATGAGTTTCGAACTCGATCAATTGCCGGGTCATGCGCTGTTGGCGGAGCTGGCACCGGAAGCCATGCCGCGCCTGGGCGCCCAGCAGATCATGGTCGCCTTGCCGCCACGCAGCCTGCAGGTGTTTGCCTGATGAGCGCGAATATCGCGCTGCCACTGCCGCAAAATCAGGTGCGGCAGACTTCCCGTGCCGAGATCGGTGACCGGCTGTTCGTGGTCGGCGGCAAAGTCCTTCTGCTGACGTTGTTGGGCGTCGCCGTATTGATGCCGTTGCTGGCGATCTTCTGGCGTGGCTTCAGCGCCGAGGCCGGGCAGGGGGGTGGTTGGGTCGCTGCCAAAGAGCTGGTGACCAGCGAGAACTTCCACTGGTTGCTCGGCAACAGCCTGAAGGTGTCCCTCAGCGTGGCGGCCATTGTCGTACCGCTGGCCTACCTGTTTGCCTACGCACTGCAACGCACCCTGATTCCCGGCAAAGGCATCTGGCGTGGCATTTCGCTGCTGCCGTTGATGGCGCCGTCGATGCTGCCCGGCATCGCGCTGGTGTACCTGTTCGGCAACCAGGGCATGCTGCGTAGCCTGCTCTCGGACAACATCTACGGCTTCTGGGGCATTGTGCTCGGTGAAGTCATCTACACCTTTCCGCATGCCTTGATGATCCTGCTGTCGGCCCTGTCCCTGGCGGATGCGCGCCTGTTCGATGCCGCTTCCAGCATGGGTGCCAGCCCGGCAAAAGCTTTCCGCAGTATCACCTGGCCAGCGACCCGCCAGGCGATATTCGCCGCGTTCTGCCTGGTGTTCACCCTGACCATCACTGACTTCGGCGTACCCGTGGTGGTCGGTGGCGACTATCAGGTGCTGGCGTTGGAAGCCTATAAGGCGGTGGTCGGCCAGCAACAGTTCGGTCGCGGCGCATTGATCGGCATGGTGCTGTTGCTGCCGGCGCTGTTCAGCTTCGGGGTCGATGCCTGGTTGCGTCGCCGTCATGGCGATTCCATGAGCGGTCGTGCCCAGGTGTTCAAGCCTGCGCCCTCGAAACTGCGCGACGGCTGCTACCTGGTCGTGGTCCTGCTGATCTGCAGCGCCTTGCTGCTGGTGTTCGGCATGGCGGTGTTCTCGTCCCTGGTGAAGTTCTGGCCGTACAACCTGTCGCTGTCGCTCAACCACTACCAGTTCAACGAAACCGCCGGCGGTGGCTGGCTGGCCTATGGCAACAGCGTGAAGATGGCGTTGTGCACGGCGCTGATCGGCAGTGTGCTGATTTTCACCGGTGCCTACCTGATGGAAAAAACCAGGGGCCAGCGCGGGCTTAACCTGACCCTGCGAATGCTCAGTTTCGTACCGATGGCGGTGCCGGGGCTGGTGCTGGGCCTGGGTTACGTCTTCTTCTTCAACCTCACCGGCAACCCGCTGCACGTGCTCTACGGGACCATGACCCTGCTGGTGGTCTGCACCATTGCTCACTATTTGACCACTGCGCAAATGACCGCCACCACCGCGCTGCGACAACTCGATGCCGAGTTCGAAGCGGCCTCGCTGTCGCTCAAGGCGCCGCTGTATCGGCACTACCTGCGGGTCACCGTGCCGATCTGTCTGCCCGCGCTGCTGGACATCGTGCGCTACCTGTTCGTCTCGGCCATGACCACCGTCTCGGCGGCGATCTTCCTCTACAGCCCCGACACCATCCTCGCGGCGGTCGCGGTGCTGAACATGGACGACGCCGGCAACGTCGGCGGTGCGGCGGCGATGTCGACCCTGATTCTGTTCACCTCGGCGGGCGTGTCCCTGCTGCTGGCCTGGGCTTCGCGCGGTTTGCTGCGCCGCTCGCAAGCCTGGCGGCAGACCGCGCCCGGTCACTGATTCATACCCTCAACTCACATACAGGAAAAGATCATGTTCAAGCCTATGGCCCTGGCCGCTGCTGTCCTCACCGCTTTCAGCCTGAACGCCTTTGCGGCGAAAACCGAGTTGACGGTGTACACCGCCCTCGAAGCCGAGCAACTGAAGACCTACAAAGAAGCTTTCGAAAAGGCCAACCCGGACGTCGAGATCAAATGGGTGCGCGATTCCACCGGCATCATCACCGCCAAACTGCTGGCCGAAAAAGCCCGTCCGCAGGCTGACGCCGTGTGGGGCCTGGCCGCTTCGAGCCTGGCGATCCTCGACCAGCAAGGCATGCTGCAAAGCTACGCACCGAAGGACCTGGGCAAGATCGGCGCGAACTACCGCGACGCCGCCAACCCGCCAGCCTGGGTCGGCATGGACGTCTGGGCCGCGACCATTTGCTTCAACACCGTCGAAGCCGAGAAACAGGGCCTGACCAAGCCCGTGAGCTGGCAGGACCTGACCAAGCCTGAATACAAAGGCAAGATCGTCATGCCTAACCCGGCATCGTCCGGCACCGGTTTCCTCGACGTCAGCGCCTGGCTGCAGACTTTCGGCGAGAAGCAGGGCTGGGCGTACATGGACGGCCTGCACCAGAACATCGGCCAGTACGTTCACTCTGGTTCCAAGCCTTGCAAACTGGCGGCGGCAGGGGAATTCCCGATCGGCATTTCCTTTGAATACCCGGCTGTTCAGCTGAAACGCCAAGGCGCACCGCTGGACATCATCCTGCCGAAGGAAGGCCTGGGTTGGGAGATCGAAGCGACGGCCGTGATCAAGGGCACTCCACATGAAGAAGCGGCGAAGAAACTGGCTGATTTCTCCGCCAGCGCCGAAGCGATGGATCTGTACAAGGAGAACTTCGCGGTTCTTGCGCAGCCAGGCATTGCCAAGCCGCAGACCGAACTGCCAGCGGACTACGAGCAGCGTTTGATCAAGAACGACTTCGCCTGGGCTTCGAAAAACCGTGACGAGATCCTGACCGAATGGCGCAAGCGTTATGACGGCAAGTCCGAGAAAGTGGCGGCCAAGTAAGATCTTCATCGGCTGACAGGACCTCTTCGCTGGCAAGCCAGCTCCTACAGGTAAACGCATACCCCTTGTAGGAGCTGGCTTGCCAGCGAAGGCGGCTTTGAATTCAGGACACCTCTAGATGACACAACACAACGACATGCTGATCATCGGCGCCGGCATCCTGGGCCTGTCCCATGCCTATGCCGCCGCCAAGCGCGGTCTTAAGGTCAGGGTTTTCGAACGCAGCGCAACGCCTCTAGGCGCATCGGTGCGCAACTTCGGCCAAGCATTGGTCACCGGCCAACCCCCGGGCCCGATGCTGGAGCTGGCCCGGGCCAGTCGCGACATCTGGGGCGACTGGGCGCAGCTCGCCGGCCTGCAACTCAAGCGCAACGGCTCATACCTGTTCGCCCGCACCGAAGCCGAAGAACAGTTGCTGGAAGCCTTCTGCGCCGGTCGCGCCGTGGAACATGGCTACCGCGTCGAACTGCTGCGTGGCGCCCAATTGGCCGATCTGTACAGCGGCCAGTTCCGCCATCACCGCGCGGCGTTGCACGGCATGGACGACCAGCAGCTGTATTCGCGTGAAGCGATTCCGGCGCTGATCGACTTTTTGCGTCGCGACCTGGGCGTCGAGTTTCACTTCTCCACCCTGGTGCGCGACATCGAACCGGGCCGCCTGCACAGCACCGCCGGCAGTTTCAGTGGCGAGCAGATTATCCTCTGTTCCGGTCACGACTATCAGACGTTGCTGGCCGAGCAGATCGCCCAGCTCGACCCGCAAATCTGCCGCCTGCAAATGCTCCGCGCCCGGCCGCAGATCAACCTTAACCTGCAACACGCAGTGCTCACCGGTTTGAGCTGCGTGCATTACGTTGCCTTCGCCGATTTGCCCGAAGCCGCGGCGGTGCAGGCCGAGATCCTGCTACACGCGCCGCACTTGCATGAACATGGCATTCACCTGCTGATCAGCCCGACGCCCTATGGCGAGTTGATCATTGGCGACTCCCACCATTACGGCAGTGATCCGTCGCCCTTCAATGCCGAGCAGGTCGACGACTGGATGATCGAGTTGGCCGAGCAGACGTTGGGCTGCAAAGTGCAAGTGGTCGAACGCTGGCAGGGTGTCTATGGTTCACAGGGGCCGGGACCGTTTTCGTTCCTGCGTCCGGCAAAAGGCCTGGCTGTGGCATTGATGCACACCGGCGTCGGCATGAGTGTCGGGCCGGCCATGGCCGAACGTAACGTCGCCACCCTGTTGGGAGAAATCTGATGCAACGCAACGAGCAGGTAATCGCCGAAGTGTTCGCTTTGTACGAGCGCTTCGGTGGCAGCGACTACATCGGCGAGCCGGTGTCGCAGATCGAGCACATGTCCCAGGCCGCGCAACTGGCGATGGCCGAAGGCTTCGATGACGAAGTGGTGTTGGCAGCGTTTTTTCACGACATCGGGCATATCTGTACCGACAGTGCCGAGAACATGGGCGGCTTCGGCATAGTGAGTCATGAGCGGTTGGGCGCTGATTATTTGCGCCGTGCAGGTTTCAGCGAGCGGATGGCGCGGTTGGTGGAATATCACGTTCAAGCCAAGCGCTATCTGACGCTCAGAGAGCCGGGGTATTACGAGCGTCTGAGCGAAGCCAGCCGTCGCACCTTGGAATATCAGGGCGGCGTGATGTCCGAGGCCGAGGCCGATGCATTCGAGCAGGACCCGTTGTGCGCGGTCAGTTTGCGCATGCGTCAGTGGGATGAGCTGGCCAAGGAGATGCATGTGCCGGTGATTGATCTGGCGGTGTTGAAGGGCAAAGCATCGCGCCTGCTGGCGGCGTAAAGCCTGTGATACCGAGTTGCTGCATTCGCGAGCAAGCCCGCTCCCACATTGGATTTGTGATCGCCGCAAATTCAATGTGGGAGCGGGCTTGCTCGCGAAGAGGCCGGTCAGGCCACTAGAGCTGCTGCGCAAGTACCTCAACCTGCTCCTGCCGCTCCGCCTGATTCAACTTCGGATGCGCATTAAGCGAAGACCACTGCGGATGCGCCCGCGCCCTGTTCAGGGCCTCGGGCAATTTACCTTCCCGCCAACTCTTGTCCTGCGGCGTGGCCACCTGAATGCTGTCCATCGCCGCATGCCCACGGGCGTTCAGCGCTTGCAGCAGTTGCCGCTGACGCAACGCCAGCAGCCGCAACACGCTGTCATCCACCGTCAGTTCGCGCTGGCCCTTGATCTTGCCCAGCAAGCGGCTGCCATAACTGCGCGCGGTTTGCAGGGCGCCACCGGCGATCGCCCCGGCCAGCGCGGCAGCACCGAGCGTCAGGCCGCCGACCAGCAAGTCGACGCCGGCCCCCGCGGCGGCACCGGCAGCGATACCACCGCCCACCCGCACGCCCAGTTGCTTGAGGGTTTCGGGGTTGAACAAGTCATCGCCCCAACGGCCATCGAGCAGCGGCAGATCACTCGCCGCAGCGTCCTGCGGGCGAAACGCGTAGAGCTTGAGCAGCGCTTCGACACAACGCTGCTCGCGTTGGCGCACGGCCTTGCGCAGTTCATCGATCGCCTGTTGTTCCTGTTGCGCATCGCTGACCACGCTGCGTCGGCAAGCGGCGCAATCGATCAGCAATTCGGCAATCAACCGTACCGCACTGCGCTCACGGGCCAGGCGTTGTGCCTGCTGGTCGGCGATCAGGCGTTCCAGTTGTGGCCGTGCGGTTTCCAGCAGCAGCGCCAGGCTTTCATAGAGCCGGCGCTCGCCGTCCTCCGGCGGTGCGACGCTGTCGAAGCGAACCAGCGCATGCAAACCCAGGCGCGCCAGGGCTTCACGCCACGCCGGCTCGCGGTGGTTGGCGCTGCTGACAAAATTCAGCACCGGCAGCAGGGGTTTGCCGCAGCTGGCCAGCACTTCCAGCTCATCGCGATACTTGGCCAGGACCGGTTCCCGGGCGTCGATCACATAGAGCCCGGCGTCCGACGCCAGCAACTGGCGCAGCACCTTGGCCTCCTGTTCGAAACGCTGCCGGGCTTCGCTGCCCTCAAGAAAACGCGCCAGCCGCGCCGGGCCATCCAGTCGCTCGCCGGGACGCTCCAGGCGTTCGAGGTAGTCGAGCAGGGCGATGGCGTCTTCCAGGCCGGGCGTGTCGTAAAGATCCAGCAACGGCTCGCCGTCCACCGACAAGCGCGCACCTTCGACATGCCGCGTGGTGCTGGGGCGGTGGGACACTTCGCCGAAACCGACATCGCGGGTCAGGGTGCGCAACAACGAGGTTTTGCCGACGTTGGTGTGGCCGACCACGGCGAGTTTCAGGGGCTGCTTGCTGGTGTCAGTCATGACCCGTCTCCAGCCAGTTCATCGGAGCGCAATCGGCGAACGGCAATTCCAGCTGTTGCAGCGCCACATGCCAGTCGCCCAGGCGTTCGGCGTCCAGCTCTTCCCCGGGCGGCGCCTGCAACAACCACACGCGGGTGGCGCTGGCGCTGCGGGCCAGTTCGGCGATCAGCGCCAGGCTGCCGCGGTCCGGCGAGCGCCGTGGATCGCACGCGATCGCCAGGCGCGCAGGAGGAAAACGGCTCAATTGCTCGAGGAGTTTGTTGCGCGATTCGCGGCTGTCGAGGATCCCGGCGTTGCTGACGTTCTTCGCCAGTTGGGGCGGCCACGGACGGTCGTCGTCCAGCTCGATGGCGACCAAGAGTGCGCCATCGCTGTGCTGTTCGCTGACGCCGCTTTGCACTCGATGAAGTTGTGCTGGCGCGGCATCGCTGACACCCAGGCGTTCGCTGGTGGGCATCAGCCGTTCGCGCAGTTGGGCATAACCTGGCAGGTTCAGGTCAAGCTGCAGGCTTGTGCGGGCGGACTTCCAGCGCCACAGACAAAACAGCGCCAGCACCAGGCGCGGCACTACGCCGTAGACCAGTAACACACCCACCAACCACGCCGCCCAGGCTTGGCGGGCACTTTCGATGTTCAGTGCGGCGTCGCCACTGGCGCGGATCATCGCCTCGGTGGGCACGCTGAAGCCGAGCAAGGCCGGTAGCGCGCCGAGGGCCTGGGTCACGGCAATGAAGGTGTCGGCACTGAGGATCGTGGTTTCCCAGACGAAGCCGTAGCGTCGGGTGGCCATCAACGTCAACAGAATCACCAGGGCACTGAGCATCGCCAATAACCACAGGCCATTGACCAGTACGCCGATGGCCCAGCGATTGAGTTTCCGGCGTTGCAGCAACAGCAGCAGGGCTGGCGCCAGTTGCGCGGCCTTGGCGTCCCGGGCGAGTTTTTCGCTGAGCCACAACCACAGGCGCCCGAGGCTGGCGCCGTGTTCGCCGGCAAACACCAGGCCCAGGGCCCAGCTCAGCAGCAGGATCAGGTTGAGCCCGAGCAGGCTGCCCAGCGCCCAGAACACATTCACCGGGTGCAGGCCGTCGCCCATGGCGGCAAAGGCCAGGCCGGCGCCGCTGACCACGGCCAGCACCGCCATAACGATCAGCGCCAGTCGCGCGCCTTGTTGCCAGTGTTTGAGGGCATCAGCCAGGCCATCGCGCTCGGCCAGCCACAGGGCGCGGCGTTGAATGCGCGTCGGCAGATCGCCGCCGGCGCTGCGGGCCAATCGGTTGGCTTCCAGATCTTCCAGGGGCCCGGCGTGTTCTTCGCGCAGGCGGATGGTTTCTGTCAGCCAGAGAGTATTCAGTTCAGTCACGCGGCATCCCGTCGCTTAATTGAACTGTGAGCATAACCGCTGTGGCGCTTATCGGGGAAAGCGAGGCTCTGGTATCCTCGCCGGCATGACTAAATCACTCCCCCTCAGCCTGATCGCAGCCCTCGGTGAAAACCGTGTGATCGGCGTCGACAACAGCATGCCCTGGCACCTGCCGGGGGACTTCAAGTACTTCAAGGCCACTACCCTGGGCAAGCCGATCATCATGGGCCGCAAGACCTGGGATTCCCTCGGTCGCCCGTTGCCGGGGCGCTTGAACATCGTGGTCAGCCGTCAGGCGGATCTGGTGCTCGAAGGCGCGGAGGTTTATCCGTCGCTGGAGGCCGCGGTGGTTCGCGCCGAGGAATGGGCGAAGGAGCAGGGCGTCGATGAGCTGATGCTGATTGGCGGGGCGCAGTTGTATGCGCAGGGGTTGGCGCAGGCCGATCGGTTGTACCTGACCCGCGTGGCGCTGAGCCCGGAAGGGGATGCGTGGTTTCCGGAGTTTGATCCGGGGCAGTGGAAGCTGGTGTCCAGCACCGAAAATCCGGCTGTGGATGACAAGCCAGCGTACAACTTCGAAGTCTGGGAAAAAGCCTGAAAGCTTCGCGAGCAAGCCCGCTCCCACATTGGATCTGTGAACGACACACATCCCCTGTGGGAGCGGGCTTGCTCGCGAAGAGGCCCGCTCAGGCAATGAAAGACTTAAGCGTGCGCCAATGCCGAATGCTCATCCGCATCCAGCAGCTCTTTATCCGTCTGCTGCATCACCTGGCTGGTAATCGCCCCGGCCGTCATCGAACCACTGACGTTCAACGCCGTACGCCCCATATCAATCAACGGCTCGACCGAAATCAGCAACGCCACCAGTGACACCGGCAAACCCATCGCCGGCAACACGATCAACGCGGCAAAGGTCGCGCCCCCGCCAACGCCAGCCACACCCGCCGAACTCAGCGTGACAATCGCCACCAGCGTCGCGATCCACAACGGGTCCAATGGGTTGATGCCCACCGTCGGCGCCACCATCACCGCCAACATCGCCGGATACAGGCCGGCGCAACCGTTCTGGCCAATGGTCGCTCCGAACGAAGCGGCGAAACTGGCAATGGATTGCGGGATGCCCAGCCGGCTGGTCTGCGCTTCGATGCTCAGCGGGATGGTCGCGGCGCTCGAACGGCTGGTAAACGCAAATGTCAGCACCGGCCAGATCTTGCGGAAGAACCGCAGCGGGTTGATCCCCGCCGCCGACACCAGCACGCCATGCACCACAAACATCAGGCCCAGGCCGATGTAGGACACCACGACGAAACTGCCGAGCTTGATGATGTCCTGCAGGTTGGAGCCTGCGACCACCTTGGTCATCAGCGCCAGCACGCCGTAAGGGGTCAGCTTCATCACCAGGCGCACCAGGCGCATCACCCAGGCTTGCAGGGTGTCGATGGCGTTGATCACTTTCTGACCTTTTTCCACGTCATCCTTGAGCAGCTGCAAAGCCGCGACCCCGAGGAACGCCGCAAAGATCACTACGCTGATGATCGACGTCGGCTTGGCCCGCGCCAGGTCGGCGAAGGGGTTTTGCGGAATGAACGACAGCAGCAACTGCGGCACATTGAGGTCCGCGACCTTGCCGGCGTAGTCGGTCTGGATGGTTTGCAGGCGCGCCATTTCCTGGGTGCCGGCCACCAGGCCCTCGGCGGTCAGGCCGAACAGGTTGGTCAGGCCGATGCCGATCAAGGCCGCGATGGCGGTGGTGAACAGCAGCGTGCCAATGGTCAGGAAGCTGATCTTGCCTAGCGACGAGGCGTTGTGCAGGCGAGCCACAGCGCTGAGGATCGAGGCGAATACCAGCGGGATCACGATCATTTGCAGTAGCTGCACATAACCGTTGCCCACCAGGTCGAACCAGCCGATCGAGGCTTTCAACACCGGGTTACCGGCACCGTAGACAGTGTGCAACGCCACACCGAACGCCACGCCCAGCACCAGGGCGAGCAGGACTTTTTTCGCCAGGCTCCAGGTGGTGTGGCGGGTTTGTGCCAGGCCCAGGAGCAGGGCGAGGAACACCAGCAGATTGAGAATCAGCGGCAGATTCATGAGGACTCCGAAAGTGACTTGTGCCAGCTACCTTCCGGGGCAGCTGCGAACCGGCAAGCCTAACAGCTTGATTTACAATGAATTAATATCAAAAACGTCTGGTGACTGTCGTTTTTGGAATAAGCCGGTGTCGCTCTCGGGGATGCAGCTGACGCGATACGCACGTTGGCGGTCGCTGACAGACGAGGACTGTCACACTTATTTGTTAGCGTCGATCTCTTTCACTCAGGGAGAAACGCAGATGAAGTTCGCACCGAAATATCTGGTTGCCGCACTTTGCCTGGGCCTTGCCGGCCAGGTACTCGCCACGGATCTGAAGCACTGGCCAGCCGATCAGGCCAAGGCGCTGGACGCGATGATCGCGGCCAATGCCAACAAGGGTAACTACGCGGTGTTCGACATGGACAACACCAGTTACCGCTACGACCTTGAAGAGTCTTTGTTGCCGTTCATGGAAAACAAGGGCCTGATCACCCGCGACAAGCTCGACCCCTCCCTGAAACTGATGCCGTTCAAGGACACCGCCGACCACAAGGAAAGCCTGTTCAGCTATTACTACCGCCTCTGCGAAGTCGACGACATGGTGTGTTATCCATGGGTCGCGCAAGTGTTCTCCGGCTTTACGCTGCAAGAACTCAAGGGCTATGTCGACGAGATGATGGCGTCCGGCAAACCGGTGCCGGCCACTTATTACGAAGGTGATGTGGTCAAGAAACTCGACGTCAATCCGCCGAAAATCTTCACCGGCCAGCAAGAGCTCTACAACAAACTGATGGAGAACGGCATCGAGGTCTATGTCATGACCGCCGCCTCCGAAGAGCTGGTGCGCATGGTCGCGGCCGATCCGAAGTACGGCTACAACGTCAAACCGCAGAACGTGATCGGCGTGTCGCTGCTGCTCAAGGACACCAAGACCGGTGAGTTGACCACCGCGCGCAAGCAGATCACCGCCGGCAAATATGACGAGAAGGCCAACCTGGGCCTGGAACTGACCCCGTACCTGTGGACCCCGGCGACCTGGATGGCGGGTAAACAAGCGGCAATCCTGACCTACATCGATGAATGGAAAAAACCGGTCCTGGTCGGCGGCGATACCCCCACCAGCGATGGCTACATGCTGTTCCACAGCGTCGACGTGGCCAAGGGCGGCATCCACCTGTGGGTCAACCGCAAGGACAAGTACATGACCCAGATCCAGGGCATGATGGCCAAGAACGCCGCGGCCCAGGCCAAGGAAGGCTTGCCGGTGACCGCAGACAAGAATTGGGTGATCGTTACACCGCAAGAAATCCAGTAAGGGTTTTGATTCACTGTAGGAGCGAGCTTGCTCGCGATGGTCGTTAACGATAACGCGTACTTCCTGGTTTTACGCGGTGTCCTTGCGTTCATCGCGAGCAAGCTCGCTCCTACAGTTTGATCCCTATTGGTCACACATGGCTTGTCCGCTGAAGACCCATTGTGGGAGCGAGTCTGCTCGCGATGAGGTCAGCCGGGGCAATGAAAGCCTCTGCTTGCTCAACTTCTTCCTACTGTCGCAGCCTGCGCGTTCTTGCGTAACGGACTACGACTACTTCAGAATCCGCCGACTTGTGCGCCTTCCTCCCGGACTCTACCGTCTACCTGTCGCTGAACATCAGTGATCGGGTTTGGTAGCCCGGCTGTGTAGGGTGCAAAGCATCATGATTTGCAGACGTTCTTGCGTCTCTGCTTTTTATGGTGGTCATGCACAGGGCGCTTTCGGGCGCGCCGGTTTCCTTACACCCCGGTCTACCAACCTGCGCATGGCCGCCACCTTTCGTTTGGTAGCGAGGGTGATGGCTCCTTGTCTTATGGTGTAAGGAGTTTTATCAATGCTCAAAATTACCCCCGATCCCCCAAATACCGACAACCTGTCCACCCAAATCAACGCCACCCCACGCAAACCCAGCCGAACCTTCATCATCGCCCCCGGCCTCGACACCGAAACCCTCCTGGCCCACGCCTGCGAATCCCTCGCCTCGGCCAATGTCATGGCCAGCGATTTCGCCGCACTGCTGGAAGGCTCTCAACGCAGCACGATGCTGGGGATTGCCCAGGTCATCATGCTGGGCGAGCTGGCGGTTAACCAGGCGCTGGATAACCTCGACCCGCAGGATTAACGCAGGCAAAAAAATACCCCGCACTTGGCGGGGCATTTTTTGTTCGACGCCTAAGCCTTACAGCCCGTCAAGCATCGCCTTGTTACGCACAGCACCCTTGTCGGCACTGGTCGCGAGCAGGGCGTAAGCCTTCAGTGCAGTAGTCACTTTACGTGGACGCACTTCCACCGGTTTCCAGCCTTTCTTGTCCTGCTCGACACGGCGTGCGGCCAGTTCTTCGTCGCTGACCAACAGGTTGATCGAGCGGTTCGGGATGTCGATCAGTACCTTGTCGCCGTCCTGCACCAGGCCAATCGCGCCACCGGCAGCCGCTTCAGGCGAAGCGTGGCCGATGGACAGGCCCGAGGTGCCGCCGGAGAAACGGCCGTCGGTGAGCAGGGCGCAGGCTTTGCCCAGGCCTTTGGATTTCAGGTAGGAAGTCGGGTAGAGCATTTCCTGCATGCCCGGGCCGCCTTTCGGGCCTTCGTAGCGAATGATGACGATGTCGCCTTCCTTCACTTCGTCGGCGAGGATGCCGCGTACGGCGCTGTCCTGGCTTTCGAAGATCTTCGCGTTGCCTTCGAACACGTGGATCGACTCGTCGACGCCGGCGGTTTTCACCACGCAGCCGTCCAGAGCGATGTTGCCGTAGAGAACGGCCAGGCCGCCTTCTTGCGAGTAGGCGTGTTCGACGCTGCGGATGCAGCCGTTTTCACGGTCGTCGTCCAGGGTGTCCCAACGGGTCGACTGGCTGAACGCGGTTTGCGTCGGGATGCCTGCGGGACCTGCCTTGAAGAAGTGGTGCACGGCTTCGTCGGTGGTCTGGGTGATGTCCCACTTGGCGATGGCTTCTTCCATGCTGCGGCTGTGCACGGTCGGCAGCTGGGTGTGCAGCAAGCCGCCACGGGCCAGCGAACCGAGGATGCTGAAGATCCCGCCGGCGCGGTGCACGTCTTCCATGTGGTACTTCTGGATGTTCGGCGCGACCTTGCACAGTTGCGGCACGTGACGGGACAGGCGGTCGATGTCGCGCAGGTCGAAATCGATCTCGGCTTCCTGGGCAGCGGCCAGCAAGTGCAGGATGGTGTTGGTGGAACCGCCCATGGCGATGTCCAGGGTCATGGCGTTCTCGAACGCCTGGAAGTTGGCGATGTTGCGCGGCAACACCGACTCGTCGTTCTCGCCGTAGTAACGCTTGCACAGCTCGACGATGGTGCGCCCGGCCTGCAGGAACAGCTGCTCGCGGTCGCTGTGAGTGGCCAGGGTCGAACCGTTGCCCGGCAATGCCAGGCCCAGGGCCTCGACCAGGCAGTTCATCGAGTTGGCGGTGAACATGCCGGAGCACGAGCCGCAGGTCGGGCAGGCGCTACGCTCGTATTCAGCGACTTTCTCGTCAGAAGCGCTGGAGTCGGCGGCGATCACCATGGCGTCGACCAGGTCGAGACCGTGGCTGGCGAGTTTGGTCTTGCCGGCTTCCATCGGACCGCCGGACACGAAGATCACTGGGATGTTCAGGCGCAGGGACGCCATCAGCATG
This sequence comes from Pseudomonas putida, assembly GCF_028682635.1. GTDB lineage: Bacteria > Pseudomonadota > Gammaproteobacteria > Pseudomonadales > Pseudomonadaceae > Aquipseudomonas > Aquipseudomonas putida_AE. Next base: position 204,588 of record NZ_JANHLK010000012.1, on the reverse strand, counting down.
CCAGGGGTGATCTTGTCGCAGTTGGAGATGCAAACGATGGCGTCGGCGCAGTGGGCGTTGACCATGTATTCGACGGAGTCGGCGATGATCTCGCGGCTCGGCAGCGAGTACAGCATGCCGTCGTGGCCCATGGCGATGCCGTCATCGACGGCGATGGTGTTGAATTCTTTTGCCACACCGCCAGCGCGTTCGATTTCGCGGGCGACCAGTTGGCCCAGGTCTTTCAGGTGCACGTGGCCCGGTACGAACTGGGTGAAGGAGTTGGCAATGGCGATGATCGGCTTTTTGAAGTCGTCATCTTTCATCCCCGTTGCGCGCCACAGTGCGCGGGCGCCGGCCATGTTGCGGCCATGGGTGGATGTTTTCGAGCGGTAATCAGGCATGAAGCACTCCGGGCGGCTAATCAGGTATCAAAAGGGAAGTGAGCTTCTATTGACGTCTGGAACACTCAGAAATGGCCGCGTGTCCGGAAGTTGCCGATAACTTTGCGGGATCGCCGCGCGCTTCAGCTTGAGCTCATAAACCCGCCGGGGATGACTGGCGATGAATGTTCGCGATTCTACACGGCTGGCGGCAGGAGGGAATGGCTGCGAGCGTGCAGACAGCCATCACGAGACGTGCGGCCTACACCGTCGTGGTTATTTTGCTACTGCTCAACGCACGCCGACTGATCAAAGCGTTCAATCCCAGCCCCACCGCGCTCAGGATCAAAAAGCACAAGCCCAGCGCGGTGGTCAGGTGTTCGCTGGCCAGATTGATCACCGCACTGACCAAGCCGCCACACATGAAAATCATCAGGCTGCCGGCCGAGGTCGAGGTGCCGGCGTGTTGCGGGTAGAGACTCATCGCCCTGGAGTTGGCGATGGGCCGGGAAACGGTGGTGCCCGCGGTACAGATCAGCATGGGGATCAGCACAGTGGCCGCCGACAGGCCGAACTGCCAGGCCAGCCACAGCATCACCAGCCCCGACAGGGCGATCAGACCCAGGCCGATGATGATTTGCGTGCCGCCTTCCAGATGGCGATGCAGGATGCTGGCAACAACCCCGCCGATCACATAGGCCGCACCATATAACAGCAGCGCCCAGGCGAACTGGTAGGCGGAAAGGTCCAGGTGCTCCATGAAAATGATCGGTGAGATGATGAGAAAGGAGAAATGGCAGGCGAAGGCGAGGGCGGAAATCAGCCAGTAACCGGTAAAGCGGATGTCCGAAAGGAGCAGCCAATAGGCGCCGAAAAATCGCCGTGGTGCGCGTTCACTGCTGCGGCTTTCCCTAAGCAGGAACCAGGATCTCAACCAGACAATGATCGCCAGGCTGATGAAGACATAAAAACTGCCCTGCCAACCCAGATGCAACTGCAGCCAGGTGCCCATCAGCGGCGAACTGGAGATGAAAATCCCGCCGGCGGTGGTCATCCAGATCCGCAGGCGCTCCAGCTCCCGGCCGGCGAACAAGTCCTGAACCAGCGCCTGAGACAAGGCAAACGACCCGCAGCCCACCGCCTGCACCACGCGAAATACCAGGAACCAGGTGAAATCACTGGCGAACAGACAGCCCGTCGCACCCACTGCCGCCAAGGCTATTCCTCCGAGCAACAGCTTCTTGCGCCCGAACATATCCGACAGCGGCCCGATCAACAAAAGCGAAAACGCCAGGCCGATGGCAAAGAGGCTGACCGACAAGGCGATATCGGTGGGGGTGGTACGAAAGTGCTCGGACAGCGCGGGAAACGAGGGTAGAACCACGTCGAGAGGGAATACGGCGAGGAGCGTCATGGCCATCAACAACAGGATGAACGACGATTTTTCTTTGGCGTGAATGGGGCGATTCATCAAACTTCGCTCTCGATCCGCGAGGGGGGAGGCGAGGATTGATTTGATGAGGGCTGAAGTCAATGCGGGAGAGCGTAGGACAAGTCTGAATCTACTGTAGGAGCAGCCGGTCGACGCTCCTACAGTGGATTGCGGTTTTAGCTGTTTGGCAGCAACCGGCAGGTGATGCTCTTGATGTAACGCGTCTCGGCAATCGCCGGGTGCACCGGATGATCCGGGCCCTGGCCGCCGCGTTCGAGCATCTGGATATTGCGATCCAGGTGGCGGGCGCTGGTCAGCAGGATGTTCTGCAGGTCGTCTTCGGGCAGGTGCATCGAGCACGATGCACTGAACAGGATGCCGTCCTTGGTGAGCAGGCGCATGGCTTGCTCGTTCAGGCGGCGGTAGGCGCCTTCGCCGTTTTTCATGTCTTTCTTGCGTTTGATGAACGCGGGCGGGTCGGCCACGATCACGTCGAAGCGCTCTTCGCTGGCTTTCAGCTCTTTCAGGGCTTCGAAAACGTCGCCTTCGATGCAGGTCATTTTCTCGGCGAAACCGTTCAGTGCGGCGTTGCGCTCGACGCCGTCGAGGGCGAAGGCCGAGGCGTCGACGCAGAACACTTCACTGGCGCCGAACGCGGCCGCTTGCACGCCCCAGCCGCCGATGTAGCTGTACAGGTCGAGTACGCGCTTGCCCTTGGCGTAGGGTGCCAGGCGTGCGCGGTTCATGCGGTGGTCGTAGAACCAGCCGGTTTTCTGGCCCTGGATGACCGGCGCTTCGAATTTCACGCCGTTCTCTTCCAGCGCGACCCACTCCGGCACCAGGCCGAAGACGGTTTCGACGTAGCGGGTGAGGCCTTCGGCGTCACGGGCGGCGGAGTCGTTCTTGAACAGGATGCCGCTTGGCTTGAGCACCTGGGTCAGTGCCGCGATCACGTCGTCTTTGTGGGCTTCCATGGTCGCCGAGGCGATCTGCACCACCAGGATGTCGCCGAAACGGTCGACCACCAGGCCTGGCAGCAGGTCGGAGTCGCCGTAGACCAGGCGATAGAACGGTTTGTCGAACAGCCGCTCGCGCAGGGACAGGGCCACGTTGAGGCGATGCACCAGCAGCGATTTGTCGAGCGGCAGCTTGATGTCGCGCGACAGCAGGCGCGCGCAGATCAGGTTGTTCGGGCTCATGGCGACGATGCCCAGCGGCTTGCCGCCGGCGGCTTCGAGGATCGCCTGGTCGCCGGCCTTGAAACCGTGCAAAGGGGTCGCGGCTACATCGATTTCGTTGCTGTAGACCCACAAATGACCGTTGCGCAGACGGCGGTCGGCGTTGGCTTTGAGGCGCAGGCTAGGCAGGGACATGACGTCGCTCCGGAAAAAAGAGCGGGAGTATAGCGTGTTGAAGCTTGTGGCGGGTTCTATGGGCGATGAAACGCTGATGGCCTCTTCGCGAGCAAGCCCGCTCCCACAGGGGAATACGTTGCCCTGTGGGAGCGAGCTTGCTCGCGATAGCGGTTTTGGGTACTACGCCGACAACAACTGAATCAACTCACGGTTGAACGCCGGAATGTCATCCGGCTGGCGGCTGCTGATCAGTGTTCCGTCGGTGACCACTTCCTTGTCGACCCAGTGGGCGCCGGCATTCACCAGATCGTCCTTGAGCGTCTTGTAGCTGGTCATGGTCTTGCCATTGACCAGCCCGGCCGAAACCAGCAGCCAGCCGCCATGGCAGATGACCGCGATCGGCTTGCCGGCAGAGGTGCCCATCTTGACCAGGTGCTGGGCATCCTGGTCGATGCGGATGGTGTCGGAATTCTGCACGCCGCCCGGCAGGACCACGGCGTCGTATTCTTCGATGCTGGCCGAGCGGAAGGTCCGGTCGACCTTGAAGTCGTCCGCCGGTTTATCGTGGTTCCAGCCTTTGACCTGGCCTTCCTTCGCGGAAAGTATGTCGACCTGGGCGCCGGCCTGCTCCAGCGCTTCTTTCGGCCCGGTCAGTTCGACCTGCTCGAACCCATTGGTCACCAGTATCGCGACGCGTTTGCCATTCAGGGAATTGGACATGAAAAAGCTCCTGACTTGAGAGAATGATTCGCCCGTGAGCGTTACAAAGTCCGAAGCCAGGTCTGGAATGAAAGTTCCGGCGATGTGCTCGCTGGTATGTCGGATCCAATGTCATAAAGGTTAGAATCCGCGCCTGTCCCAGAGTGTGTACTTATGTCCCAAGAGCTGACGCCCGAACAAATCCAGCAATCCCTGCAAGGCATCAGTGTGCCGGCCCAACCGCAGATCATGGTGGATCTGCAGATGGAGCAGTACATGCCCGACCCGGATCTGGAAGTGATCGCGAAGCTGATTTCCCAGGACCCGGGGCTCTCTGGCTCCCTGCTGAAAATCGTCAACTCGCCGTATTACGGCCTGAGCAACAAGATCGCTTCGATCCAGCGCGCGGTGAATCTGCTGGGCAGCCGTTCGATCATCAACCTGATCAACGCGCAGTCGATCAAGGGCGAGATGAACGACGACACCATCGTCACCCTGAACCGGTTCTGGGACACCGCCCAGGACGTGGCGATGACCTGCCTGACCCTGGCCAAGCGCATTGGCGCCCAGGCCGGCGATGAAGCCTATGCCCTGGGGTTGTTCCACGACTGCGGCGTGCCGCTGATGCTGCAGCGGTTCCCCAACTACATGAGCGTGCTGGAACAGGCCTATGCCAACGCCGGTCCCGATTGCCGGGTGGTGGACACCGAGAACCAGGCGTTCAACACCAACCACGCCGTGGTCGGGTACTACACGGCCAAGTCCTGGCGCCTGCCGGATCACGTGTCTGCCGCGATCGCCAATCATCACAATGCCCTGGCGATATTCAGCGATGAGTCATCGCGCAACAGCGCCCTGAAAAACCTGTTGGCGATCCTGAAAATGGCCGAGCATATTTGTGCGTCTTACCGGGTGCTGGGCAACCAGCCCGAAGACCACGAGTGGAACAGCATCGGTCATTTGGTGCTCGATTACGTCGGCCTCTCGGATTACGATTTCGAAACCCTCAAGCAGACGATTCGCGACCTCGGCGCTCACCGCTGAGTGGCGAATCTCTTCTCACCGAGCGCCTGATTCGAGAGCCCCATGCCTGAACTGCCAGAAGTCGAAACCACCCGCCGCGGGATTGCGCCGCACCTGGAAGGCCAGCGCGTCAGCCGGGTGATCGTGCGTGATCGGCGCCTGCGCTGGCCGATTCCCGAAGACCTCGATGTGCGTCTGTCGGGCCAGCGCATCGTGTTGGTGGAGCGGCGCGCCAAGTACCTGTTGATCAATGCCGAGGTCGGCACCTTGATCAGCCATTTGGGCATGTCGGGGAATTTGCGCCTGGTGGAAGCCGGCCTGCCGGCCGCCAAGCATGAGCATGTGGATATCGAGCTGGAATCGGGCCTGGCCTTGCGCTACACCGACCCGCGGCGGTTCGGTGCAATGCTGTGGAGCCTCGATCCGCTCAATCATGAGCTGCTGATTCGCCTGGGGCCGGAGCCGCTGACCGACCTGTTCGACGGCGAGCGGCTGTTCCAGCTGTCCCGCGGGCGCTCGATGGCGGTCAAGCCGTTCATCATGGACAACGCGGTGGTGGTCGGCGTCGGCAATATCTATGCGACCGAAGCATTGTTCGCCGCCGGTATCGACCCGCGTCGCGAAGCCGGGAGCATTTCCCGGGCGCGATACCTGAAGCTGGCGATCGAGATCAAGCGCATTCTGGCAGCCGCCATCGAGCGTGGCGGCACCACGCTGCGCGACTTTATCGGCGGGGATGGGCAGCCGGGCTATTTCCAGCAGGAGCTGTTCGTGTACGGCCGTGGTGCCGAGCACTGCAAGGTCTGTGGTACGCAGTTGCGTGAGGTGAAACTCGGACAGCGCGCCAGCGTGTTTTGCCCGCGCTGTCAGACCTGAAAAGCAAAAGATCGCAGCCTTCGGCAGCTCCTACAGGGGAATGCGATCTCTGTAGGAGCTGCCGCAGGCTGCGATCTTTCAAGCCTTGCCGGTAATCTTGCGGTACTTCTCCATCAACTGCTCTTCAGTCTCCGGATGGGCTTCGTCCAGCGGAATGCAATCCACCGGGCAAACCTGCTGGCACTGCGGTTCGTCGTAGTGGCCGACGCACTGGGTGCACAGGTTCGGGTCGATCACGTAGATTTCTTCGCCCTGGGAAATGGCGGCGTTGGGGCACTCGGGTTCGCAGACGTCGCAGTTGATGCAATCGTCGGTGATGATCAGGGACATGCTAACTCCAGCCGGGGCGGCAGGCCCGGGCGCAATAAATCAATGCGCGTAATTGTGCCGCATTGGTGAGCGCTATGCACGCGGGCGCGACGTTCTGCAGGAGCCGGCTTGCTGGCGATGGCGGTGTGTCAGGGTACACCGCGTTGCATTGATCGCCAGCAAGCCGGCTCCTACAGTCCGGGTATTACTTCTTGAAGCGTTGGGTCAGGGCGTCCGCCACCACCGGGTGCACGAACTTGGTGATATCGCCGCCCAGGGCTGCAATTTCACGGACCAAGGTCGAAGAAATGAACGAATAACGCTCGGACGGGGTAAGAAACAGGCTTTCCACATCCGGGGCCAGCTGGCGGTTCATGTTGGCCAACTGGAACTCGTATTCGAAGTCCGACACGGCGCGCAATCCACGCAGGAACACGTTGGCATTCTGCTCTTTGGCAAAGTGCGCCAGCAGCGTCGAGAAGCCGACGACTTCTACGTTCGGCAGATGTTTGGTGACCTCGCGAGCCAGTTCCACACGCTGTTCCATGGGGAACAACGGGTTTTTCTTCGGGCTGGCGGCGACAGCAATGATCACGTGATCGAACAGGCGCGAGGCGCGTTCGACCAGATCGCCATGGCCCTTGGTAATAGGGTCGAAGGTACCTGGGTACAACACTCGGTTCATCGCGTCGTCCTGGCGGGAGTGCGTTGGGGACTCGGATGGTATCGCAGCCTAACCGGTCGGCCAAGTCGCCTTTTGGGTAAGAACGCACTATAGACGATCAGAATAATCGTATTTTTCATGGGTTTTTTAAACGCTCGGCCAGGGAAGTCGCCAGCTGCGCCGTCAGCCCATAGACCGACAACTGCGGGTTTGCGCCAATACTGGTGGGGAAGAGCGAGCCGTCATGAATCGACAGATTGGCCAGTTGATGATGCCGGCCGAGGCTGTCGGTGACTGCATTTTTCGGCTCTTCGCCCATCGCGCAGCCGCCCATCACATGCGCACTGCCGAGCCGCGTGCGGTACAACTCCAGGCTCAAGCTGTCGATCAAGGTGCGAGCTTCGGCGAGGGTGTTCACATAACGCGCGTCGGCGTGCATCGGCATCACGGCCCTGGCACCGCCAGCAAACTGGATTTCGGCCATGCTGTGGAAGGCCCGGCGCAATCCGTCCCAGGCATAGGCAGACACCTGATAATCGAGCACGGGGGTGTCGTCGCCGCGCAACTGCACAGTGCCGCCCTGGCTGTCGGGGTGAAAACCGTCGCGCAGCAGCGCGAGCATGGCGTGGGTATGCGGCAGATTGGCCATGTGTTGCGCGTTTTCCTGGCCGAAACCGCCCAGCAGCGTGGTCGCCAATGCCGGGTGCAGCGGTGGAACCTCCAGTTTGTAGGCCATTTTGCCGGTGGTGCCGTCCTGCCATTGGAAATGGTCGGAGTAGATCGACTGCGGCGCGCCATAGAAGGGGTTGACCACTTCGTCGAACAACGCGGCGGACATGTTCACCGGGTGCAGGAAGGTGCGCTTGCCCACGCGTTGGTGCGGGTCGGGTGCCCCGGAGCGCAGCAGCAATGCCGGGCTGTTGATCCCGCCGCCCGCCAGCACGTAATGCCGCGCCTTGACCATGATCTTGCGACCGGTGGGCTCGACGCAACGCTCGTCCATTGCCACGCATTGCAGGCCGGTGACCTTGTCACCGCTGATCAGGAGCTTTTCGGCGCGGGCCAGGTAGAGCAGCTCGCCGCCGTTTTCCAGGGTGGCCGGAATGGTCGTGACCATCATCGATTGCTTGGCGTTGGTCGGGCAGCCCATACCGCAATAGCCGAGGTTCCAGCAGCCGCGCACATTGCGTGGGATGACATGCCAGCTATATCCGAGCTTCTCGCAGCCCTTGCGGATCACGTCGTTGTTGGCATTGGGCGGCACCATCCATGGAGCGACGCCCAGGCGCTGTTCCATTTTTTCGAACCAGGGCGCCATTTCAGCGGGGGAGTGGCCCTTCACATTGTGTTCTTTAGCCCAGTGTTCGAGCGTGGGTTCTGGTGTTCGAAAGCTCGAAGTCCAGTTGATCAGCGTAGTGCCGCCCACCGCCCGGCCCTGGAGGATGGTGATCGCGCCATCCTTGCTCATGCGGCCGATGCCTTCCTGATAGAGGCTGGCGTAGGCCTGGTCTTCGAGCAGTTTGAAGTCGCTGCTGGTCTTGAGCGGGCCTTCCTCGATCAGCAGCACCTTGTAACCGGCGGTGCTGAGGATTTCGGCCGTGGTCCCGCCGCCGGCACCGCTGCCGATGATCGCCACATCCGCTTCGAGGGTCAGGTCCTGGGTCAATTGGGCGCCGTTGTGGGTTTTCCAGCCACGGGCCATGCCTTCGCGGAACGGGTCGGGTACGGGCATCTTAATGTTCTCTAATTGTTATGGTTTGGATGCGGTGGTGAGGCGGCTGACGCCATCGCGGGCAAGCCCGGCTCCCACAGGGGTTGAGTCGTTTACAAAAGGTGAGACACATCGAAAACCTGTGGGAGCGGGCTTGCTCGCGAAGGGGGCGACCCGGTTCAAACCGTCGGTGGCCCCGGATACCCGCAATGCGCCCACGATTCCTTGCGCCCATACCAGGCCATCATCACCAGTTGCACCAATGAACTGTGGCCCATGCGCAGCAGGCTCAACGAGCTGTTTTCCCAGCGATCGAGGAAGTGCCGTATATCCTCGGCAGCGGCGTTTTCCCAACTGCCCCAGATCCCGGTCAGCGGTCCGCGGGTGACGGCCATGCCCAGCACGTCGAACAATTGTCGGGTGAGCTTGAGCATTTCCGGCGATAGGTGATCGAGGTTGTAATCGAGGCTTTTCAGGGTGCCCTCGACGGCGCCGGGCATCTGCTGGGCAGCCACGGCGCCTTCAAGCAGCACCGGGACAAGGGCGCGCAGAAACGCCAGGTCGCCACTGCGCAGTGCCGCGAAACCACTGGCAGGCGAACTCGATGAGCAGCCACTCAGACTGGCCCCCAACCCGGCAGTGGCAAGAAAGGCGCTGGCGCCGAGGCTGAATTTGAGCAGGCCGCGCCGTGACAGCGCGGGGGTATCGGACAGGCTTGGGTGCATTCTTGTTATTACCCGAGGGTGACCATCGTTAGCGGATAAACAGCTTCTGGATCAGTTTCTGAATGGATTTGCCGTAGGGCGGGTAGATCAGCTTCGCCGCGTTGAAGCGTTGCTTGACCAGCACACCCTTGGCCTTGCTGAAGGTCAGGAAACCTTCGTGGCCGTGGTAGTGGCCCATGCCTGAAGCGCCGATGCCGCCGAACGGCATGTCATCCTGGGCCACGTGCAGCAGGGTGTCGTTGAGGCATACACCGCCGGAGTGGGTCTCGTTGAGCACGCGGTTCTGTTCGCGCTTGTCGTAGCCGAAGTAGTACAGCGCCAGTGGGCGAGGGCGCTGGTTGATGTAGGCAAACGCCTGGTCCAGATGCTTGTACGGCACGATCGGCAACAGCGGGCCGAAGATCTCGTCCTGCATCACCGTCATGTCGTCGCTGACGTTGAGCAGCAGGCTATGCCCCATGCGCCGGCCCTGGCCTTGATCGAACAACGGGATCAGTTGCGCACCTTTGTCGGTGGCGTCGCTGACGTAGCCGTTGAGTCGCGCCAGTTGTCGGTCATTGATGATCGCGGTGTAGTCCGGGTTGTCGGCGAGGGTCGGATAAAAGCCGCGGACCGCCTGCCGGTAGGCCTCCACGAAAGCGTCGACGCGATCTTCCGGCACCAGCACGTAATCCGGGGCCACGCAGGTCTGGCCGGCATTGAGGGTCTTGCCGAACGCGATGCGTTCGGCGGCATCCTTGAGCGGTACGTCCTTGGAAACGATGGCCGGGGACTTGCCGCCCAGCTCCAGCGTGACCGGCGTCAGGTTTTCCGCCGCCGCACGCATCACGTGCTTGCCGATGCTGGTGGCGCCAGTGAACAGCAGGTGATCGAAAGGCAGGCGCGAAAACGCCACGCCGATATCGGCTTCGCCCAGCACCACGCACACCAGGTCTTCGGGGAAGATCCGCGCGAACAATGCCTTGAGCAGCAAGCCGGTGGCCGGGGTCGATTCGCTGAGCTTGAGCATCACCCGGTTACCCGCCGACAACGCACCGACCAAGGGCCCGATGGCCAGGTACAGCGGATAGTTCCACGGCACGATCACCCCGACCACACCCAGTGGCTGGTAGACCACCTTCGCCGAGGCCGGCTGAAAGGCGACACCGACCTTGCGCCGCGACTCGCGCATCCAGCCCTTGAGGTGGCGGCTGGCGTAATGGATGCCGTGCAGGCTGGGCATCAGTTCGGCGAGCAGGGTTTCATCGGCGCTGCGGTGGCTGAAATCCTGGCTGATCGCATCGATCAGGGCCTGACGTTCGGTGTTCAGCAAATCCCGTAGTGCCTTGAGCCATTGCTGGCGCTGGGCCGCGGGTGGCATCGGGTTGCCGGCATAGGCCGCGCGCTGTGCGTCGAACAGGGCCTGGAGCTCGTCCAGAGGCTGCTGGAGATTTTGCAGGTAGGAAATGTCAGCAGTCATGGTCGGCTCCGGATTTATTGTAATGAGGGCATTTTTAGAGTCTATACTCTAAAAAGTCAAATGCTCTCCTCGGCATCGCTTTGTTTTATCCGCTGGCGGATAGGCCGTAAGATGCCCCTCACCGCACTCTGAATTTAAGCTCAAGCCATGGCCCCACGGATCAAAACCAGCGAGCGCATCGTGCAGAACAGCCTGGAGCTGTTCAACCAGCAGGGCGAGCGCAGCATCAGCACCAACCACATCGCCGCCCATATGGAAATTTCTCCGGGCAACCTGTACTACCACTTCCCTAACAAGCAGGCGATCATCGCCGTGCTGTTCAGTGAGTATGAGAGCCTGGTGGACAGTTTCCTGCGTCCACCACATGGGCGCGCTGCCACGGTGGAAGACAAGCGCTTCTACCTCAAGGAGCTGTTGTCGGCCATGTGGCGCTACCGGTTCCTGCACAGGGACCTGGAGCACCTGCTCGACAGTGACCCGGAACTGGCCGCCCGCTACCGGCGTTTTTCCCAGCGCTGCGTGATTCAGGGCGCTGCCATCTACGAAGGTTTTGTCGCCGCCGGCATCCTCAAGATGGATCGGGTACAGATCGAGTCCCTGACGATCAATGCCTGGATCATCCTCACCTCCTGGGTACGTTTTTTGTGCACCACGCGGGAAAACTCCAGCCACCTCAGCGAGCAGGCCATCAAGCGCGGCGTCTACCAGGTGCTGGTGCTGGAGGCCGGGTTCGTCACGGACCAGGCGCGTGATGCGGTCGCTGCGCTGTTTGAAGAGTTTTACGTGCCGCTGGCCCAGGCGCTGGAAGAAGTATGAAATAAAGCCTGCCGCACGATCGAAATCGCCCATCACAGGAGCCCGTTATGCCCATTGCGCAACTGATCAGCCCGCAAGCACTGGACCTGAAAAAGGACCAGCCGGGGTTGGTGATTCTGGATTGTCGTTTTGCCCTCGAAGACCTGGATTATGGCCAGCGCAGCTATGCGCAAGGGCACATCGGCGGGTCGGCTTTTGCCGATCTTGAGCGTGATCTGAGTGGAAAAGTGGTCAAGGGTGTGACCGGGCGTCATCCATTGCCCGAGCCGGCGGACCTGATCGAGCGCCTGCAAGCCTGGGGCATCAACGCCGACAGCGAAGTGGTCTTGTACGACGATGGCCCGGGTGCTTTCGCGGCGCGGGCCTGGTGGCTGCTGGCCTGGCTGGGCAAGCGTGACGGGGTGTTCATCCTCGATGGCGGCCTCAAGGCCTGGCACGCGGCGGGGCTGCCCCTGAGCCTCGATCCTGCGTCGAACAGCCGTGGCACCTTTACCGGGAAACCGGACAACGCGTTGGTCCTCAGCGCCGAGCAGTTGCACAAGCGTCTGGCCCGACCCGAACTGACCCTGCTCGATGCCCGCGCCTTGCCGCGCTTCAAGGGCGAAGTCGAACCGATCGATCCGATTGCCGGGCACATTCCCGGTGCGCAATGTGCGGCCTTCACCGACAACCTGGGCAGCGACGGGCGGTTCCTGCCAGCCGACCAGCTCAAGCAGCGTTTTGCCGCGAAGCTGGGTGATCGCTCGCCGGCCGATCTGGTGGCGTACTGCGGGTCCGGCGTGACGGCGTGCCATAACCTGTTCGCGTTGTGCCTGGCGGGTTATCCGTTGGCGGCGCTGTATGCCGGGTCGTGGAGCGAGTGGATCAATGATCCTGCTCGCGGGATCGCCACTGGCGAATGAAGATCAAAAGATCGCAGCCTGCGGCAGCTCCTACATGGGTTTGCGTCGACCTGTAGGAGCTGCCGCAGGCTGCGATCTTTTAAAGGCGCGCGTTGCGATACGCCCCAGGCCCCACCCCATACACCTGCTTGAACTGCCGACTCAGATGACTCTGGTCGGCGAACCCCAGTTGCGTCGCCACTTCCAGGGGCAAGCAACCACCCTGCAATAACCCCCGCGCCCTAGCGATGCGCTGTTGCATCAGCCAGGTGTGCGGCGGCATGCCGGTGGCGCGGCGGAACACCCGGGCGAAGTGGAAGGGCGACAGGTTCACCGCCGCTGCCAGTTCTTCAAGCGAGGGCGGCGCCGCCAATTGCGCGTGCAGCAGGTCCTTGGCCAATGTCACCGCCCGGTGTTCCTTGCCCGGTTTGCCAGCATCAGGAACCGCTGCGTGACGCTGCAGCAGTGACAGCACCAGTTCTCGCCAAGCCGTCTGTTGTTGCAGTGCGGTGGCCGGGCTTTCCAGCAAGCGATGCAATTGGCAGAAGCCATTCACCAGGTCCAGATCGCGGTACAAGGTGGCGCCGAACGCCGGCAGATGGTGGGTGGGCAATTCGAGTTCGGCCAGCAGCGACAGCATCTGCCCGCTGTCCGGATAAAACGCCCGGTACAACCAGCCGTCTTCCGTGCCCTTGTGGCCTGTGTGCAGTTCATCGGGGTTGATCAGCACCAGGGTGCCGCTGCCTGCCAGGTGTTCGGCGCCGCGATAACGGTAACGCTGGGCGCCGGCCATGATCATGCCGATCACATAGCCGTCATGTACATGGGGGGCGAAGCGCTGCTCGATGTAGCGGGCCGACAACAGCTCGATCCCGGCCAACGGCGCCGTTTGCCAGAAGTGAATGGATTCGCCCTGCGCAATGCCCATGGCCTACTCGCGACCCATGCTGGCCAGCCACTGCGGGATACGCCGTTCCAGGTAGTACCCCGGTTGGCGGAACGAGCCATCGACGAACCCGACGTGCCCGCCCCGGGCCTGCAATTCGAATTGCGTGCAAGCCGACAACTCGTCGGCTTGCGGCAGGCTATGGGGGAATACGAAGGGGTCATCGGCGGCCTGGATGATCAGGGTTGGCGTACAGATCTCGCCGAGGAAGTAGCGGCTCGAGGCGCGGCGATAATAATCCTCGGCGTCAGTGAAACCATTGAGCGGTGCGGTTACCCGGCCATCGAAATCCCAGAACGTGCGCATGTTTTCCAGGGAGCCCAGCGCAGCGAGGGCCGCGAGGCCGTCCTCGCGTCCGTCGTGCTGGAACTGGCGTTGCTTGTTCTTGATGTAGGCCAGCATCTCGCGCATGAAGTGCGCCTGATAGACCTTGGAGAAACCCTGGCCGATGCGGTCGGCGCACTGGTCCAGGCGAAACGGCACCGACACCGCCACCGCACCGCGTACGCCGCTGGCACTGCCGGTTTCGCCCAGGTGCTTGAGCAGCACATTGCCACCCAGGGAATACCCGACGGCATACAGCGGCGCGAGCGGACGCTTGGCCCGCAGGTGCCTGATGGTTTCGGCCAGGTCTTCACTGGCGCCGGAATGGTAGCTACGCGGCAACAGATTGGGTTCGCCGGAGCAGCCGCGCCAGTTCAGGGCGACACTGGCCCAGCCTTGGTCACCCAGGGCTTTTTGTATTCCGGCGACGTAAGGCGAATTCGACGAACCGGTCAGCCCGTGCAACACCAGCACCAAAGGCGCATCGACACTGTGCGGGCCATGCCAGTCGAGGTCGAGGAAGTCGCCATCTTCGAGCCACAGGCGCTCACGTTCACGTTCGAGGTGGGTGGTTTTGCGCCACAGCGGACCCCACAAGGTCTGCAAGTGCGGATTGCCGAGGCCGAAGGCCGGGGTGAAGCGATCTGGCGGATGGGACACGATTCGTCTCGATGCAGTGGCGCCCGCCTGCATTGAGGCGCGCGCCTTGTTCAGGCCGGTCGATTAACCGGCGATCTCTGCCATACGTTGCCATAACGAATAATAGACCCGCCCGGATTTTTGCTCCCGGTGCAGGCGCCAGTTGCCTGGCAGGCCGAGGGTCGACGGCGCGCTTTCGCTTTCGGTGTACACCCAGGCATCTTCGGCCAGCCACTGGCGCTCTTCGAGCAGCGCGCAGACGGCGGGCAGCAGGTTCTGGTTGAACGGCGGGTCGAGGAAGACCAGGTCGTAGGCGACCGCTGGCTGGGTTTCCAGATAGCGCAGGGCGTCGGCGGTCTGGACCTGGCCGGTGGTGCAGCGCAGCGTACCCAGATGCTCCTTGAGGCTGGACACCGCAAGGCTGCTGGCATCCAGCGCCTGGCCCATGGCGGCGCCGCGGGACAGGGCTTCGAGAAACAGCGCGCCGCTGCCGGTGAACGGATCGAGCACCTTGGCGCCCGGGACGTAGGGTGCAAGCCAGTTGAACAGGGTTTCACGCACCCGGTCCGGCGTCGGGCGCAGGCCCGGCGCGTCAGGGAAGCTCAGTTTGCGGCTGCGCCATTCGCCGCCGATGATGCGCAGCTGGTTCACGCCGTTATGGACGTTGTGGACAGGTTTTTTTGGGCGAGAGGTGGCCATTAATGCTCCGGAACCCCGAGCGGCTGCTCGGCGGGTTTATCAGTTGGGGCCGGTAACGGCTTTTGCGGCACGGTCGGGCCAGCGCTGACGATGACCAGTTTATCCGTGCTCAGGTGTTTGTTCATGGCCGCCTTGACCTGCTCGACGGTCAGGTTCTGCGACTGCTGCATGAAGTCTTCCAGGTGACTGAGCGGCAAGTTGTAGAAGCCGATCGCGCCCAGCTGGCCGACGATATCGGCGTTGCTGGCGGTGGACAGCGGGAAGCTGCCGGCCAGTTCGCGCTTGGCGTCGTCGAGTTCTTTTTCGGTCGGGCCGGTCTTGAGGTAGTCGGCGAGCACATCCTGCACCAGTTTCAGGGTGCCTTCGCTCATTTCGGCGCGAGTCTGCAGGTTGATCATGAACGGACCGCGTGCCTGCATCGGGCTGAAACCCGAGTACACACCATACGCCAGGCCACGTTTTTCGCGTACTTCGCTCATCAATCGGGTACCGAAACCGCCACCGCCGAGGATCTGGTTGCCCATGGACAGGGCCGCGAAATCCGGATCGTCACGGTCGATGCCCAGTTGCGCGAGCATCAGGTTGGTCTGCTTGGACGGGAACTCGATGTGGCCGATGCTGGCCTTGGGTTCGGCGGGTTGCTCGATCTTCGGCAGGGCCGGACCTTTGGGCAGGGCGGCGCTGACCTGCGCGGCAATGGCTTCGGCTTCGGCGCGGGACAGGTCGCCGACCAGCGCGATCACCACGTTGCCCGCGGCATAGGCTTTCTGGTGGAACGCGCGCAATTGCGCGAGGGTGACGGCCGGAACGGTTTGCGCCGTACCATCGCTGGCGTGCGCGTAGGGATGATCGCCGTACAAGCGGTTCATCAGTTCAAGGCTGGCGAGTTTGCCGGGGTTCTGTTTCTGGTATTCGAAGCCCGCGAGCATCTGGTTCTTGATGCGGGTAAACGAGTCGGCGGGGAAGGTCGGTTTGCCGACGACTTCGGCGAACAGCTTCAGCGCCGGTTCACGCTTGTCTGCAGCACTGAGGCTGCGCAGGGAGGCAACCGCCATGTCCTTGTAGGCGCCGTTGCCGAAATCGGCCCCCAGCCCTTCAAAACCCTGGGCGATGACGCTGACATCCTTGCCGGCCACGCCTTCGTTGAGCATGGCATTGGTCAGCAGCGCCAGGCCTGGTGCGTCGCCGTCCTGGCTGCTGCCGGCGGCAAAGATCAGGCGCATGTCGAACATCGGCAGTTCGCGGGCTTCAACGAACAGCACCTTGGCGCCTTCGGCGGTGTTCCAGGTTTGCACGTCGAGCTTGCGGTGGCTCGGCGCCTTGCCGTTGAGCTCGGTCAGCGATTGCAGCTTCTGGCTGGCCTTGGCCTTGTCCAGCGCCTCGCTGGCATTGGTCTGGTCGGTCTTGGAAAAATAGAACGCGGCCGACCCGATCAGGGCGACGGCGATCAGGCCGAACAGGGCCAGGCGCGGTTTTTTACGCTCACTCATGAGTCGTCTCCTCTGGCAGTACATGGGCGACGCTGAGACGTTCGCGGGTGAAATACAGCTTGGCGGCGTTCTGGATATCTTGCGGAGTCACGCTTTCCAGGTCGGCGAGCTCGCTGTCCATCAGTTTCCACGACAGGCCGACGGTTTCCAGCTGGCCGATGGCCGTGGCCTGGCTGGTGATGGAATCACGCTCGTAGACCAGCCCGGCGATGACCTGGGCCCGTACGCGTTCCAGTTCTTCGCTGGTCGGCGCGGTGGTCTTCAGTTGCTCAAGCAGCTTCCACAAACCGGCTTCGGCCTGGGCGATGGTCTTTTTCTTCTGGCTGTTGGGGGTGGCCGACAGGGTGAACAGGCTGTCGCCACGGGTATAGGCGTCGTAGCTCGACGAACCGCCGGACAGCAGTTCTTCACCGCGCTCCAGTTGAGTCGGGATGCGTCCGCTGTAGCCGCCATCGAGCAGCGCCGAGATCAGGCGCAAGGCGTTGACCAGGCGTTTGTCTTCGGCGGTCGCGATGCTCGGTACGTTGAAGGCCAGCATCAGGCTGGGTAATTGGGTCTTCACGTGCAGGGTGATCTGGCGTTCGCCGGGCTCGGCCAGCTCCAGCGGAATCTTCGCCGCCGGCACCTCGCGTTTGGCGATCGGGCCGAAGTAGCGCTGGGCCAGGGTCTTGACCTCGTCCGGCGTCACGTCGCCGACCACCACCAGCGTGGCGTTGTTCGGCACGTACCAGGATTGGTACCAGTGTCGCAGCTCTTCGACTTTCATCCGGTCCAGGTCCGCCATCCAGCCAATGGTCGGCGTGTGATAGCCGCTGGCCGGATAGGCCATGGCCTTGAAGCGCTCGTAGGCCTTGGACATGGGCTTGTCGTCGGTGCGCAGGCGCCGTTCTTCTTTAATGACTTCGATTTCCCGGGCGAACTCGTCGGGCGGCAGGCGCAGGCTGGCCATGCGGTCGGCTTCAAGTTCGAAGGCCACGCCCAGGCGGTCGCGGGCCAGGACCTGGTAGTACGCAGTGAAGTCGTCGCTGGTGAAGGCGTTCTCTTCGGCACCGAGGTCGCGCAGGATCAGCGACGCTTCGCCGGGGCCGACTTTCTCGCTGCCCTTGAACATCATGTGTTCCAGGGCATGGGACAGGCCGGTCTGACCTGGCGTCTCGTAGCTGGAGCCAACCTTGTACCAGACCTGGGAAACCACCACCGGTGCGCGATGGTCTTCGCGCACGACGACCTTCAAGCCGTTGTCGAGGGTGAATTCGTGGGTCGGTTGCGGGTCGGCCGCCAGGGCCGAAAGGGGCAGGCAAACTGTGCTGAGCAGCAGGCCTGCGGCGCGGCGGGCTAGAGCATTCATTCGTTTTTAAACCTTTGGGGCTGCCCGCATGGTCTTAGCGTCAGCGGGCGAGAGGGTGCTAGGATACTGATCCGTTTTACTGGCGGCCACGCCTATCAGGCCTTTGCGTTTGATCAGGTTGTTTGGGTTTGCGGCAAAAGGCTGTGGTTTATCAACTAGACTCTGCTTTTTCGCCGATTTTTCCGCATCTGTCCTTAGTGAAATCGTTTTTGTAAGGTGCCGTTGGCACCTCGACAAAATGTTGCGCGTGAACAAGCTGGGTCAATCGCAGTCTGTTCTGCATCGAATTTTTATTTGCCGGGGCGCCCGTTGGCGCGTCGCTACCGTGAGATAGCCGTCCTCCATGTTTGGTTCCAACGACGACAAGAAGACCCCAGCTGCGGCTGGTGAAAAGAAAAGCCTGTTCGGATGGCTGCGCAAAAAGCCGCAGGAACCCGTCGTCGAACAGCCACAGCCACTTCCTGAGCCAACGCCTGCGCCGGTGATAGACGCCGAACCTGCGCCGGTGGTGTTGCCGATCGCCGAGCCGGTGCTGCAACCGGTTGTCGAGCCTGCACCTGAAATCGTCGCCGAACTGCCGCTGACTCCGGCCGCCGAGCCTTGGCTGACCTTGCCGGTGGCGGAAGAGCCGGTGGCGCTGGTCGAAGACGAGCAGGCGCCGCATGTGACGCCGCCGATTCCGGCACCTGCTGCGTGGACGCCGGAGCCGGTTCGGGCTCCAGTGATCGAGCCGGTCGCTGCGCCCGTGGTCGAGGCTGCGCCAACGCCTGCGGCCCCTGTATTTGTTCCGCCGGTTGTACCGATTGTCCAGGCGCCAGAGCCTGCACCTGTACCTGTACCTGTTATTACGCCTGTCGCCGCCGCCCCCGTCGAAGCGCCAGTCGAAGTTCCAGCCGAGCCAGTACGCTCCGAGGAAAGCAAAGCCGGTTTCTTCGCCCGCCTCAAGCAAGGCCTGTCCAAGACCAGCGCCAGCATCGGCGAAGGCATGGCCAGCTTGTTCCTGGGCAGGAAAGCCATCGATGACGAGCTGCTCGATGACCTCGAAACCCGCCTGCTGACCGCTGACGTTGGCGTCGAAGCCACTTCAGTGATCATCCAGCGCCTGACCCAGAAGGTCGCACGCAAGGAGCTGGCCGATGCCGACGCGTTGTACAAATCCTTGCAGGGCGAGCTGGCAGCCATGCTCAAGCCCGTCGAGCAACCGCTGAAAATCACCTCGCAGAACAAGCCGTTCGTGATCCTGGTGGTGGGCGTCAACGGCGCCGGTAAAACCACCACGATCGGCAAGCTGGCGAAAAAACTGCAGCTGGAAGGCAAGAAAGTCATGCTCGCCGCCGGCGACACCTTCCGCGCCGCCGCCGTCGAGCAATTGCAGGTCTGGGGCGAGCGCAACAAGATTCCGGTCATCGCCCAGCACACCGGCGCCGACTCGGCTTCGGTGATCTTCGACGCCGTACAGGCCGCCAAGGCCCGTGGCATCGATGTGCTGATCGCCGATACCGCCGGTCGCCTGCACACCAAAGACAACCTGATGGAAGAACTGAAGAAGGTTCGCCGGGTGATCAGCAAGCTCGATGCCGACGCACCGCACGAGGTGTTGCTGGTACTCGATGCCGGAACCGGCCAGAACGCCATCAACCAGGCCAAGCAATTCAACCAGACCGTCGAACTGACCGGCCTGGCGCTGACCAAGCTCGACGGCACCGCCAAGGGCGGGGTGATTTTCGCCCTGGCCAAGCAGTTCGGCCTGCCGATCCGCTACATCGGCGTCGGTGAAGGCATCGACGATCTGCGCACTTTTGAAGCTGAACCCTTTGTCCAGGCACTGTTTGCCGAGCGGGAGCGTTCATGATTCGTTTCGAACAGGTCGGTAAACGCTACCCGAACGGTCACGTCGGCTTGCATGAGCTGAGCTTTCGGGTCCGTCGCGGCGAGTTTTTGTTCGTCACTGGCCATTCCGGCGCCGGCAAAAGCACTTTGCTGCGACTGCTGCTGGCCATGGAGCGCCCGACCAGTGGCAAGCTGCTGCTGGCCGGGCAAGACCTGAGCACCATCAGCAACGCACAGATTCCCTTCCTGCGTCGGCAGATCGGCGTGGTGTTCCAGAACCACCAGTTGCTGTTCGATCGCACGGTGTTCAACAACGTCGCGCTGCCGTTGCAGATACTCGGTTTGTCCAAGGCTGAAATCGCCAAGCGCGTGGACTCGGCCCTGGAGCGCGTGGCGCTGTCGGACAAGACCGACCTGTATCCCGGCGACCTGTCCACCGGTCAGCAACAGCGCGTCGGCATTGCCCGCGCCATCGTGCACCGCCCGGCCCTGCTGCTGGCGGACGAACCGACCGGTAACCTCGACCCGCGCCTGGCGGCGGAAATCATGGGTGTGTTCGAAGACATCAATCGCCTGGGCACCAGCGTGCTGATCGCCAGCCACGACCTGGCGCTGATCGCGCGCATGCGCCACCGCATGCTGACGTTGCAACGCGGCCGATTGATCGGCGATGGGGAGGCCGGCGAATGAGTGCGACCCGCAGTCCAAAGGTTTCCGAGCGCGTGGCCCCCAAGGCTGCCGACCCGCAACCGAAGAAGAAAAAACACGACGACGATGACGGCCCGGACTTCGCCACGCTGTTGCGCGCCTGGATCGAGAGCCATCGCGCCAGCCTGCTGGACAGCTTGCGCCGCCTGGGCAAGCAGCCCATCGGCAGCTTTTTCACCTGCATGGTGATGGCGGTGGCCTTGAGTTTGCCCATGGGGCTGTCACTTTTGCTAAGTAACGTCGAGCGACTGGGCGGTTCATGGCAGCGCGCGGCGCAGATTTCCCTGTACCTGCAACTCGACGCCAGCCCGACTGACGGCGAGGCGCTGCGCGAACAGATCAAGGGCATCCCTGGCGTGGCAGATGCCGAATACGTCGGCCGCGATCAGGCGCTGGAAGAGTTCCAGCAGCAGTCCGGCCTGGGTGAAGCGCTCAAGGAACTGCCGGAAAACCCGCTGCCTGGCGTGGTTCTGGTGACGCCGACCGAGGTCGACAAGCCGACCCTTGAAGCATTAAGACAAAAACTTTCCGAACTGCCCAGGGTACAACAGGCGCAGCTTGATCTAGTCTGGGTCGAGCGTCTGGCAGCCATCCTCAAGCTGGGCGACCGTTTTGTCTTCGGTCTGACCGTGCTCCTGGTTTCCGCATTACTTTTGGTGATAGGCAATACCATTCGTCTTCATATTGAAAACCGCCGCACAGAGATAGAAGTGATTAAACTCGTAGGCGGCACCGACAGCTATGTGCGCAGGCCCTTTCTTTATATGGGCGCGCTCTACGGTTTCGGTGCGGGGATTCTTTCCTGGGGCGTATTGGCGTTCGGCCTGAACTGGTTGAACGATGCAGTGGTCGGGCTGGCCGGTTTATATGGCAGTGATTTCGCACTGGCCGGCGTACCGGTTGCCGACGGTCTGTCTCTCTTGCTTGGCGCGGTGCTGTTGGGTTATATCGGTGCATGGATTGCAGTCGCACGTCATCTCAGGGAGCTGGCGCCGAAGTAGAATCTTTTTTGCGCGTGATTGACCTTGCAGTTTTTAGGGGAACTTGTCTTTCGGTTTCCGGTCAATTTTCGCAGTGCCATTGGCACGAGTATGTAAGTGGGAGGTTTTTTCGTATGACCAATTCTTTGCAGCCTGCATATGCTCTGGTCCCGGGTGCGAACCTGGAGGCCTATGTGCACACCGTCAACAGCATTCCATTGCTGACGCCGGAGCAGGAGCGTGAACTGGCCGAGAGTCTCTATTATGAGCAGGATCTTGAGGCGGCTCGGCAGATGGTGCTCGCCCACCTGCGTTTTGTCGTACATATCGCCCGTAGCTATTCCGGCTACGGCCTGGCCCAGGCTGACCTGATCCAGGAAGGTAACGTCGGCCTGATGAAGGCCGTGAAGCGCTTCAACCCGGAAATGGGCGTGCGCCTGGTGTCCTTTGCCGTGCACTGGATCAAGGCGGAAATCCACGAATTCATCCTGCGTAACTGGCGCATCGTGAAAGTCGCGACCACCAAGGCCCAGCGCAAGCTGTTCTTCAACCTGCGCAGCCAGAAAAAACGCCTGGCCTGGCTGAACAACGAGGAAGTCCACCGTGTGGCGGAAAGCCTCGGCGTCGAGCCGCGGGAAGTGCGCGAGATGGAAAGTCGCCTGACCGGTCACGACATGGCCTTCGACCCGGCGGCCGAAGCCGACGACGACAGCGCTTTCCAGTCGCCGGCCAACTATCTGGAAGACCACCGGTACGACCCGGCCCGTCAACTGGAAGATGCCGACTGGAGCGACAACTCCAACCACAACCTGCACGAAGCGCTGGAAGTGCTGGACGACCGCAGCCGCGACATCCTCTACCAGCGCTGGCTGGCAGAAGAAAAGTCCACGCTGCACGACCTGGCGCAGAAGTACAACGTATCGGCCGAGCGTATTCGTCAGCTCGAGAAGAGCGCGATGAATAAGCTCAAGTTGTCGATCGCCGCGTAACCTGCACGAAGGCAACAAAAAAACGCCCCGATCATTGATCGGGGTGTTTTTTTTGTGCCCGAAATTTCCTTCACGACACAAAACCAATGTGGGAGCGGGCTTGCTCGCGAAGGCGGTGTATCAGTCGACATAGATGCTGTCTGATACACCGCTTTCGCGAGCAAGCCCGCTCCCACAGGGGATTTGCAGTGTTACTGGGACCAAGGCGCCCTGCGCGAATCGTTAAGGCCAACCAGATAGCTGTCCCCGCCGAGCTGGCTCATCTGCCGGCGTATCCAGCCAGCGCGCCGCGCCACGTAATTGGTCGGATGGCTGGCGCTCCACACCCGCGGGTTGGGCAGTACCGCTGCCAGCAAGCTGGCCTGCTGCCGGGACAACGATTTGGCGCCGACACCGAAGTGATGCCTGGCCGCCGCCTCTGCCCCAAACACCCCGTCATCCCACTCGACGCTGTTGAGGTACACCTCAAGAATCCGCTGTTTGGGCCAGAACACCTCGATCAACCCGGTAAACCAGGCTTCCAGGCCTTTGCGCAGCCAGCTGCGGCCGGACCACAGGAACAGGTTCTTCGACACCTGCTGGCTTAGGGTGCTGGCACCACGAATCGTGCCGCCGAGCTCGTTGTGGGCCAGTGCTTTCTGGATCGCGCCGAAGTCAAAGCCCCAATGCTCGGGAAATTTCTGGTCCTCACCGGCAATCACCGCGACTTTCAGGTCGTCGGAGATTTCATCCCAGGGTTTCCAGGTGCGTTGCAGGTCGATGGGCTCGCCATCGATCCAGGATTCGATCTTGCGCTCGACCATCAGCGTGGTCCCGGGCGGTGGCACCACGCGAAAAATCAACACCAGCACGACGCTGACGCCCATGAACCAGAGCACGGCCTTGATGAAACGACGGAAATAGATACGCAGCATAGAGATGGCTTGGCCGAACCCGTTGAGCGGGCCATTATACAGACCCTGTTGATCGAGACTGACTGGAGTTCTTCATGCTGCGTGGCTTTTTGATGCTGGCCGCTTTTTTCGGCTTCACCGGAGTCGGTCTCGGCGCGTTCGCCGCCCATGGCCTGAAAAACCGCCTGAGTGCCGAATACCTGGCGATTTTCCATACCGGCGTCACCTATCAGCTGGTGCACACCCTGGCATTGCTGGGCGTGGCTTTACTGGCGACGCAGATGCCCGGTCGCCTGGTCACCTGGGCCGGTGCTTCCTTTGTCATCGGCATCCTGCTGTTCTCCGGCAGCCTGTACGTGCTGACGCTGACGGGTGTCAGCAAGCTCGGCATCGTCACCCCGTTCGGCGGCCTGGCGTTCCTGGCGGGCTGGCTCTGCCTGGGCCTTGCCGCCTGGCGCTTGCCGTTGACCGCTTGACGCTTGTTGCTGACCTTTAGGTCACGATCGGGCTAGAATGCCAGCCCCAAAAAATGATGGCGGCATTGCGCATGCGCATTCAGTTGAACGGCGAATCCTTTGAACTGCCCGACGGTGAAACCGTTGCGGCCCTGCTGACTCGTCTGGACTTGACCGGACGCCGTGTGGCGGTCGAACTCAATCTGGATATCGTCCCGCGCAGTCAGCACGCAGGCACCACGTTGAACGACGGCGACAACGTCGAAGTGGTGCACGCCATCGGCGGCGGCTAGTAGTCTCGGCCGATTGGCCACAGAATTCTGCAAGACCCTCACCCCTACAGAGGATTCCCCATGAGCATCGTTCGTAACGACAAGCCTTTCGTCCTGGCCGGTCGTACTTACCAGTCGCGTTTGCTGGTCGGTACCGGCAAGTACCGTGACATGGAAGAAACCCGCCTGGCCATCGAGGCCTCGGGTGCCGAGATCGTCACTTTCGCCGTGCGCCGTACCAACCTCGGCCAGAACGCGGGCGAACCGAACCTGCTGGATTTCCTCTCGCCGGATCGCTACACCTTCCTGCCGAACACCGCCGGCTGCTACGACGCGATCGAGGCCGTGCGCACCTGCCGCCTGGCCCGTGAGCTGCTCGATGGCCACAACCTGGTGAAGCTGGAAGTGCTGGCGGACCAGAAAACCCTGTTCCCCAACGTGATCGAAACCCTCAAGGCCGCTGAATCGCTGGTCAAGGAAGGCTTCGACGTGATGGTCTACACCAGCGATGACCCGATCATTGCCCGTCAACTGGCGGAAATCGGCTGCATCGCAGTGATGCCGCTGGCCGGTCTTATCGGTTCGGGCCTGGGGATCTGCAACCCTTACAACCTGCAGATCATCCTCGAAGAAGCGAACATCCCGGTGCTGGTAGATGCCGGTGTCGGCACCGCATCCGACGCCACCATCGCCATGGAACTGGGCTGTGATGCGGTGCTGATGAACTCGGCCATCGCCCACGCCCAGCAGCCGATCATGATGGCCGAAGCCATGCAACACGCGATCGTCGCAGGCCGCCTGGCCTACCTCGCCGGCCGCATGCCGAAAAAACTCTATGCCAGCGCCTCTTCGCCGCTGGATGGTCTGATCAAGTAAGAGCCATTGATGACTGAATCAAACGACACGCCAATCCAGACGGAAGAAGGCGACGAGCGCCAACACCGCCGCATCAAGAGTTTCGTGATGCGCGCCGGGCGCATGACCGAAGGCCAGCAACGCGGCCTGGAGCAGGGCGCGCCACTGTTCGTGCTGCCCCTGGCCGAAGCGCCGGTGGACTTCGACCAGGTGTTCGGTCGCTCGGCACCGCGCTCGCTGGAAATCGGCTTCGGCATGGGCCATTCGCTGCTGGAAATGGCCGCGGCTTCGCCGGATCAGGATTTCATCGGCGTCGAGGTTCACCGTCCGGGTGTCGGCGCGCTGCTCAATGGCGTGCTGACTCAGGGTTTGACCAACCTGCGGGTCTACGATTGCGATGCCATCGAAGTGCTCAACCGCTGCGTGGCCGATAACAGCCTCGACCGCCTGATGCTGTTTTTCCCGGACCCATGGCACAAGAGCCGTCACCACAAGCGTCGTATCGTCCAGGCGTCATTCGCCGAGCTGGTGCGCAGCAAGCTGAAGGTCGGCGGTATCCTGCACATGGCCACCGACTGGGAACCGTACGCCGAGTACATGCTGGAAGTGATGAACGTGGCCCCGGGTTACCGCAACCTGGCCGAAGACGGAAAATGTGTACCACGCCCGGCCGAGCGGCCGATCACCAAGTTCGAACGCCGTGGCGAACGTCTTGGGCATGGCGTTTGGGACCTGAAGTTCGAAAAACAGTCCTAATGTTCAGGAGCGGCTCGCCCGCTCCTGCCCATGTTGAATCTCAGATCAATAGCGACCAGGCAACGCTGGATATCATCAGCATGGCAAAGCTTATGTTGAGTGCTCGATTCCAGCGTGGTCGGATAAAAAAGCGTCTCAAATGATTGCCGGAACAAAGCCAGATAAAATCAAAAGTAACGCAGATCCCCAGGCTACCAGCAATCTTGAATACCAAATCCCATGGATGTGGTAATCCCAGCGGAAATCCTCCCAGCAGCGCTGCAAATACTGCGTAGGCTTTGATATTGGTTACGCCAATAATAAATCCGGCATTCCATCGTGGTGCTGCCACCGTTGTTACACTGCTGATAGGCGGAGTTCTAGCAATCGACCAGGCGAGGAACAGGATGTAGGCTGCCGAGACAAGTCCCACTCCCGTAGCAAGTATTGGCACCTGTTGAATAACAAGGAAGACGCCTGACGCTACCAGGCTAACTGAAATCGCGAGCCCTGCCATGATTCCGGCGAAGAACAGGAGTGATCGCTTGAGCCCGTATGCCGCCCCACTCGCCGCCAGAGCCATTGTTGCGGGCCCTGGACTTGCAAGTAGCGCTGAGGCTGTTATTAGAAAAGAAAACTCCGAAGATGTAATAAAGCTCATAGGGAAAACCTGAAAGAGGGCTTCAGTGAGTAGCGGTGTCGTGGCAGAAGTACAGCGTTCTAAAATCTTTCATGAACTCGATTACATCTTGGGCAATCAACTCGGGACTGCGTGAATGGTGCAGTGCTTCGGCTATTCTTTCAGCTATCCACGCCATGTGGTGCTCCTTCATTCCTCGTCTTGTGATTTCGGTAGTACCCAGTCTTATCGCGCTTTGATCTGCAGGGCTGTCTTTTGATGATCCCCAGCCAAGTGGTGTTTTATTGCATATGATATTGGCAGACTCTAATAATCTGACTTCCTGGGCGGCGCTATCCAGATAAGTCGATTTAATAACAATCTGGTGGGTGGCTGTATAATTGCGCTCGTGGAATAGAACATTCAAACCTCGCTTTTTTAGTTCCATGCCCAATCGTTGCTCTATGTATTAATGTAAATATACGCTGTTCTGGGAACAGGTTTGAAAGATAGCAGGCAAACAGATTTTCATCGGGCTCAAGTTTCATTTTGATACCTCGTCATCTCATTCCGATTTTTATGTAGTATTTTTCTATAACGCTGTTTGGCGGTTTTTTGAGTGTATGAGTACAGCCGACGACGTGCTATGAATTCCATTGGCATGCGACAAGATCAACGAGTTCTCCTTCATAGACCTGTTTTCAGAAGGCCATCAGAATGAAAAAACTTATTAAAAAAGAGGCGGTACTTGACCCGCTCGACAAATCGATCATCACTGCACTGAATAGTAATGCCAGGTTGTCGGTGAAAGCATTGAGCCGGCAGGTTGGCCTGTCTGCACCCAGTTGCGGGGAGCGACTTCGGCACTTGGAGAGGACTGCAATCAAGGGTTACTGCGTCGATGTCGATCCCGAGGTGGTCGGATATCGGCTGCAGATGATTGTTCGGATGCGCTCCAATCCCGGTCAGATGCAAACGGTGGAGCAGCTACTCAGGGAGGCGGAGGAGTGCGTCACCTTTTACAAGGTGACGGGGGAAGACGACTTTGTCTGCGTGATGTATCTGCGCTCAGTCGACCATCTAGACGAACTGCTATGCCGTTTTGCGCCAATGGCAGCAACTCATACGTCGTTGATCAAAGCAATGGAGCGCAAGTTGCCGCCGCTTTAGCGGCGGTCGGCGACTACGCCAATCAGCACCAGTACCACCAACAACACCGGCGCCAGGCTGTAGTTGTTGAACTGGCTCAAACCCTTGACGATCCACGGCGTGGCATAGATCAGCGCCGCACCGCTGCCGATCATGCACAGCAGGGACATCAGCGGTACGCGCAAGGCGCCGGCGATG
The DNA here is from genome assembly GCF_028682635.1 of Pseudomonas putida. Classification (GTDB taxonomy): domain Bacteria; phylum Pseudomonadota; class Gammaproteobacteria; order Pseudomonadales; family Pseudomonadaceae; genus Aquipseudomonas; species Aquipseudomonas putida_AE. The sequence continues at coordinate 177,147 of NZ_JANHLK010000012.1, read as the reverse complement.
CTGCCCAGGCGTTGCTCGACCCAGCCTTTGAAGTCCGCACCGAACAACACCAGCAGGCAACCTACCAGGGCGAGGGCGATTTCCGAGAGGTTGCTGCGGCTCCAGCGAGACGCGGTGGCGAGCAGGTCGAGTACCAAATCCATTCGTTTTCCCTTAAGGCTGAAATCAGCTCAGAAATTTCTGCAGCAAGTCGTTGAGGAAGAGTTGTCCGCGCTCGGTAGCCGCCAGACGTGACGGTTCGACCTGCAACAGGCCGCTTTGTTCGGCTTCGCGACGGCTTTTGGCGAGGCTTTCCAGGGACATTCCGGTGCGTTCCGGGTACAGCCGCGCCTCGACCCCGGCCGTCAGGCGCAGGGCGTTCATCAGGAACTCGAACGGCATCTCGTCATTGGTCAGCGCTTTCTCGCCGGCCTGGAAGCTTTTCGCCGGATTCAGGTAATCCTTCGGCAAGCGGGTCTTCCAGGTGCGCACGATACGGCCGTCCGGATGGCTCAGCTTGCCGTGGGCGCCGGCACCGATGCCGATGAAGTCGCCAAAACTCCAGTAATTGAGATTGTGCCGCGCCGGGCGCCCGGGCTGGGCGTAGGCGGAGACTTCGTATTGCGCGTAACCGTGTTCGGCCAGCAGCGCCTGCCCGGCTTCCTGGATATCCCACAGGGTGTCGTCTTCCGGCAGCGTCGGTGGCTGGTTCCAGAACACGGTGTTGGGTTCCAGGGTCAGCTGATACCAGGACAGGTGCGTCGGCTTCAGGGCGATGGCCTGGCGCAGGTCGCTCAGGGCGTCATCCAGGGATTGATCGGGCAAGCCGTGCATCAGGTCCAGGTTGAAGTTGTCGAACCCGGCCTGACGGGCCATGCCGGCGGCGCGCACCGCTTCGTCACCGTTGTGGATGCGACCCAGGGCCTCGAGCTTTTCTTGTTGAAAGCTCTGGATGCCGATCGACAGGCGATTGATGCCCAGCGCGCGGTAGGCAACGAACTTCTCTTGCTCGAACGTACCGGGGTTGGCTTCCAGGGTGATTTCGATGTCGTGGGCAAACGGGATGCGCTGTTCTACGCCTTTGAGCAGGCGCCCAAGGGCCTGGGCGCTGAACAGGCTAGGCGTGCCGCCGCCAAAGAAGATCGAGCTCAGCTCTCGGCCATAAACGGCGTGCAGGTCCTGGTCGAGGTCGGCCAGCAATGCGTCGACATACTCTTCTTCCGGCAGCACGGGGCTGGCGGTGTGGGAGTTGAAGTCGCAATAGGGGCATTTGCGTACGCACCACGGGATGTGGATGTACAGCGCCAGGGGCGGCAGCACCGGCAGGGCGGCCCGAGGCGATTGTGCGGCGCCGCCGAAGATCAGCGGCGACGCGGAGGATTCACGGGTCATTTCAAGCCCAGGCGCTGGCGCAGCAGATCCATTGCACGGGCGCGGTGGCTGATCCGGTTCTTGTCGGCCGGGCTCAACTCGGCGCTGGAGCAATCACGCTCCGGCACCCAGAACAGCGGGTCGTAGCCAAAACCGTGTTCGCCGCTGGCCTGGGTCAGGATGCGCCCGTGCCACAGGCCTTCGCAGAGAATCGGCAGCGGATCGTCGGCGTGCCTTACCAGCGCCAGCACGCAGACGAACTGCGCGCCGCGTTCGGCTTCAGGCACGTCCTTCAACACGTCGAGCAGCTTGGCGTTGTTCGCCGCATCGCCCTTGCCATCGGCATAACGCGCCGAGTAGATGCCCGGCGCACCGCCGAGGAAATCCACCGCCAGCCCGGAATCGTCGGCCAGGGCCGGCAGGCCGGAAATGCGCGCGGCATTGCGGGCCTTGAGGATGGCGTTCTCGACGAACGACAGGCCGGTTTCTTCAGGCTCCACGCTGCTGAACTCGCCGATCGAGCGCAGTTGCACCGACTCGCCGAGCATGGCCTGGAGTTCCTTGAGTTTGCCGGCGTTGTGGCTGGCCAGTACGAGTTGCGTGAAGTTGATCATTCGCCGGGGAAGAGCTCTTGGTTGAAATTGATGGTGTTGATTTTGTCACCGGTCTGCACCTTTATGTCGAAGGTGCGGGTTTCCTGCTGCTCCACCGGGAATTGGGCGATGTAGTAGATCGCGCCTTGTTCGGTGATCTGGCGGAAGTTCAGGTTCACACTCTGGCTGGTCAGGTCTTTGACCGTACCGCTGACCTGAGCCATCTGCGGCTTGCCGTCCTTGAGCACCGAAACGTTGATCACGCCCTGGTTCTTGCTGCGGGTGAGCTCTGCGGCCTTGGCGATGTCCGGCGTCAGGAACGTGGAGTTGAAGGTGTTGTAGTGCACCGTCACGTCGCCGAATTTTTCCTGACGATCACCTTTGATCGCATCGGCGGCCATGGCCGTGACGCTCAGGCAGGCGGTGAGTAGAAGCAGCGCTAGACGACCCATGTTCGTTCTCCTCGAAATGTGGTGATTCAGACCGCGACCTTGTGGTCTGCAAGCCCCGGACTGCTGACGCGGTAAATACCGATCTCACCTAACAGATTAGGCCATAGCTTACTGGCCCACCCGTGCCGATGCTGTTGATCCACGGCCAGCCGATCAATGACCTTGGCCTCACGTTCGCGACACAAGGCTTCAAAATCCGCGAAGGTGCAGAAGTGAATGTTCGGCGTGTTGTACCAGGTGTAGGGCAGGAACTCGGAAACCGGCATCCGGCCCTTGCTCGCCAGGTACCAGCGGCAGCGCCAGTGACCGAAATTGGGGAAGGTGATGATGCACTGGCGGCCGACCCGCAGCATTTCCTCGAGGATCTTGTCCGGGTAGTGCACTGCTTGCAGCGCCTGGGTCATGACCACGATGTCGAAGCTGTTGCTGGCAAAGTTGCCCAGGCCCTTGTCCAGGTCCTGCTCGATGACGTTGATGCCCTTGGCCACGCACTCGGCGATGTTGTCCGCGTCGTTTTCCAGGCCGTAGCCGGTGACCTGCTTGTTGTCGCGCAGCCAGGTCAGCAGCTCGCCATCGCCGCAACCGAGGTCGAGCACGCGGCTACCGGCGGGGATCCATTCCTGGATGATTTCCAGATCAGCTCTCATGGCTATCTCACAACGTAATGCGGTTCATGTAATTGCCGAACGCCTGCAGGTAGCGCGGGATCGGAATCAGGAAGGCGTCGTGGCCCTGCGGCGCGTCGATTTCCAGGTAGCAGACGTCTTTGCGCGCGGCCATCAGCGCGTCCACCAGTTCCCGCGAGCGGGCAGGGGAGAAGCGCCAGTCGGTGGTGAACGACATCACGCAGAACTTGGCAGTGGCGCCGGCGAAGGTTTTCGCCAGGTCATCGTCGAAGTTGGCCGCCGGGTCGAAGTAGTCCAGGGCCTTGGTCATCAGCAGGTAAGTGTTGGCATCGAAACGCCCGGAGAACTCTTCACCTTGATAACGCAGGTAGCTTTCGACCTGGAACTCGACGCTGTGGAAGTCGTAGTTGAGCTTCTCGCTTTTCAGGCCGCGACCGAATTTCTCGCCCATGGAGTCGTCGGACAGGTAGGTGATGTGCCCGACCATGCGCGCCAGCATCAGCCCGCGCTTGGGGATCACGCTGTGTTCCTGGAAAGAACCGCCGTGAAATTCCGGGTCGGTGAGAATCGCCTGGCGTGCCACTTCGTTGAAGGCGATGTTCTGCGCCGACAGCTTGGGGGCCGAGGCGATCGCCACGCAATGGCGGATGCGCTCGGGGTAAGTGATGCTCCATTGCATCGCCTGCATGCCGCCGAGGCTGCCGCCGATCACCGCGGCAAATTGGGCAATGCCGAGGCGATCGGCCAGGCGCGCCTGGCTGTGCACCCAGTCTTCCACGGTCAATACCGGGAAGTCCGCGCCGAACGGCTTGCCGGTCTCCGGGTTGATGCTGCTCGGGCCGGTAGAGCCATTGCAGCCGCCAAGGTTGTTCAGGCTGACCACGAAGAACTTGCTGGTGTCGATGGGCTTGCCGGGTCCGATGCAGCTGTCCCACCAACCGGGTTTACGGTCGTCGGGGTTGTGATAGCCCGCCGCATGGTGGTGGCCGGACAAGGCGTGGCAGATCAGCACGGCGTTGCTCGCCGTGGCGTTCAGGGTGCCGTAGGTCTCGTAAACCAGGTCGTAGGCCGGGAGCGAGCGGCCGCAGGCCAAGGCCAGGGCTTCGCTGAAGTGCGCCACTTGCGGCGTCACCAGACCAACAGAATCGGGGGGAAAGGCAGCTGGCATCGACCCTGCTCTCGTTGAAATGAGGCGTAAGTCTAAAGACCGGTGGGGTTAGCGGCAAGCAAAGGCCGGGCCTGATTTATTTCAATTGGACCGAGGTGCGCCATTCGCGAGCAAGCCCGCTCCCACAGGGGAACGCATTCCAATGTGGGAGCGGGCTTGCTCGCGAAGAACGATAACGCGGTATTAGATCAGGCCAAACAATTCCTTCGGCATCAGCGCGTAGTACGCCAGGCGCGGAATCAGCCAGCTCTGCAGCAATTGCAGCGCGATGAAGGCGAAGATCGGCGAGATGTCGAGACCGCCCAGGTTCGGGATGATCCGGCGGAACGGAGCCAGTACCGGCTCGGTGATCTGCTGGACCAGTTCGGCGCCCGGGTTGTGGCTGCCCGGAGCAACCCAGGACAGGATCACGCTGATGATCATCGCCCAGAACAGGATCTTCAAGAACAGCGCGAAGATGCCGATCAGCGCCCAGGGTGCCAGGAACAGCACGTCGACCGAGTAGCCACTGAGCAGCAGGATGACCGCGAACAGCGCCATTTGCACGATCAGGGCCAGCACCAGCGAGGACATGTCCAGGCCGAACATGCTCGGGATCACCCGGCGCAGTGGCTTGAGCAGCGGTTGAGTAGCTTTTACGGCGAATTGGCAGAGCGGGTTGTAGAAGTTCGCCCGCACCAATTGCAGGATGAAACGCAGCAACACGATCAAGAGATACAGGCTGCCCAGGGTCTGGATCACAAAAATGGCAGCGTCATTGAGTCCGAGCATTGTTGATTCCTTATTAAGTGCTGATTAGCGACCGAGTTGCTCAGCCATCTCGGCCGAGCGGTGCGCGGCGGCGCCCAGGGCTTTTTCCACCAGTGCTTCGAAGCCGTTGGCCTGGAACGATTTGATCGCGGCTTCCGTGGTGCCCGCAGGCGAAGTCACGCGGCGACGCAGCTCGGCGGCGTCGACGTCGCTGGACACTGCCATGTGGGCGGCGCCCAGGGCGGTCTGCAGCGTCAGTTGAGCGGCGATGTCTGCCGGCAGGCCGAGTTTGACGCCAGCGGCGGTCATGGCTTCGATCAGCAGGAAGAAGTACGCAGGGCCCGAGCCCGACACGGCAGTGACCGCATCCAGCTGCTGTTCCTCGGCCAGCCACAGGGCAACGCCAACGGCCGACAGCAGTTCCTGGGCTTGCTGGCGCTGCTCGGCGCTCACCTGGGCGGTGGCGAACAGACCGCTCACGCCCTGACGCAACAGCGCCGGGGTGTTGGGCATGCAGCGCACGATCGGCTGGGCGCCGAGCCAGTTGTTCATGCTGGCGCAGGTGATGCCGGCGGCGATCGACACTACCAGTTGCTCGGGTTTCAGGCTTGGGCGAATGGCTTCGCAGACAGCCTTCATCGCCTGGGGCTTCACCGCGAGCACGATCACGTCCGCGCCCTGGATGGCGTCGGCGTTGTCGGCGAACACTTCGATGCCGTGTTCGGCGCTCACGCGGGCACGGGTTTCTTCGCCCGGATCGCTGGCGCGGATCTGCGCCGCTTCCAGACCTTTGGCCCGCAGGCCGCCGATCAGGCTGGCGGCCATGTTGCCGGCACCGATAAAGGCAATACGTGTCTTGCTCATGTCAGGTCCTTATAAAATGGGGTCAAGGTTGACCGTAATCTCTGGCGCCAAACAGGGCCGTACCGATACGGACCCAGGTAGCGCCCTGGGCAATGGCCGACTCGAGGTCGTGGCTCATGCCCATGGAAAGTGTGTCGAGTGGCAAATTCAGGCTGGCCTGCAGGTTTTGCACGGAAGCGAAAGCGGCATCCTGGGCGGCGCGATCTTCGGTCGGCTCGGGAATCGCCATCAGCCCGCGCAACTTCAGGCGCGGCAAGGCGCTGATGGCGTTGGCCAGGGCCGGCAGGTCCGCCGGGGTGCAGCCGGATTTGCTGGCTTCACCACTGACGTTGACCTGGATGCAGATGTTCAAGGGGGGCAGATCGGCGGGACGTTGTTCGGACAAGCGTTGTGCAATTTTCAGGCGATCCACGGAATGCACCCAGGCGAAGTGCTCGGCGATTGCACGAGTCTTGTTCGATTGAATGGGGCCGATGAAGTGCCAGATCAAGGGCAGGTCGGTCAATTCAAGCTGCTTGCCCAGGGCTTCCTGCAGGTAGTTTTCACCAAAGTCGCGCAGGCCCGCGGCATGGGCTTCACGCAGCGCCTGGGCGGGTTTGGTCTTGCTCACGGCCAGCAACTGCACGCTGTTTTCATCGCGGTGGGCAGCGAGGGCAGCGGCACGAATGCGTGAACCAACCTGTTCAATGTTGTCTGCTATCGTGGACATTCAAGAGGCGCCAGCGGTCTGAGGTTGGCGGCATTCTACTGGAATTGAGGGGCGCTATGGATATCACTGAGTTGCTGGCGTTCAGCGCCAAACAAGGCGCGTCCGACCTGCATTTGTCGGCCGGCCTGCCGCCGATGATCCGCGTCGATGGCGACGTGCGGCGCATCAACTTGCCGGCCCTGGAGCACAAGGAGGTGCAGGCGCTGATCTACGACATCATGAACGATACCCAGCGGGTGGCGTTCGAACAGCATCTGGAAACCGACTTTTCCTTTGAGGTGCCCGGCATCGCGCGCTTCCGGGTCAATGCCTTCAATCAGAGCCGAGGCGCTGGTGCGGTGTTTCGTACGATCCCGTCCAAGGTCCGGAGCATGGAAGAGCTGGGCATGGGCGAAGTGTTTCACAAGATGACCGATGCACCCCGCGGGCTGGTGCTGGTGACAGGCCCGACGGGGTCCGGCAAGTCCACCACTCTGGCAGCGATGATCGATTACCTGAACAGCCATCGCCATCACCACATCCTGACGATTGAAGACCCTATCGAGTTCGTCCACGAATCGCGCAAATGCCTGATCAATCAGCGCGAAGTCCACCGCGATACCCACAGTTTCGCCACAGCCTTGCGTTCGGCCCTTCGCGAAGACCCGGACGTGATCCTGGTGGGGGAGCTGCGGGACCTGGAGACTATCCGCCTGGCGTTGACCGCTGCCGAGACGGGTCACCTGGTGTTCGGCACGCTGCACACGACCTCGGCGGCGAAAACCATCGACCGGGTCATCGACGTGTTTCCGGGGGACGAGAAGGCGATGGTGCGTTCAATGCTGTCCGAATCGTTGCTGGCGGTGGTGTCCCAGACCCTGGTCAAGAAGATCGGGGGTGGTCGGGTGGCGGCTCACGAGATCATGCTGGGAACGTCGGCGATTCGTAACCTGATCCGTGAAGACAAGGTGGCGCAGATGTATTCGTCGATTCAGTCGGGCGGGTCGCTGGGGATGCAGACGCTGGATATGAGTTTGAAGGATCTGGTAACCAGGGGTTTGGTCAGTCGCGATCAGGCGCGGGAGAAGGCGCGGTCGCCGGATAATTTTTGATGGGGGGAAAAGCAAAAGATCGCAGCCTGCGGCAGCTCCTACAGGGAAACGCGAATCCCTGTGTAGGAGCTGCCGCAGGCTGCGATCTTTTGATCTTGTTTCAAATCAGCGCTGCACAACCCGCATCGCATTCTGTTCTTTCGGCAGAACCCGCTTGGCCACTACGTAGTGCTTTTCCCAATACGGTTTCTTCAAGGTGTCGATGCTTACCGACTTGCCACGGCGTGGTGCGTGGATGAAGCGGTCGTTGCCCAGGTAGATGGCAACGTGATTGACTCGACGGCTCTTGATGTTGAAGAAAATCAGGTCGCCCGGTTTCAAATCGTTGCGATCGACTTTCTCGCCGTGACCGCTGGCCATGGCATTGGAGGTCCGTGGCAGGTCAAACGTGGCGTCGTTGAACGCATATTTGACCAGGCCGCTGCAGTCGAAGCCTTTGCTCGGGCTGCTGCCACCCCAGCGGTACGGTGTACCGAGGACGTTGACGGCGCGGCTCAGCACGTTGCTGCTTTCCTTGGTCCCCATTGGCGGCACCAGGCTGCTTTTGCTGACCAGCTGCGGAGCTGATTTGACCGATTTCTTGCTTTTGCTCGAAGGAGCAGCGGCATGGGATTTCTGGGTGTAACCATTAACGTTCGGAAGACGTTGCTCACGATTGGTGGCGTGGGCGGCCAGTGGCAATAATAGGCAAATGGTTAGCCATGTCTTGAAAAATGGACGCATTAGGCAGGGCTCGTATGTGTTGGCGCGCAACTTTATAACAGCTTTTTTGTGCCTTCCGGGGCCGTTGGTCGATTAACCTTGGGGTCAACGGAACCAAATAAGCGGCGAATGGACGCAATTGTCGGACAGAAGCCAAGTGCTATAAGGGTTTGGCGAGAGAGACGCTAACATGTGCCATACGTCGGCTGCTCGTAAAAAAGTCACAAAGATTTAAAGAATATTTATCTATCGTGTGAATCGAGGTCATCCATGAACACCTATCAAGCGCCCGTCCCGCACCAGGATACCCACAGTAAAGTGATCGGTTACCTGCTGTGGATTTTTGGCTTTACCGGGGCTCATCGCTTTTATTACGGCAAGCCGGTAACCGGGACGATCTGGTTTTTCACCTTCGGTTTGCTGGGGATCGGCTGGTTGATCGACCTGTTCCTGATTCCGGCCATGGACCGTGAAGCGGACCTGCGGTTTACCGCCGGGCCGATCGAATACAACGTGGCGTGGATCCTGCTGACGTTTCTCGGGGTGTTTGGTGTGCACCGGATGTATCAGGGGAAGTGGATCAGCGGATTGCTGTACCTGGTGACGGGTGGGTTGTTCTTTCTGGGGGTGCTGTATGACTTCTGGACACTGAATGACCAAGTGTCGGTACGTAACGCGCAAAACAGAGGTGCCTTCAAGTAAGTCATCGCCAGCAGGCTGGCTCCCACAGGGGATTTGTGTCGTTCACATATCCTGTGGGAGCTAGCCCTGCTGGCGATTGAGGCGCCGCGGTCTTAGGCCTGGTGGCTGATCCGCCCATCCACCAGGGTATAACGCACCACACCCGGCAAACTGTGCCCAATGAACGGGCAATTCTCGCCCTTGGACAGCCAGGTCTCACCGGCCACGGTCGAGGCCGCGGGGTCGAACAGCACGATATCCGCCGCGCCACCCACCGCCAGCTTGCCCGCCGGCAGGCGCAGGGCCTCGGCAGGGCCGGTGCTGAGGCGCGCCAGCAGCGTCGGCAGGTCCAGCAAGCCGTCTTCCACCAGAGTCATTGCCAGCGGCAGCAGCAGTTCAACGCTGCTGATGCCTGGCTCGGTGGCCCCGAACGGCGCCAGCTTGGCGTCTCGTTCGTGAGGTTGGTGATGGCTGGAAATGGCCGAGACCACGCCTGATTTCACGGCGGCACGCAGGCCATCGCGGTCGGCGCGGGTGCGCAGAGGTGGCTGCACGTGATAGAGGCTGCTGAAATCGATCAGCGCTTCGTCGGTCAGGATCAACTGGTACAGGGCGACATCCGCCGTGACCTTCAGGCCGCGCTGCTGGGCCTGGGCGATCAGGGCGACACCACGGGCGCTGGTGAGCTGGCTGAAGTGCGCACGCACGCCGGTCTGTTCGACCAGCAGCAGATCCCTGGCCAGGGCCACGGTTTCGGCGGTTTCCGGAATGCCCGGCAGGCCGAGGAAGCTCGCGGTCGGGCCTTCATGGGCCAGGCCGCCTTCCGCCAGGTCGTGATCCTGGGAGTTGAAGATCACCGTGAGGTCGAAGGTGGCCGCGTAATCCAGCGCCCGACACAGGGTGCGGGTGTTGCGAAAGCTCTCCAGGCCGTTGCCGAAGGCCACGCAGCCGGCATCGCGCAAGGCAACCAGTTCGGCCAGTTGTTCGCCGTCCAGGCCTTTGCTCAGGGCGCCGATCGGGAAGACTTTGGTGTTGCCGGCCTCGCGGGCGCGGTCGAGGATCAGTTCGGCGACGGCCGAGGTGTCCAGCACCGGTTTGGTTTTCGGCGGGCAGCACAGGCTGGTGACGCCGCCGGCAGCCGCCGCACGGGTTTCGCTGGTGATCGAGCCTTTACGGCTGTAACCCGGCTCGCGCAGGGCGACGTTGAGGTCGACCAGGCCAGGGGCCGCCACCAGGCCCTTGGCGTCGATGGTGTCTACTGCAACGAAACCCGCTGGAGCGGCGCCGAGGCCGACGATCTTGCAGGCTTCAATGTGGATATCAGTCACTTGATCCAGGCCGCTGGCCGGATCGATAACGCGTGCGCCAAGAATGCTGAGCTTCACTGGGCGTTCTCCTGCTCGAATTGGCGCTGCGCAGTCTGTCCGCTCATGGCCATGGACAGCACCGCCATACGAATCGCAATGCCGTAGGTCACCTGGTTGAGGATCACCGAGTGCGGGCCGTCGGCCACCGCCGACTCGATTTCCACACCACGGTTGATCGGCCCCGGGTGCATGACGATGGCATCGGGCTTGGCGCCGGCCAGGCGCGCGGTGGTCAGGCCGAACAGGCGGTAGAACTCGCCTTCGCTCGGCAGCAGGCCGCCGGTCATGCGTTCACGCTGCAGGCGCAGCATGATCACCACGTCGACGTCTTTCAGGCCTTCGGTCATGTCGGTGTAGACCTTCACGCCGTATTGCTCGATGCCGATCGGCAGCAGGGTCTTCGGCGCGATCACGCGGATGTCTGGGCAGCCCAGGGTTTTCAGGGCCAGCATGTTCGAGCGCGCGACCCGCGAGTGCAGGATGTCGCCGACGATGGCCACCGACAGGTTTTCGAAGCCGCCCTTGTGCCGGCGGATGGTGAGCATGTCGAGCATGCCCTGGGTCGGGTGCGCGTGACGGCCGTCGCCGCCATTGATGATCGCCACTTGCGGGCAAACATGCTCGGCGATGAAGTGGGCGGCGCCGGAATCACCGTGGCGCACGACGAACATGTCGGCGGCCATGGCTTCCAGGTTGCGCAAGGTGTCGAGCAGGGTTTCCCCCTTGCTCGCCGACGATGTCGACACATTCAGGGTGATCACGTCCGCCGACAGGCGCTGGGCCGCCAGTTCGAAGGTGGTGCGGGTGCGGGTGGAGTTCTCGAAGAACACGTTGCACACGGTCTTGCCGCGCAGCAACGGGACTTTCTTCACCGCCCGGGCGCCGACTTCCAGGAACGAGTCGGCGGTGTCGAGGATTTCCGTCAGCAGCTCGCGGCGCAAGCCGTCGAGCGAGAGGAAGTGGCGCAGCTGGCCCTGATCATTGAGCTGCAGCGGGCGCTTGGTATCTAAAGGCGTCATCGCGAGGGGGACTCTCAATAGGGCGAATTAAAGGGCGAGGTCTTGCAGTTCGAGCTCGAGCTCCGGGCCCGAAAGTTTTACCCGCTCGTGGGCTGCCAGGGACAGGGTCGCGCCCAGTACGTTCGGGCGGATCGGCAGTTCACCGGCATCCAGGTCCAGCAGGCACACCAGCGTCACGCTGGCCGGGCGACCGTAGTCGAACAGTTCGTTCAGGGCGGCGCGGATGGTCCGGCCGCTCATCAGCACGTCGTCGATCAGCACCAGGTGCTGGCCTTCGATCTCGAACGGCAGGGCCGACGGGCGCACTTGCGGGTGCAGGCCGTTCTGGCTGAAGTCGTCGCGGTAGAAGGAAACGTCGAGTGTGCCAAGAGGTTCAGCGCTGCCCAGCTCCTTGAGCAGGGCCTGGGCAACCCACACGCCACCGGTACGAATGCCGATGTAGCGCGGTTCGCTGATGCCACGGTGTTCCAGGTGTGCCTTGAGATCAGTCGCCATCTGGCTGATCAGTTCGGCGGGATTGGGCAGGCTCATGGTTGCTCCTTCTTGGGCCCGAGCCGGGTCGTTGCCGGAGGTGGCTCGGGGTGTAGCTAAAAGAGACGGGTGACGGCTCTTCAGGATTAGGATTCGAACAATGCGCCGTTCTCGTCGAGCCAGCCTTGCAGCAGCAGGGCGGCGGCGATGGCGTCGACCGGGTTGTCACGGTAACTGCCTTTCTGTCCGCCCCGGGCCAGGCGTTCGCCCTTGGCCTCGAAGGTGGTCAGGCGTTCATCGTGGGTGTAGAAGGGCAGGTTGAAGCGACCGTTCAGGCGCCGGGCGAATTTTTCCGCGCGGGCGCACATGTCGCTGGGCGTGCCGTCCATGTTCAGCGGCAGGCCGACCACCACGGCGTCGGGTTTCCACTCCTTGATCAGCGCTTCGACCTGATCCCAGTCGGGAATGCCGTTTTGTGCCTTCAAGGTGCACAGCTCGCGGGCCTGGCCGGTAATCACCTGGCCAACCGCAACGCCGATCTGTTTGGTGCCGTAGTCGAACCCCAGAATCAACCGCAGGGCCATCAGGCGTGCCCCGCCTGGCTGGTCAGCAGGCTGAGGTTGACGCCCAGGTGTTTGGCCGCCGCTTCCAGGCGCTGCTCGCTGCTGGTGTTGAACAGGATGTCGGCATCGTACGGGCAGGTCAGCCAGGCGTTCTGCGCCAGTTCGGCCTCCAGTTGCCCGGCTTCCCAGCCGGCATAACCCAGGGTGATCACGCTTTTCGCCGGGCCAACGCCATCGGCGATGGCGAACAGCACGTCCTGGGAGGTCGACAGCGACAGTTCGCCTTCCAGATCAACGGTCGCTTGAAAACCCTGGCCCGTGGGGTGCAGGACAAACCCGCGGTCGGTCTGCACTGGCCCGCCGATGAAGATCGGCACGTGCTGGCACAGCGCTGGCGGTTCGATGTCCGGGCGCAATTGCTCGAGGATATCGGCCAGGTTCAGGTCCTGCGGACGGTTGACCACCAGCCCCATGGCACCATTGGCCGTGTGCTCGACGATGTAGGTCAAGGTGTGCGCAAAGTTCGGGTCGACCATGTGCGGCATGGCGATCAGGAAGTGATGCTTGAGGTAGCTGGGGCTGACGTTTTTCATGAGCGCTAGTGTGGCGTTGGAGGGGCGAACTGACAAGCCGAAGCACGTCAAAAGATCGCAGCCTGCGGCAGCTCCTACAGGGAAATGCATTCCAAATGTAGGAGCTGCCGCAGGCTGCGATCTTTTGATCTTCGATCAATTACTGGAAAGGCGATCGCCGCGGGCGAATTTCCAGGTGCGGATGATTTCCAGGCGGTCGATATCCGACAGGTCCCCGGTAAACGGCGCAAACGGCGCCGCCAGCCGCACGATGCGCTGGGCCGCCTGATCCAGCAGCGGTTGCCCGGACGACTCCAGCACCAGCACCTCATACAACGAGCCATCGCGGTTGATCGAGACCATCAGGCGCAAATTGCCGTAGATCTGCTTGCGCCGGGCTTCGTCGGGATAATTGAGGTTGCCGATGCGCTCGACCTTCTTGCGCCATTCGTCCTTATACCAGGCGCCCTTGTCGCGCATGGTCGACGCGGCGCTCAGGCGGTGGATGCGCGGGCGCTTGGCGTACAACTGCTGTTCCTGGGCCAGCTCGGCTTCGAGGCTGGCGATGTCGCTGGACAGCTGTTCACTGTCGAACGTCGGTGCGGCCACCGCAGGTTTGGTGACGGGTTTGGGTTCTTCGGTTTTCGCGGCAGCTTTTTTCGGCTTCGGCGCGACGGTGGTCACGGCAGCCTTGGGCGCGGCTTCCTGGACTTCAGGCTTGGCGGCGGGTGGCGGTGTGACTTTCTGTACCTTGTTGTCCTGGAACGGCGCGATCTCGGTGGTCTTGGGGATCGCCTTCTTGTCCAGGGTGCCGCTGCCTTGCTGGTTTTCCTGGGCGAGGAAATCGGCCTTGTCCGGCTTCTTTTCGCTCTTGAAGGTGGCGAGGGTGATTTCCAGGGTTTTGCTGATCTGCTTGGGCTCGACCATGGTGAAGCCGACACCCAGCAGCAATGCCAGGTGGATCAGCGCCGCCAGGAACAGGGTAAAACCGAGGCGATCGGCCGGGCGCACGCCGTAACGGGCGAGTTCGGGAGGCAGATCGGACGGGAGGGTCATGACAAGGAAACCAACATCGCGTTTTCACAGGCCGCGCATGATAACGCAATGTTGGATTTTAGCTTCAAGCTTCAAGCATCGAGCGACAAGCTGTACGTCACGCGCTTCAAACTTGCGGCTTGTGGCTTGCAGCTTGCAGCTTCTTCTCAATGACCTCCATCAGCATGCCGCCAATATCGGTGCCGAAGGCATTGTCGATTTCGCGGATGCACGTCGGGCTGGTGACGTTGATTTCGGTCAGGTGCTCGCCAATCACATCGAGGCCAACGAACAACAGGCCTTTCTCGCGCAGGGTCGGGCCGACTTGCGCCGCGATCCAGCGATCCTTCTCGGTCAATGGACGGGCTTCGCCGCGGCCACCGGCAGCGAGGTTACCACGGGTCTCACCGGCAGCGGGGATGCGCGCCAGGCAGTAGTCCACCGGTTCGCCGTCGATCATCAGGATGCGTTTGTCGCCATCGACGATGGCCGGCAGGTAGCCCTGGATCATGATTTGCTGCTGACCGTGCAGGGTCAGGGTTTCGAGGATCACCGAGAGGTTCGGGTGGCCGGCGGTATGACGGAAGATCGAGGAACCGCCCATGCCGTCCAGCGGCTTGAGGATCACATCGCCATGATGGTCGGCGAATTCGCGCAGTACGTCCGGGCGACGGCTGACGATGGTCGGCGGCGTGCACTGCGGGAACAGCGTGGCGAACAGCTTTTCGTTACAGTCGCGCAGGCTCTGCGGCTTGTTGACCACCAGCACGCCAGCGCTTTCGGCCTGTTCCAGCAGATAGGTGGAATAGACGAATTCCATGTCGAAGGGCGGATCCTTGCGCATCAGGATCACGTCCAGGTCGCTCAGCAGGGCGTCCTGCTCGGCTTCCAGCTCGAACCATTTTTCCGGGTTGGCGAACACTTTCAGCGGACGCATCCGCGCCCGCGCCTGACCTTCGGCCTGGTACAGGTCGCGCTGCTCCATGTAGAACAGTTCCCAGCCGCGCTTCTGTGCGGCCAGCAGCATGGCCAGCGAGCTATCCTTTTTATAGGAGATGCTGGCGATAGGATCCATGACAATCCCGACACGAACGCTCATGGGTGTTTCCTCAAGATGTGGGGCTGATGTCGATCTCTGTAGGAGCGAGCTTGCTCGCGAAAAACTCAAGGGCAACGCGCTCATCCTGACAGCACGCATTATCGTTGACGACCATCGCGAGCGAGCTCGCTCCTACAGAGGATCAGCGTATAAAAGTGGCGTCAGAGTGGCGCTGAGTGTGTTCCCGGTCAAGGAAAAACCACTGCCAGGGCCGGCCGATAGATTGGATTTGGAGACTGTGCTAAAAAGGCTGCCATGTCGTGCCGGGCCTTGAACATCAAGGGTTTCGAGGGCTCGACGGCCCGCATAGGGACAAATAGATTCGTAAAGGCGACGGTGGAGCCACTATGGAACAGCAACCCAGCGCCTTGAAGGTCATGGTGATCGACGATTCGAAGACGATTCGCCGCACCGCCGAAACACTGCTCAAGAACGTGGGTTGTGAGGTCATCACGGCCATCGACGGGTTCGATGCCCTGGCCAAGATCGCCGATCACCACCCCGGGATCATCTTCGTCGACATCATGATGCCGCGCCTGGATGGCTATCAGACCTGCGCTTTAATCAAGAACAACAGTGCCTTCAAGTCCACGCCAGTGATTATGCTGTCGTCCAAGGACGGGCTGTTCGACAAGGCCAAGGGGCGCATCGTCGGCTCCGACCAGTTCCTGACCAAACCTTTCAGCAAGGAAGAACTGCTGAACGCGATCCAGGCCCATGTCCCGGGCTTTGCCGCTGTTTTGCCGCAGTAAGACACCTACAGAGACGCTCGGCCATTGGGCCCTGCGCCGACAAGAATGGGGAAGACCATGGCACGTATCCTGATCGTCGATGATTCGCCGACTGAAATGTACAAACTGACCGGCATGCTGGAAAAGCACGGTCATGAAGTATTGAAAGCCGAAAACGGCGCAGACGGCGTGGCCCTGGCCCGCCAGGAAAAACCCGACGCGGTGCTGATGGACATCGTCATGCCCGGCCTCAACGGTTTCCAGGCGACCCGCCAGTTGACCAAAGACCCGGACACCGGGCACATCCCGGTGATCATCATCACCACCAAGGATCAGGAAACCGACAAGGTCTGGGGCACGCGCCAGGGCGCCAGGGACTACCTGACCAAGCCGGTCGACGAAGACACCCTGATCAAGACCCTGAACAACGTGCTGGCCGGTTGATCCTGCGGTCATGAACGAATCATTGACCGCCTTCGAGCTGCTGCTGCAGATCGACCGGCGCTGTCGCTTGCTGGCGGCGGACCTGCCGTCCCAGCCGACCCGGCAGGACAGCTGGAGCGGCATCGGTTTTCGCCTGGGCGAACGCTGGTACGTCGCGCCCATGGGCGAGGTCGGTGAAGTGTTGCACGAGCCGCGGTTTACCCTGGTGCCGGGGGTCAAGCCGTGGGTGAAGGGCGTGGCCAATCTGCGCGGGCGCCTGTTGCCGATCATGGACCTGGCAGGCTTCTTCGGCCACGAGGTCTCGGCAGCGCGCAAGCAGCGGCGCGTGTTGGTGGTGGAACATGACGAGGTGTTTGCCGGGTTGTTGGTCGATGAGGTCTTTGGCTTGCAGCACTTTGCCCGGGGCAGCCTGGAGCCGGCAGACACGTTGAACAGCCCGATTTCACCGTTCATCACGGGCCGGTTTCAGCGTGAACAGACCTGGCAAGTGTTCAGCCTGTTTGCGCTGGCGCGGTCGCAGGGATTCATGAACGTAGCCGTTTAACAGGAACGACACCGATCTAATGTGGGAGCGGGCTTGCTCGCGAAGGCGTCATGCCAGTCGAATTTAATCTTGGATGACACACCGCTTTCGCGAGCAAGCCCGCTCCCACAGGGGATTCTGGTAGGCCCAGAAGTGGGTTAACAGGCGAAGACCGATGACAAAAGCAAAAGCAGGCAAGCCAATGGAAGGGTCGCGCAGTCGATCGCAGATCATCGCGCTGTTCATCGCCCTGATCATCTTCATCATGTTGTTGTTCGCCAACTTCGCGTACCTCAACACCCAGGCTACTTACGACAAACAGTACATCGGCCACGCCGGTGAGCTGCGCGTGCTGTCCCAACGGATTGCCAAGAATGCCACCGAAGCCGCTGCCGGCAAGGCCGCGGCGTTCAAGTTACTCAGCGATGCGCGCAACGATTTTGCCCGGCGCTGGAGTTATCTGAAGAAAGGCGACCCCGCCACCGGCCTGCCACCGGCACCGGCCAGCGTGCGCCCGGAAATGCGCGCCGTGCAGCTGGACTGGGAACGCCTGCTGAAAAACACCGACGCCATCCTGTCCAGCGAGCAGACGGTGTTGTCGCTGCATCAGGTCGCCGCGACCCTCGCCGAAACCGTGCCGCAGTTGCAGGTCGAATACGAAAAAGTCGTCGAAACCCTGCTGCAACGGGGCGCCCCGGCGGCCCAGGTGGCGATGGCCCAGCGTCAATCCCTGTTGGCCGAACGTATTTTAGGCGCGGTCAATACCGTCTTGTCTGGCGACGAAAACTCACAGCAGGCCGCCGATGCGTTCGGCCGTGATGCGGCGCGTTTCGGCCAGGTGCTCAACGGCATGCTCCAGGGCAACGCAGCGCTGCGGGTCAGCCAGGTCGAGGACCGAGACGCGCGCGCGCGGCTGATCGAGATTTCCGAGCTGTTCGAATTCGTTTCCGGCTCCGTGGACGAAATCCTCGAAACCTCACCGGAGCTGTTCAAGGTCCGTGAATCGGCGACCAATATCTTCAGTCTCTCGCAAACCCTGCTCGACGAAGCGTCCCACCTGGCCAGCGGTTTCGAAAACCTCGCCGGGGGACGTGACACCGACACCATCGGCGGTTATGTCCTGGGCCTGGCAGCGTTGATGTCGATCATCCTCATCGGCCTGGTGATGGTGCGTGAAACCAATCGCCAACTGCGCGAAACCGCCGAGAAGAACGAACGCAACCAGAACGCGATCCTGCGTCTGCTCGATGAAATCGAAGACCTGGCCGACGGCGACCTGACCGTGACCGCCACGGTCACCGAGGACTTCACCGGGACCATTGCCGACTCGATCAACTATTCCGTGGACCAACTGCGCGACCTGGTGGCCACGATCAACCTCACAGCCGGGCAGGTCGCCGCCGCCGTGCAGGAAACCCAGGCCACCGCGATGCACCTGGCACAGGCCTCGGAACACCAGGCCCAACAGATTTCCGAAGCCTCCACCGCGATCAACGACATGGCCGAGTCCATCGACCAGGTGTCGGCCAACGCCGCCGAGTCCTCGGCGGTGGCCGAGCGTTCGGTGGAAATCGCCAACAAGGGCAACGAGGTGGTGCACAACACCATCCACGGCATGGACAACATCCGCGAACAGATCCAGGACACCGCCAAACGAATCAAACGCCTTGGCGAGTCTTCCCAGGAAATTGGCGATATTGTCAGCCTGATCGACGACATTGCCGACCAGACCAACATCCTCGCCCTCAACGCGGCAATCCAGGCGTCCATGGCCGGTGATGCCGGACGTGGTTTTGCGGTGGTCGCCGACGAGGTGCAGCGCCTGGCGGAACGTTCGTCCGCCGCAACACGGCAGATCGAGACCCTGGTGCGGGCGATCCAGGCCGACACCAACGAAGCGGTCATCTCCATGGAGCAGACCACCACCGAAGTGGTGCGCGGCGCGCGTCTGGCGCAGGATGCCGGTGTGGCCCTGGAAGAAATCGAAGGGGTGTCCAAGACCCTGGCGGCGCTGATCCAGAGCATTTCCAACGCCGCGCAACAACAGACGTCGTCGGCCGGTCAGATTTCCCTGACCATGAACGTGATCCAGCAGATCACCACGCAGACCTCGTCCGGCTCTACCGCCACCGCCGAGAGCATTGGCAACCTGGCAAAAATGGCCAGCCAGTTGCGGCGGTCGGTGTCCGGGTTCACCTTGCCGGCCACCAAGGCGCAGGTAACGGACAAAGCTTGAACCGCCCCCGGGCATGGCTATCTTGATTGAAGTGGGGATTGGAGTGGTTATGGGTGATCGGCACGACTATGTGGCCCTCGAATGGGTCAAAGGCGAAATTGCCGAAACGCTGAAGCAGGCTCATCACGCGATCGAAACCCAGCTTGATGACCCGCAGGCGACGCACGCCCTGAGCGAATGCCTGGCGTGCATCCATCAGGTTCACGGCAGCCTGCAGATGGTCGAGTTCTACGGCGCGGCCTTGCTTGCCGAAGAAATGGAGCAACTGGTCACCGCCTTGCAACACAATCGCGTTCATCATCGCGACGAAGCGTTGCACCTCATGCTGCAAGCGCTGGGGCAATTGCCGATCTACCTCGATCGCGTGCAAGGCGCCCGCCGCGATTTGCCGTTGGTGGTCTTGCCGCTGATCAACGACCTGCGCAGCGCCCGGGGCGAAAGCCTGTTGTCGGAAACCAGCCTGTTCAGCCCGCAGTTGCTCGGCCTGGCGCCCCTGGACGAAGCGTCCCTGGCGCGGCTGGAGCCGGCGGAATTGCCGAATGTGCTGCGCAAGTTGCGGCAGATGTTGCAGATGGCCCTGGTCGGTTTGCTGCGTGAACAGGACGACGACACTCACCTTGAGTACCTGGCCAAGGTCTTCAGCCGTCTGGAAAACGTGTGCGGTTCAGCGCCCCTGAGCCCGCTGTGGCAGGTCGCTTCGGCGCTGGTCGAAGGCATGCGCGCCGGTGCCATCGGCAACAGCCCGGCCTTGCGCAGCCTGTTCAAGGAGGCTGACAAGGAGCTCAAGCGTCTGCTCGAACAGGGCATGCAGGGCATCAATCAGCCGCCGCCAACCGAGTTGCTCAAGAGTTTGCTGTTCTATATTGCCAAGGCCGAACATCCCACCGGGCAGATGCTGACCATGAAAGATCGCTACGCACTGGATGATGCATTGCCTGACAGCGCGATGGTCGACGAAGAACGCGCACGGCTGGCCGGGCCCGACCGTGACGCCATGCGCTCGGTATTGGCGGCCTTGTGCGAAGAGCTGGTGCGGGTCAAGGAGCACCTCGACCTGTTCGTGCGCAGCGACCGCCAACACGCCTCGGACCTCGACAGCCTGCTGGCGCCCCTGCGGCAGATCGCCGACACCCTGGCGGTGCTGGGTTTTGGCCAGCCACGCAAGGTCATCATCGATCAACTGGCCGTGGTGCTGAGCCTGACCCAGGGACAGCGCGCACCCGATGACGCGATCCTCATGGACGTGGCCGGGGCCTTGCTTTACGTCGAAGCGACCCTGGCCGGCATGGTCGGCACCGTGGAGCCGGAAAGCCAGGAAGACAGCCGCCTGCCCACCACCGACCTGACGCAGATCCACCAGATCGTCATCAAGGAAGCGCGCATCTGCCTGCAGCAGGCCAAGGACATGATCGTCGACTACATCGATGCCGATTGGGACCGACAGCACCTGCAGGCACTGCCGGCCTTGCTCACCCAAGTGCGCGGTGCCCTGGCGATGATTCCGTTGAGCCGGGCGGCGAGCCTGATCGAAACCTGCAATCATTTTATCCGCGAGCACCTGCTGCTCGAACCGGGCCAGCCCGGCTGGCAGGCGCTGGACAGCCTGGCCGACGCTATCACCAGCATCGAGTATTACCTTGAGCGCCTCAGCGACGACCCCCTGGCGCCCGGTGAACAATTGCTCGACGTGGCGCAGCGAAGCCTGGCTGCACTCGGGGTTTTCCCCAGCGAACAACAGGTGCCGGTGCTGGCGGATGTCTTGAGCTCCGGCGAAGCACAGCAACAGCAGGAACGGGATGCCCCGGCCATCGCCCAGAGCCTGGCCGATGTGCTGGCCAACCCGGTCTCGGCCCTGAACCCGCCCGCCCTCGACACGCCGGGCAGCCTGCTGCCGCCGCCGTCAGGCGAAGCGCCGGTGGACGAGGAATTGCGCGAAGTGTTCATCGAAGAAACCGAGGAAGTACTGGAGATCCTTCGTGAGTATTTGCCACGCTGGTCGGGCAATCCCGCCAACCGCTCGGCCCTGAGTGAACTGCGCCGCGCTTTCCATACCCTCAAGGGCAGCGGCCGGATGGTGCGCGCCCTGGTACTGGGCGAACTGGCCTGGGCCATGGAAAACCTGCTCAACCGCATCCTCGAACAGAGCGTGACGCCTGGCGCCAGCGTGCAGCAGTTGCTCGGCGAAGTGCTCGATCTGCTCCCGCAACTGATGGCCGAATATGCCGCCGATGCCCAGCGCCAGCGTGACGATGTCGACCAGCTGGCGGCCCGTGCCCATGCCCTGGCCAAGGGCGCAGCCACGGCAGTGGACGAGGACACCCAGGACGTCGCGGCCCTCGACCCGCTGTTGCTGGAAATCTTCCGCAAGGAAGCCGAGACCCATCTGGGTAGCCTCAACCGCTTTCTCGACCAGGCCGCCGAACACCTCCCGCTGCAGGCCAGCGATGAACTGCAGCGCGCCTTGCACACGCTCAAGGGCAGTGCGTCGGTGGCCGGGGTCCTGCCGATTGCCGAGCTGGCGACGCCGCTGGACCAACTGGCCCGGGAGTACAAGGCTCACCTGATCGCGCTCGATCTGGACGAAGTCGAAGTGCTGCTGGAGGCCGAAGGTTTGTTCCGGCTTGGCTTGCGCCAGCTCAAGAGCGATCCGGTGGCAGAAATTCCCGGTGCGCGGGCCTTGATCGAGCGTGCCAGGGCGCTGCTCGCCGAGCGCCTGCAAACCCTCTCGAACACGCCCAGCAGTGGCCTGCGGATAAAGCGCGACCCGCAGCTGATCAACAACTTCCTGGCCCAGGGCATGGACATCCTGCTGGACGCCGAAAGCCTGTTGCGGCGTTGGCAGCAGCACCCGGGCGAGCGCCAGGAACTCAGTGCACTGCTGGACGAATTGACCACCCTCGGCGAAGGTGCGCACCTGGCCTACCTGCACCCGGTGGATGAACTCTGCGAAGCCTTGCTCGATCTCTACGGCGCGGTGGAAGAGAGCAGCCTGGCAGTCAGCGAAGCGTTTTTCCATGAGGCACAGAGTGCCCACGAAGCGCTGATCAACATGCTCGACGAGTTGGCGGCCGGCCAGGAAGTCAGCCCGCGTCCGGAACGGGTTCGGGCCTTGCACGGCTTGCTCGACCAGAGCCTCGATCCGTCCGCCATGGGCCTGATTCGCAGTGACGGCAGTCGCACCTTGAGCATCCGCGAGCTGGGCGACGCCACCGCTGAACTTGAGCGCACGCTACCCCTCCCTGTGGGAACGAGCCTGCTCGCGATGGACTCACAGGCGCCGCGGTCATCCAATGACAACGCGTCATCGTTGACGTCCATCGCTGGCAAGCCAGCTCCTACAGGGGGGCGCGCCGCCGAACTGGACAGCGACATCGTTTCGATCTTCCTCGAAGAAGCCGAAGATATCCTCGAAAGCGCCAACCATTCCCTGCAGCGCTGGCTCAATGACCCGCATAACGCCGCGCCCCTGTCGTCGTTGCAGCGCGATCTGCACACCCTCAAGGGTGGCGCGCGTATGGCTGAGGTCGAGCCGGTCGGCGACCTGGCCCATGAACTGGAAAGCCTCTATGAGGGACTGGTGGATCGCCGTTACAGCCACAGCGAAGCGCTGGCGCAGCTGCTGCAACAGAGCCATGACCGCCTGGCCCAGTTGCTTGAGCAACTGCAAGACCATCAAGCCCTGGGCGATCCCGAGGACCTGATCGAAGCGATTCGCGCCTTCAGGCAAGGTCACGCGAGCAACGCCGAGGTGCTCGAAGCGGCGACCGGCAACGACTCGACCCACCATGACGGCGAGTTGCTGGACATCTTCCTTGAAGAAGGCTTCGACATCATCGAAAGCTCCGGCGCGGCGCTGCTGCGCTGGCAGGCCGAGCCGTCGAACCGCCAGGAAATGGAAACCCTGCTGCGCGACCTGCACACCCTCAAGGGCGGTGCGCGCATGGTGGAAATCGCCCCGATCGGCGACCTGGCCCATGAGCTGGAATATCTCTACGAAGGCCTGTCCACCGGCGTGCTGCAACCCACGCCGGCGTTGTTCGAGCTGCTGCAGCGCAGCCATGACCGCCTGGCCCAGATGCTCGACGCGGCGCGCGCCGGCGAGCCATTGCCGCCGGCCGACCGGCTGATCGACGCGATCCAGAACTTCAGTCACCCGGTTCTGGCTGAAACCCCGGCGCCGCTCACCGTGGCGGCGAAAGCCGAGCCACCACAGCTGCAACCCGATGCCGGGGCGGACATGGTCAAGGTCTCGGCGGAGCTGCTCGATGACCTGGTCAACCTGGCCGCTGAAACCTCGATCTTTCGTGGTCGCATCGAACAACAGGTAAACGACGCGCAGGTGGCGCTCAACGAGATGGAAACCACCATCGAGCGCATGCGCGACCAGTTGCGCCGGCTCGATACCGAAACCCAGGGCCGGATCCTCAGCCGACAGCAGGTCGAGGCCGAGCGCCTGGGTTACGAAGAGTTCGATCCGCTGGAAATGGACCGTCATTCGCAATTGCAGCAACTGTCGCGCGCCCTGTTCGAATCCGCCTCCGACCTGCTCGACCTCAAGGAAACCCTCGACCGGCGCAACCAGGACGCGGAAAACCTGTTGCAACAGCAGGGTCGCATCAACACCGAATTGCAGGAAGGCCTGATGCGCACGCGCATGGTGCCGTTCGAGCGCATGCTGCCGCGCCTCAAGCGCATTGTCCGCCAGGTGGCCGGTGAGCTGGGCAAGGACGTCGAGTTCATCGTCGGCAACGCCGAAGGCGAGATGGATCGCAATGTGCTCGAACGCATGGCGGCGCCGCTGGAGCATATGCTGCGCAACGCCGTCGACCATGGCCTGGAGCCCGCCGACGTGCGGGTTGCGGCGGGCAAACCGGCGCAAGGGCGGATCACTTTGGATCTGTTGCGCGAGGGTGGCGACATCATTTTCGATATTCGCGACGACGGCGCCGGCGTGCCCCTGGAGGCGGTGCGACGCAAGGCGATCAAGCGCGGCCTGCTCGCCCCGGACAGCGTCATCAGCGACCACGACGTGCTGCAATTCATCCTGCAGCCGGGGTTTTCCACGGCGGAGAAAATCACCCAGATCTCCGGGCGTGGGGTCGGCATGGACGTGGTGCACGAAGAAGTGCGGCAACTGGGCGGCACCATGAGCATCGACTCGGTGCCGGGGCAGGGCGTGCATTTTCGCATTCGTCTGCCGTTCACCGTGTCGGTCAACCGGGCCCTGATGGTGCAATGCGCCGAGGATCAATACGCGATTCCGCTGAACACCATCGATGGCATCGTGCGCGTGTTGCCCAATGAACTCGAAGGGCATTTTCGTCTTGATCCGCCGACCTATGAATACGCCGGGCAGCGTTATGAACTGTGTTACCTGGGCGAGTTGCTGAAAACCAGCCCACGCCCACGGCTGTCGGGCCAGAGCCTGCCGCTGCCGGTGTTGCTGGTGCAGTGCAACGAGCGGCACATTGCGGTGCAGGTGGATGCCATGGCGGGCACGCGCGAGATCGTGGTGAAAAGCCTCGGCCCGCAGTTTTCGGCGGTGCAAGGGGTATCCGGG
Source organism: Pseudomonas putida (assembly GCF_028682635.1). GTDB lineage: Bacteria > Pseudomonadota > Gammaproteobacteria > Pseudomonadales > Pseudomonadaceae > Aquipseudomonas > Aquipseudomonas putida_AE. The sequence continues at coordinate 152,541 of NZ_JANHLK010000012.1, read as the reverse complement.
GCGACGATTCTGGGGGACGGCCGGGTGGTGCTGATCCTGGACCTGCTGGCGCCGGTTCGCGCCATGCAAGCGCGTGCGCCGCAGCGTCCGGCGAGCCACGAAGTCGAGGTCGAGCCGCAGCGGCCGTTGCTGGTGATGGTGGTCGATGACTCGGTCACCGTGCGCAAGGTCACCAGCCGGTTGCTCGAACGCCACGGCATGAACGTGCTGACCGCCAAGGACGGGGTCGACGCCATGCTGCTGCTCGAAGAGCACAGCCCGGACCTGATGCTGCTGGACATCGAAATGCCGCGCATGGATGGCTTCGAAGTTGCGACCCAAGTGCGCAACGATGAGCGCCTGCGGCACCTGCCGATCATTATGATCACCTCCCGCACCGGCCAGAAACACCGCGACCGGGCCATGGCCATCGGCGTCAACGACTACCTTGGCAAGCCGTACCAGGAATCGGTACTGCTCGAAAGCATCGCCCTGTGGAGCAAGACCCATGCATGAGCGTCGCCACGACTCGCGCGAAAGCCAGCTCACCGGCCTGCTGCTGCCCCTGGCCGACCGCAACCTGATCCTGCCCAACGTCGCGGTGGCGGAGCTGATCGACTACCAGCCCGCGGCCTTCAACCTGGACTCACCGCCCTGGTACCTGGGCCGGGTAGCCTGGCGCGACCGGCAGATTCCGTTGCTCAGCTTCGAGTCGGCCTGCGGGCAGAAAATCGTCATCGGCGAACGCGCGCGAATCGTCATTCTCAATGCGCTCGGCGGTCGTCCCGAACTGAAATTCATCGCGCTGCTGGTGCAGGGAATTCCGCGCTCGTACAAGCTCGACAGCCAGTTGAGCTACGTGGATGTGCCGCTGTGTTCGCTGGAGCAAGCGGCGGTACAGGTAGCGGATCAAGTGGCCAAGGTGCCGGATCTGCTGGCGCTGGAAGAGTTGTTGGTGAGTGCCGGGCTCGTCTGAAGGGCCTCTTCGCGAGCAAGCCCGCTCCCACAGGGTTTTGTGTTCGCCGCAAATCAATGTGGGAGCGGGCTTGCTCGCGAAGGCGGCCTCCAATTCACCGAAGGCCTGACAGCTAAACCTTGGCCCGAGCCAACGCCTCATGATGATCCAGCGCCCGCTCCACCAACAAATGCACACCATCGGCCATTCGGCTGAGCGCCAAGGCTACCGAACGCCGCGAACCTTCCACCCCGTCCGCCAGATCGGCCGCAATGGCACTGATGGACAGCAGGTCTTCAGAGGCATTGGCCAGAAGCGCTTCGGTGCAGACATCGGGAGAAACGGTGAAGAGCTGGAATTTTCGGCGCTTGGCCGGTTTTTCGTCAGGGGGCGGGAAGTAATGGGAGAGGGCGCGGTCGGCGGCTTCTTTGAGTTTTTCGTCTTCGACGCAAGCTTGGGGATCTGTGTCTGGGGGATTGGGAGTAACTTTGAACAAAGTGAATCTCCGTCTTACGAGTTTTAGCTGCTCCCTTAGGTTCCAATCGAAGGGTGGCAGCTGTACGCAGGTTGGAACCCGGGGTAAACGGACAAAACCCGGCAGACCCGAAGGTCTCCCGCGCACAGCCGCCATAACGGAGTGCACACATTCAAGGTGCGCAAGCATACGTTATGAAAGGCGCTTTTGCGTCGTCTACACCTCGGGGTTCCAAACCCGGCCGCTGAATTTGCAGCGACACCCAAACAATAAAGATCAACGCAAAAGCGCACCAGTCAGCGGGTTCCGGCATTGCTGTAGGCAGCGATGTCTGGCGTTGTAGCCTTCCACCCCATCCGCGGACAAACGTTTAAACACAAAACCCGATCGGCTGGCGAAGACGTCCACAAGTTGGGAACGACTCTTGCCCCTGGAAGAGCAACTGGGCCGCACCCTCAATCCGACGCTCTACACCCCCGAAGACTGGGCCGCAAAAATAAAGGCTGAAAACAGCTTCGTCGTGCGGGTAGCGCAGCAGGACAACATCAATCTGATGGGTGAGAACCCTGTGGAGTCCAAGGATGGGCAGCAGCGAGAATCTGGAGAATCTGGTACGTAGCGGTGGGTTGAAGGTCGAGCCGCCCGAACGCAAGGAATGCGAAGGCTTGATGCGTTCGGCAATCGTTCGACTGAAAGATGCACAAACTACTTCTTTGCTGGCGCTGGAAAGTACTGCGCAGCTTTTGATTCGGGTGCAGGAGCAGATGGGCGAACCGTGATGACCCATGGCTCAACGCTTTGGAAACTTTCCTGGCCCCTTCGCGGGCAAGCCCGCTCCCACAGGTATTGTGGTTGCCGCAGATGATGGGCAATACACGGACACTGTAGGAGCGGCGGTGCGACGATTCGACTTGCCCGCGAAGGCGTCAGCCCTGACAACGCAACTTTCATGATCATACCCAGCGTCGGTCGCCCCGAGCACCTGGCCCCCGCGGCATTGTGCGCAAGCTCGACTTCGTTCTGTCCGCTGACAATGTGGTTGGCCTCAGGCCAGCGTTTACCTATCAGTTCTGCTAGTAGACACCTGCAGCACAAGGGCCGAAGCTCAATGCCACCAGCAAGGAGCAACAGGAGCCCTGCCAATGCCTTCCCCAAACAAAGAAGTTCTCTGCACTTATCACTATGATCCACTGGACCGTCTGATTGGCTCGAATCCGGTCCAACAGGACACGCTGCAGCGCTTTTACTGTAAAAGCCGGTTGGCCACGGAGATTCAGGGCGTGGCGCGCCATTCGATTGTGCAGGAGGGTGATCAGTTATTGGCACAACAGAATCGTTTGGGCGGCTCACTGGAAACGGCTTTATTGGCCACTGATCAGCAGCGTTCAGTGATGCACACAGTGGATAGGAACTCGCTACCGATTGCTTATTCTCCCTATGGTCACGCAGAACGTGATTCAACCAGTTTGCTGGGTTTTAATGGTGAACGGCCGGATGCGATCACCGGGTATTATTTGTTGGGTAATGGTTATAGGGCGTTTAATCCGGCGTTGATGAGGTTTATCAACCCAGACAGTATGAGTCCGTTTGACAAAGGTGGGCTAAATTCATATGCCTACTGTTTGGGAGATCCAGTTAATAGGTCTGATCAAACAGGAAATTTTTCTGCTCCTTGGATCGCAAAAGTGTCGAGTTCTTTTATTAAAACTCGCCTAAAAGAAATCTCCAGAACTCCATGGTACGCATGGAGCACCAGGGAGATTGAGCTAGTGAAACATAGTACGAAACAGAGTCCATTTAGCCAAACTGCATTGCAGTCGAGTGAATTATTTGGCGTTCAGTCATCCTCTAAGCGCTTCTCACCCGGTCCTGCTTCAAAAAAATTAAAATTTTCCATGGAATCTTCACCTAAAACACTTAAGTTGCTCAGTACAGAGGCTGTTGTTGGACAGTCTGTGGTCCCGGCTCCTGCGCCCCTCAGAAAACTTGTTGACCGTAATCACTACAATAGCGATCTGTTGAAGCGATATTCCGAGCTTCGCAATAAAGATGATGTGCAAAGCTTTATGCGTACGCCGCGGGGCGATCAGCTAATTTATCATCGTAGAGCTAACGCTATTGTAATGTACGACATGAAAGAGGGCTTCAGTGAGGCCAGGAAAGATGGATATAAGCCTACACCTTCTACTATTCTAAAAAGCATTGAAAAAATCAGGAACGAATAGGTTAGAAGTTATCACCAAATTAGGCCTCAATCGATTCATTACCCTAACCGTAACAATCCCCCACTCTGCTTGATTGATGCCCCCCACCCAACGCTCCTACTGTGACCCCCACGACAGCGAACCCGTGGAGTGGTCATGACAACAACAATTTCCCCCGACTCGCGATGGACGCGGCGGCGCAGCGAGAAGCAGCGGCGTCTTGCCCAGGTGCGAGACCTGGCTGACGGTGTGGTGTTGCCCACCGACAAGATCGTGGCGGCGCTGGAGGCGTTGATCCTGCCTGGCGATCGTGTGGTGCTGGAGGGCAATAACCAGAAACAGGCGGATTTTCTTTCCCGTTCCCTGGCCAAGGCCGACCCCGCGAAGCTGCATGAACTGCACATGATCATGCCCAGCGTCGGTCGCTCCGAGCACCTGGACCTGTTCGAACGTGGCATCGCCCGCAAGCTCGATTTCTCCTTCGCCGGCACCCAGAGCCTGCGCATCAGCCAGTTGCTGGAAGACGGCCTGCTGGAAATCGGCGCGATCCACACTTACATCGAGCTCTATGCGCGACTGGTGGTCGACCTGATTCCCAACGTGGTGCTCAGCGCCGGCTTCATGGCCGACCGCGCCGGCAACATCTACACCGGGCCGAGCACCGAAGACACCCCGGCGCTGATCGAGCCGGCCGCCTTCAGCGATGGCATCGTCATCGTCCAGGTCAACCAGTTGGTGGACGATGTCAGCGACCTGCCGCGGGTCGACATTCCCGCTTCCTGGGTTGATTTCGTGGTGGTGGCGGACAAGCCGTTCTACATCGAACCGCTGTTCACCCGCGATCCCCGGCACATCAAGCCGGTGCACGTGCTGATGGCGATGATGGCGATTCGCGGGATCTACGAAAAACACAACGTGCAGTCGCTCAACCACGGCATCGGCTTCAACACCGCCGCCATCGAGCTGATCCTGCCAACCTACGGCGAATCCCTCGGCCTCAAGGGAAAGATCTGCCGCAACTGGACGCTCAATCCGCACCCGACTTTGATCCCGGCGATTGAAAGTGGCTGGGTCGAAAGCGTGCATTGCTTCGGCACCGAACTGGGCATGGAAAACTACATCGCCGCCCGGCCGGACGTTTTCTTCACCGGGCGCGATGGCTCCCTGCGCTCCAACCGGATGTTCAGCCAACTGGCCGGGCAATACGCGGTGGACCTGTTCATCGGCGCGACCCTGCAAGTCGACGGCGACGGCCATTCTTCCACCGTGACCCGCGGTCGCCTGGCCGGTTTCGGCGGGGCGCCGAACATGGGCCACGACCCGCGCGGTCGCCGCCACGGCACGCCAGCCTGGCTCGACATGCGCCACGCCGACGCGGCCGAGCCGATGCTCGAACGCGGTAAAAAACTCGTGGTGCAAATGGTCGAGACCTTCCAGGAGGGCGGCAAACCGACCTTCGTCGAAACCCTCGACGCGGTGGGGGTGGCGAAGAAAAGCGGCATGCCGCTGGCGCCGATCATGATCTACGGCGACGACGTCACCCACCTGCTGACCGAAGAAGGCATCGCCTACCTGTACAAGGCCCGTTCGCTGGAAGAGCGCCGGGCCATGATCGCTGCGGTTGCCGGGGTGACCGCCATCGGCCTGCGCCACAACCCAAAAGATACCGCGCGCATGCGCCGCGAAGGCTTGATCGCCTTGCCCGAAGACCTCGGCATCCGCCGCACCGACGCCACCCGCGAGTTGCTTGCCGCGAAAAGCGTGGCGGATCTGGTGGAGTGGTCCGGTGGCCTCTACAACCCACCCGCCAAGTTCAGGAGCTGGTAATGCACGCACTCAACCTGCAAGCGAAAACCCTGAGCCTGGCCGAACGCTTGGCGGACCTGGCGGTGGACGCGCTGATCGACGAGGCGGACCTGTCGCCCAAACCGGCGCTGGTCGACCGTCGCGGCAATGGCGCCCATACCGACCTGCACCTGGGGCTGATGCACGCCTCGGCGCTGGCCTTGTGGCCGGCGTTCAAGGAAATGGCTGAAGCCGCCATTGAGATTGGCGAGGTTGGATTGCCGCTGCGCGAGGCCATTGGCCTGATCGGGCGGGAAGGCGAACAGGCGATGCTCGCCACCACCAACGGCGTGAACACCCATCGTGGGGCGATCTGGGCATTGGGCCTGCTGGTTGCCGCGGTTGCGCTTGAGCCGCAATCCACTGCCGCCGGCTCTGTCGCCTTGCGAGCCGCACGCCTGGCCCTGCTCGATGATCGTTACGCACCGCGTCCGCTTAGCCACGGTGCCCAAGTCGCTCAACGTTACGGAGCGCGTGGTGCCCGTGAAGAAGCGCAGCTCGGTTTCCCGGCGGTAACTCAACGTGCACTGCCGCAACTCAAGTACAGCCGCGCTGCCGGCCATGGCGAACAGAACGCCCGGCTCGATGCGCTGCTGGCGATCATGACCAATCTGGCCGACACCTGCGTGCTGTATCGCGCCGGGGAAGAGGGCCTGCACACCATGCAGCTTGGCGCCCAGGCCGTACTCGATTCAGGTGGCAGCGCCAGCCTCGCCGGACGTCGTCGGCTGCATGAGCTGGACCAACAATTAATCGCATTGAATGCCTCGCCCGGTGGTGCTGCCGACCTGCTCGCAGCCTGCCTGTTCCTCGATCGTATCGAGTCCGGCGACGACATCAATCAGGGAGCGTTTTGATGGAAACCTTATCCTTTGAATTTCCCGCCGGGCAGCCGCCACGCGGTCGCACCCTGGTGGGGTGTGTCGGCTCGGGCGATCTGGAAGTGCTGATCGAACCGGGTCAGGCCGGCAAGCTGACCATCACCGTGCAGACCTCGGTCAATGGCAGCGAACAACGCTGGCAGCACCTGTTCGCACGGATGTTCGACGGTCAGACCTTGCCTGCGATGGACATCGATATCCACGATTTCGGCGCCACCCCCGGCGTGGTCCGCCTGCGCCTGGAACAGGGCTTCGAGGAGATCGGCCATGACTGACAGTACAGCACTTCTGCACAAGCACAGTTTTGTTGAGCTGGGCGCGCGGCAACGGGCCAAAGCCTTGCTCGATGCCGGCACCTTTCGCGAATTGCTCGACCCGTTCCAGCGGGTCATGTCGCCGTGGCTATCGCGCCAGGGCGTGGTGCCACAGGCCGATGACGGCGTGGTCATCGCCAAAGGTACCCTGGAAGGTTTGCCAGTAGTGATCGCGGCCATCGAAGGGGCCTTCCAGGGCGGCAGCCTCGGCGAAGTCGGCGGGGCGAAAATTGCCGGGGCCCTGGAACTGGCTGCCGAGGACAACCGCAAGGGCATCCCGACCCGCGCCGTGTTGCTGCTGGAAACCGGTGGCGTGCGTTTGCAGGAAGCCAACCTCGGGTTGGCTGCGATTGCCGATATTCATGCGGCGATTGTCGATTTGCGCCAGTACCAGCCAGTGGTTGGTGTAGTAGCCGGCAGCGTGGGTTGCTTCGGCGGCATGTCGATTGCCGCCGGGCTGTGCAGCTATCTGCTGGTGACCCGGGAAGCGCGTCTCGGGCTGAACGGCCCACAGGTGATCGAACAGGAGGCGGGGCTCGAGGAATACGACTCGCGGGATCGCCCCTTCATCTGGAGCCTCACCGGCGGCGAGCAACGTTTTGCCACTGGGCTGGTGGATCGCTACGCCGATGACGACGTGGCGCAGATTCGCCAGCAGGTCGGCGAACTGCTAAAGCAGGGTTTGCCCGCGCAACAACGCAGCACCCAGGCCGAGCTGTTTCTGCAACGGCTGGCGCGTCTGGATGCCGAACCGCAAATCGAGCCGGCCACGGTTCGCGACCTGTATCAAGGAGAGCGCTCATGAGTTCGTATTCCCTGAGGGGCTTGAGCTGGTTCAACGCCTTGGCTGCCGATGCCCTGCCAGTGGTTGGTTTGCCGGCCTCGCTGAAAGTGGCGGATGGACTTCTAGGTGATCAACCCGTGCGGTTTATCGCCGTGGTGGCCGATCCGGACAACCGATTCGTTCGCGCCCGCAACGGTGAAGTCGGTTTGCTCGAAGGCTGGGGCCTGGCCAAGGCGGTGGACGAAGTCATCGCCGCCGATCAGGACAAACCGCAAAAACGCGCCTTGATCGCCATCGTCGACGTGCCGAGCCAGGCCTATGGTCGCCGTGAAGAGGCACTCGGCATTCATCAGGCCTTGGCCGGTGCGGCGGACAGTTATGCCCGCGCCCGTTTGGCCGGGCATGCCGTCATCGGTCTGCTGGTGGGCAAGGCCATGTCTGGTGCCTTTCTCGCCCATGGCTATCAGGCCAACCGGCTGATTGCCCTGCGCGATCCGGGCGTGATGGTGCACGCCATGGGCAAGGCCTCGGCGGCGCGGGTGACCTTGCGCAGTGTCGAAGAGCTGGAAACCCTGGCCGCCAGCGTGCCGCCGATGGCCTACGACATCGACAGCTATGCCAGCCTCGGCCTGCTCTGGGAAACCCTGGCGGTGCAGCAGATCGAACAGCCCACCGCGGCGGATCTGGCGCGGGTGAGCGAGTGCCTGGCCCAGGCGATTGATGATGTTGCGCGCAATGGCACGGATCTCAGCGGTCGCCTCGGCGCGGCCCATCGTGCGGCCTCGAGCAAGGTCCGCCAATTGCTGAGGGAGCAGTGGTGAGCAGGTTCCTGGCCCACGACCTGCTGTGGGGCATGACCCCGCAGCAGCTGCCGGTGGATGCGCCTGCCTGGGTGGTTGAGTCCATCTGCGCCGGTCAGCCCGTGGTGGTGCGCCGTGCGCTGTCGACGGCGGATCGGATTGCGGTTGGCGTGCGGGGTCGTTTGCGTGAGCAGCGTTATGGGACGTCGATGGCGATGGCGGCGATCAGCCGTCGTGTCAGCCCGGAAGAGCTGTGTCATGTCGATAGCCACCGTGACCTGCCGGCGCTTGAGGCCTTGGCTCAATTGCGCCCTGTACTCGATGCCTGTGGTTGGGTCTGGGGCGTCAGCGGCAGCGCCGGGTTCGAGTTAGCCAGCGGCATTGTAGCGCTGCATGCAGCCAGCGATCTGGATCTGATTCTGCGCACGCCGCAACCGATGGCCCGCGATCAAGCTCGGGAGCTGGTGGCGTTGCTCGATGCGGCGCCCTGTGTGGTGGACATGCAATTGCAGACCTCGTTTGGCGCGGTCGCCTTGCGTGAATGGGCGGGTTCTTCCACTCGGGTCCTGCTCAAGAATGCAACGGGAGCCCGCTTGGTGATCGACCCATGGAATCCGCAGGAGCAGGCAGCGTGAGCAGCTTGCTGGTGTTCCCGGGCCAGGGCGCGCAGCGGCCGGGCATGCTCCAGGGTTTGCCTCGGGAAACCCTGAGCGAAGCCAGCGATGTGTTGGGCGAAGACGTACGGCTGCTGGACTCTGCCCAAGCGCTGCAATCGACAAGGGCGGTGCAGCTCTGCCTGTTGATCGCCGGTGTGGCGGCTGCACGGCAGTTGTCATTGCCGACCGATTACGTCGCCGGGCTTTCCATCGGTGCCTACCCGGCCGCGGTGGTCGCCGGTGCCCTGGCGTTCAGCGATGCGCTGCATCTGGTCAGCCTGCGCGGTGAGTTGATGCAGCAGGCGTATCCACAGGGCTACGGAATGACCGCGATCATCGGCCTGGACCTGGCGGTGGTGGAGGGCTTGCTGGCCCAGGTTCACAGCGTCGATACGCCTGTGTACCTGGCCAATATCAACGCCGACAACCAGGTGGTGATTGCCGGCAGTGACGCGGCGATGAAAGCGCTGGCCGAGCTGGCAAAAGCGCGTGGGGCAGGGCTGGCCAAGCGTCTGGCGGTGAGTGTGCCGTCGCACTGCCCGCTGCTGGATGCGCCGGCGCAAACCCTCGCCGCAGCCTTCGCCAATGTGAAGCTGCAAACGCCGAAGATCGGTTACCTGAGCGGCAGTCGCGCGCGCCCGGTGATCAAGGTCGACGCCTTGCGCGACGACCTGTCCTTCAACATGTGCCGCGTGGTGGATTGGCGCGGCACGGTGCAAAGCGCTTACGAGCGCGGCGTACGTCTGCAGATCGAACTGCCGCCCGGTGCGGTGTTGACCGGGCTGGCGCGCCGGGTGTTCGAGCAGGGCACCGTGATCGCGTTCGACGGTGCCCGGCTCGATACCCTGCAGGCGCTGTTGCGTGAGGAGGGACTGCGCCACCCCTAGACACCCTGAGGCTTCGAACAACAAGAACAACATTCGACGATGCACTTTGAGGACGACAACAATGATTATTTACGGTGTGGCGCTGCTGGCGCTCTGTACGCTGGCAGGTGTGATCATGGGTGACATGCTCGGCGTCCTGCTGGGGGTCAAATCCAACGTCGGCGGGGTCGGGATCGCGATGATCCTGTTGATCTGCGCGCGGTTGTGGATGCAAAAACGCGGCGGCATGACCAAGGATTGCGAAATGGGCGTTGGCTTCTGGGGTGCCATGTACATTCCGGTGGTGGTGGCGATGGCCGCGCAACAGAACGTGGTCACGGCCTTGCACGGCGGGCCGGTGGCGGTGCTGGCGGCGATCGGCTCGGTGGTGGTGTGCGGCTGCACCATTGCCCTGATCAGCCGGACTCACAAAGGCGAACCCTTGCCCGATGAACCGGCGGAAATTTCCCCCGTCGGCACGCCAGTAGGAGGTCGCTGATATGTGGGATCTCATCGAGAAAGGCCTGGAACACAACGGACTGGTCACGGCATTCGCCTTCGTCGGCGTGATCATGTGGGTGTCAGTCATCCTCTCCAAACGCCTGACCTTCGGGCGCATCCATGGCTCGGCGATTGCGATCGTCATCGGCCTGGTCCTGGCCTGGGTCGGCGGTACCATGACCGGCGGACAAAAAGGCCTGGCGGACCTGACGCTGTTCTCCGGCATCGGCCTGATGGGCGGCGCCATGCTGCGGGACTTCGCGATTGTCGCCACGGCGTTCGAAGTGCAGGCCACCGAAGCGAAAAAGGCCGGCTTGATCGGCGTGATCGCGCTGCTGCTGGGCACGGTGCTGCCGTTCATTGTCGGCGCGTGCATGGCCTGGGTGTTCGGTTATCGTGATGCGGTGAGCATGACCACGATTGGCGCGGGGGCGGTGACCTACATCGTCGGGCCGGTGACCGGTGCGGCGATTGGCGCGACCTCGGATGTGATGGCGCTGTCGATTGCCACCGGGTTGATCAAGGCGATCCTGGTGATGGTCGGCACGCCGATGGCGGCGCGCTGGATGGGCCTGGATAACCCGCGTTCGGCGATGGTATTTGGTGGGCTGGCTGGCACGGTGAGCGGTGTGACGGCGGGGCTGGCGGCGACGGATCGGCGGTTGGTACCTTATGGTGCGTTGACAGCGACATTCCACACCGGGCTTGGGTGCTTGCTGGGGCCTTCGTTGTTGTACTTCATTGTTCGGGGGATTGTTGGCTGATTTCAGATTTTGAGTTGTCTGGGCTGACGCCATCGCCAGCAGGCTGGCTCCCACAGGGGGAATAGGGTTTGCACACCCACTGTGGGAGCCAGCCTGCTGGCGATGGGGGCGACTCGGTTTCAAGCCTGGCGATTGGCATACATCCGGCACTCCGCCAGCAACGCCAGCAAATTCGGATCGCGTTCCTTGGCCTTCAGGAACACCACGCCAATGTGCTGTTGCAACCGATACTTCTCCTGCAACGCAATCAGCTTCACCCGGTTCTCATACACCGCCGCAATCCGCCCCGGCAGCAACGCATACCCGACGCCCGAGCTGACCATGCTCAGCAGGGTGAAGATGTCGTTGACCTGCATCGCTACCTTCGGCTCGAACCCTGCCTGCTCGAATACCCGCTTCCCGTCCTGATGCGTGGCGAAGCCCTGGGTCAGGGTGATGAAGGTTTCGTCGCGGACCTCGGCCAGGTCGACTTCGCTGCGCTGGGCGAACCTGGAGTCGGCGGGCGTGGCGAGGAAGATGTCGTCGGAAAACAGCGGGATCTGCTCGCAATCCGGGTCGTTGATGCTCTCGTCCAGGGACACCAGGATCGCGTCGACTTCCATGTTCTTGAGCTTGTACAACAGGTCGAAGTTGGAGCCCAGGATCAGGTCGATGTTGAGTTCGCTGCGGCGGATCTTCAGGCCCATGATCAGCTGCGGCACGGTCTTCACCGTCAGTGAGTACAGCGAGCCCAGCTTGAAACGTTCCGCGGAAAAGCCGGCGGCTTCGCGGGTCAGGCGCACGGTTTCCACCACATCCTGAATCAGCTTCTGCGCCCGTTCTTCGAGCACGTAGGCGCTTTCCAACGGCGTCAGGTTACGCCCCTCGTGCTTGAACAAGGGGCAGCGCAGGGCGCTTTCAAGGGAGTGGATGGCCCGATGTACGCTAACGTTACTGGTCTGCAATTCGGCAGCGGCGCGGGCCAGGTTGCCTGTGCGCATGAAGGCCAGGAACACCTCGAGTTTTTTCAGGGTCAACTCTTCATCGATCAGCATGGGGTGAACTCTTTTTGGAATAACCCGATTGTGCACGCATGCGGGTTGAATCGCGCAATCGCGCTTTATCGATTTTCGAGGTGGGGTAAACGATGTATCACGGGGAAAGATTGAACGCCTGGACGCATCTGGTCGGGGCAGTGGCGGCGTTTGTCGGTGGTGTGTGGCTGATCGTGGTCGCCAGCCTCGACGGCAGTCCGTGGAAGATCGTCAGCATGGCGATCTACGCCTTCACCTTGCTGGTGCTGTACAGCGCATCGACCGTGTACCACAGCGTGCGCGGACGCAAGAAAGCGATCATGCAGAAGGTCGATCACTTCTCGATCTACCTGTTGATCGCCGGCAGCTACACGCCGTTCTGCCTGGTGACCCTGCGCGGGCCCTGGGGCTGGACCTTGTTCGGGATTGTCTGGGGGCTGGCGCTGATCGGCATCCTGCAGGAAATCAAGCCGAGGTCGGAAGCGCGGGTCCTGTCGATCGTGATCTATGCGGTAATGGGCTGGATCGTACTGGTGGCGGTCAAGCCGTTGCTGGCGGCACTCGGTACTACCGGGTTTGCCTGGCTGGCGTCGGGGGGAATTTTTTATACGGTGGGCATCGTCTTTTTTGCCTTGGACAGTCGACTGCGCCACGCCCACGGGATCTGGCACCTGTTTGTCATCGCCGGGAGCCTGCTGCACTTTGTGGCGATTTTCTTTTACGTCCTTTAGACCGCGTCGCGGCCATCGCCAGCAGGCTGGCTCCCACAGGAGATTTCCAGTGAACTCGAAACGGTGAACACCCAAAATTCAATGTGGGAGCCAGCCTGCTGGCGATAGCGTCCTAGAAGTCACCCCAGAGCTGCTGGGCCACTGCCAGTGCCACAACCGGCGCGGTTTCGGTGCGCAACACTCGCGGGCCGAGGCGGGCGGCATGGAAGCCGCTGGCCTTGGCCTGATCGACCTCGGCATCGGACAAACCACCCTCCGGCCCAATCAAGAACGCCAGCGTCCCGGGCTTGGCGTGGCTCACCAACGGCTCGGCCACCGGATGCAGCACCAATTTCAACTCGGCCTCAGTCTGCTTGATCCAGTCACCCAACAGCACCGGCGGATGAATCACCGGTACCCGTGAGCGGCCGCATTGCTCGCAAGCGCTGATCGCCACCTGGCGCCAGTGCAGCAGGCGTTTGTCGGCGCGTTCGTCCTTGAGGCGGACTTCACAGCGTTCACTGAAGATCGGGGTGATTTCAGTCACGCCCAATTCGGTGGCTTTCTGGATTGCCCAGTCCATGCGCTCGCCACGGGACAAACCCTGGCCGAGGTGGATCTGCAACGGCGATTCCACCTGCCCGGCGAACTGCTCGTTGATCTGGACGACCACGCGTTTTTTCCCGACCTCCACCAGTGTGCCGCGAAATTCATGGCCGGAACCGTCGAACAGTTGCAACGCATCGCCCTCGGCCATGCGCAGCACGCGACCGATGTAATGGGCCTGGGCCTCGGGCAGCTCGTGCTCGCCGGTGCTCAGGGGGGCGTCGATGAAGAAGCGGGACAGTCTCATGCGGGATCTCTGAAAAAGGGTGTGTAGCGTCTGAAGGTCGTGCCGACCTTATCGCTGGCAAGCCAGCTCCTACAGAATATGTGGTTGCGGCAAAAATGTGGGGCGACATCCGACCTGTAGGAGCTGGCTTGCCAGCGAAAGCGGCAGACCAGACACCACAGAAGATCCGGTGAAATCAATCAACCCGGATCACGGAACCCCGGATGAAAGTCCTTCGGCACCGCCACGCTGACGCTCTCGCGGGTGGCGATGTCGATCCCTTCACTGGCCACTTCGGCAAGAAAGTCGATTTGCTCCGGGGTGATTACGTAAGGCGGCAGGAAATACACCACGCTGCCCAACGGCCGCAGCAGCGCACCGCGCTCCAGCGCATGCTGGAACACCTTCAGGCCGCGACGTTCCTGCCACGGATAAGCCTCTTTACTGGCCTTGTCCTTGACCATCTCGATGGCCAGCACCATGCCGGTCTGGCGCACTTCGCTGACGTTCGGGTGATCGGCCAGGTGCGCGGTGGACGAGGCCATGCGCTGGGCCAAAGCCTTGTTGTTCGCGATGACGTTGTCTTCTTCGAAGATATCCAGCGTCGCCAGGGCTGCCGCGCACGCCAGCGGGTTGCCGGTGTAACTGTGGGAATGGAGGAAGGCGCGCAGGGTCGGGTAGTCGTCGTAGAAGGCGCTGTAGACGTCGTCGGTGGTCAGGCACGCCGCCAGCGGCAGGTAGCCGCCGGTCAGGGCCTTGGACAGGCAGAGGAAGTCCGGACGGATGCCGGCCTGCTCACAGGCGAACATCGTCCCGGTGCGGCCGAAGCCGACGGCGATTTCGTCGTGGATCAGGTGCACGCCATAACGATCGCAGGCTTCGCGCAGCAGCTTGAGGTACACCGGGTGGTACATGCGCATGCCGCCGGCGCCCTGGATCAGCGGCTCGACGATCACGGCCGCGACCGTGTCATGGTTTTCGGCCAGGGTCTGTTCCATGGCGGCGAACATGCTGCGCGAGTGTTCTTCCCAGCTCATGCCTTCCGGGCGCAGGTAGCAATCGGGGCTTGGCACCTTGATGGTGTCGAGCAGCAGCGCCTTGTAGGTCTCGGTAAACAGCGGCACGTCGCCCACCGACATCGCCGCCATGGTTTCGCCGTGGTAGCTGTTGGTCAGGGTGACGAAGCGCTTCTTGTTCGGTTGGCCGCGGTTGAGCCAGTAGTGAAAGCTCATTTTCAGCGCGACTTCGATGCACGACGAACCGTTATCGGCGTAGAAACACCGGGTCAGGCCTTCGGGCGTCATCTTCACCAGGCGCTCGGACAGCTCGATCACCGGCTGATGGCTGAAGCCGGCGAGGATCACGTGCTCAAGTTGATCGACCTGATCCTTGATGCGCTGGTTGATGCGCGGATTGGCATGACCGAACACGTTCACCCACCAGGAGCTGACCGCATCGAGGTAGCGTTTGCCTTCGAAATCTTCCAGCCACACGCCTTCACCGCGCTTGATCGGGATCAGCGGAAGTTGTTCGTGATCTTTCATCTGGGTGCAGGGATGCCACAACACCGCGAGATCGCGTTGCATCCACTGATTATTCAGGCCCATGTTCAGTCTCCTCGAGGCGTTCCGTGACATGCGCGGACATACAATCGCGCAAGCCTATGCAATGCGTGCCTCGGGAACAACCCATTGTGTCGATTGAGCTACTTTGTATAGGGCGGTAGACGTTGCTGGCGGGCGTCTGACGGCTGACGTATCCTTCGCGGTTCTAGAGCCGCCTGGCTCGCAAAACCGCTATTTTTTCCTGAATTTCCGGAGTTCGCAGAATGTCTGTCGGTTGGCTGCGCGCCTGTGCGCTGGTGATGTTGGGGCTGTTCAGCGTGTCTGCGCTGGCAAAGGATAAGACCGCGATCGTGATCGGCGGTGGGGTCTCGGGCCTCACGGCTGCTTATGAGCTGCAGAACAAGGGCTGGCAGGTCACGCTGCTGGAAGCCAAGCCGAGCCTGGGCGGTCGCTCCGGCATGGCCACCAGCGAGTGGATCGGCAACAACAAGACCCAGCCGGTCCTGAACAAGTATGTCTCGGAATTCAAGCTGAGTACCACGCCAGCCCCTGAATTCGTGCGCACCCCGAGCTACCTGATCGATGGCGTGTATTACACCGCCGCCGACCTGGCCACCAAGGATCCAACCACGGCTGAAGCGCTCAAGCGCTACGAAAAGACCGTGGACGACCTGGCGCGCTCGATCGAAGACCCGCAAAACCCGTCGGCGAACAACACGCTGCACGCCCTGGACCAGATCAACGTGTCCAACTGGCTCGATCGCCTGACCCTGCCGGCCACTGCCCGTCAGTTGGTAAACCAGCAGATTCGTACCCGTTATGACGAGCCTTCGCGTATCTCGCTGCTGTACTTCGCCCAGCAGAGCAGCGTTTACCGTGGCGTTTCCGACCGTGACCTGCGCGCTTCGCGCCTGGTCGGCGGCAGCCCGGTGCTGGCCCAGGCCTTCGTCAAGCAGCTGAAAACCATCAAGACCAGCTCCCCGGTCTCGGCCATCATCCAGGACAAGGACGGCGTCACCGTCAAGGTCGGCAGCGTCGGCTATCAGGCTGACTACGTCGTACTGGCCGTGCCTCTGCGCGCGCTGAACAAGATCCAGATGACCCCGGCGCTGGACGCCCAGCACCTGGCGGCGATCAAGGGCACCAACTACGGCTGGCGCGACCAGATCATGCTGAAGTTCAAGACGCCGGTGTGGGAACCCAAGGCGCGCATGTCCGGTGAGATCTATAGCAACACCGGCCTCGGCATGTTGTGGATCGAACCGGCCTTGAAGGGCGGCGCCAACGTGGTGATCAACCTGTCCGGCGATAACGCACGGGTCATGCAGGCGTTCGGCGACAAGCAGATGGTCGATCAGGTGCTGATCCGCCTGCACGCGTTTTATCCACAGGCGCGCGGTTCGTTCACCGGTTATGAAATCCGCCGCTACAGCACCGACCCTTCGATGGGCGGCGCTTACCTGGCCTTCGGCCCAGGCCAGATCAGCAAGTTCTGGCGCCTGTGGGAGCGCCCGATCCAGCGCGTAGCCTTTGCCGGCGAGCACACCGACACCTTGTACCCGGGCACCCTGGAAGGCGCATTGCGCACCGGTCAGCGGGCGGCCAGTCAGGTTGAAGACCTGGCGGCGGGCAAATCGTTTGAACCGAAGGCCGCTCCAGTAGCCGCTGCAGCTGCAGCCGGCGCGGTGGCGGCGAAGAAGGGCAACTTCTTCACCAACCTGTTCGGCGGCTCGGATGACGCGAAGAAGCCGGAACCGGTCAAGGCACCAGAACCTGTCGCACCGGCGCCTGCACCAGCGCCGGCACCGACCCCTGCTCCTGCTCCGGTCGAAGCGCCGAAGCCTGCGGCACCGGTGAAAGCGGAGCCTGCGAAGAAGGCCCCGGCCAAAGCGCCGGCGAAGAAAACCGAAACGAAAAAAACCTCGGCCAAGGCACCCGTGAAAAAGACTGAGCAAGCGAAGAAGCCAGCGGCGACCACGGTCACCAAGGCGCAGTAACGTTCAGGCGTAAAAAAAAGCGCGGCCCGAGGGTCGCGCTTTTTTTTGCCTTCCGGTCAGTCCTACACGCCTCAGCGATACATCAGAGACTTCCCACAAGCGAATCAGAAGGGAATGATGGGTAGCGCTTGACCTTGAGTTCTATGCTCTTCAAAAACGGGAGAGCACATGAAAGAAGTGATAGTAATCATCCTATTGATAGCCCTTTTCGGATGTGCAAATGCCGAGCTGTTTACTGAGGAGTACAGCCGGAGATTCGGCCATGAACTGGCCTATAAATGCGATATGAATCCGTACGATCCTGACTGTTTACAGCCGCCTCCCGTGTACCACAATTAGGCAGGGCGCAGACTTCTGAGACCAAGGTTTCGTAACGTTCAGGTGTAAAAACAAACGCGGCTCAGGGCTGCGTTTTTTTTTCGCCTGAAAAAAACCGGGAGCCGAAATCGAATAAACCTTTTGATACAGGTGTTCTCAGGTTTGTATTCACTTTTTTTCACAATCTCGACTTTAATCTTTCCTTAACCCGTGTGTTACAGACTCTTGATCGCATTTTTCGATATTTCAAAGCGAAATTTTCCGCTTTAATTCGATAGATAAATCGATAGTCTTGGGCCAGCACTTACAGGGATCTAGGCAAATGCAGCTACGAAACTCTACTTCCCGCTACGGCTGGGTCAGCATTTTCATGCACTGGGGTGTGGCGCTGGCGGTCGTCGGATTGTTCGCGTTAGGGCTGTGGATGGTCGGGCTCGACTACTACAGCACCTGGCGCAAAGACGCGCCGGACCTGCACAAAAGCATCGGCCTGGTGTTGCTGGGCGTGATGGTGCTGCGGGTGTTGTGGCGCTTCGTCAGTCCGCCGCCACCAACCTTGTCCAGCTACAGCCGCATGACGCGCCTGGGCGCCAGGTTCGGCCATGGCTTTCTGTATCTCAGTCTGTTCGCTGTGATGATTGCCGGTTACCTGATTTCCACCGCAGAAGGTGTCGGTATCCCGGTGTTTGGTTTGTTTGAAGTGCCTGCGCTGGTGTCCGGGCTACCGGACCAGGCAGATACCGCCGGTGTGATCCACCTGTACCTGGCGTGGGTGCTGGTAATTTTTTCCGGCCTCCATGCGTTGGCAGCATTGAAGCACCACTTTATCGACCGTGATGTGACCCTCAAGCGCATGCTGGGTCGCAAAGCCTGAAGTTCAACCTCGACTCCAAAGGAAAACAAAGTATGTTGAAAAAGACTCTGGCCGCTCTGGCAATCGGTTCCGCCCTGTTGTCCGCCGGTAACGCAATGGCCGCTGACTACGTGGTCGACAAGGAAGGCCAGCACGCCTTCGTTGACTTCAAGATCAGCCACCTGGGCTACAGCTTCATCACCGGTACCTTCAAGGACATCGACGGCAAGTTCAGCTTTGACGCTGCCAAGCCTGAAGACAGCAAGATCGAATTCAACGTGAACACCGCCAGTGTGTTCACCAACAACGCAGAACGTGACAAGCACATCTCCAGCAAAGACTTCCTGAACGGCAGCAAAGCCACCTTCGTTTCCACCAGCGTCAAACCTACCGGCAAGAATGCCGCTGGCAAGGACACTGCTGACGTGGCTGGCGACCTGACTATCCTCGGTGTGACCAAGCCAATCGTGGTCAAGGCCACTTTCCTGGGTGAAGGCAAGGATCCATGGGGCGGCTACCGTGCAGGCTTCGAGGGTACTTTCAGCCTCAAGCGTTCCGATTTCGGCAAGCAGAAAGACCTGGGCCCATCGTCCGATGCAGTTGAAATGTACGTGACCTTTGAAGGTGTCAAAGCGAAATAATTTTCGCGCCTGACAAAAAACGCCCGCTGCTCTCTTGAGCGCGGGCGTTTTTTATTTCGCTACACAATCCCCTTGTGGGAGCTGGCTTGCCAGCGAAGGCGTCTTTGAACGTTGCGTCGGTCTTTCGGACGCCTTCGCCGGCAAGCCGGCTCCTACAGGTTTTGTGTTCAGGCATAAAAAATGCCCCGGGCTTTTCAGCGCGGGGCATTTTTTTATTGCAGCGACAAATCAGCGATTGCGGGTCAGCAATGCCGGTTTTTCACCGCGAGGACGGCTTGGCAGTTGATCCAGCTGCTCAGGTGTCGGGAAGCGATCGGCCTTCGACTCCTTGTGCATGATCTTCGGCGCAGGACCGCGCGGGTTCTGCACGGCCGGTTCCGAACGCGGTTGATCGTCACGGGCCGGGCGGCGGTTGCGCGAGTCTTCGCGACGGGCCTGGCCATCACGTGGTGCGCCGCTGCGTGGACCGCTGCGCTTGGCTGGCGGGGTGCCGGTACTGGCGCCATCGCTGTTGCGCGGACCGTTCTGGCGGCCACCCTGTGGCTTGCCGCCACGAGGAGCGCCCGAACCGGCGGCGGTGCCTTGTGCCGGTGCACCTGGACGACGACCACGGCCCTGGGCAGGTTTCTGCTGTGGCACGTAGTCGACGCGGTTACCGAAGTTATCGATATCGTCGTCCAGGAACTCGTCCGGAGCACGATCAGCCGCGGCACGCGGCGCCTGGCTTGGCTGGCGCTGTTCGCGGGCCGGGGTGCCTTCGCGCGGCTTTTGCTGACGGGCCGGACGCTCACCGCGCTCGGCCGCCGGTTTTTCCTTGCCCTTGTCCTTGCCCTTGTCCTTGCGACCGCCACCACCGCCGCCGCCATTCGGACCATCACCGCGCGGGCCACGTGGATTGCGCGGGTTGCGCACGTCCGGACGCTCGCGTGCTTCAGGCTTCTCGGCTTCCACAGCGCTGATATCGAAGCCCATCAGGTCGCCGTCGGCGATTTTCTGCTTGGTCATGCGCTCGATGCTTTTCAGCAGTTTTTCTTCGTCCGGGGCCACCAGCGAGATCGCCTCGCCCGAACGACCGGCACGGCCGGTACGACCGATACGGTGCACGTAGTCTTCATCGACGTTCGGCAGTTCGAAGTTGACCACGTGTGGCAACTGGTCGATGTCCAGGCCGCGAGCCGCGATATCGGTGGCAACCAGGATGCGCACGGTACCGGCCTTGAAGTCGGCCAGGGCTTTGGTGCGCGCGTTCTGGCTCTTGTTGCCGTGGATCGCGACGGCGCTCAGGCCGTGTTTGTCCAGGTACTCGGCCAGGCGGTTGGCGCCGTGCTTGGTGCGGGTGAACACCAGGACCTGTTCCCAGGCACCGGCGGTGATCAGGTGCGCCAGCAGCGAACGCTTGTGGTTGGCCGGCAGGCGGAATACGCGCTGTTCGATGCGCTCGACCGTGGTGTTCGGCGGCGTGACTTCGATGCGTTCCGGGTTGTGCAGCAACTTGCCGGCGAGGTCGGTGATGTCCTTGGAGAAGGTCGCCGAGAACAGCAGGTTCTGGCGTTTGGCTGGCAGACGGGCCAGGACTTTCTTCACGTCATGGACAAAACCCATGTCGAGCATGCGGTCAGCTTCGTCCAGCACGAGGATTTCCACGTGGGACAGGTCGACGCTGCCTTGGCCGGCGAGGTCGAGCAGGCGGCCAGGGCAGGCCACCAGCACGTCGACGCCACGGGACATGGCCTGGACCTGCGGGTTCATGCCGACGCCACCGAAGATGCAGGCGCTGACGAACTTCAGGTCACGGGCATAGACCTTGAAGCTTTCGTGAACTTGCGCCGCGAGTTCGCGAGTAGGGGTCAGGACCAGTACGCGCGGTTGGCGCGGGCCGTGACGCTGGGATTTGTCCGGGTGACCGTTGGGGAACAACCGCTCCAGGATCGGAAGGGCGAAACCGCCGGTTTTACCAGTACCTGTCTGTGCCGCGACCATCAGGTCGCGACCTTGCAACACGGCGGGAATGGCCCGCTGTTGCACCGGAGTAGGCTCGGTATAGCCCGCTGCCTCGATGGCGCGGACTAAAGCCTCGGAGAGACCGAGGGAAGCAAAGGACATGAGTAATCCTGTTCTAAGTTAGGGCTTGGCCCAATGGGAGTCTTGCCTGGCGCGAATGGCGTTTATGGGGAACGCAATCCCGTCCGGTCCTGCTTCGGTCACGAAGGCTCGTCTGGAGCGCTCGCGCGGGCTGAAAAGCTGCGCTGTAGCGGGGTCGAGATGCCTTGAACGGTTCCGAGCGTCCGGGCGTGAGCCTGGCGGGAAGGCCGGAGTATAACAGAGCAATCACTGCGCGCCGCTTTCCTGCTGCTCAACGGTTTTTTCCGTGTTGGCCGTGGTTCGTGCGGGGTTGACGATAATGGCCGGGGCGGCGCCATAGCGCGCGCTGAGTTCGGCGTAGGCCGGTTCGCGCTTGAAGCGTTTGAGTTCGGCGCCGAAGCGCTGCACCAGCAGGTCCATGCCGGCATTGCGGCGCACTGCCAGAAACTGGCTCTGCTGACTGATGATCGTGGGGTTTTCGGTGATCTTGTTACGGATGTTCAGTTCGTCGAGCAGATGCTGGCCGACCCGGCGGTCGGTGATCAGCAGGTCGATACGCCCGCGCACCAGCTTGCCGAAGTTCGCTTCATGGCTGGGGGCCGGTTCCCGGGTGAACAGGGTCGAGTCCCGAAAGTCCTGGCTGTACAGGTAGCCGGGAGAGATGCCGATGGTCAGGCCGCGCAGTTCGTCCAGGGTGCGAAACGGATGGGGCCGGGCATTGGCGTAGAACATCACGAACTGGACTTCCGAGAGCGGTTCGCTGGGGTAGAGCAGGGTCGCATCGCGCTCTTCGCTGTGGAATATGTCCAGTGCACCGTCCGCCTGGCCGGTTTCGAGCATCGACAGGCAGCGTTTCCAGGGCAGGAATTGCCATTCCACTTCGATGCCCAGGCGCTTGAAGACGATGGCGGTGGTTTCGTAGTCCAGCCCCAGGGCCTTGCCGTTTTCCTCGTACACGTAAGGTGCCCAGGGTTCGGTGACAATGCGCAATTTCTCGCCCCTAGCGGCAAAGCTAAGGCAAGTGATAACGAGCAGGGCGATTAACTGCGTGATCAAAGGCATGGGCTTGAGATTACGACGAGAAACGCGAAAGAGCCAGAAACTGGCAGCAGATGCTCTAACTCCGTGGATTGCCGCACAATAAAAGTGCGTGAAAGCAAAAGATCGCAGCCTTCGGCAGCTCCTACAGGGATTACACATTTCCCCTGTAGACGCTGTCGAAGGCTGCGATCTTTTGATCTTGCCTTGATGCTTAACGCGGCAACTTCAGGTTGTTCCACACCGCAAGGCTCGCTTCAGCCTGGTTCAGCGTGTAGAAGTGCAGCCCTGGCGCGCCGCCCTGGAGCAGGCGTTCGCACATTTCGGTGATGACTTGCTCGCCGAAACGCTGAATGCTCTGGGTATCGTCGCCGTAGGCTTCCAGTTGCTTGCGGATCCAGCGTGGGATTTCCGCACCGCAGGCATCGGAGAAGCGGGCCAGCTTGCTGTAGTTGGTGATCGGCATGATCCCCGGCACGATCGGAATGTTCACACCCTTGGCCCGCACACGCTCGACAAAGTAGAAGTAGCTGTCGGCGTTGAAGAAATACTGGGTGATCGCACTGTCGGCGCCAGCGTTGGCCTTGCGCACGAAGTTGTCGATATCGTCTTCGAAGTTGCGTGCCTGCGGATGCATTTCCGGGTAGGCGGCGACTTCGATGTGGAAATGATCGCCGGTTTCTTCACGAATGAATTCAACCAGGTCGTTGGCGTGGCGCATTTCGCCGCTGGCCATGCCCATGCCCGAAGGCAGGTCACCGCGCAACGCGACGATGCGCTGGATGCCGGCGGCCTTGTACTGGCTCAGCAGGCCGCGCAGGTCGGCCTTGCTGTCGCCGACGCAGGACAGGTGCGGTGCGGCCGGGACTTTGACTTCGCTTTCGAGCTGCAACACGGTGTTGAGCGTACGATCACGGGTCGAACCGCCGGCGCCGTAGGTGCAGGAGAAGAAATCGGGGTTGTACGTGGCCAGCTGGCGGGCAGTGGCGAGCAGCTTTTCATGCCCAGCGTCGGTCTTGGTAGGGAAGAACTCGAAGCTGTAGCGACGATCTTGGGACATGGTCATATCCTTGGAAACACGTAAGCCTGGAAGACGTGCACATCCCCATGTGGGAGCGGGCTTGCTCGCGAAAGCGGTGGGTCAGACAACATTTATGTCGAATGATGAACCGCCTTCGCGAGCAAGCCCGCTCCCACAAGGGAGAGCAGGCTGCAGATCCGATCAGTAGCGGTAAGCGTGCGGCTTGAACGGACCTTCGACGGTCACGCCGATGTAGTCGGCTTGGGTCTTGGTCAGTTGAGTCACGACGCCGCCGAAACCGCGGACCATTTCCAGGGCCACTTCTTCGTCGAGTTTCTTCGGCAGTACTTCAACGGTCAGGCGCTCGGCTTTCTGGGCTGGCGACAGGTCGGCGTACTTCTGGCCGAACAGGAAGATCTGCGCCAGTACCTGGTTGGCGAACGAACCGTCCATGATGCGGCTTGGGTGGCCAGTGGCGTTGCCCAGGTTAACCAGGCGGCCTTCAGCCAGCAGGATCAGGTAGTCGTCGTTCTGCGGGTCGAAATCGCCAGCGCCGGTACGGTGGATCTTGTGAACCTGCGGCTTCACCTCTTCCCATGCCCAGTTCTTGCGCATGAAAGCGGTGTCGATTTCGTTGTCGAAGTGGCCGATGTTGCAGACAACAGCACGCTTCTTCAGGGCTTTGAGCATGTTCGCGTCGCAAACATTGACGTTACCGGTGGTGGTCACGATCAGGTCGATCTTGCCCAACAGCGCCTTGTCGATGCTGTCTTCGGTGCCAGTGTTGATACCGTCGATGAACGGCGAAACCAGT
Source organism: Pseudomonas putida (assembly GCF_028682635.1). Taxonomy (GTDB): domain Bacteria; phylum Pseudomonadota; class Gammaproteobacteria; order Pseudomonadales; family Pseudomonadaceae; genus Aquipseudomonas; species Aquipseudomonas putida_AE. The sequence goes on along the minus strand of NZ_JANHLK010000012.1, from coordinate 128,633 downwards.
TCGAAACCGTCCATGCAGGCTTGCATGGCGCAGATCGGGTCGACTTCGGAGACTTTAACGATCATGCCTTCCTGACGCAGGGACTGGGCCGAGCCCTTGCCCACGTCACCGTAGCCGATGACCAGCGCTTGCTTGCCGGACAGCAGGTGGTCGGTACCACGCTTGATGGCATCGTTCAGGCTGTGACGGCAGCCGTACTTGTTGTCGTTCTTGCTCTTGGTCACCGAGTCGTTGACGTTGATGGCCGGGATCTTCAGCTCGCCCTTGGCCAGCATGTCCAGCAGGCGGTGCACGCCGGTGGTGGTTTCTTCGGTCACGCCGTGAACGCGGTCCAGTACCTGTGGGTACTTCTTGTGCAGCAGCTCGGTCAGGTCGCCGCCGTCGTCGAGGATCATGTTGGCGTCCCATGGCTGGCCATCCTTGAGGATGGTCTGCTCCAGGCACCACTCGTACTCTTGCTCGGTTTCACCTTTCCAGGCGAAAACCGGGATGCCGGCAGCGGCGATGGACGCAGCAGCCTGGTCCTGAGTCGAGAAAATGTTGCAGGACGACCAGCGTACTTCGGCACCCAGGGCAACCAGGGTTTCGATCAGCACGGCGGTCTGAATGGTCATGTGGATGCAGCCGAGGATCTTCGCGCCCTTGAGCGGTTGCTCTTCGGAGTACTTGCGACGCAGACCCATCAAGGCCGGCATTTCCGATTCGGCGATGATGGTTTCGCGACGGCCCCAGGCAGCCAGGGACATGTCGGCGACTTTGTAATCGTTAAAATCTGCAGGCGTGATAACAGCGCTCATGAAGAGCCTCCATTCGTAATGTATGCGAATGGGCGCCGTTGTGCGTTTAGTGTCTGGCTGATGACAGCCAAGCAACGCCCCATCCGAGCCTGACAGGTTGAACCTGCTGCAGCGCCCCTCGGACAGGTGGCGGGAAAACGGTAGCAAGTGAAGATTACCGTTTTGAAACGGGGGCGATTATAGCGGGCTATGCTGATCTTCCAAAGGGTTTCTGTTGGTCAATGTCCGAACGGTAATCGAGACCATAGTCGATGCTCAATAGAGCTCTGGCCCGGGGTCTGCCAAGATAGTGCCCATCATTCGGCAAGACGCTCAGGAGTGAACATGAATTTCCACACCCGCAAATGGGTTAAACCCGAAGACCTCAACCCCAACGGCACGCTTTTCGGCGGCAGCCTGCTGCGTTGGCTCGACGAAGAAGCGGCGATCTACGCGATCGTCCAGCTGGGTAACCAGCGCGTGGTCACCAAGTACATTTCCGAAATCAACTTCGTCAGCGCCTCGCGCCAGGGCGACATCATCGAGCTGGGTATCACCGCTACCGAGTTCGGTCGCACCTCGATCACCCTCAAGTGCGAAGTGCGCAACAAGATCACCCGCAAAAGCATCCTGACGGTGGAGAAGATCGTTTTCGTCAACCTGGGCGAAGACGGGTTGCCGGCGCCACACGGCCGCACCGAGATCAAATACGTCAAAGACCAGTTCAAGGATGAAGGCGCCGTCGAATAATTTGAGGATGACGAACGGAATCTGAACCGCGCGGGTCGTAACTACATCGCAGCCAGCGGTTCAGGAGTTCCATGGACACTCGAAAAGACGGCAAGACCCCCGACCTCTCGGCAAAAGAACAGCACGAAGTCGAAAAAAACCAGCCGCCACGCGCGGCGGTTCTGCACGAAATCATCCGCACCCAGGGCAATCAGGAGCTGGAACGCAGCGTTGCCGCCCTGTGGTGGTCGGCGCTGGCCGCAGGCCTGACCATGGGCCTGTCGCTGATGGGCATGGGCTTGCTCAATTCCCGGCTACCGGACGGCGAAGGATTCAAGGTCATCGCCAGTTTCGGCTACTGCGCCGGTTTCCTCGCGGTGATCCTCGCCCGCCAGCAACTGTTCACCGAAAACACCCTGACCGCCGTGCTGCCGATCATGAGCAAACCCACGCTCGGCAACTTCGGCCGGTTGTTGCGGCTGTGGTCGGTGGTGCTGGTGGGCAACCTCTGCGGCACCTTGCTGGTAGCCTACGTCATGCTGGAGCTGCCGATTTTCGACAGCAAGACCGACGTGGCCTTCCTCGACATCGGCCGCAAGGTCATGGAAAACGACGTCGACCAGATGTTCGCCAAGGGCATCATCTCGGGCTGGATGATCGCCACCATGGTCTGGATGATTCCGTCCATGGAGAGCGCCAAGATGTGGATCATCATCCTCATCACCTACCTCATGGCGCTGGGGGATTTCACCCACATCGTGGTCGGTTCGCTGGAAGTCGGTTATCTGGTGTTTGCCGGCGAGCTGCCGTGGAAGGATTTCTGGCTGGTGTTCGCCGGGCCGACGCTGGTGGGCAACATCGTGGGAGGCAGCTTCATCTTCGCCTTGATCAGCCATGCGCAGATTCGCAGCGAGAGTGGGCCGCCAAAAGAACCAGCGGATCAGGCTGGAAAACCCGATCCGCAGGAGATCAGGAAATGATCAGCCCGGCACATTCACCGCAGCGCCAGCGCGCCGTTGCAGGTAGATGAAATACAGCGCGGCCAGCACGGTCAGGCCACTGACCGCTGCACCGGTCCACGGCAGGTCCGCGAGGTCGGCACCGCTGGCGACCACCAGCCCGCCTATCCAGGCACCTGCCGCGTTGCCGAGGTTGAATGCGCTCTGGTTGAGCGTTGAGCCCAGATTGGGCGCTTCATGGGCCTGGTCGATGATCAGCAGTTGCAGGATCGGGCACAGGGCGAAGGCAAAAATGCCCCACAGCACCAGGGTGATCGCGGCCGGAATCAGCGAGTGGCTGGTCTGGCTGAACGCGGCCAATACCACCACCACGGCCAGCGCCATGCCGACCAGTGAAGGCAGCAGGCGGCTGTCGGCCAATCGTCCGCCGAGCATGCTGCCCGCCGTCAGACCCACGCCGAACAGCAACAGCATGATGGTCACGCCATGGGGGCTGACGCCGGTGATGTCCTGCAGGATCGGCGCGATGTAGGTGAATACGCTGAACAAACTGGTCGAGGCCAGCACGCTCATGCCCAACGCCAGCAGCACGTTGGCCTTGCCCAGCACTTTGAACTCGCTGGCCAGGTTGGCTTTGTCCATCGCGATGTGCTTTGGCAACCAGACCCATTGCGCAATGGCCGCGATCACACCGATCACCGATACCGCCCAGAACGTCGAACGCCAGCCGGCGTACTGCCCAAGCGCGGTGCCCAGTGGCACCCCAAGCACGTTGGCCAGGGTCAGGCCGGTGAACATCATGGCAATGGCCTGGGCCCGTTTGTTCGGCGCCACCAGGCCGGCGGCGACCACCGAGCCGATACCGAAGAACGCGCCATGACACAGCGCGGTGATCACCCGCGCGGCCATCAGCGTGGCGTAATTGGGGGCCATGGCGCAGAGCATGTTGCCGAGGATGAACATCAGCGTCATGCCCAGCAGTGTCGCCTTGCGCGGCATGTTGGCGGTGCCGACCGCGAGGATCGGTGCGCCGAACACCACGCCCAGGGCGTAGCCGGTGATCAGCAGTCCGGCGTCGGGAATGCTCACCGCGAGGTCGCGGGCAACATCGGGCAACAAGCCCATGATGACGAATTCAGTGGTGCCGATGCCGAACGCGGCAACAGCAAGGGCAAGCAAGGCGAGTGGCATGCGCAAGGTCTCTGTCGGTAGTCTTGACGCTTTGATCAGGCATACGCATGCCAAGGACCGGTCTCGATGAGAGCGGTCGGAGGCATTTTTATTGGAATTAGGTGTGCGCAACTGAGTGCGGCGTGGTCGGTTGCAGTATAAACAGCTGCTGACATATGGCGAATCAGTTCTTGTAGGAGCCGGCTTGCTGGCGATGGCGTCCCTGAAATCGCCATCGCCAGCAAGCCGGCTCCTACAAGGGGGCGATCCACAAGAAAAGGAGTAGGCCGTGCTTGCGACGGCGTTGGTGTTGGTGGCGGCGCTGCTGCATGCGGCGTGGAATACCCTGATCAAATTCAGTGCCGAGCGTTTGCTGGTGGTGGCCTGCATGGACAGCGTGGCGTTGCTATTCGTCGCGCTGATGCTGCCGTTCGTGCAGCTGCCGCCGCTGGAAATCTGGCCATGGATTCTTGCCTCGGCTGCGTTCGAGTTGCTCTACCGCTATTTGCTGATCCAGGCCTATCGGGTCGGCGACCTCGGGTTGGTCTATCCGTTGATGCGCGGTTTATCGCCGCTGGTGGTGTTGGCGCTGACGCTGATTTTTGCCGGGGAGGTGCTGACTAACCAGCAGATTTTCGGAATCCTGCTGATCCCGCTCGGCATGCTTTGCCTGCTCTGGCAGGGGGGAGGCGGTGCACGCTTGCCGTGGTCGATGCTGCCGGTGGTGGCGCTGATCGGCTTGTGCATCGGTTGCTACACCTTCATCGACGGCCAGGCGCTGCGGCGCTGGTCGCATCCTCTGGATTACCTGGTCTGGGTGACGTTGCTCAGTGCCTGGCCGTTTCCATTGCTGGCCTGGGTACGCAAACGGCCGGCGTTCAAGTTGTTTTGGCGCGAGCAGTGGCGCCTGGGTCTGGCGGTCGGATTCTGCGTGTTGTTCAGCTACGCTCTGGTGCTGTGGGCCATGCAGCTGGGCTCGATTGCCGAAGCGGCTGCCTTGCGCGAGATCAGTGTGATTCTGGTGGTGCTGTTCGGCATGCGTTACCTGAAAGAACCTTTCGGCGGCCCAAGGCTCTTAGCCTGTGGGCTGGTGTTGGTCGGCATGCTGGTGATGAAATTCTGACTGTTCTGAAACGTGAAGAAGGGACTGCTTTATGACGGTTGCTCTGTGGTGCATTTTGATCGCGATTTTTCTGCCTTATGTCTGTACAGGCATCGCCAAGGCCAGTGGCGGGTTTCGTCTGAGTGACAACCATGATCCCCGTGACTTTCTCGAGTCGCTCAATGGTTTGGCCAGGCGCGCGCATGCGGCGCAACTGAACAGCTTCGAAGTGACCCCGGCGTTCGCGGCGGCAGTGATCGTGGCGCATCTGGTGGGCAATGCGGAGCTGGTGACGATCAATGTGCTGTCGGTGTTGTTCATCACCAGTCGGCTGCTGTACATCATTTTCTATCTGGCCGACTTGGCGATTTTGCGGTCGTTGGCGTGGTTTGTGGGGATGGGGTTGATTGCTGCGTTTTTCGTTGTGTCGGTCTGAATTTTCACCGCCATAAAGGGCCTCTTCGCGAGCAAGCCCGCTCCCACACTGGATAACCTTCAACACAAAGTCTGTGTCCACTGAAGATCCGATGTCGGAGCGGGCTTGCTCGCGAAGGCGATTGACCAGGCAGCGCAAATCTCAGGGATTTGGTTTAGCCGCATCCGCCACCTGCGGCACTTGTGGCAGCGCCGCGCCTTTGGGCCAAAGCATCCAGATCTGTCCTTGCTGCTTCATGTCTCCCGCCAGTTGCCCGGCCGCCTCGCCGGTGCCCCAGAACAGATCCGCACGAACCTCGCCGGCAATCGCGCCGCCGGTGTCCTGGGCCGCCACCGGGCGTACCAGGGCAGTGCCGTCCGGTTTGGTGGTGGACAACCACAACAGGCTGCCCAGCGGAATCACCTTGCGATCCACCGCTGCGCTGTAACCGGCCGTCAATGGCACGTTCAGCGAACCGCGCGGCCCTTCGTTGCTATCCGGGTTACGAGTGAAAAACACATAGCTCGGGTTGCTGCCGAGCAGTTCCGGAATGCGCGAAGGATTGGCCTTGGCCCAGTTGCTGATGGCGCCCATGGTCACGTCTTCTTTTTTCAGCTCGCCTTGCTCCACCAGCCAGCGCCCGATGGGCCGGTACGGGTGGCCATTCTGGTCGGCGTAGGCGATGCGCAGTTGCCGGCCGCTGTCGAGCTGGATACGGCCTGAACCCTGGATCTGCAGGAATTGCAGGTTCATCGGGTCGGTCAACCAGGCCACCACTGGCGCCTTGACTCCTTTGCTCTCGATGGTTGCGGCATCGTCGTACGGCTTGAGCACGCGGCCCTCAAGTCGACCGCGCAGGCGTTTGCCTTTGAGTTCCGGGTAGATGCTGTCCAGCGAGACGATGATCATGTCTTCGGGCACGCCGTACACCGGGATGTTCGCCGTTGTGGTCTGGGTAAGGCTGCCCGGGTAGACCGGTTCGTAGTAGCCAGTGATCAGGCCGTTGGGGTTGTCGTTGGCGGCGCGCAGGCCGTAGACATCCAGGTTCTGCTTGAGGAAGCCGCGAATGTCATTGGCGCTCTGCGGCACGTTGGCCGCCGCTGCGCAGGTGCCGCCCCAGACCGGGTCGGCCTTGAGTCGGGTGCAGGCGCTGCGCCAGGAACCGAAACCGGCGACGAGGTCGCTGTCGGAGACTGCCGGCAATGCTTCCCAGGTGGCACTCGAGTAGGTGGCCAGGGCGTGGGTCTTCGGTTGTTTGTCTTCACCGCCGGTGCAGCCTGCGAGCACGGCTACGATCGGAAGCGTCCAGGCCAGGGGGTGACACCAGGCCTTGAAACGGCTGTTCATTGGATAATTCCTTTGCCGGTTGCCTGAGTGTCGAGTGCGCTCATGCAACCCGTATTGATAATAGGGGTATTGGTGTTTACCGGTGACGCGAGGATACTGGCCGACGTTTTCCGCGACCTGAAGCCACCATGACTCTTAAAAGACTTTCTGTTGTATTGCTGGCCTGCCTCACGCTGTCCGCTTGTGGCGGCGTCGACCCCAATTCGCCCCTCGGCCAGCGCAAGGCCATTTTCAAACAGATGCTCAAGACCGGTGAAGACCTGGGCGGGATGCTGCGTGGCCGTATTGCATTCGATGGCCCCAGATTCGCTGAGGGCGCGGTGAAACTCGATGCGCTGTCCCATGAGCCGTGGAAACATTTTCCGCAGGTGCGTGAAGAAGATCACACCAGCGCCAAGAGTGATGTCTGGGAGAAGCAGGCACGCTTTGAGCAGATGGCTCGCAGCCTGGAAACTGCCACCGGCGAACTGGTGATCGCCAGTCAGGTTCAACCCTACAAGGCCAGTAACCTGGGGCCGGCGGTACAGAAGGTCGAAGATGCCTGCAGTGCGTGCCATAAGGAGTTTCGGGATCATTGACCTTTAGGAGGGCTTGAGGCCGCCAAGAGGATCGCTGGCAAGCCAGCTCCTACCTGTCCAGTTCGTCCACCGCTTCCTGCAATTCCTTGCGGGACTCGGCGAGTTTGTCCTTGCGCTTGTTGATCTTCTCGGCGTCGCCTTGTTTCATGGCTTTGTCGAGGTCGGCCTGGCGCTTGCTGACTTCGTGCTTGGCGTCCAGCACCTTGTTTTCCCGTTCTTTCTTCAGCGAGGCATCGGTGCAATTGGCGCTGATTTCGCTCAAAGCCTTCTCCAGACCGGCCTGCTGGTCGGTATTGCCGCGGGATTTGGCCAATTCGATCTGATTGATGATGCCTTGTTTCTTGGCCGCGCAACCGGTCAGGCCCGGGGCGTCTTCGACAGCCATCAGGGGCGTGGCCATTACGCTGCAAAGGGTCAAAAGGACCAGCGGTGGAAGAAATTTCATAAAAGCTCCAGGTGAAAAGGCATTCGTGTCGATGCAGCGATGGCATGTTTGAGCCCATCGGGACTATTGGGTTCCCGGGCGCACGGACGTCACCGGGTCAAGACTAAAAACCGTCCATGCCGGCCCGGCGCAGCGTTTCACTCAGGGCCAGGACCTGCGGATCGCGGAAAAATGCGCTCAACTGTGTCGCGCGTCCTGGTCCGATGTCGGGCTGGGCCTGCCATTGCTCGATGTCTCGTTGCGCCAGCTCATGCCATGAATCGCCGAGGTACGCCCGGCCGGTCGGAGGCATGCCCAGGGCCTTGAGCCAGCGGGCGAACGGGCGTTGCCGGGCACTCTCGAAACTGGTGGCCAACCGGGCAGCGCTGCGCTCGCCGAAACCGTCAATGTTAGCAAGCTCTTGAGCATCGAGGGTCAACCAATCCAACAGGCTGTTCAGGCGACCTGTTTCAAGAAGTTTTTCCCAAGTGCCGGGGCCGACATGGGGCAGGGCCAGTCCGTGCTTGCCGCTGAGCCAGGTCAGGCGCGCGAGGAACTGGCTTTCGCATCCCGGGGTTGGCTGCCAACAGCTCAAGGGATGGAAGTCGGCTGCCAGCGGCACGTTCATTTCCACGCGTTCGGTACTGCGCAGCACCACGCCATCGAGCCTGGGAATGGTCAGCCCGGCGAGGCTGATGGCCACCTGGTCGCCCGGTCGAATATCCAGGGTTTGCCAACGTTGCAGGGAGCTGACGCTGACGCGCTTGATCTGCTGGTCATCGAGGGTTACCGGGGTCAACTCCAGCACGGGGGTGATCCGCCCCGTGCGGCCAATCTGGAAGTGAACCTTGCGCACCTCGGCCAGTGTCTGGGCGAAGGGATACTTCCAGGCAGCGATCCAGTACGGCGCCTTTGCCTGCCAGCGATTGGCAGGTGGGCGCTGCGCCTGGCGCAGGACAATCCCGTCGCTGGCGAACGGCAGGGGCGAGCGATACCAGTGATCACGCCAGCGTTCGACATCGTCCACTGAAGTGATGGCCTGGGTGTACTGCGCGGTACCGGCGAAACCCAGTTTTTCCAGCTCCGCGATACGGGCCGGCAAGTTCGTCGGGCCGTGGGGCCATTCCCAGGCAAACAGGCCGATCCCCTCGGCCTGCCCGACGCTCAACGTCTTGCGCGCCATCAAGCCGGCTACTGTGCCGCGGGCGTTGAGGCTGCCGTCGGTGGCTTGCACGTGGTCCGTCAGGCGCCAGTAGAGCTCACCTTGCACCACCAGGTCCCGTGGCTCTGACAGGCGTTGCGGAATGTCGGCGATCTGGCGCGCCGACGCGGTCCAGTCCTGGCCCTGCACACCGTCGCCGCGACTGATCGCCTGTGCCAGCAGGCCTTGGCGGTACACCAGCGTCACCGCCACGCCGTCGACCTTGGGCTGCGCCCAGACATCCGCGCGATCACGCAGCCAGTGTTCGACGGCGCGACCGTCACGCAGTTTTTCCAGGCCGGTATGAGGCACCGGGTGGACCAGCGGTCCGGTCGCGGTGCGCAATGGATCGGTGGCCACACCGAGGCTGAAGCATTGGCGCCACTCGGCCAGGCGTGCCAGGGACTGATCGTAGAGTTCGTCGGCAATCAGCGAGCGACCTTCACGGTGATAGCTGTCATCCCAACGCTCGATCTGTTTTTGCAGCGCGGCGATTTCCTGCGCGGCACGTGCGGGGGGCCAGGCGGGGCATTCGTCAGCAGTAGTGTCCAGGCAAACGAAAGTCAGGAGTAAAGCGGTCAGCAGGCGGGGCAGCATCGTGAGCGTCCTTGCTCGATGGAGGTGCCTGAAGGTTAGTCAGCAGTGGGCGGGTGGTAATGCGGGATTGTTTCCAGGCATGAAAAAACCCCGCACGGCGAACCGTGCGGGGTTTCGGGTACCACCCGGAAGACTTACAGGCCGGCTGCGGTGCGCAGGTGCTCGGCGCGGTCGGTTTTTTCCCAGGTGAAGGTGGTGAAGGTGTCTTCGCCAACCGTCTTGGTTGCCGGGGTGCGACCGAAGTGGCCGTACGCTGCGGTTTCCTGGTACATCGGGTGCAGCAGGTCGAGCATGGTGGTGATTGCGTAAGGACGCAGGTCGAACACTTCGCGGACCAGTTTGACGATCTTGTCATCGCTGATCTTGCCAGTGCCGAAGGTGTTCAGCGAGATCGAGGTCGGCTGGGCGACACCGATGGCGTAGGACACCTGGATTTCGCAACGCTCGGCCAGGCCGGCAGCGACGATGTTCTTGGCCACGTAACGACCGGCATAGGCGGCCGAGCGGTCAACCTTGGATGGATCCTTGCCGGAGAACGCGCCACCGCCGTGGCGGGCCATGCCGCCGTAGCTGTCGACGATGATCTTGCGGCCGGTCAGGCCGCAGTCGCCCACCGGGCCACCGATGATGAACTGGCCGGTCGGGTTGATGTGGAACTGCGTGTCTTTGCTCAGCAGTTCGGCAGGCAGGACGTGCTTGACGATCAGCTCCATCACGCCTTCGCGCAGGTCTTTGTACGACACGTCCGGGTTGTGCTGGGTCGACAGCACAACGGCGTCGATACCCACGACCTTGCCGCCTTCGTAACGGCAGGTGACCTGGGACTTGGCGTCCGGACGCAGCCACGGCAGCAGGCCGGACTTGCGGGCTTCGGCTTGCCTTTGTACAAGCTGGTGCGAGAACGTGATCGGGGCTGGCATCAGCACGTCGGTTTCGTTGCTGGCGTAGCCGAACATCAGGCCCTGGTCGCCAGCGCCCTGATCTTCGGGCTTGGCGCGGTCGACACCCTGGTTGATGTCAGGGGACTGCTTGCCGATGATGTTCATCACGCCGCAGGTCGCGCCGTCGAAGCCGACGTCGGAGCTGGTGTAGCCGATGTCGGTGATGACGTCACGAACGATCTGCTCCAGGTCAACCCAGGCCGAGGTGGTGACTTCGCCGGCGATGATCGCCACGCCGGTTTTCACCAGAGTCTCGCACGCCACGCGGGCGAACTTGTCTTCAGCGATGATGGCGTCCAGCACCGCATCAGAAATCTGGTCGGCGATTTTGTCCGGATGCCCTTCAGACACGGACTCGGAGGTGAAAAGGGAGTATTCGCTCATCTCGATGTTTTCCTGAAATTACCGATGGTGAGTGTCGCCAGCCGACCGCTGAAAATGGCGGACCTGGATCTGGAAACCATTACGTAAGCCTACATAGAGGCTTTCTCCGGGGACGAGTCCCGCAGCGGTGGCCCAACGGGCCAGATCGTCCTGTTCAAACCCCAGCCAGAGATCACCGCAGGCCTCCTTGGCCCAACTCTGGTTGTGGCTGCATAAATCTGTCACCAGCAGGCTGCCGCCTGGTTGCAGCAAATTGGCCATGTGCTTGAGCGCATCGGCCGGCGCGGCAAAGTGATGCAGCACCATGTTCAGTACCACGCAATCGGCCTTGAGGCTGACGCCGTTCAAGGCATCGGCCAGTTGCAGGCTAACGTTAGTCAGCGAATCGCGTTCGCACACCTGGCGCGCCAGTTCGAGCATGGCCTGGCTATTGTCCAGTGCCGTGACCTGGGTGAAACGACGTGCCAGTTCCGGCAGGAAGGCGCCGTCGCCGGGGCCGACTTCGATCGCCGTGGCCGCGCTGCCAAAGCTCAGTTTGTCGAGCAGGGCCACCACGCTTTCGCGGTACTGCGCCAGGCCGGCGATCAGGTCTTGCTGGGCGCGAAATTTCTCGGCGACCCGTGAGAAAAAGTCCTGGCTGGCCGCCTCGCGTTGCTTGTGCACTTGAGTGATGCGCATCTGCACGTCGGCAGGCAAGGTCAGGTTGTCCACTTCTTCAAGCAGGGCCGCGTGCAGTTTGCCCCCCGGCAACTCGGTGTGGGGCAGGGCGCGACGGTAGAAAATCGCATTGCCTTCACGGCGGGTGGCGACAAGGTCAGCCTGGGCCAGCACCTTGAGGTGATGACTCATGCCCGATTGGCCGATGCCGAAGATCTGCGCCAGTTCCAGTACGCCGAACGAATCGTTGGTCAGCGCGCGCAAGACATTCAGGCGCAGGGGATCACCGCCGGCCTTGCACAAGGCCGCCAGCTCATCACAATCGTCCTGGCGAATGGAGGGCGCGCGTAAATTCATAGGCCGGCAGTCTAGTCACGCACCGGAAGCACCGCAAGATCAATATCAAAAAGTTTTGATATTGATCGATAGATGGCACTTCTCACGAACTGGTTAACTCTACAAGGCAACAGCGGAAAGGTTTCACCCGCCTAATCCGTCAACAAGCATGGGAAAAACGCCTTCAGATGACTTTCTGTCATTGCCCCAAGGTGTCCCGGTGAGGGAAAATGCTCGCCTTTTTCCGATTCGTTTATATCAAACCCCAGGAGATCAGCGATGCCTAGCCGTCGTGAGCGTGCCAACGCCATTCGTGCCCTCAGCATGGATGCCGTGCAAAAAGCCAACAGCGGCCATCCCGGTGCCCCCATGGGTATGGCGGATATCGCCGAGGTGCTTTGGCGCGACTACCTCAAGCACAACCCGAGCAATCCATCGTTCGCCGACCGTGACCGCTTCGTGCTGTCCAACGGTCACGGCTCGATGCTGATCTACTCGCTGCTGCACCTGACCGGCTACGACCTGTCGATCGATGACCTGAAACAGTTCCGCCAGCTGCACAGCCGCACCCCGGGCCACCCGGAGTTGGGCTACACCCCAGGCGTCGAGACCACCACCGGTCCACTGGGTCAGGGCCTGGCCAATGCCGTGGGCTTTGCCCTGGCTGAAAAAGTCATGGCGGCGCAGTTCAACCGTCCTGGCCACAACATCGTCGACCACCACACCTACGTGTTCCTGGGTGATGGCTGCATGATGGAAGGCATCTCCCACGAAGTCAGCTCCCTGGCCGGTACCCTGGGCCTGGGCAAACTGATCGCCTTCTACGATGACAACGGCATCTCCATCGACGGCGAAGTCGAAGGCTGGTTCACCGATGACACGCCAAAGCGCTTCGAATCCTACAACTGGCAAGTGATCCGCAACGTCGACGGTCATGACCCGGAAGAGATCAAGACGGCGATCGAGACCGCGCGCAAGAGCTCGCAGCCGACCCTGATCTGCTGCAAGACCACCATCGGCTTCGGTTCGCCGAACAAGCAAGGCAAGGAAGACTGCCACGGCGCCCCGCTGGGTGACGCGGAAATCGCCCTGACCCGTGCAGCGCTGAAGTGGAACCACGGCCCGTTCGAAATCCCGGCCGACATCTATGCCGAGTGGGACGCCAAGGAAGCTGGCCGCGCCGTGGAAGCCGAGTGGGACCAGCGTTTCGCGGCCTACTCCGCCGCGTTCCCGACCGAAGCCAACGAGCTGATCCGTCGTCTGAGCGGCGAGCTGCCGGCTGACTTCTCGGAAAAAGCCGCTGCCTACATCGCCGAAGTGGCCGCCAAGGGCGAAACCATCGCCAGCCGTAAAGCCAGCCAGAACGCCCTGAACGCGTTCGGTCCGCTGCTGCCAGAGTTCCTCGGCGGTTCGGCTGACCTGGCCGGTTCCAACCTGACCCTGTGGAAAGGTTGCAAAGGTGTCACCGCCGATGACGCCAGCGGCAACTACATGTACTACGGCGTGCGCGAGTTCGGCATGACCGCAATCATGAACGGCGTGGCCCTGCACGGCGGCCTGGTGCCTTACGGCGCGACCTTCCTGATGTTCATGGAATACGCGCGCAACGCGGTACGCATGTCGGCCCTGATGAAGCAGCGCGTGATCCACGTCTACACCCACGACTCCATCGGTCTTGGCGAAGACGGCCCGACTCACCAGCCAATCGAGCAACTGGCCAGCCTGCGCTGCACGCCGAACCTCGACACCTGGCGTCCGGCCGATGCCGTTGAATCGGCGGTGTGCTGGAAGTATGCGCTGGAGCGTAAAGATGGTCCTTCGGCCCTGATCTTTTCGCGTCAGAACCTGCAGCACCAAACCCGTGATGCCGGCCAGATCGCCGACATCAGCCGCGGTGGCTATGTGCTCAAGGACTGCGCAGGCGAGCCTGAGCTGATCCTGATCGCCACCGGTTCCGAAGTGGGTCTGGCCGTTCAGGCCTTCGACAAACTGACCGAGCAGGGCCGCAAGGTGCGTGTGGTTTCCATGCCATGCACCAGCGTGTTCGATGCCCAGGACGCCGGCTACAAGCAATCGGTCCTGCCGTTGCAGGTCAGCGCCCGTATCGCCATCGAGGCGTCCATCGCCGACTACTGGTACAAGTACGTCGGCCTGGAAGGTCGCGTGATCGGCATGACCACCTACGGCGAGTCGGCGCCTGCGCCTGCCTTGTTCGAAGAGTTCGGCTTCACCCTGGAAAACATCCTGGGTCAGGCTGAAGAGCTGCTGGAAGACTAAGCAAAACGCGGCGGTTTCAAGACCGCCGCCGTCCCCCCCTGTAGGAGCGAGCTTGCTCGCGATGGTCGTTAACGATAACGCTGGCTATCTGGATAAATGCGTTGTCCTTAAGTCCATCGCGAGCAAGCTCGCTCCTGCAAGGGGCGAGTTGCACATAAGAATTTCGTCTGACTGCGTCTATCGAGAACCCCAATGCCTCAACCGCGTCCCTACAAAGTTGCACTCAACGGCTACGGCCGGATTGGTCGCTGCGTCTTGCGTGCGTTGTTCGAGCGAGGCGAAAAGGCCGGGTTTGAAATTGTCGCGATCAACGACCTGGCCGACATGGCCAGTATTGAATACCTGACACGCTTCGACTCCACCCACGGGCGTTTTCCCGGAGAAGTGAAGGTCGACGGCGATTGTCTGCATATTAATGGCGACTGCGTGAAGGTCCTGCGCAGTGCCACTCCCGAAGGCATCGATTGGGCGTCGTTGGGCGTCGATCTGGTGCTGGAATGCTCCGGCGCCTACCACACTCGCGAAGACGGCCAGCGGTTCCTCGACGCCGGCGCGCCGCGCGTGCTGTTTTCCCAGCCGATGGCCAGCGAGGCGGATGTCGACGCCACCATCGTCTACGGTGTGAACCAGGATTGCCTGACCGGCGACGAGCTGCTGGTGTCCAACGCCTCCTGCACCACCAACTGTGGTGTGCCGCTGTTGCGCCTGCTGGACCAGGCCATTGGTCTAGAGTACGTGTCGATCACCACGATCCACTCGGCCATGAACGACCAGCCGGTGATCGACGCCTACCATCACGAAGACTTGCGCCGCACCCGTTCGGCGTTTCAGTCGGTGATTCCGGTGTCCACTGGTCTGGCGCGCGGCATCGAACGTTTGCTGCCGGAACTTGCCGGGCGAATTCAGGCCAAAGCCGTACGTGTGCCGACGGTTAACGTGTCTTGCCTCGACATCACGATGCAGACCGTGAGCGACACCGACGCCGCCGAGGTCAACCGGATCCTGCGCGAGGCTGCCACCAGCGGCCCGCTCAAAGGTCTGCTGGCCTACACCGAGTTGCCCCACGCAAGTTGTGATTTCAACCACGACCCACATTCGGCGATCGTCGATGCCAGTCAGACTCGAGTTTCCGGCCCAAGGCTGGTGAACATCCTGGCCTGGTTCGACAACGAATGGGGTTTTGCCAACCGAATGCTGGACGTTGCGGAACACTATCTGCACACAGCCTCAAAAAAACCTGCTCTCTAAGAACAGCTACTCAGGAAATGCGACCCATGACCGTGTTGAAGATGTCCGACCTCGATCTGCAAGGTAAGCGCGTACTGATTCGCGAAGACCTCAACGTCCCAGTCAAGGACGGTGCCGTCACCAGCGATGCGCGAATCCTGGCTTCGCTGCCGACCATCAAGCTGGCCCTGGAAAAAGGCGCGGCCGTGATGGTCTGCTCGCACCTTGGCCGTCCGACCGAAGGCGAATTCTCGGCCGAGAACAGCCTCAAGCCAGTGGCCGACTACCTGAGCAAGGCCTTGGGTCGCGAAGTGCCGCTGGTGGCTGACTACCTGGGCGGCGTCGACGTGAAAGCCGGCGACATCGTCCTGTTTGAAAACGTGCGCTTCAACAAGGGCGAAAAGAAGAACGCCGATGAGCTGGCCCAGCAGTATGCGGCCCTGTGCGACGTGTTCGTGATGGACGCCTTTGGCACCGCGCACCGTGCCGAGGGTTCGACCCACGGCGTGGCCAAGTTCGCCAAGATTGCCGCTGCCGGTCCTTTGCTGGCGGCCGAACTGGACGCACTGGGCAAGGCGCTCGGCGCCCCGGCTCAGCCAATGGCCGCCATCGTGGCAGGTTCCAAGGTCTCGACCAAGCTAGACGTGCTCAACAGCCTGAGCCAGATCTGCGACCAACTGATCGTCGGCGGCGGTATCGCCAACACCTTCCTGGCGGCTGCCGGTCACCCTGTCGGCAAATCGCTGTACGAGCCGGACCTGCTGG
Source organism: Pseudomonas putida (assembly GCF_028682635.1). GTDB lineage: Bacteria > Pseudomonadota > Gammaproteobacteria > Pseudomonadales > Pseudomonadaceae > Aquipseudomonas > Aquipseudomonas putida_AE. The sequence goes on along the minus strand of NZ_JANHLK010000012.1, from coordinate 112,748 downwards.
ACACCGCTCGCGCCATCGCCGCCAAAGTCAGCGTGCCGCTGCCGGTAGACGTGGTGGTCGCCAAGGAATTCGCTGAAAGCGCTACGGCCACTGTGAAGCTGATCGCCGATGTGGCCGCCGACGACATGATCCTGGACATTGGTCCGCAGACGGCGGCCAATTTCGCCGAACTGCTGAAATCGTCCAAGACCATCCTGTGGAACGGCCCGGTCGGCGTGTTTGAATTCGACCAGTTCGGTAACGGTACCAAAGTGTTGGCCCAGGCCATCGCAGACAGCGCGGCATTTTCCATTGCTGGCGGTGGCGACACCCTGGCGGCCATCGATAAATATGGCGTCGCCGAGCAAATCTCCTACATTTCTACCGGCGGCGGCGCGTTCCTGGAGTTCGTCGAAGGCAAGGTGTTGCCAGCCGTTGAAGTCCTGGAAAGCCGGGCCAAGGCCTGAGGGTCGCCCGTTTGACCAGGAAAGGGAGTGTTCAAATGGTCAAGACCTTAGCGCTGTTGATCGTCGCGGGATCGCTGGCGGCTTGCGGGAGTAATCCCAAAGCCACGCCGGAACCCGCGCCGTCCGCGCCCCGGAACGGTTGCAACCAGGCCGACTGGCAGGCGGAGACCAACCCGGTGCTCAACAAGCGTTCCGGGCCTGAAGGCCTGGACAAATACGAGACACAGACCCCCGCCAAGGAACATGGTTGTCCTTGACGGGTCTGACTCTTTACTCAGGGCTGGCGGTGTCTGCCGTCAGTCGAGGGACACGGATGAAAGGCTTTATCGCCATTACGGCGCTGGCATTGCTGGGCGGGTGCGCCAACTGGAACCCGTTCCAGTCGACCACCGCGGCGGATGACTGGACCACCTGGACCTGCGACAGCCAGGCCAAAGTGGTTTGGCGCTACACCGACGACAGCCACAACGAAGTCGACGTGCGCCTGGGCGGGGCCGATCAGGTCCATCGCCTGAAGCAGGAGCCGGGCGCGTCGGGTTCGCTGTACAGCGACAACATGCTGGCGTTTCACATAAAAGGTGAGGAAGGCCTGGTCTACTGGGTCGCCACCAATGATTTGATTGGCCGAGGCTGTAAAGCCCAATAACAACGGCCAGACCGCAAAAGCATTGACCGTATTCGCAGCCCGGACCAACCCCCGATCTGCAATAACTTGAATAGCCGCCGCCGCTACGGCAGGCTGGCACGATTAACGACCCAAACCGGGAGAGACACACACAATGGCACTTATCAGCATGCGCCAGATGTTGGACCACGCAGCCGAGTTCGGCTATGGCGTTCCAGCCTTCAACGTCAACAACCTTGAGCAGATGCGCGCCATCATGGAAGCCGCTGACAAGACAGACTCCCCGGTGATCGTCCAGGCTTCGGCCGGTGCTCGCAAATACGCCGGCGCACCGTTCCTGCGTCACCTGATCCTGGCAGCCATCGAAGAATTCCCGCACATCCCGGTGTGCATGCACCAGGACCACGGCACCAGCCCTGACGTCTGCCAGCGCTCCATTCAACTGGGCTTCAGCTCGGTGATGATGGACGGTTCCCTGGGCGAAGACGGCAAGACCCCGACCGACTACGACTACAACGTACGCGTCACCCAACAAACCGTGGCCATGGCTCACGCCTGCGGCGTATCGGTAGAAGGCGAGCTGGGCTGCCTGGGTTCGCTGGAAACCGGCATGGCCGGTGAAGAAGACGGCATCGGCGCCGAGGGCGTTCTGGATCACAGCCAAATGCTGACCGACCCGGAAGAAGCCGCTGACTTCGTCAAGCGCACCCAGGTGGATGCCCTGGCCATCGCCATCGGTACCAGCCACGGCGCCTACAAGTTCACCAAACCGCCTACCGGCGACGTATTGGCGATCGACCGTATCAAAGAGATCCACAAGCGCATCCCGAACACCCACCTGGTGATGCACGGTTCGTCTTCGGTTCCGCAAGAGTGGCTGGCGATCATCAACCAGTACGGCGGCGACATTAAAGAAACCTACGGCGTTCCGGTTGAAGAAATCGTCGAAGGCATCAAGCACGGCGTGCGCAAGGTCAACATCGACACCGACCTGCGCCTGGCATCCACCGGCGCCATGCGTCGCCTGATGGCCACCAACCCGAGCGAGTTCGACCCACGTAAATTCTTCGGCGCCACGGTGACTGCCATGCGCGACGTGTGCATCGCCCGTTACGAAGCCTTCGGTACCGCGGGCAACGCTTCGAAGATCAAGCCGATCTCCCTGGAAGCGATGTTCCAGCGTTATCTGAAAGGTGAGTTGAACGCCAAGGTCAACTAAGCCTCAGGTGTTTGATAAAAAACCCGCCGATCGGCGGGTTTTTTATGGAAGAGCGGTAATTCTGACAAATTCTATATCAAGTATGCGCAGTGTCTGAGTATGAGGATCGCAACATACGCGTTTTCCCTTGAGTGATTCATAACGCCGATCGCTGGCTTCGAGAATGAAATATCCGGATCGCGCGTAGTGGTCACGTTCGTTTGACCCGGCAAAGTAAATATCAGTTTGCGCGCCAGTCGAATTTCTGAACCGATAGTCCCCGACCAACACGTACTCAATCATGCCAACGCGCAATGTACCTGTCATGGCGCCGCTTCTGTCAGTGCTGGAAGTGATGTTCAATTCGTAAGGCGTTCCTGCTTCATCAGTGGCGCTATAGGCGGCAGTGATGTATCCCTGCATGTTGATCTTTTGCTGAGCACTCATGGAACCTTCCTTGATTCGATCTGGAGACCAGGAGAACTATTGGGGGGCGCTGAAAAAGAATAATTTCGAGATCGCGAATATTCACCTGTTATAAATGACAGTTATTTATTCGATGTTGTTATGTTGGTGCGAATATCAGGTAATAAGCTTTCAGTGTTGAATTGCATGAAAAAACCCGTCGTGAGGGACGGGTTTTTTGTGAACTCGAAAAGCGCTTATTTATCGTGATCGATATCCAGCTTGCTGAATGTCACTTTCCCGCCCTCACTGGTGTACCCGGTGTTGTCCTGCACATACACCCCAGCCTTGAAGTACAGCGGTTTGTCGCGCCAGGTGGCGCTGATATTGGTGTCCCACTGGTAGCCCGCCGCACTGACGCCCAGTGCGCCGCCGGGGCTCAGGTGGATGAGGTAGTTGAACTCATTATTGAGCTTGATCCCGGTGGCGAGGGTGATGACCCGGCTTTCGGCGTCGTCTGGGTGCATGCGCACCTTGATCACGAGGTTGCCGGTCTCGGTCTTGGTCTTGTATTGGTATTCGAGTTTGACCATCGGCTTCTGGCTGTTATAGGCGTGGATCTGCCCGATCACGATCTTGCCCGAGCTCGGGACCTGGTTCACCGCCAGGGTGGCGTGAAGCAAGTTGTCGGCGTCCGGGTAGAACCAGTTTTTCAGCGTGCCGTTGCTGTAGGTTTCACGCAGCTCGGTACGAGGGTAGATCGCGTTTTCAGTGCGCGAGCCGGTCACCGGTGACCAGAAAAACAGAACGCCGGTGTCAGAGTGGAAGTATTGATCCTTGAAGCCGTCCACCAGTTTTGAGGTTTCAACCGTGTAGGGCGGGCTGCCGACGGGAACACTGAGGTTCCAGGTTGCGAGGTCAATCATAATCAAAGCTTCCGCGAATTAATGCTGCACGCACGTGCCAAACGCTCTGGCACGTGCCTTTGGGGGCGGTCTTTATAAGCGTAGAGGACTATTTTGTTAACGCCCGCCGGGCAGTTAATTGGTGCCAACATCCTGTCGAAGTGCCATCCTGCCCGGTTTTAGCGGGCTGCGTGGCCGACCGTTAGTCGGCAAATGACGCTTCGGTCGAATGATGGCGCACTGACACCTTCTGCTTTCGCAGATCCCGGTCTAGAGTGAAGGCACAGTTTCTGTCCGGTTTTCACAAGAAGTCGGCCTGACATCCAGCCCTAGAGAAGCAGCATGGAATGCGCGCACCCAATGCCAGCTGAAGGCAATTCAACCCTGTTGATCGTCGATGATTACCCTGAAAATCTGGTGAGCATGCGCGCCTTGCTGCAGCGCCAGGATTGGCAGGTGATCACCGCTGCATCCGGTTTCGAGGCGCTCGGGCTGTTGCTTGAATACGATGTCGACCTGGTGTTGCTGGATGTGCAGATGCCGGGCATGGACGGTTTTGAAGTGGCGCGCCTGATGCGCGGCAGCCAAAGGACCCGCCTGACACCGATCATTTTCCTCACCGCCAACGAACAGTCCCAGGACGCCGTGATCAAGGGTTACGCCAGTGGCGCGGTGGATTACCTGTTCAAACCCTTTGATCCGCAGATTCTCAAGCCCAAGGTCCAGGCGCTGCTCGAGCATCAACGCAATCGCCGGGCATTGCAGCGCCTGAGCCATGACCTGGAGGTCGCTCGCGCGTTCAACGCCTCGGTGCTGGACAACGCCGCCGAGGGCATCCTGGTGGTCGGCGAGGACGGCCTGATCCAATTTTCCAACCCGGCGATGTCGCGACTGCTCAACGCCACGGTGCAGGAGCTGCAGGGCAAGGAGTTCCTGGATTTCCTGCAAAAACCGCACATACCGGTCTGGGCCGATTCTGACCTGCTGGCCGGGTACAAGCGCGGCGAGACCTTGCGCCTGCACGACGCCCTGCTGCGTACTGCCCCCGGGCAACAGGTGCCGGTGGCACTTTCTTGCGCGCCGCTGCCCACGGAACAACATGCAATGGTGGTGACAGTGCTGGACATGTCGGTGGTGCGCCACCTGCATCAGCAACTCGAGTTCCAGGCGGTCACCGACCCGCTGACCGGGCTGCTCAACCGTCGCGGCTTTTACCAGACCGTGGAAAACCTGCTGTTGCGCGGCGAACGTGCCGACAGCGCCTGGGTCCTGTTGTACCTGGACCTCGATGGCTTCAAGCGGGTAAACGATTCTCTCGGCCACGATGCTGGCGATCGGGTGTTGCGTTGGGTGTCCGAACAGTTGAAGGCCTGCCTGCGTCCGTTCGATATCCTGGCACGCATGGGTGGTGATGAATTCACCGCGTTGCTGGACCTGGAGTTTCCCGAGCAGGCGGCCAAGATTGCGGAAAAGCTCATCGAACGGGTGTCGGTCTGCCAGCAAATCGATGGTCTGGATATCGTCCTCGGTGCCAGCATCGGCATTGCTACGTTCCCCGACTGCGGCGCCAATCTCGACGGCTTGCTGCGCGCGTCCGACATCGCCATGTACGAAGCCAAGCGCGCCGGCCGGCAACAGTATCGGTTTTACGATCACGAAATGAACGGCCGGGCACGTTCGCGGCTGATGCTCGAAGAAAGCGTGCGAACGGCCATCGAGAACCGTGATTTCAATCTCGTGTATCAGCCGCAGGTGGCGGTTGCCGATGGACGGATTCGCGGGTTCGAGGCGTTGTTGCGCTGGCAGCACCCGAGTGTCGGCGATGTTCCGCCAGGCTTGTTTTTGCCGCTGCTGGAAGAGGCGCGCTTGATCAGTCGCCTGGGCAGCTGGATCTACCAGCGCAGTGCCGGGCAACGCAAAGCCTGGGAGACATTGTTTGCCGAGGACCTGGTGGTGGGCGTCAGCTTGAGCAGCACCCAGTTTGCCATGCCCCATCTGGTCACCGAGTTGCGCCTGGTACTGGAGCGACATGGTTTGCAGCCACGTCACATGGAAGTCGAGGTGACGGAAGAGGCCTTGATGCATAATCCGGAGGAAACCCGTAAACAGCTGCGTTTGCTGCGCAATCTGGGGGTGCGGGTGGCGCTTGACGATTTCGGTTCCGGCCCGTGTTCACTGTCGCACCTGCGCGATCTGCAACTGGATACACTCAAACTCGACCGCCATCTGATCAGCCGGCTTCCGCAGTCCTCAAGGGACGCGGCGCTGGTACGCAATGTGGTCGACCTGTGCAAGGAGTACGGGATGCTGGTGATTGCCGAAGGGGTCGAAACCATGGCGCAATACCAGTGGCTGCAAGCCAATGGCTGTGAGTATGTGCAAGGCTTCCTGGTGGCCCGACCGATGATGGCCGAAGACACCGAGAGCTTTGTGCAGCCCTTCGACTGGGGCGCGCTGACTGGCTGAATTCGCTACACTGGCGACCTTTTCGTGATTTGTGTTGCCGCTGCGATGACCGCGTTGAAATACCTCCAGGCCTACCCGGCTACCTTGCAGGACCAGGTGCGTCAGTTGATCGCCGACGGTCGGCTGGGCGATTACCTGAACCAGCGTTACCCGCAAAAGCATGGGGTCCAGAGCGACAAGGCGCTGTACACCTATGCGCTGGACCTCAAGCAGGAATACCTGCGTAACGCCCCGTCCATCGACAAGGTGCTGTTCGACAATCGCCTGGACCTGACCCACCGCGCACTTGGCCTGCACACCACCATCTCGCGGGTGCAAGGCGGCAAGCTCAAGGCCAAGAAAGAAATCCGCATTGCCTCATTGTTCAAGGAGGCGCCTTCGGAGTTTCTGAAAATGATCGTGGTGCATGAGTTGGCGCACTTCAAGGAGTCCGATCACAACAAGGCCTTCTACAAGCTGTGCGAGCACATGTTGCCGGGGTATCACCAGGTGGAGTTCGATGTGCGGGTGTACCTGACCTGGCGCGACCTGCAATGAAAAGAGCCAATGAACAAGGAGCGCATGGATGGACGTAAGCAAGACCAAGAGCAGCTTCTACCGCCGCTTGTACGTGGCGTACCTGATCGACAGCGGCCTGGCCAGCAGCGTTCCGGCATTGACCGAAGCCACCGGCATGCCCCGGCGCACGGCCCAGGACACCATCGCCGCCCTGGCGGACCTGGATATTGTTTGCGAGTTCGAGCAGGAAGAAGGCGCGCGCAACCATGCCGGGCGCTATCGGATTCGCGGGTGGGGGGCGATCGATCGCGGGTGGATCGAGCGTAATCTTCGGCAGATCAAGGCGGTGTTGGAGTATCCCTGAGTTTTTGTGGTGATTGATCTGACGCCTTCGCGAGCAAGCCCGCTCCCACAGGGGGAACGCATTCCAATGTGGGAGCGGGCTTGCTCGCGAAGGGGCCCTTACGAACGCCGCATGCCAATGTGTGGAATACCATCCTCAACGTATTCCTCACCCGCCACCACAAACCCGTACCGCCCGTAATACCCCTGCAGATGCGCCTGGGCCGAGAGGTAGACCGGCATGTCTGGCCAGCGCTTTTCAATCTGCTTCATCGCCTGGGCCATCATCTCATGCCCCAGCCCGGTACCTCGCGCCTGTGGCGCAATGATCACCCGCCCGATCACCACGTCACCGCCCTGTAGCTCGGGATCGAGCAGGCGCAGATACGCCACCAGCCGATCTCCGTCCCAGGCCATCAAATGGCAGGTGTCGCCCTCCAGATCCTGGCCATCGATGTCCTGGTAGATGCATTTCTGTTCGATGACGAACACTTCGGCGCGCAGCTGCAAAATGGCATACAGCTGCTCCTTGCCCAGATCGCTGTGGTGTTTACAGACCCAGTTGATTGTCATGTGTCGATTCCCTGAAAACGTCCTGTTGATACTAAGCGCCTCGACGAAGGATGTCTTTATGGCGCAGGAATCTATGACAAAGACCAAAATGCCATCATTCATTTGGCGCGACGCTGTCTTCTTTGTGTAATCTTCAATCAAGCGCTGTGCAGTGCTGCAACGCGCTGACATTTGAGTGCCTGGGGGTGCCGGTACGGGTCTTGGCGTTTTGGCTGAAAACACGTCGGGCAGCCCGCCCGCTAAGGATTTTCTGGCATGCCGCGATTGCATCGAGCCTTTGCTTTGCTTGGATTGCTGTTGCTGACTGAAAGTGTGGCCGCAGAAAAATTGCGGCTGGTGGCGGATGCCTGGCCACCCTTTACCGACGCCACGCTGTTCAACGGCGGGTTGGCCACGGACATTGTCAGTACCGCCCTGGCGCGGGCCGGCTATGCCAGTGATTTCGAGCAGGTGCCGTGGGCACGGGCGTTGCTTGGGTTGGGCGAGGGTCGCTATGACGTTCTGGTCAATGCCTGGTTCAACGAGGAGCGCACACAGCTCGGACAGTTTTCGGGCGAGTACCTGATCAATCGCGTGCGCTTTCTCAAGCGTAAAGAGGCTCCCATCGAATTCAGCACTTTGCCGCAGCTGTACACCTATCCGATTGCCGTGGTGCGTGGCTACGCCTATTCGCCGGCTTTCGATCAGGATGTGTCATTGCAGAAGATTCCGGTGCACAACTTCGCCATGGCGGTGCGCATGGTCGCGGCCGACAGGGTCAAGCTGACCCTGGAAGACGAATACGTCGCTCGTTACTACCTGGCCCGTGAGTCGCCCAAGGTCCGCAATGCCGTGGAGTTCTTGCCCAAACCGCTGAGCGAGAATGGCCTGCACATTCTGGTCAGCCTGAAAAATCCTCAGCATGAGCAGATCGTCGCCGGTTTTGATCGCGCCATCGTGGCCATGAAGGCCGACGGCACTTATGCACGGCTGATGAAACGCCACGGCATGTAAGCCGAGGCTGATGGCTCAATCCTCACTGGTGTCCTTGATCAGATGCGCCGCCAGCGTGCGCAACGGCCCCAGCTGCCGGCAGATCAAACCCAGTTGCGTCTGCACCAGGCGCTGACCCTCATCGATTTCATCGGGCATCTGTTCGAGCGCGTTGGCCAGCGCTTCCTCCTCATCGCTCTGGATGGCAATCGCGGATTTGCTCGCCAGGCCTTGGGCGATTTCGTCGATGCTGGCCGCCAGTTTCACGCCCGCGCCTTCGATCAGTTGTTCGCGCACATCCTGTGGTAGTTGGGTTTCCCGATGCGCACCCAGCCCGGACAAATAACTGAGCAAGGTGTGCGACAGCACCAGGAAGCGGAAGCCGACATCCGCTTCCTTACGGAAATGTCCCGGCTCCATCAGCATGTTGGCCAGGGTGGTCGACAACGCCGCATCGGCGTTGTGGGCGTTGCGCCGCGCCAGGCGATACGCCAGGTCGTCGCTTTTGCCGGCGGCGTATTGCTGCATGATCTGGCGCAGGTAGATGCTGTTGCAGGTCAGGGTGTTGGCCAGCACTTTGTTCAGGCGCCGACCCTGCCAGTCCGGCAGGAACAGGAACACCGCCAGGCCGGCGATCAGGCTGCCGAGCAGCGTATCGAACAGCCGCGGCAGGAACAGCCCGTAACCGTCGCCCACCTGGTTGAAGCAGAACAGCACCATCAGGGTGATCGCCGCCGTCGCCAGGGTGTAGCGGGTGGTGCGGTTGATAAAGAACACCACCCCGGCGGCAATCGCGAAACAGGACTGGACCAGCGGGTTCGGGAACAGGTCGAACAGCGCCCAGGCCAAGGTCAGGCCGATGGCGGTGCCGATGATCCGCTGGCCGAGCTTGCGCCTTGTGGCACCGTAGTTCGGCTGGCAGACAAACAGCGTCGTGAGGATGATCCAGTAACCCTGGGACGGGTGGATCAAATGCACCATGGCGTAGCCGATGCTCAAGGCCAGGGGCAGGCGCAGGGCATGGCGGAACAACAAGGAGGTGGGCGTCAGCTGCGTGCGCAAGCGAACCCAGACATCCTTGAAGTTGCGTGGCGAGCGGTCGAGCAGGCTGCTGTCGGTGGCGTCGGCCAGGGTGTCGGGGTTGCTGGCATCGCTGAGCAGGCGGTCGAGCGTGCCCAGGTTGGCCGCCAGGGCCCGCAGTGAACGCAGCAGCCCGCGCCAGGCGGGATTGCTCTGGATGCGCAGGTGTTCGAGGGAGGCGTGCAGGTCGCCGAGGGCTTCGGCGAAACTCGCGTCATAGGTGAACGGCTGGCGCATCTGGATCGACTCGGCCAGCGCCCGGCACGCCTTGCCTTGCTGGCGCAGCAGGCGCTGGCAGCGGAACAGCACGTCGCTGTGGAAGAACGCGTCCGCCAGGGCGTTGTAAGGGTAGTGCGAGGAGCTGGCACGCTCGTGGATGTCCTGGGCGAGGAAGTACAGCTTCAGGTAGCGGCTGACCTTAGAGCCTGGGCGACCGTTGCCGACCCGGTGCAGGATGATTTCCTTGGCGACGTTCAGCGCGGCAACCACCCGGCCGTTCTGCTGGGCCAGTTCCAGGCGCCGGGCTTCCACGTCCATCTGGCGGATCGGCTCGAACAGCGAAGACTTCAGCTTCAGGTAAAAGCCCAGCTCACGGAACAGCCGCGCCAGGCTTTGCTGCACCGGCTGGTTGGAAAACAGCGCCTGCCACAGCACCGACAGCAGGCCGTACCAGGCGGCACCGGCCACCAGCAGCACCGGCTCATGCCAGAAATCGGTGACCGCACCACCGCGCTGGTCGACGCCGATCATGGTGTAGACCGACAGGATCAGCGTCGCCGAGGCAATCGCCCCATAGCGTTCGCCAAGTGCGCCGAGCATGGTCAGGCAGAAGGCGGCGAGGGCGAAGGCGATGATGAAGAGTATGGGGTAGGGGAACAGCAGTTCGACCGACAGCGCGGCGACGGCGAAACACACCAGTGTCACCGCCAGCGCGTTGAGGCGGCCCTGCCAACTGTCATCGGTCTCGGCCAGGGCGCTGGCGATAATCCCCAGGAACAACGGGATCAACAGCCCCATTTCATCCTGATACCAGCATAGAGCCATGGTACCGGTCAGGGCGATGAACACCCGCACGCTGTAGCTGAATTTATCCAGCGCCCAAAGCCGGCGCAGAGACTGACGGAACGAGGTCGATGACATGAAATGCGAAGGCCTTCCGAGGCAATGACGCTAAATTGAGCCAGTAATGACGCCGACGCAATGGCGGCGATCACATCTGACAGCAATTTCTGTTCCTTGATGTCACACGCCCGCCTCATTTCTTCAGGCAGACAAAGAACCTGTAGGAGCTGGCTTGCCAGCGATGAGGCCGGTACATCCAACATCTTTGTTGACTGTCAGGTCGCCTTCGCTGGCAAGCCAGCTCCTACAGGGAGCAGGGTGTCAGACGTATTGTGCGGCGGCGTAGCCGGAGGCCCAGGCCCACTGGAAGTTGAAGCCGCCCAAATGGCCGGTGACGTCCAGCACTTCACCGATGAAATACAGGCCGGGGCTTTTCAGCGATTCCATGGTCTTGGACGACACCTCGTTGGTATCGACGCCACCCAGGGTCACTTCGGCGGTTCGGTAGCCTTCGGTGCCGGCCGGTACCACTTTCCAGCTCGCCAGTTTCTCGGCGATGGCGGCAATTTCCCCGTGGGTGTACTGCTTCATCGGTTTGGAAACGAACCAGTTGTCCGCCAGCAGATTGGCCATTTTCTTGGTGAAGATTTCACCGAGCAGGGTTTTCAGTTCGCTGTTTGGGCGTTCGGCCTGTTGCTGTTGCAGCCAGGACGGTACGTCGTGGTCGGGCATCAGGTTGATCTCGACCGTGTCGCCGGATTCCCAGAACGAGGAAATCTGCAGGATCGCCGGTCCGCTGAGGCCACGGTGGGTGAACAGGATGTTCTCGCGAAAGCTCTGGTCATTGCAGCTGACCAGGCAATCCACCGAGGTACCGGACAACTCGGTGCACAGTTCCTTGAGTTGATCGGTGATGGTGAACGGCACCAGCCCCGCGCGGGTCGGTAGCAGGTCGTGACCGAACTGCTTGGCCACCTGGTAGCCGAAACCGGTGGCGCCCAGGGTCGGGATCGACAGGCCGCCGGTGGCGATCACCAGCGATTCGCACGTCACCTGGCCCAGGGTGGTGTCCAGCAAATAGCCCTTCTCGAGTTTCTCGATGGTCTGGATCGAGGTGTCCAGGTGCAGGCTGACGCCGACCTGATCGCACTCGTTGAGCAGCATTTCGAGAATGTCGCTGGATTTGTTATCGCAGAACAGCTGGCCGAGCTTTTTCTCGTGGTACGGCACGCCGTGCTTGGCCACCATGCCGATGAAATCCCACTGGGTATAGCGGGCCAGGGCAGATTTGCAGAAGTGGGCGTTCTGCGAAAGGAAATTGCTCGGTTCCGTGTACATGTTGGTGAAATTGCAGCGGCCACCGCCGGACATCAGGATTTTCTTGCCGGCCTTGTTGGCGTGGTCGAGCAACAGCACCTGGCGCCCGCGCCCGGCGGCGGTCAGTGCACACATCAACCCTGCGGCGCCAGCGCCAATGATCACGACTTCGGTAGAGCGCAAAACGGTGTCCTCTCGGTATATCACCACAAAACAAACTGTGGGAGCGGGCTTGCTCGCGAAAGGGCCATCACATTCAACATCAATGTCGACTGATAAACCGCTTTCGCGAGCAAGCCCGCTCCCACAGGGGGATCTTCGTTGGGTCGAAGATCGCTTACAGGATGCGCACGCGCAACGAACGGCCCTTGATCTTGCCGTCGTTGAGGCGTTGCAGGGCCTGCTTGGCGACGCCGCGTTCCACGGCCACGAAGGCCTGGAAGTCGAAAATCGCGATCTTGCCGACCTGGGCGCCCGGGATGCCCGCTTCACCGGTCAGTGCGCCAAGAATGTCGCCTGGACGCACCTTGTCCTTGCGGCCTGCGCCGATGCACAGGGTGCTCATCTGAGGCAGCAGGGGACCACCACCCTTGGAGGTGAGGTTGTCCACCTGATCCCAGGTCAATGGTGTCTTCTGCAATTGTTCGATGGCTTGGGCGCGCTGCGCTTCGGACGGCGCCACCAGGCTGATCGCGAGGCCTTTCTCACCGGCGCGGCCAGTACGGCCGACGCGGTGGATGTGGATTTCCGAATCACGGGCCAGTTCGACGTTGATCACCATGTCCAGGGAATCGATGTCCAGGCCGCGGGCCGCGACGTCGGTGGCCACCAGCACGGAGGTGCTGCGGTTGGCGAACATCGCCAGTACCTGGTCGCGATCACGCTGTTCCAGGTCGCCGTGCAGGCCGACGGCGGAGATGCCTTTGGCCGTCAGGTGATCAACGGTTTCCTGGACCTGCTGCTTGGTGAAGCAGAACGCCACGCAGGACGCCGGGCGGAAGTGGCCCAGCACCTTGGTCACGGCGCTCATGCGATCGTCCGGGGAGATTTCGTAGAAGCGCTGCTCGATCTGCGTGTCGTCGTGGAACGCCTCGGCCTTCACTTGCTGCGGGTTGCGCATGAACTTCGAGGCCAGCTGCTTGATGCCTACCGGGTAGGTGGCGGAGAACAGCAGGGTCTGGCGACGCTCCGGGGCCTGCATGATGATTTCTTCGATCGAGTCGTAGAAACCCATGTCGAGCATGCGGTCGGCTTCATCGAGGATCAAGGTGTTGAGGCCGTGCAGGACCAGCGAGCCCTTGCGCAGGTGCTGCTGGATGCGCCCCGGGGTGCCGACGATGATGTGCGCGCCGTGTTCCAGCGAAGCGATCTGCGGGCCGAGGGACACGCCGCCACACAGGGTCAGGACCTTGATGTTGTCTTCGGCACGGGCCAGGCGACGGATTTCCTTGGCGACCTGGTCAGCCAGCTCGCGGGTCGGGCACAGGATCAGCGCCTGGCAACCGAAGTAGCGCGGATTGATCGGGTTCAGCAGGCCGATACCGAAGGCGGCGGTCTTGCCGCTGCCGGTCTTGGCCTGGGCGATCAGGTCCATCCCCTTGAGGATCACCGGCAAGCTTTGCGCCTGGATCGGCGTCATCTGGGCATAACCGAGGGAGTCGAGGTTAGCCAGCATGGCGGCGGACAGCGGCAAAGTATTAAATTCGGTGGCGATGGTGGTCACGGGACTGGCCTGCAAAACAAAATGTCGCGCAGTGTACCAGTCCGATGGCCATTCGCCCTAAGGCTCTATGTGTTCTTCCGGACGTTTGACTCGCCGTCCGTCATTCTTTGACAGTTGCGAGAAGATCGTTGCGGCCAGCATCGCCATGATCCCCACGGTCACGAACGTAAGCTGGAATGCCCCCAAAACCGTGTCCACCCCGTCCTTGCCGATCCCAGCGGTGAACCCGCCGAGCAATGCGCCGGCGCAGGCCACGCCCAGGCTCAGGGACAATTGCGCGACCACCGACAGCAGACTGTTGCCGCTGCTGGCACTGGCGTCATCAAGGTCGATCAGGGTCACGGTGTTCATCGCGGTGAACTGCAGGGAGTTGATCGCCCCCAGCACTGCCAGCAGGCACAGCAGCAGCCAGTAGGGCGTCTGCTCGCTGACCAGGCCCATGCTGGCCAGCATGATCCCCAGCGCCAGGGTGTTACCGGTCAGTACGATACGGTAGCCCAGGCGTTCGATCAGTGGTCGCGCCACCCACTTGGCGATCATCGCCGCAGCCGCCAGCGGCAGCATGCTCATCCCCGCCTGGGACGGCGAATAGCCCAGCGCCACTTGCAGCAACAGCGGTACGAGGAACGGCAGCGCGCCGCTGCCGAGCCGGGCGAAGAGGTTGCCGAGAATGCCGACGGCAAAGGTCCGGGTCTTGAACAGCGATGGCGCGAACAGCGGATTGTCGATGTGACCCGCACGCAGCCAGTAGGCCGCGAGGCAGGCCATGCCGCCGAACAGCAGCAGCATCACCCGCAGGTGTGGCAGGTGCAGTTCGCCCAAGCCTTCCATGGCGACGGTGATCAGGATCATCGCCGCGCCGAACAGCAGGAACCCCAGGCTATCGAAGCGGGTCCGTTCGGAACCACGCAGGTCGGGGATGAATTTCCACACGGCGTAGCAGCCAACAAGACCCACCGGCAGGTTGATCAGAAAGATCCAGTGCCAGGTCAGGTACTCCACCATCCAGCCACCCATGGTCGGGCCGATCAACGGCCCGAGCAGGCCGGGAATGGTGATGAAGCCCATGATTCGTACCAGTTCCGAGCGCGGGTAAGCGCGCAGCACCACCAGTCGCCCGACCGGCAGCATCAACGCGCCACCCAGGCCCTGGATCACCCGGGCGCCGATCAGCATGCTCAAGCTGCTGGACAAGGCGCAGAGCAGCGAGCCGAAACTGAACAGCAGGATCGCGCTGAAGAAGATTTTTTTCGTACCGAAACGGTCGGCGATCCAGCCAGAGGCGGGAATCAGCAAGGCGACCGTGAGCATGTAGGCAATGATCACGCCCTGCATGCGCAGCGGGTCTTCCGCCAGGTCGCTGGCCATGGCCGGCAGGGCGGTGTTGAGGATCGTCCCGTCGAGGGACTGCATGAAGAAGGCAATGGCGACGACCCAAGGCACCCAGCGGGCGGTGACCGGATCGAGAGGCGGGCGGTTGGGCATGGGACCTCTTGTGGTGGTCAGGGAACCGAACCCTGTGGGAGCGGGCTTGCTCGCGAAGGGGCCATCACATTCAACATCAATGCTGAATGACCCACCGCTTTCGCGAGCAAGCCCGCTCCCACAGGGGGATTGTGTTTACAGGGTCAACGTCAGCCGCCGGACGATCGCCCCCGGCAATAGCGCCGATGCCGTCGCCCGCTGGCTGTAGGTGCTCGCCGACAAGAGCAATTCGCGCTCCGCGGTCAGCGCTTCCAGCTGTGAACCCAGCAGGCTGTAGGCGCTGTCGTCGAAACGCATGGTGCTGACCGGTGCCTGGATCTCGCCGTTCTCGACCCAGAAGGTTGCGAAGCGTGTCATGCCGGTCAGGCGTGCTGCCGGTTGATCCGAGAAGTTCAGGTACCACAGGTTGCTGATGTACAGGCCGGTACCGAGTTGCTTGAGGATCTGTGCCTCTGGCAAATCCCCGGCCTGCATGTTCAGGGCCGTCGGCGATTCCCCGCCGCTGGCGCCGTTGGCGGTCAAGCCGTATTCGGCGGCGCTGCGTGAACCCACCAGTTGCGCACCGGCCCGGCCTTCGACAATCAAGCCCAGATCGCTGCGCGGATAACCTTCGTCGGAGAACGCCGGGCTCAGCGAGCCGCTGACCTTTTCATCCAGCGAAACCAGCGGGCTGAACGCCTGGTCGCCCCCGTAGAGCTTCTGCAGCGGGCTGCTTTTGCTGGCGATCGACTGTGCCGAAAAGCCACCCCAGCACAGCATGCCCATGATCTCTTCCAACGCGGCGGGCGCCAGGTAGGCGCGGTATTGGCCTGGGGCCAGGGTACGCAGCGGCCGTCCGAGGTATTCAAGCTGCTCACGTGCCTGCTGGAAGCGTTTGGCAAAGCCTGCGCTGTTCCAGTCGTGTCCGGCATAGCTGGCCTTCACCGCCTGGCCGTTCTCATGGAACAGGCTGAAGTCGAAGTTGAAACTGTTGGCCTGGTGCCAGCCGAACGCCCCGGCGGAGCTGGCGAAACCACGGCTGATCGGCCCGGCGGCATAGAATCCGACCAGGTCCAGGCCTTCGGCGGCCTGGGTGATTTCTGCGACCACTTGCTCGGTGTCCGGCAGCGGATGCTCCTGCACGTTTTTGCTTTGCCAACCGTTGTGGTTGAGCAGCAGGTACGGGTCCTGGGGCAGCAGCGGCAAGGTTTCGCGCAACTGTTGCAGGCCTTCCGCCAGGCGCTGACAGTCGACTGCAGGGTCGCCCGCCAGGGTGATCTGCAGGTCGGCGTGGCGGCCATCGTTGATCAGTTTCAAACCGATGCTCGCCTGTTGCACCTGCCCGGCCTGACGCACCTTGGCGTGGTTGAAGCGCACGAAGGCCGAGGATTCGGCGGCGTAGCTGAGGGTGAACTGTTCCGATTCGTGCAGCGCTTCGCGTAATTCGGCGACCAATGCCTTGAACGACTCGGCCTGGGCTTTCGACGTAGTCATCAGCTGTCTCCCCCAAATACATCAACGTTGCTGAACACGCAGGCTGGCGAGGCATGGCCCACGCGGATCACTTGATTCGGTTCGCCCTTGCCACAGTTCGGTGTGCCCAGGACCTTGAAGGTGCTGGCATCGCCGACCGCGCTGAGGCTCTTCCAGAACTGCGCGGAAATGGCCCGGTAGTTCGGGTTCTTCACCACGCCCTTGAGTTCGCCGTTTTCGATCAACTGGCCCCATTCGCAACCGAACTGGAACTTGTTGCGCGCATCGTCGATGGACCATGAGCGGTTGGTGCTCATCAGGATGCCGTGTTCGATGTTGCCGATCAGTTGCTCGAGCGGCTGGTCGCCAGGCTCGATGTTGAGGTTGGCCATGCGGTCGATCGGTGGGCGGTTCCAGCCGCAGGCGCGGCTGTTGGCGACCCCGTCGAGGCCGGCGCGGAACTGCGAGAGTGCACCGCCCAAGGGGCGCAGCAGCAGGCCTTGGCGAATCAGGAACTGCTTGCTGGCGGCCGTGCCGTCGTCGTCATGGCCGTAGCTGGCGAGCTGTTCCGGGATATCGGGATCGAACGTCACGTTCAACAATGGCGAGCCGTACTGCAGATGGCCGAAGTCGCCGGCCTTGACGAAGCTGGTGCCGGCATAATTACGCTCATCCCCGAGGATGCGGTCCAGTTCCAGCGGGTGGCCGATGGATTCGTGGATCTGCAGCATCATCTGGTCGGGCATCAGCAGCAGGTCGCGCGGACCTTGCGGCGTGTTGGGTGCCAGCAGCAATTGCAGCGCCTGATCGGCAATTTTCACCCCTGCGCCGATCAGTCCGCAGCGGCTGATGACATCGAAGCCACCCTGCTGACCGAAGTTTTCCCGGCCGAGTGTGCGGGTCTGGCTGTCGTTGCCGTCGTAGGCGGTGACATCGAGGCCCGGGTAGACGAAGCGCTGGGCCTGTCGCAGTTCGGCGCCGGCGCTGTTGAGGTAGATCTGCTCGACGTGGGTGATGCCGATGCTGACCTGCCAGCTCACCAGGCGTTCGTCCTTGGGCACGGCGGCGGATTCGGCGCTGAGCAAGGCGTAACAGTCGCTCAGGGCCGGGAAGGGCTGGTCGAGGTTCGGCGAGAAATAATCGGCACGGTCGCTGGATACCGCCTGGTCGCGCAGATCCAGCAAGGCGTGAGGCTTGAGCCGGCGCGCCTGCTGTTCGGCGCGCTCAAGGGCAGCTTGCAGGCCCTGTTGCGACAGATCGTTGGTGGCGGCATAGGCTTCCACGCCATTGACCCGCACGGTCAGCATCGCCCCTTCGTCGCGGCTCAGGCTCGGCGGTTCGGCGACGTTCTTGCGCACCGACAGGTACTGGCCGGACTCGCGCACATAACGCAGGGAAAAGAATTCGGCGCCCGTGCGCAAGGCAGCAAAGCGCTGCTTGAGCTGGGGGTGGAAATCGAACATTCGGGAACCTCCTTGGTATGGAGTGGCGGTGCAGCGGTGCGGCGAGGGGATGAAGCGATTGCGCGGCACTAGAGTAGGCCTGTGCGTGGGGAGGATCAAGGGCGGATGGCGGGGGGGGGAATTGCGCACTGCAGAGGACGCGTGACAGGTTTGCTGACGATTGAAGTTCGCGAACACCCCATTGCGGCTTGCTCGCGATCAATCCCTCTGTCAGTCAAGGCGCTGTTTTCAAGCGCTCAGGTAGGCGAACGCTGCCACATAAATGAACAGGCTTGCAAAGAAAGAAGGCAGGATTTTTTTTGTTTTGACGACCGCAATGAAGGTGCCCACCAGCAAGAACAGCTTCACTGCATCCATCATCTGAAACTGCCTTATCAGCGTAAGCGCATCCATCTTGTTGAACGCGGTGTCGTAGATGATGACCCCCAACATGGCTTGCGCGCTGTAGCTGATGAACCGATAAAAGGAACCCTGGGTTCGGGTGAGCGCAGTGCTGTTTTTGAAGGCAAAGGGCAGGGCACGAAATGCAAAGGCGGTAACGGCGGAGAATGCAATAAGAAGCCAGATTGTCATGAAGCTACGTTGCCTCGTTTTTTGTAATTGTTTTCGATGAGTACGACCAGTCCGCCAATTATAAAAGGCGTGCAGAGCAAGCTGTAATCCTTGAATAGATAGATCAGCAATGGTGCACCGACAAAGCCCAGCCAATAACTTGATACTTCCGCGTAATGAGGCCAGTGCTTGCCGGCCAACGCTGTAAATTGGAGGGGTAATAGCAGTGTCATCGCAGCATAGATGACCGGTGAGGTAAGTCCTGCACCGGCGACGAAACCGATGTAGGTACAGATAACCGATACACCAAATATTGGGATGCCAAGGCCTATCATGTAAGTGAAGGGGCGATCGGTTTTCCGCTTGAATCGAGTAAGGCAGCCTGTGAATATCGAAGGAGTGATGAGGATCAGGGACGCCATGGTTTTCGTGGTTGAAGTGCTCCTTATATAAGGTGCCAGTGTCGCGGAGAGCAGCACGAAACGAGCATTGAGTGCAACGATGATGGGGAGCAATATCCATCCGTCGTTATAGCTTTGTATCAGCAAAAACTGCAGCGGGGTGGAAAATATCAACAGGGTCGTTGCGAGCGCTTGGCTCAGTGATAATGATTGTGTCGCGCTTAAAACACCTATGGATAAGTACAGGAAAATGAACGCAACGCCAAACGTGATCGCGTCCCGTGCACCTTCAATAAAAACGTTGCTGGCCGAAGAGCGAATCGATACATCCGGAGTCCCCATCAATGAACCACCCCGTTGTCTCTGAAATAACTTAGGACCTTGGGGTAGTCGATATCAGGCATGTCCTTGATTTCCATTAAAACTGCTCGTGTCCGATTGAATTGGGGCGCGGATAGTAATGGAGGTTTTTATGTTAGTGTGAATACATGTGTTGCGAGTTTTGTGGAAGTGTTTGTAATTGTTTTTAGTTACTTGTTGTGATGATTGTTGTTTGTTTAAAGCAGTATGTGCTAGCCAAAAAAAACCGACAACCCGGGAAGGTTGACGGTTTTGTTTGAAGCCAGTTCGCTAGTGGTTAAGCCGTCTGGCCCACTTCACGCATCGGTTTGCCCTTCACCGGCGCATCGCCCGCTACGTAGTAGTTGGCCTTGCTGCGCGGCAATGGCTGGCGGCCACGGATCTTGTCGGCGATTTTCTCGGCCATCATGATCGTCGGCGCATTCAGGTTGCCGGTGGTGATGATCGGCATGATCGAGGCATCGACCACGCGCAGGCCTTGCATGCCATGCACGCGACCTTCGCCATCGACCACGGCCATTTCATCGGTGCCCATCTTGCACGAGCAGGACGGGTGGAACGCGGTTTCGGCGTGTTCGCGGATGAACTTGTCCAGCTGCTCATCGGTTTGCACTTCGATGCCCGGGCTGATTTCGCGACCACGGAAGGCGTCCAGCGCAGGTTGCTGCATGATTTCACGGGTCAGGCGGATGCCATCGCGAAATTCCTGCCAGTCCTGCTCGGTGGCCATGTAGTTGAACAGGATGCTCGGGTGCTGGCGCGGGTCCTTGGACTTGGCCTGGATGCGCCCGCGGCTTGGCGAACGCATGGAGCCCATGTGCGCCTGGAAGCCGTGTTCTTTCACACCGTTGCTGCCGTTGTAGTTAATCGCCACCGGCAGGAAGTGGTATTGGATGTTCGGCCATTCGAATTCCGGACGGGTACGGATGAAACCGCCGGCTTCGAACTGGTTGCTGGCGCCGATGCCGGTGCCGTTGAACAGCCACTCGGCACCGATGGCCGGCTGGTTGTACCAGAGCAGCGACGGGTACAGCGAGACCGGTTGGGTGCAAGCGTATTGCAGGTACAGCTCAAGGTGGTCCTGCAGGTTTTCACCCACGCCCGGCAGGTCGTGGACCACCGGAATGTCGAGCTTGTTCAGCAGTTCGGCCGGGCCGACGCCGGAGCGTTGCAGGATCTGCGGCGAAGCGATGGCGCCGGAGCACAACAGCACTTCCTTGCGCGCCTTGGCTTCAACGCGCTCTTCGGCGTCGCCGACCAGGTAACGCACGCCGACCGCACGCTTGCCGTCGAACAGGATCTTGTCGGTCAGGGCGTGGGTGACGATGGTCAGGGTCGAACGCTTCTTGGCCACGTCCAGGTAACCGCGGGCGGTGGAGGCACGACGACCTTTGGGGGTCACGGTGCGGTCCATCGGGCCGAAGCCTTCCTGCTGGTAGCCGTTCAAGTCTTCGGTGCGCGGGTAACCGGCCTGCACGCCTGCATCAACCATGGCGTGGAACAGCGGGTTGTTGCCGGCTTTCGGTGTGGTCACGCTGACCGGACCGTCGCCACCGTGGTAGTCGTTCGGGCCGATGTCGCGGGTTTCCGCTTTACGGAAATACGGCAGGCAGTCCAGGTACGACCAGTCTTCCAGGCCTGGCAGTTTCGCCCAGCCGTCGTAGTCCATGGCATTGCCGCGGATGTAGCACATGCCGTTGATCAGCGAGGAACCACCGAGGCCCTTGCCGCGACCGCATTCCATCCGGCGATTGTCCATGTGTGGCTCTGGATCGGTTTCGTAGGCCCAGTTGTAGCGACGGCCTTGCAGCGGGAACGCCAGGGCGGCCGGCATCTGCGTGCGGAAGTCGAAACGGTAGTCCGGGCCACCGGCTTCGAGCAGCAGGACGGTGACGCCGGCGTCTTCGGTCAGACGGGTCGCCAGGGTGTTACCGGCCGAGCCGGCACCGATGATGATGTAGTCGAATTCTTGGGACATTGAATGCACCCTCTTTGATAGTGGTCAGGTCGGGCCTCGGCGAGTGCTGCGCACTCGATCGCCAGCAGGCTGGCTCCCACAGGTATTGCGCTGTCCCTGTAGGAGCTGGCTTGCCAGCGAAAGCGGCCTCAAGGGCAATACAAAACCCGGGTTAGAACACCGAGACGTAATCGCCCAGCTCGACCTGTACCGATTTGATGCGGGTGAAGTTGTTCAGCGAGCTGATGCCGTTCTCACGGCCAACACCCGACTGCTTGTAGCCGCCAACCGGCATCTTCGCGTCGGACTCGCCCCAGGCGTTGATCCAGCAGATACCGGCTTCCAGTTGATGAATCACGCGGTGGGCGCGGTTCAGGTCCTTGGTGACGATACCGGCGGCCAGGCCGAAGTCGGTGTCGTTGGCACGGCGGATCACTTCTTCTTCGGTCTCGTAGGAGAGGATCGCCATCACCGGGCCAAAGATTTCTTCACGCACGATGGTCATGTCATCGCTGCAGTCGGTGAACACGGTCGGCGCAACGAACGCGCCCTTGGCGAATTCGCCTTCGGTCAGACGCTCGCCGCCGCACAGCAGGCGTGCACCTTCTTCCTTGCCCTTGGCGATGTAGCCCAGCACGCTTTCCATGTGGGCGAAGCTGACCAGCGGGCCGAAGTTGGTGTTTTCGTCTTCCGGGTTGCCGACGCGAATGCGCGCAACGCGCTCAACGATCTTGGCTTCGAAAGCGGCTTTCAGGTGCGCCGGCACGAACACGCGGGTGCCGTTGGTGCAGACCTGACCGGAGCTATAGAAGTTGGCCATCATTGCGGTGTCGGCGGCGCGGTCGAGGTCGGCGTCGTCGCAGATGATCAGCGGCGATTTGCCACCCAGTTCCATGGTCACGTCTTTCAGCGAAGAGCTCGAAGCGCTGGCCATGACTTTCTTGCCGGTGTCGGTGCCGCCGGTGAACGAGACTTTCTCGATGCGCGGGTGCTCGGTCAGCCAGGTGCCGACTTCGCGGCCGCTGCCGGTCAGGACGTTGAACACGCCTGCTGGCAGGCCGGCTTCGGTGTAGATCTCGGCCAGTTTCAGGGTGGTCAGCGAGGTGACTTCGCTTGGCTTGAAGATCATCGCGTTACCGGCCGCCAGGGCCGGTGCGGATTTCCACAGGGCGATCTGGATCGGGTAGTTCCACGCGCCGATACCGGCCACGACGCCCAGCGGCTCGCGACGGGTGTAGACGAACGAGGTGGTGCGCAGCGGAATCTGCTCGCCTTCGATGGCCGGAACCAGGCCTGCGTAGTACTCCAGCACGTCCGCGCCGGTAACGATGTCGACGTAGCGGGTTTCGGAGTACGACTTGCCGGTGTCCAGGGTTTCCAGGGCGGCCAGTTCATCGTTGCGCTCGCGCAGGATGTCCACGGCGCGACGCAGGATGCGCGAACGCTCCATGGCGGTCATCGCGGCCCAGATTTTCTGGCCCTTTTCGGCGCTGACCACAGCGCGCTCGACGTCTTCCTTCGTAGCGCGTTGTACTTTTGCGAGGACTTCACCGTTAGCCGGGTTGATGGCTTCGAAAGTGGCGTCGCTGCCAGCGTCGCTGTAGCCGCCGTCGATGTAGAGTTTTTGCAGTTCGAAACGGGCCATAAAGTCCTCGCAAGTGCATTGGTTGTTGGCACGGTGCGGATGTCGAGCGTTCTATATGTGCTCTAACTCACCCGCTTGGCCAGTTGGATATCCATGTATTCGTAAGCGATCTGTTGTGCCTGCCCGGTGTCGAAAGCATCTCCCGACAGCGCGCCGCGCAACCACAAGCCGTCAATCAACGCTGCCAGGCCCCGGGCGGCGGTGCGCGCCTCATCGAGCGGCAACACGCGGCGGAACTGGCAGCACAGGTTGGAATACAGACGGTGATCGTTGATCCGCTGCAACCTGTGCAAAGACGGCTGGTGCATGCTGGTGGCCCAAAAGGCCAGCCAGGTTTTCATTGCCGGGCCATTGACCTGGCTGGCGTCGAAGTTGCCTTCGATGATCACCTGCAGATGCGCCCGCGGGCTGTCATCTGTCAGCGCCAGTCGGCGCGCGGTGACGTTCTCGCTCAGCACAGTCATCAAGTACCCCATGGTGGCGGCGATCAGGCCATTCTTGTCCTGAAAGTAGTGACTGATGATGCCATTCGAGACACCGGCCAAACGGGCGATCAGCGCAATGCTGGCGTCCCCCATTCCGACCTGGTCGACCGCCAGCAATGTGGCTTCGATCAACTGCTGGCGACGGATGGGTTGCATACCGACCTTGGGCATCTTGCACATCTCCTTAGGCCTTCCGGCAGACGCAGGACGTCTATCGGATTGAGGGCCAGTCTATTTTGTTTTGATTGAACGTTCAATCAACAAAGAATAAGATCTGCGACAAATCGTCGCTGCCTACAGAGTTTTCCGACGCGTAGCGGCGAAAAAAACGACTTCCGTAAATGCTCGAAACCTACGCGCCACGGCGCTCAAGGGGCTTCGGGCCCTTTGGGGTTGTCTTTATATCACCCGCTGGTCGGCTGCCCACTAACCGATTGGTCGGGTAACCCGTTTGTCTTGCGTTCTTCTCTCGCACTGCCCGGAGCATCTGTGCCATGAGTTCTGCCTCGCTAATAAAGACCCCACCCGAGAAGGTGACGGTCAACGGTTGGGTGTTCTACACCTCTACCGCGTTGATTCTGTTGTTGACCGCCATTCTGATCATCGCCCCGCAAGAGGCCGGCAGACTGCTCGGTATGGCGCAAGCCTGGTTGTCCCGTAGCTTCGGCTGGTACTACATGGTGGTGATTGCCGCCTACCTGATCTTCGTGGTCGGCCTGGCGTTCTCGTCCTACGGCAAATTGAAACTGGGCAGCAAGGACGATACCCCGGACTTCAGCTACGGCGCCTGGGCGGGGATGCTGTTCTCGTCGGGGATCGGCATCTCGCTGCTGTACTTCGGTGCTTCCGAGCCACTGGACCACTACTTCAACCCGCCGGAAGGCGTGGCCGGCAGCAACCTTGCCGCCCGTCAGGCGGTGCAACTGACGTTCCTGCACTGGGGCCTGCATGGCTGGGCGATCTACGCCCTGGTCGGCCTGGCGGTGGCGTATTTCGCCTACCGGCATAACCAGCCGCTGGCGTTGCGTTCGGCGCTGTATCCGCTGGTGGGCGAGCGTTGGGTCAAGGGCGCGGCCGGGCATGCGGTGGACGGCTTCGGCATGTTCGTGACCCTGCTGGGCCTGGTGACCAACCTGGGGATCGGTTCGCTGCAGGTGTCGTCGGGCCTGGAAAACCTGTTCGGCATGGAACACAGCAACACCAACCTGCTGATCGTGATCATCGTGATGAGCACCGTGGCGACCATCGCTGCCGTGTCCGGGGTGGAAAACGGCATTCGTCGCCTGTCCAACCTCAACATCGTGCTGTTCAGCGGCCTGCTGATTTTCGTCCTGCTGTTCGGCCCGACCCTGCACCTGCTCAACGGCTTCGTGCAAAACGTCGGTGACTACCTCAACGGCGTGGTGCTGAAGACTTTCGACCTGTATGTGTACGAAGGCGACAGCGAGAAGTCCGACCGCTGGTTGGGCCTGTGGACCCTGTTCTACTGGGCCTGGTGGATTTCCTGGGCGCCATTCGTGGGCATGTTCATCGCGCGTATTTCCCGTGGTCGCACGGTGCGTGAACTGGTGGCTGGCGTATTGCTGATTCCGCTGGGTTTCACCCTGGCGTGGCTGTCGATCTTCGGTAACTCGGCCCTGGACCTGGTGATGAACCACGGGGCGGTGGAACTCGGGAAGACGGCGCTGGAGCAGCCGTCCATGGCGATCTACCAGTTGCTCGAGCATTACCCGGCGTCGAAAGTGGTGATCGGCGTGTCGATCTTCGTGGGATTCGTGTTGTTCCTGACGCCGGCGGATTCCGGCGCGGTGATGATGGCCAACCTGTCGTGCAAAGGCGGCAACGTCGATGAAGATGCGCCGCACTGGCTGCGGATCTTCTGGTCTGTGGTGATCACCCTGGTGACCATCGGCCTGCTGTTCGCCGGTAACTTCGAAGCCATGCAAACCATGGTGGTGCTGGCCGGCCTGCCGTTCTCGGTGGTGTTGGTGTGCTTCATGTTCGGCTTGCACAAGGCCATGCGCCAGGACGTGCAGATCGAACAGGAGCAAGCGGAACTGGCGGCCCGTGGTCGTCGTGGTTTCAGCGAGCGCTTGACCCAGCTGGACCTGCAGCCGAGCCAGTCGGTGGTGCAGCGCTTCATGGACAAGCATGTGAGCCCTGCCTTGCAGGATGCGACCACGCAAATGCGCGCCCAGGGCCTGGAAGTGCAGACGTTGCTGGGCAAGTCCAAGCGTTGCATGGGCGTGCGGGTGGAGATGGAAGAGGGCAACCCGTTTGTCTACGAAGTCAGCCTGGATGGTTACCTGGCTACGCCCACCGAATCGGCTCAATCCGATGAGGCACGCCAGCGTTACTACCGCGCCGAGGTGTACCTGCACAACGGCAGCCAGGACTACGACCTGATGGGCTTCACTCAGGATCAGATCACCCGTGATGTGCTCGATCAGTTTGAAAGCCATCGGCAGCTCCTTGGCCGCGTCTATAGCTAAGTTGTGAGGGGCGCGGTGTTTCAGTGACACCGCGTCGCATTCTTCGCGAGCAAGCCCGCTCCCACAGGTGACCGAGTTCTACCAGAGGAATGCTGTCAACTGTGGGAGCGGGCTTGCTCGCGAGGGGGCCATTAGCCACGAAGCTGCATCTCCCGATATCCGCATAAACAAAAACGCCGCGATCCTCTCGCGGCGTTTTTGTGTCTGTTGCCTTACCCCAGGTTCTTGCCGAGCAGCGCGTGGTACAGCTCGCTGTCGCCGAGAATCCCCACCACATGGTTGTTGTCGTGCAGCACCAGCTTGTTGCCGGTCTGGTAGCGGATCTGCAGCGCATCGCGCATGCCGATGTTCGAATCCACCAGCGTCGGCCGGCGACCCAGGCCTTCAACCGCCTGGCCCGGTACCCAGTTCTGCAGATCCAGGCTCGAGCCGTTCTGGCGTGCGCCCTTGATGGTGTTGCCTTCGGCCAGGTCGAGCCACGAATCGCCACCCGGATCGAGGCACACCGAACCGTTGATGCGCTTGCAGTTGTCCAGGGTGCGCATCAGGCTGCGCCCGCACAGCACGTTCAGCGGGTTGGTGTGGGCGACGAAGGTGCGCACGTAGTCGTCCGCGGGGTTGAGGACGATTTCTTCAGGCTTGCTGTACTGGATGATCCGGCCGTCCTTCATGATCGCGATACGGCTGCCGAGCTTCAGGGCTTCATCGAGGTCGTGGCTCACGAAGACGATGGTCTTGCTCAGCTTGCGTTGCAGTTCCAGCAGTTCGTCCTGCAGGCCCTGGCGGATCAGCGGGTCGAGCGCGGAGAACGGTTCGTCCATCAGCAGGATGTCGGCGTCCATCGCCAGCGCGCGGGCCAGGCCCACACGTTGCTGCATGCCGCCGGACAGTTCATCGGGTTTCTTGTTGCGCCATTGGGTCAGGCCTACCAGTTCGAGTTTTTCATCGACCAGTTTCTTGCGTTCCTTCTCCGGACGGCCCTGCATTTCCAGGCCGAAGCTGATGTTCTCGCGCACCGTCAGCCAAGGCATCAGGGCGAACTTCTGGAACACCATGGCGATGCGCTTGGTGCGCATCATTTTCAGTTCGGCCGGGGTACAGGCAGCAATGTTGATCTGCTTGCCTTCGTGCTCGACGTACAGCTTGCCACGGCTGACGGTGTTGAGGCCGTTGATGCAACGCAACAGGCTGGATTTGCCGGAGCCGGACAGGCCCATCAGCACGCAGATTTCACCTTTTTCGATGTCCAGGCTGGCCTTTTCCACGCCAACGATCTGCCCGGTCTTTTTCAGGATCTCGCTGCGGGTCAAACCTTGATCGAGAAGCTTCAGGGCCTCGCGCGGATCCTTGGTGAAGATTACGTCGACGTCTTCGAAGCGAATTATGCTCATGCGTCACCCCCTACTTTAGCGTCGGGTTGTTTGCAGATACGGTCGAGCATGATCGCCAGCAGTACGATCGCCAGGCCTGCTTCGAAGCCCAGGGCGATATCAGCGGTATTCAGTGCGTTGACCACGGGTTTGCCCAGGCCGTCGGCGCCCACCAGTGCCGCGATCACCACCATCGACAGCGACAGCATGATGCACTGGGTGATGCCGGCCGCGATGCTTGGCATGGCGTGGGGCAGTTCGATACGTGAGAGCAGTTGACGGCGCGAGCAGCCGAAGGCCTTGCCGGCGTCCATCAGTTCTTGCGGGACATCGCGGATGCCCAGGTAGGTCAGGCGGATGGGCGCGGCAATCGCGAACACCACCGTGGAGATCAGGCCCGGGACCACACCCAGACCGAAGAGAGTCAGGGTAGGAATGAGGTAGACGAAGGTCGGCACGGTCTGCATCAGATCGAGCACCGGACGCATCATGGTGTAGAACATCGGTTTGTGCGCGGCGACGATGCCCAACGGCACGCCGATCAATACGCAGACCAGGGTGGCGAACAACACCTGGGCGAGGGTTTCCATGGTTTCCTGCCAGTACCCCAGGTTGAGGATCAGCAGGAAGGAGGCAATGACGAAGGCGGTGAGGCCCCATTTGCGCTGGATGAAGTGGGCAAGTATTGCGATTAGGCCGATCAAGACCAGCGGGTTGAACCAGGTCAGCGCAAACGTCACGCCGTGGATCATCGTTTCCAGTGACACGGCAATTGCGTCGAAGGTGTTGGCGCCGTGTTGCGTCAACCATTCAACGAAGCCTGCGATGTACTGGCCTAGAGGTATTTTCTGATCAATCAGCATGGTAGTGAACGTCCGCATGCAAGGAGATAAACAGCCCGGGCGGGCGAACCCGCCCGGCATAAGCGATTACTGTGCGAGCTTGGCTTTCACGGCCTCCAGGCCAGGTTTACCGTCAATGGTGGTCACGCCAGCGAGCCAGGTATCGAGCACCTGGGGATTCTTTTTCAGCCAGGCCTTGGCGGCCGCGTCAGGCTTCATTTTGTCGTCCAGGATGTTGCCCATCAGTTCACTTTCCATGTCGACGGTGAACTCCAGGTTCTTCAGCAACTGACCGACGTTGCTGCATTCCGAGGCGTAGCCCTTGCGGGTGTTGGTCGCCACGGTGGCGGCGCCAAAATCGGGGCCGAAGAAGTCGTCGCCGCCGGTCAGGTATTGAATCTTGAAGCGCTTGTTCATCGGGTGCGGGGCCCAGCCCAGGAACACCACGGCGGTGTCGCGTTTCTGCGCGCGGTCGACCTGCGACAGCATGCCGGCCTCGCTGGACTCGACGACCTTGAAACCGGCGTCCTTGAGGCCGAAGGCGTTCTTGTCGATCATACTCTGGATCAGGCGGTTGCCGTCGTTGCCCGGCTCGATGCCGTAGATCTTGCCGTCCAGTTCCTTCTTGAACTTGGCGATGTCGGCGAAATCATGCAGCCCCTTGTCATACAGCGCCTGAGGCACGGCGAGGGTGTATTTGGCGCCCTTGAGGTTGGTGCGCACGGTGTCCACGGTGCCGGCATCGCGGTAGGGCTTGATGTCGTTTTCCATGGTCGGCATCCAGTTGCCCAGGAACACGTCCATGTTCTTGCCGTCGGCCAGGGACTTGTAGGTCACGGGCACGGAAATCATGGTGGTCTTGGTCTTGTAGCCGAGGGCGTTGAGCACGACGCTGGTGGTCGCGGTTGTCGCGGTAATGTCGGTCCAGCCGACGTCTGAGAAGTTTACGGTGTTGCATTGGGCCGGTTCGGCGGCTTGCGCCAGAACCGGCAGACTAAGCAGGGCGGCCAACAACAACGACGGGGAACCTTTCATGGATGGACTCCTTGGTGTTTTTTTTGGCAGTGTTTCCGACTGGAACCACCGCACTTATAGGTTGCGGTTGGATGGCGTTTTGGAGACAGCTCTACCACGGCGCCTTGCAATCGAGTCGATACGATCATGTACCAGTGAAAATCTGACGCCTACAGGGTGCGTCGTAACCAGTACAGGGATGGTCGCATCCAGTGTCGGTGACGTCGTTTACAGCTTTTTTCAGCCTCTTTTGTCCGTCTGAACCGCAAAAAAACGGCGCAAACACGACGTGAAAGACACGCGGCGTTCGTGGACATGAGTGCGTCGGTGTGAGACGTCGAACGACAGGATAAAAGCCTGATGATGCGGCCATCCCGACGGATTGCAGCTTGAGCGTAGCAGCTCCGTCACCGGGCGCTTTTGCGCCTGGGCGTTGGCACATCCAGGAGTCCGGCAGCAATGGCTATCAGTGTTTTCGACCTGTTCAAAATCGGCATCGGCCCGTCCAGTTCACACACCGTGGGGCCTATGCGGGCGGCGGCGTTGTTCGTGCAGGGTTTGCGTGAGCGGGGGCTGCTCGAGCAGGTTCGGCGAGTCGAAGTTCAGCTCTTCGGGTCGCTGTCGGCCACCGGCATCGGTCACGGCAGCGACAACGCGGTGATCATGGGGCTGATGGGCGAGTGGCCGGATGCGATCGATCCGTCGCAAATCGGCCTGCGCATCGACATCCTGCGCGAAACGGATACGTTGTTGCTCGACGGCCGTTTGCCGGTCCCGTTCATCTGGTCCAGGGACATGCGCCTGATCGATGAAAACCTGCCGTTTCACCCCAATGCCATGACCCTGATTGTCGAAGGCGATGACGGCGAGTTGCATCGCGACACCTACTATTCGGTCGGCGGCGGTTTTGTCGTCGATGAGGCGCAAGCCAGCAGCGGGGTGGTCGACATGGATCGCACCGAGCTGCCGTACGATTTTTCCAGCGCGGCCGAGTTGCTGGAGCTGTGTAAAACGCACAACCTGCGGGTGGCCGAACTGATGATGGCCAACGAGAAGGTCTGGCGCAGCGAAGAGGAAATCCGCAGTGGCCTGATGCACCTGTGGCGCGCCATGCAGGATTGCGTCGAGCACGGCCTCAAGCACGAGGGCATCCTGCCCGGTGGCCTCAACGTGCGCCGTCGCGCGGCCAAGTTGCACCGCAGCTTGCAGGAGCTGAACAAGCCCAATGTGATCGGCTCGACGCTGAGCGCGATGGAGTGGGTCAACCTGTTTGCCCTGGCGGTCAACGAAGAGAACGCCGCCGGCGGGCGCATGGTCACGGCGCCGACCAATGGCGCGGCGGGGATCATTCCGGCGGTGTTGCACTACTTCATGAAATTCAGCGAGGACGTGACCGACGCCAATGTCGTCGACTACCTGCTCGGCGCGGCTTCGGTGGGGATCCTGTGCAAGAAGAACGCCTCGATCTCCGGGGCCGAAGTCGGATGCCAGGGCGAAGTCGGTTCGGCCTGCGCCATGGCGGCGGCGGGTTTGGCGGAAATCCTCGGGGCCACACCGGAACAACTGTGTAACGCGGCGGAAATCGGCCTGGAGCACAACCTGGGACTCACGTGCGATCCGGTGGGCGGCCTGGTGCAGGTGCCGTGTATCGAGCGCAATGCGATTGCCGCGGTGAAAGCGATCAACGCTGCGCAGATGGCTTTGCGCGGCGATGGTCAGCACTTTATCTCGCTGGATCGGGTGATCCGCACGATGCGCGATACCGGTGCCGATATGCATGACAAATATAAGGAGACGTCGCGGGGTGGGTTGGCGGTAAGCGCGGTGGAGTGCTGAGACCGTGTCGATCCTATCGCCAGCAGGCTGGCTCCCACAGTAGATTTGGATCGGCCACAAAACCTGTGGGAGCCAGCCTGCTGGCGATGGGGCCAGACCAGTCAAAACTGCGCGTTAAGTGAACACCCGATTTAAAACACGCCACCTTTTGGCGCGTCGCTTACAGATAAGTACCTGACTTCAAAATCAGGACCACTCCTGTCCCTGACCACCCGTCACCCGTGCCTGCGGTGACACTCTTGCAGGGCTCGCCGCAGCCCTGTTCCCACAAGTGCTACCGATTTGCTCACACGCAACGGGGCAGAGCGCTTGCCGCCATTGATGGCACTTATAAACCCTACTCCCGCCGCGTCATATATAGACACATTCCGACGTCGTTTTCAGGAGTTATTGAACGCGCATTCAAATTTAGGCATGGCAATTGCTCTGTCATTACAAAGCCCGTCTCCCACGCGAGAACGATGGCAATAACAAGAGCCTCCGCCTGAGGCCATCACCCGCTTTGTGTGAGGAGATACCGCGATGACGACGTTCAACTCCGGGGCCCAACCCCAGAACCGTGCGCCTCAATCCATCGGCTTTCTGCTGCTGGACAATTTCACGCTGATTTCCCTGGCCTCCGCAGTCGAACCGCTGCGCATGGCCAACCAGTTGTCCGGCCGTGAGCTGTATCGCTGGACCACCCTCACCGTCGATGGCGGTCAAGTCTGGGCCAGTGACGGTTTGCAAATCACGCCTGACGCTTCCATGCACAAAGCGCCTCCCATGGACACCGTGATCGTCTGCGGTGGTATCGGCATTCAACGCACTGTTACCCGCGAACACGTGTCCTGGCTGCAGAGCCAGGCCCGTCAGTCCCGTCGCCTGGGTGCAGTCTGCACCGGTAGCTGGGCCCTGGCCTGCGCCGGCCTGCTGGACGGTTTCGATTGCAGTGTGCACTGGGAATGCCTGGCGGCGATGCAGGAAGCGTTTCCGCGGGTGGCCATGAGTACCCGCCTGTTCACCCTCGACCGTAACCGCTTCACCAGCTCCGGTGGCACCGCGCCGCTGGACATGATGCTGCACCTGATCAGCCGCGATCACGGTCGCGAGCTGTCGGCCGCGATCTCGGAGATGTTCGTCTACGAGCGCATCCGCAACGAACAGGACCACCAGCGCGTGCCGCTCAAGCACATGCTCGGCACCAATCAGCCGAAGTTGCAGGAAATCGTCGCGCTGATGGAAGCCAACCTCGAAGAGCCGATCGACCTCGACGAACTGGCGGTGTACGTCGCCGTGTCCCGTCGTCAGCTCGAGCGGCTGTTCCAGAAGTACCTGCATTGCTCGCCGTCGCGTTACTACCTGAAACTGCGCCTGATCCGCGCGCGGCAACTGCTCAAGCAAACGCCGATGTCGATCATCGAAGTGGCGTCGGTCTGTGGCTTCGTGTCCACGCCGCACTTCTCCAAGTGCTACCGCGAATACTTCGGCATTCCGCCGCGTGACGAGCGTGTGGGTTCCAACACCACGCAACAGGTGGCGATGATGCCGCTGCCACAGGCGTTGGTGCTGTCGCCGTTGTCGGGGCCGTTGTCGGCGCTGAGTCAGGCGCGTAATGAGTCGACGTTTGCCAGTGTAAGGCTCTAGACCGAGGCACCTTCATTCGCGAGCAAGCCCGCTCCCACATTCAACCGCATTCCCATGATGGAACTCGGTTGAATGTGGGAGCGGGCTTGCTCGCGAAGGCGTCTTAACGGGCAGTGCGGCCCTGCTGGTACTCCGCCAATGCCGGCAGCAATTGCCTGTCAATGGCCTGGCGCACCGCCGGCAGGATCGTCGCGCTGCTGGTGTACATCTGCTTGACCATGGTGCGCAGCTCGGTGGCCCGTTCGTTGTTCAAACCCCGCACGGCACACTCGCAAGCCTGCTCGGCGGTGGCGCCGGTCGGTACATGAAAGCCCAATGCCTTGAGCTGGCCCAACAGGTCTTCCTGGTCTATCAAATCGGCGTACATCATGACGCTAATCCTTCTTCTGGGGACGGTGTCGTGGCTCGATTCTGGTAGTGGCACGCAGTGGCGGCAAGGGCGATTTGTCGTTATGGCAGCATTGACTATGAACAGGTCGTTTTCGGGCTATTTCCCTGCGCTGAGAGTCGGCACACTGGACCCAGCTCGCTTCACGAGGGTTTGGTCACCTTCCCACGGCAGCTCCTCAACAGTACCCTCTGCCTCGATCCTGTCACGGCTTGATCGGGGCTTTTTTTTGCCTGTGAATCTCCCACATTGGATCAATGTCGTGCACAGATCCCCTGTGGGAGCGGGCTTGCTCGCGAAAAACGATGACGCGGTCTAGCGTTGCAACACAAGAATGCGCGACAACAACTCATCTCGATCCACATAACACCCCTGGAAATGCCGCGCCCCGGTGGCGGGATCAAACGCATTGCGCGCATGCAAAGTGCGACGGTTGTCGAAGCACCAGAGCTCGCCCGGATTGAGCCTTTGCATCAGCCTGAATCGGGGCTCGCGCGTCATCGCAATGAAGCGGCGATAGGCGTGATACAGCCTGGGCATCTGCTCCACCGACGCATCGAACGGCCCCCGCAGAAAGTTCGCCATGCGAATCTCCGACACCTGCCCCAAAGCATCCAGGGCGATGATCGGCGCGAGGCAACGGTAGTCGCTGTGGCGGTCCTTGTTGCGAAACTCCACGGGGATCTTGCAAAGGCTGGTGAATGCCTCCGGGTCTTCGCGGCGCAAGGCGTCGGCGATGGCAAAACCGTCGACGAAAATACTCTCGCCACCCTCGGCATCGTTGACCAGGCAATGCAGGAATTGCAGCCCCGGTTGTAACTCCCGGGTCGGCAGGTCGCTGTGCAACGGCAGGTTGAAAGCGGTATAGGCGTTGCTGTCGGCATCGGCCTTGGATTGCACGTTGAACAGCACGCCGAAATTGCTCTCGCGGATGAAGGAAATGCGCTGGGCGATCAGCTTCAGCGAGCCGGGCTCGGTGGGGACGCCACGGACCTGGGTCAGGCCGGTGTCGCGCACGGCCAGCAGCCATTGCAGCAGGGCGTCGTTGTCCTTCATCAGCGCTTGATAGTCGAACACCGGCAACTGCAGATCACTGTGCCAAAGCCTGGCCTTGGGCTTGCCGGCCAGGCGCTCGGCGCGGGATTCGTCGTCGTAGGCGTGGGCCCGCAACCAGCCGGGGTCGAAGCGGCTGAGGTGGCCATCCTGCCATTGCACGCTCAGGCAACCTTCAGCGTCGATGCTGGTTTGGGCGGGCATCAGGTTTTCTGGTACATCGACGATTTCCAGCACCTGTTCGCGGGTCACCGTGTAGACGCATGACGGGCACGGGCAATTGTCCCGCAGCCAGGGGTGGTGAAAGGGGCTGACGCGGTTGTCGGCCCACTTCACCAGGACACGATCGGCCATGGCCTGCACGCCGGTCAGCGCGCTGATCAATGGATAAGTACGGAAGTCGGCAAAAGCGGCGGCGGTGTTCATGGGATCTCCTGGTTATTTTTTTGGCGGTAATGCGATCACTCGGCCGACGTAGGCGGGGGCGGGCAGGTCGGTCTGTTCGGCGACGATGGCTTGCAGTTTGCCCAGGGTATCTTCGCTGAATGGTGTAGAGCGCGGCCCGGCGAGGTCGACGTGCAGCAGCATTTGTTCATTACCCGCGAGCTCTTGGTCGTCACCGACCCGATGCAGGCTGTGGTAGAGGTGCAGGCGTTTGCTGTCGTGGGCGATGATTTGTGTGTGCACCTCGACCTCGGCGTCGAGCTTCACTTCGTGCAGGTAATTGAGGTGCAGTTCGAGGGTGAACAGCGAGTTGCCGCTGGCTTCGCGGTTGTTGCTGTCCATGCCGAGGCGATCCATCAGGGCGTCAGTGGCGTAGCTGAAGATCAGCAGGTAGAACGCGTCGCGCAGGTGGCCGTTGTAGTCGACCCAGTCGGGGATGATTCTGGTTTGGTAGGTGGTGAGGGCGGGCATGATGGCTGATCCAGAACAGATTGTGATTGGAATGCCGTCATCGCCAGCAGGCTGGCTCCCACATTGGAATGCATTCTCCTGTGGGAGCCAGCCTGCTGGCGATGGGGCCAGTCCTGATAGTCGATTACTCGCTGAATGCCATCCCATGCTTCTCTTTGGTGGTCTTCACCGCTTCCAGCACGGCCAGCAGGCAGTCATCACGATAGCGCTCCAGCGCCGAAATGCTGTGTTTGCCCAACTGATCGCTGGTGCCGTCCACCACATCGTCGATCAACTTGTCGGTCAGCTCCGGCGCCGGCAGGTAAGTCCACGGCAACTGCAAGGCCGGGCCGAACTGGGCCATGAAGTGGCGCATGCCGGCGTCGCCACCGGCGAGCGTGTAGGTCAGGAACGTGCCCATGAACGACCAGCGCAAACCGGCGCCAAAACGGATCGCATCGTCAATTTCGCCGGTGGTCGCGACACCGTCGTTGACCAGGTGCAACGCCTCGCGCCACAGCGCTTCGAGCAGGCGGTCGGCGATGAATCCCGGCACTTCCTTGCGCACATGCAGCGGGCGCATGCCGAGGGATTCGTAGACTTTCATCGCCGCTTGCACGGCTTCGGGGGCGGTGTTCTTGCCGCCGACCACCTCCACCAATGGCAACAGGTAAACCGGATTGAACGGGTGCCCGACCACGCAGCGTTCCGGGTGAGTCGAACTCTCGTAAAACTCGCTCGGCAGCAGGCCGGAAGTGCTGGAACCGATCAAGGCATCGGGCTTGGCCGCGGCGCTGATCTTGCTGTGCAGTTCCAGTTTCAGTTCAAGGCGTTCAGGGGCGCTTTCCTGGATGAAATCGGCGTCGCGCACGCATTCTTCAATGGTCGTGACAAAGCGCAGGCGATCCTGCGAGGCGCCAGGTGCCAGGCCCTGTTTTTCCAGGGCGCCCCAGGCATTGGCAACGCGTTTGCGCAGGGCGGCCTCGGCACCGGGCGCCGGGTCCCAAGCCACCACGTCCAGGCCATGGGCGAGGGCACGGGACACCCAGCCGCTGCCGATGACACCGCTGCCCAGCGCTGCGAAGATTTTGATTTCGGTAATGAAGGTCATGGCAACTTCCTGAAGAGTTCGGTGAACCCCTGTAGGAGCCGGCTTGCCGGCGAAGGCGATTTCAGCACCGCAGAAGATGCGGTGGATTTACCGGCCTCTTCGCCGGCAAGCCGGCTCCTGCAGGGGTAGGGTGTAAGTGCAATCAGCCGCGCTGGGTCAGGCCCATTTTCTTGCGGCCTTCAGCCGGGGTCAGCACACGAGCGCCGAGGCGGCTGAGGATTTCTGTCGCACGCTCGACCAACTGGCCGTTGGTCGCCAGCACGCCCTTGTCCAGCCACAGGTTGTCTTCCAGCCCGACGCGCACGTTGCCACCCAACAGCACGGCTTGCGCGGCCATCGGCATTTGCATGCGGCCGATGCCGAAACCGGCCCAGACGGCGTCTGCAGGCAGGTTGTCGACCATGGCTTTCATGGTGGTGGTGTCGGCAGGTGCGCCCCACGGGATGCCCAGGCACAGTTGGAACAGCGGGTTGTCGAGCAGGCCTTCCTTGATCATCTGTTTGGCGAACCACAGGTGACCGGTGTCGAAAATCTCCAGCTCGGCCTTCACGCCCAGCTCCTGGATGCGTTTGGCGCCAGCACGCAGCTGCGCCGGGGTGGAGACGTAAATGGTGTCGCCATCGCCAAAGTTCAGCGTGCCGCAATCGAGGGTGCAGATTTCCGGCAGCAGTTCTTCGACATGGGCCAGGCGGGTCAGCGGGCCGACCAGGTCGGTGTTCGGGCCGAACTCCATCGGCTTCTCGCCAGCGCCGATTTCCAGGTCACCACCCATACCGGCGGTGAGGTTGACGATGATGTCGACATCGGCCTCGCGGATGCGCTCCATCACTTCGCGGTACAGCGCCACGTCGCGGCTGAACTTGCCGGTTTCAGGATCGCGGACATGGCAGTGAACCACGGTGGCGCCGGCCTTGGCGGCTTCCACGGCGGCAGCGGCGATCTGTTTCGGGGTGACCGGCACGTGTGGGCTCCTGGCGGTCGTGTCGCCAGCACCGGTGAGTGCGCAGGTGATGATGACGTCGTGGTTCATTTTTCGGTTCCTTACAGGCGTAGTGGTTCCGTTCGCAGCCCGTTCGGGCTGCGAATCGGTGGTTCAAGTCAGGGGGTTATTTGCTGGTCAGCTTGAGGTTCTCAGCCGCCGGCTTGCCATCGAAGGTGGTCACGCCTTCGAGCCAGCGCTGTTTGTCTTGCGGGTGATCGTTCAGCCACTGTTTGGCCGATTCGAAGGCGTCCTTGTGATCCAGTAGTGGCTGCATCATCCGGCTCTCGTCTTCGGCGGTGAACGTCAGGTTGCTCAGCAGGCGTCCGATGTTGGGGCACTGTTCGGCATATTTCGGCGCGGTGACGGTCCAGACCGTGGCCATGCCTTCGTTAGGGCCGAGGGCGTCGTCGCTGCCGGTGAGGTAGGTCATCTGCACGTTGACGTTCATCGGGTGCGGCGCCCAGCCGAAGAACACCACGGCTTCCTTGCGGCGCACCGCGCGATCCACCGCCGCGAGCATGCCGGCTTCGCTGGATTCGACCAGTTGGAACTTGCCGAGGCCGAACTGGTTCTTGGCGATCATCGCCTTAATCTGGGTGTTGGCGCCCGAGCCGGGCTCGATGCCGTAGATCTTGCCGCCCAGTTCTTTTTCGAACCTGGCGATGTCGGCGAAGGTTTTCAGGCCCTTGTCTGCAAGATAAGTCGGAACGGCGAGGGTGGCGCGGGCATCTTTCAGGCTGGGTGCTTCAAGCACCTTGACCTGATTGGCGTCGACGAACGGGGTGATGGTCTGGGTCATCAGCGGGTTCCAGTAACCCAGGAACAGGTCCAGGCGCTGATCGCGGATCCCGGCGAAGATGATTTGCTGGGAGGCGCTGGTTTGTTTGGTGTTGTAGCCGAGGCCGTCGAGCAATACCTGGGTCATCGCACTGGTGGCGATCACGTCGGTCCAGTTCACCACGCCCATGCGTACATTCTGGCAAGAGGCGGGTTCCGCGGCCATGACGCTGGCGCTCAGCAAAGCGGTACCACTGAGTGCAAGAACACAGCTGCTGATCAGTCGTTTCATTCTCAGGTTCCTCGGCAGTTTCATTATTGTGAGTTCCGGCGTCTGATGCGCCGGTGATGACAAGTTACGCAGCTAAGCGGCCATGAAAGCGCACTGCGGCGACCAGCTCTTGCACTGCAGCGACCTGTGCTCTTGAATGGCTGTTGCAAGTGGCGTATCAACGTCCTCACGCTACCCGCCCTCTCGTTACCGGCCATCGAGTGCGCACCATGTCCCAGGATTTCTACTTCTTGTTGATGCCGGGTTTCTCGGCCATTGGATTTATCTCGGCCATCGAGCCGTTGCGGGTCGCCAATCGTTTTCGTGGCGAGTTGTATCGCTGGCATGTACTGAGCGCCGATGGCGGGGCAGTGCTGGCCAGCAACGGCATGTCGGTCAACGCCGACGCGGCGCTGGAGCCGTTGAAGAAGGGCTCGACCTTGTTGGTGGTCGCCGGCTTTGAACCGCTGAAGTTCGCCACTCCAGCGCTGGAGCACTGGCTGCGCCGGCTGGACCTTGAAGGCGTCACTCTCGGCGCCATCGACACCGGCAGCTTTATCCTCGCCGAAGCCGGCCTGCTCGACGGCCACCGCCTGACCCTGCACTGGGAAGCCATCGACGCCTTCAAGGAGTCCTATCCGCAGCTCAGCGTCACCCAGGAACTGTTCGAGATCGACCGTCGGCGCATCACCTCCGCCGGCGGTACCGCGTCCATCGATTTAATGCTGGATCTGATCGCCCAGGCCCACGGCCCGGAACTGGCGATCCAGGTCAGCGAACAATTCGTGCTCGGCCGCATCCGCCCGCGCAAAGACCACCAGCGCATGGAAGTCGCCACGCGTTATGGCATCAGTAACAAGAAACTGGTGCAGGTGATTGGTGAGATGGAGCAGCACAGCGAACCGCCGTTGAGTACGCTGGAATTGGCGGAATCGATCAAGGTGACGCGGCGTCAGCTGGAGCGGCTGTTTCGCCTGCATTTGAACGACACGCCGAGCAATTTCTATCTGCGTTTGCGCCTGGAGAAGGCGCGGCAATTGTTGCGGCAGACCGATATGAGCGTGCTGGAAGTGAGCATTGCCTGCGGGTTTGAATCGCCGTCGTATTTCACCCGCAGTTATCGGGCGAAGTTTGAGAGGTGTCCGCGGGAAGACCGGCGGCGGATCAGCGATATACAAAAAGTGATCTGAAATTACGCCTTGTGGGAGCTAGCCTGCTGGCGATAACGGTGTGTCAGTCAACATCTAGATTGACTGATACACCGCTATCGCCAGCAGGCTAGCTCCCACAGATTGATCTGTGGTTGATCTTATTTTTTCATCAACGCCGAACACGCCGCCTTGTAAGCCTCATGCTGATACTTGTTCAGCGTCGCCGGAGGCTCAAACCCATGCTTCTTGGCCTGGGCATTGATCGTCTGTGGTGACAACAACGTCACTTCGCAATTCTCCAGCAACTGGAAAACCCCTTCGATCTTGAACGTCGTCGGCCCACCGGCAAACTCGCCTTTCTTGCTGCGCTTCTTGATCGCAATGCGATCAATCGAATTCTCCCGCACGAACGACGCCACCTGAGCCGCGAACACTTTGACGTTGGCGGCTTCGTCGTCATCCTCGAGGGCGATTTTCTTGGTGGCGAGCGCCAGGTGTCCCAGGGCCGAGCCTTCGAGGGTGGCCACGGCAATGATCGCTTCGCTGCCTTTGATTTCGATGCCGCAGACTTTCATGTTGAATCCCTTTTCTGGCTGAAGGCGTGAAGCTTACAGCTCAAGTTGATTGGCGGTGATGCCAAACGCCGCGGCAATCTTTTCGCGGGTGGCCTTGCGCGGCTTCGCAACGGTTTCCTGCTGGGCGAAGGCCGGTTGGGAGATGCCCATGCGTTTGGCCACTTCATCCTGTGTAAGGTTCAAGTGTTCGCGCCAGGCGCGTACAGGCAACGCACCGTCGACAATGCGGCTAACGACTTCGTGAGGGATCATCATGTTTTCCATCCTTGCGTTCACTCCTGCCCAATCGACTCCAGAAACTCCGACCGCTCATCGCTCATCCGCGCCACGCAATCATTTTGCGCAATAGTGAAGGCCTTGCTGCCAGCGGCGGCCGGGAAGGCTTCGATGGCGCAGTCGGCGTCGCGGGTTTTCAGCCATTGCTGTTGCGCGGCTTTGATCTTCGCGGTGATGTCGGCCAATTGCGACGGGTTCTTGCCGTAGAGCGACTGCATGCGCTCGGCCAGACTCTTGTAGTTCTCGCCCAGCAAGTCTTCGGCGGTGGTTTTGTTGAAGGCCGAGCATTCCAGGGTCTGGATGTCGTTTTCGACTTTGTCGCAGGGGGTGTCCTCGGACTCCTCGGCTGCGTGTACGCCGGTCGCCATCAGTGCCAATGCCAGGAAGAAGAATTTCATGTGAGTTGCCGCTCCCATCCAGTGAAGCATCAAGTGATGCGGCGAATTCTGGCCCAAGCGGACCGCCTTG
The DNA here is from genome assembly GCF_028682635.1 of Pseudomonas putida. Lineage (GTDB taxonomy): Bacteria > Pseudomonadota > Gammaproteobacteria > Pseudomonadales > Pseudomonadaceae > Aquipseudomonas > Aquipseudomonas putida_AE. Next base: position 72,210 of record NZ_JANHLK010000012.1, on the reverse strand, counting down.
AACAGGTCGGCAATTGTGCCTTGCGACGACCCTTTGTCGCGGATTGACGCTTTCGGCAATTCCCCTGTCGTTTTTGCACCCGGCTGCCCCGTCCCTCAGGCATATGCTGGCCCCAAAGCGCCGGCAGACGATTCGGCGCATGAATCGACAACAAGGGGACAGCCTGATGAGCCCAGCCGAATTGCACGCCGACAGCATCGTTATCGACGGGCTGATTATTGCCAAGTGGAACCGTGAGCTGTTCGAAGACATGCGCAAGGGCGGTCTGACCGCAGCCAACTGCACCGTGTCGGTGTGGGAGGGCTTCCAGGCCACCGTCAACAACATCGCCGCCAGCCAGAAACTGATCCGCGAGAACAGCGACCTGGTGATTCCGGTGCGCACCACCGCCGACATCCGCAAGGCCAAGGAACAGGGCAAGACCGGCATCCTCTTCGGCTTCCAGAATGCCCACGCCTTTGAAGACCAGATCGGCTATGTCGAGGTGTTCAAGCAGCTCGGCGTGGGTATCGTGCAGATGTGCTACAACACCCAGAACCTGGTGGGCACCGGTTGCTACGAGCGTGACGGCGGCCTGTCGGGCTTCGGTCGCGAAATCGTCGCCGAGATGAACCGCGTTGGCGTGATGTGCGACCTGTCCCACGTCGGCTCCAAGACGTCCGAAGAAGTCATCCTCGAATCGAAGAAGCCGGTCTGCTACTCCCACTGCCTGCCGTCGGGCCTGAAAATCCACCCGCGCAACAAGTCCGATGAAGAGCTGAAGTTCATCGCCGATCACGGCGGTTTTGTCGGCGTGACCATGTTCGCGCCGTTCCTGGCCAAAGGCATCGATTCGACCATCGACGACTACGCCGAAGCCATCGAATACACCATGAACATCGTCGGCGAAGACGCCATCGGCATCGGCACCGACTTCACCCAGGGTCATGGCCAGGACTTCTTCGAATACCTGACCCACGACAAGGGCTACGCCCGCCGCCTGACCAGCTTCGGCAAGATCATCAACCCGCTGGGCATCCGCACCGTCGGCGAGTTCCCGAACCTCACCGAAACCCTGCTCAAGCGCGGCCATAGCGAGCGCGTGGTGCGCAAGATCATGGGCGAGAACTGGGTCAACGTGCTCAAAGACGTCTGGGGCGAATAAGCCGCCGCACTTCTGAATCCTTACCTGCGGCCATCCGCGCCGCAGGCAACACCAAAATTTTTCTGGAGTTAAGTTTCCATGGCCAAGATCGCCCCGCAATTGCCTATCGAAGTCGACAGCGAAACCGGTGTCTGGACCTCCGACGCCCTGCCGATGCTGTATGTGCCGCGTCATTTCTTCGTCAATAACCATATGGGCATCGAGGAAGTGCTGGGCGCCGACGCCTATGCCGAAATCCTCTACAAGGCCGGCTACAAGTCCGCCTGGCACTGGTGTGAAAAAGAAGCCGAATGCCACGGCCTGGAAGGCGTCGCGGTGTTCGAGCACTACATGAAGCGCCTGTCGCAACGTGGCTGGGGCCTGTTCAAGATCCAGGACATCGACCTCGACAAAGGCACCGCCAGCGTCAAGCTCGAACACTCCGCCTTCGTCTATGTGTACGGCAAGGTCGGGCGCAAGGTCGACTACATGTTCACCGGCTGGTTTGCAGGGGCCATGGACCAGATCCTCGCCGCCCGCGGCAGCCAGATTCGCACCGTGGCCGAGCAAGTCTACGGTGGCTCCGAAGAGGGCCACGAAGACGGCTTGTTCATCGTCAAGCCGTTGTAAGTCGAGGAACCCGCCATGGCTTTCGAAGCAATGTTCCAGCCGATCCAGATCGGCAAACTGACCATCCGCAACCGCGTGCTCAGCACTGCGCACGCCGAGGTCTATGCCACCGACGGCGGCATGACCACCGACCGGTACGTCAAGTATTACGAAGAGAAGGCCAAGGGCGGGATCGGCCTGGCGATCTGCGGTGGTTCGTCCGTCGTGGCCATCGACAGCCCGCAGGAGTGGTGGAGCTCGGTCAACCTGTCCACCGACCGCATCATTCCGCACTTCCAGAATCTTGCCGACGCCATGCACAAGCACGGCGCCAAGATCATGATCCAGATTACTCACATGGGCCGGCGCTCGCGCTGGGACGGCTTCAACTGGCCGACCCTGATGTCTCCGTCCGGTGTACGCGAGCCGGTGCACCGTGCCACCTGCAAGACCATCGAGCCAGAAGAAATCTGGCGGGTGATCGGCAACTACGCGCAAGCCGCACGCCGCGCCAAGGCTGGTGGCCTGGACGGTGTCGAACTGTCGGCGGTGCACCAGCACATGATCGACCAGTTCTGGAGCCCGCGGGTCAACAAGCGTACCGACGAATGGGGCGGCACCTTCGAGGGCCGCATGAAGTTCGGCCTGGAAGTGTTGAAAGCCGTGCGCGCCGAAGTCGGTGACGATTTCTGCGTGGGCATGCGCATCTGCGGTGACGAGTTCCACCCGGATGGTTTGTCCCATGAGGACATGAAACAGATCGCCAAGTATTACGACGACACCGGCATGCTCGATTTCCTCGGCGTCGTGGGCTCGGGTTGCGACACCCACAACACCCTGGCTAACGTGATTCCGAACATGAGTTATCCACCGGAGCCGTTCCTGCACCTGGCCGCCGGCATCAAGGAAGTGGTCAAGGTTCCGGTGCTGCACGCGCAGAACATCAAGGACCCGAACCAGGCCACGCGGATTCTGGAGGGCGGTTACGTCGACATGGTCGGCATGACCCGCGCGCACATTGCCGACCCGCACCTGATCGCCAAGATCAAGATGGGCCAGATCGACCAGATCAAGCAGTGCGTCGGCGCCAACTACTGCATCGACCGTCAGTACCAGGGCCTGGATGTGCTGTGCATCCAGAACGCGGCGACCTCCCGTGAATACATGGGGCTGCCGCACATCATCGAAAAAACCACCGGGGTGAAACGCAAGGTGGTGGTGGTCGGCGCCGGTCCTGCCGGGATGGAGGCCGCCCGCGTGGCCGCCGAACGTGGTCACGACGTCACGCTGTTCGAGAAGAAAGAGTTCATTGGCGGGCAGATCACCACGGCCTCGAAAGCGCCGCAACGGGACCAGATCGCCGGTATCACCCGCTGGTACCAGTTGGAGCTGGCACGGTTGAAAGTCGACCTGCGCCTGGGCACCGCGGCGGATGCGCCGACCATCATGGACCTGCGTCCTGATGTGGTGGTGCTGGCTGTTGGCGGTCATCCGTTCATCGAGCAGAACGAGCACTGGGGCGCGGCCGAAGGCCTTGTGGTCAGCAGCTGGGACATCCTCGACGGCAAGGTTGCACCGGCCAAGAACGTGCTGGTCTACGACACCATCTGCGAGTTCACCGGCATGTCCACCGCCGACTTCCTCGCCGACAAGGGCAGCCAGGTCGAGATCGTCACCGACGACATCAAGCCGGGCGTGGCCATCGGAGGTACGTCGTTCCCGACCTACTACCGCAGCATGTATCCGAAAGAAGTGATCATGACCGGCGACATGATGCTGGAGAAGGTCTACCGCGAAGGCGACAAGTTGATCGCAGTACTGGAAAACGAATACACCGGCGCCAAAGAGGAGCGGGTGGTGGACCAGGTGGTGATCGAGAACGGCGTGCGTCCGGACGAGGAAATCTACTACGCGATGAAGGAAGGCTCGCGCAACAAGGGCCAGATCGACGTCGAAGCCCTGTTCGCGATCAAGCCGCAACCAAGCCTTGCACAGAGCGGTGACGGTTACCTGCTGTTCCGTATCGGTGACTGCGTGGCCCAGCGCAACGTGCACGCGGCGATCTACGACGCACTGCGGCTGTGCAAGGATTTCTAAGCCAACCACCTGTAGGAGCCGGCTTGCTGGCGATGAACGATAACGCGGTCTGCCTGACTCACCGCGTCGTCTGAATCGCCAGCAAGCCGGCTCCTACAAGACCGATGCATGACTCCGTGGTTTGTGGGAGCTCCACCATGTTGAACACCCTTCTTCCAATCCTGTTGTTCGCCGCCCTGGGCCTCGCGGTTCTGGGCGCGTTGCGGCGGGTGGCCATGTGGCGCCGGGGCCGAGCCTCGAAGGTCGACCTGATCGGCGGCCTGTTCGCCATGCCCAAGCGCTATATGGTCGACCTGCACCACGTGGTGGCGCGGGACAAATACATCGCCAACACCCACGTCGCCACGGCTGGCGGCGCGGTGGCGTCCGTCGTGCTGGCGATACTGGTTCACGGATTCGGCCTGCATAACCGCTTCCTCGGCTATGCGCTGCTGTTGATGACAGCGGTGATGTTCGTCGGCGCGATCTTCGTCTACCTGCGTCGACGCAACCCACCTGCGCGCCTGTCGAAAGGCCCGTGGATGCGCCTGCCGAAAAGCCTGCTGGCGTTCTCGGCGTCGTTCTTCCTGGTGACCTTGCCGGTGGCCGGTATCCTCCCTGAAAACTTCGGTGGCTGGATGTTGGCGGTGATCCTCGGCATCGGTGTGCTGTGGGGCGTGTCCGAGTTGTTCTTCGGCATGACTTGGGGCGGGCCGATGAAGCACGCCTTTGCCGGTGCCCTGCACCTGGCCTGGCACCGTCGCGCCGAGCGTTTTGGTGGCGGTCGTTCTACGGGTCTCAAGCCTCTGGACTTGAACGACCCGAACGCTCCGCTGGGCGTGGAAAAACCCAAGGATTTCACCTGGAACCAACTGCTCGGCTTCGACGCCTGCGTACAGTGCGGCAAGTGCGAAGCGGCGTGCCCGGCGTTTGCCGCCGGACAGCCGTTGAACCCGAAAAAACTGATTCAGGACATGGTCGTCGGTCTGGCGGGTGGCACCGATGCGAAATTCGCCGGCAGCCCGTATCCAGGCAAGCCGATCGGTGAACATGCGGGTAATCCGCATCAGCCGATCGTCAACGGCCTGGTGGACGCCGAAACCCTGTGGTCGTGCACCACCTGCCGTGCCTGCGTCGAGGAATGCCCGATGATGATCGAGCACGTCGATGCCATCGTCGACATGCGTCGCCATCTGACCCTGGAAAAAGGCGCGACCCCGAACAAGGGCGCCGAAGTCCTGGAAAACCTGATCGCCACCGACAACCCGGGCGGCTTCGCCCCGGGCGGACGGATGAACTGGGCGGCGGACTTGAACCTCAATCTGCTCAGCGAAAAGAAATCCACCGACGTACTGTTCTGGGTTGGCGACGGCGCCTTCGACATGCGCAACCAGCGCACCCTGCGCGCGTTCGTCAAAGTGTTGAAAGCGGCGAAAATCGACTTCGCCGTGCTCGGCCTCGAAGAGCGTGACAGCGGTGACGTGGCCCGGCGTCTGGGCGACGAGGCAACCTTCCAGTTGCTGGCCAAACGCAACATCCAGACCCTGGCCAAGTACAGCTTCAACCGCATCGTCACCTGCGATCCGCACAGCTTCCACGTGCTGAAAAACGAATACGGTGCCTTCGATGGCAACTACCTGGTGCAGCACCACAGCACCTACATGGCGGAAATCATCGGCGCCGGCGCGCTGAATCTCGGCCAGCACAAAGGCGACAGCGTGACCTATCACGACCCGTGCTACCTCGGCCGCTACAACGGCGAATACGAGGCGCCGCGTCAGGTCCTGCGTGCCCTCGGCATCGAAGTGAAAGAGATGCAACGCTCCGGTTTCCGTTCCCGCTGCTGCGGCGGTGGCGGCGGCGCGCCGATCACCGACATTCCGGGCAAGCAGCGTATCCCCGACATGCGCATGGACGACATCCGCGAGACGGGCGCCGAACTGGTGGCCGTGGGCTGCCCGCAGTGCACCGCGATGCTTGAAGGCGTGGTCGAGCCGCGACCGTTGATCAAGGACATTGCCGAACTGGTGGCTGACGCGTTGCTGGAAGACCAGGCACCGAGCAAGCCGGCCACACCGGCCCAACGTGAACCTGCGGAGGTGCATTGATGAGCGACATTATCCGCCGCGACCCCCGTGCCGAATGGATCGCCCGCAACCGCCTGCACCCGCTGCACGCGGCCATGCAACCGGCGCAACACAGCTGGATGGGGCCGAACGGCGTCATCCGCAAGAACCCCCATGGCATCGGCTTCATCGGCCCCAACGGCATCAAGCGCATCGACCGCAGCGGCGCCCAGCAGGGCGGGGCGACCAAGCGTACGGCCGCCGTTGAAGTGCAATTGCCGCTGCATCAGGTGCCTGCACCGGCGTTCTACATCAGCGTGGTGCCGGACATGGTCGGCGGCCGCTTGAGCAGCCACGACCGCGACTTGCTCGGCCTGGCTCATCAATTGGCCGGCAAGGACGGCGCGGTACTGGCCGTGGTCTTCGGCGAGCACAAGGAGAACGCCTTCGCCACGGCTGGCGTCGATCGCCTGCTGGTGCTTGAAGGCGAGCAGTTCAGCGGTTATGCACCGGAACAACGGGTCCAGGGCCTGCGGGCTGTGGATAACCAGTTCAGCCCACGTCATTGGTTGCTGCCGGACAGTCGTACTGGTGGCGGTGAACTGGGTCGACGCTTTGCTGCCGCGCTTGGCGAACGCCCGGCCACGCGGGTTTGGCAGGTCAAGGATCAGGAATGTATCGGCCGCGCCGGTGCTGGTTTGCAAGACCTGGCACGGCCGCTTGCGCGGTTGATCCTGGCCGCTGTGGAATGCGCCGAACCGGTCAGCGAAACCCGTCACGAAGCCCTGCCGGTAGAGTTATCCACAACCGTCGCCCGCAGTCTCTCGCGCATCGAGGATCTGGGGGCGGTGGCGGTGGACCCGGCAGCGATTCCAATGGCCGAAGCGGAATTCATCTTCTCCGGCGGCAACGGGGTCAAGGATTGGGGACTTTTCCACAGGACCGCCGAAGCCCTGGGCGCCACCGAAGGCGCGTCCCGGGTGGCGGTGGACGATGGTTTCATGGCCCGCGACCGTCAGGTCGGCGCGTCCGGTACCTGGGTCACCGCACGGGTCTACGTGGCGGTGGGGATCTCCGGGGCGATCCAGCACCTGCAAGGCATCGGTGCCTGCGACAAGGTGGTGGCGATCAACCTCGACCCGGGCTGCGACATGATCAAACGGGCCGACCTGTCGGTGATCGGCGAGAGCGCCGAGATTCTTCAAGCCTTGATCGCGGCGGTAGAGGCCTACCGCAACGAGGCCAGGCGCGATGCGGCTTAAGGGAAGGAAAGGGTTATGAGCACGAAAATCATCAGCCTGGTGTCCATCGGCGCCCACCCGACCTCCGGTCGACCACGCCGTGCGGATCAGGATGCGCGGGCGGTGGAACTGGGTTTGCAACTGGCTGGGGATAACTTGCAGGTGCTGCACGCCGGCGATGTCGCCGAGCCGGCCTTGCGTGCTTACCTGGGCATGGGACTTGAGCAATTGCATGTGCTGGAACAACCGCAAGGCGCCGATGCGCTGCCGGCGTTGACCGCCTATTTGCGCGACGCTGGCGCTCAGGTCGTATTGACCGGCAGCCAGGCGGAAACCGGCGAGGGCTCGGGCATGTTGCCGTTCCTGCTGGCCGAAGGCCTTGGCTGGCCGCTGGTGGTGGGGCTGGCGCAGGTCGAGTCGATCGATGGCGGTTCTGCGCTGGTGCTGCAGGCGTTGCCGCGCGGCCAGCGCCGTCGCTTGAAAGTGCGCTTGCCGTTCCTGGCGACTGTGGATAACGCCGCACCCAAGCCACGTCAGAGCGCCTACGGCCCGGCCCGGCGTGGGGTGTTGCAGGCTGATGACGTGGAGGTCGTCGACGACGAACTGTTGACCGTCGCCACCCTGCAACCGGCCAAGCCACGGCCGAAACGCTTGAAGGTGATCAAGGCCAAGAGCGGCGCCGATCGCATGAAAGCGGCGACGGCCAAGGCTAGCGGTGGCGGGGGGCAGGTGCTCAAGGGCGTTACGGCACAGGCGGGGGCGGAAGCGATTCTCAAACTGCTGATTGAAGAGGGTGTGGTGCGGTGACATTGAACGGCGGCGGGAACTCCGTGAACTATAGTTTTCCGTGCGCTGTTCAAAAGCTGGTGGATCCGGGAGCAATGGAAATTCAGCGCTTACTCATAAAACATGGTTTTTATGAACGGGTTGAACATGAAGGCTTTCGGTCGGACCCTGACGCTCCTTGCACTATTGTCCACGGATTTGATGGCGGCGACCCAAGCCAACACGGCCGAGGCCGATTTCTCTCGGTGGATAGCGTCTGAACAAGGTCAAGAAGCAACCATCGAGCAAGTGCGGCAACGGTGCGACCAAGTGCTGGACGCCACGAAGAACCTGAATTGTTCTGTGTCCGTCATCGCCCGTATGTTCGAAGCCAAGGCCGCCAACCAATTGCCAGATTACTTTCTGGCCATCAAGCGCAGACACGCCCGTGCCATTGACGCCGATCCAGAACTCAAACGCCTGTTTTCAATGTTCGGCAACGAATCACTCTCGACCTTGAGAGTGACCGATGACTTCTCGGTGACAAGAAGCAAAGGCCGCGAAGTGTTGCCGATCCATCCGTATGCCAGTGACGCGCTCGTTGCAGATGAGCTGCTGCCGTTCATCGATGTCAGCGCGGCCAATGGTCACTCGGCGCGTTTCGTGCTCGACACCGGCGCTCCGCAAACCCGGGTGAACGCCGAAACGGCCAGGCTGATGGGGATCAGGTTGCTACCCGACTCCCACTACGCCTACAGCACGTTTTATGGCGAGAGCGGACTGCCTGCCAGGTTGGGGATTCTTGATGCCATAAGGGTAGGAGCCAGCGAGTTCAGAAATGTGCTGGTCTTCGTAAGCGACCGGGACAACTTGCTCGGGCTAGATCTGATCAGCAAGTTGGGGCGCCTGAAAATCACCCGCAAAATCCTGGTGCTCAATGCTGCGCCTTCTGTGCGATGCGACTCGCCGATCGCCTATACCCGCATGGACATCAACCAAAGGCTGACGATCACCGCACGGCTGGATAACCGGGCGACGTTGGCCATCGTGGATACCGGAAACGTTGACTACCTGACATCCGCTGCGCCAGGTGAACTGATCAACGTCGTCAAGTCCGGCAATTCAACCTTTGGCGCCGCCGATAACCAGCGCTACCAAACCTTCAGCGGCGTATTGAAGTTGCCTGGTGATACCCAGGTAATCACTTACAAGTACTACCCGGGCTTCTCCATTCCGCAGTCTTGGCTGCTGGGGCGTTATGTGCCGTCGATTTTGCTCGGGTGGCGCGCCTTCAACGACTTTGAATTGAACCTGGATGTCGAGTCGGGTCGGTCGTGTTTCAACAGGGTTTGATCATTTCAGAAGCTGTTGACCTCTTTACCCACAATTCCTGTTAGCGCTTCTGTGGATAACGTGTTCGCCCCTCGCTGAAACCCACACAAACCGCGGCTTGCAGCCACCAGATCAAAAAACATCCACCTTAAGCTGCGGTTTTTCATGGCTTTTTTTCGAGAGGGAGTGTGCACAAGTCAGCTGAGTTGCCCCCAATCTCTGTTGGCGCTTCTGTGGATAAGATGTTCGCTCAACGCTGCAGGCCTTTAGATTCATGGCTTTCAGGGTTATGGTCGAAAAATGATCAAATTGCCTATTTCAATCTACAAACCGCCCGCACACCTAGAAATATCGCGGCTTTCAGCGGTTTTCCACAGCGGCCTCGAAGTTGCCCCCAATCTCTGTTGGCGCTTCTGTGGATAAGGTGTTTGCGATCCTCTGCAGGCCAGGTGTGGCGAGGCTTTCGAGCGTTAGATCAAAAAATGATCAATGGTTTCGGAAAACCTTGGTTTCGGATAAGTCACGGTTTTTCTTTGGGTTTTGTGGAAAAAGTTTTGCGCATTTCCCCAGTTGTCCCCATTTGCTGTGGGTGGAGGTGTGGATAACTTGTTTGCGGAAGGCTGTGAGGCACGTAGAGCATAGCGCTGAACAGAATAGATCATATTTCGTACAGTTCTAAATGATGCGGAATATTTAGCGGGGAGAGAACCTGTTGTGAGCAAGCCCCTTGTAGGAGCGAGCTTGCTCGCGATGGTCGTGAACGATGACGCGTAAATCCAGATACCCAGTGGTGTCCTTGAATTTTTCGCGAGCAAGCTCGCTCCTACATTAGCCTTGAACAGGGACGCCTTTGAGGTAAGGCGCAGGCTCAGCCCCGAGGTTGTTTAGCAGGCGCTCGCTGTACCAATCCACAAAATTCACCACACCAAACTCATAGGTCTTGGAGTAAGGCCCTGGCTGATAAGCGGTGGAGTTAATGCCGCGCTGGTTTTCTTCGGCCAGGCGACGATCCTGGTCGTTGGTGGCGTCCCAGACCTGGCGCATGCGCTCCACGTCGTAGTCCACGCCTTCAACGGCATCCTTGTGCACGATCCACTTGGTGGTGACCATGGTTTCCTGGGCGCTGATCGGCCACACGGTGAACACGATGATGTGGTCGCCCATGCAGTGGTTCCACGAATGCGGCAGGTGCAGGATGCGCATCGAGCCCAGGTCCGGGTTCTTGATGCGGCCCATGAGCTTGGCGCAGCCCTGTTTGCCGTCCAGGGTCATCGACACGGTGCCCTTGAGCAGCGGCATGCGCACGATGCGGTTACGCAGGCCGAAGCTGGCGTGGGCGTAAGGGATCTTCTCGGCTTCCCAGGCAGCGGCGGAGGCGGCCACGTGGTCCTTGAAGGCCTGGTCGGCGCGCGGGTCGGTGACGTCGTCCCATTCCAGCAGGGTTTTCAGCAGTTCCGGGTGCGACGCGTTGCAGTGGTAGCACTCGCGGTTGTTTTCCAGCACCAGCTTCCAGTTGGCCTTTTCCATCAAGGTGGTGGTGATCGCCACCTTGGTGTTTTCCATGTCGTACGGTTCCATGTAATGGTTGAGTGTCGACAGGAAGTCATCGATGGCCGGCGGGTTCTCTGCCAGGCTGATGAAGATGTAGCCACCGGCGGTCTTCACGTTCACCGGTTTCAGGCCGTATTGCTTCATGTCGAAATCGGCGCCCATTTCGGTTCCGGCGAACAGCAGGCGACCGTCGAGTTCGTAGGTCCACTGGTGGTAGTGGCAGACCAATTTGGCGACCTTGCCTTTTTCGCTGGTGCACAGGCGCGAGCCGCGGTGGCGGCAGACGTTATGAAACGCGTGCACTACACCTTCTGCGCCACGAATCACGATGATCGGATTCTTGCCCACTTGCAGCGTCAGGTAGTTGCCCTTGGTGGGGATTTCGCAGGTCATGCCGGCGATCAACCACTCTTTCTGAAAGATTTCCTGCATGTCGATATCAAACAGGCGCTCGTCAGAGTAGAACGGCTGCGGCAGCGAGAACGTGCGCTCGCGCTCTTGCAGCATCTGCGCGGTGGCCTTGCGTGCGGGTTCCAGCGGATCGCCCAGGCTAAGGGTAGTAGTGACGTCCATCGTTTAATCCTCAAGGCCATTCTGTGTGGCCGGCGAAAGTGGCTAATCAGGGTTGCTACGCAAGGTGTAAAGAATGTGTCTTGGTGTGTGGCGAGTGTGGGGCCGGCGCTGGCCAGAACCTTATCCATGGGCGACATGGTGCAATCTGTTCCCGACGCGCAAGCCCCGGTCGTTGGGGGCTGGTCGCGATAAGCATGTGAATGTCGCAGATAGGTAAATGGGTGGTTCGCGCTATACGCAGAATCGCCAACATGAAGGCCGACAGTCGGCCGTGGAGATCAGCATGTCCAACAGCTTCCTGAACCCGGTAACCACCCAGACCTGGGCCAATGGTCGGCACATTGTCCGTTGCGTCAAAGTCATCCAGGAAACCTGGGATGTGCGCACCTTCTGCTTCATGGCCGACCAGCCGATCCTGTTCTTTTTCAAGCCGGGGCAGTTTGTCACCCTGGAGCTGGAAATCGAAGGCCAGCCGATCATGCGTTCGTACACCATTTCCAGCTCGCCATCGGTGCCGTACAGCTTTTCGGTAACCATCAAGCGCGTGCCGGGCGGCAAGGTGTCCAACTGGCTGCACGACACCCTGCACGAAGGCCAGGAACTGGCGGTGCACGGGCCGGTCGGGCTGTTCAACGCCATGGACTTCACCGCGCCAAAGGTGCTTTACCTCAGCGGCGGTGTGGGTATCACGCCGGTCATGTCCATGGCGCGCTGGTTCTACGATACCAACGGCAATGTCGACATGGTGTTTATCCACAGCGCCCGTTCGCCCAAGGACATCATCTACCACCGCGAGCTGGAACACATGGCGTCGCGGATCGATAACTTCAGCCTGCACCTGATCTGCGAGAAGCACGGCATGGGTGAGCCCTGGGCCGGTTATCGCGGTTACCTCAACCAGCGAATGCTTGAATTGATGGCGCCGGACTTCCTTGAGCGCGAAGTGTTCTGCTGCGGCCCGACACCCTATATGAATGCGGTCAAGCGCTTGCTGGAAGGCGCTGGCTTCGACATGTCGCGTTACCACGAGGAGTCTTTCGGCGCGACTCCGCCAGAGGCGCGTGCCGACGCCGTGGAACACGCCGAACAGGCGGCCGATGCACCGGAACTCGACGTGGCGGATCTGCATCAGGTGGAGTTTGTCGCGTCGGGGAAAAGCATTCGCATTGCGCCGGGCGAAACCGTTCACGCAGCGGCGGCGAAGGCGGGTTTGCTGATCCCGAAAGCCTGCGGCATGGGCATCTGCGGCACCTGCAAGGTCTTGAAGCTGGGTGGCGAAGTGGAGATGGAGCACAACGGCGGGATCACCGAGGAAGACGAAGCCGAAGGGTACATTTTGTCGTGCTGCAGTGTGCCGAAGGGTGACGTGCGCATCGAGTTCTAACTAACGCCGAAGCCACTGTAGGAGCTGCCGAAGGCTGCGATCTTTTGATCTTGATCTTTAAAGTCAAAAGATCGCAGCCTCGTTTCACTCGACAGCTCCTACAGGGGTTGAGGATATCTCAGTCGATAAACAGGTCAGTCATGAGTTTGTCGCTGCTATCCGGTGCAAACCGATAGTGCTCGAACTCCGTTACACCGTTTTCCCGCAATACTTCCTCATCGATCAACAAGCGTCCGGTCAGGCTGCGATTCGCACTGCTCAAAATGATATGGGCGGCATCGGCCATGATCGCAGGCAGGCGCGCATGCTTGAACGACTCCCTCGACCCCAACTGAAACTCGATTGCCGCCGTGGCAATCATGGTTTGCGGCCATAACGAATTGACACTGATCCCGTAATTCTTGAATTCCTCGCTCATGCCCAGGGTGAGCATGCTCATGCCGTATTTGGTCACGGTGTACGGGCTGTATTGGGCGAACCACTTGGCGTCCAGGTTCAGCGGCGGGGACAGGTTGAGGATGTGCCCTGCGGATTTCTTCAGGTAGGGCAGGGCAGCCTGGCTGCACAGCAACACGGCGCGCGTGTTGATCTGGTGCATCAGGTCGAAGCGCTTGAGTTCGATGTGCTGGACTCCGGTCAACTTGATTGCGCCTGCGTTGTTGACCAGCGCATCGATGGCGCCGAAATGTTCGTTGGCCTGGGCCAGCGCCGCGCGTACAGCGTCTTCTTCTCGCACATCCACTTGCAGGGCTAGCGCCTTGCCGCCCGCGGCCTCAACTTCCCGGGCCACACTGAAAATCGTACCTGGCAGTTTGGGATGCGGCTCGGCACTTTTGGCGGCGATCACGATGTTTGCACCGTCACGCGCGGCGCGAAGCGCAATCTCGCGGCCGATGCCACGGCTGGCGCCGGTGATGAAAAGGGTTTTGCCTTGCAGTGACATGCGTACGCTCCTGATTATTGTTATGTGAGCGGATCGGCTCGACAGACAATGTAGACGAAGTCTTCAGGTGCAGAATGTCAGGGGATTCGGATGCCTTTGTAGGAGTGAGCCTGCTCGCGATGGCGGATTTTGCTCCAACATCAATGTTGGCTGATCCGCCGCTATCGCGAGCAGGCTCGCTCCCACAGGGTTTGTGGTGTTAGTGGGACATGACTTCGCGGATGTCGCGGGCCAATTCCCGCACCCGCTCTTCCTCGGTATCCCACGAGCACATGAAGCGTGCGCCGCCGTTGCCGATGAAGGTGTAGAAACGCCAGCCCTTGGCGGTCAGGGCGGCGATGGCCGGTTCCGACAGCTGCAGGAATACGCCGTTTGCCTGCACCGGGAACATCAGTTCCACGCCTGGAATATCGCTGACCAGTTCGGCCAGCAGTTGTGCGCAGTGGTTGGCGTGGCGGGCGTATTTGAGCCAGGCGCCGTTTTCCAGGATTCCGACCCATGGGGCGGAAAGGAAGCGCATTTTCGACGCCAGCTGCCCGGCCTGTTTGCAGCGATAGTCGAAATCTTCAGCCAGTGCGTGGTTGAAGAACAGGATCGCCTCGCCCACGGCCATGCCGTTTTTAGTGCCGCCGAAGCACAACACGTCAACCCCGGCCTTCCAGGTCAGGTCCGCTGGCGTGCAGCCGAGGAACGCGCAGGCGTTGGAGAAGCGCGCGCCGTCCATGTGCAGGTTCAGGCCCAGTTCCTTGCAGGTGGCGCTGATGGCGCGGATTTCGTCCGGGGTGTAGACGCTGCCGACTTCAGTGGCCTGGGTCAGGGTCACGACGCGGGGCTTGGGGTAGTGGATGTCCTGGCGCTTGAGCGCCACTTCGCGGATCGATTCCGGGGTCAGCTTGCCGTTTTCGGTGCGGGCGATCAGCAGCTTGGAGCCGTTGGAGAAGAATTCCGGTGCGCCGCATTCGTCGGTTTCGACGTGGGCGGTTTCCGAGCAGATCACGCTGTGGTAACTCTGGCACAGCGACGACAGGGCCAACGAGTTGGCGGCGGTGCCGTTGAAGGCGAAGAACACTTCGCAGTCGGTTTCGAACAGTTTGCGGAAATCGTCGGACGCGCGGGCGGTCCACTCGTCGTCGCCGTAAGCGCGCTGGTGGCCATGGTTGGCCTGTTCCATGGCAGCCCAGGCTTCAGGGCAGATGCCGGAATAGTTGTCGCTGGCGAATTGTTGGCTCTTATCGGTCATGGCCTGCTTCCGTGGTCGAGGCGCCTATGGTGAAGCGTCTCGTGGTCAATGATGGTGCGCACTGTACCCAAGATCGTCAGGAGAGCACACGGGATGTCGCTGTCAGAAAATTACAAGGATGCCGGGCAATTATGCACGTGACTACACACTTAAAGCAGCGCGACGGTGCTCTGGATCTGCTCAAGTGGCTGGCGCTTTTGAGCATGGTGCTCGATCACCTGCGATATGTCGGTTATTCCGTCGATCTGCTGTATGTGCCCGGGCGGTTGGCGTTTCCGTGGTTCTGTCTGGCAATGGCTGCCAATCTTGCGCGAAAGCCTGCTGTGGAGAGGGGTGGGCAATGGCGCTATCTGGGCTGGTTGTTGCTGTTTAGCGCCGTGAGCGAAATTCCCTACCGAATGTTCATTCCTGGGCACGACACGCTGAACGTAATGCCCACCCTGGTCCTTGGTCTGTTGGTGGCGCGTGGCTGGCAGCAGCCGACGCTGCAATCGCGGTTACTGGCAGCCGTCGCCTTGCTGTTGGCGGCGCTGTTCACGCAAAAAGTGATGTTCGGTTTCTTTGGAGTCCTGTTGCCATTGGCGCTGCTGCTGGTGATCGGTCGTCCCTGGTATTTCGCGCTGCTGCCGGGGCTGGTCTGTCTGGCGGCCAATCAATGGCAGGTGTTGTATTACGCCGCACGACTGGGCAACAGCGCGGCCATTCCCGCCATCGTCACTTGTCTGATTGCGCCATGGCTGGGACTGTTCCTGTTGCGACACTTCCATGACGTAAAAGCACCACCCATGCGCCGCTGGGCCTATGCGCTGTATCCGCTGCATTTCCTGCTGTTGCTCGCAGTCCGCCAAGTTTTCACATAACCCCTGTGGGAGCCAGCCTGCTGGCGATTGCGGAGGTTCAGCCACCATCAGTGTCGCCTGTGCCGCCGTAATCGCCAGCAGGCTGGCTCCCACAGGGGATTTGCGCAGATTAGGAGGGTGTGTCTGTCAGAGCATTTCCCGCCATGTCGTAAACGCACCTTTGCGTGGCGTCCGTAGGCATTTGACCTGTCTGCGCCGGTCATACCATCGGCATCAAAGGGCACTGCCGAAAAGCCAGTGCCTCACCGAGACGAATGGCGCACCGCCGCCGCTGGGAGAGACGCGATGTTCAGCAAGCAAGACCAGATCCAGGGTTACGACGATGCACTGCTGGCGGCGATGAATGCCGAGGAGCAACGTCAGGAAGATCACATCGAGCTGATCGCGTCAGAGAACTACACCAGCAAACGCGTCATGCAAGCGCAAGGCAGCGGCCTGACCAACAAGTACGCCGAAGGTTATCCGGGCAAGCGCTACTACGGTGGCTGCGAGCACGTGGACAAGGTTGAAGCCCTGGCCATCGAACGCGCCAAGCAGCTGTTCGGCGCCGACTACGCGAACGTGCAACCGCACTCCGGTTCCTCGGCCAACAGCGCCGTGTACCTGGCCCTGCTGCAAGCCGGCGACACCATCCTGGGCATGAGCCTGGCCCATGGCGGTCACCTGACCCACGGCGCCAAGGTGTCGTCCTCGGGCAAGCTGTACAACGCCGTGCAGTACGGCATCGACACCAAGACCGGCCTGATCGATTACGACGAAGTCGAGCGCCTGGCCGTCGAGTGCCAGCCGAAGATGATCGTTGCGGGTTTCTCGGCCTACTCCAAGACCCTCGACTTCCCGCGCTTCCGCCAGATCGCCGACAAGGTCGGTGCACTGCTGTTCGTCGACATGGCCCACGTAGCAGGTCTGGTCGCCGCCGGCCTGTACCCGAATCCGCTGCCGTACGCCGACGTGGTCACCACCACCACCCACAAGACCCTGCGCGGTCCACGTGGCGGCCTGATCCTGTGCAAGTCCAACGAAGAAATCGAGAAAAAGCTCAACGCTGCAGTGTTCCCCGGTGCCCAGGGCGGCCCGCTGATGCACGTGATCGCCGGTAAGGCGGTGTGCTTCAAGGAGGCGCTGGAGCCAGGCTTCAAGGCTTACCAGCAGCAAGTGATCGACAACGCCCAGGCCATGGCCGGCGTCTTTATCAAACGCGGCTACGATGTAGTGTCCGGCGGCACCGACAACCACCTGTTCCTGGTCAGCCTGATCCGTCAGGGCCTCACCGGCAAAGAGGCGGATGCAGCACTCGGTCGCGCCCACATCACCGTGAACAAGAACGCTGTCCCGAACGATCCACAGTCGCCGTTCGTGACCTCCGGCCTGCGCATCGGCACCCCGGCGGTGACCACTCGCGGCTTCAAGGTCAGCCAGTGCGTCGAACTGGCCGGCTGGATCTGCGACATCCTCGACAACCTCGGCGATGCCGATGTCGAGGCCAATGTCGCCCAGCAAGTATCGGCACTGTGCGCGGACTTCCCGGTTTATCGCTGAGCGCGGTTTTGGAGTAAATGACTATGCAACGCTACTCAGGCTTCGGCCTCTTCAAACACTCCCTCAGCCACCACGAAAACTGGCAGCGCATGTGGCGCACGCCGACCCCGAAAAAGGTCTACGACGTGGTCATCGTCGGCGGTGGCGGGCATGGCCTGGCGACCGCCTACTACCTGGCCAAGGAACACGGCATCACCAACGTGGCCGTGGTCGAGAAAGGCTGGCTGGGCGGCGGTAACACCGCGCGCAACACCACCATCGTGCGCTCCAACTACCTGTGGGACGAGTCGGCGCACCTGTACGAACACGCGATGAAGCTGTGGGAAGGCCTGTCCCAGGACCTGAACTACAACGTGATGTTCTCCCAGCGTGGCGTCTACAACCTGTGCCACACCCTGCAAGACATCCGTGATTCCGAGCGTCGGGTCAGCGCCAACCGCCTCAACGGCGTCGACGGCGAACTGCTCGATGCCAAGCAAGTGGCCGATGAGATCCCGTACCTCGACTGCTCGAAGAACACCCGTTACCCGGTGATGGGCGCCACCGTCCAGCGTCGCGGCGGCGTGGCCCGCCACGATGCCGTGGCCTGGGGCTTTGCTCGTGCCGCCGACGCCCTGGGCGTGGACCTGATCCAGCAGACCGAAGTGATCGGCTTCCGCAAGGAAAACGGCGTGTGCATCGGCGTGGAAACCAACAAGGGCTTCATCGGCGCCAAGCGCGTCGGTGTAGTGACTGCCGGTAACTCCGGACACATGGCCAAGCTCGCCGGTTTCCGCCTGCCGATCGAATCCCACCCGCTGCAAGCGCTGGTGTCCGAGCCGATCAAGCCGATCATCGACAGCGTGATCATGTCCAACGCCGTGCACGGTTACATCAGCCAGTCCGACAAGGGCGACCTGGTGATCGGCGCCGGTATCGACGGCTACAACGGCTACGGCCAGCGTGGTTCGTACCCGGTGATCGAGCACACCGTGCAGGCCATCGTCGAGATGTTCCCGGTGTTGTCCCGCGTGCGCATGAACCGTCAGTGGGGCGGCATCGTCGACACCACCCCGGATGCCTGCCCGATCATTTCGAAAACCCCGGTACCGAACATGTTCTTCAACTGCGGTTGGGGCACCGGCGGCTTCAAGGCGACACCTGGCTCGGGCAACGTATTTGCCGCCAGCCTGGCCAAGGGTGAAATGCACCCACTGGCCGCACCTTTCTCCATCGACCGTTTCCACAACGGTGCGTTGATCGACGAACACGGCGCTGCTGCGGTTGCCCACTAACAGGAGAAATCCCCATGTTGCATATCTTCTGTCCTCACTGCGGCGAGTTGCGCTCCGAAGAGGAATTCCACGCATCCGGCCAGGCGCACATCCCGCGCCCACTGGACCCGAACAGCTGCACCGACGAGGAGTGGGGCGACTACATGTTCTTCCGCGACAACCCTCGTGGTCTGCATCACGAGCTGTGGGACCACGTCGCCGGTTGCCGTCAGTACTTCAACGCCACCCGTGACACCGTGACCTACGAGATTCTCGAAACCTACAAGATCGGTGCCAAGCCACAATTCACCGACAAGACCGATAGCCCGAAAGCGGCCACCACGGCTCTGGGAGAGAAGGTATGAGCCAGACCAATCGCCTGTCCAACGGCGGACGGATCGACCGCAACAAAGTCCTGACCTTCACCTTCAACGGCCAGAGCTACAAAGGCTTCGAGGGCGATTCGCTGGCCGCTGCATTGCTGGCCAACGGCGTCGACATCATCGGTCGCAGCTTCAAGTATTCCCGCCCGCGCGGCATCTATGCCGCCGGTGCCGAAGAGCCGAACGCGGTGCTGCAGATCGGCGCCACCGAAGCCACGCAAATCCCCAACGTACGCGCCACGCAACAAGCGCTGTACCAGGGCCTGGTCGCCACCAGCACCAACGGCTGGCCGAACGTCAACAACGACATGATGGGGATTCTCGGCAAGGTCGGCGGCAAGCTGATGCCACCGGGCTTCTACTACAAAACCTTCATGTACCCGCAATCGTTCTGGATGACCTACGAGAAGTACATCCGCAAGGCCGCCGGTCTTGGCCGCTCGCCGACCGAGAACGATCCGGACACCTACGACTACATGAACCAGCACTGCGACGTGCTGATCGTCGGCGCCGGCCCTGCAGGCCTGGCCGCTGCACTGGCGGCTGCACGCAGCGGTGCCCGTGTGATCCTGGCTGACGAGCAGGAAGAGTTCGGCGGCAGCCTGCTCGACTCCCGCGAAAGCCTCGACGGCAAGCCTGCGACCGAGTGGGTCGCCAGCGTCATCGCCGAATTGAAGGACACCCCGGACGTGCTGCTGTTGCCGCGCGCCACGGTCAACGGTTACCACGACCATAACTTCCTGACCATCCACGAGCGCCTCACCGATCACCTCGGCGACCGCGCACCGATTGGCCAGGTGCGTCAGCGCATCCACCGGGTTCGTGCCAAGCGTGTGGTGCTGGCGACCGGCACTCACGAGCGTCCACTGGTCTACGGCAACAACGACGTGCCGGGCAACATGCTCGCTGGCGCTGTCTCGACTTACGTTCGCCGCTACGGCGTGGCACCGGGCAAGAAGCTGGTGCTGTCGACCAACAACGATCATGCCTACCGCGTTGCGCTGGATTGGCTCGATGCCGGTCTGCAAGTGGTGGCCGTCGCCGACGCCCGCAGCAACCCGCGTGGTGCGCTGGTGGAAGAGGCGCGCGCCAAAGGCATCCGCATCCTCACCGGTAGCGCTGTGATCGAAGCCCGTGGCAGCAAGCGCGTGACCGCTGCGCGCGTGGCGGCGATCGATGTCAAAGGACACAAGGTCACCAGCCCGGGCGAATGGCTCGAATGCGACCTGGTCGCCAGTTCCGGCGGCTACAGCCCGGTGGTCCACCTGGCTTCGCACCTGGGTGGCAAGCCGATCTGGCGCGAAGACATCCTCGGTTTTGTACCGGGTGAGGCGCCGCAGAAACGCGTATGCGTCGGTGGCATCAACGGTGTCTACGGCCTCGGCGATTCCCTGGCCGACGGTTTTGAAGGGGGCGTGCGCGCCGCCAGCGAAGCCGGCTTCGGTCCGGTCGAAGCCAAGTTGCCAAAAGCCCTGGTCCGCCAGGAAGAACCGACGCTGGCATTGTTTCAAGTGCCTTACGAGAAAGTCACTGCTCGTGCGCCGAAGCAATTCGTCGATCTGCAAAACGACGTCACCGCGGCCGGTATCGAATTGGCGACTCGCGAAGGCTTTGAGTCGGTCGAGCACGTCAAGCGCTACACCGCGCTGGGCTTTGGCACCGACCAGGGCAAGCTCGGCAACGTCAACGGCCTGGCCATCGCCGCCCGTTCGCTGAACGTGACCATCCCGCAGATGGGCACCACCATGTTCCGTCCGAACTACACGCCGGTGACTTTCGGTGCGGTGGCCGGTCGTCACTGTGGGCACATTTTCGAGCCGGTGCGTTTCACCGCACTGCATCACTGGCACCTGAAAAACGGCGCCGAGTTCGAAGACGTCGGTCAGTGGAAACGTCCCTGGTACTTCCCGAAATCCGGTGAAGACATGCATGCTGCCGTGAAGCGCGAATGCAAAGCCGTGCGCGACAGCGTCGGCCTGCTGGACGCCTCGACCCTGGGCAAGATCGACATCCAGGGCCCGGATTCACGCGAGTTCCTCAACCGCATCTACACCAACGCCTGGACCAAGCTTGACGTGGGCAAGGCGCGTTACGGCCTGATGTGCAAAGAAGACGGCATGGTGTTCGACGACGGCGTGACCGCGTGCCTCGCCGACAACCACTTCGTGATGACCACCACCACCGGCGGCGCTGCACGCGTGCTGCAATGGCTGGAAATCTACCACCAGACCGAATGGCCGGACCTGAAGGTGTACTTCACTTCCGTGACCGATCACTGGGCGACCATGACCCTGTCCGGGCCGAACAGCCGCAAGCTGCTCGCTGAAGTCACCGACATCGACCTGAGCAACGAAGCCTTCCCGTTCATGACCTGGAAAGAGGGCCTGGTGGGCGGTGTGCCGGCGCGGGTGTTCCGGATTTCGTTTACCGGTGAGCTGTCGTACGAAGTCAACGTGCAAGCCGACTACGCCATGGGCGTGCTGGAAAAAATCGTCGACGCCGGCAAGAAGTACAACCTGACGCCGTACGGCACCGAAACCATGCACGTACTGCGCGCCGAGAAGGGCTTCATCATCGTCGGCCAGGACACTGACGGCTCGATGACCCCGGACGACTTGAACATGGGCTGGTGCGTCGGTCGCACCAAACCGTTCTCGTGGATCGGCCAGCGTGGGATGAATCGCGAAGACTGCGTGCGTGACCAGCGCAAGCAGCTGGTGGGCCTGAAGCCGATCGATCCGAACAAATGGCTGCCGGAAGGCGCGCAATTGGTGTTCAACACCAAGCAGGCGATCCCGATGACCATGGTCGGCCACGTGACCTCCAGCTACGCGCACAACTCCCTGGGCTATTCGTTTGCCATGGGCGTGGTCAAGGGCGGCCTGAACCGCATGGGTGAGCGTGTGTTCGCGCCACTGGCGGACGGCAGCGTGATCGAGGCGGAAATCGTTTCTTCGGTGTTCTTCGATCCGAAGGGCGAACGCCAGAACGTTTAACGACCTCGAGATCTGTGGGCGGGCTGCCAATCGCCAGCAGGGCTAGCTCCCACAGTTGAATGTGGGAGCTAGCCCTGCTGGCGATGACGGCAGTGCAGCCACCACAAGAACCAACAGAATTCAGGAAAGGTGCTTTATGACCGCAGCCAATGTTTACCAACAACGCCCAACCACCGGGGCCAAGGCCGAGTCGTCGCTGCATCATGCCGACCTCGCCAGCCTGGTGGGCAAGGGTCGCAAGAGCGCCGGCGTGACCGTGCGCGAGAAAAAACTCCTCGGCCACCTGACCATCCGTGGCGACGGCCACGATGCCGCGTTCGCCGCCGGTGTGCAGAAGGCGCTCGGGATCGAACTGCCAGGTGCGCTGACCGTCACCGTCAAAGGTGAAACCAGCCTGCAATGGATGGGGCCGGATGAATGGCTGCTGATCGTGCCGACCGGCGAAGAATTCGCCGCCGAGCAAAGGCTGCGTGAAGCGCTGGGCGACCTGCATATCCAGATCGTCAACGTCAGCGGTGGGCAGCAGATCCTCGAACTGAGCGGCCCGAACGTGCGCCAGGTGCTGATGAAGTCCACCAGCTACGACGTGCACCCCAACAACTTTCCGGTGGGCAAGGCGGTCGGCACGGTGTTCGCCAAGTCGCAACTGGTGATCCGTCACACCGCCGAAGACACCTGGGAACTGCTGATTCGCCGCAGCTTCTCGGATTACTGGTGGTTGTGGTTGCAGGATGCTTCTGCCGAATATGGCCTTAGCGTTCAGGCTTGACCATCGATCACCTGTAGGAGCGAGCTTGCTCGCGAAGGACCAGAGGGCGACGCATTGCATCAGGATGCACGCGTTATCGTTGACGTCCATCGCGAGCAAGCTCGCTCCTACAGGCAGGTTTACCGATTTCTCAGGAGTCACCGCACTATGAGCCGCGCCCCAGACACATGGATTCTGACCGCCGACTGCCCCAGCGTGCTCGGCACCGTGGACGCGGTGACGCGCTTTCTGTTCGAGCAGGGCTGCTACGTCACCGAGCACCATTCCTTCGACGACCGGCTCTCGGGCCGCTTCTTCATTCGCGTGGAATTCCGTCAGCCCGATGGCTTCGACGAGCAGTCCTTCCGCGCAGGCTTGGCCGAACGTGGTGAATCCTTCGGCATGATCTTCGAACTGACCCCGCCGCATTACCGGCCGAAAGTGGTGATCATGGTCTCCAAGGCCGATCACTGTCTCAACGACTTGCTCTACCGCCAACGCATCGGCCAGCTGTCGATGGACGTGGCCGCCGTGGTCTCCAACCATCCCGATCTCAAGCCGCTGGCCGACTGGCACCAGATTCCGTACTACCATTTCCCCCTGGACCCGAACGACAAGCCGTCTCAGGAGCGTCAGGTGTTGCAGGTGATCGAAGAGTGCGGTGCCGAACTGGTGATCCTTGCCCGCTACATGCAGGTGTTGTCGCCGGAGCTGTGCCGCAAGCTCGATGGCAAGGCGATCAATATCCACCACTCCCTGCTGCCCGGGTTCAAGGGTGCCAAGCCCTATCACCAGGCCTACAACAAGGGTGTGAAACTGGTCGGCGCCACGGCGCACTACATCAACAACGACCTCGACGAAGGGCCGATCATTGCCCAAGGCGTGGAGGTGGTGGATCACAGCCATTACCCGGAAGACCTGATCGCCAAGGGGCGGGACATCGAAGGGCTGACCCTGGCCCGGGCCGTCGGGTATCACATTGAGAGAAGAGTGTTTTTGAACGCGAACAGAACAGTCGTTCTCTAGATCGCCTCCCCCTGTAGGAGCTGGCTTGCCAGCGAAGGGGCCGCAACAAACAACGCAAGACACACAGGCAATAACCCGAGCAATCAACGCGCCGCCGATCCCAGGCGACGCGACCGCTACATAAAAACAACAGCGAGGTGAAAGCATGTCTGGCAATCGTGGTGTGGTGTATCTCGGCGCTGGCAAGGTCGAAGTACAGAAAATCGACTATCCGAAAATGCAGGACCCGCGCGGCAGGAAGATCAACCACGCCGTCATCCTGCGTGTGGTTTCCACAAACATCTGTGGTTCCGACCAGCACATGGTGCGCGGCCGTACCACTGCACAAACCGGCCTGGTGCTGGGGCACGAGATCACCGGTGAAGTGATCGAGAAGGGCAGCGACGTCGAGAACCTGCAGATCGGCGACCTGGTGTCCGTACCGTTCAACGTGGCTTGCGGGCGCTGCCGTTCCTGCAAGGAAATGCACACCGGCGTGTGCCTGAGCGTCAACCCGGCCCGTCCGGGCGGTGCCTACGGTTACGTCGACATGGGCGACTGGACCGGTGGCCAGGCCGAATACGCCATGGTGCCGTACGCCGACTTCAACCTGCTGAAACTGCCGGATCGCGACCGGGCCATGGAGAAAATCCGTGACCTGACCTGCCTCTCCGACATCCTGCCGACCGGCTATCACGGTGCCGTGACCGCCGGCGTTGGCCCAGGCAGCACCGTCTACATCGCCGGTGCCGGCCCAGTGGGTCTAGCCGCCGCCGCTTCCGCTCGCCTGCTGGGCGCGGCGGTGGTCATCGTCGGTGACGTCAATACCATCCGCCTGGCCCACGCCAAGGCCCAGGGTTTCGAAATCGCCGACCTGTCTTCCGACACCCCGCTGCACGAACAGATCGCTGCGCTGCTGGGCGAACCGGAAGTGGACTGCGCCATCGACGCCGTAGGCTTCGAAGCCCGCGGTCACGGCCATGACGGCGTCAAACACGAAGCCCCGGCCACCGTGCTCAACTCCCTGATGGGCGTGGTACGCGTGGCCGGCAAGATCGGCATCCCTGGCCTCTACGTCACCGAAGATCCAGGTGCTGTGGATGCCGCCGCAAAAATGGGCAGCCTGAGCATCCGCTTCGGTCTCGGCTGGGCCAAGTCCCACAGCTTCCACACCGGCCAGACCCCGGTCATGAAGTACAACCGCCAGCTGATGCAGGCAATCATGTGGGACCGCATCAACATCGCTGAAGTGGTCGGCGTGCAGGTCATCAGCCTGGATCAGGCGCCGGAAGGTTACGGCGAGTTCGATGCGGGCGTGCCGAAGAAGTTTGTGATTGATCCGCATAAGTTGTTTAGTGCGGCGTAAGTTTTTCAGATAAAAAGGGGCGACTTAATGTCGCCCTGTTTAGTTTGTAATCAATTTATTGTGCGTCTCTTATATTTCGGTTTTCCTGATAAAGCGGTAGTTTTCCGAGTGTGCTACGGTGGGCATTAATTTCATCAGTCAGTGTGTTAATAGTATCTAGGATGGCAGGTGGAATTAAATTAACGTTTTGAGTGTTCTCCTCTATTCGTTGCAGATGGGCTGAGGCTTTATTAATTTTATGTTGCGCGCGAGCTCGATGATGCGCACTGATTTCTGAGGGCTGGTCACTGGGATACAGCGGTGGTGGGCCCAAGCTGGGTTCACTTTGGGAGTGAGGTAACGAAGTTACATTGCGCCTTGGGGAATAGGGTGGCGGGCGTTCGAAGCCAGCTAGCGACCCTTGCCTTTGCGTATAGTTTGGCAGGACAGGCGTTGTGGGAACGGCTGATGAAGCCAGCGTGACTATTGAACCCTGTGAAGCAGCTACGTTAGTCTGACCGGCTCGAGCCCTGCTTGGCGTGCGCAACCCTAGCAGGTTTTGAATACCCTTAAAGAAGTTTACATGGCCAGTCGGATCTACACGATTCACCGGATCCCCCGAGCAATACGCGTACCCATTCAATCCACCTTTCCCAAACGGACTCCAACTGTCTGGACTGTTGAACCGCATCAACACCGGGTTAAATGCCCGATAGCCATTACCCAACAAATAATGCCCGGTTAGCGGGTCCGACAGTTCGCCGTTATATCCCAGCAGAGTGAGCAAGCCGTTTTCCCGTGGACGGTGGCCATAGGATGTGTAGGCGATGGGATGAGGAAGATGTTCGTTGACGATGTTCAACACCGAGCGCTGTAGATCAGTTGCCACTAGGATTACGTTGTGTAACTGCGTAGGCATCGACTGGGCTCCGGGCATGACTAAGAAATCAGTTCTTTCAGCATCGTTCCGATTGCAGCTTTTGCCCACTAGCAGATCTGATAGGTTCTTAACCCTCAGTCCCGTATTGCGACGAGCGGGTTGAAAATGGATGCGTGCCTGAGGAACATGCCCGCTCATAGCTGGTCAAACCGGCAGCTCTGCGCCCGTTGGCCGGGCGTTTCATGGCACAAGAGGATGTCTGGATGAAGATTTCACGCGGTTTAGTACTGGCTTCCCTGATGACATTCGTGGCCAGCCCGGTCTTCGCACAGTTCAGCCTGGGCGATGCGGCCAATGCCATTGCGGGGATGAAGGGCGGCAACGCGGCCACAGAGGCCGCGCCGACTTCGGAGACTGCGGACCTGCTGGGTGCGCTCAGCCAACTGAATGTGACGCCACAACAAGCAGTCGGCGGTGCCGGGGCGATGCTCGGGCTGGCGAAGAATCAATTGAGTTCGACCGACTATTCGGAGCTGGCCAAAAGCGTACCTGGAATCGACACACTGTCGGGCGGCGGTGAACTGGGCGCGCTCGCCGGCTTGTTGGGGGCGACCGGTAAATCCGCAGGGCTGGATAACGCCCTGGGCAACGTCAAGGACACCAACGACCTGAACAACGCCTTCAGCGCCCTGGGCATGGACACTGGCATGATCGGCGTGTTTGCGCCGGTGATCCTGCAATACTTCGGTCAGCAGGGTGTCGGCGGTTCGCTGCTGCAAAGCCTGGGTGGCATTTGGGGTGCCGGCACCGGCACCGGCACCGGAATCGGCAGCTGATTCAGCGGCTTTCGGCGCGCAACTCGTCGATACGCCGGTCCTTCTCGATCCAGAGCTGGTTGACCCAGTTCTGGACCTTCTCACGAAACAGCGGATCGTTTTCGTAATCGCCCTGCCACAACGCCGGGTCGAGCTCGCGGGTCTTGATGTCGATGATCACCCGCGGCACGTTGCCGCTGATCAAGTCCCAGAACCCCGGAATGGCCGGCTGCGGATACACCACGGTCACGTCGAGAATCGCATCCAGCTGTTCACCCATCGCCGCCAGTACAAACGCCACGCCACCGGCCTTGGGCTTGAGCAGGTGGGTGAAGGGCGACTGCTGATGGGCACTTTTGGCGGCGGTAAAACGCGTGCCTTCCAGATAATTGACCACGGTCACCGGTTGCCGCTTGAACAGCTCGCAGGCTTGTCGGGTGATCTCCAGATCCTTGCCGGCCAACTCCGGGTTCTTCGCCAGGAACGCCTTGCTGTAGCGCTTCATGAACGGGTAATCCAGCGCCCACCAGGCCAGGCCCAGGAACGGCACCCAGATCAGTTCTTTCTTGAGGAAGAACTTGAAGAACGGCGTGCGTCGATTCAGCGTCTGGATCAGCGCCGGGATATCGACCCAGGACTGGTGATTGCTGATCACCAGATAGGAAGTGTCGCGACGCAGATCGTCACCGCCGCGAATATCCCATTGGGTGGGGATGCACAGGCGAAAGATCAGCTTGTCGATTTCCGACCAGGTCTCGGCAATCCACATCACCACCGAGGACGCGTAATCGCGAAAACGCCCGGGCAGGACCAGTTTGAGCAAGGCGAACACCATCAAAGGTCCGATCAGGACCAGCGTGTTGAGCAACAGCAGCAATGTGACGAAACAGCCGGTGAGCAGGCGGCGCATAAATGACTCTTGGAAGCGTTAGGGCGCGCCATGATAAGCAGCTTCGGACGACAGGCCAAATCGGCGCTGACGAATGTTTCACCTCCGGACCGTTACCCTTGTGGGAACGATCAGCTCAACAACGGTCTAAAATTGCGCTGCCAACTCCTCAAGGACTCCCAGTACGTGAAATCCCTTCTTGCATTGCTTTCACTCCTCGCACTGCCGGTCATGGCCGCCGAGCCGACTCTGTACGGGCGCTACGAATACATCTCGCTGCCGGAAATCGGTGGTGAAGTGCTCAAGGCTAAAATGGACACCGGCGCACTGACCGCATCGCTTTCGGCCAAGGACATCGAGACCTTCACTCGTGATGGTGAAGACTGGGTGCGATTCCGCCTGGCGACCAAGGGTGCGAGCAACAAGGTCTATGAACATAAGGTCGCGCGCATCAGCAAGATCAAGACCCGTTCAGAAGAGGACGAGGATGAAGATGTGGCCGCGCCGACCAAGCGTCCGGTGGTGGATTTGGAGTTGTGCCTGGGCAACGTCAAGCGAACGGTCGAGGTTAACCTCACCGACCGTAGCAGTTTCAATTACCCGCTGTTGATTGGTGCCAAGGCCTTGCGAGAGTTTGGTGCGGCCGTGAATCCGGCGCGACGGTTTACGGCGGACAAGCCCGATTGCTGATTGACGGGGTGTAAGGCTTGGGGCACCGTTCGACCACTCAACCGCCAGGCTCGGACGCCATGCCCCATATCCTGATTGTCGAAGACGAAGCGGCGATTGCCGACACCCTGATTTTCGCCTTGCAGGGCGAGGGGTTCACCACCACGTGGCTGACACTTGGCGCGGCGGCGCTTGAGCATCAGCGGCAGACCCCGGCGGACCTGATCATCCTCGACATCGGTCTGCCGGACATCAGCGGCTTCGAAACCTGCAAGGCGTTGCGACGTTTCAGCGATGTACCGGTGATGTTTCTCAGCGCCCGCGACAGCGAAATCGACCGTGTCGTAGGCCTGGAGATTGGTGCCGACGATTACGTGGTCAAGCCGTTCAGCCCCCGTGAAGTGGCGGCGCGGGTCCGGGCGATTCTCAAGCGCATGGCACCCAAAAACCTGACTGAAATCGCGCCAACACTGTTCCGCATCGATTACGAGCGTATACAGATCAGTTATCGCGGTCAGCCACTGAGCCTGACCCGACACGAATTCCGTTTGCTGCAATGCCTGCTGGAGCAACCCGAGCGCGTGTTCAGCCGCGAGCTATTGCTCGATGCCTTGGGCGTGGCCGCCGATGCCGGCTACGAGCGCAGCATCGACAGCCACATCAAGAGCGTGCGCGCCAAGTTGCGATCGATTAAGGCCGATGCAGAGCCGATTCAGACCCATCGCGGCCTCGGATACAGCTACAGCCCGGGACACAGCTGATGCCATTGGGGTTACGGATTTTCCTGGTCTATGTGCTGTTCGTCGGCTTGACCGGCTACTTCGTGCTCAACACCGTGATGGAAGAAATTCGTCCCGGGGTGCGCCAGTCCACGGAAGAAACCCTGGTCGACACCGCCAACCTGATGGCGGAAATCCTGCGCGATGACTTCAAGGCCGGCACCCTCAACCAGAGCCGCTGGCCGGAACTGCTCAAGGCCTACGGCGAGCGGCAACCGGCGGCGAACATCTGGGGTTTGCCAAAAAACCAGGTCAACCACCGCATCTACGTCACTGACGCCAACGGCATCGTGGTACTGGATTCCAGCGGCACAGCGGTCGGTCAGGATTACTCGCGCTGGAACGACGTTTACCTGATCCTGCGCGGCGAATATGGCGCCCGCTCGACCCGCAGTGACCCCAATGATGCGAGCTCGTCGGTGATGCACGTCGGCGCGCCGATTCGCGATAACGGCCGGATCATCGGCGTGGTCACTGTGGCAAAGCCCAACAGCTCGTTGCAGCCTTATGTGGATCGCACCGAGCGACGATTGCTGGGTTATGGCGCCGGCCTGATCGGCCTCGGCCTGCTGTTCGGTGCGCTGTTGTCCTGGTGGTTGAGTCGGTCGCTGCGGCGCTTGACCGCTTATGCGCAAGCAGTGAGCGAAGGCCGGCGGATCGAGGTGCCCCACTATCGCGGTGGCGAGCTGGAGCAATTGGCGACGGCCGTAGAACAGATGCGCACGCAGCTCGAGGGCCGGGCCTACGTCGAGCGTTACGTGCACACATTGACCCACGAATTGAAGAGCCCGCTGGCGGCGATTCGCGGCGCGGCGGAACTGCTGCAGGGCGAGATGCCATTGGCTCAACGGCAGCGTTTTGTCGGCAACATCGACAGTGAAAGTACGCGCATGCAACAGTTGATCGAGCGGCTGTTGAACCTGGCGCAAGTTGAACAGCGTCAGGGGCTTGAGGCGCGTGTCGAGGTGCCACTGGCGGCGTTGGTGGTCGAACTGATTGATGCCCAGTCTGCGCGGATCGAAGGCAGGCAGTTGCGCGTGTCACAGATGATTGCGGCGGACCTGATGCTAAGGGGGGAGCCGTTTTTGTTGCGGCAGGCGCTGGGCAACCTGCTGGAAAATGCGCTGGATTTCACCCCTGCTCAGGGCGTGATGCGATTCACCGCCGAGCGAATGGGCGAGCAGATCGAATTCAAGCTCTTCAACCAGGGCGAAGCGATTCCGGACTATGCATTGCCGCGCCTGAACGAGCGTTTCTACTCGCTGCCACGACCGGATACCGGGCGAAAAAGCACCGGGCTTGGGCTGAATTTCGTGGAAGAAGTGGTGAAGTTGCATGGTGGGGTGATGAGCATCGGCAACGTTGAGGCTGGCGTTGAAGTCAGTTTGCTCCTGCCTTTAGACCAAGTCGCAGTCTCCACATAATCTCCACATTCCCCCCATAAAGCCCCCACACAGCCCGTCCAGACTCTGCCTTATCAAAACAGGGAGAGTCCCATGAACCGAAGCCTGACCTTGAAACTCGGGGCGATTGCCCTGCTGATTGTGTTATTGCTGATCCCGTTGCTGATGATCAACGGCGTCATCCAGGACCGCCAGCAACTGCGCGACGGCGTGCTTGAAGACATCGCCCGCAGCGCCAGTTACAGCCAGCAATTGAGCGGGCCGTTGTTGGTGGTGCCCTATCGCAAAGTCGTGCGCACCTGGAAGACCCACGAAAAAACCAACGATCGCTATCAGGACATTGGTGAAGAGCGCGGTCGTTTGTACTTCCTCCCGGAGCGCTTCGAACTCGACGGCCAGGTCCAGACCGAACTGCGTTCCCGAGGCATTTACCAGGCGCGGCTGTTCCATGCCGACAACCGCATCAGCGGCCATTTTTCACTGCCGGCGCAGCTGGGTATCCAGGAAGATTTCGCTGATTACCAGTTCGATCGGCCATTCCTGGCGGTCGGCATCAGCGACATTCGCGGCATCGAGAATGCCTTGAAACTCGAGCTCAACGGCCAGCGTCTGGACTTCGTTCCGGGTAGTCAGGTCGGCTGGCTGGGGGAGGGCGTCCATGTGATGTTGCCGGCGTTGGACGCGAGGCAAAACACAGAGCTGGCCTTCGGTTTCGACCTGAAGCTGCAAGGCACCGGCCAGTTTCAGGTCCTGCCGGTGGGCAAGACCAGCAAGGTCTCGCTGAGCGCCAACTGGCCGCATCCCAGTTTCATCGGCAACTACCTGCCAGCCCAGCGCGAAATCACCGATCAAGGCTTCACCGCCAATTGGCAGACTTCGTTTTTTTCCACCAATCTGCAAGAGATCCTCAACAGCTGCGTGCCCCGTGGTGCTTGCGAGGCGTTGTCCGGTCGCAGCTTTGGCGTGAGCTTCGTCGACCCGGTGGACCAATACCTGAAAAGCGACCGCGCGATCAAATACGCACTGTTGTTCATCGTCCTGACGTTCGCCGGTTTCTTCCTTTTTGAAGTGCTTAAAAGCCTGGCGGTGCACCCGGTGCAATACGCTTTGGTGGGCGTGGCGCTAGCGTTCTTTTATCTGCTTTTGTTGTCGCTGTCCGAACACATTGGCTTTGCCTTGGCGTATCTATTGTCGGCCAGCGGATGTGTATTGTTGATTGGTTTTTATGTCTGCCACGTGCTGCGCAGCGTGCGTCACGGCTTGAGTTTTTCGGTGGGGCTGGCGGCTTTGTACGGCCTGCTTTATGGCTTGTTGAGTGCCGAGGATTACGCGCTGTTGATGGGGTCGTTGTTGCTGTTCGGCTTGCTCGGGGTGTTCATGGTGCTGACCCGCAAACTGGATTGGTATGGGGTCGGACAGAAAGCGGCCAAGCCGTTGGCGTTCGATATTGGAGCGATGGAATGAGTCGGTCGCTGGGGTTGCGGGAAGATCAGCGGGAAGGGGAGGTGCTGGCGACGCTGATTTTCGGGTTGTTTCCGGTTGATCCGGTGTGGTGCGTTCGACTTGCTCGTGGAAAGCCCGGTCCGGTCGGCCAAAAACCAGACTTTGTAACGGATCAACGCCGCTGCGTCCATGATCCCGTCGGACAGGGCGACGTCTCGGTTGGAGGGCACATTCCTTTTTAAATAAATCTGTGCCCTTTTTTCCCTTTTTACTTGTTCAGGTGGTTCTTATATTTAGGTTGGCGGCGTTGGTGGGGCTGCCAATTCCAGGGATTCTAGCGCGAGGAATGAACTGCTGGATCGTGGGGGGATCGGCAGGAGAGCTTCTCAGAGGACCCATCTCAACATTTCCCCTGGTAACGGTATTAGGTGTCGATGCCAGTCGAGGAGTCCTGGAAGGACGGAATCGGTACATCCCTCCTAATCCAGCGCCTAAAAGAAAACTTGACCCAAGTAGAAGTGCGGTGTTTGCCGTTTCATCGTCAGCCTCTACCATAAACCCGGCGGCGCCTACTACCGCCGCAGCGGTTGATGCCGTGAGCTTGAGCGTTGCAGCCGGATGGGCAGGTGTCACAAACGTGACCATTTTCCTGATCATCGACAAAAATGAATGTCCAGTCGGGTCGCACCGGCCTATCGGGTTACCCTCGCAATACGAGTAGGCATTCACTCCTCCTTCTTCAAATGGACTCGAACTGTCCGGTTTGTTAAACCGCATCAACACCGTATTGAACAGCCGATACCCATTGCCCAAATGATAGTGCCCGGTCAGCGGGTCAGGACGTTCGCCGTTGAACCCGAGCAAACTGAGCAAGCCTTTTTTTGCCGGCCGATGGCCGTAGGGTGAGTAGGCGATGGGGTGAGGCCTATTCGCGTCGAGGGCATTTAGGACCGAGCGCTGTTGATCGGTCGCGAGCAGGACTGTTTTACTGGAATGTATAGGCATTGACCGAGCTCCAGGTACGGTTCATAAAGTCGGACCTTCAGCATCGGATTTTTTTCATTTTTTGCCTACTAGCAGAACTGATAGGGTCGTTGCGCAGCATCAAACGTCACTTCAACCAGCGAAGTGCTAAACCTTGGGCATCGTCGCCAGCATCGAAGGCCGCTGACTCACCTCGAAATACCACGCCGCCAACTGCGGATTCGCTTCACGCCACTCCAGGTCGGGATGGCGCAGATCCACATAACCCAACGCACACGCCACGCTGATCGCCGCTACGTCGAAATGGCTGGTCAGCTCGGCAATCGCATCCTTCTCCAGCAAAGCTAAAGTACGGCGAATTTTGTCGCGCTGGCCGTCGAGCCATTGGTCCCAGTGTTTTTCCGGGGCGCGCAGGGCGACTTCGTAGCGTACGAGTACCGCGGCGTCCATGATCCCGTCGGCCATGGAGGCGAGGGTCAGGCGCCGCCAGCGGGCCGAGCCTTCGCGGGGGATCAGCGGGTTGCCGACGTGCTGGTGGTCCAGGTAATCGAGGATCACCCGGCTGTCGTGGATGACGCTGCCGTCGGCCAGGCGCAGGGCGGGGATCTTGCTCAGGGGGTTGTCGTCGATCAGGGTCTGGTCCGGGTCGACCGGCGTGAGTACGCAGTTCTGCAGGGCAACGCGGTCCTGTTGACCGGTTTCGTGCAGGAGCACCATGACTTTGCGCACGAAGGGGGAGAGGGGGTTGTAGTAGAGGGTCATGCTCGGGGTGGACATGGCGACGTCTCGGTCAGAGGAGGTGTCGGGCAGCATAGCGCGTTGATGCGTGGGTTCAAGATGAGCCATGTGGGAGCGGGCTTGCTCGCGAAGGCGTCGTGTCAGTCAACAATTAATCAGATGACATATCGCATTCGCGAGCAAGCCCGCTCCCACAGGTTTTGCGTTTTAGCTGGCCGGTTGCAGCGTCTGACCGGCTTCAGGGCCCGGAGCTGCCTGCTGAGGCTTGAGTTCCCGGGCAACGGTCCAGACGATGAACGCCGCGACGATGTCGAAAATCGCCAAAGTCACGAACAGCGGGTTGTAGCCGATCTTGGTCACCATCACGCCGAACACCAGAGTGAAAGCGGCCGCGCCGAGGTAGCCGAACATGCCGCCCATGCCTGTGGCCGTGGCCACTTCGTTTTTGCCGAACGAGTCAGAGGTGATCGCGTACAACGCACCTGACAAGGTCTGGTGGGCGAAACCGCCGATGCACAGCAGCGCAATCGCCGTGTACGGGCTGGCGACCAGGCCGATGCACGCCGGGCCGATCATGCACGAGGCACCGAACAGCAGGACCATTTTGCGCGAGGTGAACAGCGACACTTTGCAGTGCTTGTGGAAGAACGGGCTCAGGTAGCCACCGAGCACGCAGCCCAGGTCGGCGGCGAGGAACGGCAGCCAGGCGAACATCGCGATCTCCTTGATGTTCATGTGCCGTTCGGTCATCAGGTACAACGGAATCCAAGCATTGAAAGTCTGCCAGGCCGGCTCGGAAAGGATCCGCGCGCTGGCGATGGCGTAGAAGTTACGGCTGCCGATGATTTTCTTCCAACTGCCCTTTTTCGTCGCCGGTTCCTTGAAGTGGTCTTCCTGGCCGCTGAGGATGTAGGCGCGCTCTTCATCGCCCAGGCGTTTCTGGTCCCGGGGATGTTTGTAGAGGAGCACCCACAGCAAGCTCCAGAGTACGCCCAGGCCCCCGACGATCAGGAACGCCAGTTCCCAGCCACTGTGCAGGATCGCCCAGACCACCAAGGGCGGCGCCAGCAGTGCGCCGATCGATGAACCGATGTTGAACCAGCCAATGGCTACCGAACGCTCCTTGGCCGGAAACCATTCGGTGGTGGCTTTCACGGCCGCCGGCAAGCCTGCCGCTTCCGTCAGCCCGAGCAGGCCACGAACGAATGCCAGGCCCTGCCAGCCACTCGCCAATGCAGCCAGCGCGCAGGCAATCGACCAGGCGAAGGCAAAGATCGCGAAGCCCATTTTGGTGCCGATGGCATCGATGATGTAGCCGGCTACCGGTTGCATCAGCGCATAGCAGACCTGCCAGGCGACCACGATGTGTGAGTACTGCTCGGTGGTAATGTTCATTTCGCTCATCAGGGTCGGGGCGGCCACTGACAGGGTATTGCGAGCGAGGTAGTTGACGATCAGACCGGCAGTTACCAGACCGACCATCCACCAGCGGATGCCTTTGACTTTCATCACATCACCGTCATTTTTCTTGGATTTATTGTGGGTGTCGCATTTGTTGTAGGTTGTCGTACAACATGCGCCTTTATAGAAGCGCAAGGGTGAATGTGTCAACAAATATGTCAGGGATTACGCTGAGTGAGGCGACGGGCGGGAGGGCATTGTCGTCGTATGACTTGTAGGAGCAAGCTTGCTCGCGATGGCCTTCAATATGACGCTGGAAGCCTGGCTCCCCGAGGCGTTCTCAGGTTTATCGCGAGCAAGCTCGCTCCTACAGAGGGGGGCGCATTATCGGCGTTGGAGGAGGCCGCGCAGGGCGAGGGCGGCTGGAATACCCAGGCCAAGCCAGCTCAAGGCATCCCAGATCCCATCGCCCAGCAGCGCGGCGAACAACCCCGCCGCGCTGAACAAGGCGATGACGGTGGGGGTGGCGAACACCTTCCAGAAATTCGACTGCCGGGGCCTCATGCCACGCTCTCCGCTTTTTCCAGCACGGGTTTCGCAGCCTTGCGCCGCACCACCCACAGGTAGACGCCGCTGCCGAGCACAATGATCGTCAGCACATCCAGGGTCGCCCAGAGAATCTGCATCGGCATGCCGCCGTAGTCACCGAAGTGCAACGGCTGTGACATGCCCATGGCGTCCATGTACCAGGGCCGTTCGGCCACGGCGGTGACTTGCAGGGTGCTGGCGTCGATCAGTACCGGCGTCAGCAAGTGCGAGGTCAGGTGCGTGCTGCCTTTCATGAACACCGCGTAATGGTGCTCGCTGGAGAACCGCGTGCCGGGGAAGGCAATGAAATCCGGCTGCATGCCGGGTGCGACTTCCTTGGCGATGTCGAGCAAACGCGTGGCCGGCGCCAGTTGCGTCAATGGCGGCGCATCGCGATACGGCGCGACCATCGCGCTCAGGCTGTCGTTGCGCCACGCGGCGATGAGCAGGTCGGCGCAGGCACTGATCACACCGGTTACACCCACCACCAGCGCCCAGGTCAAAGTCACTACGCCGATCAGGTTGTGCAGGTCAAGCCAGCGCAGGCGGGTGGACTTGTCCTGGCGCACGGTGGCGAATTTCAAGCGGCGCATGAACGGCAGGTACAACACGGTGCCGGACACGATCGCGACGACGAACAGCAACCCCATGAACGCCAGCAGCAACTTGCCCGGCAGCCCGGCGAACATGTCCACGTGCAGGCGCAGCATGACCATCATGAAGCCGCCATTGGCCGACGGCATCTCCAGCGCTTCGC
The DNA here is from genome assembly GCF_028682635.1 of Pseudomonas putida. Taxonomy (GTDB): domain Bacteria; phylum Pseudomonadota; class Gammaproteobacteria; order Pseudomonadales; family Pseudomonadaceae; genus Aquipseudomonas; species Aquipseudomonas putida_AE. The sequence continues at coordinate 35,832 of NZ_JANHLK010000012.1, read as the reverse complement.
CGGTGCGGGCGTCGAGCATGAAGGTGTGGGACGAGTTCGGCTCGGTGCCGGCGGTGGCCGCCATGATCGCGATCGCGCCATTGGGTTCGTCCTCGTCGAAACCGAAGTACTGCATGACTTCGCCGGGACGATGTTTTTCAGCCGCCTGCACCAACTGCTGCAAATTCAGCTGCGGGGTGTCCGGCGGCATCTGCTTCAACTCGGCGGCATCGCCCAGCAGATGGTCGATCTCGTGGTGGAAGATCAACGGCAGGCCGGTCAGTGCCAGCATCAGCAGAAACACGGTGCAGATCAGGCTGGTCCAGGTGTGGACGAAGGACCAGCGGCGAATTGTTTTACTTTTCATTTCATAGCCTTCAGAAAAACCTAAGCCGCCCACGAAGGACGGCCGGGTCGTTGGGCCTGTCGGGTCAAGCCGTTACCACTTGTAGGTGGCACTGGCGACGACACTGCGTTGGTCGCCGTAGTAGCAGTAGAAACTGTCGCAAGTCGAGATGTAGTCCTTGTCGAACAGGTTGGTCGCGTTCAGCGCCAGCGAGGCACCTTTGAGGCTGTTGTCCAGGCGACCGAGGTCGTAATGAACGGCAGCGTCGAACACTGTGTAGGCGTCAGCCTTGCCCAGCTCGGTGTTGGCCTGGTCGCCGTAGGTATTGCCGGTGTAGCGAACGCCGCCGCCCACGCCGAACCCGTCCATCACGCCGTTGTGCCAGGTGTAGTCGGTCCACAGCGAAGCCTGTTGATTAGGCATCAGCTGCAGGCGGTTGCCTTTGAAAGTGCCATCCTGCACTTCGGACTTGGCCAGGGTGTAGGCCGCGATCACCTTGAGGTTTTCGGTCACGTCGGAAACGGCTTCCAGCTCCAGGCCCTTGACCTTCACTTCACCGGTCTGGCTGGTGATATTGACGCCGGCCGAATTGGTCGTGGTGACCGAAACGTTTTTCTGGGTCAAGTCGTAGATCGCCGCGCTCAGCAAGGTATCGCTGCCCGGTGGCTGGTACTTGATGCCCAGTTCCCATTGTTCGCCTTCAGTCGGCTTGAACGAATCGGTCGGCGATGCGGTGGCGTTGCTGGTTGGCTGGAACGATTCGGCGTACGACAGGTACGGCACGATGCCGTTGTCGAACACGTAGCTGATCGCCGCGTTGCCGCTGAAGTTGGTATCGCGTTCGGTGTTGGTGGCATCGCCCTTGTTGAAGAACTTGGTGCCGGTGTGGACCCAGTCTTCGCGGCCGCCCAGGGTCAGGCGCCATTGGTCGAGGGCCAGCTGATCCTGGATGTAGAGGCCGGTCTGATAGGTCTTCTGGTCGTAGTCATAAAACGCGTCGGAGCGTGGTGGACGCACAATCGGCTGGCCATAAATCGGGTTGTTGACGTTGGTGGTCAGGCCATCGCCGAAGATCGAGGTGTAGTTGGTGTTGCTGCGCTGGTGATCGAGGCCGAGCAACAAGGTGTGCTGGACATCGCCGGTGGCGAAGTCGGCCTGGAAGTTGTTATCCACGGCGAACTGGCTGATGTCCTCGTCGGTCGAGGTACTGGTTCGGCCCACGTTGCCGTCGGCATCGACCTGAGTGAACGGATAGGCGCCGACGGTGAGCGCCTGGAAGGACAGGTCCGACTTGGTGTAGCGCAGGTTCTGGCGGAACTGCCAGACATCGTTCAAACGATGTTCAAAGGCGTAACCCAGTGCGTAGTAGGTGCGGTCGTAGTATTCCCAGTCCGGGTCGCCCAGGTTTTTGTGGTGGGAAATATCGCCGAGCGGTGAATGGATCCTGGTGCCCTGGATCGGCAGGAACTGGCTGGTGATCCCGGTATCGTCACGAGTGAACTGCGAGAGCAGAGTGAAGGTGGTGTCTTCGTCGATGTTCCAGGTCAGGCTGGGCGCAATGTTGTAGCGCTTGTTGTCGACGTGGTCGATCTGCGTCCCGCTGTCGCGGACCACACCGCTCAGGCCGTAGAGGAATTGTCCTTCATCGTCGATCTTGCCAGTACTGGCGAAGTTGATCTGGCGATGATTGTCGCTACCGTATTGCACCTGGATCTCGTTGCTCGATTCAGCGCTGGGACGGCGGCTGACCATGTCCAGCAGGCCGCCCGGCGGGGTCTGGCCGTAGATCGACGAAGCCGGGCCACGCAGCAGGGCCAGGCGATCGAGGTTCCAGGTCTCCTGTTTCGGGTTGGCGTACACGCCTTTAGGCAGTGGCAGGCCATCGAGGAACTGGGTCGGCTCGAAGCCGCGCACGCGCAACCAGTCGGCGCGGGTATCGCTGCCGTAGCTGCTGGCGGTGATGCCGGGCATGTAGCGCACGGCGTCGTCGAGGCTGTGCACGTTGCGGTCGTCCATCTGGTCGCGCGTTGCAATCGAAATCGAACGCGGCACCTCGACCAGCGCGGTGTCGGTCTTGGTCCCGGCGGCCGTGCGCTTGGCCAGATACCCTTGCACCGGACCCCAGGCGTTTTCAGTATCTGCTTCCACGCCGATGACGCTGGTCGCCGGCAGCGCCATCACGCCCTCGGGCACCGCCACCAGGGTGTAGGTGCCGCCGCTTTGTTCCAGTTGCAGACCGGTGCCGCGCAGGGCTTCGCGCAGGGCGCCGGCCGCGTCGAACTGGCCCTGGACCGGGGCCGACGTCTTGCCGGCGGCCAGCGACGGGTTCAACGACAGCGCCAGGCCGGCCTGGCTGGCGATATGGTTCAGGGTGCTGGCCAGGGGGGCGGCCGGCAGGTTGTAAGCGCGAACGCTGGACGCCTGTTCAGCGGCGATCAGTTGGCTGCTGGCCAAAGGGGTGCAAAGGGCAATGGCAAGCGCCAGCAAACCGGGGCGCAACAAGGTGTCTAGCGAACGGGACATACAGCGGCTCCTGAAAGTGAATACTTCTCAATTGCCTAGGTGCCGGACGAAAATCAAAAAGTGATAGGGCTGGATGAAAATAATTTCGATTCATCATTTGCACGGCGTCCTGCACCACCTGTCAGGGCTTGGCCGCCACCGTCACCCACCATGGCGTGTGCTGTTCGATCTGCACCGGCAGGGTCGGCAACAACGCGTTCAGGGCCAGGTTGGTATCCTTGAGTGGGAAGCTACCGGTGATCCGCAGATCAGCCACTTCCGGCGCCACACCCAGGTGACCCGGGCGATAGCGACCGATTTCACGCACCAGATCCTCCAGCCGCGCGTTGTCCACCACCAGCATGCCGCGGGTCCAGGCATCGGCGCCGAGGTTGAGCGCGGCAATCGGGCCCAGGCCGTCGTTGCGAATCAGCATTTGCTGGCCTTCGCGCAGAATCTGCTCTTCGGGACTGGATTGCGGATGGGCGGCCACCGCCGATTGCAGCACGCTCAGACGCGTGCCTTGCTCTTCACGCTTGACCAGGAACCGCGTTCCCAGGGCGCGCATGCTGCCTTCGCGGGTTTCAACGATAAACGGCCGGGCATCGCCGTGAGCGGTTTCGATCAGGATTTCGCCTTCCTGCAGGACGACCAGTCGCTGCTTCTCATCGAAACGCACGTCCACCGCACTGTGGGTGTTGAGGTTGATCAGGGTGCCATCATCCAGGCGAATGGTGCGTTGCTCCCCGGTGGCGGTGCGCTGGTCGGCCAGCCAATAGTCGATTGGCAGGTAACGCTCACCGGCAAACAGCGCCAACCCCAGCACTGCAACGACGCTGGCCAGGCCGCTGCCAAGCTTGCGCACCCGCCGGCGAATGCCTTCGCGCGATTGCAGCAGGGCGGTGCGGGCCGGGCCGCTGGCGACGCTGAAACGCTGGTCGAGCATGCCCAGTTGACGCCAGGCGCGGGCGTGTTCTTCGTGGGCGGCGTGCCATTTGGCGAACTCTTCGCGTTCCACCGGGTTGCCGGAGTCCAGGGACAGTTGCCAGGCGATAGCGGCATCGAGCACCTGCGCCGACACCGGCTTGGAGTTGACCGGGCTCATGTTGGCTCACCGTACAAGGCGATGTAGCACTGACGGATGCCCTGGGCCAGGTATTGGCGCACCCGCGGCACCGACACCCCGAGGCGCTCGGCAATTTCCGCGTGGCCCAGGCCGTCGAGACGATTGTAGAGAAACGCCGCACGGGCCTTGCTCGACAGCTTGCCCAGCAGACGATCGATGTTTTTCAGGTCTTCGAGGATCATTTGCTGTTCTTCCACCGACGGTTGTTCGGCTTCTGGAATCAGCATCAGCTCGGTGAGGTAAGCCTGTTCCAGCGCGGCGCGGCGGAAGTAGTCGAACAGCAGGCCCTTGGCAATCGCCACCAGGAACGCCCGCGGCTCGCGCGGCTCTTTGAGTTCCTCACGTCCGAGCAGGCGAACGAAGGTGTCCTGGCTCAGGTCCTCGGCCCGTTGCGGGCAGGCGACATTGCGCCGTAGCCAGGCCAATAGCCAACCGCGGTGGTCGCGATATAGCGCACCAACGAGCTCACTTTGCGGGCTTGGGACTGACGACACGCAGCATCACCGATTGGGAAGTGTTAACTAACGAGAATTGTTCGCGATTCTGTCAGAGGCGAGGAAGGTAAGCAATTGACACCGGTCGGGTAGGGGTAGGGTTTGTCGTAAGACCTTGTAGGAGCGAGCTTGCTCGCGAAAAACGTCAACGATGACGCGTTTTGCCGGTAGGACCGATGCGCCTGATGTTTTTTCGCGAGCAAGCTCGCTCCTACAGGGGGGGGTGTCAAAAGGAATGGGTTTGCTGCCGCCGCTTCCACTGATTCAACCGCTGCTGCAAGTTCAACGGGCTATGGATATGCTGCTGACGCGCGCGGCTGAACAGGATCAGCGCCAGTTCGGCGGTCGCCAGGGCGTCGGCGCTGGCGTTGTGACGCTCGAAGACTTCCAGCTTGAACCAGTCGATCCACTCGTCCAGACCGGCTTCGCGGATGTTGGCCTGGGGACACAGCAAAGGGGCGATATCCGCCACATCCAGGAAAGCATGCTGCAACTTGTAGCCCAGGTGATCTTTCAATGCGCGTCCCAGCATGTGCTGGTCGAACGGCGCATGAAAGGCCAGCACCGGGCTGTCGCCGACAAACTCCATGAACTCCAGTAACGCTTCGGCCGGATCGCTGCCGGCGGCAATGGCGCTGGGTCCCAGGCCGTGAATCAGCACACTGGGGCCGAGTTTGAGTTCGTCGCATTGCAACGTGCGCTCGAACTGGCGACTGAAGTCGATTGCGCCATCCTCGATGACCACGGCGCCTATGGACAGTACTCGGTCCTTGTTCATGTTCAGCCCGGTGGTTTCCAGGTCGAGCACGACCCAGCGCTGCTCGCGCAGGCTGCATTCATTCAATCCGCCCACCGTTGGCAGGCATTGAAGGCGCTGCTGCAGCTCTACGGACAAGCTTGGGCCTGCGGGGCGCAGCCATGAAAACAGGCTCATAGTTGGTACCGCAGGGTCAGGCTGCTTTGCAGGCGTTGAGCCTGGCGCAGGGATTCACGCAGGATGCGTCGATCCAGATGATTGAGGCTGTCGGGATCGACCCGGTTGGAGTAGGGCAAATTTTCCCGGGTCTGCAGCTGATGTTGTTGCATGCGGGTTTGCTGGATGAAGTGATAAGCCTCTTCGTACGCCGCGCCGTCCAGTGGCTCGATGACCTCCTTGGCCACCAGCTGGCGGAAGCGCTCCAGGGTATTGTTCGCTTCGATGCCGTGGGCCAGGGCAAGTAAGCGCGCGCCGTCGACGAAGGGGGTCAGGCCCTGGATCTTCAGGTCCAGAGTGGCCTTCTCACCATTTTTGCGCGCCAGCACGAACTCACGGAAACGTCCTACGGGAGGACGATTGCGCAGTGCGTTTTCCGCCATCATGCGCTGGAACAGGCGGTTGTCGGCCACCTGGTCGAGAATCCCCCGACGCAACTGTTCGCAGCCTTGCTCGCTGCCCCAGACCACGCGCAAATCGAAGTAAATACTTGAACCCAACAGGTTCTCTGGCGTGGCCTCTCGGATAAACGCCGCAAAGCGTCGCGCCCATTCGGCCCGGGACAGGCACAGCTCGGGATTGCCGGCCATGATGTTGCCTTTGCACAGGGTGAAACCGCAGAGCGCCAGGCTCTGGTTGATCTGATGGGCGATGGGCAGCAGTTTTCCGCGAATCTCGGCGGCGTGGGCGGCGTCCTGTGCTTCGAACAGAATGCCGTTGTCCTGGTCGGTGTGCAGCGTCTGTTCGCGGCGACCTTCGCTGCCGAAACACAGCCAGCTGAACGGGATACCCGGGTCGCCTTTCTCGGCCAGGGTCAGCTCGATCACCCGGCATACGGTGTGGTCGTTGAGCAGAGTAATGATGTGGGTGATCTGGGTCGAAGACGCGCCGTGGGCCAGCATGCGCTCCACCAGTTGACCGATCTCGCCCCGCAGCAGCACCAGGTTTTCCACACGCTGGGCGCTGCGAATGGTGCGCGCCAGGTGCACCAGGTCGACCCGTTGCAGGGAAAACAGATCGCGTTCGGAGACCACGCCGCACAGGCGCTGATCCTTGACCAGGCAGACGTGGGCGATATGCCGCTCGGTCATTGCAATCGCGGCATCGAAGGCGCTGTGGTCCGGAGACAGGAAAAACGGCGACCGGGTCATATGCCGCTCGATCGCCTCGCTGAAGTCGCCGGTGCCGTTGGCCACCACATGACGCAGATCACGCAGGGTGAAAATCCCCAGCGGCGCCTTATGTTCATTGACGATCACAATGCTGCCGACCTGCTGCTCGTGCATCTGGGTCACGGCCTCACGCAGGGGTGTGATTGGGCTGCACATCACTGGATGGCGCATGGCCAATTCACCCAGGCGGGTGTTGAGAGAATATTGGGTGCCCAGGGTTTCCACGGCTTTTTGCTGGACCTGCTGATTGACCTGGTCCAGCAGGCTGCTCACACCACGCAGGGCAAAATCGCGGAAGGTGCCGGAAATGGCGAACAACTTGATGAATGCAAGTTTGTTCAGCTGCAGGCAAAAGGTGTCTTCGGCGGCGAGATGTTCGGTACGGGTCGCACGCTCCCCCAGCAACGCAGCGAGGGGGAAACACTCGCCGGTGGTGATTTCGAAAGTGGTTTCGGTGCCGCCCTTGGCCGTGTGCGGCCGTTCGCCGACGACCCGACCCTGCTTGACGATGTAAAAGTGCTCAACCGGGCCGTCCGCGGGCTTGATGATGCTCTCGCCGGGGGCATAAAAACGCAGCTGACATTGCTCGACCAGGTACGCCAGGTGCGCGTGTTCCATCTGGTTGAAGGGCGGGAAGCGCTGAAGGAACTGCAAAGTGCCCTGGATGTTCTGCAACACCGCGGTTTTCCCTGCCTGTGTGAAGGCGTCCGCTTTACTCATAACCATTACCGCAGTCTTTTTTTGAATTGTTGTTGTCGGATGACTCACCCATGGTCGACCCCTACGGTCGGGGTGCCCATTGGACGTAAGTCTAGGTAGGCCGCAAACGTGATGCAGATTCGGAAAGAACCTACCCAAACGTGAGAAAAACCTCACCTTTGCCCTATTGGAAATTTTTCCGACGGAGTGCACATTGATGGTGTGCTTAGCGATGTCTCACCACTGTGCTAGGGAATTGAATTGAACATGTAGAGAATGCCATGTCCGACCACGATATTTTGAGTGACGCCGAGCGCCAGGCGCTCAGTGACGTCATGCTGGAACCCGACCTGCCGCCACAACGGGTGCTGATCGTCGACGACGACAAGGACGCCCGAGAGTTGTTGTCGGAGATCCTGGCATTGGACGGCATTCGTTGCATGACGGCAGCCAGTGGCGAAACCGCACTCAAGATGTTGGAAGAGAAACCCTCGATTGGCCTGGTGATCACCGACCTGCGCATGGGCCATATCGATGGCCTGGACCTGATTCGCCAGGTGCGGGAGTCTGTGCGGGCGGCGATGCCGATCATCATCGTCTCCGGCGACGCCGACGTAAAAGACGCGATTGCCGCGATGCACCTGAGCGTAGTGGACTTCCTGCTCAAGCCGATCGATGCCGAAAAATTGTTAGCGCTGGTCAAGCAAGAACTAGGAATTCAGTAACCAAACATTTGTAAGTGATAGTTGCCTCGTATCTCCTTTCAACCGTGTTTGAGTGGAGTTTGCGTTCTCCTGGGTGTAATTAAATTTTTCTCCTTGAGTTGAGACAAGTCTGCTCATAAATAGCTGGCGGTTGTTGCCCAAGTTTTCAGATATCTTCCCAAAGATTGAAGTTCGGATGACTTTTGTTGAATCCGTTTTTCAATCAACTCAGAAAAATAATAATTAATCATTACATGCCGATTTCTTAGCCCGGAAGCGACTCATTGAGTGGCGCTATTGAACAAGCGTGTTCTCATTTTGCTGAGTGATTCCATTTTTGACCTGGAAGTTAGAGTTTTCAGGTGTGTGCGTGTGAATGGTTATAAGGGAACAACATGATAAAAATGGATTGGCGCGACTTGCTTTTGATTCTCGTAGTAACAGTCATGTGGGGTAGCAACTATTCGGTCATTGATATCAGCCTCGATGGAATAGACCCGTTTATGCTGACTGCCTTGCGTTTCACTTTTTGTGCATTTCCGTTGGTGTTTTTCGTTCCTAAGCCGAAAAACATCAGTGCTTCAACCCTCGCGCTATACGGTTTGTTGTTCGGGGTCGGAATGTGTTGGTTGATGAACTACGGAATGTTTCTCGGGGTCAGTGCTGGTGTGACTTCTTTGCTCCTGCAATTCAGTGCCTTTTTTACGGTCATATGGGGAGTGATGTTATTCGGCGAAAAAATGTCGGCCATTCAGGTAGCAGGTATTCTCCTGGCATTGGTCGGGCTGATGTTCATCATTCATATGACCGAATCGCATGACCAGAGCCAAGGTCTGTTCCTGATACTACTGGCAGCCTTTTGCTGGAGTCTTTGCAATGTACTGATCAAGAAAAGCAAGGTCGTCGACATCTTTTCCTTCGTCGTCTGGTCGAGTCTGTATGCAATTGCTCCGCTGTACCTGATGACTTATTGGGTGAAGGGGGCTGAGCCCTTTGAGGCGTTGTTGACGGACTTGAATACGTCGGTGTTGTTGTCCATCCTGTTCCAGGCGTACGTGGCGACCATTTTCGGTTATTGGGCGTGGAACCGCTTGATCAGGAAGTATCCGGCGAGCCAGGTTGCCCCGTTGTCTGTCATCGTTCCGGTATCCGGTATCCTGACTTCATGGTATGTGCTCGATGAACCCATTGAAGGCGTAAAACTATTTGCCCTCGTGCTTACGGTCCTGGGTATTGCCATATTCATGTTTGCACCAAGAATTGCGAACTACATCGCTGAAAGCGCCTTACGGCTCAGGAAATAACGGGGCAAAAACAATAATCCCCCGGTCGTCAGGCCGGGGGATTGTTGTCGAGCAACTATATTTTACAGCACGTTCCTGGCCTTGAACTCGCGACGACGACGGTGCAGAACCGGCTCGGTATAGCCGTTCGGCTGCTTGGTACCTTCCACCACCAGTTCGACCGCCGCCTGGAAGGCGATGTTGCTGTCGAAGTTCGGTGCCAGCGGACGGTACAGCGCATCACCGGCGTTCTGACGATCCACCACCGGCGCCATGCGCTTGAGGCTTTCCATCACTTGCTCTTCGGTGACGATGCCATGGCGCAGCCAGTTGGCGATGTGCTGGCTGGAAATACGCAGCGTGGCACGGTCTTCCATCAGGCCGACGTCATTGATGTCCGGCACCTTCGAGCAACCAACACCCTGGTCGATCCAGCGCACCACATAACCCAGGATGCCCTGGCTGTTGTTGTCCAGTTCGTTCTGGATCTGTTCGGCGGTCCACTGCGGGTTCACGGCCAGCGGGATGGTCAGGATGTCGTCCACCGACGCATGGGCACGCTTGGCCAGTTCGGCCTGACGGGCGAACACGTCGACCTTGTGGTAGTGCAGCGCGTGCAGCGCAGCGGCGGTCGGCGAAGGTACCCATGCGGTGTTGGCACCGGCCAATGGGTGAGCGATTTTCTGTTCCAGCATCGCTGCCATCAAGTCCGGCATGGCCCACATGCCTTTACCGATCTGCGCGCGACCTTGCAGGCCAGTGCTCAAGCCGATATCGACGTTGGAGTTCTCGTAGGCGCCGATCCATTTTTCCGCCTTCATGTCAGCCTTGCGCACCATCGGGCCGGCTTCCATGGAGGTGTGGATTTCATCGCCCGTGCGGTCAAGGAAACCGGTATTGATGAATACCACGCGCTCGCTGGCGGCCTTGATGCAGGCCTTGAGGTTGACCGTGGTACGGCGTTCCTCGTCCATGATGCCGACTTTCAGGGTGTTGCGCGCCAAGCCCAGCACGTCTTCGATGCGCCCGAACAGCTCGTTGGTGAACGCCGCTTCTTCAGGACCGTGCATCTTCGGCTTCACAATGTAGATGGAGCCGGTGCGGGTGTTTTTGCGCGAAGTGTTTCCGTTGAGGTTGTGCATCGCCGCCAGGCAAGTCACCAGGCCATCGAGGATGCCCTCAGGCACTTCGTTGCCGTCTTTATCGAGGATCGCGTCGATGGTCATCAGGTGACCGACGTTGCGCACGAACAACAACGAACGACCGTGCAGGTTCACCGCGTTACCGTCGACACCGGTGTAGGTGCGGTCGGCGTTCATGGTACGGGTAAACGTCTTGCCGCCCTTGGCGACTTCTTCCGACAGGTCGCCCTTCATCAGGCCGAGCCAGTTGCGGTAGATCACCACCTTGTCATCGGCGTCGACGGCGGCGACCGAGTCTTCGCAGTCCATGATGGTGGTCAGCGCGGCTTCCATCAGGATGTCTTTGACACCCGCTGCGTCGGTCTGGCCGACCGGGGTACTGGCATCAACCTGGATTTCGAAGTGCAGGCCGTTGTTTTTCAGCAGGATCGCGGTGGGTGCCGAGGCATCGCCCTGGAAACCGATCAGCTGGGCATCGTTGCGCAGGCCGCTGTTGCTGCCGCCTTTGAGGGCGACCACCAGTTTGCCGTCAACGATGTTGTAGTGCGTGGAATCGACGTGGGAGCCGGCTGCCAAGGGCGCCGCTTCGTCGAGGAAGGCGCGGGCGAAGGCGATGACCTTGTCGCCGCGAACCTTGTTGTAGCCTTTGCCTTTCTCCGCGCCGTCACCTTCGCTGATGGCGTCGGTGCCGTAGAGCGCGTCATACAGCGAACCCCAGCGGGCGTTCGAGGCGTTGAGCGCGAAGCGGGCATTCATCACCGGCACCACGAGTTGTGGACCGGCCATGCGGGCGATTTCTTCATCGACGTTTTGCGTCGTTACCTGGAAATCGGCCGCTTCTGGCAGCAGATAACCGATGTCTTGCAGGAAGGCTTTATAAGCCACGGCATCGTGCGCCTGGCCGGCGCGTTCCTGGTGCCAGGAATCGATACGAGCCTGGAAATCATCGCGTTTGGCGAGTAGGGCTTTGTTCTTCGGCGCCAGGTCATGAATGACCTTGTCGGCACCGGCCCAGAACTTATCGGCGGTGAGGCCGGTACCGGGAATGGCTTCGTTGTTCACGAAGTCGAACAGGACTTTGGCGACCTGCAGGCCACCGACTTGAACGTGTTCAGTCATTGCTTGCCTCACTCTGCTCAGCTATTTCGCTTTTCAGCTCTTCAATTTAACAATGAAGCCTCTGACCATTTAAACCACAAACCCTGCGACCAGTACATGCCATTTCTGACGGCTGGGTGGGGACCAATCAACGGCTTTAGGGCCTTGCTGACAGGGCTTTCAGGGATGCGACTGCGCCTGTGGCGGACATCGATCCAACGTTATGTAGTGCGCGCAGCGGCATACTACATGATGAGTTGCGGTTGTGAAAATTAGACTAATTACGTCGTTCTGCGACCCCATGACGCATTGCAGTCACGTCGCGGATCGGGATGTTCTCAAAAAACCATGAGATTGTTCCAGTTAAATATAAAAAGTTGTACACGATTTATTGTTCGCTCAGATCGGTGGTGCATCGCTTCGCTGGCAAGCCAGCTCCTGCAGGCGATGGCGTCAGTCGATTCAGCACAGCAACCACCCTTGCCTATACTTCTCTTTCAATAACAAAAGAGGGCTGCGCCATGGACCACCTCGTACTCACTGTTTTTGCACCGGACAAGCCTGGGCAGGTCGAGCGCATTGCCCAATGCATCGCCGAGCAGGGCGGCAACTGGCTGGAAAGCCGCATGTCACGCATGGCTGGGCAATTCGCCGGGATTCTTCGGGTCGGGGTGCCTGCGGAAGCCTACGATTCACTGGTCGATGCCTTGCAAGGGCTGTCGGCCCACGGCATTCGCGTATTGATCGCCGAAAGCGGCATCGAACAGTCGTGCACCTGGAAACCGATCGCCATGGAACTGGTGGGCAATGACCGGCCGGGGATCGTGCGCGACATCACGCGCTTGCTCAGTGAACAGGGGGTCAACCTGGAACGACTGGTGACCGAAGTACGTCCGGCGCCCATGAGCAGCGAGCCGCTATTCCACGCCGAAGCGATACTGGCGGTGCCGTTGACGCTGTCCCTGGACGTGCTGCAATCGCGCCTGGAAACCCTGGCGGACGATCTGATGGTGGAATTGGTCCTGCGCAGTGAACCTTGATCGGGTTATCCAGATTAAACGTGCACCTGCCTGTGGATAACCTGTAGAGACAGCCCGCCAGGCCACGCCGGACGTGGCTTATCAAAGATTGATCAAAAAACCAGCAGTTTCAGTGACTTGCGCACAAACGGCGGGGATCACGCTGTGGATAACCTTGGGAAGGATCGGTGCAGGCCACGGAGAACGTGGCCTGCAGAGGTTTGTGCGTTTTTTGATCAGCTGCGCCGACGCAGGCTGAACCAGGCATCGATGCTGTAAACCGCCAGGCCGGTCCAGATGAAGATGAACGCCACCAGCGTACTGGACGACAAGTGCTCGCCAAACAGCAGGACGGCTTGCAGCAGCACCAGGGTCGGCGCCAGGTATTGGAGGAATCCAAGTGTCGTGTAGGGCAGATGCCGCGCGGCGGCGTTGAAACAGACCAACGGCACCAGCGTCACCGGGCCGGCAGCCACCAGCCACCAGGCTTCGGAGGTGGTCCAGAATTCAGCCTGGGCGCTGCTGGCGGTTGGATTGAGCAACAACCAGGCCAGCGCGATCGGCACCAGCATCCAGGTTTCGACCACCAACCCCGGGAGCGCCTTGACCGGCGCCTGCTTGCGAATCAGCCCATAGAAACCGAAGGTCAATGCCAGCACCAGCGACACCCAGGGCAGGCTGCCGACTTGCCAGACCTGTTGCGCCACGCCAACCGCCGCCAGTCCCACAGCAATCCATTGCATGCGGCGCAGCCGTTCGCCGAGGATCAGCATCCCCAACAGTACGTTCACCAAGGGGTTGATGTAGTAGCCGAGGCTGGCCTCCAGCATGCGCCCGTTGTTCACCGACCACACATAGGTGAGCCAGTTGGCGGCGATCAGCGTGCCGCTCAGGGCCAGGATCGCCAGCCGGCGCGGATTCTCCCGCAGCTCGCGCCACCAGCCCGGGTGTTTCCAGACCATCAGCAGCAAGGCACCGAACAGCGCCGACCAGAGCACGCGATGGATGATGATTTCCACGGCGGGCACGCTGGCGATGGCTTTGAAATAGAGCGGGAAAAGTCCCCAGATGATGTAGGCACTCAGGCCCAGGATGTACCCGCGACGCGGGTTGGCGGCTTGCATGCAGAATCCTTGCTTAGGCAGCTAACAAAGAGGGGATTGTAAGGAGATTTGTCTACGAATGTCCTGCCTGAATAGGTTGGGCAATTGTGAACACAGAATAAATGTGGGAGCGGGCTTGCTCGCGAATGCACAGTGTCAGCAAACTTGATGTCGACTGACACACCGCATTCGCGAGCAAGCCCGCTCCCACAGTGAATTTGTGTTTCTCAGAAGAGTTTCAGTGGCTCTTCATTGAGCGCCGCCAGCTGCTCGCGTAACGCCAACACCTGATCTCCCCAATACCGCTCCGTGCCAAACCACGGAAAACTGCGCGGAAACGCCGGGTCGTCCCAACGCCGTGCGAGCCAGGCGCTGTAGTGCATGAGGCGCAATGCGCGCAGGGGTTCGATCAGCGCCAGTTCCCGGGGATTGAAGTCGTGGAATTCGTTGTAGCCGTCCATCAGTTCTGACAACTGACCCAGGCAGTCCTGACGATCGCCGGCCAGCATCATCCAGATGTCCTGCACCGCCGGTCCCATGCGGCAGTCGTCCAGGTCGACGATGTGGAACATCTCGTCGCGGCACATCATGTTGCCGGGGTGGCAGTCGCCGTGCATGCGGATGTTCTGGTGCGGCGTATTGCTGTAGGCATCTTCCACACGCTTGAGCAGATCGCGGGCCACGGACTCGTAGGCCGGCAGCAGGCTGCGGGGGATGAAATTGCCTTCGAGCAAGGTCGTCAGCGAGTCATGGCCGAAGTTTTTCACCGCCAGCGCCTCACGGTGCTCGAACGGCTTGGTCGAGCCCACCGCATGCAGGCGGCCGAGCAGTTGTCCCAGGCGATACAGCTGATCGAGGTTGCCGGGTTCCGGCGCGCGGCCGCCGCGGCGGGGGAACAGGGTGAAACGGAAGCCATTGTGTTCGTGCAGGGTTTCACCGTTGTGGATCATCGGCGCGACGACCGGCACGTCGACCCCGGCGAGTTCAAAGGTGAACTGGTGTTCTTCAAGGATCGCTTCGTTGGTCCAGCGCTGCGGGCGGTAGAACTTGGCGATCAGCGGCTCGGCGTCTTCGATGCCGACCTGGTAGACACGGTTTTCGTAGCTGTTGAGCGCCAGAATGCGAGCATCGCTGAGAAAACCGATGCTTTCGACGGCATCGAGCACGAGGTCTGGGGTGAGCGTTTCAAACGGGTGGGCCATGCTGACTCCTGCGCGCAGCAGGCTGCTGCGTCCGGCCAGGCATGGTAGCGCAGACAGACATGGATAGGTTGTGACTGTGCTGACGCCTTCGCTGGCAAGCCAGCTCCTACAGGTCATGCGCCATTTTTGAAATCGCGCATGACTTTGTAGCTGGCTTGCCAGCGAAGAGGCCCTGTCAGGCGCCGACTATCCCGCCATCCTCCCGGGTAATCACCATCACCGAAGACCGCGGCTTGCCGTTTGGCAGGTGCTCAGGGAAGGTTGAACCACCGTTCTCCCCCGGATGCTGGATCCCGACAAACAACGTCTTCTGGTCCGGCGAAAAACTGATGCCAGTCACTTCGCAGCCAATCGGCCCGACCATGAACCGACGAATTTCCCCGGTCGCAGGGTCGGCGCAGAGCATCTGGTTGTTGCCCATGCCGGCGAAATCACCGGCATTGCTCGAATCGCCATCGGTTTGTATCCACAGCCGACCGGCCTTATCGAACGCCAACCCATCCGGGCTGTTGAACATGTTCTGCGGGGTGATGTTCGACGAACCGCCCTTCGGCGTGCCGGCATGCACTTGCGGGTTGCCGGCGACCACGAACAGATCCCAGGCAAAGGTGTTCGAGGCGTGGTCATCGCGGTCGGTGCGCCAGCGCAGGATCTGCCCGTAGACATTCTTTTCGCGCGGGTTCGGCCCGCCCACCGATTGCCCCTCTTCGCCGCGTTTGGCGTTGTTGGTCAGGGTGCAGTAAACCTGACCGTCCGTGGGGCTGACGACGATCCATTCCGGACGGTCCATGCGCGTGGCTTTCACCACGCTGGCCGCCAGACGGGCATGAATCAACACCTCGCCTTGGTCGGCAAAACCGCTGCTGGCGTCGATGCCGTTTTTGCCGTGGGTCAGTTCGATCCATTCACCCTGGCCTTTGGGGTGATCGGCATTGCCGTCGCCTGCATCGAAACGGGCCACGTACAGGGTGCCGTGGTCCAGCAGGTCGCGGTTGGCCTTGGGGTTCTTGTGGTTGATCTTGTCGCGGCTGACGAACTTGTAGATGAACTCGCCGCGCTCGTCGTCGCCCATGTACACCACGGCGTGGCCGTCTTTGGTTTCAGCCAGGGCGGCGTTTTCGTGTTTGAAACGGCCCAGTGCGGTGCGCTTGACCGGGGTCGATTTCGGGTCGAACGGGTCGATCTCGACCACCCAGCCGTGGCGGTTGAGTTCGTTGGGATTGTTCGCCAGGTCGAAGCGCGGATCGTGTTGATGCCAGTTGATGTCTTTGCTGGTCGCCACCACGCCGTAGCGTTTCTGCGCGGCGTCGAACTTCAGCTCGGCATTGGTACTGCCAAAGCAATCGGTGAAGTTCTCTTCACAGGTCAGGTAGGTGCCCCACGGCGTCTTGCCGTTGGCGCAGTTCTGGAACGTGCCGAGGACGGTCTTGCCTTGCGCATCGGCACTGGTTTTCAGCAGTGCGTGACCGGCAGCCGGGCCGCTCAGGCTGATCGGCGAATTGCCGTGGATGCGCCGGTTGTAGGGCGAGCCCTGGACGAACTGCCAATGACCGCCCTTGCGCTGCACCTCGATCACCGACACGCCTTCGCAGGCCAGGGCCTTGTGCACTTCCTGCGCCGACTGCGGCATGCCCCCATGGGGGTAGAGGTAGCGGTAGTTGGTGTATTCGTTGTTGATCGCCATCAGCGCCCGGTTGTTGTCATCGGGGAAGGCGAACAGGCTCATGCCGTCGTTGTTGTCGCCGAACTGGACTTCCTGATGCTCGGCGCTGCCGTTGCCACTCGCGTCGAAGGCCGGGCCGTTGTTCTGCAGGGGCTGACCCCAGCTGATCAGTACCGAAGACTTGTAGCCGGGTGGCAGGCTGATCGCGTCGCTGGTCGCGGCGGGGATGCTCTCGAAACCCAGCAACCGGCTGGTGCCGGCGCTGACACTGGCGGCCAGTGCGCTGCGGCTCAGCAGGTTGCCGCCGAGGAACATGGCGGCACCGCACAAGGCGCCTGCGCTGATAAAGCCACGGCGGCTGAGGCCGACCATCTGTTCGAGGTCGGTGGGTTGGTTGTCTTCTAATAGGCTCACATCAGGCTCCCTGCGATTTTTGCAGTCACCTTAATGGCGGACGATGACGCTTTTGTTGCAGGTGTATTTAAAGCGGCGTGCCGAGCAATACGTTGGACGGGGAGAACTGCGCGCGCACCGGTTTGCCGCTGGTCAGCTTGCGCGATTGCAAATGCCAGGGCTCGGCCAGGGCGCAGAGCGTCTGGCCGTTGGGCAGGCCGATACGCACTTCGCAGGGGCCGTCTTCGGCGTCGAGGATTTCCTCGATGACGCCTTCGAGGCAATTGTGTCCGGGTGTTGCCTCGTCGCCGCTGCCCAGCACATCGAGCCAACCGGCCTTGATCAGGGCGACCACTTCGGTGCCGGTTTGCAGGTCCAGGCGCACGGTGCTGTCGTGGGTGATCTGCGCAGCGATGCTCAAGCCTTCGGCCAGTTCAAGGCGGACCCGGTCGTTGTGGCCCTGGGTTTCAATGGCCACCACCTTGCCGTGCAACTGGTTGCGTGCGCTGGTCCTGAGCATCAGGCGACCGAGCAAGTCGAGGTCGCTGGCGTCTTCGGCAGCCTCCAGGACCTGGGCCTGCAACACCTGCAGCTTTTGATAGAGGCGTAGCACACGCTCGCCCTCGGTGGACAGTTTCGCGCCGCCACCGCCTTTGCCGCCGACACTGCGCTCCACCAACGGTTTCTGCGCAAGGTTGTTGAGTTCATCGATGGCATCCCAGGCGGCCTTGTAGCTCAGGCCCGCGCTTTTCGCCGCGCGGGTGATCGAGCCCTGCTCGGCGATGTGTTGCAGCAGGGCAATGCGTTGCGGTCGGCGGACAATGTGCTGGGACAACAGCGTAGGCAAGGACATGGCAAGACGCTTTGGGCAATGACGATGGAGAGGACGTTGGCGGCTCGGGGCCCGGGAGTCAAGTCACGGCGACTCGCCAGGTTTGGGTGTACGTGCCAGGCAATAGACGTCGACCCGTGTGGCGCCTGCGTCCATCAGCAGGCAAGCCAGTGCTTGCGCGGTGGCACCCGTGGTCAGTACGTCGTCCACCAGCGCCAGATGGCGACTCTTCACCGATACGTCGGGTGCCAGGGCGAAGGCGTGTTGCAAGTTCTTTTTGCGGGCCGCGGCGTTGAGGTCTTGTTGGGCGTTGGTGTCTTGGGTTCTCGATAGCAACCGTTCATCGGAAGGCACATCGAGGCGTTCGCTGAGCCAACGCGCCAGCATTGCAGCCTGATTGAAGCCTCGTTGGCGCAGGCGCCGGGCAGCCATCGGCACGGGGACCAGCGCATCGGGTCGCGGCAAGTCATCGTCGAAGCGATGTTGCAGGGATTGAGCGAGAAGTTCGCCGAGCAGGTGGCCCAACGGCCATTGCGCGCTGTGCTTGAAGCGGGTGATCAGGCTGTCGATCGGGAAGTTGTAAGTCCAGGGCGCAACCACTCGTTCAAACGCCGGAGGCTGCTTGAGGCACTGGCCGCACGTCAGGCCGGCAGCGGGCAAGGGCAGGGCGCAGGTTTGGCAGTGCTCGCCGAGCCAGGGCAGTTCGGTTTCGCAAGCCATGCAAATGGGCGTGGAGCCATCAGCCGCTTCATCACACAGCAAACAGTGCTGTTTGTTTTTTAACCAGATGTAAACCTGCTTGTCGTATCGTGGTTGACAGCTCATGGCTCTTCCTTAAATATGCCGAAACACCTGTGATGCGCCGGTGGAAATTCCCTTTCCCGGTCGCCTGCCAAAGCATAAAACAAAGGAATCGCCCATGAGCGCCAGCACCTCTGCAACTTTGCGTCATGACTGGTCTTTGGCCGAAGTCAAAGCACTCTTCGTTCAGCCATTCAATGACCTGTTGTTCCAGGCGCAGACGGTGCACCGCGCGCATTTCGACGCCAACCGCGTCCAGGTATCGACCCTGCTGTCGATCAAGACCGGTGCCTGCCCGGAAGATTGCAAATATTGTCCGCAGTCCGGTCACTACAACACCGGCCTGGAAAAAGAAAAGCTGATGGAAGTGCAGAAGGTCCTCGAAGAGGCTGCGCGTGCCAAGGCCATCGGTTCGACCCGTTTCTGCATGGGCGCGGCGTGGAAACATCCATCGGCCAAAGACATGCCTTACGTGCTGAAAATGGTCGAAGGCGTCAAAGCCCTTGGTCTGGAAACCTGCATGACCCTCGGTCGCCTCGATCAGGACCAGACCGAAGCGCTGGCCAAGGCCGGCCTCGATTACTACAACCACAACCTCGACACCTCGCCGGAGTTCTACGGCAGCATCATCACCACCCGTACCTACAGCGAGCGCCTGCAAACCCTGGCCTACGTACGTGAGTCGGGGATGAAGATCTGCTCCGGCGGCATCCTCGGCATGGGCGAGTCCCTCGATGACCGCGCCAACCTGCTGATCCAGCTGGCCAACCTGCCGGAGCATCCGGAGTCTGTGCCGATCAACATGCTGGTGAAAGTCGCCGGTACGCCGCTGGAAAATGCCGACGACGTCGATCCGTTCGACTTCATCCGCATGCTCGCGGTCGCGCGGATCCTGATGCCAAAATCCCACGTGCGCCTGTCCGCTGGCCGCGAAGCCATGAACGAGCAGATGCAGGCCCTGGCGTTCTTTGCCGGCGCCAACTCGATTTTCTACGGCGAAAAACTGTTGACCACTGCCAACCCACAGGCCGACAAGGACATGCAACTGTTCGGGCGTTTGGGGATCCTGCCGGAAGCCCGCGAAGAACACGCCGACGAAGTGCATCAGGCCGCCATCGAACAGGCGTTGGTGGAGCAGAAGAGCAGCGAGCAGTTCTATAACGCGGCTGTTTGACCTCCGATCCTTCTGAAGAAATGCAAAACCTGTGGGAGCCAGCCTGCTGGCGATGGTGTCAGGTCAATCGACGTCAATGTTGAGTGACAGTCCGTCATCGCCAGCAGGCTGGCTCCCACAGGGGATCGTGCAACTTTTGCACTCTGCGATCTGACACCGAGGCCTGCATGTCTTTCGATCTCGCCGCACGCCTGGCTGCCCGTCGTGCTGAAAACCTCTACCGCCAACGTCCATTGCTGCAAAGCCCGCAGGGCCCGCAAGTAGTGGTCGACGGCCAGCCGTTGCTGGCGTTCTGTAACAACGATTACCTGGGCCTGGCCAATCACCCGCAAGTGATCGAAGCCTGGCGCGCCGGGGCTGCGAAGTGGGGCGTGGGTGGCGGGGCTTCGCATCTGGTCATCGGCCACAGCACCCCGCATCACGCCCTGGAAGAAGCCTTGGCCGACCTCACCGGTCGCCCGCGTGCCCTGCTGTTCACCACCGGCTACATGGCCAACCTCGGTGCGGTCACGGCGCTGGTGGGGCAGGGCGATACGGTGCTCGAAGACCGGCTCAATCACGCTTCGTTGCTGGATGCGGGGCTGTTGTCTGGCGCACGTTTCAATCGCTATCTGCACAACGACTCCACGAGCCTGGCCAAGCGCCTGGAAAAAGCCACCGGCAATACGCTGGTCGTCACCGACGGCGTGTTCAGCATGGACGGCGACATTGCCGATCTGCCAGCGCTGGCCCGGGAAACCAGGGCCAAGGGTGCATGGCTGATGGTCGATGACGCGCACGGTTTCGGTCCCCTGGGGGCCCAGGGTGGCGGCAGCGTCGAGCATTTCGGCCTGAGCCAGGAAGACGTGCCGGTATTGGTCGGCACGCTCGGCAAGGCGTTCGGAACGGCGGGTGCTTTTGTCGCCGGCAGCGAAGAGTTGATCGAGAGCCTGATCCAGTTCGCCCGCCCCTACATCTACACCACCAGCCAACCCCCGGCCCTGGCCTGCGCGACCCTCAAAAGCCTGGAACTGCTGCGCAGCGAGCATTGGCGTCGCGAGCATTTGCAGGCGCTGATTCGCCAGTTCCGCCAAGGCGCCGAGCAGATCGGCCTGGAGCTGATGGACAGCTTCACGCCGATCCAGCCGATCATGATCGGTGACGCCGGGCGCGCGGTGCGTTTGTCGCAGATGCTGCGCGAACGCGGATTGATGGTAAGCGCCATCCGCCCGCCAACCGTGCCGGCTGGCAGCGCCCGACTGCGCGTGACCCTGACCGCTTCCCATAGCGAGGCGCAAGTGCAGCTATTGTTAGAGGGACTGGCCGATTGTCATGAACGACTGGGACCGGAGCCTGGCCATGCGTGATCGACTGATTCTGCTGCCCGGCTGGGGTCTCGGGATTTCGCCGCTGGAGCCATTGGCCGCTGCCTTGCAGGGGCTGGACGAACATCTGCGCGTGGAAATCGAGCCGCTGCCAGAGCTCGACTCGAGCCATCTCGAACATTGGCTCGATGAACTCGACGCCAGCGTGCCACAGGACGCCTGGCTAGGTGGATGGTCGCTGGGAGGCATGCTTGCGTCCGAGTTGGCGGCGCGTCGTGGCGACCGTTGCTGTGGCCTGCTGACCCTGGCGAGCAACCCTTGTTTTGTCAGCCATGAACAATGGCCAACCGCAATGCCCGGGGAAACCTTCGATGCCTTCCTGGCGGGTTGCGCTACCGATCCGCGCACGACGTTGAAGCGCTTTTCACTGCTCTGTGCCCAAGGTGCCGAAGACCCGCGCGGCTTGTCGAGGCTGTTGCTCGGGGGCGCGCCACACTCCTCGCCGGCGGTGCTGATGAGTGGCCTGGAGTTGCTTGCGCAACTGGACACCCGCCAGGCCCTGCAGACGTTCCGCGGTCTGCAATTGCATCTGTATGCCGGCCTCGACGGGCTGGTGCCGGCCGAAGCCGCCGAGGCGTTACTGGCGCTGCTGCCGGATGTTGAAATCGGTCTGATCGAACAGGCCGGCCACGCGTTCCTCCTGGAAAATCCCCACGGTGTGGCGGGGGCGATCCAGACCTTTTTGCATGAGTGCGGCGATGACTGATTTATCTTTTCCCCAATTGCCCGGCGCTTTGCCCGACAAGCGCCAGGTAGCCGCGTCGTTTTCCCGTGCGGCGTCGAGCTACGACAGCGTGGCTGAGTTGCAACGTGATGTCGGCAGTCAGTTGCTCAACCGTTTGCCCCAGGCGTTCGTGCCGCAGCGCTGGCTCGACCTTGGGTGCGGCACCGGCCATTTCAGTCGTGCGCTGGGTGAGCGGTTTCCCGTCAGCCAAGGTGTGGCGCTGGACATCGCCGAAGGCATGCTCAACCACGCCCGGCCCTTGGGCGGCGCCACGCACTTCATCGCCGGCGACGCCGAGCGCATGCCGTTGCGCGATGCAACGTGCGACCTGATTTTCTCCAGCCTGGCGGTGCAGTGGTGCGCGGACTTCACTTCGGTACTCAGCGAGGCCCATCGAGTACTGAAACCCGGGGGCGTTTTCGCATTTGCTAGTCTATGTGTGGGCACGTTGTTCGAACTGCGTGACAGCTGGCGTCAGGTGGATGGCATGGTGCACGTCAACCGCTTCCGCGAGTTTGGCGTTTATCAGCAGCTGTGCGCGGCCAGCGGTTTGCGGGCGATCAGCCTGGAAAACCAGGCGCATGTGCTGCATTACCCGGACGTGCGCAGCCTGACCCATGAGCTCAAGGCCTTGGGGGCGCACAACCTGAACCCCGGGCGACCGGGGGGCTTGACCGGTCGGGCGCGGATTCTCGGCCTGGTCGAGGCTTATGAGCAGTTTCGTCAGGCCCAGGGCCTGCCGGCGACTTATCAAGTGGTGTATGCCGTTTTGGAGAAACCCTTATGAGCTCCGCGTATTTCGTCACCGGTACCGACACCGATGTCGGCAAGACCACGATTGCCGCCGGCCTGCTGTATGCCGCGCGATCAGCCGGGTTAAGCACGGCCGCGGGCAAGCCGGTGGCCTCTGGCTGCACGGTGACGCCCAAGGGCCTGCGCAATGCCGACGCGCTGGCGCTGCTGGCGGAGTGTTCGCTGCCCCTGACCTACGCTCAGGTCAATCCGCTGGCGCTGGAGCCGGCGATTGCGCCGCACCTGGCCGCGCGCGAGGCCGGCATCGCGTTGACCGTGCAATCGCTGTTGACGCCGATGCGCGAGATTCTCGACATGCAGGCCGATTTCACCCTGATCGAGGGCGCTGGCGGCTGGCGCGTGCCATTGGCGGACCAGGACAACCTGTCGGACCTGGCAATGGCGCTCAACCTGCCGGTTATCCTCGTGGTCGGTATACGCCTAGGCTGCATCAACCACGCGTTGCTGACGGCCGAGGCGATTGCCCGGGATGGCCTGCAGCTGGCGGGATGGGTGGCGAACATCATTGATCCGAAGACCGCACGCCTGGAAGAAAACCTCGCAACCCTCGCCGAACGCCTCCCGGCGCCGTGCCTGGGACGGGTGCCGAAACTCAAGATGGTCACGGCCGAGGCGGTGGCGGAGCACCTGCAACTGGACCTGCTGGACTAAGGTATTGGCGATGGAGGCACTGTGCTATTGGTGTTTTTGACGGGCCATTTTCCGGTATGTCTGCTTCAATGGGTATTGACGACTCTTTGCAAGGACGAGTTCTTCCATGGAAATTTCGGGTAATACCGCTTTTTATGCTGGCCTGAGCACTGTCCAGGCGGGGCAGAACCGTGTCGATCAAGCCGCCGGACAAATCGCCAATACAACGATCGAGCGTTCGTTGACCAGCCAATCTTCCGAAGCTCAGGCCGATCGCCTGCGTTCAGTCGACCGCAGTCAGCAGTCTGACCTCGTGAGCAGCAATATCGCCATGGCCGAAGGCAGGTTTCAGGTGGAGCTGGGCGCCAAAGTCGCCAAGGCTTCCGACGAAATGCTTGGCACCCTGATCGACACCTACGCCTGAACTCACGCTGAAAGCGCACCGTCTGACGGGTACGCTTTCAGCGTGAGTCCTGCTATCCACTATCTTTCTCACGCTGCGCGTTGCTCAGGCCAACAGCGTCAGGCCCGCGTGCGCGCTAATTGGTCGTCGGATGACGAATGGCAAAAGATCGGTGCTTGACAAGATTTGGGCGTAAACGTATGTTTCAAACAACTGTTTGATCGTTTCGACAACGGTCGCTCATTCCCGGTTACATCAGCAGAGGTTTATCGCTATGCCTGACTACAAGGCCCCCTTGCGTGATATTCGCTTCGTTCGTGACGAACTGCTCGGCTACGAGGCGCACTATCAGAGCCTTCCGGCTTGTGCAGACGCAACTCCAGACATGGTTAGCGCCATTCTTGAAGAAGGCGCCAAGTTTTGTGAGCAGGTGCTGGCTCCGCTGAACCGTGTGGGCGACATCGAAGGCTGCACCTGGAGCGAGTCCGGTGTTAAGACCCCGACTGGCTTCAAAGAGGCCTACAAGCAATTCGTCGAAGGCGGCTGGCCAAGCCTGGCCCACGACGTGGAGCACGGCGGCCAGGGCCTGCCGGAGTCCCTGGGTCTGGCGGTCAGCGAAATGGTCGGCGAAGCCAACTGGTCGTGGGGCATGTACCCGGGCCTGTCCCATGGCGCGATGAACACCATTTCCGAGCACGGCACGCCTGAGCAACAAGAGGCATACCTGACCAAGCTGGTGTCCGGCGAATGGACCGGCACCATGTGCCTGACCGAACCGCACTGCGGCACCGACCTGGGCATGCTGCGCACCAAGGCCGAGCCTCAGGCCGACGGTTCCTACAAAGTCTCCGGCACCAAGATCTTCATCTCGGCCGGTGAACACGACATGGCCGACAACATCGTCCACATCGTGCTGGCCCGCCTGCCGGATGCACCGGCTGGCACCAAAGGCATCTCGCTGTTCATCGTGCCGAAGTTCATGCCGAACGCCGATGGTTCGGTTGGCGCGCGTAACGCCGTGTCCTGTGGTTCCCTGGAACACAAGATGGGCATCCACGGCAACGCCACCTGCGTGATGAACTTCGACGCGGCCACCGGTTACCTGATCGGCCCGGCGAACAAAGGCCTGAACTGCATGTTCACCTTCATGAACACCGCACGCCTGGGTACCGCCCTGCAAGGCCTGGCCCACGCCGAAATCGGCTTCCAGGGCGGCCTGAAATACGCTCGTGATCGCCTGCAAATGCGTTCGCTGACTGGCCCGAAAGCGCCGGACAAAGCCGCTGACCCGATCATCGTGCACCCGGATGTGCGTCGCATGCTGCTGACCATGAAAGCGTTCGCCGAAGGCAACCGCGCGATGGTCTACTTCACCGCCAAGCAAGTCGACATCGTCAAGTACGGCGTGGACGAGGAAGAGAAGAAAAAAGCCGACGCACTGCTGGCGTTCATGACGCCAATTGCCAAGGCCTTCATGACCGAAGTCGGTTTCGAATCCGCCAACCACGGCGTGCAGATCTACGGCGGCCACGGCTTCATCGCCGAGTGGGGCATGGAACAGAACGTTCGCGACAGCCGTATTTCGATGCTGTACGAAGGCACCACCGGTATCCAGGCACTCGACCTGCTGGGCCGTAAAGTGCTGATGACCCAAGGCGAAGCCCTCAAAGGCTTCACCAAGATCGTCCACAAGTTCTGCCAGACCAACGAAGGCAACGAAGCGGTCAAGGAATTCGTTGCACCGCTGGCTGCACTGAACAAGGAATGGGGCGAGCTGACCATGAAGGTCGGCATGGCCGCCATGAAAGATCGCGAAGAAGTCGGCGCGGCCTCCGTGGACTACCTGATGTACTCCGGTTACGCCTGCCTGGCCTACTTCTGGGCTGACATGGCGCGCCTGGCTGCCGAGAAACTGGCTGCCGGCACATCCGAAGAGGCGTTCTACACCGCCAAGCTGCAGACCGCGCGCTTCTACTTCCAGCGCATCCTGCCACGTACCCGCTCTCACGTTGCAACCATGCTGTCGGGCGCCAACAACCTGATGGACATGAAAGAAGAAGATTTCGCGCTGGGCTACTAAGTCCTAACGCGCTTCTTGAAAAGCCGCTGTTCCTTCCGGAGCAGCGGCTTTTTTGTGCCTGCGCAGGCACTGTCATGAAAATACCTCGGTAATGGGCTAAGCAAGTCCGGGTTCCTGCCGTTACAGTTATGGGCACATTGCCATCACTGATATGACGGGTCGGAGCCATACCTTTGCCGCGTTCTTCCCCTATGCGTGTAAGTCACTTTTTGCCTTCATTGCTGCTGTTGCTGGCGGGGCTCGCGGCTGCCTATATCAAGGACCTGAACGTCTTCTTCACGTCGCTGTTCCAGGTGCTTCCCACCCTGGTGCTGTTGCTTGGCGGTGCCTACTGCGCAGTCTATCGACGCCAGCGTGAACTGTTCCTGATGGTCACGGTGTACATCGCCTACTTCCTGCTCGACACCCAGACCGATTACTACCGCGACCACGGCAAGGTGCGTGAGGACGCCGCGGTGGTTTTTCATTTGTGTTGCCTGCTGTTGCCGTTGCTGTTCGGCGTGTTCGCCGCGTGGCAGGAGCGTACTCATCTGTTCCAGGACATGGTCGCCCGTTTCGCCGTGTTGCTGGCCGTGGGTAGCGTGGCCCTGGCCCTTGAGCAAAGTTATCCGCAGACGCTGCTGGCGTGGCTGGCGGAGATTCGCTGGCCTGTCTTGCACGGCGCCTGGATGAGCCTGATCCAGCTGTCCTATCCTGTGTTCATCGCCGTGTTCCTGCTGCTGGCCTGGCAGTACTGGCGTCACCCAAGGCCCCTGCATGCCGCCCAGCTGGTGGGGTTGCTCGGGCTATTCTGGATGTTGCCGAAAACCTTCATCCTGCCCTTTACGCTGAACATCATGTGCAGCCAGGTGATGCTGATGATCGCCGCCGCCGTGGCCCATGAGGCCTATCAGATGGCCTTCCGTGACGAACTCACCGGGCTGCCGGGGCGCCGGGCGTTGAATGAGCGCATGCAGCGCCTGGGGCGCAACTATGTGCTGGCCATGAGTGACGTCGACCACTTCAAGAAATTCAACGACACCCACGGGCACGACGTGGGGGACCAGGTGTTGAGACTGGTCGCCAGCAAGTTGTCGAAAATCGGCGGGGGCGGTAAGGCCTATCGCTATGGCGGTGAAGAATTCGCCCTGGTGTTTGCAGGCAAGACCCTCGAAGAGTGCATGCCGCACCTGGAGGTCATTCGCGAGTCCATCGCCACCTACAACATTCATCTGCGCAATCAGGACAGCCGTCCACAGGATGACAATCAGGGCCGGCAGCGTCGCGCGGGCGCCAGTGCCTCGAGCGTGTCGGTGACGGTGAGTATCGGCGTTGCCGAACGCGTGGAGCAACGCACCCCCGAGAAAGTGCTCAAGTCCGCGGACGAGGCGCTCTACAGCGCCAAGGGCGCCGGGCGTAACTGCGTGATGGCGTTCGGGCAGAGCCGGCGGGGCGCGGTGCGCATGGACGCCGCTACGGTTGAGTGATGACGGCGCATTCAGCGTCTGGACTGTGATTGTGAAGGGCGGGTCGGCGGCAGTAGGTTGCATTCATCTGCTGCCGGAGAAATGACCATGCCCGACTACAAGGCCCCCTTGCGCGATATGCGCTTTCTGATCGACCACGTTTTCGATTTTCACAGCAACTACGCCGCCCTCGGCGCCAGCGATGCCAGCCCGGACATGATCAATGCGATCCTCGAAGAGGGCGCACGGTTCTGTGAAAACGTGCTGGCGCCGCTCAACCGTAGCGGCGACGAAGAGGGCTGCCATTTCGACAACGGCGTGGTCACCACGCCCGCAGGTTTCAAGCAGGCTTTCGCCCAATACGTCGAGGGTGGCTGGCATGGCCTGGCGGCTGATCCGGCGTATGGCGGCCAGGGGCTGCCCAGTTCACTGGGGCTGGTCATCAGCGAAATGGTCGGTTCCAGCAACACGTCCTGGGGCATGTACCCCGGCCTGACGCACGGCGCCATGTCGGCGATCCACGCCCATGGCACGCAAGAGCAGAAACACACCTACCTGAGCAAACTCACCGCCGGCCAATGGACCGGCACCATGTGCCTGACCGAGGCCCATTGCGGCACTGACCTGGGCATCATCAAGACCCGCGCCGTGCCTCAAGCCGACGGCAGCTACGCGATCTCCGGCAGCAAGATCTTCATCTCCGCCGGCGAGCACGACATGAGCGCCAACATCATTCACCTGGTCCTGGCGAAACTGCCGGATGCGCCGGCCGGGACCAAAGGCATCTCGCTGTTCATCGTGCCCAAGTTCCTGCCCGATGCCGAGGGTGAAGCGGGCGAACGCAATGGCGTTTCCTGCGGCTCCATCGAGCACAAGATGGGGATCAAGGCCTCGGCCACCTGCGTGCTGAACTTCGACGGGGCCAAGGGCTTTTTGATCGGGGAAGCGAACAAGGGCCTCAACTGCATGTTCACCATGATGAACCACGCGCGGCTGGGCACTGGCATGCAGGGTTTGTGTCTGGGCGAAGCGAGTTTCCAGGGCGCGATCAAATACGCCAACGACCGTTTGCAGATGCGCGCGCTGACGGGCCCCAAGGCTCCGGAAAAAGCCGCTGACCCGATCATCGTGCATCCGGACGTGCGCCGGATGTTGCTGACCATGAAAGCCTTCAACGAAGGCAACCGGGCACTGACTTACTTCACTGCGCAATTGCTCGACGTGGCGCACCTGAGCGCGGATGCAACGGCGCGCCAGGACGCCGAAGACCTGTTGGCCTTCCTGACACCGATCTGCAAAGCCTTCATGACCGAGACCGGGCTGGAGGTGACCAACCATGGCATGCAGGTGTTCGGTGGTCATGGCTTCATTCGTGAATGGGGCATGGAACAGCTGGTTCGTGACTGCCGCATCGCGCCGATCTATGAAGGCACCAACGGCATCCAGGCGCTGGACCTGCTCGGGCGTAAAGTCCTCGGCAGCCAGGGCAAGCTGCTGCGCGGCTTCACCAAGATCGTCCACAAGTTCTGTGCGGCGAACGCCGGGCATCAGCAGTTGGCCGGTTATGTGGCGCAACTCAACGCGCTCAATCAGCAGTGGGGCGAACTGACCACCCAGGTCGGCATGGCCGCGATGAAAAACCCGGATGAAGTCGGCGCCGCGTCGGTGGATTACCTGATGTACAGCGGATACATCATCCTCGGCTACTTGTGGCTGCGCATGGCGCTGGTGGCTCAGGCGCAGCTGGATTCGGGCAGCGGTGATGCCGATTATTGCCAGGGCAAGCTCGCCACCAACGAGTTTTACTTCAAGCGATTGCTGCCGCGTACTGCCGCTCATCGGGCAGCCATCGAGGCAGGCAGTGATTGCCTGATGAAGCTGCCAGCGGAAATATTCGCGCTTTAATCTTTTAAAATGAATCACAAAGGAAAGCCCGCTGAATTGCGGGCTTTTTTATGACTGAATAGTCGGTGACTAAACATTACAAAACGGTCATAGATCGACCCTATGTGTCGCAAAAGTTGTTGGGTTACACTCGGAACCAACGAAAAACACAACTCCTACGATTCACCTGTTTAGATCTTGCGAGGTTTGTCATGGCTGACTACAAAGCGCCCCTGCGCGATATGCGCTTCGTCCTCAATGAAGTATTCGAGGTCGCCAAACTCTGGGCCGAGCTGCCAGCGCTGGCCGAGACCGTTGATGCGCAGACGGTCGAAGCCATTCTCGAAGAAGCCGGCAAGGTCACCAGCAAAAGCATCGCACCCCTGAGCCGTGCCGCTGACGAAGAAGGTTGCCACTGGGCGGACGGTGCCGTCACCACGCCGGCAGGTTTCCCACAGGCTTACCAGACCTACGCTGAAGGCGGTTGGGTCGGTGTCGGTGGCGATCCGACCTACGGCGGCATGGGCATGCCCAAGGCCGTTTCGGCCCAGGTCGAAGAAATGGTCAACTCGGCCAGCCTGTCGTTCGGTCTGTACCCGATGCTGACTGCGGGTGCCTGCCTGTCGATCAACGCCCACGCCAGTGAAGAGCTGAAGGCCGCCTACCTGCCGAACATGTACGCCGGCGTCTGGGCCGGTTCCATGTGCCTGACCGAACCGCATGCCGGCACTGATCTTGGGATCATCCGCACCAAGGCCGAGCCTCAGGCCGACGGTTCCTACAAGGTCAGCGGCACCAAGATCTTCATCACCGGCGGCGAACACGACCTGACCGAAAACATCATCCACCTGGTGTTGGCCAAACTGCCGGACGCACCGGCCGGACCGAAAGGCATTTCGCTGTTCCTGGTGCCCAAGTTCATGGTCAATGCCGACGGCAGCCTGGGCGCGCGCAATCCGGCCAACTGCGGCTCGATCGAACACAAGATGGGCATCCAGGCCTCCGCGACCTGCGTGATGAACTTCGACGAAGCCGTGGGTTACCTGGTCGGCGAGCCGAACAAGGGCCTGGCGGCGATGTTCACCATGATGAACTACGAGCGTTTGGGCGTCGGCATCCAGGGCCTGGCCACCGGCGAGCGCTCGTACCAGAACGCCGTCGAGTACGCCCGTGATCGTCTGCAGAGCCGTTCGCCAACCGGCGCGCAGAACAAGGACAAAGTGGCTGATCCGATCATCGTCCACCCGGACGTGCGTCGCATGCTGCTGACCATGAAAGCCGCGAACGAAGGCGGCCGCGCCTTCTCGACTTACGTGGCCATGCAACTGGACACCGCCAAGTTCAGCGAAGACGCCACCACCCGCAAACGCGCGGAAGACCTGGTGGCCTTGCTGACCCCGGTGGCCAAGGCGTTCCTCACCGATCTCGGTCTGGAGACCACGGTTCACGGCCAGCAGGTGTTCGGCGGCCACGGTTACATCCGCGAGTGGGGCCAGGAGCAACTGGTGCGCGATGTACGCATCACCCAGATCTACGAAGGCACCAACGGCATCCAGGCGCTGGACCTGGTCGGGCGCAAGATCGTCGGCACGGGCGGTGCGTTCTACAACCTGTTCGGCGACGAGATTCGTCACTTCACCGCCACCGCCAGTGCGGACCTGGCGGAATTCACCAAGCCACTGAACGATGCGGTGACCACCCTCGACGAACTGACCTCGTGGCTGCTGGATCGGGCGAAGAACAACCCGAATGAAATCGGCGCGGCGTCGGTCGAGTACTTGCAGACTTTCGGTTACGTGGCCTATGCCTACATGTGGGCGTTGATGGCCAAGGCCGCCCTGGGCAAAGAAACCCAGGACGATTTCTACGCCAGCAAACTGGGCACCGCACGCTTCTATTTCGCCCGCTTGCTGCCGCGTATTCACTCGTTGAGCGCGTCGGTGAAGGCCGGTAGCGAATCGTTGTTCCTGCTGGATGCCGGGCAATTCTGATGATGTAACCTAATGTAAGCATTCTCTTACATGACGTGCTGCTGTTCTCCCATAGTCGGAAATTGGATCCACAGCTAATCTACTTCTCATGGACGTAGCGCAGGAAGCGCAAAGTAACAACACGGACACGTAGGATTCTGCCAGGACGGCGGAGTGAAAAGGATGTCAGGGAAACAGTCTGCAAAGCCCCGCTTCGGCGGGGTTTTCTTTGGCCTTGAGAAAAGTGTTTAGCCCAGGTCATCCAGTATCGACGGGCTGTTCAAACGCTCATCCGGCCGATTGATCACCTCCTCCAGTAACGTGCGCAGCAAGGCCAGCGAGGCCTGTTGCCGTTGCACATCGCGACAGACCAACCCGACTTTCAGCGGCACCCGCGGCTCGCTCAGGGGTTTCCACAACAATTGCCGGTTGCCGTGGGTTTTCTGCGAGCGTCCGGGCAGCACCGTCGCCAACCGCGTGTGCGGCAGGCTGTCGAGAATGCCGGCCATGTTGTTCAGCTCGGCCTGTACCTGCGGGCGTCGTCCCAGGCTGGCCAGTTGCGCCTGCCAGATCTGCCGTATCTGAAATTCTTCGCCCAGCAGCAGCATCGGCAATTCGGCGGCCTGGCTCATGGAGACTTTCTTGAATTCGCGCAAAGGATGGTCGGCCGGGATGACCAGCGTCAGTTCATCTTCGTACAACATCACCCCGTGCAATCCCGGCTGGCGAGGCGGCAAGTAGCCGATGCCGATGTCCAGGGAGCCATTGAGCAGTCGTCGCTCGATTTCCAGCCCGGTCAGTTCATAGATCTGCACCACCAGATGGGGCTGCGCCTTGCGCACCCGCTCGAGCATTTGTGGCACCAGGCTGGTGTGGACGGTTTGCAGCACACCTATGGCCAGGGTGCGCAGCGCATGCCCCTTGAAGTTGCCCAGTGCTTCCCGTGCCCGTTGCAAGCCATCGAGCAAGGGCAGGGCATGGTTGTACAGCGTATGGGCCGCCAGGGTCGGCAACAGGCGTTTGCTGCTGCGTTCGAACAGGCTCACATCCAGGGATTGTTCGAGGTGGCGGATCTGTTGGGACAGCGCCGGCTGTGAAATCGACAGGCGCTCGGCAGCCCGGCCGACATGGCCCTCTTCATA
Source organism: Pseudomonas putida (assembly GCF_028682635.1). GTDB lineage: Bacteria > Pseudomonadota > Gammaproteobacteria > Pseudomonadales > Pseudomonadaceae > Aquipseudomonas > Aquipseudomonas putida_AE. The sequence goes on along the minus strand of NZ_JANHLK010000012.1, from coordinate 3,672 downwards.
CACAGCGACGAAATAACGCAGTTGCTTGAAATCCATAAGTAATGCTTATCAAAAATGCTGCTAAATCGAAATGGCTCAACGCCTTGCCTGGGCCTAGTCTAACCGCATTCACAAGGCTTACAGGGCCCCGGAACGCGATGAATATCCTTTGCTTCGATGGCATTTGCATAGGTAACGCAAAAAACCTTCTGCGAGGGTTGAACTCATGAATCTGTTCAGCCTGCGTCGGCAATCGCCCAGTCTCGATGATTTGCTGGCGGACCATTGCGCCCCGTCCAGGGACGACAATCTTTGCAGCGAGTACCTGATGCCCAGTGTCGATCGGCCCAAACAGGTTTTTGTCCGTGGCCAGGGTTCCTGGTTGTGGGACAGCGAGGACCGTGCGTACCTGGATTTCTCCCAGGGCGGCGGCGCCAACAGCCTCGGCCACAGCCCCAAGGCACTGGTCAGTGCCATTACCGCGCAGGCGCAAGCGCTGATCAATCCCGGTTTCGGTCTGCATAACCGCGGCATGCTCAATCTCGCCCAGCGCCTGTGTGACAACACTGGAAGCGATCAGGCGTACCTGCTCAACAGCGGCAGCGAGGCGTGCGAAGCGGCGATCAAGCTGGCGCGCAAATGGGGGCAGCGGCACCGCGGCGGCGCTTCGCGGATCATCGTGGCCAACCAGGCTTGCCATGGTCGTAGCCTGGGGACGATTTCGGCGTCGGACAGCTCGACCCTGATCAACCGTTTCGAGCCGCAGCTTCCGGGCTTCAGCCGCGTTCCCTTCAATGATCTCGCGGCGCTTCACGCGGCGGTGGATGAACGGACCGTGGCGATCATGCTCGAGCCGATCCAGAGCGAAGCCGGGGTGATTGCGGCCACTGCGCATTACCTCAAAGGGGTCGAGCGCCTGTGTCGCGAGCTGGGCATCCTGCTGATCTTCGACGAAGTGCAAACCGGTGTCGGTCGCTGTGGCAGCCTGCTGGCTGAACAGTCCTACGGCGTGCGCGCAGATATCGTCGTGCTCGGCAAAGGGCTTGGCGGTGGTGTGCCGGTGGCGGCGCTGTTGGCGCGGGGCAACGCCTGCTGCATCGAGGCGGGCGAAATGAGTGGCACCCATCATGGCAATGCGCTGCTGACCGCGGCCGGCCTGGCGGTGCTCGACAGTGTGCAGGACAAGGGTTTTCTCGAGCATGTCGGGGAAATGGCCCAGCACCTGCGCGAAGGCCTGCAGCGCTTGTCCCAACGTTATGGCCACGGCGAACTGCGCGGACAAGGGCTGCTCTGGGGGCTCACCCTGTCCGACGACTCGGCCGACGCCGTGGTCAAGGCCGCGCTGTACGAAGGGCTGTTGCTCGATGCGCCGCAAGCCGATTGCCTGCGTTTCACCCCGGCGCTGACGGTGAGCAAAGCCAACATCGATGAAATGCTGCTGCGCCTGGCCCGCGCTTTCTCCCGCGTGCGCACCGCGCAGTTGCAATGTCGCAAAGGGATCGCCGTCTAGGCAGGCCCCAAGAATTCCCGAACCGTCTCGCGGTATAACGCACGCCCCACGCCTGATTCTTTTGGCGTGGGGCGTTTTTTTGTGGCAGCTGCGTCGTTCAGAAACATGGCCTGGATACACTGGCCGGGCAAATCGGGCTGAACCCTGACCAACGGTACAGGTCGATTGGTTATGGGCTCGCGTGAGCCCCCTTCAATCAGGAGCTGCTCGCATGGACTTTATCCGCATCATCATCGCCATTCTGTTGCCACCCCTGGGCGTGTTTCTGCAAGTGGGCTTCGGCGGAGCGTTCTGGCTGAACATTCTGCTGACGCTGTGCGGCTACATTCCCGGGATCGTGCATGCGGTGTACATCATCGCCAAGCGCTGAGCCATTCAATTTGCTGACGCAATAACCCGTCGATAGAACAACCATTCCTGCTCCAGCGCGTGGGCCTGGTTGGCGGCTTTGCGAAAGCCGTGGCGCTCATCCGCGTAGTAATGGGCTTCGACCAGAATGCCGTTGTGCTGCAAGGCCTCGACCATGTCGCGGGTCTGCTGCGGCACCACCACGGCATCCAGCTCGCCTTGAAAGAAGATCACCGGCACGTGAATGTTGCTGGCATGCAGTAACGGCGTGCGGGCGGCGTAACGTTCGGCATCCTGTTGCGGATCACCGATCAGCCAGTCCAGGTAATCGCCTTCGAACTTGTGCGTGGCCCGGCCCAGCGCCACAGGGTCGCTGACCCCATAAAGACTGGCGCCGGCACGAAACACCTGGTGGAACGCCAGCGCGCAAAGCGCGGTGTAGCCTCCGGCGCTACCGCCGCGAATGAAGGCTTTGTCGCCGTCGATCATGCCACGATCAGCGAGATGGCTGACCACCGCGCAAGCGTCTTCGACATCCACTTCACCCCAGCGTAAATGCAAGGCCTGGCGATAGGCACGGCCGTAACCGCTGCTGCCGCGATAGTTGAGATCGGCCACGGCGAAACCGCGCTGTGCCCAGTACTGGATGCGCGGATCGAGCATCGGATTACACGCCGAAGTCGGGCCGCCATGGATGAACACCACCAGTGGCGGCTTGGCGTCGCTGGTCATGGCCGGGTAGAAAAAGCCGTGGGCTTCACTCGAGCCGCTTGGGTAGCGCAGGGTTTGTGGGCGACTGATTTGCTCGGCGGGTAGCGGTGTAATGCCGCCTGCGAGGACCTTCACCTGGCGGGTCTGGCGATCGATGGCGATCACCGCCGCTGAACTGACGGGGGACGCCGCGATGCAGTAGATGAACTGCTTATCCAGGGCAAGATGGCGGAAGCGACTGTAGTCGCCGGTAAAGTCGTCGCACCCGGTAGCGCAAAGCCCCAGTCGGCCGAAACCGCCTTCTGTCCAGCTGGCCAGGTAGCTGCCTTCGCCCAGTGGCAGCCAGGTGCAGCCGCCCAGTTGCCAGGGCGCCGGGCCGTGGTCGGCGGCGGCGCTGGGCAACGGCTTCAGGCCATCGGCCGATTCCACCCAAGGCTGCCAGTATCCAGCGCGATCGGTCAGGCAGTATAAGTGGCCGTTACTGTCGAAGCGCGGTTGTTGCAGCGACTCCTGGGATTGGTCGCCAGCCACGCAGCAGGGGCTGGCGTAGCTGCCATCAGCCTGGCGATGGGCGACCATCAAGCGGGTCGCGGTCCACGGCTGGTCCGGGCGACTCCACTCGATCCAGGCCAGTCGTTGCCCGTCGGGACTCAAGGTCGGTGCGGCGTAAAAGTCCGCGCCTTCGGCCAGCAAATGCCGCGTGCCATCCGCCAGGTCGATCGCCACCAGGCGGTGTTCATTGCGGTTTTCCTCGACCGCCAGCACTTGGCCATTGGCGAACTGCAGATCGCCGTATCGACACACGCCAGACGTCAGCAACTCGGGCGTCTCACCTTGCAACGATTGGCGATACAGTTGCTGATCGGCCTCATTGACGAACACCACGCCGTCACCGGTCAGGCAAAACGCGCCCCCGCCATATTCGTACACCCGACTGCGCACGCTGAACGGCGCTGGCGTCAGGCAGTGGGCCACGCCATCGCGCCAGTGCCAGATCCGGCACGCGGCATCCTCCGGGCGGTACTCGTTCCAGAACAAACCCTGGGCGCCGACCTGCAGTTCGGCAAAGTCGATACCGGCCGCGACGGCGTTGGCGGCGCTGAAGGGTTCAGCTTTTGGCGATG
>NZ_JANHLK010000119.1 GCF_028682635.1 Pseudomonas putida | reverse complement strand
TGCCAGCGAAGGCGGCATCACGGCCACCATCGCATCGCCAGCAAGCCGGCTCCTACGGATGTGCGTGACGCCACCAATTCAACTTACCTGCACAAAACCTGTAGGAGCTGGCTTGCCAGCGATGGCGGCATCACGGCCACCATCGCATCGCCAGCAAGCCGGCTCCTACGGATGTGCGTGACGCCACCAATTCAACTTACCTGCACAAAACCTGTTGGAACTGGCTTGCCAGCGATGGCCGCATCACGGCCACCATCGCATCGCCAGCAAGCCGGCTCCTACGGATTTGCGTGACGC
>NZ_JANHLK010000118.1 GCF_028682635.1 Pseudomonas putida | reverse complement strand
AACGGGTCGGCCGTCATCGCGAGCAGGCTCACTCCCACATTTTGATCGGTGTCATGCACATGATCTGTGTTCGCTGGAGACCCCCTGTGGGACCGGGCTTGCTCGCGAAAGCGGTGGGTCAGGCGACATCTCTGTCAACGGGTCGGCCATCTTCGCGAGCAAGCTCACTCCCACATTTTGATTGGCGCCGAGCACAAATGCCGGGTGCGCTGGAGATCCCCTGTAGGAGCGAGCTTGCTCGCGAAAGCGGTAAGTCAGGCGACATCTCTGTCAACGGGTCGGCCGTCATCGCGAGCAGGCTCACTCCCACATTTTGAT
>NZ_JANHLK010000117.1 GCF_028682635.1 Pseudomonas putida | reverse complement strand
TGGCCCTAAAGCCAAGCGCCGACCTCACCGACGCCATCGCCAGCAAGCCGGCTCCTACAAAGAATCGAGATCACCGCCAAACCTGTAGGAGCTGGCTTGCCAGCGATTGGCCCTCAGCCGAGCGCCAACCTCACCGACGCCATCGCCAGCAAGCCGGCTCCTACAAATAATCGAGAACCACCAACGAACCTGTAGGAGCTGGCTTGCCAGCGATTGGCCCTAAAGCCGAGCGCCAACCTCACCGACGCCATCGCCAGCAAGCCGGCCCCTACAAAGAATCGAGTTCACCGCCAAACCTGTAGGAGCTGGCTTGCCAGCGATC
>NZ_JANHLK010000116.1 GCF_028682635.1 Pseudomonas putida | reverse complement strand
TGTGTCTACCGTGGTTTCGTGCGCGATATATACCTTGCCGGCGAAGGCGGCCTTGAGTCTGGTGCGAGTCTTTCGGGCCTCTTCGCTGTCAAGCCAGCTCCTACAAAAACGTGCCTCTGCCGTGGTTTCGTGCGCGACATATACCTTGTAGGAGCCGGCTTGCCGGCGAAGGCAGCCTTGAGTCTGGTGCTGCTCTATCGGGCCTCTTCGCTGGCAAGCCAGCTCCTACAAAAACGTGCCTCTACCATGGTTTCGTGCACGACATATACCTTGTAGGAGCCGGCTTGCCGGCGAAGGCGGCCTTGAGTCTGGTGCTGCTCTA
>NZ_JANHLK010000115.1 GCF_028682635.1 Pseudomonas putida | reverse complement strand
ACTCCATGAGCTCCCACACGAATTGCTTGATTCATTGAAGAAGACGAAAAGAAGCAGCCTAAAGGGTTGTAGCTTTGTTGGTTGGAGCGCACTCCATGCTCTGTGGTTAAGAGCGGGGTGAGGTCGGCCTTAGCAGCTCGAAATTGGGTCTGTAGCTCAGTTGGTTAGAGCGCACCCCTGATAAGGGTGAGGTCGGCAGTTCGAATCTGCCCAGACCCACCAATTTTGTGTGGGAAACCTGTAGAAAATACGGGGCCATAGCTCAGCTGGGAGAGCGCCTGCCTTGCACGCAGGAGGTCAACGGTTCGATCCCGTTTGGCTCCACCAT
>NZ_JANHLK010000114.1 GCF_028682635.1 Pseudomonas putida | reverse complement strand
ACGAATTCATCGCCCGCCACATCGGCCCCCGCGCCGGTGACGAGCAGGCCATGCTCAACACCCTCGGTTTCGATTCCCTCGAAGCCCTGAGCGCCAGCGTCATCCCCGACAGCATCAAGGGCACCAGCGTGCTCGGCCTGGAAGACGGCCTGAGCGAAGCCGACGCCCTGGCGATGATCAAAGGCATCGCCGGCCAGAACCAACTGTTCAAGACCTTCATCGGCCAGGGTTACTACGGCACCCACACGCCGTCGCCGATCCTGCGCAATCTCCTGGAAAACCCGGCCTGGTACACCGCCTACACCCCGTACCAGCCGGAAATTTCCCAGGGCCGCCTCGAAGC
>NZ_JANHLK010000113.1 GCF_028682635.1 Pseudomonas putida | reverse complement strand
GATGGCTGTGAGTCAGGCGACATCTCTATCAACGGGTCGGCCGTCATCGCGAGCAGGCTCATTCCCACATTTTGATTGGCGGCGAGCACAAATGCCGGGTGCGCTGGAGATCCCCTGTGGGAGCGGGCTTGCTCGCGAAAGCGGTAAGTCAGGCGATATCTCTGTCAACGGGTCGGCCGTCTTCGCGAGCAAGCCCGCTCCCACATTTTGATTGGCGCCGAGCACAAATGCCGGGTGCGCTGGAGACCCCCCTGTAGGAGCAAGCTTGCTCGCGAAAGCGGTGGGTCAGGCGACATTTCTATCAACGGGTCGGCCGTCATCGCGAGCAGGCCCGCTCCCACATTTC
>NZ_JANHLK010000112.1 GCF_028682635.1 Pseudomonas putida | reverse complement strand
AGCCGTATCGACTTCCGCCTGAGCAGCCGCTACGTCGATGAACAGGCCAAAGACCTCGACGACGCGCTGGCCCGCATCGCCAAATACACCAAAGAAGGCAAGGCGATCTCCATCGCACTGCTGGGCAACGCCGCGGAAATCCTGCCGGAGCTGGTCAAGCGCGGTGTGCGCCCGGACATGGTTACCGACCAGACCAGCGCCCACGACCCGCTCAACGGCTACCTGCCAGCCGGCTGGAGCTGGGAGCAGTATCGCGATCGCGCTGTCACTGATCCGGCGATGGTGATCAAGGCTGCCAAACAATCGATGGCTGTCCATGTCCAGGCCATGCTGGACTTCCAGAAGCAAGGCATC
>NZ_JANHLK010000111.1 GCF_028682635.1 Pseudomonas putida | reverse complement strand
TACGCCCATTTTCTGGAAGTCCAACATCGCTTTGACGTGCACGGCCATCGATTGCTTGGCGGCCTTGATCACGGCAGCAGGTTCGGTCTGGGCGCGAGCGCGGTACTGCTCCCAGGTCCAGCCGGCTGGCAGGTAGCCGTTGAGCGGGTCGTGGGCGCTGGTCTGGTCGGTGACCATGTCCGGGCGCACACCGCGCTTGACCAGTTCAGGCAGGATTTCTGCCGCGTTGCCCAGCAGGGCGATGGAGATCGCCTTGCCTTCAGCGGTGTATTTGGCGATGCGGGCCAGCGCGTCGTCGAGGTCTTTGGCTTGCTCGTCGACATAGCGGCTTTTCAGGCGGAAATCGATGCTGAC
>NZ_JANHLK010000110.1 GCF_028682635.1 Pseudomonas putida | reverse complement strand
ACGGCATAACGGCCACCACCGAATCGCCAGCAAGCCGGCTCCTACGGATTTGTGTCGTACCAACAATCTATCCGCATGCAGCCCAAAACCTGTAGGAGCTGGCTTGCCAGCGATGGCGGCATAACGGCCACCATCGAATCGCCAGCAAGCCGGCTCCTACAGATTTGTGTCGTACCAACAATCCGCGTGCAGCCCAAAACTGTAGGAGCTGGCTTGCCAGCGATGGCGGTATAACGGCCACCATCGAATCGCCAGCAAGCCGGCTCCTACGGATTTGTGTCGTACCAACAATCTATCCGCATGCAGCCCAAAACCTGTAGGAGCTGGCTTGCCAGCGATGGCGGCATAACGGCCCA
>NZ_JANHLK010000011.1 GCF_028682635.1 Pseudomonas putida | reverse complement strand
GAAACGGTTTCACGGCTGCCAAACACTCTTTTCGCCACTCAATTTCCTGTCCAGAAAACACGCCGCGCTTATTAACGCAAGGTGCGTCAGTGCCTGCGGGGTATTACCCATGTGCCGCGCGTGGCTGTCGAATTCTTCGGCGTACAACCCCAGTGGATTGGCGTACCTGAGCAGTTGTTCGAATTCCAGATGAGCCTGTTCCACCCGACCGGCACGGGCCAGGCATTCGACGTACCAGAATGAGCACGCGGCGAAGGCGCCTTCGGTGCCGGGCAGGCCGTCGATGTGGTTGTCGTCATTGTGGTAGCGGTAGACCATGCCGTCGCGCACCAGGTTTTTCTCGATGGCGTCGAGGGTCGCGAGCCAGCGCGGGTCCTTGGCGCTGACGAAGCGCACCAGCGGCATCAGCAGCATCGAACCGTCGAGGCCGGTGCCGCCGAGGTGCTGCACGAAGTGTCCGCGTTCTTCGTTCCAGAAGTTGTCCCAGATGTCCGAGTAGATGGCCTGACGCGTCTGGTCCCAGCGGGCGAATGGCGCGGGCAACGAGCGTTTCGAGGCGAGACGGATTGCCCGGTCCAGGGCGACCCAGCACATCAGTCGCGAGTGCAGGAAATGGTGCTGTTCGCCGCGCATTTCCCAGATCCCGACGTCCTCCTGCTGCCAGGTTTCGCAGACCTGATCGATCACTTCCACGGTGTGCTTCCAGCCCTCGTGGGAAATGGCTTCGCCGTATTTGTTGACCAGGTACACCGCGTCCATCAGCTCGCCGAAAATATCGAGCTGGACCTGGGCGTAGGCCAGGTTGCCGATGCGCACCGGCGTGGCGCCGCCGTGGCCGGACAGGTGCGCGAGTTCGATTTCCGGCAGTTCCTGGCGGCCGTCGATGCCATACAGGATATTGAGTTTCATCGGTTTGCCCTGGCAATCGCTGACCCGCCCACGCAACCAGCGCATATAGGCGTTGGCCTCTTCGGTGAAACCCAGGCGCATGAAGGCGTAGACGGTGAAGGACGCGTCGCGGATCCAGGTGTAGCGGTAATCCCAGTTGCGTTCGCCGCCAGTGACTTCCGGCAGGCCGAAGGTCGCCGCAGCGAGGATTGCGCCGTGTTTGCGCGACGTCAGCAGCTTCATCGCCAGGGCCGAGCGGTTGACCATTTCCCGCCAGCGGCCTCGGTAATTGGACTGGCCGATCCAGTCGCGCCAGAACTTCAGCGTGCGTTCCAGGCACAGTGTGGCCGCCCCTTCCTTGAAGCGCGGGTCGTCGATGTCGCCAAGGAGGAACTCGGCGGTCTGGTCTTGCTTGAGCGTGAATTCGGCGACCGCTGCCTGGCCTTCGATGCGCATGACCTGATCCGTCGCCAGGCGCAGGGACGGCTGATCGGCGGCTTCGAAGATCACGTCCTGTTTATCCAGGCGGGCGAGGGTGCGGGCGCGCGCGTAGTCATGGCGCACGGCGCAGCGCAGGTTGAACGTCGCTTGGCCGCTGACTACCCGGACCCGACGCATCAGCACGGGCAGGTTGTCTTCGGTGTCGCCGATGGGCAGCAGGTCGGTGATTTCCACCACGGCGCGATCGCTGAGCCAGCGGGTTTGCAGGACGTTGGTGTCGGGCAGGTAGATTTGCTCGCGGCGAGCGTCAGGCAGGTCCGGGGACAGCTGGAAAATACCGGCCTCGGGCGTGTCCAGCAGCGAACAGAAAATCGACGGGCTGTCGAATTCCGGCCAGCAGAAAAAATCCACGCTGCCTTTGTCATTGACCAGCGCGGCGCTGCGCATGTCGCCGATGATGCCGTGGGCGTCGATGGGGCTTTGGCGTTCGTGGTCGGGCATTGGGGCTCCGGGAGCTGAGGGCCTAAATAGCTGACTGGTCTTGGCGGGCTGGAGTTCATTTTGCGGTGACTGTTCTGGCCCTATCGCCAGCAGGCTGGCTCCCACCTTGGATGGGTGTACATCAGTCATTGTGGGAGCCAGCCTGCTGGCGATGGGGCTTTCACATTCAAGCAACAATTGGCTGCTTTCCCCTCGATCAGTGTTTATGGCAATTTGCAGGCCCTTGTCGAGACCTCAGACCCATGGCCAACCCCTACCGCGATCTGTTCGATGCACCTGGCAGCGGCGCCTTCGTGCTGGCCGGGATGATCGCGCGCATGCCGATTTCCATGACCGGTATCGGCCTGATCACCATGCTCTCGCAGTTGCAGGGTGGTTACGGTTTGGCGGGTGCAGTGGCGGCGACGTTCGCGCTGGCGACAGCGTTTTGTGCACCGCAGGTGTCGCGGCTGGTGGACCGTTTTGGTCAGCGCCGGATCTTGCCGGTGTCAGCGCTGATCGGGGGCGGGGCGCTGTTGATGGTGCTGCTCTGCACCCGTTTGCAGGCACCACAGTGGACGTTGTTTGTGTTCGCCGCGATCGCCGGCTGTATGCCGAGCATGTCAGCGATGGTTCGGGCGCGCTGGACCGAGCTCTATCGCGGCCAGCCGCAACTGCAAACCGCCTACGCCCTGGAGTCGGTGCTGGACGAAGTCTGCTTCATCGTCGGGCCACCCTTGTCGGTGGGGTTGTGCGTGGTGGCGTTCCCCGAGGCGGGGCCGTTGGCGGCGTTGCTGATGCTGGCGATCGGGGTCACGGCGTTCGTGTTGCAACGCGGCACCGAGCCGCCGGTGCATCCCCACGAAGAACAGCATGCCGCATCGATCATCCACTCCGTGGACATCCAGTGGCTGATGCTGTTGATGGTCGCCATGGGCACCATCGTCGGTGTGGTGGATGTGGTCAGCGTGGCCTTCGCCCAGCAACAGGGCCAGCCAGCCGCAGCGAGCATCGTGTTGTCGGTGTATGCGATCGGTTCGTGCCTGGCGGGGTTGGCGTTCGGCGCGTTGCGCTCGAAAGTGCCGCTGCCGCGCTTGTTTCTCTATGGTGGAGTGGCGACGGCGGTGACGACCTTGCCGCTGCTGCTGGCGGTGAACATTCTCGGGTTGTCCCTGGCGGTGTTTGTTGCCGGGCTGTTTTTTGCCCCGACGTTGATTGTCGCCATGGCCCTGGTGGAGCAGATCGTGCCGCCGGCCAAACTCACTGAAGGCCTGACCTGGTTGGTCACCGGGCTGAGCATTGGCGTGGCGATCGGCGCGGCGGGGTCGGGGTGGCTGGTGGATGCGTTCGGGGCGCGGAGCGGGTTTTGGCTGGCGATTGCGGCGGGGGGTGTCGTCCTCGGTTCCGCGATCCAAAGCTATCGCCATTTGAAATAAAGCATTTACCTGTAGGAGCGAGCTTGCTCGCGATGGAGTGTCAGGCGACACCGATGTGTCTGACATACCATCGCGAGCAGGCTCGCTCCCACAGGGGGGGATTCATCCGACTAATTCTCCTTGGCGCTTATCCGTTCTCTTACCTAGACAACATTTCGAGGTAAGCCCCGTGACCCCGCTGACATTGCTGTGCCTGCCCTATTCCGGCGCGAGTGCCATGGTCTATAGCCGCTGGCGGCGCAAGCTGCCGGAGTGGATCAAGCTGCAACCGGTGGAACTGCCGGGGCGGGGTGCCCGTTTCGGCGAGCCATTGCATACCGACATGCGTCGTCTGGCGCTGCAGCTCGCACAGGAACAAAAAACCACGCTCAAGGCGCCGTATGCCCTGTTCGGCCACAGCCTGGGTGCGCTGCTCGCTTGCGAAATGGCCCACGCCTTGCGCTCGCTTGGCTGCCCGGAACCGGTGGCGCTCTTTGCCTCGGGCACGGCGGCGCCAACCCTGCGCGAGGACTACGACCGTGGATTTGCCGAACCCAAATCCGATGCCGAGTTGATCGAGCAGTTGCGCAGCCTCAACGGCACCAGCGAAGAAGTCCTGGCCAACGAAGAGTTGATGAGCCTGACGTTGCCAATCCTGCGCGCCGACTTCCAGTTGTGCGGGCGCTTCGAGCCGATGCAGCGACCGCTGCTCAAATGCCCGGTGCACGTGCTCGGCGGCAAGGCGGACCGGGCAACGACCGAACAACTGATGGGCTGGCGCAAGGAAACCCACGGCAGCTTTTCCGTGGACATGTTGGCGGGTGGGCATTTTTTCATTCATGAGCATGAGGCCAAGGTGCTCAAGGTGATCAAGGATCAGCTTGAAGTTCATCATCGTCGGCACGCCATGGCCGCTGTGGGTTAACCCAATCGCAAACATTACCGAATCCCTGTGGGAGCGAGCTTGCTCGCGATAACGGAGTGTCAGTCGACATCAATGGTGTCTGATACACCTCTATCGCGAGCAAGCCCGCTCCCACAATGTTTTGCCATCCTGATACTTATTCTCATTCGCTAATTTTTCCCGTCTGCATTCGTTTTATAGGGACGACGCGCCTTTGTGCTTCCTGCCTACTGATCCGGATGCTGAGAAATGAATGCTGAAGACTCCTTGAAACTTGCTCGCCGGTTTATCGGGTTGCCCCTGGAAAAGCGCCAGCTGTTCCTTGCGGCCTTGCACAAGGAGGGCGTGGATTTCGCCCGGTTTCCGATTCCGGCCGGGGCCCTTGCCGAGGATCACCAGGCGCTGTCGTACGCCCAGCGACGCATGTGGTTTCTCTGGCGGCTTGATCCGCAAAGCGGCGCCTACAATTTGCCGGGTGCGGTGCGCCTGACTGGTCGTCTGAACCTGGCGGCGCTGGAACAGGCATTCGCCAGCCTGGTGGCGCGTCACGAAACCTTGCGCACGGTGTTTGCGCCGCAGCCCAACGACAGCCTGCTGCAAGTGCCGGCCACCGCGTCGCTGGTGATCGATCATGTGGACTTCAGCGCCTTGCCGGCTAGCGAGCGCGAGCAGGCCGTGGCCGAGTCCGCCGAGCTGCAATCGGTGCTGCCGTTCGATCTGGGCGTCGGTCCGTTGCTGCGCGTCACCTTGCTCAAGCTGGCCGAACAGGAACACGTCCTGCTGCTGACCCTGCACCACATCGTGTCCGACGGCTGGTCGATGAACGTGCTGATCGACGAGTTCGTCCGCTGCTACGACGCCTTCGATGCCGGCACGTTACCGCAACTGGCGCCCTTGCCAATCCAGTACAGCGACTACGCCCTGTGGCAACGGCGCTGGCTGGAGGCCGGCGAGCAGGCGCGCCAACTCGACTACTGGCAAGCGCAACTGGGTGACGAGCATCCGGTGCTGGAACTGCCCCTCGATCACCCACGCCCGGCGATGCCGAGCTACCGCGGCACCCGCTACGAATTCGCCGTCGACGGGCAGTTGGCCGAGCAACTGCGGGCCACCGCGCAGAAGCACAACATCACCCTGTTCATGCTGCTGCTCGGCGCCTTCAACGTGCTGCTGCATCGCTATACCGGGCAGACCGACTTGCGCGTCGGCGTGCCGATCGCCAACCGCAACCGCGCCGAAATCGAAGGGCTGATCGGCTTCTTCGTCAACACCCAGGTGCTGCGCACGCAACTGGACGGGCAGACCAGGGTCGACGAACTGCTGCGGCGCATCAAGGAAACCGCGCTGGGCGCCCAGGCTCACCAGGACCTGCCGTTCGAGCGCCTCGTCGAAGCCTTGAAACTGGAACGCAGCCTCAGCCACACGCCGCTGTTCCAGGTGATGTACAACCATCAGCCGCAGGTCGCGGATATCTCCACAGTCACCACAGCGTCCGGCCTGGCGCTGGGCATGATCGAATGGCAAGGGCGCACCACGCAGTTCGACCTCACACTGGACACCTATGAAAAGGGCGGCAAGCTCCACGCGGCACTGACCTACGCCAACGACCTGTTCGACGCCGCGACCATCGCGCGCATGGCGCAGCACTGGACACGCTTGCTGCAAGGCATGGTCAGTGATTCGCAGCAGCGCATCAGCGATTTGCCGTTGCTGGAACAGGCCGAGTATCAGCGCATCGTCCACGACTGGAACCGCGCTGATGACAGCGCCCCGCAGGACCTGTGCATTCATCAGATGATCAGCCAGCAAGTGGCTGCAAGCCCTGATGCATTGGCCGTGACCTTTGCGGACAAGCAACTGACCTACAACGAACTCGACCAGCAAGCCAATCGCCTGGCCCACAAGCTGATTGAGCTTGGCGTCGGCCCGGAAGTGCGGGTCGGTGTGGCCATGCAGCGTTCCGAGCAACTGTTGGTGGCCTTGCTGGCGGTCCTCAAGGCTGGCGGCGCCTACGTACCGTTGGACCCGGATTACCCGGCCGAGCGCGTCGCCTACATGCTCGAGGACAGTCGCGCGCTCGTGCTGATCACACAGCAGGCCGTCGCCGAATCGTTGAGTGTGAGCGCAGACACTCAAGTCCTGCTGATGGACGAGATCCAGTCGCTCGCCGCCTACCCGCAAAGCGCCCCGGTCACCCGCGTCACCCCGGACAACCTGGCCTACGTGATCTACACCTCCGGTTCCACCGGCAAGCCCAAGGGCGTGGCGATTGCCCATCGTAACGTGATGGCGCTGATCGACTGGTCCGGATCGGTGTACAGCCGCGAGGACATCCAGGGTGTACTGGCGTCGACTTCGGTGTGCTTCGACCTGTCGGTGTGGGAGCTGTTCGTCACCCTGGCCAACGGTGGCTCGCTGATCATCGCCCGCAACGCCCTGGAGTTGCCGCAACTGCCGGCGCGGGATCGGGTACGCCTGATCAACACCGTGCCATCGGCGATCAACGCACTGCAGCGCGACGGGCAGATCCCGTCGAGCGTGCGCATCATCAACCTGGCCGGTGAGCCGCTCAAGCAAAGCCTGGTGGAGGCTCTGTACCAGCAGCCGACCGTCGAGCATGTCTACGATCTGTATGGCCCGTCGGAAGACACCACCTATTCCACCTGGACCCGCCGCGAAGCCGGTGGCCACGCCAATATCGGCCGGCCGCTCAAGCACACCGCCAGCTATCTGCTCGATGCCGAACTGCAACCGGTGCCCCAAGGCGTGTCCGCCGAGTTGTACCTGAGCGGCGCGGGCATCACCCGTGGTTACCTCGCACGGCCGGGCCTGACCGCTGAAAAATATGTACCCAATCCGTTTTCCAGCACTGGCGATCGCCTGTATCGCACCGGCGACCTGACGCGCTATCAGGCCGACGGCACCCTGCAATACGTCGGCCGTATCGATCATCAGGTCAAGGTCCGTGGCTTCCGTATCGAGCTGGGCGAAATCGAAGCGCGGCTGTTGCAGCAGGAGGCGGTGCGCGAACTGGCGGTGCTGGCCCAGGACGGCGCCAGCGGTCAGCAACTGGTGGCCTACATCGTGCCGAACGATTCGGCGTTGCTGGACGACCCCGACGCGCAAGCGACCCTGCGTGAATCCCTGAAAGCAGCGCTGCGCCAGCACCTGCCGGACTACATGGTCCCGGCGTTCCTGTTGTTCCTCGGACAACTGCCGCTGACCCCCAACGGCAAGCTCGACCGCAAGGCCTTGCCAGCGGTGGATGGCAGCCAGCAGCAACGCGAACACGTCGCGCCACGCAGCGAGCTGGAGAAATCCCTCGCCGCGATCTGGCAGGACGTGCTGGCCATCGACAACGTCGGCCTGGAAGACAATTTCTTCGAACTGGGCGGCGACTCCATCGTCTCCATGCAGGTGGTCAGCCGCGCGCGCCAGGCCGGCATCGTGCTCAGCCCCAAGGATCTCTTCCAGCACCAGACCATCCGCAGCCTCGCCCAGGCGGCTCGCAGTGGCGAGCAATCGCAGATCGACCAAGGCCCTGCGGTTGGCGCAGTGGCGTTGGCGCCAGTGCAACAATGGTTCTTCGAACAAAACATCCCCGAGCGTCAGCACTGGAACCAGTCGCTGTTGCTGGTGCCGCGCGAGCCGTTGAACGTCGCAGCGCTGGAGCGCGCCCTGGAACAATTGCTGACCCAACACGACAGCCTGCGCCTGCGTTATGCACAGGTAGAAAACGCTTGGCAGCAAACCTACGACGCGCCGACTACGGAGTCGGTGCTGTGGCAGCGTCAGGCGCAATCGGTCGAGCAGCTCAACGCTTTGTGCGACGACGCCCAGCGCAGTCTCGACTTGCACAATGGCCCGTTGCTGCGCGCAATGTGGGTGGCGATGGCCGACGGCTCTGAACGTTTGCTGCTGGTGATCCACCACCTGGCGGTGGACGGCGTGTCCTGGCGCGTACTGCTGGAAGATCTGCAGCACTTCTACAACGGCGGCAGCGCGCCGGCCAAAACCAGCACCTATCAGCGTTGGGTCGCGCGCTTGCAGGCGCATATACCAGCCTTCGAGCACAGCCTCGGCCACTGGCAGGCCGAACTGCAACACGCGCCAAAAGACCTGCCGTGCGAGCGCCCGAACGGCGCGCTGGAAAACCGTTTCGAAGAAAAACTCGAACTCAAGCTCGACACCGAGCAAACCCGCAAGCTACTGCAACAGGCCCCGGCGGCCTACCGTACCCGGGTCAACGACCTGCTGCTGACCGCCCTGGCCCGCACCGTTTGCCGCTGGAGCGGGCAGGGCAGCACGCTGATCCAGCTCGAAGGCCATGGTCGCGAAGACCTGTTCGACGACATCGACCTGACCCGCAGCGTCGGCTGGTTCACCAGCCTGTTCCCGGTCAACCTGACACCGGCCCTTGAGCTCGGCGCATCGATCAAATCCATCAAGGAGCAACTGCGCAAAGTCCCGGACAAAGGCCTGGGCTACGGCGCGCTGCGTTACCTCGGCACACCTGAAGTCCGCGCCGAACTGGCGGCGCTGGCGCAACCGCGCATCACCTTCAACTACCTGGGACAGTTCGACCGTCAGTTCGATGAGGGGGCGTTGTTCACCCCGTCCACCGAAGGCAACGGCATGGCGCAGGACCCGGCGGCAACCCTGGGCAATTGGCTGGTGGTCGAAGGTCAGGTCTACGGTGGCGAGCTGTCCCTGAGCTGGGGCTTCAGCCGCGAGATGTTCGACACCGCGACCATCCAGGGTCTGGCGGACGACTACGCGCTGGAGCTCAACGCCTTGATCGATCACTGCTGCTCGTTGCCAGCACCCCAGGCCACTCCGTCAGACTTCCCGTTGGCGCGGATCGATCAGGCGCAGCTCGATGTTTTGCCGATGAATGTCGCGGCGCTCGAAGACCTGTATCCGCTGTCGCCAATGCAGCAGGGCATGCTCTTTCACACCCTGTACGAGCCGCAAGTCGGCGCCTACATCAGTCAGCTGCGCCTGGACATCGGTGGCCTGGACTGTGAGCGCTTCACCCGCTCCTGGCAGGCCGCGGTCGAGCGTCACGACATCCTGCGCAGCAGCTTCCACTGGCAAGGCCTGGACGTGGCGCACCAGGCGATTGCCCGTCAGGTCGCATTACCACTGCAAGTGCTGGAAGCGACCGATACCGACGCCCTGGCCGATGCCGAACGCGCGCAAGGTTTCGAATTGGGCACGGCACCGCTGTTGCGCTTGAAGCTGGTGCGCACCAGCGCTGATACCTGGCACCTGATCTACACCAGCCATCACATCCTGATGGACGGCTGGAGCAACGCGCAGTTGCTCGCCGAAGTCATCCAGCACTATGCCGCCGGGCATGCGCTGCCGGCACCGACTGGGCAGTACCGCGATTACCTGGGCTGGTTGCAGCAGCAATCGACGGCCGCTGGCGAACAATTCTGGAAAGCCGCACTGGCACCGCTTGAAGCGCCAACGCTGCTGGCCGAAGCCTTGCGTCCTCCCGTCGGGGGGGCAGGCAGCGAGGAATGTCGCGTGACCATCGACCCACGCGCGACCCAGCGTCTGGCCGAGTTCGCCCGGCAGCAGAAAGTCACCCTCAACACCGTGCTGCAAGCGGCGTGGAGTCTGTTGTTGCAGCGCTACACCGGCCAGGACTGCGTGGTGTTCGGCGCCACCGTGGCCGGCCGTTCGGCGCCGCTGCCGGGGATCGAAGAACAGCTCGGGCTGTTTATCAACACCCTGCCGCTGGTGTGCGCGATGAAGCCGGACCAGACCGTCAGCCAGTGGCTCGGCGAGTTGCAAGGCCTGAACCTGGCCATGCGCGAGTTCGAGCATGTGCCGTTGTATGACATTCAGGGCTGGGCGGGGCAGCAGGGCTCGGCATTGTTCGACAGTTTGCTGGTGTTCGAAAACTTCCCCGTTGCCCAGGCGCTGAAGCAGGGCGCACCGGCGGGGTTGTCGTTCGGCAATTTGCATAACCACGAGCGTACGCACTATCCGCTGACTCTGGGCGTCGAACTGGGTGAAGTCCTGAGCCTGGATTTCAGCTACGACGCGGCGCGCTTCAGTGCCGCTCAAGTCGCTCAACTGTCGGCCAATCTGCAGCACCTGCTGATGCAATTGGTGGCTTCACCAGACGCGGCGCTGGGTGCGCTGGAACTGCTCGATGCCGAAGGCAAGAACGCGGTACTCGCCATCAGCCAACCGGCCACGGTTGAGTTATCCACAGTGCTTCTGGTCCATGAACGCATCGCCGCTCAAGCCGCCGCGACTCCGGATGCACTGGCGTTGCAGGTCGACGGCCAAAGCCTGAGCTACGGCGAACTCAATGCCCAGGCCAACCGCCTGGCCCATCGCCTGATCGACAATGGCGCAGGCCCCGGCAAGCGTGTCGGTCTGGCGTTGCGTCGTGGCCCGCAGTTGATCGTCAGCCTGCTGGCGGTGCTGAAAAGCGGCGCGGCCTATGTGCCGCTGGACCCGAAATACCCGGCTGAACGCCTGGCTTACATGATCGACGACAGCCGTCTTGACGTGCTGCTGTGCGAGCCTGGCCTGCTGGAAGACCTGCCGCTGCCGACGGGGCTGGCACGCCTGCGCCTCGACGACAGCGCCGGTTATCCACAAGGCAATCCGCAGAACCACGCCGTCGCCGCAGACCTGGCCTATATCATCTACACCTCCGGCTCCACCGGCCAACCCAAAGGCGTGGCCATCGCCCACGACGCTTTACGCGAGTTCTGCCAGACCGCCGCCGATTATTCGAGGTTGACGAAAGAAGATCGCGTACTGCAATTCGCCACCTTCAGCTTCGACGGCTTCGTCGAGCAATGCTTCCCGACCCTGTGCGTCGGCGCGGCACTGATCATGCGTGGCGATGACCTGTGGGACGCCGGTCGACTGGCTGCACAGATCGTCGAGCAAGGTGTGACCGTGGCCGACTTGCCCGCCGCCTACTGGTTCCTGCTGGCCGGTGAATGTGCCAGCGGTGCGGTGCGTAACTTTGGCGCTCTGCGTCAGGTGCACGTCGGCGGCGAGGCCATGTCGGTAGAAGGACTGCGCCAGTGGCATCAGGCCGGCTTGGGCCACGTGCGCCTGCTCAACACCTACGGGCCGACCGAAGCGACGGTGGTGTCCAGCGTGCATGAGTGCCGCCTGGAGGATGCCAGCGATGCGTTCGGCATTCCGATCGGTCGCGCCATTTCCGGCCGCGCACTGTATGTGCTGGATGCAGCCGGCCAGTTGCTGCCCGCCGACGGTGTCGGCGAGTTGTGCATCGGCGCGCCGGCCTGCCTGGCGCAAAGTTATTTCGACCGTCCGGCGCTGACTGCCGAACGTTTCCTCCCGGACCCCTTCGCCCGCGAACCGGGTGCGCGGCTGTACCGCAGCGGCGACCTGGCGCGCTACAACGCCAGCGGTGATCTGGAATACGTCGGGCGCATCGACCATCAGGTGAAAATTCGCGGTTTCCGCATCGAGATGGGCGAGATCGAAGCCTGTCTGCAAGCCCGGGACGAGGTACGCGAAGCGGCGGTCATCGCCCAGGATGGCACGCAACTGGTGGCGTACATCGTCGCCAGCGGCGCGGTGGTTTCCGAGGCCGACTATCTGGAAGGGCTCAAGGCCGTCATGCGCCAGTCGCTGCCGGAATACATGGTGCCGAGCCATCTGATCATGCTGGCGAAATTGCCGCTCAACAACAACGGCAAACTCGACCGCAAGGCCTTGCCGCGTGCTGAGGCCGGCGCTGCACAACGTGCCTTCATTGCCCCGGCCGAAGGCCTGGAAACGCAACTGGCGCAGGTCTGGCAGGACGTGTTGCAGGTCGAGCAGGTAAGTCGCGACGACAACTTCTTCGAGTTGGGCGGCCATTCGTTGCTGGTGCTGCAAGTGATCTCGCGGGTTCGCCAGCAACTGAACATCGAACTGTCGGTGAGCAGCCTGTTCTCCGCCACGAATCTGGCGGAATTTGCCGAGCGTGCAATGCTTGCCGAAACCAGCGCTCAGCCGACCTTGCAACGTGCAGCCGATGATCAGGCGCCGATTCTGTCCTACGCCCAACAGCGCCAGTGGATTCTCTGGCAACTGGACCCACAGAGCAGCGCCTACAACATCCCCGCCGCACTGCGCCTCAAGGGACCACTGAACCGCCAGGCCCTGCGCGAAGCCTTCCTGCAATTGCAGGCCCGGCACCAGACCCTGCGCACCACCTTCGAACAGGACGGTCAGCAGGCGCGTCCATTGCTGCGCACGGAACTGGCGTTGCAACTGAGCGAACGGCAGCTCAATGAGTCGTCGGTCGACGCCGCCGTTGCCGAAGAAATCGCCCGGCCGTTCGACCTGCGCAACGGTCCGCTGTGGCGCGCATTGCTGCTGCAAGTCAGCGCCGAAGAGCATGTGCTGGTGCTCACCGTGCACCACATCGCCGCCGATGGCTGGTCGATGCAGGTCATGGTCGATGAATTCAGCGCGTTGTATCAGGCGGCTGTCGAAGGCAGTGCAGCCAACCTCTCGAGCCTGCCGGTGAACTACAGCGACTACGCTCGTTGGCAGCGCGACTGGCTGGAAGCCGGCGAGGGCGCGCGGCAACTGGCGTGGTGGCGCGAACAACTGGCGGGCAGCCAGGCGCCGCTGGAATTGCCGAGTGAACTGACCCGTCCGGCTCGCCGCAGCGAACGCGGCGCCAGTCTGACGCTGAACGTCGATCGCCCACTGCTGGCCGGTTTGCGCGAGCGCGCACAGCACCAGCAAGTGACGCTGTTCATGCTGTTGCTGGCCAGTTTCCAGACCTTGCTGCACCGCCAGAGCGGGCAGTCGAGCATCAGCGTCGGCGTGCCGAGCGCCGGCCGTTCGCGCCTGGAAACCGAAGGCCTGATCGGCTTCTTCATCAATACCCAGGTGCTGCGCGCCGAGATCGACGGGCAGCAATCGTTCAGTGCGTTGCTGCAACAGGTCAAGCAGGTCGCGCTCGACGCCCAGGTGCATCAGGACCTGCCGTTCGAGCAACTGGTGGATGCCCTGCAACCGGATCGCAGCCTCAATCACAGCCCCTTGTTCCAGGTGCTCTACAACCACCAGCAGCAGATGGGGGCGAGTGTCGAGCGCGAGGTCGCCGGCCTGCAGGTGGAGCGTTTGCACTGGCAGCAACACACCGCGCAGTTCGACCTGGTGCTCGATACCCAGGAGCAGGGCGACACGCTGGCCGCCAGCCTCAGCTACGCCACCGACCTGTACGACGAGGCCTCGATGCAGCGCTTCGCCGAGCAGTGGCTGAACCTGTTGCGCGCGGTGGTTGCCGATCCGCAGCAGCGTGTCGCTGAACTGCCGTTGCTGCAAGCGCCGCAACAGCAGGCGTTGATCCAGCACTGGAACCCGGCGTTCGAGGCGCAAGCGCCATCGCCAACTCTGCATCAGCTGTTCGAAGCCCAGGCCGCGCAACGCCCGGACGCCATCGCACTGTCCTGTGAAGGCGAGCAGCTGAGCTACGCGGCGCTCAACGCCCAGGCCAACCGCCTGGCGCGCAAACTGCGTGAGCAGGGTGTCGGCCCCGAAGTGCGGGTGGGTATCGCTACCGAGCGGGCGGTGCCGCTGGTGGTCGGTTTGCTGGCGATTCTCAAGGCCGGTGGCGCCTACGTGCCGCTCGATCCGCAATACCCGGCCGAGCGCCTGAGCTACATGATCGATGACAGTGGCATCGCGTTGCTGTTGACCCAGGCTCACCTGATCGATGGCTTGCCGGACCGCGACGGCGTGCAGGTCCTTGACCTGGCGGCGTTGCAACTGGACGCCTACAGCGACGACAACCTGGCGCCGTTGGCGACCCCGGACAATCTCGCCTACGTGATCTACACCTCCGGCTCCACCGGCCGGCCAAAGGGCGCCTTGCTCAGCCATGGCAACGTCGGGCGCCTGCTCACCGCCACCGCGGCCGAGTTCAACTTCGGCGCAGACGATGTCTGGACCCTGTTCCACTCCTATGCCTTCGATTTCTCGGTGTGGGAGCTGTTTGGCTCGCTGTGCACCGGCGGGCGCCTGGTGATCGTGCCGTATTACATCAGCCGCGAGCCCCAGGAGTTCCACCGCCTGCTTTGCGATGAAGGGGTGACGGTGTTGAACCAGACCCCGACGGCCTTCCGCCAGTTGCTGCCGATCGCCTGCGCCAGCCCGCGCCAACTGGCGTTGCGCCAGGTGATTTTCGGTGGCGAAGCCCTGGAAGTGGCCAGCCTGCGTCCCTGGTTCGAACGCTTTGGCGACCAGCAACCGACCCTGGTCAACATGTACGGCATCACCGAAACCACGGTGCACGTGACCTACCGCGCGATCCGCCTTGCCGACCTCGACGGCAAGGCCCAGAGCCCGATCGGCCTGCCGATCCGCGACCTGCGCTGGTACCTGCTCGACAGCCAGTTGCAACCGGTGCCGGTGGGCGTGGCGGGGGAGTTGTACATCGCCGGCGCCGGCCTCGCACGGGGTTACCACGGGCGTTTCGGCCTGACCGCCGAGCGTTTTGTGCCCAGCCCGTTCGATGCCGCGCAACGCCTGTATCGCAGCGGCGACCTGGCGCGCCAGCGCGCCGACGGCAGCATCGACTACCTGGGGCGCATCGACCAACAGGTGAAGATCCGCGGGTTCCGCATCGAACTGGGCGAGATCGAAGCCGCGCTGCTGGCGCAACCGGGCGTGCGCCAGGCGGTGCTGAGCGTGCATGCCGGCGACAGCGGGCCACACCTGTGCGCCTACGTCGTAGCCGAGCAAACCCCGCACGATCCGATCAACTGGCGCGACAACCTGCGCGCCGCGCTCAAGGTCGACCTGCCGGACTACATGGTGCCCAGCCACTGGCTATTGCTCGATGCCTTGCCGCTGACCAGCAACGGCAAGCTCGACCGCAGGGCCTTGCCGCTACCGGATGCCGAGGACTGGCAACGACCGTTCGAGGCCCCCGAGGGCGAGCTCGAACAGCAACTGGCAGCGATCTGGGCCGAGGTGCTGGGCGTGGCGCAGATCGGCCGGCGCGACAACTTCTTTGAATTGGGCGGGCATTCGCTGCTCGCCGCCCAGGCCAGTGCCCGAGTGGAACTGGAACTGGGCATCGAGCTGCCGCTGCGCGCGCTGTTCGAAAGCAACGACCTTCAGGCTTATGCCGCCACCGCCGGGCAACAAGCCCCGACCGACAACGATGCCCGTCTGGATGCGCTTGAGTCGCTGCTGGACGAGATGGAGATCAACTGATGGAACACAGCACCGCCTCGCGTATCGCCACCCGCTTCGCTGGCCTGCCTGCCGACAAGCGCCGCGAGTTTCTGAGCAAAATGCAGGAGCAGGGCGTGAGCTTCGGCCAACTGCCGATCCCGCCTGCCGCCGCGCTGCAATCGTCGTTCGAGCTGTCCTATGCGCAGCAGCGCCAGTGGTTCCTCTGGCAGCTCGACCCGCAGAGCAGTGCCTACAACATTCCCGCGGCCCTGCGTCTCCAAGGCCCGCTGAATGTCGCGGCGTTGCAGCAGAGTTTCGATGTTTTACTGGAGCGGCATCAGAGCCTGCGCAGCCGATTCGTCGAGGATGACGGCCAGGTGCTGCAGACCTTGGCCACGTTCACCACGCTCCCCATCGAGCAGCACGACCTGCGCGGCGAGCCCGAGGCCCAGCGCCTCGAATTGGCGATGCAAAAAGTCGAGCAGGAAATCGCCCGACCGTTCGATCTGCAACACGGCCCGCTGTTGCGCGTCAGCCTGTTGCAGCTGGATTTTGATGACCACGTGCTGGTGCTGACCCTGCACCACATCGTCACCGACGGCTGGTCGATGGGCGTGTTGGTGGAGGAGTTTTCCCAGTTGTATGCCGCCCATTGCCAGGGCCGCAGCGCACAGCTGCAAGCGCTGCCGATCGAGTATTCGGACTACGCTGCGTGGCAGCGACGCTGGATGGAAGCCGGCGAGCTTGAACGTCAACTCGATTGGTGGCGTGGCAAGCTCGGCAGCGAACAGCCGCTGCTGGAATTGCCGACCGATCGCCCGCGTCCTGCGCAACCGAGCCAGCGTGGTGCGCGCCTGGATTTCGCCCTGGACGCCACCCTCGCAACCGGCCTGATGGCCCTGGCCAGACAGCGCGGCGTCACGCCGTTCATGCTGCTGCTGGCCAGTTTCCAGGCCTTGCTCTATCGCTACAGCGGTCAGGCCGACCTGCGCATCGGCGTGCCGATCGGCAACCGCAATCGCGCCGAGACCCGTGGCCTGATCGGCTTCTTCGTCAACACCCAGGTGATGCGCGCCGAACTCGACGGGCGCCTGCCGTTCACTCAGTTGCTCGACCAGACCCGCGCCTTTGCCCTGGATGCCCAGGATTATCAGGACCTACCATTCGAGCGCCTGGTGCAGACGCTGCAAGGCGAACGCAGCCTCAGCCACAGCCCGCTGTTCCAGGTGATGTTCAACCACCAGCAGGCCAAGCCCGCCGCCGTCAGCGGCTTGCTGGCCGGCCTGCGTGTGGAGGCGTTGAACGCCACGGCGCACACCACGCAATTTGATCTGCAACTGGACACCCAGGAACAGGGCGACCAACTGTTCGCCAGCCTGACCTACGCCACCGACCTGTTCGATGCCGAGCGCATCGAGGACCTGGCCCGGCATTGGCGCAACTTGCTGGCCGGGGTGCTGGCAAACCCGCAAACGCCGCTGGCCGAATTGCCGTTGCTGGAGGCCGACGAGCGCCTGCGCATCCTCGGCGACCTCAACGACACCGCTCAGGTCTATCCGGGCGAAGTCTGTGTACAACGGCATTTCGAAGCACGGGTGCTGGAAAATCCTCAGGCGACGGCGCTGGTGTTCCAGGGCCAGGCCTTGAGCTACGCCGAGTTGAACCTGCGCGCCAACCGCCTGGCCCACCACTTGCGCACCCAGGGTGTCGGCCCGGAAGTGATCGTCGGCATCGCCTGCGACCGTTCGCTGGAAATGGTCGTCGGCCTGCTGGCGATCCTCAAGGCCGGCGGTGCCTACGTGCCGCTGGACCCGGAATACCCGCTCGATCGCTTGAGCTACATGATCGAAGACAGCGGCATAACACTGCTGCTGACCCAGGAACACCTGCTGGCGCAACTGCCGACGCCGGACACCGTGCGCACCCTGTGCCTGCACGCCGATGCCGACTGGTTGAGCGACTTGCCAGGCAGCGATCTGCCGAACCTGGCGGTGGCGGAAAACCTCGCCTACATGATCTACACCTCCGGTTCCACCGGCAAACCCAAGGGCGCCGGCAACCGCCACGTGGCGCTGCACAACCGTATCGAGTGGATGCAGGCCGCCTATGACTTGCGGCCCACGGACCGCGTGCTGCAGAAAACCCCGTTCAGTTTTGACGTGTCGGTGTGGGAGTTTTTCTGGCCGCTGATGAAAGGCGCCACCCTGGTGATCGCCGCCCCGGGTGAGCATCGCGATCCGCAACGCCTCGCCGCGCTGATCGTCGAGCAGGCGATCACCACGCTGCACTTCGTGCCGTCGATGCTCTCGGCGTTCATTGCTGCCGACGAAGCCTTGGCCTGCACTTCCCTGACCCGCATCATCTGCAGCGGCGAAGCGCTGCCGATGGAGCTGCAACGCCAGACCCTGCGCAGCCTGCCGCAGGCCAACCTGTACAACCTGTATGGCCCGACCGAAGCGGCCATCGACGTGACCCACTGGACCTGTGTAGAAGAGGGCCGCGACAGCGTGCCGATCGGCCGACCGATCGCCAACCTGCGCACCTTTATCCTCGACAGCGAATTGCAACCCCTGCCGCTGGGCGCGGTGGGTGAGTTATACCTCGGTGGCGTCGGCCTGGCGCGGGGTTATCACCGCCGTGGTGCGCTGACCGCCGAGCGTTTCGTGGTCGACCCGTTCGGCAGCGGCGAGCGCCTGTACCGCACCGGTGACCTGGCGCGCTACCGCGCCGATGGCGCCATCGACTACTGCGGGCGGATCGACCACCAGGTGAAGATTCGCGGCCTGCGCATCGAACTGGGGGAGATCGAAGCGCGCCTGCAAGAACATGCCGACGTGCAGGAAGCCGTGGTGCTGGCCCTGGACGGCCCGAGCGGCAAGCAACTGGTGGCCTACATCGTGCCGCAGGATCGTGCGTTGCTAGACGCCGATGCGGCGCAGCAGGGCGCCTGGCGCGAAACCCTGAAAAGCCATCTGCTCTGCAGCCTGCCGGACTACATGGTGCCGACGCAAACCGTGCTGATCGAACAGATGCCACTGAGCCCCAACGGCAAACTCGAGCGCAAGCGCCTGCCGGCACCGACCGCGCAGGTCAGCCAGCGTGCATTCGAAGCGCCACGCAGTGAACACGAGCGCGTGCTGGCGCAGATCTGGCAGGACGTGCTGGGCGTGGAGCCGGTCGGGCGCCAGGATAACTTCTTCGAACTGGGCGGTGACTCGATCATTTCGATCCAGGTGGTCAGCCGCGCCCGACGTGCCGGCCTGAGCCTGCAACCGCGCGACCTGTTCCAGCAGCAGACCCTGCAAGCGCTGGCCGCAGTGGTGAAAGAGCAGGCCGCCCCGGTGGCGCAACAAGGTCCGGTAGACGGCGTGCAAACCCTCACGCCGATCCAGCGCTGGTTCTTCGAAGAACCCATCCCGCAACGTGCGCACTGGAACCAGGCGGTGTTGCTGACGCCGCGCGAAACCCTTGAGCTGCCGCGCCTGCAAGGTGCCCTGCAACGGGTACTCAAGCAGCACGATGCCCTGCGCTTGCGTTTCAGTCAGGTCGACGGCCAATGGTCGGCGCGCTATGTCGGTGCCGACAGTGCCGATGTCATCGACATGCTCTGGACCGCCCGCGTCGCCAGCGATGCGTCGCTCGAATCGGTGTGCGACGAAGCCCAGCGCAGCCTCAGCCTGCAAGACGGGCCGCTGCTGCGCGTGGCGCTGATCGCCCAGGCTGACGGCTCGCAACGCTTGTTGTTGGTGATCCACCACTTGGCGGTGGACGGTGTTTCGTGGCGGGTGTTGCTGGAAGATTTGCAGGCCGCGTATCAAGGTGAGGAACTGCCGCCGAAGACCAGCGCTTTCCAGGCTTGGGCGGAAAAACTCGACACCTACGCACGCTGCGAAACCGCCACCGACGAACTGAACTGGTGGCAGGCTCAACTGACTGGCGCCAGCGATTCGCTGCCAGCGGCCAACACGCAAGCAAGCCAGGCCGGGCATCTGCGCCAGGGCGTGAGCATCGGTCTGGACCGCGAACAAACCCGTCAGCTGTTGCAACAGGCTCCGGCGATCTACCGCACCCAGGTCAACGACCTGCTGCTCACCGCGCTGACTCGCACCCTCAGCCGCTGGACCGGTCACGAATCAGCGCTGATCCAGCTCGAAGGCCATGGCCGCGAAGAGCTGTTCGACGACATCGACCTGACCCGCACCGTGGGTTGGTTCTCCAGCCTGTTCCCGGTGCGCCTGACGCCGACGGCCGACCTCGGCGGCTCGATCAAGGCGATCAAGCAGCAACTGCGGGACATCCCCGGCAAAGGCCTGGGCTATGGGCTTTTGCGCTACATGGGCGATGCCACTGCCCAAGCGGCTTTGGCTGCATTGCCGCAAGCACGGGTGACCTTCAACTACCTCGGCCAGTTCGACCAGAGCTTTGACGAGGACGCGCTGTTCACGCCTTCAAGTGAGTCCAGCGGAGCTGCGCAATCGGCGGACGCACCCTTGGCGAACTGGCTGTCGGTGGACGGTCAGGTGTATGGCGGTGAACTGAAACTCGACTGGACCTTCAGCCGCGAATGCTTCGACCGGCGCGAAATCGAGGCCCTGGCGAACGATTTCCGCGCTGAACTGCTGGCGCTGATCGAGCATTGCCTGAGCGAGGGCGCGGGCGGCGTGACCCCGGCGGACTTCCCGCTGGCGCGACTGACCCAGGCGCAACTCGATGGCCTGCCAGTGCCACCGGCGCAGATCGAAGATGTGTATCCGCTGTCGCCGATGCAGGCCGGTTTGTTGTTCCACAGCCTGTACGAGTCGGATTCCGGCGCCTACGTGAACCAGCTCAGCGTCGAGGCTCGTGGTCTCGATGCCGAACGCCTCGGTCGCGCCTGGCAAGCGGTGCTCGACAGCCACGCGATCCTGCGCAGCAGCTTCCACTTCCCCGAAGGTTTCGAGGCACCGGTGCAACTGGTGCATCGTCATCTGCAATTGCCGATGACCTGCCTCGACTGGCGCGGCCGCGATGATCAGGCCGAGGCGCTGGCGCAACTGATCGCCAGCGAACGCCTGCAACTGGATTCGACCCGGGCGCCACTGATGCGCCTGACCCTGGTGCGCCTGGACGACGAGCGTCAGCAACTGATCTACACCCACCATCACCTGTTGCTCGACGGCTGGAGTAACTCGCTGCTGCTGAGCGAAGTCCTGCAGCGTTATGCGGGGCAGGAGGTTCAGGCGCCGACCGGGCGATTCGCCGACTACATCGGTTGGCTGCAACGCCAGGATGCGCAAGCTGACGAACTGTTCTGGCGCGAGCAACTGGCATCCCTCGACAACCCGACGTTGTTGGCCCAGAGCCTGGCCAATGTCGCCAGCAAGGCGGACGCAGGCTTTGCCGACCACCACCAGACCTTCGACGTCGCCACCAGCAAGCGCTTCAGCGACTTCGCCCGCCAGCAAAAAGTGACCCTCAACACCCTGGTGCAAGGCGCCTGGGCACTGCTGTTGCAACGCTACAGCGGCCAACGCAGCGTGGCGTTCGGCGCCACTGTGGCCGGTCGACCGGTGGATTTGCCTGGGGCCGAAAGCCAGCTCGGCCTGTTCATCAACACTTTGCCGGTGATCAGCAGCCCGGATGCTCTCGAAAGCGTCGGGCAATGGTTGACGCGCTTGCAGGCGCAAAACCTCGAGCTGCGCGAGCATGAATTCACCGCGCTGGGCGACATTCAGCGTTGGGCCGGGCGCGCCGGCGAGCCGCTGTTCGACAGCCTGCTGGTGTTCGAAAACTTCCCGGTGGCCGAAGCCTTGCAACAGGGCGCACCGGCCGGGTTGAGCTTCTCGATTCCGCAGAACCATGAGCGCACCAACTTCCCGCTGACCCTGGCGGCCACCGCCGAAAACCAACTCAGCCTGAACTGGAGCTACCAGTGCAGCCATTTCAGCCATGGGGCAATTACGCGCATGAGCGAGCACCTGGCCGTGCTGTTGGCGGCGATGGTCGCTGCGCCTCAGGCCGCTTTGAGTGAGCTGGACCTGCTGACTGCGCCAGAACGCACCCAGCAATTGCTGGAATGGAACCCGCCGTTCAGCGCGCAGGAAAACCCGCTGTGCGTGCATCAACTGATCGAGGCCCAGACCGTTCTCCGGCCTGACGCCACCGCGTTGATCTTCAACGAACTGGAGCTGAGCTTCGACCAGCTCAATCGCCGCGCCAACCGCCTGGCCCACCACTTGCGCGGGCGCGGCATCGGCCCGGAAGTGCGGGTCGGCCTGGCCATGCAACGCTCGCCGGAGATGATCGTCGGCCTGCTGGCGATCCTCAAGGCTGGCGGCGCCTATGTGCCGCTGGACCCGGCCTACCCCGCGGAGCGCCTGCGCTACCTGATGGACGACAGCGGCATTTCCCTGCTGATCAGCCAATCCTGGCTGCGGGAAAAACTGCCATTGCCCGAAGGCCTGGCGGTGCTGGAAATCGACCGCGAGCCGCTGGAATTCATGGCGGACAGCAACCCGGTCAACCTGACCTGCGGCGAAAACCTCGCCTACCTGATCTACACCTCGGGCTCCACCGGCCGGCCGAAAGGCGTCAGCGTGGCCCACGGTCCGCTGGCCATGCATTGCCTGTCGATCGGCGAGCTGTACGGCATGACCCCGGACGACCGCGAACTGCAATTCGCCTCGATCAGCTTCGACGGCGCCCACGAGCGCTGGCTGACGCCGCTGGTGTTCGGTTCGGCGGTGATGCCCCGCGACGACGAGTTGTGGAGCGTGGAGCGCACCTGCGCCGAGATCGAAAAACACGGCATCACCATCGCCTGCTTCACCCCGAGTTACCTGGCGCAGATCGCCGACTACATGGGCGAAGCCGGGCGCGATCTGCCGATCCGTTCCTACACCCCGTGCGGCGAAGGCATGGCCAAGCATGCCTTCGACGAAGTGCAGCAAGTGCTGCAACCCAAGCGCCTGATCAATGGCTATGGCCCGACCGAAACGGTGATCACGCCGCTGATCTGGCTGGCCTATCCGGATACCGAATTCGACTCGGCGTTCATGCCGATTGGCCGGCCGGTGGGCAACCGCAGTGCCTACATCCTCGACGGCGGCCTGCAGCCGTTGCCGGTCGGCGTGGCGGGCGAGTTGTACCTGGGCGGCGAGGGCGTCGCCCGGGGTTATCACCAACGTCCTGACCTCACCGCCGAGCGTTTCGTACCGGACCCGTTCGTGCCAGGGGCGCGCCTGTACCGCAGTGGCGACCTGGCGCGGTTCCGTGCCGATGGCGTGGTCGAATACCTCGGCCGTATCGACCAGCAAGTGAAGATTCGCGGCTTCCGTATCGAGCTGGGCGAAATCGAAGCCTGCCTGATGGAGCACGAAGGCGTGCGTGAAGCCTTCGTCATCGACCGCGAAGGTCCGGTGAGTCGTCAACTGGTCGGCTACGTGGTGCCGCGCGATCCGCTGGCCAACGAGCAGGACCTGCATGAAGCACTGACCGCACACCTGCGCAGCCGCCTGCCGGCGCACATGTTGCCGGCGCACTTGATGTGCCTGGCGGCATTGCCGCTGACGCCGAACGGCAAGCTCGATCGTCAGGGCCTGCCAGCCCCAGAGGCCACTCGGCAGCATCAGGATCAGGTGGCCGCCGCGTCGCCGGCCGAAGCACTGCTGGTGGAGATCTGGCAGGAACTGCTGGGCCTGGACTCGGTGGGCGTCACCGAAAACTTCTTCGAACTGGGCGGTGACTCGATCATCTCGCTGCAGGCGGTGAGCCGTGCCGGGCAGCGTGGACTGGTGTTCAGTCCCAAGCAGTTGTTCGAGCAGCAGACCATTCGGGCACTGGCCGCAGTGGCGAGCCGTGGTGAAGCGGCGTTGGTCGAAGCGCCGGCAGTCGAGGCGTTTGCCTTGGTGCCGTACATCGATCTCGCCGCCCGTGAAGGCTTGCAAGACCTGTATCCGCTGTCGCCGATGCAGCAGGGCATGCTGTTCCACTGCCTCGAATCGCCGCAGCTCAACCCCTACGTCAACCAGTTGAGCGTGGCGGTTGACGGCTTGCAGGTGCCGCGATTCCGCGCAGCCTGGCAAGCCTTGATCGAGCGCCATGAAGTGCTGCGCGCCGCGTTCCGCTGGCGCGATGGCTTGGCCGATCCGCTGCAGGCGGTGTTTGCCAGCGTCGAGTTGCCGATCGAAGAACTCGACTGGCGCGAACGTAGCGACACCGAGCAGGCGCTGAGCGAACTGGCGGCCGCCGAACAGGCCAAGGGTTTCGACCTGAGCTGCCCGCCGCTGATGCGCTTTGTGCTGGTGCGCCTGGGTGAAGATCGCTACCAAATGATCTGGATCTACCATCACCTGCTGCTGGACGGCTGGAGCGCTTCGCGCCTGTTGGGCGAAATGCTGCGCTTGTACCACCACACCAGCTTGCCGGCGCTGACCGGACGTTACGCCGACTACATCGCCTGGCTGCAACGCCAGGACGAGGCACAGGCAGAAAGCTTCTGGCGTGAGCGCCTGGCGTCGCTCGAGGCACCGACCATCCTGGCCACGGCATCCGGTGCCACAGGCTCCGGCCACGGCGTGATGTACAGCGACCTCGACGCCCAGGCGACACGCAAGCTGCACAGCTTCGCCAAGCGTCAGCGCGTCACCCTCAACACTTTGGTGCAAGGCGCGTGGCTGTTGTTGCTGCAACGCCACAGCGGCCAACGCAGCGTGGCGTTCGGCGCCACGGTGGCGGGGCGGCCGACGGGGCTGGCCGGTGCCCAGGACATGCTCGGCCTGTTCATCAATACCTTGCCGGTGATCCAGACCCTCGACCCGCAACAGCCGCTGGGCGAGTGGCTGCGTGACCTGCAGGATTACAACCTGGCCGTGCGCGACTACGAACACACGCCCTTGTCCGACGTCCAGCGCTGGGCCGGGCAGGGTGGCCAGGGTCTGTTCGACAGCATCATCGTGTTCGAAAACCATCCGGTGGACCGTGCCTTGCGCGGTGGCGAGGAAGGCGAGCTGCGCTTTGCCGAAGTCGGCAGCGGCGGCGTCACCAACTTCCCGATGGACCTGATGGTCAGTGCCAACGATCAAGGTCTGGAAGTCGAATACCTGTACCTGCGTGATCGCTTCAGTGAGCAGGAAGTGGAGCGGATTCGTGCGCAGATGGAAGGTTTGCTGCGCGCTCTGCCAGAGGATGCGGACTGCCTGCTGGGCAACATCGGCCTGCCGCAAGCGCGCCTGAGTTTGCCGCAAGCCTCCAGCGACAACGCCGATCTGCTGCACAGCTTCAATCAGCATGTGCGCAACCAGCCGCAGAAAGTGGCCTTGTTCTGCGAGGATCGCGAAGTCAGCTACGCCGATCTTGAAGCCCAGGCCAATGCGCTGGCTCATCAGTTGATCGCCCGCGGCATCGGTGCGGAAAGCATGGTCGCGGTGGCCTTGCCCCGCTCGGAACGCACCATCGTCGCGTTCCTGGCCGTGCTCAAGGCCGGTGCGGCCTATCTGCCACTGGACCTGTCCTACCCGGCCGAGCGCCTGGCCTACATGCTCAGCGATTCGGCCGCCAGCCTGTTGCTGTGCGACAGCGACCTGGGTGATCGCCTGGCCCTGGCCGACAGCCCGCCACGCCTGTTGCTCGATCAACTGAGCGTTGCGGGCAGCCCCCAGTGCCCTGTTGTCGAACCACTGCCGGGTCACCTGGCGTACCTGATCTACACCTCCGGCTCCACCGGCCAACCCAAGGGCGTCGCGGTGGAACGTGGGCCGATTGCCCGGCATTGCCGCGGCATCATCGACCTCTACGAACTGGCGCCACGCAGCCGTGAACTGCACTTCATGTCGTTCGCCTTCGACGGTGCCCAGGAACGCTGGCTGAGTGTGCTGTTGGCCGGCGGCAGCCTGGTGATCCGCGAAGACAACCTGTGGACCCCGGAACACACCCTGGAGGTGCTGCATCGCCACAGCATCAGCGTCGCCTGCTTCCCGCCGGCGTACCTGCAACAGATGGCCGAAGTAGCCGAGCGCCTGGGCAATCCGCCGGCGGTCGAGGTGTACTGCTTTGGCGGCGATGCGGTGCCGGATGCCAGCTTCGAACAGGTCAAGCGCACCTTGCGCCCGCCGCGCCTGGTCAACGGCTACGGCCCGACCGAAACCGTGGTTACACCACTGCTGTGGCGTGCCGAAGCCAGCGAAACCTGCGAGGCGGCCTATGCGCCGATTGGCCGTGGCGTGGCGGGCCGTGGCCTGTACATCCTCGACGCCGACCTCAATCCGTTGCCGGTGGGTGTCAGCGGCGAGTTGTACCTGGGCGGCGAATGCCTGGCGCGGGGTTATCACCAGCGGCCGGGCATGAGCGCCGAGCGCTTCATTCCCGATCCGTTCGAGGCCGGTGGCCGCATGTACCGCACCGGCGACCTGGTGCGCCAGCGCGAATGCGGCTTGATCGACTACCTCGGCCGGCTCGACCAGCAAGTGAAGATCCGTGGTTTCCGTATCGAGCTGGGCGAGATCGAAGCCCGTCTGCGTGACTGCGCCGCTGTGCAGGATGCCGCCGTGGTGGTGCACGACACGCCGACCGGCAAACAGTTGGTCGGTTACGTGGTGGCCGCTGCTGCCACCGGACTGGATCGACGCTTGAAGGCCGATCTGCAAGCGCAGATGCCTGACTACATGGTGCCGGCACGGATCCTGGTGCTGGAGCGCTTCCCGCTGTCGGCCAACGGCAAGCTCGATCGTCGCGCACTGCCTGTGCCGGAATGGGCACTGGGCGGTTACCGCGCGCCGCGCAACGCGCTGGAAAGCGCGCTGGCGACGATCTGGCAAGAGGTGTTGGGGGTGCCGCAAGTGGGCATCGATGACAACTTCTTTGAACTCGGCGGCGACTCATTGCAGGTGCTCAAGGTCATCTCGCGGGTGCGCAGCCAGCCGCAACTGGGCTTCGAATTGAAACTGCGCGACCTGATGCAGAAACCCTGCATCGCCGAACTCAGCGGCTATCAAGTCGCAGAACCTGCACAAGCGCCGGACCCGCTGCTGGCGCTGAATGGCCGGGTCAGCAACGTGCCGGCGCTGTTCTGCCTGCACGCCGGTTTCGGCACGGTGTTCGACTACGAGCCGCTGGCCCGTCGCCTCGAAGGCCGGCGCACGGTGTACGGCCTGCAATGCCGCATGCTGCTCGACCCGCAGTGGCAGGACGAGTCGCTGCTGGCCATGGCCCAGGCCTATGCCCAGCGAATCCGCACACAACAGCCGCAAGGACCGTACTACCTGCTCGGGTGGTCGCTGGGTGGCGCATTGACGCAACTGGTCGCCCATGAACTGGAACGCCAGGGGCAGACGGTGGCGTTCGCCGGGCTGGTCGACACTTATGTGGCGGGGACGGCGGAAGCGGGGGACTGGCGCGAAGACCTGGCGGACTTCCTTAAGTTTGTCCTCGGTCAACCGTCTGTAGAAGCACAGGCCTTGATTGCTTCGAAAACCACAGGCCTGAACGAACGCGAAGGCGCCACCGCAGTGATCGAAGCAGCCATGCACGGCGCCAATGGCCACGCGGCGTTGGGTGCCAGTGAACTGACGCAGATCTTCGCTACCGGTTCGTCGCTCAAACAGCTTGCGCTGTCGCAGCGACAACTACCGAAAATTCAGGTCTCGGCCCATCGCTGGTGGGTAGCCGGACGCGAGGACGAACGCCGGGTGTTCGAAGCCCAGGTCGGCAATCACGGCATTGATCGCTTGTTGGCCGGCGGCCACTACGAGCTGCTACGCAGCGACGAATTGCTCGACGACCTCGAACACCTACTGGAGCGCACCCCAACCACCGCCTGACAACACCGCACCCCTGTAGGAGCTGGCTTGCCAGCGATGGTAGCCAACGATAACGCGTGTTTGTTGGATAAACACACCCCCTGTAGGAGCTGGCTTGCCAGCGATGGTCGCTAACGATAACGCGTGCTTTCTGGATACACGCGGCGTATTCGAATCCATCGCTGGCAAGCCAGCTCCTACAGGGGACCGCGTTTACTACAAGATTTTCTACTTTCTTGCGTAAAGGATCCCTCCAATGGCCGTACTGCCAGAACTTGAAGCTTTCCTCGAACTCGCCGAGTTCGGCCGCCTGACCGGCAAAAGTCACCCCATGCACGAACAGACCCCGCAAGAGGCACGGATCGACTTCGAAGCCTCCTCAAGCTTCCTCGATACACCGCTGGACAATATCGCCTGCGAAAACTTCACCATCCCCGCCCGCGACGGCCACAGCCTCGCCGCACGCCTGTATCGCAACGGCCAAACCGTCGAAGCCCTGCAACCAGTGATGCTCTATTTCCACGGCGGCGGCTACGTGGTCGGCAGCCTCGACTCCCACGACGCCCTGTGCCGTCGCCTGGCAGCCCAGGGTGGTTTCGCCGTGCTGACCGTCGATTATCGCCTGGCCCCAGAATGGCGCTTCCCGACTCCGGTACAGGACGCCTGCGACGCCGGCAACTGGCTGCTACGCGAAGGCGCAACCCGCCGCCTGGACGCCACACGGGTGGCCCTGGCCGGCGACAGCGTCGGTGCAACACTGGCCACAGTGCTGTCGATCATCTCTGTTCGCGACCCACAGGAACTCGCGCTGAAACCCAAGGCGCAACTGCTGGTTTACCCCGTCACCGACGCCACCACCCACCGCGCCTCACACCGGGATTTTGCCGAGGGCTACCTGCTGGAAACCCCGACCCTGGACTGGTTCTACACCCACTACGCCCGCACCCCCCAGGACCTGGCGGACTGGCGCTGCTCGCCGCTGCTGGCCGAGGATTTGTCGGGTTTGGCCCCGGCACTGGTGTACCTGGCCGGTTATGACCCGTTGCATGACGAAGGGCTTGAGTATGCCGAGCGTTTGCGGGCGGCGGGGAATGAGGTGACGTTGCTGGAGCAGCCGGGTATGACCCATGACTTTCTGCGCATGGCGGGGTTGTTGGGGGAGGTGGAAGGGATTCACGTGGAAGTGGTGGAGTGGGTGCGCTCGCGGCTTTGAGGTGACGTGAGCAGAAGATCAAAAGGCCCATAAAAAATGCCCGCATCTCTCAATGCGGGCATTTTTCATTTCAGCTCAGCGACTCAGAAGTCGTACTTGGCCGTGAGTTGAAAGTTACGCGGCTCGCCGTAGAAGGTGGTGCCGAAGTTGCCCAGGCCTGTCAGGTACTTCTTGTCGAAGACGTTGTAGGCGTTGGCGGTGAAGCTCAGGTGTTCGTCGTACTGGTAACGGGTCATCAGGTCGACGAGGGTGTAGCCGCCTTGCTTGAGAGTGGCGGTTGCACCTTGACCGCTGCCATCCACGCTCGGGTTGAAGCTCTGGCCGTAGAAGGCGCTCTGCCAGCTGACGCCACCACCGACGGTGACCTGATCCAGGGCGCCGGGCAGGCGGTAGGTGGTGAACGTACGCACGACGTGTTCCGGTTTAGTGGTGGCCAATGGGAAGCCGTAGATGCGTTGTTCGTCATCGTCACGCGAACGCGCGTAGGTGTAGCCAGCCGACAGGTTCCAGCCTTCGGCCAGTTCGCCGGCCATTTCCAGTTCTACACCCTCGGTGGTGGCGCCGGAGATTGGCTTGTAAACGTCCTGGCCGGTGGTGGTATCCGTGGTGACGTACTGGGCGACGTTGTCCTGTTCAATGCGGAAGAAGGCCAGGCTGGCGTTCAGTCTGCCTTCGAAGTAGGCCGCTTTCAGA
Organism: Pseudomonas putida; assembly: GCF_028682635.1. GTDB lineage: Bacteria > Pseudomonadota > Gammaproteobacteria > Pseudomonadales > Pseudomonadaceae > Aquipseudomonas > Aquipseudomonas putida_AE. The sequence continues at coordinate 195,637 of NZ_JANHLK010000011.1, read as the reverse complement.
CCGGTCTCGTAGCTGTCGCCTTCAACCGGGTCCAGGGTCTTGCCGCTGGCATCCTTGTAGATTTGTGGCTGATAGATGTTGGTATAGCTGGCGTACACCGAGTACGTGTCGTCGAGGTCATAGACCACACCCGCGTAAGGCGTGACGACGCCGTGTTCCTTGTAGCTGGCATGGGTGTCAGCCAGGCCGGCGCCGGGGTAGTAGGTGTAATCCTCGTTGTACTTGAAGGTGCTGACACGGCCGCCGAGGATGAACGACAGGTCGTCTGTCGGACGCAGGCGGGTGGCCAGGTAAGCGCCGTTCTGGCTTTGGGTGCGTTCGTACTTGCCGTTCTTCGGAAACTCCGGTTTGGCAATGTGGCCTTTCCAGTCGAAGATGTCACCCGGCACCAGTCCGAACTCGGAGCTGTCGTAGGTCGCACCGGTCTGGCGTGAATGGGAGGTCATGAAACCCGCCACCAGTTCATGCTCGCGACCGCCCAGGCTGAACGGGCCGGAAACGTTGACGTCAGCGGTGTTCTGCACGCGATGGCCTTCCCAGCGCCCCCAGTAGAAGAACATGCCTTCGCCGGTGTTGCGATCCGGGTTGCCGCCGCTGGCGGAGGCCAGTTGGGTATCGTGATCGGTGGTTTTCTGGTCGAACGTGGCCTTGAATTTCCAATCGTTGGCCAGTGCTTGTTCCAGGGAGGCGAAATAAGTAGTGCTGTCGAAATCACGACGGCTCCAATCGGAACCCGGGTTGAAACTGCGAGAGAAATCGGTACGACCACCGTCGCTATAGAACGGTGAGTTACCGGTCCAGGAACTGCCGCGAGGGGTTGCGCTGGACCTGTCCACACCCAGGGTCAGCAAGGTGTCGTCGGTCAGGTCGGCTTCGAGGATGCCGTAGTACAGGTCTTTCTTCTGGCTGTAGTGGTCGATGTAGGAGTCCTTGTCCTGCAAGGCTCCGACAAAGCGGCCGCGCACGCTGCCGGTGTCGTTCAGCGAACCGGAGATATCACCTTCGGTGCGGTAATTGTCCCAGGAGCCAACAGTGCCGCTGACCGAAGCCTTGAAGTCCTTGGTCGGTTTCTTGCGCACCAGGTTGACGGTGGCGGCCGGGTCACCAGCGCCGGTCATCAGGCCGGTCGAGCCCTTGATGACTTCGATGCGGTCGAGGCTGGCGGAGTCGTCGCTGTTGTTCGGGTTTTCACCATAGACACCGTCGTAGGGAATGTTGACGCCATCGTACTGAAAGTTGGTGATGGCAAAGCCACGGGTGGAAAACTCGGTACGGTCGCTGTCGTACTTCTGCATGGTGACGCCGGGCGTGTTACGCAGGACATCACCCACACTCTTTGAGCCTTGATCGTCCATCTGCTGACGGGTCACCACGGTCACCGATTGCGGCGTTTCGCGAATGGTCAGCGGCAGCTTGGTGGCGGTGGTGGTCGCGCCCGTGGTGTAGGAACCGGTGCCTTCAGTGGTCAGTCCCAGGGCCTGGCCGGAAATGGTGGTGGCGCCCAGTTGCAGGCTCGACGAGCCGCCGGACACCAGTGTCACGCTGTTGCCGTTGATCTGGAACGAAATGCCGGTGCCCTTGAGCATCTCGGCCAGGGCCGCGGAAGGCTCCAGCGAGCCGGACACCGCACGGGACTTGATGCCGGCCACCTGGTCCGGGCTGTAGAGGATTTGCAGGTTGGTCTGCATGCCCAGCTGGGTCAGGGCGCTGGACAGCGGCTGAACCGAAATACTGACTTTCACAGGTGCAGCATTGGCCATCGAGCTCCCCAGCAAGGTGGCGGTCAGCAGAACGCTGGTCAACAGGGTTTTATGCAGTGACGGGCGCTGTACGGCCAGCGCGAGAGGTGTACGGCGTGGAAGAGATCGCATTACTTGCCTGTGCTCCTGAAAAGTGTTTTGTGAAGTTTTTGTTAATGGGAATGATTATTAAGACGGAGCACTGACAGGAAACCGGAAAAATAATTTTTGAAGGTTCGGAACTGCGCAAAACCTGTGGGAGCGGGCTTGCTCGCGAAGGCGGTGTGTCAGTCAGCATTAAATGTCGCCTGACACGACGCTTTCGCGAGCAAGCCCGCTCCCACATTTGAATGGCGCCAGACTTGATCAGGCGGTTGTCAGCTCGGTCACGACCCGTCCGCTTTCCATGCGCACCAGTTGGTCGGCGACGTCGAAGTAGCGGTCGTCGTGGGAGATCACGATGATGGTCTTGCCCAGGCGCTTGAGGTCCGGCAGCAGCTCGGTGTAGAAAATCCGCCGGAAGGTCGGGTCCTGGTCGGCCGCCCACTCGTCGAACACCAGCACCGGACGCTCTTCCAGCCAGGCATTGACCAGCGCCAGGCGCTTGCGCTGGCCGGTGGACAGGTCGGTGGTGGTGAAGTTGCCGTCCTTGACGCTGACCTTGTGCGCGATCTCCAGGCGCTGCAGGTACTTGTTGGCGTCTTCGGGGATATGCGTATCGCCCTGGACCACGTCGTCGAACAGGTAGTAGTCGGCAAAGATGGTGGTGAACAGCTGGCGATAGTCGTCGCGGTTGTGCGCGTCGATGGCCTCGCCGTTGACCCGGATCTGCCCCTGTTGCGGCGTGTATAGACCCAGCAGCAACTTGATCAGGGTGGTCTTGCCGCAGCCGTTCTCGCCGACGATGAAGGTGATGTCGCCCTGCTTGATCGACAGGTTGACCGGGCCCAGCTGGAACGGCGCCGCCCCCTCGACCGCCGGGAAGGCGTAGCGTACGTCCGCCAGTTGCAGTTCGTGCACGGCCTGCTCGACCTTACCCTGGTCGCTGAGCAGCAGGTGCGGTTCCGGGGTGGAAAACTGTTCGGACAGTTCGGCGATACGGCGGAAGGCGATCTGCGCGCGGCTGACGATCGGCAGGGTGCTGATCAAGTGCTCCAGCGGGCCTTTCATGTACAGCAGCACCAGGACGAAGCCGCTCATCACGGTTTTGTCGGCGCTCGGCCAGAAGGTTTGCAGGGCCAGGGCCAGGCCGATGACCACGAAGAACAGCATCGAGCCGAAGGTCTTGGCGATGACGAAGGTGTTGATCGAACGCACCTGGGTGTTGCAGATGAATTCGGCGGTGCCCTTGATGCCCGCGGTGAACATGCGCTGGCGGCGTGGGCGATGAATGCGCAGTTCCTTGGCGCCTTCGGCAATCGCGTTGTAGTGCTTTTGCAGCTCGTCTTCAGCCTCGCGAGCGGCCATGAAACCTTGCACGCCCTTGCTCTGGGCATAGGCCTGGATGGCGGTGCCGATCAGGATCGCGGCGACCATGATCAGGAACATCGGCCACGACAGGATCGCCAGGTAACCCATGCAACCCAGGGTCACGGTGACGGAAATCGCCAGCGGCGCGAACGCGAAGGCGAAGTCGCTGATGGTGTCGACATCGTGGGTCAGCACCGGGATCAAGCGATGGCTGCGATAACGCTCGATCTGTTCGATCGGCGCCGACAGCACCTTCTCGCCCAGCTGTTTGCGCAGCTTGGCAATGATGTGCTGGCCGACGTAGTTGGTGCCGATGTCCGAGCAGATGGAACTGGCCAGCGCCAGCAGGCACAGGCCGGCGAACAGCGCGACCACGCCCTGGGTCAGGCCACTGTCCGAATGCAGGGCATTGTTGATGGTCGCCAGCAACACCGTGACGCTCAGGCCGCCGACCATGCCCAGGAAAATGGACGCGGCGACGATGAGTCGAAAGGGTTTGAGCAGGGCGAACAGCTCGCCGATGGCGCCGCGGGTGGGCTGGGTCATGGAAGACGGTTCCTTGGGTCGGAAGGCAGATACCCAGTAGAACGTCTGGTCGAGGGGTTAATTTAGACAGTGCTGATTGGCGGTGAGGTTGCTCACACCGCAAAACCCTGTGGGAGCCAGTCTGCTGGCGATGGCGGACGGTCAGTCGACATCTTTATTGACTGAAAAGTCGTCATCGCCAGCAGGCTGGCTCCCACAGGGGGAAGTGGTACGCCTTAGAGTTCGCGGATTACGCGAAAGCCCATCCAGTCCCCACGCTCCTGCGGGTACTGGCTGTTGCGGTTGCCTGAGCGGGAGAACACCGGGGCTTCACCCCAGTCGTTGCCGCGGATGCGCACGGCTTCGCAGTTGGCTTCCAGCCAGGCGCTGCCGTCGGTGGGGGCGCCGACGTAGTTCGGGTGTTCGCAATCCTCGACCCATTCATAGACGTTGCCGTGCATGTCGTACATGCCGAAGGCGTTCGGTGGGTAGCTGCCGACCGGCGAGCTGAAGCTGAAACCGTCGGCCGGGCCGTAGGTGTTGGCGTGTTTGGCGATGCTGTATCCCTTGCCTTCATCGAACGGGAAGGGGAAAGGGCCTTTGGTGCCTGCGCGTGCGGCGTATTCACGTTGGGCCTCGCTGACCATGCCGTACTTCTGCCCGGTTTTTTTCGACAGCCAGGCGACATAGTTTTTCACGTCGTCGAAGTTCATGCACACCGCCGGCTGGCGCGGGCTCTGCGGGTAGCGCGGCTTGCTGGCGACGCATTCGCGGCCGGGGCGGGTATCGCCGTTGGCGATGGTCACGCCGCTTTCCTTCACGTAGCTGTCCCACTCACCAGCGGTGATCTGGAAGCGGCTCATGGCGAAGGGCTTGGCGAAGGTGACTTCATGCATCGGACCTTCATCGGGCTCGCGGCCGACTTCGTCATCGGGGGTGCCCATGGTGAAGGTCCCGGCGGGCAGCACGACCATTTCGGGGCAGTTTTTGCAGTCCTTGAAGACCTTGCCGGGTTGGGGTGGCGTGGCGGCCTGCGCAGCAGCCGGAAGCAGACTGGCGAGGATGGCAGCCAGTCCAACGGTCAGCAGATTTCGGTTCATGACTCATCTCGATCAAAGAAAAAAACGGGTGTTGTGCGAGGTCCAATGTGGGAGCGGGCTTGCTCGCGAATGCGGTGTGTCAGGCAGCATGAGTGTCGACTGACACACCGCATTCGCGAGCAAGCCCGCTCCCACAGGGTTTCGCGTCATACCTTCAGGCGGTTTTATTGAGCAACACCATGAAGCGGTCGATTTCGTGTTCGTTGTTGAGCAGGCCGGGGGCGATGCGGATCACCGGGCCGACGTCGCGGTCCACCGAGTCGCAGACCACGCGGTTCTGCATCAGTTGGACGGCGACCTTTTCGCAGTCCTGATCCTTGATCCGGAAGAAGGTGAAGCCGGCGGACAATTGCGGGCTCTTTGGCGTGACCAGTTCGATCCGCGGCTGTTCCAGCAGGCGGTTCTTGGCGTAGGTGTTGAGTTCATGGATGCGCGCCTGGACCTCGGCCTTGCCCAGGTCCAGGTGCAGCTTGAATGCTTCGTCTGCGGCCCAGCGGTGTTCGAAGCTGTGATAGCCGCCGGGGGTCATGATGGTGGCGAAGTCGCTGGATTCGCTGAAGGTCGGAATGATCGGCGTGACGTCCCTGACCTCGGCGGAGCGGGCGCAGATGATCCCGGTACCCCGGGGGCCGAACATCCATTTGTGGGTGCCGGCGATGAAGAAGTCGCAGTGCATGTCGGGAAAGTCGAGGTCCTCGACGCCAAAGCCGTGCACGCCGTCGACCACATACAGGATGCGGTCTTTCTCGTCGCGCTGGCGGTTCAACTCTTCGACCAGCTTGCCGATTTCGCCGATCGGCAGTTTCACGCCGCTGCCCGATTGCACCCAGGTCATGCCCAGCACACGGGTCTCGGGGCGGATGCCCTGGGTGATCGAAGCGAGCACTTCATCCACGGAAACGTCGCGGCTGTTGTCGAACAGCTTGAGCTTGCGCACCTGGGTCCCCTGGCGTTGCTGACGAAATTCCAGGGTGTAGTTGGTCGAGTAGTGTTCGTGTTCGCTGACCAGGATTTCCTGGTCCGGGCGCACATGAATCCCGCCATAGATCATCGCCAGGCCTTCTGTGGTGCTGCCGGTCAGCGCGATCTGCTCAGGCTTGGCATTGAGGTAACGACCGGCCCAGACCCGCACGTTGTGCTCGCGTTTCTCGGTTTCCTGCAGGTCCCAGTCCATGGCCCGGCCAGGGTTGCGGTCGATGTTGGCGCGGTGCATGTCGATCGCGTTGCGCACCGGCGTGGGGTGCGAGGTGACGAGGAAATTGGCGAAATGCAGGTAGTCCGGGTCCTGATTGAACAACGAGCGCAATTGCGCCCATTTGCCCTTTGGCAAGGGCTGGGGATTGCCGGCCAGCGCCGGCAGGTTCACGCCAGCAGCCAGGGGCAGGCCGGCGGCGAGAATGCCGGCCTGCTTGAGGAAGGAACGACGGTTGGTCATGGCTTGGGCTTCGCTTGGCAAAAGTGGCATCAGTTTTTCGCGACGGGGCGGGCGGATTTCTCGACCTGGTCCCAGACCCGCAGGAAGTTGCCGCCCCAGAGCTTGGCGATATCAGCCTCGCTGTAACCGCGGCTGATCAACTCGGCGGTCACGTTGCGTGCCTCGCTGACGTCCTTCCAGCCGTCCAGGCCGCCGCCATCGTTGAAGTCGGAGCTGATGCCGACGTGATCGATGCCGATTTTCTTCACCGCATAGTCGATCGCGTCGCCATAGTCCTTGAGGGTGGCCTTGGGTTCTTCGTCGACGATCGCGTAGAGCTCGCTGGCGTATTCGCCGAACCGTTGCTCAGACCACACGGTGATGATCGGGTCGCCCGGCATCAACGCCATCTCCAGGCCTTGCAGCGGTTGCAGGTCGAAACGCGCACGCAGGGCGTTGAGTTTGTCCTGGGTGGCCTGGCTCAGCGGGCGGATGTAGGTCGGGAAACCGACAATCTGCACCACGCCGCCGCTGTCCTTGATCAGCTGCATCTCGTGGTCGCTAAGGTTGCGCGGGATGTCCACCAGGGCGCGCGGGGCAGAGTGCGAGGCGACCATCGGCGTGCGGCTCAAACGGGCCACTTGCTCCAGGGCCTTGGTCGACATCTGCGACACATCGATGATCACGCCGAGGTCGTTGAGGCGCTGCACGGCCTGCTTGCCGATGTCCGAGAGACCGCCGAGGGCGTCCCGGGAATCGTTGAAGAACGGCAATGGCCTGGAAGAATCAGCCCAGGCGTTGTTGCCCACATAACTGAAGCCGAACATGCGCATGCCCCGCGCCGCCCATTTGTCCAGGGCGTTGAGGTCGTTGCCCAGCGGGTAGGCGTTGAGCATGCTCATGAAGATCGCGAACTTGCCTTCGCCATGCAGGCGGCGGAAGTCGTCGGGGGTGTAGGCGATGGCGGCCTGATTGGGAAAATCCCGCACCAGGGCGCTGATGATCTTGTAGCGGGTTTCCTGCTCGAAGCGTGCCTCTTCGATGAACCCGGCGGTGGGGCGATGCGGCGCGTTGGCGCCGTTCCAGATTTCCGGCCAGCCGAAAATCGTCAGGGCCGCGCCGGACAGGCGTCCGCGCCCGCTCTTGACCAGGTCGAACTGGCCGCTGCCGTCCTTGTCGGCTTCATTGCCGGCGGTGCCGAAGTCCATGGGGATGGTGATGTGGCTGTCGAAGGAGAGAAGGCGCTCATGCAGATCATCGGCCTGTTTCATCACCTTGACCGGGTAGCCGGGATTGTCCTTGAACCAGTAGTCCCAGGCCGCAAAGCCTGCGCCCGCGCTGATCGCCAGGGCCAGCGGCAGGCCGATGAAAAGAGCCTTTTTCGAACGTGGTTTTGTCATTGCCGTCTCAGTCAGGTTCGCCTTTGCTATCTGGGGGGAACGAGTGGCCGAGGAAGGAATTTAGTGTTTGTGCTGGCCTCTTCGCTGGCAAGCCAGCTCCTACAGTAGACCGCTTTTAAATTTGTGCGGGCAACATACGTTCTAGCTTGGATAAAGCCTGCTTCATGGCTGACACAGGTAGGGCAATGACGATTTCTCGACGATGGTTCATGGCAGGCCTGGCGCTGACCGGCGCTGCCGTGCCTGCGGCTTTTTACGGGCATCGTGAATGGACGAAGCCGGACCCGACGATCACGCCGGGGGAAGCTTCATTCGATGTGGCGGATGTCGCCGGCCAACGCCTGGCGGACACCCTGCGCGGGGTCTGGCAGATCCGTTTCGAAGGTCGCGATGCCGGGCTTGAGGGCTTGCCACAGGACGGGTTGGAGCTGTTTCTCGACATCGGCCACAAGGGCCGTGGCCTGATCGGCTTTCTCGACACCGCCGAGCGTTTGCGTGGCAGCGAAGCGCCGCGTTATCGGGTGCTCGGCGATGTGGCCGGGGTCAAGCCGGCCCAATTGAGTTGGCGCTTGCTCAGCGCCGGTGGCAGCTGTGATTACGAATTCAGCATGGCGCTGGACGAAGTCTGGGCCGGTTTCGGTAACGCCGGCAGCGGCAGCCTCAGTGGTCGCGTGCTGGATCTGGATCGTCCCTTGATGCTGACGGCCCAGGACAATCGCTTCGTCGCGGTCAAGAAAGTGTTCCCCGAAGCCCGCGAGCGAACCGGTCTGAATCCGCCACTGCTGGCCTGGCTGACGTCCCAGGAACATCGGTTGTTCCACCAGCTCTGGCATGCGTCCCGGGACAAATGGCACACCTTGCCCGAAGACAAACGCAACGCCTTGCGCGGCATCGGCTGGCAGCCCGGGCCGCGGGACCAGGAGCGTGACGCCCGGGGCAAGCGCAAGGATCGCAACGGCTCGGGGGTGGACTTTTTCTTCATGCACCGGCACATGCTCGGCACGGCGCGTTCGATGATGGACTTGCCGTCGTGGACGCAGTTCCCCTTGCCGCAACCGGAGCTGGCCCGGGACCGCATCGGCTTCGCCAATTATTTCGACAACCACGACGGTACGGCGCTGCCGCCGACCTGGTTGGCCGAAGACGATGACGAGTATTCGCAGTGGGTCAGCGACATCAAGACCGCCGAGACCTACCACAGCAATTTCCAGGTCTGGGAGTCGCAATACCGCGATCCGCGTTACCTGTCGAAGCTGACCCTGGGGCAGTTCGGCTCAGAGGTCGAGTTGGGCCTGCACGACTGGCTGCACATGCGTTGGGCCTCGGTGCCGCGCGATCCGTCCAACGGCCAGCCGGTACCGTTCGCCCGCGATCCGTCGGACTTTTCCGCGCGCTGGTATGCGCCGGAAAACGACTTCCTCGGCGATCCGTTCTCGTCCCACGTGAACCCGGTGTTCTGGCACTTCCACGGCTGGATCGACGATCGCCTGGAAGACTGGTTCCGCGCCCATGAGCGTTTTCATCCGGGGGAGGTGAGTCGGCTTGAGGTCAATGGCGTGCAATGGTTCGCGCCGGGGCGGTGGGTCGAGATCGATGATCCGTGGCTCGGCCCGGGGACCCATGGTTGCAGCACCACACCGGGGTTGCAGGCGGGGAAGTCGGTGGAGATGGACCCGGAGACCATGAAACTGGCGTTGCGGATTACCTTTGGTGAGGATGAAAAGAAGCTCGCGGATCTGTTCCGCAAGGTGCCGCAGCGGCCTTGGTATGCGCGGAATCTGAAGGCCAACACGGTTTCGAGTTAACCGCCCCCCAACCATGCGGCACACAAAAAACCTGTAGGAGCTGGCTTGCCAGCGAAGGCGGCCAGACAGGAGATATTGATATTGGATGTGCCGGCCTCTTCGCTGGCAAGCCAGCTCCTACAGGTATTGCGGCAATATCACGATCACAAGGCCTGCCACCCACCGCCAAGCGCCTTGTACAACGCAATACTCGCCTGCATCCGCGCCAACCTCAGCTGCACATTCAAATCCTGCGCCGCATACAGCGTGCGTTGCGTCTCCAGCACCGTCAGCAAATCCTCGGCCCCCGCTTCATAACGGCTTTGCGCAATGTCGAACGCGGTCTGCGCCTGGCTCAGTTCCTCGCTTTGCCATTGCCGCTGTCCGTCCAGCCCGCGAATGCTGTTGAGGGCTTTTTCCACGTCGGCGAATCCATTGATGATCGCCCCGCGATAGGTCTCCAGCAGTTCTTCCTGGCGGCCCAAAGCCTTGTCGCGTTGAGCGCCCAGGCGCCCGTTGTTGAACACCGGCGCCAGCAGCCCGGCGGTGAGGTTGTAGAAAGGGCTGCGCAGGATGTCGCCAGCACTGTCGGCACCCGAGCCGATTTCCGCGCTCAGGGTAACGGTCGGCAGCATGGCGGCGCGGGCGACGGTGACGTCGGCCTGGGCGGCGGCCAGTTGCGCTTCGGCCCGGGCGATGTCCGGGCGCCGGCTGAGCAATTCACTGGGGACACCGGCGTCGATGGCGGGCCAGGACAATTGATCGAAGTGTTCCTGGCCCAGCGCCAGTTCCTGCACGGGGCGGCCGAGGAGGGTGGCGAGGCTGATCTGCGCGTCCCTGGCCTGTTGTTGCACCAGCGGCAATTGGCGTTGCTGCGCCGCCACCAGGCTTTTTTGCTGGGCCAGTTCCAGGGCGGTCGCGGAACCTGAGTCGAAGCGGGTCTGCACCAGTTTCAACACGTTCTGCGCGTTGGCCAGGTTCAGCTCGGCAATGCGACTCTGCTCCTGCAACGACAAGGTTTGCGCATAGGTGTTGGCCACGCCGCTGAGCAGCGTCAACTCGACGGTGGCCTGATCGAACTCGCTGGCCTGCAAGGCAAATTGTGCGCTGTCACGGGACGCACGCTGGCCACCCCAGAAATCGATTTCGTAGCTGGCACTGAGGCTGGCGTTGAAGTAATCGACGGCGCTGTTGTCGCTGTCCGCATCCAGTTGGCTGTAGCCATCGCCGCGCAGCAGTTTTTGCCGGTTGGCATTGAGCGCGGCCTTGACCTCCGGCAGCTGGGAGCCCGCGGCGACCACCGTTTGCGCCTGAGCCTGGCGCACCCGGGCGATGGCGGCGGCCAGGTCGTAACTGCCCACCCGGGCCTGTTCGATCAGGCGACCCAGTTGCGGGCTGCCAAAGCGGTTCCACCATTGCTGGTTGTCGCGGCTGGCGCCGGCGGTGTGCGGCGATTGCCAGGCGGCGGGCGGCGTTATGTCGCTGTCCGGGCGCTGGGCGGGACTGCCACAGGCGCCGAGCAACAGGCAGAGGGTCAACACACTCAGTTGCGGCTTCATCGAGAGATCATTCACTGGTAAGGGCCGTGACCGGGTCGAGTCGGGCAGCTTTGCGGGCCGGCATGAAGCCGAAGACAACACCGGTGACCAGGGCGCAGCCGAAGGCGCCCAGCACCGCTATCAGGGAGAACGCCACGGCGACTTCGCTGAGGATCAGCACGCCGCCGACGATCAGCGCCAGGGCGATCCCGGCCAGGCCGCCGACCACCGAGAGCATCACCGCTTCGGTGAGGAACTGGCGCAGGATGTCCCGCTGGCGGGCACCGGTGGCCATGCGGATGCCGATCTCGCGGGTGCGTTCGCGCACGGTCATGAGCATGATGTTCATCACGCCGATGCCGCCCACCAGCAGCGAAATCGCGGCAATCGAACCGAGCATCAGCGACAGGGTGTTTTGCGTGCGTGCTTCGGCCTGGATCATGGCCGCGTTGTTCGTCAGCTCGAAATCCTTCTTGCCGTTGTGCAGGCGCAGCATCAGTTGTTCGATGGCGTGCTCGGTCTCCTTGACCTTGCGCGCATCGGCGGCGGCAATCGCGATGTATTCCGGGTTGTGGGTACCGAACAGCCGCACGCTGGCGGCGGAGTAGGGGATGGCGATGCGGTCGTCGCTGTCGGAGTCGCCGGAGCTGGCGCCTTTTTCCGCGAGCACGCCGACCACCTGGAACGGCACGTTTTCGATCAGGATGTACTGGCCGATGGGGTTGGCCACGTCCTTGAGCAGTTTGGTCCGCACCTTGTGGCCGATCACCGCGACCGCTGCGGCGTTCTGTTCATCGGCCTCGGTGAAATAGCTGCCTTCCACCACCGGCCAGTTGAAGATCGCCGGGAAGTTGGTGTCGTTGCCGCCGACGTAGCTCAGATGGTCGAGGTTGCCGAAACGTACCCCGGCTTCCTGGCCATTGACCGGCATGATGCGCATCACCTGGGGCAGGCTCGCCACCGCCTTGACTTCGTCCAGGGTGACGATGCCCAGCGGCGTTCGCGGGTTGGGCGACGAGCCGCTGAGGTAAATGATGTTGGAGCCGAACGCGCCCATCTGGGCCATGACCTGGCGCTTGCTGCCTTCGCCGACGGCCAGCATCACCACCACCGACGCCACACCGATGATGATCCCCAGCAGGGTCAGCGCGGTGCGGAACTTGTTGATCCACATTACCCGCCAGGCGGCTTGCACCGCATCGACCAGTTCGCCTTTCCAGGCGCCGTTGGCTTGCGCGCCTTCCGTCAGGCGCTTGCGCAGGTCCACGGCCTGCAGCGCACCGGGATTGGCCGAGGTTTGCGCGGCGGGATTGTCCCGGGCGCTGTCGCTGATGATCAGGCCGTCGCGGATCTCGATGATGCGCTTGGCCCGCGCCGCCACTTCGCGGTCGTGGGTGATGAGGATCACCACGTGGCCCTGGCTCGCCAGCTCGTCGAGCAGCGCCATGACTTCCTTGCCGCTGTGGCTGTCAAGGGCGCCGGTGGGTTCGTCGGCGAGAATGATATGGCCGCCGTTCATCAAGGCGCGGGCGATAGACACCCGTTGCTGCTGGCCGCCGGACAGTTGGTGCGGGCGGTTGCCGGTGCGCGTGGCCAGGCCCAGGCGTTCGAGCAGGGCCGCGGCGCGGGCATGGCGCTCGGCGGCCGGAGTGCCGGCGTAGATCGCCGGCATCTCGACGTTTTCCTGGGCCGAGCCCGACGGGATCAGGTGGTAACCCTGGAACACGAACCCGAAGGCTTCACGGCGCAGCCAGGCCAGTTCATCGCTGCCCAGGGCGGCGACGTTTTCTCCGGCGAAACGGTATTCGCCTGAGGTAGGGCGGTCGAGGCAGCCGAGGATGTTCATCAGTGTCGACTTGCCGGAACCGGAGGCGCCGACGATCGCCACGAACTCGCCGGCATGGATCGACAGGTCGATACCGCGCAACACATGGACTTCAGGGGCGTCGCCACCGCCGTAGGCTTTGCGGATGTCCGAAAGGCAGATCAGGGGCGTCTGCATTCAACCGCCACTCCCGTCGGCCGGGCCGATCAACAAGTGATCGCCCTCCTGCAGGCCGTCGAGGATCTGCACCCGCAGGCGGTCGCTGATGCCGGTGCGCACGTTGCGTTGTTCGATGCTGCCGTTCCTGGCCACCACTTGCGCGGTCTGGCTGTCGGCTTGCGCGCCGGCCTGCAGGGCGGCGATCGGCGCGGTCAGCACGTTCTGCGCCTGATCGGCGACGAAAAATACCTGGGTGGTCATTTCCGCCATCAGCGCGTTGTCGGCGTTGTCGACGTCCAGCAGCACGGTGTACAGCACCACCCGCGCGCTGCCGCTTTTGCTCGAGCTGGCGGGGCTGCCGCCGCCCTGGCTGGTCTGGTCCAGGGGTTTGGGCGGTACGGGCAGAATCTGCCGCACGGTGCTTTGCCAGCGCCTGGTGCCGCCGCTGAGGGTGGTGAACCAGGCGTTCATGCCGGGTTTGACGTGGCCGATGTCGGCTTCGGAGACCTCGGCCCACACGGTCATCGGCGACAGCTTGGCGATACGCAGGATCAACGGGGTCTGCTGCTGGGCATTGAGGGTCTGGCCTTCCCGGGCATCCAGCGCGACCACGGTGCCGGACATCGGCGCATAGATCCGCGTGTAGCCGAGCTCGGCCTGATCGCTGCGCAGGCTGGCCTGGGCCTGGCGAATCTGTGCCTGGAACATGTCGATGCGCGCTTGGGTGGCACGCAGTTCGGCCTGGGCGGTCTGCACGTCTTCTTCGCGGGTGGCGTTGCCGGCCTTGAGGTGCTGCTGGCGCTGGTATTTCTGCTGGGCGAGGTCGTGTTGCGCGCGTTGCTCCTGGAGCTGCGCTTTCAGGTTTTCGATGGAGAAGCGCCCGGCATCGAGTTTGGCCTGTTGCGTGGAAGGGTCGATTTCCACCAGCAACTGACCTTCCTTGACCCGGTCACCGACTTCCACATGGATCTTCTGGATCTGCCCGGACGCCTGGGCGCCGACGTCGACATAACGCCTGGGTTGCAGGGTACCCAATGCCGTGACACTGCTTTCGATGTCGGCGCGGGTGACCTGCACGGTGGCGAACTGGTCACGCCCGGGCGGGATGAACTGCCAGGCCGCAACGGCGATAACGGGGATCAGGCTGAGTGCTACAAGCAGGGCGCGTCGGGTGTGACGGGGACGTTTCATGCAGGGTTCCAAAGCAGTTGAACACTGCCGTGGAGCCGGCAGGGACATGGAGCTGTCCTTGTAGACGAGGACAGCAGCAGGGAATTTAGGCCCGGACACACGGCGTTACACCTGCCCCTGTAGGAGCTGCCGAAGGCTGCGATCTTTTGATTTTAAAGATCAAAGGATCGCAGCCTTCGGCAGCTCCTACGGGGGCGTGCAAGCCGTAGACCATGACTATTTGTCGGGCAAGCCAAAGCAATACTTTAAATCTATATGAGAATTACTATAAATTACGCATCTCAAACTGCCACTATCGTGCCACTGCCAGCTTTTGTGGTCGAGTAGCGGGCTCAAGGACAGTAACCGCACCCGTGCGGACGGGAGTCATGTTGGAAAACTACTATCGAGAGCTGGTGTGTTTCCTCAACGCCAAGCTCGGCAACCGCCAGGTCGCCGAAGATGTGGTGCATGACGCTTATCTGCGAGTCCTGGAGCGCTCCAGCGACACGCCGATCGAGCAGCCCCGGGCCTTCCTCTATCGCACGGCCTTGAACCTGGTGATCGACGATCACCGGCGCAATGCGTTGCGCCAGGTCGAGTCGCTGGACGTGCTCGACAACGAAGAGCGCTACTTCAGCCCATCGCCCCTCAGCAGCCTCGATCACGGCCAGCGCCTGGACATGCTCCAGCGCGCCCTGGCGGAATTGCCGCGCCTGTGCCGCGAGAGTTTCCTGCTGCGCAAGATCGAAGGCCTGTCGCACCCGCAGATCGCCGAACACCTGGGCATTTCCAAGGCCTTGGTCGAAAAACACATCGTCAATGCGATGAAGCATTGCCGGGTGCGGATGCGCCAATGGGATGCCCATTGATCTTCGCGTACATCCGTTCTTGTTAAATTTTATTTCACTGTCCTCGTTCCTAATCAACAGACGACCTGCTGTCCTGCTCAAGGCCGGTCAGGTCACTTAGGCTTATCTCCCCGCCGCTCGGGGGCTTATCCAGAGGACACTGGAAATGACACAGGCAATTGCATCGCCCATCGTTCACGACCTGATCGGCGTTGGTTTCGGCCCTTCGAACCTGGCGCTGGCCATCGCCCTGCAGGAGCGCGGGCCGACCCAGGGCGAGCTGGATGTACTGTTTCTCGACAAGCAGGCCAACTACAGCTGGCATGGCAACACCCTGTCGACCCAGAGCGAGCTGCAGATTTCCTTCCTCAAGGACCTGGTGACCCTGCGCAACCCGACCAGTCCTTATTCGTTCGTCAATTACCTCAAGGCCCACGGGCGCCTGGTGGACTTCATCAACCTGGGCACCTTCTATCCGTGCCGCATGGAGTACAACGACTATCTGCGCTGGGTGGCCGCGCAATTCGAGAAGCAGAGCCGTTACGGCGAAGAAGTGCTGACCATCGAACCGGTGCTGCACAACCAGCAGGTCGAAGCGCTGCGGGTGATTTCCCGCGATAGCACCGGGCATCAACAGGTGCGCACCACCCGTTCGGTGGTGGTCAGCGCGGGCGGTACGCCGCGTATTCCCGAGGCGTTCAAGGCGCTCAAGGGCGACAACCGCGTGTTCCACCATTCGCAATACCTGGCGCAGATGGCCAAGCAGCCGTGCGTGAACAACCAGCCGATGAGTATCGCGATTATCGGTGGCGGGCAGAGCGCGGCGGAAGCCTTCATCGACCTCAACGACAGCTTCCCGTCGGTGCAGGTCGACATGATCCTGCGCGGTTCGGCCCTGAAGCCGGCGGACGACAGCCCGTTCGTCAACGAAGTGTTCTCGCCGGAGTTCACCGACCTGGTGTTCCAGCAGGAGAGCAGCGAGCGTGAGCGCCTGGTCAACGAGTACCACAACACCAACTATTCGGTGGTGGACATTGACCTGATCGAGCGGATCTACGGGATTTTCTACCGGCAGAAAGTTTCGGGCGTTGCCCGCCATGCGTTCCGTACCCTGACCACTCTCTCAAAAGCCACCGCCACCGAACGCGGCATTGAACTGACGATGTGCAACAAAGCCACCGGCGAAATTGCGGTCCGTCACTACGACGCCGTGGTGCTGGCCACCGGTTACGAGCGGCAGATGCACCGCAAGCTGCTGGCCCCGCTGGAACAGTACCTGGGTGATTTCGAGGTGGACCGCAACTACAAGTTGATCACCGACGAGCGCTGCAAGGCCGGCATCTATATGCAGGGCTTCTGCCAGGCCAGCCATGGCTTGAGCGATACCTTGCTGTCGATCCTGCCGATTCGTGCGGACGAGATTGCCGGGTCGTTGTATGACCATGGCAAGAACCGTGGGCATCGTTCGGTGGTGGATCTGTTGTTGGCGACTGCCAGCTGAGAACTTCGGCGGCTGTGAGGCCGCCATCGCCAGCAGGCTGGCTCCCACATTTGACCTGTGTACGCAGATCTATTGTGGGAGCCAGCCTGCTGGCGATGAGGCCCTGAAGAACCCTGCGATTCCCCCACGTATCACCAGCGTCAGATTAAGCGGGCAGTATTTCGGATTTTTCCTACAGAACGCTCGGCAGGTCTTCCGTAGTCTTGCCCCCTCATCAATCTGACCCGGGGGGGCACGTTGCCCAACAAGTCCTTACGCATCCTGATCGCTGACCCACAACACTTCAACCGGATGAAAATCGAGCGGCTGTTCAACCAGCTCGATTATTTTCGCGTGGCGCCGGTGCACAGCCTCGAAGAGCTGCTGAACCTGGTCGAGTACGGTTGCGAACCCTTCGATCTGCTGGTCATCAATGCTGGCATGGCCGACGGCAAGCTCGACCTGCTGGATTTCTGTCTCGACAACCGGCAGGTGGCGCACGCGCTGATTTTCGACGGCGAGCGCGCGCAACTGCGCCCCACCGCGCCCTCTGCAAGGCAAAAAGTCCAAGTGAGCCATGCCTTGCTGCCGGACCTGGCGACTATCCAGCGGTTGATGGCGGTCGTTGATCGACCTCTACCGTTCGTCGCAACTGTCATTTCTGTCAGGTAGTCCGATCGGTTTTTACGTGCAAGAGTCTATGCGCAGCTGCTGTGTTCATTTCGGGTTCTTGCCCATGGGCCGTCAGTGCCCGAACGTCGTGTTTATGCATAGGGAGTTGCCATGAAGTCAGCGATGGCTGTGGACGATCATCCGGTGGTTCGCGGTGCAGTCAAAAGCGTACTCAGGCATTTGGGATACAAGCGTATCCACGAAGCGGCCTGCGGTAACGAAGTTTTGCCGATGATCCGCGATAATAAACCGGAACTGATTGTGCTGGACCTCAACCTGCCGTCGCTCGACGGCCTGGATGTACTGGCACGGATCCAGATCGAGGAGATGCCATGTAAGGTGGTGGTGTTCACTGCCCAGGAACCGGCGTTTTTCCAGGATCGTTGCATGCGCGCCGGTGCCATGGCCTACGTCGCCAAGACCAACGATCTGGAGCATTTGCAAAAAGCCGTGCAGGCCGTGATGGCCGGTTACACCTATTTCACCCGGTTGCCCACAAGCTCCGTGTCCCTGAGCCAGGCGCAACGCAGTGAAAAACAGATGATCGACAGGCTTTCAGATCGCGAGTTGTCGATTTTCCAGCAACTGGCCCAGGGTAAGAGCAACAAGGCAATCGCCGAAATCATGCACCTGAGCCACAAGACCGTCAGCACCTACAAGACCCGCTTGACTGAAAAACTCAACGTGGAGTCGTCGGTGCACCTGAGGGATCTTGCCCAACGTCATCACTTGATCTGAATGAACGCCATTCGATACCTGCTGTTGGCCCTTTGCCTTTGGGTATCTAGTGTCTGCGCGCAGCCGCAAACCTTGACCTTGCTGGGCCGTTCCAGCGTGGAGGGCCAAGTGCTGCGGTTGTCGGCCGCCGATGCGCGCTGGTTGCAGCAAAAAGACCGTTTGGTGCTGGCCGTTTCAGCCCCGGATTATCCACCTTTCGACATCACCACCGACCACACGCTCGAGGGGGTGACCGCCGACTACGCCGATCTGCTCCGGCAGTTGCTGCGGGTAGAGATCGAAGTCCGGCGCTATCCATCGCGCGAAGACGCCGTTCGAGCCGTCAAGCAAGGCGCGGCAGACCTGCTGGGAACCTCCAACAGCTACGAGTCCCAGGACCCGCAACTAAAAATGTCCCGCGCCTATGCGGTGGATCAGCCGGTATTGGTGACCCGCGTTGATGCACTCCAGGTGCTGGACCCGACACTGGCCGGCAAGCGCCTGGCGATGCTCTACCACTACTTGCCTGAACAAAACGTCCAGCGGTTCTATCCCGAGGCCCAGGTTCAGCTGTTCCCCTCGACACTGGCGGCTGTCGGGGCCGTCGCCTTCGGCCAGGCGGATGTGTACCTGGGCGATGCGATCAGCGCCCATTACCTGATCAGCAAAAACTACCTGAACAACGTCCAGCTGGCTGACTTCTCGCCCATGGAATCCGGGCGCTTCGCCTTTGCCATGGCCGGCGACAACCCGGCGCTGCTGCGCATTGTCGACAAGGCCCTGGCGTTGATAACGGCCAATGAACAGATGAACATCCAGCGCCGCTGGGGAGCGAGCGGGGTGTCCATGCCGGGCACGCAGTCCCTGCAACTGAGTGTGACCGAGCAGCGATGGCTCGACCGGCACCCGCGAGTGAGCGTGGCGATCAACGAGAACATCCCGCCGATTACTTTCCTGGACAGTGAAGGCCGGTTTCGCGGCATCGGTGTCGATGTGCTGGCGAAAATCAGTTTGCGCACCGGCTTGCAATTCGACATCCGCGCCATGCCGTCGGTGGCGCAGATGGTGCAAGCGATCAAGCGTGGCGAGGTCGATGTGCTGGCGGGTATCGGCCTGAGTTCCCTGCGTGAGGAAGACCTGCTGTTTACCCGGGCGTTCCTGACCAGCCCATCGGTGCTGGTGACGCGCCTGGCGCCGGACAGCCCCAGGACCCTGGATGACCTGGCCGGAAAAACCCTGGCGCTGACCCAGGGCAATATCTCAGGCGAGTTCGTTCGCCAACACTTCCCGTTGATCCGGTGTGTGGATGCGCCCTTGTCGGCCGATGCCATGGAAATGGTCGCCCAAGGCAAGGCACAAGGTGCCATCAACTCATTGATCAGCGCCCGTTACCTGATCTCCCGGCAGTACCGTGATCGCCTCCAGGTCACCAGCACGGTGGGCATCGATCCCGCGCGCAGTACCCTGGCGACCGGGCGCGAGGCCAGCGAGTTGCACTCGATCCTGGACAAGGCCTTGCTCAGTATCCCCCCGGAAGAAATCGACGAACTGATACTGCCCTGGCGCAATGACCTGATGGTGGAACAGAGCTATTGGCTGCGCCATCGCCAGAGCATTTTCCAGGCGTTCGCGGTGGCCGGCGCCTTGCTCTTGCTGGCACTGGCCTGGATCGCCTGGCAGCGCCGGCAGATCCGTCAGCGCCAGCAATGGCTGGCCCGATTGCAGGAGGCCAAGGACGCCGCCGACGATGCCAACCGGGCCAAGACCACGTTCCTGGCAACCATGAGTCATGAGATCCGCACGCCGATGAATGCCCTTATCGGCATGCTTGAACTGGCACTGAAAAGCGCCGATGAGGGCGTGACCGATCGCCCGGCCATCGAGGTGGCGTCAGATGCCGGGCAACAGTTGCTTGCCTTGATCGGCGACATCCTGGACATTGCCCGTATCGAGTCCGGGCACTTGTCGCTGACGCCGGAGCGAGCCAATCTGCAGGCGCTGGTGCTGTCGGTGTGCCGGGTCTTTGAAGGCCTGGCCCGGCAGAAGAACCTGCAGTGGCGGGTCGAACTGGACGAGCACAGCGACCGCGATGTGTTGATCGATCCCACGCGATTCAAGCAAGTGCTGTCCAATTTGCTGAGCAATGCCATCAAGTTCACCCACAAAGGCGAGGTCAGCCTGCGCTTGCGAGTCGTGCCCGCGTCGGCGGAGCGTCTCGCGGTCAGTGTGCGTATCGAGGACAGCGGCAGCGGTATCAGCGCCTTTGACCAGCAACGCCTGTTCAGCCCGTTCGTACAGGCCGGCAACCGTCAGCAATCAGGCCGTCAGGGTTCCGGCCTGGGTCTGGTGATCAGCCGCACGCTGTGCGAAATGATGGGCGGGCGCTTGCAACTCTCCAGCGTCCTGGGACGCGGAACCCGGTTGGACATCAGCCTTGAACTGCAGGCATTGCAGACGTTGCCCGGCACTGAAATGGCGCCGAGTGAATCGACGGCAAGGACCCGGCCGCTGACGATTCTGGTGGTGGACGATTACCCGGCCAACCGCTTGCTGCTTTCGCGGCAACTGAGTTACCTGGGGCACCGGGTGCTGCTCGCAGAGGATGGCCAGCAAGGGTTCGAGCAATGGCGTGAACACGCTTGCGATCTGGTCGTCACCGACTGCAACATGCCGGTGGTCAGCGGTTATGAACTGGCGGGTGCGATCCGCGATGAGGAACGCTTCCAGCTGGGGTCGCCAACGGTGATCCTGGGCTTCACCGCCAACGCTCAACCCGAGGAGAAAATGCGTTGTATCGAAGCGGGGATGGACGATTGCCTGTTCAAACCCATTCGACTGGTCGACCTGAGCGCCTGGTTGGCCACGCGTTTTTCCAGCGAATCGCCAGGCCTGAGCGCAGCGCCTTCCAGCAGCGAAATCGATTTAAGCGGCTTGCAACGCTATACAGGGGCCGACAATGAACTGATCACTCAGTTGTTGCATGACCTGGCCGTTGCCAATCGCGATGATCGCGAACGTCTGCGGCAAGAACATGCCAGTGGTAACTACCACGGCTTGAAGGACCTGGCGCACCGCATCAAGGGTGGCGCGCAGATGGTCCGGGCGCAGGCGCTGGTGGCGTGTTGCGAGCAACTGGAGCGTGCCTGTGGCGAGGGCGATGCCGCACTGATCGACGCCGCCGTCGATCAGTTGCACCAAGTCATGACGCGCCTGGACCGCAGTCTTGAGCAGGGCTGCGGCTTGAACCCGGCGGTTTAATCCCAGGCTGGCGCCAGGCCCTTGGGCTTGCCCCGGGCGGCGTTCCGACGATGGGACGACTCGGTCTACAGGCTTAACCCCGAGCCTCAAGAATCAAGCAAGTCGTCGTCCCCGTCGCATACAACCGTCCATCCACATCATAAATCCGCCCCTCGGCCAGCGCCGTCGAACGCCCCAGATGCACAATCTTGCCCTCGGCCCGCACCGGTCCGCTGGCGCTGTTCAACGCCCGGACATAACTGATGCGCAGATCCAGCGTCGTATAACCCTGGCCTTTTTTCAGTTGCGTATGGATCGCGCAACCCATGCACGAATCCAGCAAAGTCGCGGCATAACCGCCGTGCACGGTGCCCAGCGGATTGTAATGCCGCGCATCCGGAGTGCCCTGGAAGACGAACAGCCCGGCGGACCATTCGACAGGGATGAAATCCATCAGCGTGCCAATGGGCGGCGAGGGCAATTCACCGTTGCCGATGCCCTCGAAAAATTCGGCGGGCGTCAGCGCGCTGACTTCGGCCATGGACAAACTGCCAGGCCCGGCCAGGCGGGCGCGCATGGCCTGTTCCTGGGCGATCCATTGGGCGAGCGTGGCCTCGCGGGTTGGGCTTTGCATGTGTAAGTCCTCTGAAGAAAACGAATATTATGGTTGTAATTTTCAAACCATATTATGTTCAGAATAAAATCTCCGCTACCCCCTCAAATCAACTTGACGCTTGCAGCTGAAAACCTGCAGCTGCTGTCAGGCAATATCGCTGCGGCTGAACTCCTCGCCCAGAAAGTCGATCAAGCTACGCACCGACGGCAGCAGGCCACGCCGCGACGGGAAGATCGCATGAATGACGCCACTCCTGGGCGCCCAGCCCGGCACCAGTTCGATCAACTGGCCGGCCTTGATCTCATCCCGCACCACCACACTGGGCAGGTGGACAATCCCGATGCCGGCCACCGCCGCGTGGCGCAAGGCCAACAGGTCATCGGTGACCATCCGTGGCGAGTGCCTGATCAGCGCGCTGCTGCCATCACCACCGAACAATTCCCACTGATACTCACGTTGCGCCGCCCCCCAGTGCAGGCTCGGCAAGCCACTGAGGTCGGCCGGGGAGGCGGGTGTCGACAGGCGCGGCAAAAAGGCCGGGCTGCCCACCACGCTCTGGGTGCTGTTGCCCAGCACCTTCATCACCATGTCGGTGTCTTCCAGCGGAGGAAATCGCACGCGCAAGGCGATATCGAACCCTTCATGGATCAGGTCGACCCGGCGGTTGGTGCTCTCGATGAACAGCTCCACCAGCGGATATTTGAGCAAGTAGCGGGTCAGCATCGGCCCGACCCAGGAGTTGAGCAGCGCCGTCGGACAACTGATGCGCACCACGCCCTGGGGCTCGGAGCGGTTACGTTCGATCAGTTCGGCGGCGCTTTCCGCCTCCACCCGCATTGCCAGGCAACGCTGGTAATACGCCTGGCCGATTTCCGTCAGCGAACAGTGGCGACTGCTACGGTGCAGTAAGCGTACGCCGAGGCGTTCTTCGAGTTCGGCGATGCGTCGGCTGAGCTTGGACTTGGGCATGTCCAGGGCCCGTCCGGCCGCGGCGAAACCCTGATGTTCGACCACTTGGGTGAAGTAATAGAGAGTGTTGAGGTCTTCCATCATCGTTCTCCAGATAGAACGCTAAAGCTGATTTTTGCAGTCTAGCGCAACAAAGGTCGCAGTTTTAAGCTCTGTCCATGGCTTCACTCACCTCATCAGGAGACACCATGAAAAACATCATCGGTATCTACACCAGCCCACGGGCCCATTGGGTCGGCGACGGTTTTCCGGTTCGCACGCTGTTTTCCTACGACAACCTGGGCAAGCACATCAGCCCGTTCCTGCTGCTGGATCACGCCGGCCCCGCGGAATTCACACCGACCACCGCGCGACGTGGCGTTGGTCAGCATCCGCACCGGGGTTTCGAAACCGTGACTATCGTTTACAAGGGTGAACTGGAACACCGCGACTCCACCGGCAGTGGCGGCAAGATCGGCCCCGGCGACGTGCAATGGATGACCGCGGCCTCGGGGATTCTCCATGAAGAGTTTCACTCCGAAGGTTTCGCCAAGAGCGGCGGCACCCTGGAAATGGTCCAGTTGTGGGTCAACCTGCCGGCCAAGGACAAGATGGCCGACGCCGGTTACCAGACGATTCTCGATAGCGACATCCCGAGCATTGCCTTGAAGAACAACGCCGGCAGCCTGCGCTTGATCGCCGGTGAATTTGAAGGCCACACAGGGCCGTCGCGCACCTTTACCCCCATCGACGTCTGGGACCTGCGCCTGAATGCCGGCAAGTTGCTCACGCTGGATCTGCATGAAGGACGCAACACCGCACTGGTGGTGTTGCGCGGCACGATCGAGGTCAACGGCCTGGAGTCGGTGCGCCAAGGGCAGTTGGCCTTGTTCGACCGCAAGGGCGATCAGATGACCCTCCAGGCCAGCGAGGACGCGGTGGTGCTGCTGCTCAGCGGCGAACCGATCGACGAGCCGATCGTCGGACACGGTCCGTTCGTGATGAACACCGAGCAGGAAATCCACCAGGCGTTCGCCGACTTCCAGTCCGGTCGCTTCGGCCAGATGCACGGTTAATCCGTTTCGCTTCAACAACCCGCTCTACACAGGATGAGTAGGCCGGTTCCCAGGCCAGGGATGGCTGTTGCCTGTCAAAAAGAGGAAACACTGATGAACACCGTCAATGCAGCCAATTTCAATGGCCAGAAACCGACGATCGACCCCAATGACAGCGCCATGCTGTTGATCGATCACCAGAGCGGACTGTTCCAGATCGTCAAGGACATGGATGTACCGCAACTGCGCGCCAACGCCATTGCCCTGGCCAAGGCGGCCACCTTGCTGAAGATGCCGGTGATCACCACCGCTTCCGTGCCCCAAGGGCCAAACGGGCCGCTGATCCCGGAAATCCACGAGGCTGCACCGCATGCCCAGTACGTGGCGCGCAAGGGCGAAATCAACGCCTGGGACAACCCGGAGTTTCACGCGGCAGTGAAAGCCACCGGCAAGAAAACCCTGGTGATCGCCGGCACCCTGACCAGCGTGTGCCTGGCGTTTCCGTCCATTGCCGCGGTGCATGAAGGCTACAAAGTGTTCGCCGTGGTCGATGCCTCGGGCAACCACTCCAAACTGGCCACTGATCTGACAGTTGCCCGCCTGGCCCAGGCCGGGGTGGTGCCGATCGACATCATGGCTACGCTCTCAGAGCTGCAAGGCTCGTGGAACCGTCCGGACGCCGAGCAGTGGGCAGCCGTCTATGCCCAGGCCATGCCGCATTATCAATTGTTGATCGAGAGCTACCTCAAGGCTCAACAAGTGGCGAACGAACATGAAACGCTGGATTCCCAGCGCTAACCGGGACACCCACGCCGATTTTTTCGGCATCGATAACACGCGAGGACCATTGCCATGACAACTTCTTACAAACGTCTCGACAAGGACAACGCCGCCGTTCTGTTGGTGGATCACCAGACAGGCCTGCTGTCGCTGGTGCGCGACATCGACCCGGACCGGTTCAAGAACAACGTGCTGGCCCTGGCCGACCTGGCCAAGTACTTCAAGCTGCCGACCATCCTCACCACCAGTTTCGAAACCGGCCCCAACGGCCCGCTGGTGCCCGAGCTCAAGGCGCTGTTCCCGGACGCGCCCTATGT
This sequence comes from Pseudomonas putida, assembly GCF_028682635.1. Lineage (GTDB taxonomy): Bacteria > Pseudomonadota > Gammaproteobacteria > Pseudomonadales > Pseudomonadaceae > Aquipseudomonas > Aquipseudomonas putida_AE. Next base: position 170,840 of record NZ_JANHLK010000011.1, on the reverse strand, counting down.
CGCGCGTCCCGGCCAGATCAATGCCTGGGACAACGAAGACTTCGTCAAGGCGATCAAGGCCACCGGCAAGAAGCAACTGATCATTGCCGGCGTAGTCACTGAAGTCTGTGTAGCGTTTCCGGCACTCTCGGCGCTGGCCGAAGGCTTCGATGTGTTCGTCGTCACTGACGCCTCCGGCACCTTCAACGAGCTGACCCGTGAATCGGCGTGGAACCGCATGTCCACCGCTGGCGCACAGCTGATGACCTGGTTCGGCCTGGCCTGCGAGCTGCACCGCGACTGGCGCAACGACATCGAAGGCCTGGGCACGCTGTTCTCCAACCACATCCCGGACTACCGCAACCTGATGACCAGCTACAGCACGCTGACCAACAGTAAATAAACCAGGCAACACTCATACCCCTGTGGGAGCGGGCTTGCTCGCGAAGGCGGTGTGTCAGGCACATCAATATCGCCTGACGCACTGCATTCGCGAGCAAGCCCGCTCCCACAGTAGTTTGTGGTGTTCCGAAGCCACCAATTGCTCCTACACTCTGGCCAATCTGTGAGATCTTTCGCTCATTGTCCCGTGCCGGAGCTGCTTGATGCTGTCATTGCTCACCGAACACCCGTTGATCTGCGCTTTCGCCTTGATCCTGATCGATCTGTTGTTGTGGCGCTTGATCGGTACCCGTGGCCACAACGTGAAGCTTCTGGTTCGGCCGGTGATTTTCACCCTGTACAGCCTGGTGCTGTTCAACGAAGGCATGAACCCGTTGGAACCCGCACCCTGGGTCGACAACGTGCCGTTGCATCTGGCGGCCACGGGGTTGCAGATCGGCTGGTGGCTGTTCGCTGCGCGCACCCTGACCGTGCTGATCGGTGCGGGACTGATGCAACGGGTGGGACATACCGGGCGACTGCTGCAGGACCTGCTGGGTGCTGTGATTTTTCTTGTCGCGGTCATCGCCGCCTTGGCTTATGTGCTCAATCTGCCGGTCAAGGGCGTACTGGCCACTTCCGGCGCCCTGGCGATCATCGTCGGCCTGGCCTTGCAAAGCACCCTCAGCGACGTATTTTCCGGGATCGTGCTGAACACCACCAAGCCCTATCAACTGGATGACTGGATCGCCATCGACGGCACCGAAGGCCGGGTCATCGATATCGACTGGCGGGCCACGCGATTGCAGACCTCCCAGGGCAGCATGATCGTGATTCCCAACTCGCTGGCGGCCAAGGCCAAGATCACCAACTTCAGTCGGCCCAGCGATATGTTCGGCCTGTCGATCAGCCTGCAGGTCAGCCCCCACGTCCGCCCACAAACCGTGATCGATGCCCTCGAGCGCGCGATGCAGGGCTGCCGGAACATGTTGACTTCACCCGGCCCCAAAGTCGCGCTCAAAAGCTCCAATGCTTCCGGCAACGAATACGAAATCAGCGGCTTTGTCGCCTCGATGAGCGAAAAGCGCTCGGCACGCAATCAACTGTTCGACCTGGCGTACCGGCATTTGCGAGCATCGGGGATCCATCTGCTGTCGAGTGTCGAACCCAGCCCCTCAAGCGACATCACGCGGCCACGGGCGCTACTCGACAGCTCGCCGCTGTTTTCCACCCTGCGCCACGAAGAGAAAGAAACCTTCAGCCAGAACATGGCCCTGCAAACCTTCCGCATCGGCGAGACGATCCTGGAGGCGGGGGAGATCAGCGATCACCTGTTCATCATCGAGTCCGGGGTGGTTTCGGTCACGCTGAACCGCAACGGTATACCTATCGAATCCGGACGCATGGGGCCGGGGGAGGTGATCGGCGAGGCCGGTATCCTGACCGACAGCGCGCTGCCCGCCCATTTCACCGCGAAAACCCCATGCACGCTTTATCGCATCGAAAAGCAGTATTTGAAGCCCTGTCTGGATGCCCGCCAGGACATCAACGATGCGATGAAATCCTTGATGGAATTCCGCCTGAACAAGGCCCAGTCGCTGATCGCGGATGTGCCCGTCGTTGTGCCGAAGAAAGGGTTCTTGCAGTGGCTGCGTAGTCGGGTCTGATGGACGCGAGGGACCATTGGCCTCCTCGACTTCTGCAGGATTGGCTATTTGTGCACGCCGCCCCGGGGGCTAACTTAGTGCCACACCCACTTGCCAGGAACATGCCATGCAACAGCGTATCGATTTCTACACCGCTTCCCCAGACGCCCTCAAGGCCATGATCGCCCTGGAATCGGCGGTATCAAAACTGCCGCTGGAAAAAAGCCTGATCGAACTGGTCAAGCTGCGCTCTTCACAAATCAACGGCTGCGCCTTCTGCATCGACATGCACACCGCCGACGCGATCAAGGACGGCGAAACCCCACGCCGTCTGTTCGCCGTGACGGCCTGGCGCGAGGCGCCATTCTTCACCGACCGCGAACGCGCCGCGCTGCTCTGGACCGAAACCCTGACCCAGTTGAGCCTGACCCATGCGCCGGACGAAGACTACGAAGTGGTCAGCGCCCAGTTCACGCCCAAGGAAATGGTCGACCTGACCGTGGCGATCAACACCATCAACGGCTGGAACCGTCTGGCGGTGGGCTTTCGCAAGACGCCTCAGGCCTGATTTATCGTCCCGGCCCCGTGTCGAGCCTCAATGCGCATCGGCACTCGGCGCGGCTGGTGGCTGCACCTTGCGCATCAAGGGCACCATCGCCGTGGCGATGATGAAGCAGACCATGATCATCAGGAACGCATCACCGTAGGTTTGCGTTTGCGCTTCGCGGTAGGTCAGCAACCAGAGCTGATGCAGGCTCGCGGTGACACCCAGGTCGCCGCTCTGGCCGAGGGCGGCGAAGTTGTTGCCGACCTGGGACAGCCACTGGTTGAGCGCTTCGTTGGTGCTGTTGAGGTTCTCCGCCAACCGGGTGAAATGCAGGTTGGTGCGGTCATTGAGGATGGTCGCGCACGCGGCAATGCCGATGGCGCCGCCAAGGTTGCGCATCAGGTTGAACAACCCCGAAGCATGCTTGAGTCGCGCCGGTGCCAGGCCGCCGAGGGTCAAGGTCACGGCGGGCGGGACCGCCAGTTGCTGGGCAATTCCGCGCAGGGCTTGCGGCAGCATCAGTTCCCTGGCCCCCCAGTCATGGGTGATCGGGCTGAAATCCCACATCGACAAGGCGAACAGGCCAAGGCCGGACATCATGATCCAGCGCAGGTCGACGCGGTTGGCCAGAAAGGCATACAGCGGAATCGCCATGATCTGGAACACGCCGGTGGAGAAAACCGCCAGACCAATGTCCAGCGCGCCATAACCACGGACCCTGCCGAGGAACAGCGGTGTCAGGTAAATGGTCGCGAACAGGCCGATGCCGGTGACGAACGAGAAGAAACAGCCGAGGGCGAAGTTGCGGTCTTTGAGGGCACGCAGGTCGACGATCGGGTTGGCCACGTGCAGGGTGCGGCCGATGAAGGCCAGGCCGGCCAGGCCGCTGATCCACGCGGTGGTCAGGATGGTGCGGTCGCTGAACCAGTTCCAGCGCGGGCCTTCTTCGAGGGTGTATTCCAGGCAGCCGAGGAACAGCGCCAGGAACACCATGCTCAAGTAGTCGGCGCCCTTGAGCAGCGACAGTTCCGGTTGATCAATCTTTACCAGCATCGGCACAGCCACGGCGACGAAAATCCCCGGTACCAGATTGATGTAGAACAGCCAGTGCCAGGACGATATATCGGTGATCCAGCCACCGATCACCGGCCCCAGGGTGGGGGCCAGGGACGCGACCGCGCCGATGGTCGCGGCGGCGATCACCCGTTGTTTGCCAGTGAAGAAAACGAACGCCGTGGTGAACACCAGCGGGATCATCGAGCCGCCGAGAAAGCCTTGCAGGGCGCGGAAGGCGATCATGCTCTGGATGTTCCAGGCCGCGCCGCAGAGCAGGCTGGTCAGGGTGAAACCCACTGCCGACGCGCAAAATAACCAGCGTGTCGAGAACACTCGCGAAAGCCAACCCGACAGCGGAATCACGATGATTTCGGCGATCAGGTAACTGGTTTGCACCCAGGCGGTTTCGTCGGTGCCGGCGGAGAGCCCGCCGCCGATGTCGCGCAGCGATGCCGAGACGATCTGGATATCCAGCAGCGCAATGAACATGCCGATGCACATGCTGGCGAAGGCGAAGACCTTGGTCGCCGTCGCCATGCTCGCTGCATTGAACGGTTGGGCCGGAGCGGCGAGGGCGCGGCTCATGGCGCGCTGGCCACGGCTGGGGTTTCAGGCTCCTTGCGCGTGTCCACTTCGGCGGTGACCGACAGGCCGGGACGCAGGTGGCCAAGCACGCTGTCGGCCGGGTCGAGGTGGATGCGTACCGGTACCCGCTGGACGATCTTGGTGAAGTTACCGGTGGCGTTTTCCGGCGGCAATACGCTGAACTGCGAACCACTGGCCGGCGCCAGGCTGTCCAGGTGACCATGGAATTCCTGGCCGGAGAGCACGTCGGCACGGATGGTCACCCGTTGCCCGGGGACCATGTGCGCCAGTTGGTCCTCCTTGAAGTTGGCATCGACCCACAAGCCGCTGGACGGCACCACCGACAGCAGTTGCGAGCCGGCTTGGGCATAAGCGCCTGTGCGGGCGCGGCGGTTGCCGATCACGCCATCCACGGGAGCTTTCAATTCGGTGTAGCCGACGTTCAACTGCGCCAGGTCGCGTTCGGCTTTGGCTTGGATCAAGGCGGCGCGGGCTTGCTGTTTCTGGGTGGCGATCACATTCAATTGCCGTTGCGCGGCCAGCAGTTCGGCCTGGGCGCGGTTGCTTTGGGCCTGGGCCGTCTTGAACGTGGCGTTGGCCCGTTGCGCGCTTTCCACTGAGACGGCGCTGGTGCTGACGAGCTTTTTATAGCGCGCATCGTCGTCGCGTGAGCGGGCGGTTTCGGCACCGGCAGCATCGATGCCGGCGCGGGCCTGGCCGATCACGGCCTGTTGCAGTTGTTCGGTGGCGTCGAGATTGGCGAGCAGGGCTTCTTCCGCCGCGACCGCGCCTTCGGCCTTGGCCAGGTTGGCGCGGTAGTCCCGCGAATCGAGACGGACCAGCACATCGCCGGCCTTGACCTTCTGGTTGTCGGTCACCAGCACTTCTTCGATGTAACCCGCCACTTTTGGCCCGATCACCGTCACGTCGCCACCGATGTAGGCGTCGTCGGTTTCCTCGATGAACCGGCCATTGGTCCACCAGTGCGCGGCATACACGCCGGCCAGCACCAGCGCGGCGATGCCCAATGTCGGCAGGAGCAGGCGTTTGAGCAGCGGCTTGCGAGTGTTCACCGGGACGGCAAGGTCGGGCTCTACGGCGGGCATGCTGGTCATGAAGAGGTACCTGTGGGTTTAATTACGCACGTAATATGACGTATGTCATATTTAGTCGCAAATGATTTTTGCTGCCGGCTGTCAGGTGTTCGTTTGGAGGAGGGGGCGGGTCGTGGATGGCGGTCGAAGCGGCGGCGCGGTGATGTTGACGGTTGAGACGGTCCTGTAGGAGCTGCCGCAGGCTGCGATCTTTTGACCTTGATTTTTCAGATCAAAAGATCGCAGCCTCGTTTCACTCGACAGCTCCTACAGCTCCTACAGCTCCTACAGCTCCTACAGGTCCTACAGGGAGCAGGGGGGTCAGGCGCGTTCGAAGATTGCCGCGATACCCTGGCCGCCACCGATGCACATGGTCACCAGCGCGTAACGGCCGCCGGTGCGGTGCAGTTCGTGGATGGCCTTGGTGGCGATGATGGCGCCGGTCGCGCCCACCGGGTGACCCAGGGCGATGCCCGAGCCGTTCGGGTTGACCTTGGCCGGATCCAGATCCAGTTCCTGGCTGACCGCACAGGCTTGCGCCGCGAACGCGATGTTGGCTTCGACCACGTCCATGTCGGCGACGGTCAGGCCGGCGCGCTTGAGTGCCAGGCGGGTGGCCGGAATTGGGCCCAGGCCCATCAGTGTCGGTTCGACGCCGGCGTGGGCGTAGCTGACCAGGCGGGCGAGTGGGCGCAGGTTGTTGACCTGTACCGCCGCGCCGGTGGCCATGACCAGTGCCGCAGCACCGTCGTTCAGGCCGGAGGCGTTGCCGGCGGTGACCGAGCCGTCCTTCTTGAAGGCTGGCTTCATCGCCGCCAACTGTTCCAGGGACGTGGCGCGTGGATGCTCGTCGACGCTGAACAGCTTGGTGCCCTTGCGATCCGGGATCTCGACGGTCGCGATCTGATCAACGAAGTAGCCGTTGGCAATTGCATGGGCGGCGCGTTTCTGGTCTTCGAAGGCCAGGGCATCCTGCATTTCGCGGGTGATGCCGTTGCGTTCGGCGACGTTCTCCGCGGTGATGCCCATGTGGATGTTGTGGAACGGGTCATGCAGGATGCCCAGCATGTAGTCGACGGCCTGGACGTTGCCCATGCGCGCGCCCCAACGGGCGGATGGCAGCAGGTACGGCCCGCGGCTCATGGATTCGGCACCGGCGCCGACGGCGATGTCGGCATCGCCCAGCATCAGGGTCTGCGCGGCGCTGATGATCGCCTGCAGGCCGGAGCCGCAGAGGCGGTTGACGTTGTAGGCCGGGGTTTCTTTCGGGATGCCGGCGTTCATCGCGGCGACCCGGGAGATGTAGGCGTCGCGGGTTTCGGTCGGGATCACGTGGCCCATCACCAGGTGGCCGACGAGCGCCGGGTCCACGGCGGCGCGTTCCAGGGCGGCTTTCACTGCAGTGGTCGCGAGCTCGGCCGGTGGTACGTCCTTGAGGGAACCGCCGAAGGTGCCAATGGCGGTACGGGCGGCGCTGACGACGTAAATTTCCGGAGTGTTCATGGCTGTGTTCCTTTCGGTGGATTCTTATCTGTACTGCGATTGAGCAGGGCGTTCAAGGCCGTTTTCGCCTCGACGGTATTGAGGCGCTGGATGAACAGCAGGTTTTCTTCGCGCAAGGTGGCTTGCAGTTCGGCCATGCCGGCCTGCGTCATCAGTTGCCGGGACTGATGCAAAGCTTGCGGAGGCATGGCCAGAAAGCGCTGGGCGATCTTTTCCGCCGCGGCCAGGCATTGCTCGCCGTCATCGAAGGCTTCGTTGGCCAGGCCCCAGGCCACCGCCTCGTTGCCGTCGAGGCTATCGCCCAACAGCAGCAAGCGCGCGGCGCGAGCCTGGCCCAGGCGGCGTGGCAGCAGCAGGCTGGCGCCGAACTCGGGGCACAGGCCCAGATTGACGAACGGCGTGCGCAGCTTGGCGTTGCGGGTCACCAGTACCTGGTCGCAATGCAGCAGCAGGGTGGTGCCGATGCCGATGGCCGCCCCGCACACCGCCGCAATCAACGGCTTCTGCAGGTGGGTCACGGCGCGCATCAGGCGGAAGGCCGGGCTGTCCAGGTGCGTTGGCGGATCTTGCAGGAAGTCCACCAGGTCATTGCCACTGGTAAAGCAGCTCGGGCCACCGGTCACGATGACCACGCGGATTTCGTTGTTCTCGTCCGCCGCAAACAGCAGGTCGGCCAGGCGCGTGTACATGCCATTGGTCAGGGCATTGAGCTTGTCCGGGCGATCGATGGTCAGTGTCAGCACGCCATCGTGATGGTCTTGCTTGATCAGGTCGGTCATTGCTGGCTCTTGCAGAGTCGGTTCGACGGCCACTTTAAGCGTCAGCTTAGCCCCACAGCTATGACAAAACGGGTCAACCGACCTGATGCTTTTTGCCATATCGCGCCGTCAAAGCCGCCCACACACCCATTCGGGGTATGGTGCGGTCCGGCGAATCCACCAATAGTAGGGTCATCCGCTCATCCAGAGCCGAACTCGCTTGATAAGGTGCATTTGCTATGGGCAAGACACTGCTTAAGGTGATTTCCAGTCTGTTTGTTGTACCCCTGACCCTGAGTGCCCACGCTGGCGAGGTGAACGACAGCAATACGCTGCGGCTGTACAACTGGGCGGACTACATCGGCGAGAAAACCCTGGCCGATTTCGAAAAGGCCACCGGCATCAAGGTGATCTACGACACCTTCGATGCCTATGAAACGGTGCAGGCCAAGTTGCTCACCGGCCACTCCGGGTATGACTTGGTCGTGCTCAATGCCTCCCTTGCGCCGCCGCTGATCCAGGCCAAGGTGTTCCAGCCACTGGACAAGAAACTGCTGCCGGGCTGGAGCAACCTGGACCCGAAAGTCCTGCAAGACCTGCAAGGGTTCGACCCGGGCCCGACCTATTCGGCGCCTTACACCTGGGGCAGCAACGGCATCACCTACAACGTCGACAAGATCAAGGAGCGCATGCCGGATGCGCCGATCGGCTCGCTGGCGATGATTTTCGATCCGAAGATCGTCTCGCGCTTCGCCGACTGCGGCGTGACCCTGGTCGATGCGCCCACCGAAGTGATCCCCCTGGCCCTCAAGTACCTCGGCCGCGATCCACGCAGCGCCAAGCCCGAGGACCTGAAGGCGGCGCAGGAACTGCTGCTGTCGGTGCGGCCGTACATCCGCAAGTTCGATTCGGTCAATTACCTGACCAGCCTGCCCAACGGTGATGTGTGCATGGCCATGACCTGGTCAGGCGACTACGCGACGGCCATGGCTCGCGCCGAAGAAGCCAAGCTGAACATCAACCTGTCCTATTTCATTCCCAAGGAAGGCTCGTTGATCTGGTTCGACAACATGTACATCCCGGCCGACGCGCCCCATGTCGCCAATGCCCACAAGTTTCTTGAATACCTGATGCAGCCGCAGGTGATGGCGGACGTCACCGACTACATCCATTACGCCAACAGCAATGCGGCAGCCACGCCATTGTTGAACGCCGATGTGCGCAACAACCCGGCGATTTACCCCGATGAAGCCACCCGCGAGCGTCTGTTCCCGCAGAAGACCCAGGACGCCAAGGACATGCGAGCCATGACCCGGGTCTGGAGCACCGTGAAAAGCGGCATCTGATTCGTTCGATCGTTAGTCAATCCGGTTAGAGGTTTTTATGGCGACGCCAACACGCAGCGTTTTTTCCCCCGCGGACGAGTCCCGGCTGGTCAAGGCCGACAAGGCCCACCATATGCACGGCTATCACGTGTTCGACGAGCACGCCGAGCAAGGTTCCCTGAACATCGTTGCCGGTGACGGCGCCTATATCTACGACACCCAGGGCAACCGCTTTCTCGATGCCGTGGGTGGCATGTGGTGCACCAACATCGGCCTGGGCCGTGAGGAAATGGCCGAGGCCATCGCCGACCAGGTGCGGCAACTGGCCTATTCCAACCCGTTTTCCGACATGTCCAATAACGTCGCCATCGAGCTGTGCGAAAAACTCGCCAGCCTGGCCCCTGGCGACCTCGACCATGTGTTCCTCACCACCGGCGGCTCAACTGCGGTGGACACCGCGTACCGGCTGATCCAGTACTACCAGAACTGCCGTGGCAAACCGGAAAAGAAGCACGTCATCGCCCGTTTCAACGCGTACCACGGCTCCACCACCCTGACCATGTCGATCGGAAACAAGGCCGCCGACCGGGTGCCGGAGTTCGATTACGCCAACCCGCTGATTCACCACGTGTCCAACCCCAACCCCTACCGCGCGCCGGAGGGCATGGACGAGGGGCAGTTCCTCGAGTTCCTGGTCAAGGAGTTCGAAGACAAGATCCACTCGATCGGCGCCGACAAGGTCGCCGGCTTCTTCGCCGAGCCAGTGATGGGCTCAGGCGGGGTGATCATTCCGCCAAAGGGTTACCTCAAGCGCATGTGGGAAGTCTGCCAGCGCTACGACATCCTCTTTGTCGCCGACGAGGTGGTGACGTCGTTCGGGCGCCTGGGCAAGTTTTTCGCCTCTCTCGATGTCTTCGACGTGCAGCCTGACATCATCACCACCGCCAAGGGCCTGACCTCGGCCTACCTGCCGCTGGGGGCGTGCATCTTTTCCGACCGCATCTGGAAGGTCATCGCCGAGCCGGGCAAGAGCCGTTGCTTTACCCACGGCTTCACCTACAGCGGCCATCCGGTCTGCTGCACGGCGGCGCTGAAGAACATCGAGATCATCGAGCGGGAAAACCTGCTGGCCCACGTCGACGATGTCGGCGGCTACCTGGAACAGCGCCTGGCCACCTTGCGCGATCTGCCCCTGGTGGGTGATGTGCGCTGCCTGAAACTGATGGCGTGCGTGGAGTTCGTCGCCGACAAGCGCACCAAGGCGTTGTTCGCCGACGAGATCAACATCGGCGAGAAAATCCATGTGCGCGCCCAGGCCCGGGGATTGTTGGTGCGGCCGATCATGCACCTGAACGTGATGTCGCCGCCGCTGATCCTCACCTATGCCCAGGTCGATGAAATCGTCGAGATCCTGCGAGTTTGCATTCTCGAAGTGGCGGCCGAGCTTGAGGCCAGCGGACAGTACGCCGGCCAATGATTTCGTCAGTCCGGCTGTTACCAAGGGGGTGTTCAGCCGCTAGACTGCGGGGCATGAGCAGACCAAACGACGATACGCTGATCGCGGTGCCCTTCGGGGCATTGCATAAATGGCATGGGGGCATGCGCGAGGCCTTCGCCCATGTCGATGAGCCTGACGCGCTGCAATACCTGGTGACGGCGTTGGGCCAACTGGTGTCCATCGAGTCGGTGATGATCAGCCTGGAGCGCAAGGACCGCGCACCGCAGTTGCTGCATCAGCGCGGCATTGCCCAGGAGTACCAGGTGTCGATCCTCGAGCGCTATTTTGCCGGGGGGTATCTGCTGGACCCGTTCTGCCTGGCGGTGGAGCAGGGCCTGGCGCAAGGTTTCTATCACCTTGCGGACATTGCGCCGGACAACTTCTTCGACAGTGACTACTACAAGACCTACTACCTGAAGGCGAACTGTTCGGAAGACAGCTACTACATCGTCGATACGGGCAATGACACGAAAATCTCCGTGAGCCTGTTTCAAGGTTTCGGCGGCGACTGCCTGGGCGTCGAGCAATTGAACCTGCTGCGCGCCGTCGAACCGCTGGTGCGAGAATTCATCAGCGAATTCAGCCGGCGTGGCCTGCAACGTAGCAGCAAGATCCAGGGCGATAACGATCAAGGCCTGCGCGATGATCTCAAGCATCGGGTGCAATCGGCGTTCGAGCAATTCGGTTGCGACCTGCTCACCGAACGCGAGCGGGAAGTGGCGCACATGGTGCTCAGGGGCCACTCGGTGAAATCCACGGCCAGCCAGATGAACATCTCACCGGAAACCGTGCGCATGCACCGCAAGAATCTGTATCTGAAGCTGGAGGTGGGGTCGCAGTCGGAGTTGTTTGCGTTGTTTATCGAGTGGTTGCGCGGGCATTGAAAGTCAAAAGCTCGTCGGAACGCGGCCCGAACCACCTCAAACCCTGTGATTCATTCAAGGGTTCGAGTGATTGATGACATGACCCGGCTGCGCATACAAATCGATACCCAGTGCGTGAATCACTTTCAAAACCGTATGGAAGCGGGGTTTTGCGCCTGGAGCGAAGGCCTTGTACAGACTTTCGCGACCCATTCCGGAATCTTTGGCTACCTGTGTCATGCCACGCGCCTTTACCACGTACCCGATGGCACGAAGAAACTCCTCATTGTCACCATCCGCTAGCACCTGGGACAGGTATTCGCTGATGGCCTCATCGCTGTCGAGCAAAGTCGCCATGTCGAAAATCGTCAAAGTCTGGCTCATGGTTAAACCTCCTTTGCCATTTTTTTTGCACGTTTGATATCAGCGTTTTGTGATGATTTGTCGCCCCCGGCGAGCAGGATAATGATGACAGTCTTGCGCATCGTGAAGTAAACCCGGTATCCGGCACCCACATCCACGCGCATTTCGCAAACGCCATCACCCACTGACTTGATATCGCCCAAATTACCCGCGAACGCGCGTTCAATGCGACGAGCAATGGCAATCCTTGCCCGCAAATCACGGATTGAGGTGTGCCATGCGGAAAAAATCGCTGTTTGCTGGACAAGATAATTCATTGCGCGACTGTATCCAAGTGGATACGGGTGCGCAGTCAGACATTTCCTGGATTACCGTTGGTTTTTCCGAGGAATGAGTAGGAATGTGTGGCACGGCGAGGAACCTTTGTGGAAGCTAGCCCCCTCCCACATTTGATCCGTGGTTGACCACAAGATCTGCGGTCAACCAGATAACTGATCAATCCTCGCGTTTGACCACCAAGGTCAGAATGTCATAGCTGGCCACCAGCTCACCCAACTGGTTGGTCACTTCCACATCCCACGCCACCACCCCTTGCGCAATGCCGTGCGGGCTCTTCTTGCCCTGGTCGATCTTGCGTTTGCAGGTCAGGCGCGCCTGGATGGTGTCGCCGATGCCCACCGGGTTGATGAAGCGCAGGGTGTCCAGGCCGTAGTTGGCCAGGACCGGGCCGACGCCAGGGGATACGAACAGCCCGGCCGCTGCCGACAGCACGAAGTAACCGTGGGCGATGCGCTTGCCGAACTGCGATTCCTTGGCGGCGATGTCGTCGAAGTGCATGTAGAAGTGGTCGCCCGACAGGCAGCCGAAGTTCACCAGGTCCGCTTCGGTGACGGTGCGACGGTGAGTCAGCAGCGACTCGCCGATCTGCAGGTCCTGGAAGTAGCGACGGAACGGGTGCACCTCGGTTTCGATGACCTTGGCGCCGCGCACGTATTCGCCGGTGACCGCTGCCAGCATGGTCGGCGAGCCTTGTACCGCCGCGCGTTGCAGGTAGTGCTTCACTGCGCGCAGGCCGCCGAGTTCTTCACCGCCGCCGGCGCGACCCGGGCCGCCGTGCTTGAGTTGCGGCAGCGGCGAGCCGTGGCCGGTGGATTCGCCGGCGCAGTGGCGATCCAGTACCAGCAGACGCCCATGCAACGCAGCCGCCACCGGAATGGCCTTGGCGGCGATCTGCGGGTCCTTGGTCACCAGGCTGGCGACCAGGCTGCCCTTGCCGCGCGCGGCCAGGGCCAGTACTTCGTCCAGATCGTCGTAGGCCATCAGGGTGCTGACCGGGCCGAACGCTTCGATATCGTGGGCACCGCCTTCGGCATGCGGGTCGCGGGCTTGCAGCAGGGTCGGGGCGAAGAACGCGCCCTTGTCGACATTCTCGCCACGCGGTTCGAAACCGTCGCGGGCGCCGAACAGCATATCGCTGCTCTGCAACAGGGCTTCCAGGCGTTCGGCCACGTCTTTCTGCTGGTCGTGGGAGGCCAGCGCACCCATGCGCACGCCTTCCACCGACGGGTCGCCGACCACGACTTTGGCCAGGCGATCACGCAGGCGGGTAGCAACGGCGTCGATGTGCTTGGCCGGGACGATGGCGCGGCGGATGGCGGTGCATTTCTGCCCGGCCTTGGTGGTCATTTCCCGGGCGACTTCCTTGATGAACAGCTCGAACTCTTCGTCGTCCGGGGTGACGTCCGGGGCGAGGATCGCGCAGTTCAGCGAGTCAGCTTCGGCGGTGAATGGCACCGAATTGCGGATCAGGTTCGGGTTGACCCGCAGCTTGGCCGCGGTGTCGGCGGAGCCGGTGAAGGTCACCACGTCCTGGCCTTGCAGGCGGTCGAGCAGGTCGCCGGTGCCGCCGATGATCAGTTGCAGGCTGCCCGCCGGGAGCAGGCCGGATTCGTCCATCAGGCGCACCACGGCTTCGGTCAGGTAGCTGGTGGCGCTGGCCGGTTTGACGATGCATGGCATGCCGGCGAGGAAGCTCGGGGCGAATTTTTCCAGCATGCCCCAGATCGGGAAGTTGAAGGCATTGATGTGCACCGCCACGCCGCCGCGCGGCACCAGGATGTGGGTGCCGGCGAAGGTGCCCATTTTGCTCAGCTGCAGCGCCGGGCCTTCGTGCACCACGTTACCCGACGGCAGTTCCCGCGCGCCGAGGCTGGCGTAGGTGAACAGGGTGCTGTTGCCGCCCTCGATGTCGATCCAGCTGTCGGCACGGGTCGCGCCGCTGTGGTGGGAAATCGCGTAGAGCTGTTCCTTGCGTTCGCTCAGGTACAGGGCCAGGGCCTTGAGGCGCTGGGCGCGTTGCTGGAAGTCCAGCGCCATCAGGCCGCTGACGCCTTGGCGGCGACCGTGTTCGATGGCTTCTGCGAAGTCCGGGCGCTCCTCATGGGTACGGAAGATTTCATGGCCGTCGAGGGCGCTGCGCAAGACTTGTGCGCCGTGTTGGCCGATCCAGCGACCGGCGATGAAGCTCTGCAGGGTCGGGGCATGCAGTGTAGGTGAGGAGGACATCACGATTGCTCCTGATTGTGAAAAGTCTGGGTGCGGTCGCGACCGCACCCTTGCGGAATTACCAAAGCGCCAGGGTGTAACCGACGATCAATCGGTTCTCATCGAGGGCGGTCGTCAGGCCATTGCCGGAGCGGAAGGTCACGTTGCGCCAGCGCAGGCTGACGTTCTTCAACACACCGCTCTGGATGACGTAGCTGATATCGGTGTCGCGTTCCCATTCGCGCCCGTTGTCGACGGTGCCTGCCTTGACGTGGCGACCATCGGTGTAGCGGGTCATGAAGGTCAGGCCGGGAATGCCTTGGGCGGCGAAGTCATAGTCGTAGCGCAGCTGCCAGGAATCTTCCTCGGCGCGGGTAAAGGTGTTGAAGGTCACCAGGTTGACCACATACGGATCGCCGCCGTTGAGGAACGGAAAGGCGCTGTCGCCGGACAACTGCTGGTAGGCGGCACTGACCTTGTGGGCACCCTGGGATACGGTGAACATGCCGTTGAAGTTGCGGTTGTCGATGCGTCCGGCCTTTTCCGCGCCGTCGCCGCGGCTGTCGAAATAACGCAGGTCGCTGCGCAGGTTGAAACCGTTGCCCAGGGGTTGGGTATGGACCAGCCCGACGAATTGCTGCCGATAGATCTGCTCGAGCTTGCCGTAGTAGTAGCTCAGGTTCAGTTGCGGACTGAACGCATAGCTGCCGCCGCCGAAGTCGAAGTGATCACTACTGGCGGCGGCGTAGCCGATGTCATCGTTGCTGGAGGAGTCGCGCAGGTTGGCCTTGGTCAGGCGTCCGGCATTGAGCGTCAGGCCGTCGATTTCCTGGCTGGTCAGCAAACCACCTTCAAAGGTCGAACCCAGCAGGCGGGTGTCGTTGTAAGTTGCCACGGGCAACAAGGGTTGCAGGGTGCCGAGCTTCAACAGGCTTTTCGATACGCGCAGTTTGCCGGTCAGGCCCAGTTCGCTGTAGTCGTCGTCGGGCTCATGGCTCTGCGGGCCAAAGGGCAGCAGGCCAGTGCCACGGCGATCCGGGCTGGAGTCGAGTTTGATCCCCAGCTCGCCCAGGGCGTCGAGACCGAAACCGAAGGTGCCGTCGGTGAACCCGGATTCGACACGCGCCGTGAAGCCCTGGGCCCATTCTTCGGCCTTGGCTTGCGGCGCGTTGTCCTGGCGGAAATCGCGATTGAGGTAGAGGTTGCGCATTTCAATACGGGCCTTGCTGTCGCCGATGAAGTCGGCCATGGCGCTGGGCGCGAACAGGGGCAGACTCAATGCGGCGGCCAGCGAAAACAGTGATTCACAAGGTGCGTTACGTGCGGGCTTCATTATTTTTATTCCCTGCCAATATTCAGTGTTTGCTGGCGCCAGAGGCACCGATACCGGTCATCGAGCGGATGAACTGCGCCAGATAACGGCCGCGCTCAAGGGCTGCACGGGGCGAGGTGTCGGTGACGGAAAACAGCCATGCACTGAAGAACGCGAGGCTCATGGAAAACAGCGCCGGGTTGGAGTACGGGAACAGCGCCTTGTCGTGATGCATCACGTTGACCCACACCGCCGGGCTCAGCACCAGCAGGACAATCGCCGAGACCAGTCCGGACAGGCTGCCGACGACGGCGCCGCGGGTGGTCAGGCCTTTCCAGTACATCGAGAGGAACAGCACCGGGAAATTCACCGACGCGGCGATGGCCAGCACCAGGCCCGAGAGGAAGGCGATGTTCTGCGACTCGAACAGCAGGCCGAGGATGATCGCCAGCACACCGATGCACAGGGTGGCGATACGCGATACGCGCATTTCCTGCTGTTCCGTGGCCTGGCCCTTGCGCATCACGCAGGCATACAGGTCATGGGACACCGCCGAGGCGCCGGACAGTGCCAGTCCGGCAACCACCGCCAGGATGGTGGCGAAGGCGACCGCCGAGATGAAGCCGAGGAACAGGTTGCCGCCCACGGCCTGGGCCAGGTGCACGGCGATCATGTTGCCGCCGCCGATGATTGCGCCGCTGGCGTCACGGAATGCCGGATCGGTGCCGACCATGACGATGGCGCCGAAGCCGACGATGATCAGCAACAAGTAGAAGTAGCCGATGAAACCGGTGGCGTAGAACACGCTTTTACGCGCTTCCTTGGCATCGCTGACGGTAAAGAAACGCATCAGGATGTGCGGCAGGCCGGCGGTGCCGAACATCATGCCCAGCCCCAGGGAAATCGCATCGATCGGGTTGGACAGCAAGCCGCCGGGGGCCATGATCGCGTTGCCCTTGGCATGCACGGCGGTGGCGCCGGCAAACATCGCTTCAGTGCTGAAACCGAAATGCTTGAGCACCATGAACGCCATGAAGCTGGTGCCGAACAACAGCATCACGGCCTTGATGATCTGCACCCAGGTGGTGGCGAGCATGCCGCCGAAGGTCACGTAAAAAACCATCAATACACCGACCAGCATCACGGCGTAGAGGTAGTCGATGCCGAACAGCAACTCGATCAGCTTGCCGGCGCCGACCATCTGCGCCACCAGGTACATCAGGGCCACGGTCAGGGTGCCGAACGCCGAAGTCAGGCGCACCGGCGTCTGTTCCAGGCGGTAGGAAACCACGTCGGCAAAGGTGTACTTGCCGAGGTTGCGCAGGCGTTCGGCGATCAGGAACAGGATGATCGGCCAGCCGGCCAATACGCCCAGGGCGTAGAGCAAGCCGTCGTAGCCATTGAGGAACATCATCGCGGAAATGCCGAGGAACGAGGCTGCCGAGATCATGTCACCGGCAATCGCCAGACCGTTCTGGAAACCGGTCATGCCGCCGCCGGCCGTGTAGAAGTCGCTGGCGGAACGGGTGCGCAGGGCAGCCCAGCGTGTCACGCCAAGGGTGAACAGGACGAACACCATGAACATGCCGATGGCGTTCCAGTTCAATGGTCGGGAAGCGCCGTCGGCGGCCACCGCCAAATCAGTGACCACCGCCAGCGGCAGCAGGATCAACGCAAGAAGACGGCTCATCGGGCGCACTCCTGCTTGAGTTTTTCATTGAGCGGATCGATCACGTTGTTGGCGCGATAGACATAGAACCCGGTCAGCGCAAAGGCCAGCCCGACGATGACGACACCCACCAGCATGCCCACGGTGGTCACGCCACCGCTCAGGGATTGGCCGAGGGTAGAAGGGGAGAAAGCCACCAGCAGCACGAAGCCGTAGTAGATCACCAGCATGGCCAGGCTCAGTGACCAGTACAGCTTCTGTTTACGGCGCACCAGCTGGATGAAATCCGGGTGCTGGCGGATGAGTTCTATTTCCTGGGGTGTCATGACGCGCGCTCCTTTGTTGTTTTTGTTTTGGGTGAAACAGTGTGTTCGGGTCGATCACCGGCCCCCCTGTAGGAGCTGGCTTGCCAGCGAAGGCGGCCTGAAAACATACAGTGATCTCAAGGGCCTCTTCGCTGGCAAGCCAGCTCCTACAGGGTTTTGCGTTGTTTCAGAGCTGGTCGAAATCCAGCACCACCTTGTCGCTGATCGGGAAGGCCTGGCACGACAGCACATAGCCGGCGGCCACTTCGTAGTCTTCCAGGGCGTGGTTGCTGTCCATTTCCACTTCGCCCTCGATGACCTTGCACTTGCAGGTCGAGCACACGCCGGCCTTGCACGAGTAGGGCAGTTCGGCGCCCTGGGCGTTGCCGGCGTCGAGGATGCTCTGGCTGTTGCGCGGCAGGTCGAAGGCCAGGGCGCGGCCGTCGCTGATCACGGTGATCTGGCTGACTGCTGCATCCACCTGGCGCGCCGCTTCGCGGGCCTCGCGTTTCTGCTGGCTGCCAGCAGCGGCGAAGAGTTCGAAGTGGATTCGCTCGGGCGCCATACCCTTGGCCTTGAGGCTGTCGCGCACGGTTTCGGTCATTTCCTGCGGGCCGCAGATGAAAGCGGCGTCGAGGGCCTTGACGTCGAGCCAGCGGCTGAACAGTTGCTCGCATTTCTCGGCGTTGATCCGGCCGTTGTACAGGTCGACATCCTGCTGCTCGCGGCTGAACACGAAGATCAGGTTCAAGCGCTGCAAGTAACGGTTCTTCAAGTTTTCAAGCTGTTCGCGGAACAGTGCGCCGGAGCTGGAGCGGTTGCCGTACAGCAGGGTGACGCGGCTGTTGGGCTCGGTTTGCAGGGTGGTCTTGATGATCGACAGGATCGGCGTGATGCCGCTGCCGGCCGCGACCGCCAGGTAGTTGCCGTGGCGAGCGGGGTCGAGTTCCACGCTGAAATGCCCGGCGGGCGGCATCACTTCCAGGCTGTGCCCGGCCTTGAGCTGTTCGTTGGCAAACGCGGAAAAGCGTCCACCGGCCACACGCTTGATGGCGACACGCAGTTCACCGTCGTTGACACCGGTGCAGATCGAATAGGAGCGGCGCACTTCTTCGCCGTCCAGTTGGGTACGCATCACCAGGTGCTGGCCCTGGGTGTAATGAAAGCTGTCTTGCAGATCCTGCGGAATCTCGAAGGCGATGGACACCGCATCACGGGTCTCGGTGCGCACATCCTTGATGGTCAGGCTGTGAAATTTGCTCATTGTTGTTCTCCAGCTGGGTCGGCCGATTCGCCGCTCAGATGCACTTGAAATAGTCGAACGGTTCCCGGCAATCGACGCAGCGGTACAGCGCCTTGCACGCGGTGGAACCGAACTCGCTGAGCACCTCGGTGTGGGCGCTGCCGCATTGCGGGCAAAGAACCAGCGGGCTCTCGCCGAGCAGGCTGCGTTTGCTGGTGCTGCCTTCGGGCGGCGCGATGCCGTAGGCGCGCAGGCGTTCGCGGCCGCTGGCGCTGATCCAGTCGGTGGTCCAGGCCGGGGTCAATTTGCGCTCGAGTTGCGGCGCCTTGAATCCGGCGAGTTCCAGGGCCTGGCGGATATCGCCCTCGATCACTTCGGTGGCCGGGCAGCCGGAGTAAGTCGGGGTGACCACCACGTGCAGGTGGCCGGCCTGCCAGTCCAGGTCGCGGACGATGCCGAGGTCGACCACGCTGACCACCGGTACTTCCGGGTCCATGACTTCGGACAGAATCGCCCACGCGGCAGCCAGATCGGTCGGTTGAGCCGGCCGGGCGCCGAGGTCGCTGGCGATCAGCTCACCAGGTTGCATCGGGGTACGCTCGTGGCAGGAACTGCATTTCGGCCAGCAGGATGCCCAGGTGTTCGGTGTGCAGGCCCTTGCGTGCGTTCAGATAGAAATAGCTTGGCGCGGCCGGCACGGGCAGGGTGGCGCTGGTGAAGATCTGGTTGACCTTGGCTTGCCACTGGGTGGCGATGCTGGCGATGTCCGGAGTGATGCCGGCTTCGCACAGGCGCAGCTCGCTGTCATCGGCCGCGATCAGTTCCACGGTGAAGCGCCAGACTTCGGGGATGGCCGCGAGCATGCGCTGGTGGCTTTCCTCGGTGCCGTCACCCATGCGCTCGATCCATTCGCCGGAGCGGCGCAGGTGATAGGTCACTTCCTTCACGGCCTTGGCAGCGATCCCGGCAATGCGTTCGTCGCTGGACTGGCTCAGGCCCTGCAACACCGGCAAATGCCAGGCGTCATAGAGGAACTGCTTGAGCATGGTCACCGCGAAGTCGCCGTTGGGTTGTTCCACCAGCAGCAGGTTGCGATAGGCGCGCTCGTCGCGGCGGAACGCCAGGTGATCGGCGTCACGGCCGTCGTCCAGCAGTTCGGCGGCGTAGTCCAGCCAGTTGCGCGCCTGGCCCACCAGGTCGAGGCCGACGTTCATCAGCGCCAACTCTTCTTCCAGCGCTGGCGCCTTGCCGCACCACTGGCACAGGCGCTGGCCCTGGATCAGGGCGCTGTCGCCGAGGCGCAGCAGGTATTCGATCAGATCAGTCTTGTTGTTCATGGCCGACCTCACATGTGCCCGACTTCGGCCGGCAGCTCGTAGAAGCTGGCGTGGCGGTAGACCTTGTCGTCCGACGGATCGAACAGCGGGTCTTTTTCATCCGGCGACGAAGCGGTGATCAGCTTTGAGGGCACCACCCACAGGCTTACGCCTTCGCTGCGGCGGGTGTAGAGCTCGCGGGCGTTCTCGATGGCCATGGTGGTGTCGGCGGCATGCACGCTGCCGACGTGTTTGTGGTTGAGGCCGTGCTTGCTGCGCACGAAGACTTCGAAGAGGGTCCACTCGGACATTTCAATTACTCCACATCTGTTCGGTTTTTTGCTGACGGGGCTGAAGATCAAAAGATCGCAGCCTTCGGCAGCTCCTACATGGGATCACCGGCTCCTGTAGGAGCTGGCGCAGCCTGCGATCGTTTGGCGGCATGGGAGTCGCCGAAGATCAAGATCATCAAACGGGCCGAATCAGGCGGCGTTCTTGTTTTGTTTTTTGCGGGCGTGGGCGACGGCGGCTTCACGAACCCAGGCGCCGTCTTCGATCGCCTTGCGGCGGGTGGCGACGCGTTCGGTGTTGCACGGGCCGTTGCCCTTGAGCACTTCGTAGAACTCGCTCCACTGGATTTCGCCGAAGTCGTAGTGGCCGCGTTCGGCGTTCCACGCAAGGTCCGGATCGGGGCAAGTGCAGCCCAGCAGTTCCAGCTGCGGGATGGTCTGGTCGATGAAGCGCTGGCGCAGTTCGTCGTTGCTCTGGCGCTTGATTTTCCAGGCCATGGACTGCGCGCTGTTCGGCGAGTGTTCGTCGCTCGGGCCGAACATCATCAGCGACGGCCACCACAGGCGGTTGATCGCGTCCTGGACCATGTCTTTTTGCGCCTGGGTACCGTGACGCATCATGGTCAGGAGAATTTCGTAGCCCTGGCGCTGGTGGAAGCTCTCTTCCTTGCAGATGCGCACCATGGCCCGGGAATAGGGGCCGTAGGAGGTGCGTTGCAGCACCACCTGGTTGACGATCGCCGCGCCATCCACCAGCCAGCCCACCGCGCCCATATCGGCCCAGTTCAGCGTCGGGTAATTGAAGATGCTCGAGTACTTGGCCTTGCCGCTGTGCAGCTTGGCGATTTCTTCATCACGGTCGGCACCCAGGGTTTCCATGGCGCTGTACAGGTACAGGCCGTGACCGGCTTCGTCCTGGATCTTGGCCATCAATTGCAGCTTGCGTTTGAGGCTTGGCGCGCGGGTGACCCAGTTGCCTTCCGGGAGCATGCCGACGATTTCCGAGTGGGCGTGCTGGGAAATCTGCCGGATCAGGGTCTGGCGGTAGGCATCTGGCATCCAGTTCTTCGCTTCGATCTTGATTTCCGAATCGATTTTTTCCTGGAAGGCGCGTTCCTGTTCGGACATCTCCGAGAGGTCTTTTATGCGCTTTACGCCTGTTTCTACGAGCTGTGCGTACATGGGGGGTCTCCCGCCGTGAATCTGTTGAAGGCATGGAGAACTTTATAAGCGATACAGAATTTAATATCAAACAGAAAATGACGTGTCGTATTTATTTTTGTATCGCTTTCAGGTTGAGCGGTCCTTCATGAAACACCGTTCCCCTGTAGGAGCTGGCTTGCCAGTGAAAGCGGTGGGTCAGTTGGCAAATTTATCGACTGGACGGATGCCTTCGCTGGCAAGCCAGCTCCTACAGAGAGGGGTGTCTGTTTTTCATGAAAAAAACCCAAAAAAAAAGCCCCGCAAAAGCGGGGCCATAAGGGGTGCAGCAGTCATGCTTTAGGGCGTTTGTCCAATACGTGGCAAGCCTTGCCCTCGGAACGCTTGATCGAGTGGAACGGCTGCAACACGATCCGCGAACTGATCCCGATATACGTCTTGATGTGCTTGCTCAACTCCCCGCAAATAGCCTTCTGCTGTTCATCGCTCAGGTGCTGATGCTCGGCCTTCAACTCGACGTGCACGTCCACGCTGTCCAGGTTGCCATTGCGATACAGATGGATCTCATAGCACTCGGCAAGTTGTTTGACTTTCAGCACCTGCTCTTCAATTTGCGTGGGGAACACGTTGACTCCGCGGATGATCAGCATGTCGTCGCTGCGCCCGGTGATCTTGTCGATGCGCCGCATCGGCCGTGCGGTGCCCGGCAGCAGGCGTGTCAGGTCGCGGGTGCGGTAGCGGATCATCGGCAGGGCTTCTTTGCTCAGGGAGGTGAACACCAGTTCGCCCATCTGCCCGTCCGGCAGCACTTCGCCGGTGACCGGGTCGATGATTTCCGGGTAGAAGTGGTCTTCCCAGATCGTCGGGCCATCCTTGGTTTCGGCGCATTCCATCGCCACGCCCGGGCCCATGATTTCCGAGAGGCCGTAGATGTCCAGGGCGGTGATGCCCATGCGCGCCTCGATGGCGCTGCGCAGTTCGGCGGTCCATGGCTCTGCGCCGAAGATGCCCAGGCGCAGGGCCAGCTTGTGCGGGTCGATGCCCTGGCGCTCGATCTCGTCGGCGATGTTGAGCATGTAGGACGGCGTGACCATGATGATGTCCGGCTGGAAATCCTTGATCAACTGCACTTGTTTTTCGGTCTGGCCGCCGGACATCGGGATCACCGTGCAACCCAGGCGTTCGGCGCCGTAGTGGGCGCCGAGGCCGCCGGTGAACAGGCCGTAGCCGTAGGAGATGTGCACCTTGTCGCCACGCCGGCCACCGGCGGCGCGGATCGAGCGCGCCACCACGTTGGCCCAGGTGTCGATGTCATTCTGGGTGTAGCTGACCACCGTCGGTTTGCCGGTGGTGCCGCTGGACGCGTGCAGGCGCACGATGTCGTGCATCGGCACGGCAAACATGCCGTAGGGGTAGTTGTCGCGCAGGTCGGACTTGGTGGTGAAGGGGAATTTCGCCAGGTCGTCGAGGGACTTGATGTCGTCCGGGTGCACGCCCAGCGCATCGAAGCGCTGACGGTACAGCGGCACATTGTTGTAGGCGTGGTTCAGGCTCCAGCGCAGGCGCTCCAGCTGATGCTGGCGCAGCTCGTCGATGCTGGCGGTTTCCAGCGGGTCCAGCACGGGATCAAGCACGGCTTGGGCAATTGGCATGTTCATGTGTTCACTCGAATTGTTTTTGTGTTCCAGCCACTGCATGCAGGGGCTTTGAGTGCATGCCCCAAGGATACCTCTCGGCTCCCCGGGAATCGCGATTCTTTAGTGGGATAGACGCTCGATGATCAGCGCGATCCCCTGGCCGACGCCGATGCACATGGTGCACAGGGCGTAGCGGCCATTGCGTTCCTCAAGTTCATGCAGGGCGGTGGTGACCAGGCGTGCGCCGCTCATGCCCAACGGGTGGCCCAGGGCGATGGCGCCGCCGTTGGGGTTGACCCGTGGGTCGGTGTCGCTCAAGCCCAGTTCGCGCAGTACGGCCAGGCCTTGGGCGGCAAAGGCTTCGTTGAGCTCGATGACGTCCATGTCCGCCAGGCTCAGGTTGGCCACTTCCAGCACCTTGCGCGTGGCCGGTACCGGACCGATGCCCATGATGCGTGGTTCGACGCCGGCGGTGGCCATGGCGACAACGCGACCGCGGGCGGTCAGGCCGTGGCGTTTGGCGGCTTCCGGGCTTGCCAGCAACAGCGCGCAGGCGCCGTCGTTGACCCCGGAGGCGTTGCCGGCGGTGATGCTGCCGCCTTCGCGGAACGGCGTGCCCAGTTTGGCCAGCTGTTCCAGGGTGGTGTCGCCACGCGGATGCTCGTCGTGCTCGACTACTTTGGCCGGGCCTTTGCGCTGGGGAATTTCCACCGCGACGATTTCCCTGGCCAGGCGGCCGTTGGCCTGGGCCGCGGCGGCGCGTTGCTGGCTGCGCAGGGCGAAGGCGTCCTGGTCGGCCCGGGAGATGTTGAACTGTTCGGCGACGTTCTCTGCCGTTTCCGGCATTGAGTCGATGCCGTAGGCCTTTTTCATCAGCGGATTGACGAAACGCCAGCCGATGGTGGTGTCGAAAATTTCCGCAGAGCGGGAAAACGCCTGCTCGGCCTTGCCCATCACCAATGGCGCGCGGGACATCGATTCGACGCCACCGACCAGCATCAACCCGGTTTCGCCGCTGCGAATCGCCCGGGCGGCAGTGCCGATGGCATCCAGCCCGGAGCCGCACAGGCGATTGAGGGTGGTGCCCGGCACGCTGACCGGCAACCCGGCCAGCAATGCCGACATGCGCGCGACGTTGCGGTTGTCTTCGCCGGCCTGGTTGGCGCAGCCGTAGATCACATCGTCCACGCTGCTCCAGTCGACCTGCGGGTGGCGGCGCAGCAGTTCGCGCAGGGGTGCCGCGCCGAGGTCGTCGGCGCGCACGCTGCTCAGGACTCCGGCGTAGCGACCGATCGGGGTGCGGACCGCGTCGATGATCAGGGCGTCATTCATGGGGGGTCTCCTGCGCCAGCACCGAGCCGCGCACTTTGTAGGATTTGCCGTGGAACAGGGCGATTAGCTGGCCCTGCTGGTTTTCGATGCGTACGTCGTAGTTGCCGGTGCGCCCGGAGCGGCTTTGCTCGATGCAATCGGCCGTCAGCGTGTCACCCAGGCGCGCCGGGGCGATGTAGTCGATGCTGCAGCCGATGGCCACCGTGGCTTCGTTGTAGCTGTTGCAGGCAAAGGCGAATGCCGAGTCGGCCAAGGCAAACAGATAGCCGCCGTGGCAGGTGCCGTGGCCCTGCACCATGTCTGCACGCACGGTCATGCCCACACGGGCGCAACCGGGGGCCGCGGACAGTAGACGGATGCCCATCCCCTGGCTCGCGGCGTCACGCTGGAGCAGCGTTTGTGCACAGTTGACGGCCAGGTTCATCGCTTCGTGGTTAGTCATGGAACGTTCTCCCTTCGGCGACCCGACGGCGCAGCAGTAGCGACGGCCGGTAGCGTTCTTCGCCATAGGTGGCTTGCAGGTTGTCCAGCACGGTCAGGATTTGCTCGAGCCCGATGGCGTCGGCCCAGGCCAACGGCCCCTGTGGATAATTGACTCCGGCGCGCATCGCCAGGTCGATGTCGGCCGCCGAGGCCACGCCTTGCAGCAGGGCATCGGCCGCTTCGTTGGCCAGCATCGCCACGGTGCGCAGGACGGCCAGTGCCGGGCTGTCGCTGAGCAGGCTGACCTTGAGGCCGGCGCGTTGCAGCAGGGCGATTCCTTGTTCCAGGGCCAGCGGATCAATGCCCGCCGCATGGCTGATGGCGATGCGTTGGGCCTTGCTGTAATCGAGGGTCAGATCCAGCAGGATCAGGTTGCGCAGTCCGTCTTCCCTGGCGCGCTGACAGGCCATGCGCCCGTCGCTCAAGGCCAGCACCGCGTCACCGACCCGCAGCAAGCCGCGACCATCGCGCTGGATGACGTCGACGCCTTGCTCGCGCAGACGTGCAAGCAAACCTTGGGCGATGCCCAGGTCGCCTTCGGCAATGCACGCTTCGACGGCCGCAGCACTGCTGATCTCGGCGGCGGGCGGGCGCTCGGCCCCTTGGACGTAGCTGTAGAATCCCTGGCCGCTTTTACGACCCAGGCGCCCGCCGTCCACCAGCTCTTTCTGGATCAGCGAAGGCAGGAAGCGTGTGTCCTGGTAATAGGCATCGAACACCGAGCAGGTCACGGCATAGTTGACGTCATGGCCGATCAGGTCGGTCAGCTCGAACGCGCCCATGGCAAAGCCGCCGGCCTCGCGCATCAGCGCATCCAGGGTCGCGCAGTCGGCGGCACCTTCCTGGAGCATGCGCAGGCTTTCTGCGTAGAACGGCCGGGCCACGCGGTTGACGATGAAACCCGGGGTGGAGCGGGTGTGCACTGGTTTTTTGCCCCAGGCCTTGGCGGTGTCGTACAGGCACTCGGCCAACGCCGGATCGCTGGCCAGGCCGCAGACCACTTCCACCAGCGGCATGACCGGCGCCGGGTTGAAGAAGTGCAGACCGAGCAGGCGTTGCGGGTGAACGAGTTGCGCGGCGATGCGGGTGATCGACAGCGACGAGGTGTTGCTGGCCAGGATGCAGCGCTCGCCGCAAATCTCTTCCAGCTGGCGGAACAGCGCGCGCTTGACCTCGAGGTTCTCGACGATGGCTTCGATGATCAGCGCGCAATCGGCCAGGGCTTCGATCGCTTCCACGGCGTGCAGGCGTGCAATCGTCGCGCTGCGCGCATCGGCGGACAGCTTGCCGTTCTCGACCCGTTTGCCCAGTTGCCGGTCGATGCCGGCAATGGCCTGGGCGGCAGCGCCGGGGCGATTGTCCAGCAGCAGCACCGGATGCCCGGTCTGCGCCGCGACCTGGGCAATGCCGGCGCCCATGGCACCGGCGCCGATCACCGCGATACGTGCAGAATTGTTCAGTGCGGTCATGACTCAGCGCCCCTTGAAGCTTGGGCTGCGTTTTTCCATGAAGGCGCCGACACCTTCGCGATAGTCCTCGCTGCGCCCGGCCAGGCGTTGCAGGTCACGTTCCAGTTCCAGCTGTTCGTCAAAGGTGTTGCTCAGGCTGGCGTTCAGGCTGCGCTTGATCAGCGCCAGGCCGTAGGTCGGCTGGGTGGCCAGGTGTTGCGCCAGTTTCAGGGCTTCATCGCGCAGTTCGGCGTCTTCCACGCAGCGATAGATCAAGCCCCATTGCTCGGCCTGTTCGGCCGTCAAGCGATTGCCGAGCAGGGTCAGTGCCTTGGCGCGGGCCATGCCGACCAGGCGCGGCAGGGTCCAGGTGCCGCCGGAGTCGGGGATCAGGCCGATCTTGCAGAACGCCTGGATGAAGCTGGCCGAACGCGCTGCCAGCACCAGGTCGCAGGCCAGCGGAATGTTCGCGCCGGCACCGGCGGCCACGCCGTTGACCGCGCAGATGACCGGCATCGGCAGGTCGCGCAGCTGGCGGATCAGCGGGTTGTAGAACTTCTCGATGGACTCGCCCAGGTCCGGCACGGCGCTGCCTGGTGCGACATTGCGGTCGCTCAGGTCCTGGCCGGCGCAGAAGCCACGACCTTCGCCGGTCAGCAGCAACACGCGCACGTCGGGGTTCTGCCGCACTTGCTTGAGCGCTTCCTTCACTTCGCCATGCATCTGGGTGTTGAAGCTGTTGAGCTGCTCCGGGCGATTGAGGCTGAGCAGGGCGACGCCGGCCTCGATGGAAAACAGGATGTGTTCGAAGTTCATGGTCTTGGCGCTCTCTTGGCGATCTCGAATTCGGTGATTACTGACCGGTGAAGGTCGGCGTGCGTTTTTCCTGGAAGGCGGCGATGCCTTCGTCGCGGTCGCGGGTGCCGGCCAGCACGGTGAAGGCATGGCGCTCGAAACGCAGGCCGCTGGCCAGGTCCGTGTCCATCGCCTTGAGCAGCGCTTCCTTGGCCAGGCGCACTGCCAGCGGGGCTTTGCCGGCGATGTGGCGGGCGATCTGCAGGGCGCGGTCGACGGTGAATTCCGGCTGGGTAACTTCGCTGACCAGGCCGGCGCGCTGGGCCTGGCGGGCGTCGATCGGCTCACCGGTCAGGACCATTTGCATGGCCATGGACTTGCCGACGGCGCGCAGCAGGCGTTGGGTGCCGCCTGCGCCGGGCATGATCCCGAGATTGATTTCCGGCTGGCCGAAGCGGGCGTCAACACCTGCAATGATGATGTCGGCGTGCATTGCCAGTTCGCAGCCACCGCCAAGGGCGAAGCCGTTGACCGCGGCGATCAGCGGTTTGTTGAAGCGGGTGATGGCCTGCCAGGAGGCCTGGCGCGGGTCGTCGAGGATGCCGACCAGGTCGCGCTCGGCCATTTCCTTGATGTCGGCACCGGCGGCGAAGGCCTTGCGACTACCGGTCAGGACCACGGCACGGGTCTCGGGATCGGCTTGGGCCACGCTCAATTCGTCCGCCAGTTCGCCCAGCAGCTGCGTGTTCAGGGCGTTCAGCGCTTGCGGGCGCTGCAGGGTAATCAGGCGTACGCCAGGCTCGATGAATTCGACGGCAAGGGTTTGAGGCATGGCGGAGGCCCTCACGGTGAACGCTCGGCGGTGATGCCGGCTTGTTATTGGATCGGCCGCAGGGGCCGGTTTTGCCGGAGTATACCTGCAACGTGATACGCGAATGCAATAATAAAATTCATTTAATGTGTCTTATTGATGTGAGTTCAGCTGTTATCCAGTGATGCTTTAGCACTATGGATGGCGGTTTCAGTTCATATTTTATTGGGTTTTAAGGCTGTTTTTGCGTTGCGGCGCAGGTCGTCGGAAAGGCCCGGTTCAAGTGATACGCTTTTTAGTCTTT
Organism: Pseudomonas putida; assembly: GCF_028682635.1. Classification (GTDB taxonomy): domain Bacteria; phylum Pseudomonadota; class Gammaproteobacteria; order Pseudomonadales; family Pseudomonadaceae; genus Aquipseudomonas; species Aquipseudomonas putida_AE. Next base: position 142,592 of record NZ_JANHLK010000011.1, on the reverse strand, counting down.
GTGAATTGAAAAGCGATATGATACAAAATAAGTCAATATCCGCATCGCTTTGTGAAGGAAGCTGCCATGACCTGCTACAGCCTTGATGGCCTGACCCCGGTGGTTGATCCGAGTGCCTATGTGCATCCGTCCGCCGTGTTGATCGGCGACGTGATCATCGGCCCCCACTGTTATGTAGGGCCGCTGGCCAGCCTGCGCGGCGACTTCGGGCGGATCGTGCTGGAGGAGGGCGCCAACATCCAGGACACCTGCGTGATGCACGGCTTTCCCGACAGCGACACGGTGGTGGAGCGTAACGGTCACATCGGCCACGGCGCGGTGCTGCACGGTTGCCGGATCGGCGCCGATGCGCTGGTGGGGATGAATGCGGTGGTGATGGACAACGCACGCATCGGCCCGCGGTCCTTCGTTTCGGCGGCGGCCTTCGTCAAGGCCGGCTTCGAATGCCCGGAGCAGTCGCTGGTGATGGGCGCACCGGCCAGCGTCAAGCGCACCCTCAGCGATCAGGAAGTGGCGTGGAAACAGGCGGGGACTCGTGAGTATCAACAGCTGGCCAGGCGGTGCCTGGAACAGATGCAGGTGTGTGAACCGCTGGCGGAGCCAGAGCCGAATCGCCCGCGTATCAGCGACAGCGGCCATCGCCCTAAAGGCAACGGCTTGTGAATGCGATCCCCTGTGGGAGCGGGCTTGCTCGCGAAGGCGGTGTGTCATTGAACATTAATTTCGACTGACACGACGCCTTCGCGAGCAAGCCCGCTCCCACAGGTGTATGCGATTAACTCGCAGACATTCGGTATATTCCTTTTCTTTTTTTGCTCGGTACGCCCATGTCGTCCCTGACACCCTTGAATCACCTGATCACCCGCTTCCAGGAACAGACGCCGATCCGCGCCAGCTCGCTGATCATCACGTTGTACGGTGATGCCATCGAGCCCCATGGCGGTACCGTGTGGCTGGGCAGCCTGATCCAGTTGCTCGAACCGATCGGCATCAACGAACGTCTGATCCGCACCTCGATTTTCCGCCTGACCAAGGAAGGCTGGCTGACCGCCGAAAAGGTCGGTCGGCGCAGTTACTACAGCCTGACCGGCACCGGTCGCCGGCGTTTCGACAAGGCATTCAAGCGGGTCTACAGCACCACGATGCCGGCCTGGGATGGTTCCTGGTGCCTGGTGATGCTGTCGCAACTGACCCAGGACAAGCGCAAACAAGTGCGCGAAGAGCTGGAATGGCAAGGTTTTGGTGCGATATCACCTGTGGTGCTGGCCTGTCCGCGCAGCGACCGCACCGATGTCAACGCCACGCTGCTGGACCTCGGCGCCCAGGAAGAAACCATCGTCTTCGAAACCACCGCCCAGGACGTTCTCGCCTCCAAGGCCCTGCGCCTGCAGGTGCGCGAGAGCTGGAACATCGAGGAACTGGCCACCCACTACAGCGAATTCATCCAGCTGTTCCGACCGCTCTGGCAAGCACTTCGCGAGCAGGAAAACCTGCAGCCTTCGGACTGCTTCCTGGCGCGGATCCTGCTTATTCACGAATACCGCAAATTGCTGCTGCGTGACCCGCAACTGCCGGACGAGTTGTTGCCCGGCGATTGGGAAGGACGCGCGGCCCGACAGTTGTGCCGCAACATTTACCGTTTGATCTACGCCAAGGCCGAGGAATGGCTGAACAGTGCACTGGAAACCGCCGACGGCCCGTTGCCGGATGTGGGCGAGAGCTTTTATCGACGCTTTGGCGGGTTGAAATAACCCGTCGAGGGTAAAGGAGAGTCGCTGTTCAGGAGAACCTGTTGATTGACGTAGACAATAAAAACAAGCCTGCGTGAGGCCTGACATGATTTCTACAACTGCACAGCGCCAGGATGGGTTCGATCAGTGGATCCATCAGATCAACCAGATCTGTGGCGCCTTCAACGCACAACCCCTGGGTACCGGCTTTGCGGGCCAGATCCGCGAATACCGCAGCGATGCCCTCAACCTCAGCTTCGTCGACGCCTGCCAGGCGCGGCTGTACCGCACGCCGCAGGAAGTGGCGGCGGGCGAGGGTGGCAAATACTTTGCGGTGTTCCAGCTCGATGGCACTGCGGGCATGGCCCAGGGCGACGACCGGGTGCTGCTGTCCGCCGGGGACATCACCTTGATCGATGCGGCGCGGCCCAGTGATTTCACCTACAGCGAAAACTCCCGGCAGTTGTCGTTGATCCTGCCGTATCAACTGGTTGAGCAGACCCTGCGCTTCAACCAGGTCAAGTGCGGCCACCGCATCGCTGCGTCGTCGCCCATTGCCATGCTCTCCCATCGGCTGATCCTCGACGCCACGCGCCAACAGCATCTGACCCGGCAGGAAAGCGAAGCGACCCTGGAGGCGATCGTCAGTCTGTTGCGCCCGGCCATCAGCCAGACCGACGATTGCACCGATCCGCACGAGCGGACCTTCCGCAAGACCCTGAGCTTCATCGATCAGCACATCCGCTGCGAAGAACTGTGCCCGGAATGGCTGGCGCGGGAAGTCGGCATGTCGACCCGTGGCCTGTACCGGATGTTCGCCAAAAAAGGCCTGGTGGTGGCGCGCTACATCAAGAACCGCCGGCTGGACCTGTGCGCCGAATCCCTGCGCCAATCGCGCAAGGAAGAGAAATTGTCGGTGCTGGGGTATTCGTGGGGTTTTTCCGATTCGAGCTATTTCTCGACGGCATTTAAATCGCGTTTCGGCATAGCGCCGGGGGAGTATCGCAAACAGCATGCGTGATATTTCACTGGCAACGATTATCCATGTGGGAGCGGGCTTGCTCGCGAAGGCGGCGTGTCATTAAACATATACGCCGACTGACACACCGTCTTCGCGAGCAAGCCCGCTCCCACAGGTTTTGCATTCGCATGATTATTTCGGGGAATTGAGGTTCAGCGTCGGCGTTTCATCGAAGAAATTCCACGGCTTGAGCAGCACATGCACCCATTCGGTCGGCATGATCGGCCATTCTTCGGCCCGGGCGATGTGGGTGGTGCCGGTGGTCAGCCAGACCACGTCGTCGGTGTTCTCGATCGAATGGTTATCCTGGGTGAATTGCCCCAGTCCCGAGTCTTTGTCCGAGCGGTTCGGGTACTTGCCTTCCGGGTACTTTTCCTCCGGGTTGTATTGCGTCACCCACAGCTGTTTGTCCATGAAGCTCAGGCGGTGGTACAGCCATTCATCGGTGCCGAAGTTGGCGCCCTTGGCCACCGGGTGCGTGCCACCGGCATAGGGAATCAGCTGGTAGGACACCGGGTTGCCGACCTTGTTTTCCTTGCTGAAGTTGGTCAGCAGGCGCACGGTCGATGGGTCGAATTTCTGCGCCGCTTGCTGCTCGGTGCTGACCACGCGGGTTTCGGTCTGCATGGTGCTGGTACGCGGGCCGCCTCGGTCGTTGGGCAGCACTACCGGGTTCACCTCTACCAGGGAGTTTTGCTCGCCGTCCACGTCCATGTCGAGGCGGAAGTTATAGATGTGCTGGTGCGTGGTGCCGACGATGTTGTGGTCCAGCAAGGTGCCATAGCGCGTGTCTTCCTTGGCGGTGTCTTCGTGCATGGTCCTGGATTTCACGCCCTTGACCGCTTCGATGCCGGTGGCGCCGGCGTCGATGCCGATGGTGCCGTTCTGCTGGAAGACCCAGTCGAAGATGTAGTCGTAGTTGCCGACGGTGCTGATCCAGCGCACCACCAGTTCGCGCCGCTCGGTGCTGAGGTTGGGCTGGCCCATTTCCTGGTGTTTGTATTCCGGCCCGGCGTAGCGCTCGAACACCGCCATGGCCCGCGGGATCGCGGTCGGTGCGCCGGTGTAGTCGGCGATGGTGGCGTCCAGCAGCACGGCGTTTTCCGGGGCGTCTTTGCCGCGGGCGATTGGCGAGGTCAGGGTGCCCATGCCGTAGTCGCCCGAGTCGAGGTAGGCCTTGAAGTACCAGCCGACGTCCGGGTCGCCGTAAGGCACGATCATGCCGCCCAGGGAGCCTTCGTACATGACCTTGCGCTTCTTGCCCTGGTCGTCATAGGTGACCGTGGACAGGATCGGGCCGACCCGCGAATCGAGGCGAACGTGGAAATCCCAGTTCTGCCAGTGAATGCTGTTGCCGGTGATGGTGTAGTTCTTGCCTTCGGGTTCGATGATTTCCAGCGGCTTGACCGCTACGCCCTTGCGCCCGCGTCCGTCGTAGGGCGTCGGTTTCATCGGCACCGGAATCAGCGCTTCGTCTTCGATCTTGATGAGCTTTTTCTGCTCCAGATCGACAATCGCCACCAGGCCCTCGATCGGGTGCGCCCAATAGTTGCCGTCATCGACGTTGAGGTAGCTGACGATCTTCAGCAGGCGCTTGTCCTGGGCCAGACCGTCCTTGCCGTCGAAGTAACCGACGGTCAGCGGCGTCGCGACGACCTTCTTCACATCGTTGATGCCGCGCTTGGCCAAGGCTTGCGCGTATTCGGGGCTGGTCTCGACTGCGGTCTGCACCGTGGCGAAATCATCCAGCAGCACCATGCCGTGAGCGCCTTCGATCGGCTTCCATGAGTTGAGCGTCTTGCTGTCTAGATCCACCAGCGCTTCGATCACATGCTTGCCGTCGAGCACCACGATAGTGGCCTGGCGCGGCTGGGTGACGTTTTGCCCGGTGAAGACAAAGTTCCACACCTGATCCTTCGGCGGTTCCTTGACCGATACTTCGGTGAAGCGAAAACCTGGCTTGTAGTGTTCCGATTGCTTGACGATGTCCACCGCCGTGGTGATTTCAGCCGCACTCAGGGGGTTGAGCGGGCTGGGACGGGTTTCGACGATGAAGGTCGTGTCCAGGCCGGACTGAAAGACCTGGTTGATGAAGTCCTTGGACATGTACGCCGTCTTGCCCTTGAACACCACGGGCACCGTCAGCTCCATGCGCTTGCCGTTGAGCATGGCCACTTTACTGTCCGGCTTGACCTTGAGATAGACGCCGTCCTTGGCAATGGTGAACAGGTTCGAGTAGTCGTCCCATTTGACGGTGGCACCGAACTCCTCCAGCCCCGCCTGTAGCGGCACCATTTCGGCGTGGCCACCGTGGGCTTGGGCGTTGCTCATGCACAAAGGCAGGCCGAGGACACTCAGGGAAATGGCCAGGGCGAGCCGGGCAAGCGGTGATCTTTTGGGCGATGCTTTGGCGCTGGACATGGGTGCATTCCTGGAGAAAAGCCGGTGACTGGCATTGTTGCACTTTGCTACAGCCAGTCGATGCCTGCCTTTGGATTCCTGCCAGATTGCTTTGTCTGCCTGCCTTTTACTTGCGCATCGCCACATACGAATTGCGCAGGTCGCTGGCCCAGCCGTCGAGCACGCCCTTGACGTTGGCCGTGGTAATCACCTGCTTGTCGTTTTCCAGCGGTATTCCCGTGCCTTTGCGCACTACCGTGGCGACGAGGGTTTTGCTCCCGCCATCGAGAAAGGCGACCTCGGTGGCAATTTCACTGTCCTGGTCACGGATTCCGGTGGCGGTACTGACGCCTGCGACAACCAGGGTGATCGGTAGCCATTCGTAAAAGCGCAGTCCCTGGGTGCTGGCAGACACCCGCGTGATTGCCGGTCGCACGATCAGGGTCTTGGGTCCCGGAGTGTTGACCACGGTCAAGACCTTGCCCAGCTCATGCTTGAGCACCGCATCGTAGTACCAGGTGGTGTCGCCAAGGGTGGTCTGTGGCAGGCGTTCGCTCGGCTTGGGCTCCGGGTAGTAGCGGCTCGGTTCGATGTAGACCTGGGTGTAGCGGTCGAGCTCAAGCTTCGGGTTTACCCAGCTCAGTACCGGTTGGCCCGAGGGCGACTGGTGCTCCGTCAAGGTGCTGTAGTCGTTCAAAAAACCTGAATAGTTGTCCGGCGCGACGGTTTTGCTGCTGCACGCTGAGAGGGCGATGCTGGCGACTGCCAAAAGCGGCAGCGAGAAGAGTTTTCTCATCAAGGGGTTCCTGGGTGGAGGGGGGAGCTAGGCAGGTCTTCCGAGCATTCGATACGCAAATCGCCGTTGGCCATGATCCACTGGGTGAACTCGGCAATCGGAACGCGGTGGATGTATTCCACCCAGGTCCCGGTGCTCGGGCTGTATTGCTCGAAATAGCGGCGCAACACGACGTGGGTCCGATCATCGGTCAGTCCCAGGCACGCCTGCTGGAATAGAATCGGCTCGTCGTTCGCTGGCGCACTGGTGCGCTGGTTGAGGATCACCGTATGAGTGCTGTCGGTTGTCTCGGTCGCGTAATTCGATCCCTGCATGGAAGACCTCATGAATTGGAATCCGCGCAGGGTGCCGCAGGGCAGTAACGACCGTATGTCCGATTGATGTCGGGCGGGCAGGAATGTTTCCGGGTTGAAATATATGACCCTGGCCGCGGAATGGTTTTAGATACGCTCTTTTTTTGACCCTGGATCCCCTGAACGTGAGCAGACTGCTGATCGTCGACGACGATGTGGAAATCCTGTCCCTGCTGAAGCAGTTTTTTGTCCAGCATGCCTACGAGGTGGACCTGGCCACCCATGGCGAGGCCATGTGGACGATGATCGAGAAAAATCGTCCGGACATCATCATCCTTGACCTGATGCTTCCCGGCGAAGGTGGCCTGAGCCTGTGCCAGAAATTACGCGCGCAGACGGACATTGCAATCGTCATGCTGACCGCGATGGGTGAACTGAGCGACCGCATCGTCGGCCTGGAACTGGGCGCCGACGATTACCTGACCAAACCTTTCGACCCGAGGGAATTGCTCGCCCGACTGCGCGCCGTTCAGCGTCGCGCCGGCGAGAAAAGCCAGGGGCGCGAGCCGACGCGGCCGATCATCACGTTCGCCGATTGGCACCTGGATATCACCTGCCGCGAATTGCGCTCGCCCGAGGGCGTGATGATTCCGTTGTCCGCTGGCGAGTTCGATCTGCTGTTGGTGTTTCTCGAGCATCCGCAGCGCATTCTCACCCGGGAACAGCTGATCGACCTGGCTCGCGGCCAGAACCACGAGGCCTATGACCGCAGCATCGATGTGCAGGTCAGTCGACTGCGCCGCAAGATCGAGCCCGACAGCAAGCGCCCGGACCTCATTCGCACGGTGCGTAATGGGGGCTATATGTTCTGCGCCAAGGTGACCCGCTCGTGATTCGGCGCCTCGATACCCTCAGGTCGCGGATTGCACTGACAATCGTCGCGGCGATGCTCGCTTCGCTGGCCCTCAATGGCCTGTTCGTGCAGCTGGCGGGCACCTGGGGGCGCCCGCCGATCGACCGCACCGGCCTGCTGGAGCAGATTGCCGCGAACGTCCGGGTGATCGAGGCGGCGCCCGTCCCGTTGCGCTCGTCATTGGCTACCGCCGCGAGCCATCCGACGCTTGAGGTGGTCTGGCACGAACGGCGGGGCGACTTCCATCTGCCCTCGAACGGTACGCAGGTGGGGACTGAACATTCGCCGCTGCAAGAGTTGCTCGGTGATGTCCCCCGGGACATCCAGGTCTTCAACCCCGGCGACTGGCCGGACCACAGCCCCCAGGCGCACTACGTGGCCCTGGTTCAGCTACGCGATGGCAGCTGGCTGTCGTTCACGCCCCCGGAACGCAGCTGGGGGCTCGATTCCAATGTACGGATCCCGATCATCATCGCCTTGGGGCTGGTGGCAACCCTGCTGGTCGCCTGGATTGCCACGCGACAACTGGCCAACCCGCTGCAGCGTTTTTCCAGCGCGGCACGGCGCTTTGGAGGTGACCTGCGCGCGCCGCCGATCAAGATCGAAGGCCCCCATGAGATACGCCAGGCAATCATTGCCTTCAACACCATGCAGGCACAGATCCGCCACTTTCTCGGCGAGCGCACACAGATGCTCGCGGCGATCTCCCACGACTTGCGCGCGCCCCTGACGCGGATGCGCCTGCGCAGCGAATTCATGGAAGACCTGGAACAGCAGCGCAAAATGGTCCGCGACATCGAAGAGATGCAGACGATGATCAACGCGGCGCTGGGTTTTTTCCGGGATGAAAGCCACGGGGAGCAGAGCACCGCATTCGACCTTTCGGAACTGCTGCAGACGATCGTCGACGACTATCGCGACCAGGACATCGTCGTCGACTTCAGCGGTCCAGCCCATCTGGTGTACGAAGGCCGTCCGCTCGGGATCAAGCGGGTGATCGTCAACCTGCTGGAAAACGCCGTGAAATATGGCCAGAAACCGGCCATCGGGCTGACGGGGGATGGGCGCAGGGTCTGCATCGAAGTCAGCGACGAGGGCCCCGGTATCCCGGAGTCCGCCCTCGAACAGGTGTTCGATCCCTTTTACCGTCTGGAGACTTCACGCAACCGGGATACCGGTGGCGTGGGGCTGGGACTGTCCGCCGCGCGGGCGATCGTGCGCGAGCAGGGGGGGGAGCTGACGCTGCGCAATCGCAGCGGCGCGGGGTTGCTGGCGCGTGTTGAACTGCCGGGCGCTCTCGGCGCAAAGGCTATCGACCGTTAGTCGTTGATCAACCGTTAGTCAGTCCGGCCGCAAACCGTTGCCTTGGCTTAATAGGAAGCATTACTATTCACGCCCTCGCACCCACAGCACACCGCAATGACCCCCAAGCTGCCCCGCAGACACGGCTTTTTCGAGCACTACGAAGAGTTGGTTGGCACCTGGACCCGTCGCCTGAGAAACCGTCAACAGGCCGAGGACCTGGCCCACGATACCTTCGTGCGGGTGCTCGAGTCGGATTCGGCGGTGGTGCAGCAGCCCCGGGCCTATCTGCACCAGACGGCGCGCAACATCGCGGTGGACGGTTATCGGCGTGAGGATCGGCGGGGCGCCATGGAGTCGGAGGCGATCGATCTCAGTGTGTCGTCATCCGGCGACCCGGAGCATTTCATGCAAGCGATCCAGTTGGCGGATTCCATCGAACGGGCGCTCACCGAGCTGCCGGTCAACTGCCGCAAGGTGTTTGTCTGGCAGAAAATCGAAGGCCTGACCCAGGCTGAAATCGCCGAACGCCTGGGACTGTCCAAGAACATGGTGGAAAAGTATATGATCCGCACGCTGCGGCATCTGCGCGACCGCCTGGATGAGTTGCAGTCATGATGTGCGGTGGCCTTGAAAATACCCGTAGGAGCTGCCGCAGGCCGCGATCTTTTGGCGGTCTTGAAGTGGCCGAAGATCAAAAGATCGCAGCCTTCGGCAGCTCCTACACCAACCGCATACCGCGTGATTTCTCATCCCCGGCCAAACAGGAACTTCCATGATGGATACTCGTGATTGTGCGTGCGGGCAAACAGCGGTTCGCGATGAAGCGGCGCGGTGGTTTGTGCGTTTTCAGGAACCCGCGGTCGATGTCGAGGCGTATCGCCAATTCGACAGCTGGCTGAACCAGCATCCTCAACACCGCAACGAATTCGAAGTGCTCCAGGGCCTGTGGAGCGCCGCCGACCTGCTGCCGACGACGCGTCTGCAGGCGTTGTGCGAGGAAGCGCCGAATCGGAGCAAACGACGCCCGTTGCTGCGCTACGCGGTTGCGGCCAGTGTGTTGGCGATGGCCGTCGGCCTGGGGCTATTCAACGTTTTGCAGCAACCTTCGCCCTACACCGCCGAGTTCTCCACGGCGCTGGGCGAGCGTCGCCAGGTCGCCTTGCCCGACGGCTCGACAGTCGATCTGGATAGCCGCAGCCGCATTCAGGTGCGTTTTGAAAAGGATCGTCGCGCCATTGAACTGAGCGATGGCGAAGCGCTGTTCAACGTCGAACACGACAGCAACCGGCCCTTTGTGGTCGAGGCGGGTAGCGGCAAGGTCATCGTCACCGGCACGCGCTTCGATGTGCGCCGGGGCAGCAGCGACACTCGGGTGGTGGTGGAGCAGGGCACGGTCAAGGTGCAGGGACGCGACGCCGCCGCCGACGACTTCATCAGCCTGACCGCCGGCCTGGGCAGCCATGTCGATGCCGCGGGCAAGGTCGCGCCGGCCTACGCGGTCAATTCCGCCGAACTGACGGCCTGGCGCAGCGGCAAACTGGTGTTCAACAACGCCAGCCTGGCCGACGTTGCCGAGCAGGTCTCGCGCTATCGGGAAAAGCCGCTCAAGGTCGGCAATGCCGCCGTGGGCAATCTGCGCCTGACCAGCGTGTTCAAGTCCGACAATACCGACGCCTTGCTCAAGGCCTTGCCGAACATCCTGCCGGTGGCCGTGCGCACCCTCGACGACGGCAGCCAGGAAATAATTTCAAAATAAAATTCAGGTTTTTTTCGAGTTCATCGTCTTCCTGTTCAACTGCAACTGGTTTGCATTAACAAGCGCACACTCTTGCGATCTTCAGGATTACGTTCGACGTGAAAAAGACCACCGCTAAAAACAACAAATCCACTTGGTTGCCGCTGGCCCTTGCACTGGCGGTCAACCTGGCGCTGCCTCAGGCATTCGCTGCCGACGCTATCCACATTCCGGCGCAACCCCTGGGTCAGGCCCTGAGTCAGCTGGGCCAGCAAACCTCGCTGCAGGTATTTTTCAGTCCGGAATTGGTGGCCGGCAAACAGGCCCCGGCGGTGGAAGGCAATATCGCCCCGGAAGAAGCGCTGCGCCAGTTGCTGCAAGGCAGCGGCCTGCAGTACCAGATCGATGAAGGCTCGGTGACGCTGCTGCCAGCCGCGGCAGCGACCTCTGCGGCGAACGGCCCGCTGGAGCTCGGCGTGACCGACATCAAGGTGGTGGGCGACTGGCTCGGTGATGCCGATGCCGCGGTGGTACAGAACCACCCCGGTGCCCGTACCGTGATTCGCCGCGAGGCCATGGTCGAGCAGGGCGCAATGAATGTCGGCGACGTCTTGAAGCGTGTGCCGGGTGTCCAGGTGCAGGAGGCCAACGGCACCGGTGGTAGCGATATTTCGCTGAACGTCGGCGTGCGCGGATTGACCTCGCGCCTGTCGCCACGCTCGACTGTGTTGATCGATGGCGTACCGGCAGCCTTCGCCCCCTATGGCCAGCCGCAATTGTCCATGGCGCCGATTTCCTCCGGCAACCTCGACAGCATCGACGTGGTACGTGGCGCAGGCTCCGTGCGTTACGGGCCACAGAACGTCGGCGGGGTGATCAACTTCGTGACGCGAGCAATCCCGGAAACAGCCTCGGCGGAAATCGGCAGCACCCTGGAAACCTCCCAGCATGGTGGCTGGAAGCACATCGATACAGTTTTCGCCGGCGGCACCGCCGACAACGGCATGGGCGTGGCGCTGTTGTATTCCGCGGTGAACGGCAACGGTTACCGCAAAAGCAACAACGGCAATGACATCGACGACGTGATCCTCAAGACGCACTGGGCGCCGACCGATGTGGATGACTTCAGTCTCAATTTCCACTACTACGACGCCAGCGCCGACATGCCCGGCGGCCTGACCCAGGCCCAATATGACGCCGATCCGTTCCAGTCCGACCGCGACCACGACAACTTCAGCGGCCGGCGCAAGGATGTGTCGTTCAAGTGGATTCGGCAACTTGACGACCGCACCCAGGCCGAGGTGCTGACCTACTACACCGACAGTTTTCGTGGCAGCAACATCGCCGCTCGCGACCAGAAAACCCTCGGCTCGTTCCCGCGCACCTACTACACCTTCGGTATCGAACCACGGGTCTCCCATGTGTTCGATGTCGGCCCGAGCACCCAGGAAGTCAGCGTCGGTTATCGCTACCTGAAAGAAGCCATGCACGAAGAAGCCAGCCGCCTGGCGCTGGTCAACAACGAGCCGGTGGTGCGTCCGGGTTCGGACGGCCACGTCTATCAGGACCGTACCGGTGGCACTGAAGCCAACTCGGTGTACATCGACAACAAGATCGACGTCGGCAACTGGACCGTCACCCCGGGTATCCGTTTCGAACACATCAGCACCGATTGGCATGACCGCCCAGTGCTCGACACCGCTGGCAGGCCGGTGCCGGAGAAGAACCGCAGTATCGAAAGCAACGAGCCGCTGCCGGCCCTGAGCGTGATGTATCACATCTCCGATGCCTGGAAACTGTTCGCCAACTACGAGACTTCGTTCGGCAGCCTGCAGTACTTCCAGCTGGGCCAGGGCGGCACGGGTGACGAGACCGCCAATGGCCTTGAGCCGGAAAAAGCCAAGACCTACGAGCTCGGTACGCGCTACAACGATGAAGTGTGGGGCGGTGAAGTGACGCTGTTCTACATCGACTTCGATAAAGAGCTGCAATACATCAGCAACGATGCCGGCTGGACCAACCTCGGCGCCACCACGCACCAGGGGATCGAGGCTTCGGTGCACTATGACATGGCGGCCCTCGACCCGCGCCTGGCCGGCCTGACCGCCAACGCCGGCTACACCTACACCCGCGCTGTCTATGAAGGCGAGATTCCGGACTTCAAGGGCCGCGACCTGCCGTTCTACTCGCGCCAGGTGGCGACCGCCGGGCTGCGCTACGACATCAATCGCTGGACCTACAACCTGGATGCCTTCGCCCAGTCCAAACAACGCTCGCCGGGCGTGGCGGTGAACGCTGACGGCAGCTTCAGCAACAACTACATCACCGAAGGCACGGCGGATGGGCAGTACGGCGACATTCCGGGCTACGTCACCTGGAACGCGCGTGCGGGCTACGATTTCGGTCCGCAGGTGTCGAACCTGAAGCTCGGGGCCGGGGTGAAGAACATCTTCGACAAGCAGTACTTCACTCGCTCCAGCGACAACAATGCGGGCATGTATGTGGGTACGCCGCGCACGTTCTTTGTGCAGGCCAGCGTCGGGTTCTGACAGACCGAGGTGCCTGCATTCGCTGGCAAGCCAGCTCCTACAAGGGTCGCGCAAACCCTGTAGGAGCTGGCTTGCCAGCGAAGCTTTTAAACCTTCAACACCTTCCCGCCAATCGCCACCGCCAGCAACAACAGCGCCATCAAGCCGAAGGCAAAACTCAAGCTGGCGGCATGGGCGACAAATCCGATCACCGCGGGCCCGGCGAGTATGCCCGCGTAGCCCAGGGTGGTAATGGCCGGCACGGCGATGCTTTCCGGCATCACGGTTTGCTTGCCTACTGCGGTATACAGCACCGGCACGATGTTGGAACAGCCGGCGCCCAGCAATGCATAACCCACCAGCGCCGCTTCCCAACTGGGGGCGAACGTGGCCAGGCACAGCCCGGCCGCCGCCGTCACCCCGCCGAAGACAATGACCCGGGTCGCACCCAGGCGCCGCACTATCGAATCGCCGGTCAGGCGACCCACCGTCATGGTCAGGGCAAATGCTGCGTAGCCCAAACCGGCATAGGCCTTGTCGATGCCGCGTTCCTGCGCCAGGAATACCGCGCTCCAGTCCAGGGCGGCGCCTTCGGCGAGGAACACGATGAAACACATCCCGCCGATAAACAGCACGATGCCGTGGGGAACCGCGAACGCCGGCCCCGAACTTTCGCTGCCATAGGGCAGCATGTGCGGTGCAGCCTTCAACAGCGCAACCAGCAGCAGGACAATGACCACCAGCATCGCGCCCAGCGGCGCGAGCCCCAGGCCGAGCAGCGCACTGACGCCCGCCGCGCCGACGATTCCGCCCAGGCTGAACAAGCCGTGGAACCCCGACATCATGTTTTTGCCGCTGGCCCGTTCGACGATCACCGCTTGCAGGTTCACCGTCGAATCCACAGTGCCCAGGCCCGCGCCGAACATGAACAGTGCGCCAATCAGGGCTGGAATCGACGTTACCGTAGCCAGCAGCGGCAGCGCCGCACAGATCAACAGGGTGCCGCCGGTCGCCACCTTGCGGCAACCGAAGCGCGAGGCCAGGAGGCCGGCCACGGGCATGGCCAGTATCGAGCCGACACCCAGGCACAGCAGCAGCAAACCCAGGGTGCCTTCATCCAGCCCGGCCCGCGCCTTGGCATAGGGCACCAGCGGCGCCCACGCGGCGATACCGAAGCCGGCGATGAAAAAGGCGATGCGCGTGGACATCTGTTCCTGGCGTCCTGGCACGAATGAGGTCCGGGTGTTGAGGTTGGTCATATCAATCCTTGGCAAAAAACGTCGCGTCTGCAAGGGACAATGACTTGCCCCGTGGGTTCGTTCAGCGGTCGTGGCGTCCTGCACGCCGACAGGCTGACATCCTTGCACAGCCGGACCCTGTTTCGCGATATGTTGTGCCAAAGCCAAATATCCAGCAGGGAGGGGCGCCATGGCGCGGATGTACGATGCACGGGGCAATATCTACGGGGTGGTGGCGCCAGAGACGCTGCGCCGGCAGGGCATCGATGTGCCCGATCAGGCCGACCATGCCGCACAGACCCGTGAGGCCTGGACGCTGGCGGCCATCAATGCGTGCTGTGCCTGGGCACCCGGCACGCAACCGCCGGGCAGCAAGGATCATCGCAGCGACGGCTTGCTGGTCGGCCCCTTTCAGTCAGCGCCGCCCTTTGATCTGTTGATCGTCAATACCGACGGCACCCTGGCCGAGCGCAGCGGTAACGGGCTGACGATTTTTTCCCAGGCGTTGAGCGACCAGGGGCTTTTTCCCGGCGACGAAGCCTGCGCGCTCAGGGTGCATCACGACAAATCCGACACGCCTTCACCGGGGCAGACCGCAGTGAAAGCTGCGCAAGTCGAGGGCGTGCAGGGTTTCTGGCTCGACCTGGGCCAGCCTGGATTCGGGCCGTCGGCGGTCAGTGCCGTTGGCGTTGAAGCTACGCAATTGAACGGGTGTGAGCTCAGTCACGTGCGGCAATTGTCGGCGCTTAATGGCGCCTGGTCGCGCAGTCAGTTAGTACGGGTCGGCAATCCCCATTGCGTGACGCTGGTGGACGGCGCCGAGGCCTTGCCGAGCAATGAGCAGATGCGCGAGCCGGCGATGGGCGAAGGGCTGACGCGTATCGCGTTCGCCATGCCGACCGGGGCCGGGCAGCCTTGTGCGGCGGGGATCAATTTGCAATGGGCGATGCATGAATCCGGGCAGTGCGTGGTTGCGCGAGTGTTCGAGCGGGGCGAAGGGCCGACGGCGTCCTCGGGGACGAGTGCGACGGCGGTGGCGTGTGCGGCGTGGCGGGTCGGTTGGGTCCGCGCTGGCGAGGTGAAGGTGACGATGCCTGGTGGCACGGCGCCGATTTTGCTGGAAGAAGAGCTGGGAGAGCTGAGTCGGGTCAGCCTGTTTGGTACGGCTCGATTGATCGGTTGAATTTGAAGTCGCCTTCGCGAGCAAGCCCGCTCCCACAGTGGGTCAGTGTTCGCAATCCACTGTAGGAGCGGGCTTGCCCGCGAAGGGGCCAGCCCAGTCACCGCAACCTTCAGATCTGCTCGCCGGAGAACTCCACCACCGGCATCGTCCGCTTCATCAACACCTTGCCGCCACGCACCGAATACAGCGGCAAGCCCTGGCTGCGAATGACCTCGTAATCGTTCTCCGCGGACAGGATCAGCAAGTTCGCCGGCCGTCCGGGTTCAAGCCCGTAGCGCTCATCCAATGCCATGGCCCTGGCGCTGTTGACGGTGACCAGGTCCAGGGCGTTTTGCAGGTTGCGATAACCGAGCATGTGACAGATGTGCAGGCCGGCTTCGAGCACCCGCAGGATGTTGCCATTGCCCAGGGGGTACCAGGGGTCGACGATCGAATCCTGGCCGAAACACACGTTCATGCCGGCTTCCAGCAGCTCGTTGACCCGGGTCACGCCCCGGCGTTTCGGGAAATTGTCGAAACGCCCTTGCAGGTGGATGCTTTCGGTGGGGCAGGAGACGAAGCTGATCCCCGCGTGCCCGAGCAGGCGAAACAGCTTGGCGCAGTAGGCGTTGTCATACGAGCCCATCGCCGTGGTATGGCTGGCGGTGACCCGCGAGCCCATGTCGCGGCTGCGGGCTTCTTCGGCCAGCACTTCGAGGAAGCGTGACTGCGGGTCATCGGTTTCATCGCAATGCACGTCCACCAGGCAACCGGTGCGCTCGGCCAGGTCCATGAGGAATTTTATCGAGCTGACGCCCTGGTCGCGGGTGTACTCGAAATGCGGAATGCCGCCCACCACATCGGCACCCATGCGGATGGCTTCTTCCATCAGCTCGCGGCCATTGCGGTACGACTCGATGCCCTCCTGGGGGAATGCGACAATCTGCATGTCGACCAGATGCCGGCTTTCTTCGCGCACCTCGAGCATGGCCTTGAGCGCGGTGAGCTGCGGGTCGGTGACGTCGACGTGGGTGCGCACATGCTGGATGCCGTGGGCGGCAAGGGCCTGGAGGGTTTTCCTGGCGCGCACCTTGGTGTCTTCCTCGGTGATGGTGACCTTGCGCTCGCCCCAGCATTCGATGCCTTCGAACAGCGTGCCGCTCATGTTCCAGCGCGGCTCGCCAGCGGTGAGGGTGGCGTCGAGGTGGATGTGCGGTTCGACGAAGGGCGGCACCACCAGGTTGCCACCGGCGTCCAGATCGTCGGGACCCAGGGTCGGCGCTTCGGTCTGCCGGGCGATGTTGCTGATCAGGCCGTTTTCCAGGTGCAGTTCATGCAGGCCTTCCTGGTTGCGCAGCCGGGCGTTGATGATGTGCATCGGGCAGATCCTTTCAGAGAACCGTTTGGACGATATCTCTACGTTAGCTCGGCAGCGGCAAATGCCGCCAGCGGTCTTTTCGCGGGCGCTATCAGACCGTCATGTTCAACGGCAAAAAACGCATCAATGCAGCGACAACGGCTTCCGGTGCATCTTCCTGAACCAGATGCCCGGCTTTGGCCACCGCATGAAACTGCGCCCCCGGAATCATGGCCTGCAGGGCCCGCCCGCGATCGATGGGAATCCACTGGTCGTCCTCGCCCCAGAGAATCTGCACCGGGCAGCGAATCGTCGGGTACAGCCCCTCGGCCTCGCGGGTGTAGCGCTCGTCCATCTGCGCGATCTGGCGATAGAATGCCGCCTGCCCCGGATCGCCCAGCCACGGTTGCACATAGGGTGCGAGTTCGTCATCCGGGATGTCGCGCTTGATCGCCCCGCGGATATAAGCCGGGACTATGGCCCGCTGAATGTAGTCCGGCACACCGCTGAACGCAGCTTGGTGCTGACGCACATGTTGCACGAACGGCGAACCCCAGGGCGTCAGCGCCACCGGGTCGATTAGCGTGAGGCTGCGGTAATCCTTGCCGTTGAGCAAATGGCAGCGCAGGGCAGTGGCCCCGCCAAAGTCGTGGGCCACTACGTCCGGGTGATCCAGGCCCCAGTGTTCCAGCAACTGCGCCATTAACTGGTTTTGCACACCCAGGGAGACGTCGCCATCGACCTTTTCCGATTGCCCGTAGCCCAGTAGGTCGAAGTAGTGCACCCGATGCGTGGTGATGAAGTGCGGCGCAATCCGGTGCCAGACATGGGAAGAGAAGGGCGTGCCATGCACGAACACCAGCGGCGGGCCATCGCCGCGCACGGCATAGCGAACGGAATGCCCATTGAAGCGATAGCTTTGAGCCAGCGGCCAGTCAGTCATGTGCGTGTCCTCTTGGCAGGTGCGAGCCAAAAAGCATAGGCATAAAAAAACCACCGGTCTCGGTGGTTTTTTTGATCGATTGGCTCACTCGCCGCGATAGATGCACCCGCTGGTGCAGGTCTCGTGAATCCGGATGGCGCTCAATTCCGGCAGCAGCGGCTTGAGTTCAGCCCAGATGAATTTGGCCAGCACTTCACTGGTCGGATTCTCCAGGCCAGGAATATCGTTCAGGTAGTTGTGGTCCAGACGCTCATACAGCGGCTTGAAGATCGCCTTGATTTCCGAAAAGTCACGAATCCAGCCGGTGTGCGGATCGAGGTCGCCACTGAGGTGAATCGCCACTTTGAACGAGTGACCGTGCAGGCGGCCGCACTTGTGGCCGTCCGGGACGTGGGGCAGGCGGTGGGCGGATTCGAAGGTAAATTCTTTGAAGATTTCCACAGTGGTTTCAGCTCTGTTCAGGTGGCGATCGCCGCGGCGATGTGGGCAGGTGGCGAGTTTAACAGCTTGTCCTGACTAAAGGGTCAGCAAGCGTTCGGCGAGACGACCGTTGGCCGCCAGTTCGAGAAACTCGTCGCCCAGGCGGCGGCTTTCATCCATGGTCGTGCGCCAGTATTTCTGGCGGCTCGGGGCGTCGCCCATGAAACGCTTGAAGTCATTGCGGTCTGGCAATTTGCCATAGGGCAGGCGCGCCAGGTGCTCCTTCGAAGGCGCCAGCAGCAGCACATCCTGCAAGCGCTTGGGGCAGGCGCGACGCCATGGCAGGGTCTTGTCGAACCAGCCGGGAATCACCCGGTCGGTGAAGTGCGGATAAAGCACGATGTCGTTGCCGCTGTAGGGCAAGTCCAGGTGATAGTCCAGCAGACCGCCATCGCGGAATGTACCCGTACCTGCGCCAGGAAGATGACGCACGCCTTCCATCACCATCGGGATAGAACCCGAGGCGAGCAGGGCTTGGCGCAGATTGGCGCTGTCCAGGGCGACGAAGCGCGACGGAAAGTCGTTCAGCGCGTTGACCGGCGGTGCCAGGCGCGGATCGTGGATGATCAGCCGCTCGAAGTGCCGGGACAGCCGCGCACGACCGCGCAGGTTGTCGGCGATCACTGACGACAGGCCCAGGCCCAGTCGGCCCCGGTGGTCGTCCGCGAGCAGTCCGTGGCTTTTGACCACCATGATATTCAAGCGGTAATGGGGGTTGTCGAGCACAGCCGCGTCACGCCCGTCGAGCAGATCATCGAGCATGCGCCGGGAGCTTTCGCTGATCTGCGCCATGGTCACGCCTTTGGCAAAGTTCTGCTCGGTGTACAGCTGGCCGAGACGCCGCAGGCCTGCGGCGGCATCCGGCAGGCAGGCACTGGCGAAACGCCAGGAGCCCACCGATGCACCGATCAACGAGCGCTCGCGCGGCACCGCCGGCAACCATTCGCCAAACAAGGCCAGGTCCAGTCCCTGAATGCCCAAGGCCTTGGGACCGCCGGCGGCACCGGGCAGCGTGCCGACATCGGCGGCGCTCAAGCCGTTCTGGCGAATGCGTGCCAGTGCCCGGGCGCCGGCCTTGAGCGTCAGGGAGGGGAACTTGATATGGATAGCGGTCATACCGGTCTCGAATGCGGGCGAACCGGCGGATTATAAGCGTGCTTACACGCAATTTCCCTGACGTGGTTCCCGTCTTTGGCCGATGACCGCT
Source organism: Pseudomonas putida (assembly GCF_028682635.1). GTDB lineage: Bacteria > Pseudomonadota > Gammaproteobacteria > Pseudomonadales > Pseudomonadaceae > Aquipseudomonas > Aquipseudomonas putida_AE. The sequence goes on along the minus strand of NZ_JANHLK010000011.1, from coordinate 123,484 downwards.
TGCGTGGGCCGTTTACTGGCGTGAAGTGACTTTGTCCGACGAGGCTACAGTACCGCCGCCGCAATTGATGTAAGAAGACGATTTCAGCCAACGCTGGTCCGGATAGTAGGAAAACAGCAGCTGTCCATCCTTCATCGAGTCAATCAGGCGATGAGCGATGGCGGGCCTGACCGCCGGGCAACCCAGGCTCCTGCCGATCCGGCCGTTGGCGCGAGCCAGCACCGGGCTGACATAGGGCGCGCCGTGAATGACGATGGCCCGGTCAAAGGCGTTATCGTTGAAGCCAGGCTCCAGGCCTTCCATGCGCAAGGAATAGCCGTTCTTGCCGACGTAACTCTGTTGGGTGCGGTACAGGCCAAGGCTGGTGGCGAAGCTTTCATTCTGGTTGGAAAACTGGGTGGTCATGTTTTCGCCGCTGTTGCGGCCATGGGCGACAAGTTCGTGGAACAGCAGCTTGCGTTTTTTCAGATCGAACACCCACAGGCGTTGTTCGGTCGAAGGTAGGGAATAATCGATCACTGCTAGTCTCTGTGCCGGAACAGAGCCTTGGGCGCGGGTACACTGTGTGGCGCGAACCGCCAGGGCAATGACCTTGGCATTGGCGTTTGGAGCCGCTTTGGCCAGCGCGACTTCGAGCGAATCGGCGTAGGCTGACGGGAGGATAGCCGACGTCAGCAACAGGGCTGTCAGGCCAAAGCGATGTAGCGCCATAAAAATGTCTCTTCAGGAATATTTCGAGTCTAGCAGTGAGTTGGACGCTAGCCCTTTGATTACAGGCGATTAAGGATTATCCATGGGTCAATTAACAAGGTCATTCGTCATAAGCCGTGTATTTTTTATGGTCTTTCTGATCAGCGGCGCTGCGATGGGTGAAACTTCGCCGATCGTGCAGGTATCTCCGGCGCCAGTGAGTGTGCTCGGTGCTGCGCCCGATGACGTCGTTGGTCAGGCCATCCAGTCGGAGCTCGAACCGCTGCAATCTTCATTCCCGCCTCTGTTGACCTCGCGCAAACATCAACGGGTGGATGTCGCCCGGGTAGTCCTGGATTTCTATTCGCATCGCAATTTCCGCGCCGCCTGGACCAACGGGCGAGATGTCAGCCAGTTGCTCCAAGGACTTGATGGTACCCAGGCCGATGGCCTGATCCCCGAGGATTACCGGGCTGGCGAACTGGCCCAGGCGCAACTGGCGCTGCAGGCCACGGCGCCGACGCCGGCGCAATGGGCGGCTTTCGACATCGCGGCAACTCGTACGTACATCACGGCGCTGCTGCAGTTGCGCCGTGGCAAGGTAGATCCGGCCCGGTTGGATTTTCACTGGAACTTCGAGCCCGAGGGCATTGACCCGCGCGAGGATATGAACAGCTTCTTTACTGCCCTGGATGATCACGACGTCGCTCGTGCGTTCGTTCTGGCGCCACCTCAGGAGGCGGTTTATCGCAGCCTGCGCGAGAGCCTTGCGCAGTTGCGCCAGATTCGTGACGCCGGTGGCTGGCCAAAAGTCGCCGAAGGGCAGTCGCTCAAGCCCGGCATGGACAATGCCGCGGTCCGGCAATTGCGCGCACGCCTGGTGGCAGCCGGTTATCTGGACCCGCACAAATCGAAGCGTACCGATTACGACGACAGTGTCATCGCCGCGGTGAAGAAGTATCAGCTCGAACAGTACCTCGGCGCCGATGGCGTGGCGGGGGCGACGACGCTGGCGGCACTGAATGTGCCGGTCGAGGCGCGAATCGATCAGGTTCGGGTGAACATGGAACGGGCGCGCTGGTTGCTCTATAAGCTGCAAGGCACTTTTGTCATCGTCGATATCGCCGGCTACAAGGTCGCCTTGTACCGCGACGGCCAGCCGGTCTGGCGTTCCCGGGTGCAGGTCGGCAAACCGTTTCGCAGCACGCCGGTGTTCCAGTCGGAAATCACCTACGTCACGTTCAACCCCACCTGGACCGTTCCGCCGACGATTCTGGTCAAGGATATGCTGCCCAAGATCCAGCAGAATCCGGGCTACCTCGCGGCCAACCGGATTCGCGCCCTGGACCGCGAAGGCAACACGCTCGATCCGTCGACCGTCGACTGGTCCAACGCGCGCGGCATCACGCTGCGCCAGGACGCCGGTCCGGAAAACTCACTGGGGCAGGTGGTCATCCGCTTCCCCAACGACTATGCGATCTACCTCCACGACACCCCCCATCGCGAGCTGTTTGCCAAATCCATGCGGGCCACCAGCTCCGGCTGCATCCGGGTGGAGAATCCGTTGCAGTTGGTCGAACTGCTGTTCAACGACCCTGTGCGCTGGAATTCGGCGGGTATTCAAAAGCAACTGGCCAACGGTAGAACCGAAAACATCAAGCTTCCCGTCAAGGTGCCCGTGCTGCTGGCCTATTGGACGGTGGACCTGAATACCGACGGACGGGTGACGTTCAAACCCGACGTTTACGGTTACGATTCCCCGGTGCTGCGACTCTTGAACCAGCCGTCGAAGTTGCCCGCTCTGGAGTTGCAACGTGCAGAACCGCCAATGGTGGTCACAGGCCAGGACAAATCGTAACCCCAGGCGTCTTTTCGAGCTGCCGAGCCGAAGGTTTACCCGCTGAAAACTATCGACATGGAAGTGGGTCACAGTTGATCAATAACAGGGATAGAGACATTGACGATGGATGTTGCCGATAAAAAAATGACACACATCACAGATTCGTTTCGGGTGCATGATCTGGATGAGTGCCGCAACACTCAAACGGGTCCCGTGTTCATCGTGGCGTCGGGTGCGTCGGCAAAAGATTTCCCGTTACACAAGTATGCCGGCGTTCCAATGATTACCATGAACGGTGCCATTTCGAAATTCACCGGGACGGGGATCAAGCCGTACTTCTATGTCTGTACGGATCAGGGTTTTTCCGAGCAGCAACCGGAACTGTTTACCGAAGCCATGCGCCTCAGCGAGCGGGTTGCGCTGTGGGAAAAACATATCTGGCACACCTCGGTAAAGCCTCAGGGCAAGCTGTACTTGCTGAGCCGGGCACCCAGGCTTTCGTGGAGCGAATTTTTCAGGACAGACAAGGATTTGGTCAGGGTCCGCAGGCTAGGCAGTGGCCGCAACAAAACCCTGGGTTTCAGCAAGAATCTCAAACGTGGTTTTTTTGACGCCCGTACCGTCGCCTACCTGGCTTTGCAGCTTGCCTACCACCTGGGATTTACCCGGGTATTCCTGGTGGGCGTCGACCTGGACCCGACGGCGGGGCGCTTCTATGAGAGGTCGGGCAGTTTCGCTTCTCCCTGTGTGCTCGATGAGCATTTTCATACGCGAATCCTGCCGTCGTTCAAGATCCTGTCGCAGCAGGTGGTGAACAAGGATTTTCAGGTTTACAACCTGTCCGACATCTCGAAAATTCCACCGCGGGTGATCCCCCGGATGACGCTGCAAGAGCTCGACAGGTTGCTCTGACGGATCACGCGACATTAATTATTTCGACTCACTCTCGTGGTGCGAAAGCGCTGGTGGCTATGCCAAAGTAGCGGCTTTTGATCGACCCATCATCGGTCAAGCCACCCTGCGGGAGCGTGCCGATGAACAGACTATACGCCGTGGTCGCGCTGATCCTGTTGACGTTCGCCAGCGTCGGCACGAGCAGCGCCCGGGACTCGCGAAATGGCGGGCCGGCATCCGTGGCAGGGGTGTTTGATTACTACCTGTTGGCGCTGTCCTGGTCACCCACTTACTGCCTGACCCATGCTGACGACGCGCAATGTTCCGGCAAAGGCTATGGCTTTGTGCTTCACGGCCTCTGGCCGCAATACACCGGGGGCGGTTGGCCGAAGTCCTGCGCGCCGAGGGAGAAGCTCTCGGCAGAGGAGCGGGCCAAGGGCTTGATGTTATACCCGTCGAGGAAACTACTCGAGCACGAATGGGCCAAGCACGGCACGTGCAGCGGCCTCGGCGCCGACGGGTACCTGGAGGCCTCCGACAAGGCCCTGGGCGCGGTCAGCATTCCCGAGCAACTGCAACCCTTGAGCACCACGCATTATTTTACAGCCGCGGACATAACGCGGATGTTCCGCCAGAGCAATCCGCAGATTCCGGCGGATGGCATTGTGGTGATCTGCAGGGGGCCGGAATTGTCGGAGGTTCGGGTCTGCATGGACAAGGACCTGGCGTTTGCCTCTTGCGGCAAAGGCGTGAAGACCCAATGCCGCGCCGGGGATATCCGGGTTCCACCTTTGCGCTGATCAGAGCGCCAGTCCTGCCTGTACCACCGACAGCAGATTGTTTTCTGTCAGCGCCACCGCATCCGGTCGCGTGGCAGCCTGCTCGATCCCTTGCAGCCACCAATGTGTTGCACCGTGTTCGTCCACGGTGCGCAACAGGGCAAGTTCGTTGCCCTGGCAGTGAATTTCGACTCGCCCTTCGCCATCCGCCGTAAAGCGCGCAACAGGGTCGAACGTGATGCTCAGGCGATTGGCGCTGATCACCAGTTGGTCGATGGCATAGTCGAACGTGTCACCCAGCGGGTGACTCTCGAAGACGTGAGTGGGGTTGCGCCGCAGGACCAGACCGGCCTCGGTCAAAGGCTGCAGCCAGGCCTCGATCTGGTGATACAGCTCGTAGACCTGGCCCGGCCAGCTGTCGATCGCCTGACCAATGCCGGTAGATCGGGTCTGTTTCAATTTTATCGCGAGCTCGTCTGCCTTGCTCATGTTCAATTCCCTGACGTGGTGTAAGACACATCCTAGCTGGTTGAGGGCGATCAGGTTGTTGTCCTGCGTCAGGCCCTCTGACGGTTTCCAGGTGGGCGGGGCAACCATTTGGCGTCTGGTGCCCTTTTCCCGTTTGGAACACCGTAGACTTGGCGCCCGAAACCAGGGGCATGGGGTGTCGCTCATGCCTTGCCCTTTCAGGGAGCGCATTTTTGCCAACACGCCTTGATGACCTGTACCACGCCCCCGGCGTCGCCCTGAAGCGCATCCCGCTGCGCAAGGCGGCAGTGTGGTTTATCGGCACGGTGTGCCTGTGCCTGTGCGCCTTGCTTTATCTGCAACTGGAACAATCCCGGCGCCACGACCTGAGCCAGGCCCAGGTCGCTTCGTCGAACCTGACGCGGGCCATGGCACAGCAGGCCGAAGACACCTTTATGCAAGCCGACCTGGTGCTGACCAGCCTGGTTGACTGGATCCAGGCCGATGGGTTCGGCGCGGCCCAGCGTCCGCGCTTGCAGAAGACCTTCACCCGACGGGTGCAGGCGCTCAGCCAATTGCACGGCATCCTGCTGTTCGACCAAAAGGGCCAGTGGGTCGTCACCTCATTTGCGGCACTGCCTCGCGGCAGCGGCGTGGCAGATCGCGAGTACTTCAAGTTTCACCAACAGAACGTCTCGACCGTGGCGCACATCGGCCCGGCCATCCGCAGTCGGGAAAATGGCGAATGGATCATTCCGATCTCCCGGCGGGTCAACGACCGCAATGGCCAGTTCCAGGGGGTGCTGCTGGCCGGGATCAAGATGTCGTACTTCGAGCAGTTCTTCAAAAGCTTCAGTATCGACGACAACGGCGCGATGTTTCTGGCGCTGACCGATGGCACGCTGCTGGCCCGTCGACCCTATGTGCAGGCGCAGATCGGTACCTCATTGGCCAAGGGGGAAATCTTTCAGAACCTGTTGCCCCAGGCGACTTCCGGCAACGCGATGTTCGCTTCCCAAGTGGATGGCATTGTCCGCCTGTATGGCTATCGGCAGCTGGAGGCATACCCCCTCGTGGTCTCGGCGGCCTCGTCCCGGGACTCGATCCTGGCGGACTGGTACGACACGGCGTTTCGTTCCAGTGCGATCGTCGTGCTGGTGATGCTGGGCGTTGGCCTGATCGGTTGGGTGTTCATTCGCCAGGTGCGTGTCGGTGAACAGGTCGAGGCGGATCTGCGCATGGCTCAGCAGGCGCTGGAGCTGATTGCCACCCACGACAGCCTGACCGGCCTGGCCAATCGGAGGCTGTTCGAGCGAGCCCTGGATATCGAATTCGGCCGCGGCGCCCGGCAAAACAGCCCGTTGAGCCTGATCATGCTCGATATCGATTTCTTCAAGCGCTACAACGACACCTACGGTCATGTGGTGGGCGATCACTGCCTGGCCGAAGTGGCCCGGGCCGTGAAGAGCTGCTGCCATCGCAAGGCCGATTTGGCGGTGCGTTACGGTGGAGAAGAGTTTGCGGTGTTGCTGCCTGACACCGATCTCCATGGTGCCATGACCCTCGCCGAACAGATTCGCCGCAGCGTCATGGGCAAGAACATCGTCCATACGGGCTCGCCTACCGGATACGTGACCGTAAGCCTCGGTTGTTATTCGTTCGTGCCGACGGGGCGTGACAGCATGGAGGTGTTCATCCAGCGCGCGGATGCTGCCCTGTATCAGGCCAAACATTCGGGTAGAAACCGTTCGGCGGTGTTGTCGATGGAGGGCGGGGTCGAGGCGCTGATGCGATCGGATCGTTGAGGCGAGGTTCGATTGCCCGATTGTCCGCCTGTCAGAACTTGGGCAATTGATCGTCTAGAGTTGCGGTAGCTCTGCCGCTCCCGGCAGATCTCCCCATCGCACGGACGATCGCCACCATGTCGATAACCCAAGCATTGACCGCCATTGCCCTTACCCTTGTGTCCAGCGCTGTCTTGCCGCTGGTCAGTCATGCGCAAGCGAAAATGACCGCAGAAGAAGCCCACGCCATCGGCGTGGATGCCTACGTTTATTTTTATCCGCTGTTGACCATGGACATCACCCGCAAGCAATTCACCAACATCGAACCGGGCAAGGAATTCGGCAAGGGCCCGATGAACATGTTCGTGAGTGTGCCCGAGTACCCGCCGGCGAATTTCAAAGGGGTGGTGCGCTCGAACTTCGACACCTTGTATTCCATTGCATGGCTCGACCTGACCAAGGAGCCGCTGGTCATCGCCGCCCCGGACACCGCCGGACGTTTTTACTTGCTGCCGATGCTCGACATGTGGAGTGACGTATTCGCATCGCCCGGATGGCGCACCACGGGTACCGACGCCGCGCAATTCCTGGTAACGCCACCGGGCTGGACCGGCACTGTGCCTGCTGGACTCAACCACCTGCCGGCGCCGACGCCCTTTGTCTGGGTCATCGGGCGAACCAAGACCGATGGCGCGGCGGACTACGCGGCGGTGCACAAGATCCAGGCCGGCTACACCGTGACGCCGTTGTCGCGGCTGGGCAAGGGCGCAGAGCCGGTCAGTGTCAAGATCGACCCGGCCGTGGACATGACGACCCCACCGAAAATCCAGGTCGACACCCTGTCGGCGGCCGACTACTTCGCCTATGCCGCCGAGCTGCTCAAGGTGCATCCCGCCCACAGCACCGATCAGCCGCTACTGGCGCAGCTCAAGCGTATCGGCATCGAGCCGGGCAAGTCGTTCGACATGAATGCACTGGACCCGGAAATAAAAGCCGCCCTGGAGACTGCACCCAAGGACGCACAAGCGCTGATGGCGTGGAAGGTGCCGACCCTGGCGCGAGTAGTCAACGGGTGGTCGATGAACACCGACACCATGGGCGTCTACGGCAACTACTACCTCAAGCGCGCGATCGTGGCGCAGATGGGGCTCGGCGCCAACTTGCCCGAAGACGCGATTTATCCGTTGAATATGGGCGATGAAAACGGCAAGACCCTCGATGGAGCGCACAAGTACGTACTGCATTTCCCCAAGGACGAGACGCCTCCGGTGAACGCCTTCTGGTCGATCACGCTGTACGACCCCGAAGGTTTCCAGGTGGGCAACGGGCTCAACCGCTTCGCGGTCAGCAGCTGGATGCCGTTCAAGAGCAACGCCGACGGTTCGCTGGATATCTATTTCCAGAACGAAAGCCCCGGCAAGGAGCTGGAAGCCAATTGGCTGCCGGCGCCCAAGGGGCCGTTCAACCTGACCATGCGCTTGTACGGTCCGAAGGCCGAGGCGTTGAATGGCAAGTGGAATCCTCCGGCGGTCAAGCAGATGTAGGCGCATCCTATAAAGGCAGCCGACGCTGAATCACCATCGGCTGCCTTTACGCGTTCAGCTACCCGTCCCGCCGCCAGCCCCGCCAGTCCCGCCGCCGGCCCCGGTACCCCCTCCGGCACCCGAACTGCTGCTGCCACCCGCACTCCCACTCGAAGAGCCGGTTGCGCCACCGTCACCGGCGTTGCCGCCCGAGGGCGAGCTTGGCGTGTTGTCGGGCGGCATGACCGGGCCGCTGGTAGCACCGGATTTGGTGCCCGTCGCGTCAGCGCCATCGCCGGATTCTGCGAAAGTGGCCAAGGGCGCCGCGCAGAGCAATCCAGCGAGAAACAGCGAAGTGATTTTGGTGTTGATCATGGTCCGTCTCCAAAAGATGAGTCGTTACCTGAAGTTGGTGTGAAGGGCAGGGTGGTTGGTGCCGGCTGGATGACGAGTGGCACAGGCCGTGACCGACCGAACACCTTGCAGGCGGCGCGGTCACACCCAAAAGGCCCAGCCAAACGGGACGGTGGTCATGAAAAAGTTGCGAATCGCGACGTTCAACGTCAACGGCATGCGCGCCCGCCTGCCGAATCTGTTGGCCTGGCTGGAGCGTGAGCAGCCGGACATCGCCTGTCTGCAGGAGCTCAAGTCGGTCGACAGCGCATTTCCCGCCGCGCAGCTTGAGGCCATCGGCTACGGGGCGATCTGGCAGGGGCAAGCGTCGTGGAACGGGGTGGCGATACTGGCCCGGGATGCGCAGCCGCTGGAAAGCCGCCGAGGTCTGCCGGGCGATGACGACGATAATCACAGTCGGTATCTGGAAGCGGCCGTCCACGGGGTGCTGGTGGGTTGCCTGTATTTGCCCAATGGCAATCCGCAACCCGGGCCGAAGTTCGATTACAAGCTGGCCTGGTTCGAGCGCCTGATACGCTACGCGCAATCGCTGCAGGGCAGCGAGCATCCGGTGGTGCTGGCGGGTGACTACAATGTGGTGCCCACCGATCTCGACATCTATAACCCGCGTTCCTGGCTCAAGGATGCCTTGCTGCAACCCGAGAGCCGTGAGTGTTATCAGCGTCTGCTGGACCAGGGCTGGACCGATGCCGTACGTCATCTGTATCCGCAGGAGAGGGTCTACACCTTCTGGGACTATTTTCGCCAGCACTGGCAAAAGAACTCCGGCTTGCGCATCGATCACCTGTTGCTCAACCCGGCCTTGAGTCCTTACCTCGAAGAAGCCGGGGTCGATGCCTGGGTGCGCAACGAGCCCCATGCCAGCGACCATGCGCCCACCTGGATTCAATTGGGCTCGCGCAAGCGCCGGTGAATTGTCTTGCCGGCCGATTGGCTAAATCAATTGTCGGCCGTGGCCCTTCATCCTTTATACATAGCCCCCCTGGCGGAGCGATCCGCAGCTTGCGTGCATAAGGATCTAGCGATGAGCGAGCCACGTCTGACAAACCTTGCGTCATACCTGCAACGTCTGGGCTTCGATGCTCCCCCGGCACCGACCCTTGACACCCTGCGCCTGCTTCAATTGCGCCACACCGGCGCCTTTGTGTTTGAAAACCTCACTACGCTGGCGGGCGAACCGGTGCGCATCGACCTGAAGTCGATCGAGCAAAAGGTCCTGCAGGATGGACGTGGCGGTTACTGCTACGAGCTCAACTATCTCTTTCTGGCTTTGCTGCAGGCGCTTGGCTACGAAGCGCGGGGCATCAGCGGGCGTGTGGTGATGGGCCAGCCAGAAGGCGCCTGGACCGCTCGAACGCACCGCTTGAGCCTGGTGACGCTCGATGGCGTGCGCTACATCACTGACGTCGGCTTCGGCGGCATGGTGCCCACCGTACCGCTGTTGCTCGACAGCCGTGATGAACAGTCGACGCCTCACGAGCCGTATCGGATCGAGCAGCATGCCGACGGCTACACCCTTCGCGCGAAGGTCGGGGAGGAGTGGCGCGCGATGTACATCTTCGACCTGCAACGCCAGGAGGACATCGATTACGCCGTCGGCAACTGGTATGTCTCGACCCACCCCGAATCGTCCTTCGCCAGGCAACTGATGGTGGCGCGGACGGGGGAGGGCTGGCGTCGTACCCTCAATAACGGCAGCTTTGCGATCCATCGCATGGGGCATGACAGCGAACGCCGGGAAGTGGCCGATGTGCAGGAGTTGATGGGTGTACTGGAAAGCGAGTTCGGGATTCGGGTGCCAAACAATGCGACATTGATGCGCACACTTGAGAGATTGATAGTGCCGCAATAGGCGGATCATCGTGCACACAAAAAAGGGGCAGATTGGATCAGCCTGCCCCTTTTTCGTGCCTACGGACGGGCTTCGGGCTCCATCAACCGCTGAATTTCGCTAAGGGCTTGCGCGAGCTTTTTTTCCAGGCTTTTCAGATCAGAGCCGGTGATGCCCTTTTTCAGGTGTTTAACAGTTCCGGTCCCTGCCTTGTCGTGTTCGGTCAGCAACGCCCGGCGCAGCGTGTTGTTGATCGCGGTCTGGTAGCCATAACCCTCGCTTTCCGCGAGCGCTCGCGCTGCCTCGATGACGACGTCGTCGAGCATGATGGTGATGCGGGTCTTGCCTTTGCCGGGGGCAACCGCCCCGCGGCTGGCATGGCTGAAGTCGTACTCGTCTTTCATGGGTCAAGCCTCCAGATACTGGCGGCGCTCGTTTTTGCTGGCGAGGCGCGCGGAAATGATTCGAACGAAATTCGGTTCACGGTAGGTGTACGCAACGACCAGCAAACGCCCCTTGCCATCCAGCCCCATGATGATCCAGCGCGGTTCATCATGGTGATCGTCCTGCAAGGTCAGGGCACGTTCGTCGTAGAACACGGGCTCTGTCTCTGCGAGGCTGATGCCCAGATGCTTGAGTTTGTTGGCCGCATTCTTCGCCTTGTGATACTGAATTTCGAATGGCTTCATTATGCATACTTTATATGTATTTGGAAGACGGCGATTACTACCGATGGTCGCCATGAATTCAAAAGACTAGTGGGCGCAGGACAATGGGCCGGACGGATGTATTTCAAGGTTTTTTATGAGAAGGAGCGTGGTGGCACACAGTCTGCATGAACGACCGTTCATAATTTGACTGGCAAGTTGTATACAACTCTATGGACATTTGTCCTGAGTATTGAATACAGTGTGCGCATAACAAAAACCAGGGAACCCCCTAACATGAAAACGCCCCATGTTTCACACCAACGGCCTGAAGATGAAAATCTCGGGATCGGCGCGAATATGGCTTACGGCCTGCAACATGTTCTGACCATGTACGGTGGCATCGTCGCGGTGCCTTTGATCATTGGTCAGGCGGCCGGCCTCTCGCCGGCGGACATTGGATTGTTGATTGCTGCTTCATTGTTTGCGGGGGGGCTGGCCACGTTGCTGCAAACCCTGGGTCTACCGTTTTTCGGTTGTCAGTTGCCGCTGGTGCAGGGCGTGTCGTTTTCCGGCGTCGCGACCATGGTGGCGATCGTCAGCAGTGGAGGCGAGGGTGGATTTCAGTCGATCCTGGGGGCGGTGATAGCCGCGTCCCTGATCGGGTTGCTGATCACACCGGTGTTCTCGCGAATTACCAAGTTCTTCCCGCCGCTGGTCACAGGTATCGTGATCACCACCATCGGCCTGACGCTTATGCCGGTGGCGGCACGCTGGGCCATGGGTGGCAACAGTCATGCCCCTGACTTTGGCAGCATGGCCAACATCGGCCTGGCAGCGATGACGCTGGTGTTGGTGCTGTTGCTGAGCAAGATCGGCAGCGCCACCATCTCCCGGTTGTCGATCCTGTTGGCGATGGTCATCGGTACGGTCGTCGCGGTGTTCCTCGGCATGGCGGATTTCTCCTCCGTCGGCCAGGGCCCGATGTTCGGTTTCCCTACACCTTTCCACTTCGGCATGCCGACCTTCCACTTCGCGGCGATCCTGTCGATGTGCATCGTGGTCATGGTGACGCTGGTGGAGACGTCGGCCGATATCCTGGCCGTGGGTGAAATCATCGACACCAAGGTCGATTCCAAGCGCCTGGGCAATGGTCTGCGCGCGGACATGCTGTCGAGCATGATCGCACCGATCTTCGGCTCCTTCACCCAAAGCGCCTTCGCCCAGAACGTCGGACTGGTGGCGGTGACCGGGATCAAGAGCCGCTATGTGGTGGCCACCGGCGGCCTGTTCCTGGTGATCCTCGGCCTGCTGCCGTTCATGGGGCGCGTCATCGCCGCCGTTCCGACTTCGGTCCTCGGCGGGGCCGGTATCGTGCTGTTCGGCACCGTCGCGGCCAGTGGCATTCGTACACTGTCCAAGGTCGACTACCGCAACAACGTCAACCTGATCATTGTCGCGACCTCCATCGGTTTCGGCATGATCCCGATTGCCGCGCCGAACTTCTACGATCACTTCCCAAGCTGGTTCGCGACGATCTTCCATTCGGGCATCAGCTCTTCGGCAATCATGGCCATCGTGCTCAACCTGACCTTCAACCACCTCACCGCCGGTAACTCCGACCAGCAGTCGGTGTTTGCGGCGGGTACCGAGCGGGTACTGCGCTACCAGGACCTGGCGGCATTGCGCGAAGGGGATTACTTCAGCGACGGCAAGTTGCATGACTGTGATGGCAAGGAAATCCCGGTGGTTGAAGTGGATCACGGGCATGGCGAGCCACGGGCGGTGCATGCCAAAAGCAGTGAGCATGTCTGACGGTTTAAACGCTTAAGATCAAAAGATCGCAGCCTGCGGCAGCTCCTACATGCCGCAGGCTGTGGTTTTTTTACTTTTACATCGGCCACAAAAAAGCCCCTGGATCTTTCGATTCAGGGGCTTTTCGATTTTGCTGTCTGGCTCCACGACCTGGACTCGAACCAGGGACCCAGTGATTAACAGTCACTTGCTCTACCAACTGAGCTATCGCGGAATGGCGCCTATGTTACTGATTCAAAAAGAGAAGTCAAGCATTTGATAGCAGCGGGAGGGTTTTCTCGGGACGGACGGTGGTTTATCGGTGATTGGCGGTTACCGGAATTGCCTGTGGGGGCTAACATGGCGGCCCGGAAGTGGTTACACGCGCTGCCGGCCATTCGCCGATAAGGTACGCGCCATGACTTGCTTGACCGCCACACAACCTCGAAGCAACGGGGTGTTCCCATGAGCATCGCGCAAATCAGCCTGCCCAAGGGGGTCGGCCCGCACGCCGAAAAACTGTTCGATGCCATCACCCAGGCCAGCAACGCCGATGAGCTGAACCGTGCAGGGGGGAAGGCCGAGGGGTTTGTCCTGGGCCTGGAAAGCACCAAGGCGATCAAAAGCCAGGTTGCTGAATCGCTGTATGTCGCCTATGACGACGCTGCCAGCCAGCGCGCGAGCGAACTGGCCTAGCCGCCGAAGGTAATGGTGCCCAGCATCAGTTTGGCGTAGAGCGCGGTGGCGCCCAGTTGCACCAGCCACAGGGCCAGGCCGCCGAGAAACACGCCGGCAGCGACTTGCATCACAAGGTTGTTGCCGCGTTGTTTGGCCGGGGTGCGGGGGATGAAGTCATCCAGGTCATCGCGGTCGGCACGTAGGTCATCGTTTTTCATATCGGCTCTCATAAGTATCTCGGGTGTACACATAACTTGTGGGAGCGGGCTTGCTCGCGAAGACGACAGCACATTCAACATTAATGTGGCAGTCAGAACGCATTCGCGAGCAAGCCCGCTCCCACATTTTGATCTGTGTGCAGTTTAGAGGGGGAGGTCATGGCTTTGAGAATTATCTGCGACAAATAAAAAACGGGAAGCCCAAAGGCTTCCCGTTTTTCGTATCACGCGAAAGTCAGATCACCTGAACAATCGCATCCGTCACAACCTTGATGTTGCTCTGGTTCAACGCAGCCACGCAGATACGGCCGGTGTCCAGAGCGTAGATGCCGAATTCGTTGCGCAGGCGATGCACTTGTTCAACGGACAGACCGGAGTAGGAGAACATGCCGCGCTGACGACCGACGAAGCTGAAATCGCGCTGCGGCGCGTTTTTCGCCAGGGTGTCGACCATCTGCGTGCGCATGCCACGAATGCGCAGGCGCATTTCGGCCAGCTCGGCTTCCCACTGGGCGCGCAGTTCCGGGCTGTTGAGCACGGCAGCGACGATGCTTGCGCCGTGGGTCGGCGGGTTGGAGTAGTTGGTGCGGATCACGCGTTTGACTTGCGACAGGACGCGCGCGCTTTCTTCTTTCGATTCGCTGACGATCGACAGGGCACCAACGCGCTCGCCGTACAACGAGAACGATTTGGAGAACGAGCTGGAGACGAAGAAGGTCAGGCCCGATTCGGCGAACAGGCGCACGGCAGCGGCGTCTTCGTCGATGCCATCGCCGAAACCCTGGTACGCCATGTCGAGGAACGGCACGTGACCTTTGGCTTTCACCACTTCCAGGACGTTGTTCCAGTCCGCCGGGCTCAGGTCCACGCCGGTCGGGTTGTGGCAGCAGGCGTGCAGGACAATGATTGAGCCGGACGGCAGGGCGTTCAGGTCTTCCAGCAGGCCCGCGCGGTTCACGTCATGGGTGGCGGCATCGTAGTAGCGATAGTTCTGCACCGGGAAACCGGCGGTTTCGAACAGTGCGCGGTGGTTTTCCCAGCTTGGGTCGCTGATCGCCACGACGGCGTTTGGCAGCAGTTGCTTGAGGAAGTCGGCACCGATTTTCAGGGCGCCGGTACCGCCAACGGCCTGGGTGGTGATGACGCGGCCAGCGGCGATCAGCGGCGAATCATTGCCGAACAGCAGTTTTTGCACGGCCTGGTCGTAGGCGGCGATGCCGTCGATTGGCAGGTAGCCACGGGAAGCGTGTTGAGCGACGCGAATGGTTTCGGCTTCGACAACGGCGCGCAGGAGTGGAATTTTCCCCTCCTCGTTGCAGTAAACACCGACGCCCAGGTTGACCTTGTTGGTACGGGTATCGGCGTTGAATGCTTCGTTGAGGCCCAGGATTGGATCGCGTGGTGCCATTTCGACAGCGGAGAACAGGCTCATTTTTGCGGCGGCTCTGAATGGAGAGTGGAGGGACGTGTCGCGCTCCAGCCGAATGCACTAGAGCGGTGCACAAACGGGGAGCTAGTATAGAGGCCATCCGCGAGTGATGGCGACAGACGAATCCGCTTTTAAGGTAAGTTTTTCCGATTATTTTTCGACCGTTAGTCGATTGGCGTCGTCTAAGTCTTTACCCGTTGTAGGACGTTTGCCTTGAAAGCGCTGGCAATCGACTCCACATTGAGCGCAATCCAGTTTTTTCCTCGGGCGACATCGGTCGTTTGTGGTCTTTCTCGTTCGTGTCGGTTTCACCGGCAAGAGTGATCCCAGAGGTTCTACATGTCTGAATTCCAGCTAGTCACCCGTTTCGAGCCCGCCGGCGATCAACCGGAAGCCATCCGCCTGATGGTCGAGGGCATCGAAGCCGGGCTGGCGCACCAGACGTTGCTCGGTGTGACCGGTTCGGGCAAGACCTTCAGTATCGCCAACGTGATCGCCCAGGTGCAGCGCCCGACCCTGGTGCTGGCGCCGAACAAGACCCTGGCCGCGCAGTTGTACGGTGAGTTCAAGGCGTTCTTCCCGAACAACGCCGTGGAGTACTTCGTTTCCTACTACGACTACTACCAGCCCGAAGCCTACGTGCCGTCTTCGGACACCTTCATCGAGAAAGACGCCTCGATCAACGATCACATCGAGCAGATGCGGTTGTCCGCGACCAAGGCATTGCTGGAGCGCAAGGACGCGATCATCGTCACCACGGTGTCGTGCATCTATGGCCTGGGCAGCCCGGAAACCTACTTGAAGATGGTTCTGCACGTGGATCGCGGCGACAAGCTCGACCAGCGTGAACTGCTGCGGCGCCTGGCCGACCTGCAATACACCCGCAATGACATGGAGTTCGCCCGTGCGACCTTCCGTGTGCGCGGCGACGTGATCGATATCCACCCGGCGGAATCGGATTTCGAAGCGATCCGCATCGAACTCTTCGACGATGAAGTGGAAAGCCTGTCGGCCTTCGATCCGCTGACCGGAGAAGTCATCCGCAAGCTGCCGCGTTTCACCTTCTACCCGAAAAGCCACTACGTGACGCCCCGGGAAACCCTGATGGGCGCCGTCGAAGGCATCAAGGTCGAGTTGCAGGAGCGCCTGGAATACCTGCGTTCCAACAACAAGCTGGTGGAAGCCCAGCGCCTGGAGCAGCGCACCCGGTTTGACCTGGAGATGATTCTCGAGCTGGGTTATTGCAACGGCATCGAGAACTACTCGCGTTACCTGTCCGGTCGCGAAGCCGGGGCGCCGCCGCCGACCCTTTACGATTACCTGCCGGCCGATGCCTTGCTGGTGATCGACGAATCCCACGTCAGCGTGCCGCAAGTTGGCGCGATGTACAAAGGTGACCGGTCACGCAAGGAGACGCTGGTGGAATATGGCTTCCGCCTGCCGTCGGCGCTGGACAACCGGCCGATGCGTTTCGACGAGTGGGAAAGTATCAGCCCGCAGACGATTTTCGTCTCGGCAACGCCGGGCAACTACGAAGCCGAACATGCCGGGCGTGTCATTGACATGGTGGTGCGCCCCACTGGCCTTGTGGACCCGCAAATCGAGATCCGCCCGGCACTGACCCAGGTCGACGACTTGCTGTCGGAAATCACCAAGCGCGTCGCCCTGGAAGAGCGGGTGCTGGTGACGACGCTGACCAAGCGCATGGCCGAAGATTTGACCGATTACCTGGCCGATCACGGCGTGCGCGTGCGATACCTGCACTCGGACATCGACACCGTGGAACGTGTGGAAATCATCCGCGATTTGCGCCTTGGCACCTTCGATGTGCTAGTGGGGATCAACCTGCTGCGCGAGGGCCTGGACATGCCGGAGGTGTCGCTGGTGGCGATCCTCGATGCCGACAAGGAAGGTTTCCTGCGTTCCGAGCGCTCGCTGATCCAGACCATCGGTCGGGCGGCACGTAACCTCAATGGCCGGGCGATCCTGTATGCCGACCGGATCACCGGCTCCATGGAGCGGGCGATTGGCGAAACCGAGCGTCGCCGCGACAAGCAGATCGCCTTCAACCTGGCCAACGGCATCACGCCCAAGGGCGTGTTCAAGGACGTGGCCGACATCATGGAAGGCGCCACCGTGCCGGGCTCGCGCAGCAAGAAGCGCAAGGGCATGGCCAAGGCCGCCGAAGAAAACGCCAAGTACGAAGCCGAATTGCGCTCGCCGGGCGAGATTGCCAAGCGCATCAAGGCGCTGGAAGAGAAGATGTACCAGCTGGCGCGGGACCTGGAGTTCGAAGCGGCGGCGCAGATGCGTGATGAGATTGCCAAGTTGCGCGAGCGCTTGATCACAGTCTGAAAAAGCACGGACACCGTTGACCTGTAGGAGCTGGCTTGCCAGCGAAGGCGGCATCAGGGCCACCATCGATTCGCTGGCAAGCCAGCTCCTACAGAGGTTGCGGTGGCCTCAATGGGCTTCGCCGGCCTTCAACCCCTCCGGCAACTTCCTGGTCAACAACACCGCCAGCATGCTGATCCCCAGCGCTATCCCGACAAAATGAAACGCATCGTTATAGGCCATGATCGACGCCTGCTGGTGGGCGATCTCACTGAGCTTGCCCAAAGCTGCGGCTTCACTGCCGAACCGATCCGTCAGTGACGCCATCCGCTCCGCCACCTGCGGGTTGGTCGGCACGATCGCTTCGCGCAAATAATCGTAGTAAGTCTTGGTTCGCGCATCCAGCAGCGTGGCGAGCAGGGCGATGCCGATGGCGCCGCCGAGGTTGCGCAGGATGTTGAACAGGCTCGATGCCGACCCCGCATCCTGGGGCAGGATGTACGCCGTGGCGATCAGGGAAATGGTGACCATGATCAGCGGCTGGCCCAAGGCACGAATGATCTGGATCTGATTGAACTGCGGCCCGGCGAAGTCCGGATTCAGTACGCCCGAAGAAAAACTCGCCAACCCGAAGAGTCCGAAGCCCACCGTGCACAGCCATTTCGGCGAGACATACTTCATCAGCTTGGGTACCAGCGGAATCAGGAACAGCTGCGGCACGCCCATCCACATGATCACTTCGCCGATCTGCAGGGCGTTGTAGTTCTGAATCTGCGCCAGATACAGCGGCAACAGGTAGATCGAGCCGTACAGGCCAACCCCCATCCCGATGCTGGAAATGCTCGACAGGCCGAAGTTGCGATTGCCCAGGATGCCGAGGTTGATCAGCGGATTGGGTTTGGAAAACTGCACGATCACGAAGGTGATCAGGCTGATCAGGGCGATGCTGCCCAGGCTCACGATCAGGTCCGACTCCAGCCAGTCCTTGCGATGGCCTTCTTCGAGAAACACCTGCAAGCAGCCCAGGCCGACGCCCAGGGTAACGATGCCGGCGTAGTCGGTGCTTTTAAGCAGTTCCCAGTGCGCTTCCTTCTTCTCCAGGCCGTACAGCAGGCCGGCGATCATGATCAGGCCGGGCGGAATGTTGATGTAGAAGATGTATTCCCAGCCCCAGTTTTCGGTCAGCCAGCCGCCCAGCGTCGGGCCGATGGAGGGCGCGAAAGTGGCGGTCATGGCAAACATGGCCATGCCTTTGGCACGGTGATGTTCAGGGAGTTTGATCAGCGTCATGGTGAACGCCAGCGGAATCAGGGCGCCGCCGGTAAAACCCTGGAGGGCGCGGAAGACAATCATGCTTTCCAGGCTCCAGGCCATGGAACACAGTAAGGAGGCGACGAGGAAGCCGAGGGACACCCACACCGCCAGGCGCCGCGCCGACAATAGCTGCACGAGCCAGGCGGTGAGGGGAATCATGATGATTTCCGCCACCAGGTACGAGGTGGAAATCCACGAGCCTTCTTCCAGGGTTGCCGACAGCGCGCCCTGGATGTCCTTGAGCGAGGAGTTGGTGATCTGGATGTCGAGCACCGCCATGAAGGCGCCGAGCATCACGCTCATCACCGCAATCCAGTCCCGCCGGGTCGGCTCGCCGACCGGGCGGATCAGTTGATCACCGGCCATCGTCAGGGCTGTCTTGGCTGCTCAGTTTGGCGCTGGCGTTGTCCGGTGCGTCCTTGATGTTCACCTTGGCGGTCACCGACATGCCCGGGCGAATCTTGCCGCGCAGCGGGTTGTCGGCGGCGAAAGTCAGTTTGACCGGTATGCGTTGTACGACCTTGGTGAAGTTGCCGGTGGCATTGTCTGGCGGCAGCAGGCTGAACTGCGCACCCGAGGCGGCGAACAGGCTGTCGACCCGCGCCTCGATCGGCGTGTCGCCGTAGGCGTCGAAGGTCAGCTCGGCCTTCTGCCCGGGCTGCATGTGGCCGATCTGGGTTTCCTTGAAGTTGGCCTGGATCCAGATGTCTTCATCGGGCACCACCGACAGCAGGTAGGCGCCGGCCTGCACGTACTGGCCTTCACGGGCGGCACGCTGGCCGATCAGGCCGCTGATCGGCGCATGGATTTCACTGCGGGTGAGGTTCAGCTCGGCCTGGGCCAGGTCGGCCCTGGCATTGGCGATCTGCGCGTCGAGGCGTTTGATTTCAGCGGTCAATGCGTTGACCTGCTGGCGTTGTCCCTGGGCATCCGCCTGGGCTTTGGTCAGTTGCGAGCGGGCGATGTGGTTGTCGGCGGAGAGGGTGGTCACGCGCTCTTCGGAGACATAACCGGGCTTGCGCAAGGTCTCGGCGCGGGTCAGGTCGATCTGGGAGCGGCCCAGGCTTGCCTGGCTGGATGCCACTTGCGCATCGCTGGCGGCAATCAGGCTGGCCTGCTGGGTCAGTTTGCTCTGGGCTTGCAGGCGTTCGGCCTGGCGGGTGGCGAGGGTCGAATTGGCGCGGTCGACGGCGAGGCGGAAATCGTCGCCTTCGAGCCTGATCAGCAACTGGCCTTTCTCGACGTGCTGGTTGTCCTGCACCAGCACCTGATCGATTCGTGCACCCAACTGGCTCGACACGCGGGTGATCTCGCCCTGGACATAGGCGTTGTCAGTGCTTTCATAAAAGCGCCCGTTGAAAAACCAATGGGCAAAAAAGCCCCCGGCGATCAGCAGGACAATCAACAGGAAGATGGACAGGCGACGCTTGAGTTGGGCAGGCATGGGGCAAACTGTAGTCGAGAATATGTAAGGAAAGTTATCAGCAGGTGAATCTGGCATACAGCCGATAAACGGTAAATGCCATCGGCTGATATTCGGCCATTCACCACGCTATACGCGCGTTGTAGACGCAACCTTGGCTTAAATGCCCTGTTCACTGGAGCGGGGCGGGTGTCGCCTGTTACCATTCGCCCTTTGTTTGACCTTCTTTTTCGAGACTTGCCATGACCACCGTCCGCACGCGCATCGCGCCATCGCCTACCGGGGACCCCCACGTAGGTACCGCTTACATCGCATTGTTCAACTACTGCTTTGCCAAGCAGCACGGCGGTGAGTTCATCCTGCGGATCGAGGACACCGACCAGCTGCGCTCGACCCGCGAATCGGAACAGCAGATTTTCGACGCCCTGCGCTGGCTGGGCATCGACTGGAGCGAAGGCCCGGACGTCGGCGGCCCGCACGGTCCGTACCGGCAGAGTGAGCGCGGCGATATTTACCAGAAGTATTGCCAGCAGTTGGTCGAAATGGGCCATGCCTTCCCGTGCTTCTGCACCGCCGAAGAGCTGGACCAGATGCGCGCCGAGCAAATGGCCCGTGGCGAAACCCCGCGTTACGACGGCCGCGCGCTGTTGCTGTCCAAGGAAGAAGTGGCGCGCCGCCTGGCCGCTGGTGAACCGCACGTGATCCGCATGAAGGTGCCGAGCGAAGGCGTCTGCGTGGTGCCGGACATGCTGCGTGGCGACGTGGAAATCCCGTGGGACCGCATGGACATGCAAGTCCTGATGAAGACCGACGGCCTGCCGACGTACTTCCTGGCCAACGTGGTCGATGACCACCTGATGGGCATCACCCACGTATTGCGCGGCGAAGAGTGGCTGCCATCGGCACCGAAACTGATCCTGCTTTACGAGTACTTCGGTTGGGAACAACCGGAGCTGTGCTACATGCCGCTGCTGCGTAACCCGGACAAGAGCAAGCTGTCCAAGCGCAAGAACCCGACGTCGGTGACCTTCTACGAGCGCATGGGCTTCATGCCTGAAGCCATGCTCAACTACCTGGGCCGCATGGGCTGGTCGATGCCGGACGAGCGCGAGAAGTTCTCGCTGCAGGAAATGGTCGACAATTTCGACCTCAAGCGCGTCTCCCTTGGCGGGCCGATTTTCGACATCGAGAAGCTGTCTTGGCTCAACGGCCAGTGGCTGCGTGACCTGCCGGTGGAAGAATTCGCCGCGCGCGTGCAGAAGTGGGCATTCAATTCCGATTACATGATGAAGATCGCGCCGCACGTGCAGGGCCGCGTCGAGACCTTCAGCCAGGTGGCACCGCTGGCCGGGTTCTTCTTTGCCGGTGGCGTGAACCCCGACGCCACGCTGTTCGAATCGAAGAAGCTGTCGGGTGACCAGGTTCGCCAGTTGATGCAGTTGATCCTGTGGAAACTCGAAAGCCTGCGCCAGTGGGAAAAAGACAACATCACCGCGACCATCCAGGCGGTGGTCGAATCCCTGGAGCTGAAGCTGCGTGATGCCATGCCGCTGATGTTCGCCGCGATCACAGGGCAAGCCAGTTCGGTGTCGGTGCTTGATGCAATGGAAATCCTCGGGCCGGACCTGACCCGTTTCCGTCTGCGCCAGGCGATCGACCTGCTGGGCGGCGTGTCGAAGAAAGAAAACAAGGAGTGGGAAAAGCTGTTGGGCGCGATCGCCTGATTTCCCCCTGTAGGAGCTGCCGCAGGCTGCGATCTTTTGATCTTGCTTCTATAAAGCCAACGTCAAAAGATCGCAGCCTGCGGCAGCTCCTACAGGTCCGTGTTCTGTGTAAACCTCCCGGATTTCTTGGGCGAGGGCGGTAAGTGGTTGTTATGTCGGCAAAAAATTTTAAATTTTTTGAAAAATAAGTTTGACAGGCTTTCGATACGCCCTTAAGATTCGCCCCGTCCTCAGCGATGACATCGAAGATGCATCAACGATGAGGGGCTATAGCTCAGCTGGGAGAGCGCTTGCATGGCATGCAAGAGGTCGACGGTTCGATCCCGTCTAGCTCCACCAATTTACACTTCAAGGTCTGGCCACACCGGCCTTGAAGCGATCAGCACTCAGCGTTGATCTGTTGTATAGAAGGGTTTGCGTCCCCTTCGTCTAGTGGCCTAGGACACCGCCCTTTCACGGCGGTAACAGGGGTTCGAGTCCCCTAGGGGACGCCAGTTTTACAGAAACGATGTTGCAAGATGTCGTTCCGCCGCGAGGCGAAAAATCCGGGGCTATAGCTCAGCTGGGAGAGCGCCTGCATGGCATGCAGGAGGTCAGCGGTTCGATCCCGCTTAGCTCCACCAATTTTACAAGTTCAAGGTCTGGCCACACCGGCCTTGAATCGATCAGCTCTCAGCACTGATCAGTTGTATAGAAGGGTTTGTGTCCCCTTCGTCTAGTGGCCTAGGACACCGCCCTTTCACGGCGGTAACAGGGGTTCGAGTCCCCTAGGGGACGCCACGATTACCCGCTCTGCGGGATTTTATAAGGGTCATTCAATTATTGAATGGCCCTTTTGTTTGTCTGGCGTTTGGCCAAATCTCCCTCTTTCTCTCAAACTGTTCTTCAGACCAGCGGTCACATCCATGACTTGTAGAATATTATTATGAGAATAATATTCTAGTCGTAATATTCGGAGGCAACGATGAACGATAAAAAAGCTCAAACCCGCGAACGCATCCTCAAGGCTGCCAGCGCCGCGCTGATCCAGCGTGGTCCGGCCGAGCCGAGCGTTGGCGAAGTGATGGGCGCAGCCGGCCTGACGGTCGGCGGCTTTTATGCGCACTTCGAAAGCAAGGACGCCATGATGCTTGAGGCGTTCAAGCAGTTGCTGGGTCACCGCCGTGACCTGATTGCCGACATGGATGCCCAATTGACCGGTGAAGAGCGCCGCACCCTGGTCGCAGCGTTTTATCTGTCACGCAAGCACCGCGACTCCAGCGAGTCGGCGTGCCCGATCCCGGCCTCGATCGGTGAGCTCGGTCGCCTGCCCGAGGCGTTTCGAATCGCGCTGAATGAACATATGGAGCTGATGGTCGCGCAGTTGGCGGCCAGTCCTGAAGACACCGACAAAGCCCTGGCCGACCTGGCCTTGATGGTGGGCGGCCTGGCGCTGGCACGGGCGCTGGGCCCCGGTGATTTATCCGATCGATTGCTGCGCGCGGCCAAGTCGGCGGTGCGTTGACCTGAAGGCTGCGGCCTGGGGAGAATGCGATGAGCACGTTGAAGTGGGTTCGTGGCGTTAATGGCACCTTGGGCTGGTTCGCCCCGAAGCTGGTGGCGAGCAAGATGCGCCTGGCGTTCATGACGCCGCGCGACTTCCCGCCCCGTGACTGGGAGCTGCCGCTGCTGGCAAAGTCGGAGCGCATCACCCTGCGTTTCGGTCTGTCGGCACTGCGTTGGGGGCAGGGCCCGGCAGTATTGCTGATGCACGGCTGGGAAGGGCGGCCCACGCAGTTCGCCAGCCTGATAACGGCGCTGGTCGATGCCGGTTATTCGGTGGTCGCCCTGGACGGCCCGGCCCATGGTCGCTCTCCCGGGCGCGAGGCGAACGTGGTGCTGTTCGCCCGTGCCATGCTCGAAGCCGCCGCCGAGTTACCGCCGCTGCAAGCGGTCATCGGCCACTCCATGGGCGGCGCCAGTGCGATGCTCGCCGTGCAGTTGGGCCTGCGTACCGAAACCCTGGTCAGCATTGCTGCCCCGGCGCGGATCCTCGGAGTATTGCGCGGTTTCGCCCGCTATGTAGGGCTGCCGCCGAAAGCCCGTTCGGCGTTCATCCGCCAGGTCGAGACCGATGTCGGCATGCGCGCTGCGATGCTGGATGTCGCGCACTACCAACTCGACATGCCTGGGCTGATCGTGCATGCCGAAGACGACACCCACGTTCCGGTCAAGGAATCGCAACTGATCCACGAATCCTGGTTCGACAGTCGTCTGCTGCGCCTTCAGGAAGGCGGCCATCAGCGGGTACTGGCCGACCCACGGGTCATTGATGGCGTGTTATCACTGCTGGCCGGTCGCAGCCTGCAATCGCGCCAATCGGCCTGAGCATCCGTTACACTGCCCCGGTCGAATCAATCTGACCGGGGAGTGGGGCATGGGCTGGGATCGGGCAACGCCGTTTATCATTGATCTGCAAGTGGGTGCCGAGGACATCGATGGGCTGGGGCACGCCAATAACGCGGTGTACGTGACCTGGCTCGAACGCTGTGCGTGGCGCCACTCCCAGCGCCTGGGCCTGGATCTGGTCGAGTATCGGCGCCTGGACCGGGCGATGGCGGTGGTGCGCCACGAGATCGATTACCTGGCGGCTGCCTATGAAGGCGACGAGTTGCAATTGGCGACCTGGATCGTCGATTGGGACCAGCGCCTGAAAATGACCCGGCATTTCCAGTTGAAGCGTCCCAGCGACAACACCACTCTGTTGCGCGCCCAGACCACCTTCGTCTGCATCGAACTGTCCAGCGGCAAGCCCAAGCGCATGCCGACGGAGTTCATCGAAGGCTACGGCCCCGCTATCCAAACCCCTGCCTGACACAATCCCCCTGTAGGAGCTGCCGCAGGCTGCGATCTTTTGATCTTAAAATCAAAGTCAAGAGATCGCAGCCTGCGGCAGCTCCTACAGGGGGGTGAAACCCGGTAAACTACCGCACGTTTTTTCCTTGAGTAGTGTTTTCCCCATGCAAATTGCCCTGGCGCCCATGGAGGGGCTGGTCGACGACATCCTGCGCGACGTATTGACCCGAGTGGGTGGCATCGACTGGTGCGTGACCGAGTTCATTCGGGTCAACGACCAGTTGCTCACGCCGGCCTACTTCCACAAATTCGGCCCGGAATTGCTCAACGGTGCCCGGACGGCCTCCGGTGTGCCGTTGCGTGTGCAGCTGTTGGGTTCGGATCCTGTGTGCCTGGCGGAAAACGCCGCGCTGGCCTGCGAGCTGGGCTCTGAAGTGATCGACCTGAACTTCGGCTGCCCGGCCAAGACCGTGAACAAGTCCCGTGGCGGCGCGGTGTTGCTCAAGGAGCCCGAACTGCTCAACCAGATCGTCGAGCACGTGCGACGCGCCGTGCCCGCGCACATTCCGGTGACCGCCAAGATGCGCCTGGGCTTCGACAGCCCGGACGGTTCGCTGGTCTGCGCCACCGCGCTGGCCGAGGGCGGCGCCGAGCATATCGTGGTGCATGCCCGGACCAAGGTCGATGGCTACAAGCCGCCGGCGCATTGGGAGTGGATCCCGCGCGTACAGGAAGTGGTCAAGGTGCCGGTGTTCGCCAACGGCGATATCTGGAGCGTCGAAGACTGGCGCCGTTGCCGGGAAATCAGTGGGGTGGAAGACATCATGCTCGGCCGCGGCCTGGTCTCGCGTCCCGACCTGGCCCGGCAGATTGTCGCGGCCAAGGCCGGTGAAGAGGTCGTCGAGATGACCTGGGCCGAGCTGTTGCCATTGATCCAGGATTTCTGGCTGCAAGCCAAGGCGCAGATGACCGCGCGTCAATCGCCCGGTCGCCTGAAGCAATGGCTGGCCATGCTGACGCGCAACTATCCCGAGGCGGTCGAGCTGTTCAGCGTGCTGCGCCGTGAGACGGAACTGGACCAGGTGTCGCGTTTGCTGGGGCTCCAGGTGGCTGAAGCGGCCTGAAAAAAATCTTCAAAAAATCTCTTGAAATGCACTCAGCGGTCCCTATCTAAGGGTTACGCGATGCCGAATTCGGGTCGCGGAGACAAAAAACCTTGCTGATTGTTTTCAGGAGATTTGAACCATGAGTACTGCATTTTCCCTGGCTCCACTGTTCCGTTCCTCTGTCGGTTTCGACCGTTTCAACGACCTGTTCGAAACTGCGCTGCGCAACGAGCCGGGCAGCACCTACCCACCCTACAACGTTGAAAAACACGGCGACGATCAATACCGCATCGTCGTGGCGGCGGCCGGTTTCCAGGAAGAAGACCTGGACCTGCAAGTCGAGAAGGGTGTGCTGACCATCAGTGGTGGCAAACGCGACGCCAATGAGGGCGTGACCTTCCTGCACCAGGGCATTGCCCAGCGTGCGTTCAAGCTGTCGTTCCGCCTGGCCGATCACATCGAGATCAAGGCCGCGGACCTGCGCAACGGTCTGTTGAGCATCGACCTGTTGCGGGTGGTTCCGGAAGAGGCGAAAGCCAAGCGCATCCCGATCAACGGGACGCAAAAACCGGCTCTGCAACACTAAGCCAGAGCAGAAAAAGGGCGCCATCAGGCGCCCTTTTTTGTGGGCGTGATTCGGTGGGGTCAAGTCCAGCCATAGCGCACCAGATGGAAGAAGATCGGCGCCGCAAAGCACACCGAGTCCAGTCGATCGAGCATGCCGCCATGGCCTTCGATCATGTGCCCCCAGTCCTTGACGCCACGGTCGCGCTTGATCGCCGACATGACGATGCCGCCGGCGAACCCCAGCAAGTTGATCAGCAGGGCGATGACCAGTGACTGCCAGGGGGTGAACGGCGTGATCCACCACAAGGCACAGCCGATCAGCGAGGCCAGGACAATGCCGCCGACAAACCCTTCCAGGGTCTTGGAGGGCGACAGGTTCGGGGCGATCTTGCGTTTGCCGAACAATTTGCCGCACACGTACTGCAGCACATCCGACATCTGCACCACGATCACCAGATAGGCGATCAACAGCAGGTTTCGTCCCTCATACCCGACGATGTCCAACGTCAGCAGGGCGGGCACATGGGAGACGCAGAACACCGCGATCATCAGGCCCCACTGGACTTTCGAGGCGCGCTCGAGGAAGTGCGTGCTGTCGCCGCCCAGGGACGCGAGGATCGGCAGGAGCAAGAACACGTAGACCGGAATGAAGATCGAAAACAGCCCGTACCAGTCGTAGTAGATCAACAGGTACTGCAGCGGCAGCGCCAGGTAGAAGGCCGCGACCAATGCCGGGTAGTCGCTGCGGCGGGTGGGCGTGAGGGTCAGGAATTCGCGCAGGGCGTAGAACGACACGGTGTAGAACAGCAGGATCACCGCGCCGGTGCCGAGCCAGAAGGCGACCCCGATCACCAGCACCATCACCCACCAGGCGTTGATCCGCGCGTTGAGGTTGTCGATCACCGGGTTGTCGGTACCGCGGGTGCGGCGCTTGAGCACCAGGCCGATGATCGAGGCCAGCAGCAGGAACGCGCCAATCCCGGCGAACAACATCAAGGTCTGTCTGTCCATGTCAGGCATGCTCCCCGGCCAGGCTCAGCAGCGCTTCGCGACTGCGTTCGAGGAACTGCGC
This sequence comes from Pseudomonas putida, assembly GCF_028682635.1. Taxonomy (GTDB): domain Bacteria; phylum Pseudomonadota; class Gammaproteobacteria; order Pseudomonadales; family Pseudomonadaceae; genus Aquipseudomonas; species Aquipseudomonas putida_AE. The sequence goes on along the minus strand of NZ_JANHLK010000011.1, from coordinate 96,120 downwards.
CTTGCTTTCGTCTTCGTCGATGGCCAGCGCGGCACCAAAGCTGATGGTGCATAACAGCGGCAGTGGCAGCACGCGACCCTTGGGCATGACGCGGTTGAGGTTGGCGATCCACACCGGGATTACCTGCGCCTGGGGATACTGCTTTGCCAGGTGATACAGCCCGCTCTTGAAGGGCAATAGGCCGTCTTCGGGATTGCGGGTGCCTTCCGGAAAAAGGATCAGCGAATCGCCGCGCTCCAGGGCGTCGAACATCGGCTGCAAGGGATTGTCGGTACTGTCCTTGCGCTCGCGGTCAATCAGCACGCCGTTGAACACCTGGTTGATAATGTACCGGCGCAGGGGGCTCTTGAGCCAGTAATCCGCACCGGCAACCGGTCGCGTGATGCGGCGCAAGGTCGGCGGCAGGGAGGCCCACAGCAGGACGAAATCGCCATGACTGCTGTGGTTGGCGAAATAGATGCGCTGTACCGGTTGCGGCGCACAACCGAGCCAAAGGCTGCGCGCTCCGGTGAGCAGGCGCGCGGCCGAGGTGATGAGGGTGGCAACCACGGGTTCCAGCATGAGAGCTCCTTATTCGGCATAGGCCAGCCAGGGGTTGGCCAGGATGAACACCAGGGTCAACAACAGTTGGGCCGCCACCAGCAATGCCTGGCGTCGTAACAGTTTCAAGGCGCCGGCGATGCGTTCGCTCCAGGGGCGGCCGCCGCGCTCGGCAGGTTGCAGGCCCAGGGCCGTCAGCGCCTGGTCCAGGTCTTGGGTGCGCTGGGGCAAGTCTTCGGCACGGTCGGCCAGATGGCGGAACAGATCGGCGTCGAAGGCTACCCGCAGTGCCCAGTATTTTTGCCACAGGCCGAGCACCAGTAGTCCGCCGCTGCAGGCCAGGCTCCACAACCCCGGGCCGGGCATCAGGTACTGGCCCAGGCCGAGCAGGGCGCCGAGCAGGGTGAGGCCGCTGGACAATCGATCCAGGGAGTCGCCACGGCGCAACAGACTGGCTGTCACCTGCAGTTGCATATCAATGGACACCTTTCTTCTCCATGCTGGTCGCCAGCGGCTCCAGCGCCTCTCGGTGCAGGAGACCCAGAACAATCCCCGGGCGTGCGCGCTGGATCACCAAAAAGGCTTCGGCGACACTGCTGGCCCGCCCGGTGTGCAGCAGCCAGGCGGCGACTGCGGTGGCGCTGCGCGAATAGCCCAAGGCGCAGCAGACCAGTAGCGGCCCGTGCTGGCGCAGGCTTTCGATGGCCAGCGCGGCTTCCTGGCATTGCAAGGGGGTGGGGGTGGTCAAGTCCAGCACCGGTAGCGTGCGATAGGCGACGCTGCCAGGATCGAGCGACAGTTCGGCACACAGGTCGAACACGGCACTGAAGGGGCTGCCCTTGAGTTCCCGGCCAGTCGGTATGCGTCCGAGCCAGACGTCATCGATTACCTGGTCCGGTAGTGGATTGTTGCGCGTCCACAGGCGCGAATTGAGCCAGGCGGCAGCCAGGTAGGGCGCCATCAACCAGCGTGCGGCAGGGGACAGGCGTCCATCGGCGCCTTTCTGAAAACCTTCTGCACCCAGCACGGCGTAATTGAGCGCCACCAGCAGCAAGGCCGATGCAGGCCAGGTCAGCCACAGCCAGATGCCCCCGAAGCTGAAGGCCGGGACGGCAAAAGCAGCAGCCCCCACCAGGTAATACAGCGCCAGTTGCCAGCGTTTTTGCCCGGTTGCCAGTCGGGCGCGCTGCAAAGGGCCAGGTCGCTCCAGCGGCCACAGCCAGACACACAGCCAGCCAAGCAGCACGCCGGTCGGCAGATCGATGAAGTGGTGCTGGTAAGTGGTCAGCACCGAGATCCCGATGAGGATGAACCAGGCATGCATCAATCCGCGCCAGAGGCCCTGCAAGTGCCGGTGGTAGCAAGTCCACAGGATCACCAGCAAGGCGATGTGCAGGGATGGCGCCTGATTGAATGGCTTGTCAAAGCCTGCCAGGACATCGAACAGCCAGCCGAATACGCCGTCAAGTTCCGGCCGGGCGAAGGTGAAGCGCAACGGCCAGATCAGGAAACAGCTGACCGCAATGAGTTGCGCGGTCAGCAGGCGCAAGGCGTGGCGCTTGAGTTCCTGGCGACTGTCGGGCAGCAGCAGGGATAGGCCGTACAGCAAGTCGATGGACCAGTAGGGGACGATGGTCCAGGCCCAGAACGGCATGTGGTTTTCCCAGCCGAATACCAGGCTGCCGACATCGTCGCGCTGGGTGGTGAACCAGGTGGCAAACCCGTAGGTGCCGAAGAACAACGGCGCCAGGAGCAGCAGCCAGAGCAGCGCAGGTTTGAGCAAACCGGGTTCGCGTGTCGTCGTCGTGTTGCGCAGCATCAAGACACCCGTTGCGCGAGAGCCACGCTGAAAATGCCCCACTCGTCGACGCGCATGCTGACCTTGCGAAAACCGGCGGCCTCCACCCGTTGGTCCGTTTCCACCTGGGTGCGCCGGCGCATGACCCAGGCCTGGCCTTCACGGTGGCTGGTCAAGGCGCGGGCGATCAGTTCCAGTTGCGGATGCCAGGGTTGACCGGTATAGACCAGGTATCCGCCCGGCTCCACGGCTTCGGCCAGGCCAGCTAGGGAAGCCGCGACCATCTGGTTGTCTGCGAACAGCTCGTACAGACCGGAGACCACCGCCAGGGTCGGCTTGGGTTGCAGCGCAGCCAGGTCGGCACGGTCGAAGGCGTCGCCCTTGACGAATTGTGCGATCCCTTCCAGGCCTTTCTCGCGGATCAGCGCGCTGCCGTCGCGCACGTTGATGTCGCTGTAGTCGCGCAACAGGATCGACTCGGGTAACGGGCTGACGCCCTGAAGGGCTTCGAGAATGTAGCGTCCGTGGCCGGCGGCGATGTCGACGATGCGCACTTCGCGGCCCTGGTCGCGCAATTGCTGCATCGCCAGGCGCAGCAGTTCTTCGACGTGCAGCTTGCGTTGGCGAATGCCGCGCCAGCCGATGGAATCGAGGTAATTGCGGTCGATCAGGCGGCCGACACCCGACTTGCCCGTGGCTGTGTTGCGGTAGACGTAGTCCAGGGTGCTGCCGGAGTCGAAGCCGGTGTCGAACCCCAGCTTGATCCCGGACGACAGTTGGCTGCCCAGGCGCATGCTGGCGCGGGTCATGCGCCAATACAGGTCGCGCAGTGAGTTGTGCGGCAGCGGCGCGGCCAGTGATTCGGATTCGGCGCAGGTCAGGCCCAGGCGATCGGCATTCAGCAGGCTGGTGCGTTCGCTCGGCTGTGCGAAGTTCTGCTGGATGAAGCGACGTGCGCTGGCGACGGCGTGCCCGCGGTTCTTTTCGCCCAGGGTGTCGTGGAAGAACCCCGGCAGGATGTGTTTTTCCTTGCGCAGGCTGCCCAGGCGCTCGAAGAACTGTTCCTGAGGTTGGCGATGCACGACGAAGTCGGCACCGGAGATCAACAGCTGGGTGGGTATTGTTATGGCCTGGGCATCGGCCACGACCCGTCCGGCGGCCTCGTAGAGACCGAGCAGGACATTGACTGAAATGGCCTTGGTGATCAGCGGATCGCTGTCGTAGCTGGCGACGCGTTGCGGGTCGTGGCTGAGAAAGCGCGCCTTGACGTAGCTGTTGACGAAAAAATTGCCGCGCCACCGGCGCATCAGCGCCAACCCCTGGCGGGCGAAGGGCACGTAGAGCTTGACCTTGAACGCCGGCGACGCCAGCACCAGCGCTCGGATGCGCGGCGCGTAATCGTGGGCCCACGTGGCGACGATCACCGCGCCGACGCTTTGCGCGATCACCGCGATATTTTCTTCGTCGATCTGATAGGTCGCGCCCAGGTGCTCACAGAAAGTCTGCACGTCCCGCACGCTGGTGGCAAAACCGGGGCTGTCGCCCCGGGCGCCCGGCGAGAGGCCATGGCCCCGGGCATCCCAGGCGAAGAAGTCAAAACCGGGCAGGTCCAGTTCATCCACCAGATGGGCAATGCGCCCGGAGTGTTCGTGGCCGCGGTGAAACAGCAGCACGGCCTTGCGCGGCTCCCCAGGTTCCGGGGTGCCGGGCCAGTGTCGGTAGAACAGTTGCACGTCATCGTGGGTGGTGAATGTCTGTTGTTGTGCTTCGCGCATTGCCATTTCCTTAGGCTGAAGAGCTGTCAATTTGTGCTTCCCTGAGGCCCTGGCGGACCCGGTTGATCAAGGTATAAACCAGCAGCATCGCGATGATCGCGAACACCGTGTTGATCCAGAACGCGCCGATCCAGCCCGGTACGATGCCAGCGGCCACCACCCCCAGGACAAACGCCCGGTCACTTTTGCCCATGGGCCCGTCATAGCGCCGCGAAGCCCCGACCATCGGCCCCAGCACGCCGCTGTACTCGCTGAACAAGGCGAGCAGCGCCACCAGCAACACCAGCCACAGGCTGACGCCGGGCAGCAGGGCGAACGGCAGGATCAGGGCGCAGTCGGCAGTGATGTCGCACAGCTCATTCAAATACGCCCCCAAACGCGACTGCTGGTTGAATTCCCGAGCCAGCATGCCGTCGATGGCGTTGAGCGCCATGCGCACGATCATCCAGATGGGTACCAGTGCAAAGATCCAGGGGTGATGCACGAAGCCTGCGATCACGGCGCCCACAAGGATTGAGCCGATGCCCGCGATCAGGGTGATCTGGTTGGCGGTGGTGCCGTTGTCGAACAGGCGCTGGACCAGGGGGCGCAGGAGGTTTTGGAACGCGGGTTTGATCTGGTAGATGCTGGGCACGTTGGAGAGGTCTCGGCCTTGGATAGTTGGGGCTGGGGATATGGTTACTGAGTGTAGATGGCATCTTGGGATGGATTTGGTGATGGCGCCTGGTGTGTGGGGTTAATGCTCGAAGCATGTCAGGGATTCGTCCATGGCGTGGCCAGTGACAGCGTGATGAGGTAACGCTCCTCGGTGGGGTGCCTGTAATCCGTGAAACGATTGACCACCATCATCACCTGATACTGGGTGCCTGCATGCCAGTAGGATGTGCCGCCTTTGTTTGCATCGCGTAATTGGGCACGCCAATGCGGCATGTCCGCGAACGGTGGGAAGTCATTGACCCTGATGGGTACCCAGCCAGCATTGCGCCATTGCTCCTGTAGATCCAGCACGACCTTGAGTGTGTCGTCGAGCAGCAGCGGCTCGATTTGTGGGGACATGCGGACACTGCTGACCCGCTCATCATCGAAACTCACGGTAAAGAAACGGGCCAATGGGGTCACAAAGCCGTATTGAGGGTCTGCGAAGCGCAGGCGAGCATCAGACTTGGCCTGCCGCCCCCAATAGTGTCCGGGAATGGCTGGATCAATGGCCGCACTGGAGCGACGGCGCATATCCTCCCAAGGTTCGCCAATCAACAGGGCAATTTCCGGCTCATCCGAGAGGGCCTCAATCGCTGCCAATGTCAGGAGGGCCGCGACCGCCAGTGCCAACGCACCACGACGCCAGCCCACGCGTTGCAACAGGCTCATCGCACGCCTCCACCCCAGGCGATATCCCTAATCGACTGCTCAATCTGCCCGCGCTGGTTGCTGCGTAATAGATCATCAAACTGATCTGCGGCTCTGAGCACGAAGGGCATGCGCTGATTGATATCGGCCAGGTTGGCAGTGAGGCTGTTGCTGAAACCAACGGTACGTCCATCGTCGATACGGCGGCATTGACTGGCCAACGTCAGTTCGATGGCTTCGGCGGCGCCAGACGGGATACTGCTCAGGTAGGAAAGATGATTGCTGTACAGCAATGAGCTGAATCGCCAGTCGTTGTACATCGCTGGTTGCAGAATATTTTGTTGTTCGTGCCAAGCCAAATGTTCAACGCTTTTGGCGATGTTGCCCGCTTCTATCGCCTCAAAGGCTAGCAGGATTTCCTTGTGGTCAATCCCGAACTTCAGTGTTTTCTCGCCGACCGGCCACAGCACCGGATACTGCCCACTCCCATAGATGTTTTTCCGTGAAGGCAGACAATCCTTCAGCGCCTCCAGCCCACGTTCCCTGTAGAACACATGCAACGGATACACATCCAAAAACAGCGTGGTATTTCCCATGGCCAACATCTCGTACACAAATCTGTACATCCGTTGCGAGTACGTCAAGGGCATGTCGGCACCCCAGTGGGTGAAGCCCCACACCGGGTTGTCACGGTTGGCCTGTTCGTACTCGTGCTGGCGCTGCTCGAACTCGCGAATTTTCGCGCGCTTTTCCCACTCGCTGCGGCTGAACAAGCCTCCGAATCCTTGTCTGGCACTGTCCCTCAGTTGCTGTATCGCCTGCTCTTCCGCTTGCATCTTCTCGATCGTCTCGGCGGCGTGCAGCAATCCACAGCCCACCTGTTTCGAGGCGAAGGCCGCCAGCCCTGCCCACTGAAATCGTGGATCGAGGCGCCACAATTGCGCGTAGGCGGCATTGATCGCCTTGTTGCGCGTCTTCGGATCGGCGATCAGTTTGCCGCCCGGCGCCACGACGTTTTCGACCCTTTGCTGATACCCGCGCCAAAGGTTTTCACAGACTGTCCCCGGCCGTTCGCTGAGCGTGGGTGTGGGTGCCCGCGCTGAAGTGAAACTGGATGGTTGCGGTGTGACCGGGTTGTTGGGCGCAACCGGCGCGGCTTCCTGTTGAGGGTCGCTCCTCACGGCTTGCGGCGCTGCACCCTGTATGGACTCATAGCTGATGTTGGTAAACGAGGGGTTAAGCCCGGCCTTGCAGGGACAGCTGCTGCGGCTATCCAGCGAACCAGCTGCCAGCCTACCGTGACTGTCAAAGGACGAAATACCACCGACAATCTTGTAGGTTTCGTCGTTCTTGCCACAGGAAACCGGATCCCCCTCGCGAGCATGGGCGAAGCCGAACATCATGATGCGGGTATCGGTTTCCAGCACCTCGCCACCGCAACTGGTCTTGTCGCCCTTGCGAATGAAATATCCCTTGGCCATGGCTGCAACTCCTTGTCTGATGACGATCAAATTGCGCCTGCCTCCGAAGGAATGAAGGCAGGGCAAAGTGCAGCGCAAGGGTTCTATACGAGGCAGTCAGGCGTAAATCGGACGCTTCCGGCACGCGTGTAGGAAAGGGATATTCAGCCAGTGAGTTTGTTCCTACAGGAGCTTCTGCAGATCCTCCACCGGTAGCGGCCGGCTATGCAGGTACCCCTGGTAGAGATGGCAGCCCAGGCCTTGCAGGAACTCCAGCTGTTCCACGGTCTCCACCCCTTCGGCGATGATCTTCAGTTCCAGGCTGCGGGCCATGGCGACGATGGCGCGGATGATCTCGGCGTCGTTGGGGTCGGTGGTGGCGTCGCGGATGAACGACTGGTCGATTTTCAGGGTGTCGACCGGCAGGCGCTTGAGGTATGTGAGCGAGGAGTAACCGGTGCCGAAATCGTCCATGGCAAAGCTCACGCCGAGTTTTTTCAGGCGCAGCATCTTGTTGATGGTGTCTTCCAGGTTCTGGATGACGATGCCTTCGGTGATTTCCAGTTTCAGCAGCGAGCAGGGCAGGCCGTAGGTGGCGAGACTGCTTTCGATGCGCTCGACGAAATCGTTCTGGCGGAACTGGCGCGGGCTGATGTTGACGCACAGGCTGAATTGCAGCGGGTCCACCAGGCCGTCGGCGATCAGTTTCTTGAAGGCCTGGCAGGCTTCGTCGACGATCCAGGTGCCGACCTCGAGGATCAGTCCGCTGTCTTCCAGGACCTTGATGAACTCGGTGGGCGACTGCGCGCCGAGCTCTGGATGATTCCAGCGCACCAGCGCTTCGGCACCGACGATCCGGTTGTCCCGGGCGTCCACCTGGGGTTGGTAATGCACGCGAAACTCACCACGCGACAGTGCCAGGCGCAGGTCGGTTTCCATGCGCAGGCGTTCGCTCGCGGCCTTCTGCATGGTGTTGTGGTACATCTGCGCGGTATTGCGCCCCGAATCCTTGGCCCGATAAAGGGCGATGTCGGCGCGCTTGAGCAAGTCGGTCGGCGTCGAGCCGTGGTCGGGAATCAAGGCAATGCCGATGCTCGGCGTCACCTGCAGGCGCTGGCCGTCGAGGAACATCGGTTCGGACAGCAGTTCACGAATGGTATCGGCCAGCTCGCGGACCTGATCGCTGACCTGGTTGCGCGTGCCTTCGAGGCCACTGAGCAACACCACGAACTCATCACCGCCCAGGCGCGCGACGGTGTCTTCCATGCGCACGCTGGCTTCCAGGCGCGCGGTGATGATTTTCAGCACCGTGTCGCCCACCGGATGGCCGAGGGAATCGTTGATGTGCTTGAAGTGGTCGAGGTCGAGGAACATCAACGCGCCGCGCAGGTTGTGGCGCTTGAGCAGGGCGATCTGCTGGCTCAGGCGATCCATCAGCAGGGCGCGGTTGGGCAGGTTGGTCAGGGGGTCGTGGTAGGCCAGGTGGCGGATCTGCGCCTCGGCATTTTTCAGCAGGCTGACGTCCCGGGCGGTCAGCAGCAGGCACGCGGTTTCGTTGAGGGTGATGGGTTCTACCGAGACCTCGACCGTCAGCAGCTCGCCGCGCTTGTTGCGCCCGAGCATCTCCAGGTGATGTACCCGGCCCTTGATCTGCAGTTCGGCGAGTAAGGTCGAGCGCTGTTTCTCTTCGGCCCAGATCCCCACCTGGTACACGGTGCGGCCGATCACTTCGTCGGCGCGGTAGCCGGTCAGGCGGCAGAAACCGTCGTTGACCTCCAGATAACGTCCGGTATCGCGTTCAGTGATGGTGATGGCGTCGGGGCTGGAGTGGAAGGCCTTGGCGAACTTCTCTTCGCTGGCCTTGAGCGCCGCTTCCGAGCGTTGCTGCTGGGTGATGTCGCGTAAGGTGGTGACGACGCACGGCTGTTCGCTGACATTGATCTGGCGGCTGGAGATCACGCAGGTCAGCGACTGCCCGTCCTTGTGCTGGACGAGGATCGCGACATTGTTCAGGCCTTGCTCGCGGATCACCTGTTCGATCCGTTGCAGGCTTTTCGCCGAGGCGTCCCACAGGCCGATTTCGTCGGCGCTGCGCCCGATCACATCGGCGGCGCTCCAGCCGAAGGTCTGGGTGAAGCTGGAATTGATTTCGATGAATTGCCCGGTGTCCTGGCGGGTCACGCAGATCGGGTCGGGGCTGACCTGGAACAGGGTGGCGAATTTCTCTTCGGAGGCCACCAGGCGTTGTTCGCGCTCGACCTGGTCGGTGATGTCGAGCAGGGTGCCGGCCATGCGCAAGGGCACGCCGTTTTCATCGCGGTAGAGGCGGGCGCGGCTCTCCAGATAGCGTGAGCTGCCATCCGGCATTTGCACCCGATAGGTCAGCTGGTAGTTGCCGGCCGGGCCTTCGCGCAGGCTGCGGTAGGCATCGCGCATGGTGTCGCGTTCTTCGCCGGGCACGCCTTCGAAAAACTCGTCGAAGGATTCGTGGAACGGCTTGGCCTCCATGCCGTGCAACTGTGCGGCGCGGGCCGAGCCATACAGCATGCCGCTGGGAATGTGCCAGTCCCAGGTGCCCAGTTGCGCCGAGTCCAGGGCCAGGTCGAGGCGCTCCTGGCTGTCTTTGAGGGCGTGTTCGGCGGCTTTGCGTTCGGTGGTGTCGAGGAAGGTGCTGAGCAGATAGGGCTGGCCTTCGAGCTCGACCTTTTGCGCACTGAGGATGCCATCGTGGATCTGCCCGTTGCTGGCGCGAAACTGCACCTCCATGCTGGTCAGCTCGCCTTTGGCCTTGGTGGCCTTGACCAGTTGTGCGCGTTGTTCGGGGTTCACCCAGAGGCCCAGTTCCAGCGTGGTACGGCCGATCGCGTCCTGGACCGGCCAGCCGAACAGGCTTTCGAAATATTGGTTGGCTTCGGTGATCAGGCCGTCTTCCTGGCGCGTCAGCAGGACCATGTTCGGGCACAGGTGGAACAGCGTGGCGAAGCGTTTCTCCGAGCTACTCAGCGCCTGTTCGCGCTGGCGTTGGTGGGTGATTTCGCGGATCACGCCAATCATCCGTGGACGGCCGTGCTTGTCCGGCAGCAGGCTGCCGCTGATCTCCAGCCAGTGCAGGCTGCCGTCGGGCCAGCGAACGCGATGGTGCATCGCCTGCTCCAGCGGCGCGCCACCGATCACCGCATGGAAGGCGCGAAGGGTCTTGGCCCGGTCTTCCACAGGCAACAAGTCAAGGTATTCCAGGTCGGCCGGCAACGGTTGCCGGGGATCGAAGCCAAACAGCGCCTGGGTGCCCCGGGACCAGCTGATCTGCCCGCGCTCGATGTCCCAATACCAGGCGCCCAGGCGCGCGCCGTTGAGCGCGGCCAGCAGTTGCGAGGCACTTTCCCAGCTCTGTTCGGAGCTTTTCGGGTCAAGCGCCTGGATGCGCGGCATTGGCGGAATACGGTCAACAGATTTCGGCATTGGCAAGCCTTGGGCTGAATTGTGTATCGGGTACAGGAATTCGCGGCTCTATAGGAGTAGCACAAGTTAGCCTTGAGTCCCTGGCAGATCGATCTGGCCATCCAGCAAGGCCATGAAGGCCCGTGCTGCATTCGATAGCGTCCTTTCAGTGTGCAGGATATAGCCTAGCTGGCGAGTCAGTTGTATGCCCGGCAAAGGTATCCGCGCAACCTGGTCATCGAGCATGGTGCGTGGCAGGACGCTCCAGGCCAGGCCGATCGACACCATCATCTTGATCGTTTCCAGGTAATTGGTGCTCATGGCGATGTTCGGCGTCAGGCCCTGTGCTTCGAACAGGCGCTGGACGATGTGGTGGGTAAAGGTGTTGCCGCCGGGAAACACTGCCGGGTGGCGGGCGATGTCCGCGAGGCTGACCTTGCCATTGTTGAGCAGCGAATGCTCGGGGGCGACCACGAAGTCCAGCGGGTCGTCCCACACCGGCGTGGCCTTGACCAGGGCGTGGGGTTCCGGCGCCAGGGTGATCACCGCCAGTTCAGCCCGGCCATGGAGGATTTCTTCGTAGGCGACTTCCGAGTCGAGAAACTGGATATCCAGCGCCACCTCGGGATAGCGCCGGGTGAACTCCCTTAATAAGGGTGGCAAACGGTGCAGGCCGATGTGGTGACTGGTGGCCAGGGTCAGACGACCGCTCACCTGCCCGGTGAGGTTGGTCAGGGCGCGGCGCGTATCATCGAGGACATTGAGAATCTGGTAGGCCCGGGGCAGCAGGGCGCGGCCGGCTTCGGTCAGGCCGACTTCGCGGCCCAGCCGATCGAATAGCCGCACCTTCAGTTGCTGCTCCAGCCCGGCGATGCGCTTGCTGATCGCCGGCTGAGTCAGGTGCAAGCGTTCGCCGGCTCCGGAGAAGCTTCCGGTCTCGGCGATGGCAATAAAGGCATTAAGGTTGGCCAGGTCCATGCTCGTATTCCAGTTGGTTATCCAAAGCATAAAAAATATGAATTTGAGTTATTTAATGTAACCCCATAGGATCAGCCTCACAAGCCAAGGGGTTATTGAATCGCTCAAGACCCAGGGCATAGAAAGAAGCTGATGAGGAAACCGTCTGATGGCCGGCAAAACGCTCTACGACAAGCTCTGGGATTCGCATTTGGTCAAGCAGCGCGACGATGGCTCCGCGCTGATCTACATCGATCGTCACATCATCCATGAAGTGACCTCGCCACAAGCCTTCGAAGGCCTGCGGCTGGCCGGGCGCAAGCCATGGCGCATCGATGCCAACATCGCGACCCCGGACCACAACGTACCGACCACCCCTGAGCGCAAGGGCGGCATCGCGGCCATTGCCGACGAGGTTTCGCGTTTGCAGGTCCAGACCCTCGACGACAACTGCGATGAATACGGCATCGTCGAATTCAAGATGAACGACGTCCGCCAAGGCATCGTCCACGTCATCGGCCCGGAGCAGGGTGCCACCTTGCCGGGCATGACCGTGGTCTGCGGCGACTCCCATACCTCGACCCACGGCGCGTTTGGTGCCCTGGCTCACGGTATCGGCACCTCCGAGGTCGAGCATGTGCTCGCCACCCAGTGCCTGGTCGCCAAGAAAATGAAGAACATGCTGGTTTCCGTCGAAGGCAAATTGCCGTTCGGCGTGACCGCCAAGGACATTGTCCTCGCCGTGATCGGCAAGATCGGCACCGCCGGCGGTAACGGCCATGCCATCGAGTTCGCCGGCAGCGCGATTCGTGACCTGTCCGTCGAAGGCCGCATGACCATCTGCAACATGTCCATCGAGGCCGGTGCCCGCGTTGGCCTGGTCGCCGCTGACGAAAAAACCGTGGCTTACGTGAAGGGCCGTCCATTCGCCCCGAAAGGCGCGGAATGGGACCTGGCCGTGGAAGCCTGGAAAGACCTGGTTTCTGATAAAGACGCCAAGTTCGACACTATCGTTGAACTCGACGCGACCCAGATCAAACCGCAAGTCAGCTGGGGCACCTCGCCTGAGATGGTCCTGGCGGTGGATCAGAACGTGCCGGACCCTGCCAAGGAGATGGACCTGGTCAAACGCGATTCGATCGTGCGCGCCTTGAAATACATGGGTTTGACTGCCAACCAGGCGATCACCGACATTCAGCTGGACCGCGTATTCATCGGCTCCTGCACCAACTCGCGGATCGAAGACTTGCGCGCCGCAGCCGTCATCGCCAAGGGCCGCAAAGTGGCCTCGACCATCAAGCAGGCGATCGTGGTGCCGGGCTCGGGCCTGGTGAAGGCGCAGGCCGAAGCCGAAGGTCTGGACAAGATCTTCCTTGAAGCCGGTTTTGAGTGGCGTGAGCCGGGTTGCTCGATGTGCCTGGCGATGAACCCGGACCGTTTGGAGTCCGGCGAGCATTGCGCTTCCACGTCGAACCGAAACTTCGAAGGCCGTCAGGGCGCCGGTGGCCGTACCCACCTCGTCAGCCCGGCCATGGCCGCGGCCGCCGCTGTGAACGGTCGTTTCGTCGACGTCCGTGAATTGATCTAAAGGAGCGCAGCATGAAAGCTTTTACCCAGCACACTGGACTTGTCGCGCCTCTGGATCGTGCCAACGTCGACACCGACCAGATCATCCCGAAGCAGTTCCTGAAGTCGATCAAGCGCACCGGTTTCGGTCCGAACCTGTTCGACGAGTGGCGCTACCTGGATGTGGGGCAGCCGTATCAGGACAACTCCAAGCGTCCGCTGAACCAGGACTTCGTCCTCAACGCCGAGCGTTACCAGGGCGCCAGCGTACTGCTGGCCCGCGAGAACTTCGGTTGCGGCTCCAGCCGCGAGCACGCGCCATGGGCTTTGGAAGAATACGGTTTCCGCAGCATCATCGCGCCGAGCTATGCCGACATCTTCTTCAACAACAGCTTCAAGAACGGCTTGCTGCCGATCATCTTGAGCGATGCCGAAGTCGATGAGCTGTTCCAGCAGGTCGAGGCCAACCCCGGCTATCAGTTGCAGATCGATCTGCAGGCCCAGACCGTGACCCGTCCGGACGGCAAGGTGTTGAACTTTGAGATCGATGCCTTCCGCAAGCACTGCCTGCTCAACGGCCTGGACGATATCGGCCTGACCTTGCAGGACGGCGATGCGATTGCGGCGTTTGAAGCCAAGCATCGTGCGAGCCAGCCGTGGTTGTTTCGCGACGCTTGATTGATCCGATATTGATGTAGGCAGGGCCGGCCCCATCGCCGGCAGGCCAGCTCCCACAGGTTTTGTGAGCACCGCAAATCCCTGTAGGAGCTGGCTTGCCAGCGATGAGGCCCGGACAGACGACACAAGGCTAAACCCCAAAAAGGAAGTTCCCATGACCAGCACCGCCCAGCACAGCCAGGTAGTCCAAAAGCAATTCGGTGAACAGGCCGCGGCCTACCTGAGCAGCGCCGTACACGCTCAAGGCACCGAATTCGCGCTGCTACAGGCCGAACTGGCAGGGCAGGGCGAAGCTCGGGTCCTGGACCTGGGCTGTGGCGCTGGTCACGTGAGTTTCCAGGTGGCGTCGCTGGTCAAGGAAGTGGTGGCCTACGACCTGTCGCAACAGATGCTTGACGTGGTGGCCGCTGCCGCCGTCGATCGTGGCTTGAGCAACGTCACCACGGTCAACGGCGCCGCCGAGCGCCTGCCATTCGCCGATGGCGAGTTCGACTTCGTGTTCAGTCGTTATTCGGCGCATCACTGGAGCGATCTCGGCCTGGCCCTGCGGGAAGTGCGCCGGGTATTGAAGCCGGGCGGTGTCGCGGCATTCGTCGACGTGTTGTCGCCGGGCAGTCCATTGTTCGACACTTACCTGCAAAGCGTCGAAGTGCTGCGCGACACCAGCCATGTGCGCGACTATAGCGCCGGTGAGTGGTTGCGCCAGGTCAGTGAGGCCGGGCTGCATACCCGCAGCACCACCCGTCAGCGGCTGCGTTTGGAATACAGCTCCTGGGTCGAGCGCATGCGTACCCCGCAGGTGATGCGCGCGGCGATCCGCGAATTGCAGCAGTCGATGGGCAACGAAGTACGCGAATATTTCGAGATTGAGGCCGATGGTTCGTTCAGCACGGATGTGCTGGTATTGATGGCCGAGCGATAGAATTTTTCCGGGCGCGCCCCCAGGGCGCACCGACTGATGACATGAGGAAAGCATGAGCAAGCAGATTCTGATTCTCCCAGGTGACGGTATTGGCCCGGAAATCATGGCCGAAGCGGTCAAGGTGCTGGAATTGGCCAGCGACAAGTTCGCCCTGGGCTTCGAGCTGAGCCACGACGTAATCGGCGGCGCGGCCATCGACAAGCACGGCGTGCCACTGGCTGACGAAACCCTGGAGCGTGCCCGCGCCGCCGACGCGGTATTGCTGGGCGCCGTGGGAGGCCCGAAATGGGACACCATCGAGCGTGACATCCGCCCTGAGCGCGGCCTGCTGAAAATCCGTGCGCAACTTGGCCTGTTCGGCAACCTGCGCCCGGCGATCCTCTACCCGCAACTGGCCGAGGCCTCCAGCCTGAAGCCGGAAATCGTTGCCGGCCTGGACATCCTGATCGTTCGCGAGCTGACCGGCGGTATCTACTTCGGCGCGCCACGTGGCACCCGCACCCTGGAAAACGGCGAGCGTCAGTCCTACGACACCCTGCCGTACAGCGAAAGCGAAATCCGCCGCATCGCCCGAGTCGGTTTCGACATGGCCATGGTCCGCGGCAAGAAGCTCTGCTCTGTGGACAAGGCCAACGTATTGGCCTCCAGCCAGCTGTGGCGTGAAATCGTCGAGGAAGTGGCCAAGGACTACCCGCAGGTCGAACTGAGCCACATGTACGTCGACAACGCCGCCATGCAACTGGTGCGCGCGCCGAAGCAGTTCGACGTGATCGTCACCGACAACATGTTTGGCGATATCCTGTCCGACCAGGCGTCGATGCTCACCGGTTCCATCGGCATGCTGCCGTCGGCGTCCCTGGACACCAACAACAAGGGCATGTACGAGCCGTGCCACGGTTCGGCGCCGGATATCGCAGGCCAAGGCATCGCCAACCCGTTGGCGACCATTTTGTCGGTCTCGATGATGCTGCGCTACAGCTTCAACCAGCAGGCCGCGGCCGATGCCATCGAGAAAGCCGTCAGCCTGGTGCTGGACCAGGGCTTGCGCACCGGTGACATCTGGTCGGCCGGTTGCACTAAAGTCGGTACGCAGGAAATGGGCGACGCAGTAGTCGCCGCGCTGCGGAATCTGTAATCTCTCGGGCCCGCTGCCGCTTTTACCCCCGGAAGCAGCGGCCCACTTTTCAAGAAGGTGTAGTTGCGATGAAACGTGTAGGTCTGATCGGTTGGCGCGGTATGGTCGGTTCCGTGCTCATGCAGCGGATGCTGGAAGAGCAGGATTTCGATCTTATCGAGCCGGTGTTTTTCACCACTTCCAATGTCGGTGGCCAAGGCCCGTCCGTGGGCAAGGACATTGCTCCGCTCAAGGACGCTTACAGCATTGAAGAGCTGAAAACCCTCGACGTGATCCTGACCTGCCAGGGTGGCGACTACACCAGCGAAGTGTTCCCGAAGCTGCGCGAAGCGGGCTGGCAGGGTTACTGGATCGACGCCGCTTCCAGCCTGCGCATGCAGGATGACGCGGTCATCGTGCTGGACCCGGTCAACCGCAAGGTCATCGACCAGCAGCTGGACGCGGGCACCAAGAACTACATCGGCGGCAACTGCACCGTCAGCCTGATGCTGATGGGCCTGGGTGGCCTGTTCGAGGCCGGCCTGGTGGAGTGGATGAGCGCCATGACCTATCAGGCGGCTTCCGGTGCCGGCGCGCAGAACATGCGTGAACTGATCAAGCAGATGGGTGCGACCCACGCCGCTGTCGCCGATCAACTGGCCGATCCGGCCAGCGCGATCCTCGACATCGACCGTCGTGTGGCCGAAGCCATGCGCAGCGACGCATACCCGACCGAAAACTTCGGCGTACCGCTGGCCGGCAGCCTGATCCCGTGGATCGACAAGGAACTGCCGAACGGTCAGAGCCGTGAAGAGTGGAAGGCCCAGGCCGAAACCAACAAGATCCTCGGTCGCTTCAAGAGCCCGATCCCGGTGGATGGCATCTGCGTGCGCATCGGCGCCATGCGCTGCCACAGCCAGGCGCTGACCATCAAGCTGAACAAAGACGTGCCGATCGCCGATATCGAAGGGCTGATCAGCCAGCACAACCCTTGGGTCAAGCTGGTGCCGAACAGCCGCGAAACCAGCATTCAGGAGCTGAGCCCGAACAAGGTCACCGGCACCCTGAACATCCCGGTAGGCCGTCTGCGCAAGCTGAACATGGGCTCGCAGTTCGTCGGCGCGTTCACCGTCGGCGACCAGCTGCTGTGGGGCGCGGCCGAACCGCTGCGTCGCATGCTGCGGATCCTGCTCGAGCGTTGATCGGTTGATGCAATGAAAAACCCGCGCCTTGCGAGAGGCGCGGGTTTTTTTATTCCGGGTTTCTCGGTTGTCTGGTCTGGCCCCTTCGCTGGCAAGTCAGCTCCTACAAGGACAGCGCAATCCCTGTAGGAGCTGGCTTGCCAGCGAAGGGGCCATAACGGGCGCCGAAGGGCTCGCCCGAATTGCCTGTACATCCACCACCCGGTAAAGTGCCGCTCCCCCCGTTTCGCCAGAGGTAAAACCCATGAGCCAGACCATTGATATTGCCGTGATCGGCGCCACCGGTACTGTCGGCGAAACGCTGGTGCAGATTCTCGAAGAGCGCGATTTCCCGATCGGCACCCTGCATTTACTGGCCAGCAGCGAATCCGCCGGCAGTTCGGTGCCGTATCGCGGCAAGAACGTGCGGGTGCGCGAAGTCGATGAGTTCGACTTCAGCAAGGTTCAGCTGGTGTTTTTTGCCGCCGGTCCCGCCGTGACATTGAGTTATGCCGCCCGTGCCACCGCCGCCGGTTGCTCGCTGATCGACCTCTCCGGCGCCTTGCCGGCCGACCAGGCGCCACAGGTGGTCCCGGAAGCGAATGCGCAGGTGCTGGCCGGCCTGAAAAAGCCATTTCAGGTCAGCAGCCCGAGCCCGTCGGCCACCACCCTGGCAGTCGTGCTCGCCCCCTTGCTGGGTTTGCTCGATTTGCAGCGCATCAACCTGACCGCCAGCCTGGCAGTGTCGGCCCAGGGCCGCGAAGCCGTGACCGAACTGGCCCGGCAAACCGCCGAACTGCTCAATGTGCGCCCACTGGAGCCAACCTTCTTTGACCGGCAGATGGCATTCAACCTGCTGGCCCAGGTTGGCAAGCCAGATGAGCAGGGCCACACCGTGCTGGAAAAGCGCCTGGTGCGCGAGCTGCGCCAGGTCATGGCGCTGCCTTCTTTGAAGATTTCCGTGACTTGCATTCAAGCCCCGGTGTTTTTTGGCGATAGCTATAGCGTGACTCTGCAATCCGCGAGCGACATCGATCTGGTCAAGGTCAATGCCGCACTCGAAGACGCGCCCGGCATCGAGCTGGTGGAAGCCGGCGACTACCCGACAGCGGTCGGTGATGCCGTGGGCCAGGATGTGGTCTACGTTGGTCGGGTGCGCCTGGGGATCGACGAACCGTCGGAACTTAATCTGTGGCTGACGTCAGATAACGTACGCAAAGGCGCGGCCCTCAATGCTGTGCAGCTGGCCGAGTTGTTGATAAAAGACCTGCTGTAAAAGATACTTCCAAACGAGCGCCATGCCTGGCCGTAATGCCGAAGGCGAGCCACCCTGCAGGGCGTTGCAGGGCATGCATGAAACGATCGCGCGCGGCGACCTTCGCCCGCGCGCAATGCCTTACGGCAGCGGCTACCTACCTCGCTGGCCGAGGAATGTAAAAACTAAGGATAAGCTATGGTTCAAGTTCGCAAACTGGTGTTAGCAATAGCGGCCGCCTCGGCGCTGTCCTCCGGTATGGCGCATGCCCTCGGGCTTGGGGAACTGACCCTGAAATCGACGCTGAACCAGCCGCTGGTGGCGGAAATCGAGTTGCTCGACGTCAAGGAACTCACCGCCGCCGAAGTGGTGCCGAGCCTGGCTTCACCAGAAGATTTCGCCAAGGCCGGTGTCGACCGCCAGGCGTTTCTCAACGACCTGACCTTTACCCCGGTGCTCAACGCCAGCGGTAAAAGCATCCTGCGCGTGACCTCCAGCAAGCCCCTGAGCGAACCGATGGTGAAATTCCTGGTTCAGGTGATGTGGCCCAACGGTCGTCTGCTGCGCGATTACAGCGTATTGCTCGATCCGTCCAAATTCTCGCCGCAGACCGCTGACGCGGCTGCGCAGCCTGCACCTGTTCAAACCGGTACAACGCCCGTCACCGGTGCGACCCCACCGGCTGAATACACCACCACAAAGCGCGATACCCTGTGGGAAATCGCCGCGAAGGCGCGCAATGGCGGTTCGATCCAGCAAACCATGCTCGCCATCCAGGCGCTGAACCCGGATGCCTTCATCGATGGCAACATCAACCGGCTCAAGACCGGCCAGGTGCTGCGTCTGCCGGATCAGGCCCAAAGCACGAGCCTGCCGCAAGCCAAGGCCATCGCCGAAGTGGCTGCACAAAACACCGCCTGGCGTCAGGGGCGTCGTTATGTCGCCAAACCGGGTACTGGCCAGCAGCAGCTCGATGCGACCAATCGCGGTCGCGGTGAAGCACCTTCAGCACAAGCCGCCCAGGACAAGCTGAGCCTGGTGTCCGCCGAATCCGGCAAGGCCGGTGCCAAGGGCGCCGCGGGCGATGCCAAGGCCTTGAACAACCAGCTGGCGGTGACCCAGGAAAGCCTCGATACCAAGCGCCGTGACAGCGCTGAACTGAAAAGCCGCATGACCGATCTGCAAAGCCAGATGGACAAGCTGCAACGTCTCATCGAGCTGAAGAACAACCAACTGGCCAAATTGCAGGCCGACGGTGCGGCCGGGGCGCCTGCGGAGACTGCAACCGTTGCGGCGATCCCGGCTGAGCCGGCGACCGATCCTGCGGCAACGCCTGCCGAAGCGCCGGCGCCAGTCCCCGTCGAAACGCCAGCTCCGGCTGCAGCGGCGCCTGAAACGGCTGCAGCTCCAACTGCGGCTCCGGCCGACACTCCGATCGAACCGAAGCCTGCTGCCTCCAACGATCAGAAATTCAACGAGCTGCTGACCAATCCGTTGCTCTTGGGCCTGGCGGGTGGCGGGGCAATCGTGGTGCTGCTGTTGCTGCTGTTGCTGGCCCGTCGCCGCAAAGCCCAGCAGGAAGCCGAAAAACACCTGCGCATGGCCCGCGCCCTGGCAGAAGAGCAGGAGTTCTCCAGCGAGCTTGACCTGTCCAAAGGCATCTTCGAGGACCTGGACGTCGAGCCGCCGACCCCGAAACTGGCCACGGCGCCTGCTCCAGCGCCAGCTCCAGCCCCTGTGATTGCCCCGGTTGTAGTCACGCCGCCGATTGCTGCACCCTTGGTATCGCCCGCCGCCGAGCATTCCGACGACGTGCTGGGCCGGGCGCAGTCGCACATCGACGGTGGTCGCCTGAACCAGGCCGCCGCGCTGCTGGAAGAGGGCGTCAAGCAGGAGCCGCAACGCAGCGAGTTGCGCCTTAAGCTGATGGAAGTCTACGGCTTGCAGGGTGACCGCGACGCGTTTGTGGTCCAGGAGCGGCAGTTGGTGGCCAACGGCGACAACTATGCCCAGGTCGAAAAACTCAAGAGCCGTTTCCCGGCCATGGCACTGGTCGCTGCCGGCGGTATTGCCGCTGCCGCCGCTGCTGCGGAACTGGACGCGCAGTACGTCAAGGATCTGTTGCTCGACGAGCCGCAATCGCCGGCTGCGGCCGATGACGATTTCGACAGCGCTTTCGACCTGAGCCTGGATGACCTGGAAAATGTCACGCCGGTCACGGTTGCGCCAGAGCCAGCGCCGGAGCCATTGCCAGAGCCAGCACCGGAAGCAACCCTGGCCGACCTGGAAGACTTCCCCCAGGACGATGACCTGAGTTTCGAGTCGGTCTTGCAGCAACAGACTGAAATCAAGGAAAACCTCGATGACCTGTCGGAGTTCGACCTGGACATGGACCTCGGTGGCGAGCCTTCGCCGGCGATCCTGGCCGAGGACGATTTCCTGCTGAGCCTGGACGAAGACATCAAGGACCTGCCGGCCGCGCCAGTACCAGACGTGCCACAAGTGACCCTCGACGATCTGGACCTACCGGCCGATTTCGACTTGTCGCTGGCCGATGAAATGGACGAAACGCCGCCTGCGCAGGCGTTCAGCACTGAGCTGGATGACGTCAGCGCCGAACTGGACGACCTGTCCCGGAGCATCAGCGAGCCGAGCTTCACGGTAGATGACGCCCTGGCCACCGTGGATGACGAGCCGGAGTTCGATTTCCTGTCCGGCACAGACGAAGTCGCCACCAAGCTCGACCTGGCCCAGGCCTATATCGACATGGGCGACAACGATGGTGCCCGCGACATCCTCAACGAGGTGGTGACCGAAGGCGACGACGGCCAGAAGAGCGAAGCCAGGGAGATGCTGGCGCGTCTGGCTTGAGTCATTTGTTGCAAGCAGAACGGCAGCCCATCGAGGCTGCCGTTTTTGTTTGCGGGTGATGTGATGGTGGCTATCAGGACGCCTTCGCGAGCAAGCCCGCTCCCACATTTGACCGCGTTTTGCCTGAAGAAACGCGGTCCAGTGTGGGAGCGGGCTTGCTCGCGAAGGGGCCCTCCCATTCGCCGCAGTACCGCCTGTTGTACTGGCGTCCTCGTCTGGCCGCCTTATAATGCCCCCCTTTGCGCACATCAGCAGGCTGTCCCTCCTTGGCAAACATAGATAACCCGGCCGTCGAAATGGCGGCCGACGGCTTTTTCCGGATCGCGTTGGGCGTTGAATACAAGGGCTCGCGTTATCGTGGCTGGCAGCGCCAGGCCTCGGGCGTGCTCACGGTGCAGGAAACCCTCGAAAACGCCTTGTCCAAGGTGGCCGACTCCCCCGTTTCGCTGCTCTGCGCCGGGCGCACCGATGCCGGCGTGCACGCCTGTGGACAGGTCGTGCACTTCGACACGCAGGTCGAGCGTTCGATGAAGGCCTGGGTCATGGGTGCCAATATCAATCTGCCCCACGATGTCAGCGTCAGTTGGGCCAAGGTCATGCCGGCGCATTTCCATGCCAGGTTCAAGGCCATTGCCCGGCGCTATCGCTATGTGATCTACAACGACCAGATCCGTCCGGCGCACCTGAACGAAGAAATCACCTGGAACCACCGCCCGCTGGATGTCGAGCGCATGGCCGAAGCGGCCCGCTACCTGGTGGGCACCCACGATTTCAGCGCCTTCCGTGCCGGCCAGTGCCAGGCCAAGTCGCCGATCAAGGAGCTTCATCACCTGCGCGTCACGCGTCACGGCAAGATGATCGTGCTGGATATCCGTGCCAGCGCCTTCCTGCACCACATGGTGCGCAACATTGCCGGCGTACTGATGACCATCGGTTCCGGCGAGCGTCCGGTGGAGTGGATGAAGGAAGTGCTGGAGAGCCGTATTCGCCGTTCCGGCGGGGTGACAGCGCATCCGTTCGGCCTGTATCTGGTGCAGGTCGAGTATCGTGACGAGTTCCAGCTGCCGGAGCGTTTCATTGGCCCACATTTCCTCACCGGTTTCAGCGAACTTGACGGCTGACGCCTTCGAACGCTTTTGTTACCATCCGGGACTTTCTCGGATTTGCCGTGGGGAATAATCGACATGTCAGCCGTTCGCAGCAAGATTTGCGGGATTACCCGCATAGAGGATGCGTTGGCGGCGGTCGAGGCCGGGGCCGATGCCATCGGCTTCGTGTTCTACGCCAAGAGCCCGCGGAACGTGACGTTCCAGCAGGCGCGCGCGATCATCAAGGCGTTGCCGCCGTTCGTCACCACCGTGGGCCTGTTCGTCAACGCCAGCCGTTGCGAGCTGGGAGAAATCCTCGACGCGGTGCCGCTGGACCTGTTGCAGTTCCATGGCGATGAAAGTTCTGAGGACTGCGAAGGCTGGCATCGTCCGTACATCAAGGCCCTGCGGGTCAAGGCCGGGGACGACATCGCGGCAGCTTGCGACGCTTATCCGGGTGCCAGCGGTATTTTGCTCGACGCCTATGTCGAAGGTGTTCCCGGTGGAACCGGTCAGGCGTTCGACTGGTCATTGATACCGCAAGGCTTGAGCAAGCCGATCATCCTGGCGGGCGGCCTGACCCCGGAAAACGTCGCCGAGGCGGTGGCGCGGGTTCGACCGTATGCGGTGGATGTCAGTGGCGGGGTAGAGGCGAGCAAGGGCATCAAGGATCACGCAAAGATTCAGGCATTCATCAAGGCAGTCCGTGGCACCTTGATGTGACGGCTGGCAGACTGCCGCCGTCCACTGCACTGTACAAAACGGCTGAGGATTGATGGGCTGTACGCAGGTCACGCTTCACTGACCCGGCACCCATCGAACATCGCCGCACACATGAATTTAGCTCAAGGGCATACGCGGGGCTGCGAACCAGAGCGTTCGGGCCGCCGGTACTGGAGAAAGAAAGCATGAGCAACTGGTTAGTAGACAAACTGATCCCTTCGATCATGCGTTCCGAGGTCAAGAAGAGCTCGGTGCCTGAAGGTCTTTGGCACAAATGCCCGTCTTGCGAGGCTGTGCTGTATCGTCCGGAGCTGGAAAAGACCCTGGACGTTTGCCCCAAGTGCAATCACCACATGCGTATCGGTGCACGCGCGCGCATCGACATCTTCCTCGATGCCGAAGGTCGTACCGAACTGGGCGCCGACCTGGAGCCGGTTGACCGCCTGAAATTCCGCGACGGCAAGAAGTACAAGGATCGCCTGACCGCGGCGCAGAAGCAGACCGGCGAAAAAGACGCGCTGATCTCGATGAGCGGTACCCTGCTGGGCATGCCGGTGGTGGTGTCGGCGTTCGAATTCTCCTTCATGGGTGGTTCGATGGGCGCCATCGTCGGTGAGCGCTTCGTGCGCGCCGCCAACTACGCCCTGGAAAATCGCTGCCCGATGATCTGCTTCTCCGCCTCCGGTGGCGCGCGGATGCAGGAAGCCCTGATCTCCCTGATGCAAATGGCCAAGACCTCGGCGGTCCTGGCGCGTCTGCGTGAAGAAGGCATTCCGTTCATCTCCGTGCTGACCGACCCGGTCTACGGTGGTGTTTCCGCCAGCCTGGCGATGCTGGGCGACGTGATCGTCGGCGAGCCGAAAGCCCTGATCGGCTTTGCCGGCCCGCGCGTGATCGAGCAGACCGTGCGCGAAAAACTGCCGGAAGGCTTCCAGCGCAGCGAGTTCCTGCTGGAGCACGGCGCGATCGACATGATCATTCACCGTCAGGAACTGCGGCCGCGCCTGGGTAACCTGCTGGCGCAAATGATGGGCCTGCCGACGCCGAAATTCGTCGCTGCACCCATCGAGCCAATCGTCGTTCCACCGGTACCTGCCAACCTATGACCGAACGTACCCTTGGCGAGTGGCTCGCCTACCTTGAGCAGTTGCACCCTTCGGCCATCGACATGGGCCTTGAGCGCTCGCAGCAGGTAGCGTCCCGTATGGGACTGGGCAAGCCGGCGCCTCGGGTGATCACGGTCACCGGCACCAATGGCAAGGGCTCGACCTGTGCGTTCGTGGCGTCATTGCTGCGGGCGCAGGGCCTGAACGTCGGTGTCTACAGTTCTCCGCACCTGCTGCGTTACAACGAGCGGGTGCAGGTCAATGGCGTCGAAGCTACTGACGCCGAGCTGTGCCGGGCTTTCACGGCGGTCGAGGCCGGCCGCGGCGACACATCCCTGACCTATTTCGAGATGGGTACCCTGGCAGCGTTCTGGCTGTTTCAACAGTCCAGGCTCGACGCCGTGGTGCTGGAAGTCGGCTTGGGCGGGCGTCTGGACACGGTCAACGTGGTGGACGCCGACATGGCGCTGGTCACCAGCATTGGCGTCGACCATGCGGATTACCTGGGTGATACCCGTGAGTCCGTGGCTTTCGAGAAGGCCGGCATCTTCCGTCAGGGCGCGCCCGCGCTCTGCGGTGACCTGAATCCCCCGCAACCCCTGCTGGACAAGGCGCGCGAGCTCAACTGCCCGTTTTTCCTGCGTGGGCGCGATTTCGACCTGGGTGTGACTGACCACGGCTGGCAGTGGCGTGGTGTCGACGCGCAAGGGCGTGCAGTCGAGCTGCGCGACCTGCCGTTGCTCGACCTGCCGATGGAAAACGCCGCCTTGGCGTTGCAGGCCTATCTGCTGCTCGGTTTACCTTGGGTGCAGGCGCAGATTGTCCAGGCGCTGCAAGCGACGCGGATGGTCGGTCGTCTCGATCGCCGGCAGGTCGAGTGGCAGGGCAAGCGCCTTAACTTGTTGCTGGATGTGGGGCATAACCCCCATGCCGCTGAGTACCTGGCCCGTCGCCTGGCCAGCCGACCACCGGCTGGCAAGCGCCTGGCGGTGTTCGGATTGCTGGCGGACAAGGATCTGGATGGTGTTGTGGGCGAATTGAGTGCTAGTGTCGAGCACTGGGCCGTTGCGCCGCTGGATTCGCCGCGGGCGCGACCGGTGGCCGACTTGCGCGAGGCGCTGGACAAGCGCGGTGCTGCGGTGACGTCCTATGACAGCGTGGCCGCCGCCCTGGAAGGGCAGTGTGCGCAGGCGACGAGCGACGACGAGATTCTGTTGTTCGGATCATTCTATTGTGTTGCCGAGGCCCTCGAGTGGCTGGCCCGGCGCTCCACGGAGGAAGCGGCAAATGGCATTGCTGGATAAGGCTTACAAGCAGCGCATGGTCGGCGCCCTGGTTCTGGTGGCGCTGGCGGTGATCTTCCTGCCGATGCTGTTTTCCCGCCAGGATGAGCAGCGCCAGGTGACGGTCCAGGCCCCGGCGGCGCCGCAAGCGCCGGTGATGCCGCAAGTGCAGGTGGAGCCGGTGGTGGTGCCTGAACCCCAGGCCCTGCCGCAGGAGCCCGTGCCGAGCGACGAGGAAATCGCCCAGCAGGAAGCGCCGGTTGCCCCGGTTGCGCCTGCCGCTCCGGCGCCCACCGTCAAGCCGGTCACGCCGCCCCCGGCACCTGCACCCGTCCCGGCGCTGGCTGCCAAGCCTGCCACGGCGCCGTCGCAACCGATCAGCGCCGCACCGGGCAAGCCGGATACCACGCAAAGCCGTGTCGACGCCAATGGCCTATCGGTCAGCTGGTCGGTGCAACTGGCCAGCCTGGCCAACCGTGAGAGCGCGGAAAAGCTGCAGAAAACCCTGCGCAGCCAGGGTTACAATGCCTACATCCGCACTGCCGATGGCAAGAATCGGGTGTTCGTCGGGCCGCTGATCGAGCGTGCAGAAGCCGATCGCCTGCGCGACTTGCTGAACCGCCAGCAGAACCTCAAGGGCTTTGTCGTGCGCTTTCAGC
The DNA here is from genome assembly GCF_028682635.1 of Pseudomonas putida. GTDB lineage: Bacteria > Pseudomonadota > Gammaproteobacteria > Pseudomonadales > Pseudomonadaceae > Aquipseudomonas > Aquipseudomonas putida_AE. Next base: position 70,359 of record NZ_JANHLK010000011.1, on the reverse strand, counting down.
CAGAGCGTGGCTAAATCTATCGACACGATTTGAAATGCACTGACAATCGCAGCTTACCGATAAGCATGGGCTCTGCTAAAATGCGCCGCCTTATCCGTCTGTAGGCTGCACTGTGCCATTTACCTGGGTTGACTGGGCGATCGTTGCAATCGTCGCCATCTCCGCATTGATCAGTCTGAGCCGCGGCTTCGTCAAGGAAGCACTGTCGCTCGTGACCTGGATCATCGCAGGAGCCGTTGCCTGGATGTTTGGTGGCTCATTGTCCGAGTACCTCGCCGGATACATCCAGACCCCATCGGCTCGTATAATCACGGGCTGTGCCATCATGTTTGTCGCCACGCTGATCGTAGGCGCAATGATCAATTATCTTATCGGCGAGTTGGTTCGCGTCACCGGGTTGTCCGGGACCGATCGATTCCTCGGCATGGCCTTCGGCGCGGCGCGTGGCGTGTTGCTGGTGGTCGTGGCGGTCGGGCTGTTGAGCCTGGGGCCGGTACAGCAGGACGGGTGGTGGAAAGAGTCCCAGCTCGTGCCAAGATTTTTATTGGTCGCCGACTGGTCCAAGAACCTGATTCTCGGGTGGAGCAGTCAGTGGCTTGCCAGCGGTATCAGCGTACCCGCTGATATACCGTTCAAGGAGCAGCTCTTGCCGATGGCCAAAACGCCTCAGTGAGTGTTGTTCAGTTCAGATCCATTAAGTAGGGGTTGCGTCGCATGTGTGGCATCGTCGGTATCGTCGGTAAGTCGAACGTCAATCAGGCGCTGTATGACGCGCTAACCGTCCTCCAGCACCGCGGCCAGGACGCTGCCGGTATCGTGACCAGCCATGATGGCCGGTTATTCCTGCGCAAGGACAACGGCCTGGTGCGTGACGTGTTCCAGCAGCGTCACATGCAGCGCCTGGTCGGCCACATGGGCATTGGCCATGTGCGCTATCCGACCGCGGGCAGCTCGACTTCGGCCGAAGCTCAACCGTTTTACGTCAACTCGCCTTACGGCATCACCCTGGCGCACAACGGTAACCTGACCAACGTTGAACAGCTGGCCAAGGAGATTTACGAATCTGACCTGCGCCACGTCAACACCAGCTCCGATTCGGAAGTACTGCTGAACGTGTTCGCACACGAGCTGGCCCAGCGCGGCAAGCTGCAGCCGACCGAAGAAGACGTGTTCGCTGCCGTTACCGACGTGCACAACCGCTGCGTCGGTGGCTACGCGGTAGTGGCCATGGTGACCGGCTACGGCATCGTCGGTTTCCGCGACCCGCACGGCATCCGCCCGATCGTGTTCGGCCAGCGTCACACCGACGAAGGCGTCGAGTACATGATCGCCTCCGAGAGCGTGTCCCTGGACGTGCTCGGTTTCACCCTGATCCGCGACCTGGCACCGGGCGAAGCGGTCTACATCACCGAAGACGGCAAGCTGCACACCCGTCAGTGCGCGACCAACCCGTCCCTGACCCCGTGCATCTTCGAACACGTCTACCTGGCGCGTCCGGACTCGATCATCGACGGCGTGTCGGTGTACAAGGCCCGCCTGCGCATGGGTGAGAAGCTCGCCGAGAAGATCCTGCGCGAACGTCCTGATCACGACATCGACGTGGTCATCCCGATCCCGGACACCAGCCGCACCGCGGCCCTGGAGCTGGCGAACCACCTGGGCGTGAAATTCCGCGAAGGTTTCGTGAAGAACCGCTACATCGGCCGGACCTTCATCATGCCGGGCCAGGCTGCGCGGAAAAAATCCGTACGCCAGAAGCTCAACGCCATCGAACTGGAATTCCGCGGCAAGAACGTGATGCTGGTGGACGACTCGATCGTGCGCGGCACCACCTGCAAGCAGATCATCCAGATGGCACGCGAAGCGGGCGCCAAGAACGTCTACTTCTGCTCCGCAGCCCCGGCCGTGCGTTTCCCGAACGTCTATGGCATCGACATGCCGAGCGCCCACGAGCTGATCGCCCACAACCGTTCGACCCAGGACGTTGCGGACCTGATCGGCGCCGACTGGCTGATCTATCAGGACCTGCCTGACTTGATCGAAGCGGTCGGTGGCGGCAAGATCAAGATCGAGAACTTCGATTGCGCGGTGTTCGACGGCAAGTATGTGACCGGCGACGTCGACGAGGCTTACCTGAACAAGATCGAACAGGCACGTAACGATGCCTCCAAGGTCAAGACCCAGGCGGTCAGCGCGATCATCGATCTGTACAACAACTGAGTAAAGCCGGCCTTGTAGGAGCGAGGCTTGCCGCGAAGCTTTTGGCGTATCCAAAGGATCCTTCGCGGGCAAGCCACGCTCCTGCAGGGCCGGTTTCGTATCTACTACCGAATAAGGCAAGGAGTGACAGCATGAGTCAGGATTGGGATGCCGGTCGGTTGGACAGCGACCTCGAAGGCGTAGCGTTCGATACCCTGGCCGTACGTGCCGGTCAGCACCGTACGCCGGAAGGCGAACACGGTGATCCGATGTTCTTCACTTCCAGCTATGTATTCCGCACCGCTGGCGACGCCGCCGCACGTTTTGCCGGCGAAGTGCCGGGTAACGTCTACTCGCGCTACACCAACCCGACCGTACGTGCCTTTGAAGAGCGCATTGCCGCCCTGGAAAGCGCCGAGCAAGCCGTGGCCACCGCCACCGGCATGGCCGCGATCATGGCGGTGGTGATGAGCCTGTGCAGTGCCGGCGACCACGTGCTGGTGTCGCGCAGCGTATTCGGCTCGACCATCAGCCTGTTCGAGAAGTACTTCAAGCGCTTCGGTGTCGAAGTCGACTACGTGCCCCTGGCGGACCTGTCCGGCTGGGACGCGGCGATCAAGACCAACACCAAGTTGCTGTTCGTCGAATCGCCGTCCAATCCGCTGGCTGAACTGGTCGATATCGCCGAACTGGCGAACATCGCGCACGCCAAGGGCGCGATGCTGGTGGTCGACAACTGCTTCTGCACCCCGGCGCTGCAACAGCCGCTGAAACTGGGTGCGGACATCGTCGTGCACTCGGCGACCAAGTTCATCGACGGCCAGGGCCGTTGCATGGGCGGGGTCGTGGCCGGGCGCAGCGAGCAGATGAAAGAAGTGGTTGGCTTCCTGCGTACCGCCGGGCCGACCCTGAGCCCGTTCAACGCCTGGATCTTCCTCAAGGGCCTGGAAACCCTCAACCTGCGGATGAAGGCTCATTGTGCCAACGCCCAGGAGCTGGCCGAGTGGCTGGAGCAGCAGGACGGCATCGAGAAAGTCCATTACGCCGGTCTCAAGAGCCATCCGCAGCACGAGCTGGCCCTGCGTCAGCAGAAGGGCTTCGGCGCGGTAGTGAGTTTCGAGGTCAAGGGCGGCAAAGAGGGCGCCTGGCGCTTCATCGATGCGACCCGCCTGATTTCGATCACGGCGAACCTGGGCGACAGCAAGACCACCATCACCCACCCGAGCACCACCTCCCACGGCCGCCTGGCGCCCCAGGAGCGTGAAGCTGCGGGCATCCGTGACAGCCTGATCCGCATTGCGGTCGGCCTGGAAGACGTGGCAGACCTGCAAGCCGACCTGGCGCGCGGGTTGGCTGCCTTGTGATCGAGTTGTCCACGCCACCGGGTTCCAATGGTCGCGTCGCGCTGGTGACCGGCGCGGCGCGGGGCATTGGCCTGGGTATTGCGGCCTGGTTGATCAGCGAAGGCTGGCAAGTGGTGCTCACGGACCTGGATCGCGATCGTGGCTCGAAGGTGGCGAAGGTGCTGGGCGACAACGCCTGGTTCATCGCCATGGACGTCTCCAACGAAGGGCAGGTGGCCCTGGGCGTCGCCGAGGTGCTGGGGCAGTTCGGGCGCCTGGATGCGCTGGTGTGCAATGCAGCGGTGGCCGATCCGCATAACATCACCCTGGAAAGCCTCGACCTGGCGTACTGGAACCGGGTGCTGGCGGTGAACCTCAGTGGGCCGATGCTGTTGGCCAAGCACTGTGCGCCGTACCTGCGGGCCCATAGCGGGGCGATCGTCAACCTGGCCTCGACCCGCGCCGGGCAGTCGGAACCGGACACCGAGGCCTATGCCGCGAGCAAGGGCGGTTTGTTGGCCCTGACTCACGCACTGGCGATCAGCCTCGGTCCGGAGATTCGCGTCAATGCCGTCAGCCCCGGCTGGATCGATGCGCGGGACCCTTCGCTGCGTCGTGCCGAGCCGCTGACGGACGCCGACCATGCCCAGCATCCGGCGGGCAGGGTAGGGACGGTTGAGGATGTGGCGGCGATGGTGGCCTGGCTGCTGTCGAAGAATGCTGGTTTTGTCACGGGCCAGGAGTTTGTGGTCGATGGCGGCATGACCAAGAAGATGATCTATGAGCAGTGAAGGGCAGCTTCAAGCTTCAAGCTGCAAGTTAAAGCCTGACAGCGGTGCGCCTGCTTCGTGGGTAACCGCTTCTCTCTTGTAGCTCAAAGCTTGCCGCTAAAAGCTGTTTTTGAAAAAAACTTCAATCCTGCTATTGACTTAGGTTCGCTACCTGCGTAAATTTCGCGGCCTCGGAGATGCAAACGGGTGATTAGCTCAGCTGGGAGAGCGTCTGCCTTACAAGCAGAATGTCGGCGGTTCGATCCCGTCATCACCCACCACTCCCGAGAAACTTGCGAAAGCAAGCCGTAGGCTGAAATGCCTGCACCGACGCGCAGCGGTAGTTCAGTCGGTTAGAATACCGGCCTGTCACGCCGGGGGTCGCGGGTTCGAGTCCCGTCCGCTGCGCCATATTTTCCGAGTCAGGCCTGCCTGGCTCGAGATTGAAAAGCTACTGAGTTTTCAATCAGACGAGTTACTTGAGCATCTGCTCAAAGCGATACGCAGCGGTAGTTCAGTCGGTTAGAATACCGGCCTGTCACGCCGGGGGTCGCGGGTTCGAGTCCCGTCCGCTGCGCCATATCTGCCCCGAGGCCCACTGAACGCCTTGGAGCTACGAAGAAAGCCACTGGCTTACTTCGAGTCGATAGCAAAGACCCTGGTCGAAAGACCGGGGTTTTTTGTGTCTGCGATTTGCCTTTTCCTCCTCTGTGACGCCTCCTTGCGAATCTTTCTGCGCAACCGCTGCATAAAGCACTTGGTGCTGGCTCCCGACATTAATTAGAATCACTCTCATTTACGATAACGCCTGGCACAGGGTTTCTTCAGATGAGTGATGCAGCGATGGCGAAGGAGCAAACCCTTCACGACCTGTACCGCGATCACCGTAGCTGGCTTGAGAGCTGGCTGAGGCGACGCATGGGCAACGCTTGTGATGCGGCGGACCTGAGCCAGGATACCTTCTTGCGTTTGCTCGCCAGCTCCCAGCGCATTGCCGACCTGCAAGAGCCCCGTGCCTATCTGCTGACGGTGGGCAAGCGCCTGCTGAGCAATTTCTACCAGCGGCGCAGTCTGGAACAGGCTTACCTGAGTGCGTTGGCGTCCCTGCCCGAAGAATGTGCGCCGTCCCCGGAACAGCGTTGGCTGCTGCTGGAAACCCTGCAAGCGCTGGACGAACTGCTCGATGGTTTGCCCAGGGCCGTGCGCCGGGCGTTTCTCTGGAGTCAGCTCGAGGGCTTGACCTACCAGCAGATCGCCGAGCGCCTGTCGGTGTCGGAACGCACGATCAAACGCTACATGGCCCAAGCCTATGAGCATTGCCTGTTGGTGGACCTGTGACCAGCCCGGCGGCCGACGTTCGCCAGGCCGTGCGCGCCGCCGCGCAGTGGCTGGCGTTGCTCGAGTCCGGAGGTGCCACCGATCAGGACCGGGCGAACCTGCAACGCTGGCGCGACAGCTGCCGCAGTCATGAACACGCCTGGCAAAAGGCCCAGGCCTTGCGCCAGCGCTTTGCCGACCTGCCTCCCGCGCTGGCCATGAGCAGCCTCGATCGCCCCGATCCTGCGCGACGCGTAGTGCTCAAGCGCGCATTGGGCGCGGTGGCGCTGGTGCCGGCAGCCTGGCTGATCAGCCGGCAATTGCCACTGGACGTCTGGCGCGCCGACCTGCACACCGCCACGGGCGAGCGCAAGCAGGTACCCCTGGCCGATGGCAGTGTCCTGCAGCTCAATACGGCCAGCGCCGTCGATGTGGATTTGCCGAATCGTCGGGTGAAACTGGTGGAGGGCGAAATGTCGCTGAAGGTGCCGGGTGCATCGTCCTTGATGATCCAGACCCGGTTCGGTCAGGTGACCGTCAGTCAAGGCGAAGCCTGCATGCGCCAGGGCAGCCGCGGATGCCGGGTATCGGTGTTCAGCGGTGCCGTGCAGTTGCAACCCTTGCAGGGCGCGGCGCTGACGTTGCGCGCGGGCCAGCAGGTCGATCTGCAAGCGGCAGGTGCCGCCGCGATACAGGCTTTTGATGTGTTGCAACCCGGCTGGCGCGAAGGCGTATTGATGGCCAGCAACCAGCCACTGGGGGAATTCCTGCGCGAACTCGACAGCTATCGACCGGGTGTCCTGCGTTGGGCGCCGGAACTCGAAGCGCTGCGGGTGACCGGCAGTTTCCGCCTGGACGACACCGATCGCATCCTCGCGCTGCTCGCGGCCAGCCTGCCGCTGGAGGTGGAAATGCGTACTCGCTATTGGGTAACGCTGACGCCGCGCAAAAAAGTTGCGTGAAGCCTGTCCCCTTTTTTCGACTCGCTTGTCATTCAAGGCAACTGAACGCACAAGAGAGCCTTTTCAATGCCCGCCGTAAAGTCTTGCCGTCCACGCCCGGCGTCGTCCGGTCTGCGCCCGTTGTTGCGCCTGAGCCTGATGTTGAGCCTGAGTGCCAGCCCGATCTTCATCACCCATGCCTGGGCCGAAGACGCCACTCGTCGCAGTTATCAGGTGCCGGCCGGCAGCCTGAGCGATGCGCTCACCCGGTTCGCCGGCCTGGCCGGGGTCAACCTGTCGGTCGATCCGGCGCTGGTCAGCGGTCGCAGCAGTGCGGGACTTTCCGGTAACTATGGGGTGGAGGAGGGCTTCGTGCGCCTGTTGCAGAATTCCGGCCTGCAACTGCAACCGGTGGGCGAGCAGGCGTACATCCTGATTCCCGAACCATCGGGCAGCAGCCTGCAACTGGGCGCCACTTCCATTTACGCGACAGCGGGTGATGCCGTCGACCCGGTGTACGCCGGTGGCCAGGTTGCACGCCGTGGTTCGCAAGGCTTGCTGGGCTCGCAAGACTTCATGGAAACGCCGTTCAGCATGACCACCTACACCAGCGAGGCGGTGAAAAACCTGCAGGCGCGTACCCTGGGCGACCTGGTGGCCAGCGATCCTTCGGTACGCGCGACCAATCCGGCGGGAGGGCGTTATGAGCAGTTCACCATTCGCGGACTCAGCCTGTTCAACAGCGATGTTTCCTACAACGGTCTGTACGGTGTCCTGCCGACCTATACCATCGACATGGAGATGGCCGACCGCGTCGACATCCTCAAGGGCCCCAGCCAGCTGGTCAACGGCATCTCGCCACGGGGCAGCGTGGGCGGCGGGATCAACGTGGTGCCAAAGCGTGCGACCGACCAGCCGATCACCTCGTTCACCGGCAGTTACGCCTCCAACAACCAGCTTGGCGGTGCCGTGGATGTAGGCCGGCGCTTTGGTGAGGAGGACATGTTCGGCATTCGTTTCAACGGCGTGAAGCAGTCTGGCGACACCGACTGGGATCACCAGAGCGTCGACCGCGAGATGGCGGTGCTGGGCCTGGATTTTCGCGGTGACCGCCTGCGCCTCTCGACCGACATCGGCCACACCGAACGTAATACCGATGCCCCCCAGGAGCGCGTGCAGATTGGCGTCAACGCGAAGGTGCCGAATGCCAACGATGTCCGCGACAACTATGCGCAGCCCTGGAGCCAGGCGCGCACCACGGACACTTTCGGCACGCTGAACGGTGAATTCGATGTCAGCGATTCAGTGCTGTTGTACGGCGGTGTGGGCGCGCGCAAAAGCAACCATGACTTTCTCAGGCATGCCGTAGCGGTCACCAACGATGCGGGTGATTTCAGTGTGCTGCCGCGGGACTTCACCCGCGACGAAAACGTGCGCACGGCCACGGCCGGCGTGCGCAACTGGTTTCATACCGGCCCGGTCAGCCATCAGGTCAACCTGGCGGCCAGCTATTTCTACATGGACTTCGAGAATGGCGGCGCCCGTTACGCTGCGGCCCCCAGCAACCTTTACGACCCCGTGGAAACCCCGACACCCGAACGGCCCACGCGCTTCGACCCAGAGGTCTATACCGAGAACCGCTTCAGCAGCGTGGCCTTGTCCGACACCCTGGGCTTCTTCGATGACCGGCTGCTGCTGACCCTCGGCGGCCGCTGGCAGCGGGTGCAGGTGGACGACTGGTCGGATGACGTCAAGGGCGACACCGCCTATGACGAGGAAAAATTCTCGCCATCGGGTGGCATCCTGTTCAAGGCCACCGACAAATTATCTGTGTACGCCAACTACATGGAAGGCCTGAGCCAGGGCAAGATCGCCCCGTCCACCTCGGTCAACGAGGATGAGATCTTCCCGCCGTTCATCAGCCGCCAGGTAGAAGTCGGCGCCAAGTACGACGCCGGTGCGTTCGCGGTCACCGCTGCGGTGTTCCGGATCAAGCAACCGGCCTACGAGACCAACGCCACGACACGGGTCTTCGGCCCCAACGGCAAGCGGCAGAACGATGGTGTGGAGCTGAGCGTGTTCGGCGAACCGCTCGACGGATTCCGGCTGCTCGGTGGGGTGATGTACATCGACAGCGAGTTGAACGACACCACCAATGGCACCTTCGACGGCAACCGCGCGCCGGCCACGCCGAAGTACAACGTCAACCTGGGCGCCGAGTGGGACGTGCCGAACGTCCAGGGCCTGACCCTGACCAGTCGCGGCATCTACTCCAGCTCGCAGTACCTGGACCAGTCCAATAACAAAGAAATCGATTCCTGGGAGCGTTTCGACGTGGGCGCGCGTTATGCGTTCAGGGTTGATGAAAAGACCATTACCGTGCGGGGCAATATCGAGAACGTGGCGGACAAGCGCTACTGGAGTTCGGCGGGGGCTTCGGATGACAGCGAGCCGGGGTTGACGCTGTCGACGCCACGGACCTATTTGCTGTCGGCGACTGTGGACTTCTGATGGTCTTGTGTTGACTGATCTGACGTCTTCGCGAGCAAGCCCGCTCCCACATTTGATTGTGTGTTCGACACAGAAACCAATGTGGGAGCGGGCTTGCTCGCGAAGGCGGCATCAGCAACACCGCAGGTATTCAGCCCTGCAGATACACCGCATGAGTATGGGTGTACTCATACAACCCATGCTTGCCATCCGCCCCGCCAATCCCCGATTTACGCACCCCGGCATGAAACCCCTGCATCGCTTCGAAGTTCTCGCGATTGACGTAGGTTTCGCCAAAATCCAGCTCGCGCATGGCGTACAGGGTCTTGTTCAAGTCGCGGGTGTAGATCGACGAGGTCAGGCCATAGTCGCAGTCGTTGGCCAGGGCGATGGCTTCATCCAGGTCATCGACGATCTGGATCGGCAGCACCGGACCGAAGATTTCCTCGCGCATGATCTCCATGTCGGCGCGGCAGCCCGCCAGGACCGTGGGCTGGAAGTGAAAGCCGTTCGGCAGGTCGGCAACCTGCCCGCCGCTGATCAGGCTGGCGCCCTGGCTCAGTGCTGTACGGACTTTACGGTTGACGCTGTCCAGGCCCTGGCGATTGATCAGCGGGCCCATCTCCACATCGGGTTGCGCAATCGGGTCGCCATAGCGGGTCGCGCTCATGGCGGCGGCGATACGCTCTATGAATTGATCCGCCACCTTGCGTTCGACATACACCCGCTCGGCGCAATTGCACACCTGGCCGCTGTTGATGATCCGCGAATCGCGAATGGCCTTCACCGCCAGGTCCAGGTCGGCATCCGCCAGCACGATGGCCGGGGCCTTGCCACCCAGTTCCAGATTGAGCTTGGTGATGTTCGGTGCGGCGGCGGCCATGATCCGTGAACCGGTGGCGACGCTGCCGGTGAAACTGATCATGTCCACGCCTTTGTGCCCACTGAGCGCCGCGCCAACCTGGCCGTCACCGCAAACCACGTTGAATACACCGGGCGGCAGGTCGGTTTCTGCCACCAGTCGGGCGAACTCGAAACAGTTGTTCGGCGTTTCTTCACTCGGTTTGATGACGATGGTGTTGCCGGTCAGCAGCGCGGGGGCCATCTTGCGAGCGATCAGGAAGAACGGGAAATTCCACGGCAGGATCCCCGCCACCACCCCCAGGGGTTTGCGGAACAGGAAGATGTTTTCGTTCTGGCGGTCGCTGGTGATGATTTCACCTTCGATGCGCCGCGCCCACTCGGCCATGTAGTCGAGGTAGTCGGCGGTGAAGTTGACTTCGACTTCGGCCAGGCCGCTGATCTTGCCTTGTTCCAGGGTGATGGTGCGCGCCAGGTGCGCAACGTTTTCCCGCAGTTTGGCGGCGATGCGCCGTAGGTAACCGGCGCGCTCATTCGCCGGCTTGCGCGCCCAGTCCTTTTGCGCGGAGCGCGCCGCAGCGAGGGCGCGATCGACGTCTTCGGCATTCGACGCCGGCACCTTCGACAACAAGGCACCGGTGGCCGGGTTGATCACGTCAATGTGGGCAGCGCTGGCCACGAACTGGCCGTTGATGAAGTTTTCGTAAACAGGCACGGATGACATGGAACGACTCCTTGGCTGATCAGTAGGTACGCGACGGCGCGTGTTCGGTGGCCGGTGTGCGGTAGCGGGCGAGGGTGGCCATGGCGCTCTGGCGCAGCAGGCTGATGTCGATGGCCACGGCGATGAACTGGCAGCCCCAGCCCTGATAGCGCCGCGCGTCTTCTTCATTGGGTGCGAGGATGCCGCAGGCCTTGCCGGCCGCCAGCGTCGCGTTGACCGCGTGTTGAATGCGTTCCTGAACTTCCGGGTGACCGGGATTGCCGGCATGGCCCAGACCAATGGACAGATCCGCCGGGCCGATGAACACCGCGTCGACGCCTTCGACGGCGGCAATGGCTGCGACGTTTTCCACGCCGAGCCGCGATTCCACCTGCACGATCAGGCACAGCTGTTCATGGGCGGTGTTCAGATAGTCGGGTACTCCGTCCCAGCGCGTGGCGCGGGTCAGGCCGCCGCCGACGCCACGGATGCCGTGGGGTGGGTACCGGGTGGCGCGGACCAGGGCCTGGGCCTGTTCGGCGGTTTCGACCATCGGGATCATCAGCGTCTGCGCACCGATATCCAGCAACTGCTTGATCAGGTTGGCGTCGCCATTCACGGCGCGCACGATGGGTGCCGTGGGGTAGGGCGCCACGGCCTGCAATTGGGCGAGTACGCCGGGCACGGTATTGGGTGCGTGTTCACCGTCGATCAGCATCCAGTCATAACCGGTGGTGGCGACGATCTCGGCGGCGTAGCCGGTGGCGAACCCGGCCCAGATGCCATATTGCGGCGCAGGTTTGTTCAGGGCGGCCTTGAAAGCGTTGTGCGGCATGTTCATCACGAACTCCTGGCTCAGCGGCTATACGGCCGATGCAGTTGGCATTCCGGGTTGAGGGTCACGCCGAATCCTGGCTGGTCGAGTGCCGACAGGCGCATGCGACCGTTCACCGGTACCGGTTCGCCGAGCAATTGCGGATGGAACATCGGCACCACTTCGTCGGCTTTCGGCGCCATCATCAGGAATTCGGCGAACGGGCTGTTATGCCGGGTAGCCACGAAGTGATAGCTGTACACCGACGAGCCGTGGGGAATGACCAGGGCGTTGTGGGCGTCGGCCAGGGCCGAGATCTTCACCAGTTCGGTGAGGCCGCCGCACCAGCCGACATCCGGCTGGATGATGTCGCAGCAGCCCATCTCCAGCAGCATGCGGAAGCCCCAGCGGGTGGCTTCATGTTCGCCGGTGGTCACCAGCATGCCTTTGGGCACGTTGTTGCGCAGGGCCGCGTAGCCCCAGTAATCGTCCGGCGGCAGGGCTTCTTCGATCCACTTCAAGCCATGTTCGTGGGCGCCGACCGCCAGTCTGGTGGCGTAGTTGAGGTCCAGGCTCATCCAGCAATCGAGCATCAGCCAGAAGTCCGGGCCGACCCGTTCGCGCATGGTCGCCAGTTCTTCGAGGTTCTTGCGCAGGCCTTCCTCGCCTTCGGCCGGGCCATGGTGCAGCGGCATCTTGCCGCCGATAAAACCCATTTTCTGCGCCAGGTCCGGGCGGGCGCCGGTGGCGTAGAACTGCAATTCATCGCGCACCGCGCCGCCGAGCAACTGGTGCACCGGCTCCTGGCGGATCTTGCCGAGCAAGTCCCACAGCGCCAGGTCGACCCCGGAAATCGTGTTGATCACGATGCCTTTGCGCCCGTAATACAGGGTCGATTGGTACATCTGGTCCCAGATCTTTTCGATGTCGGTGACTTTCGCCCCTTCGAGGAAGCGCGCCAGGTGTTTCTCGACGATGTAGGCGGCCGGCTCGCCGCCCGTGGTCACCGCAAAACCAACCGTGCCGTCGCTGGCTTCGATCTCCACCACCAGGGTGCCGAGCACGTTGATGCCGAAGGTGCGGCGGCTCTGGCGGTACTCCGGGTATTTGCTCATCGGCGTGGCAATGTGATCGTCGATCCAGTGGCCATCGGCCTGATCGTGGTAATCCGCGCCGCCGCCTCGCAGAGTGAAAGCGCGGACGTGCTTGATGGTTGGAATGCCCATGGTGTGATTCCTTTTTTTAACGGCGGTCAGGTTTAAACGGTGGCCGGTTTGTTCGAAGCTTCATGCCCGGGCGAACGCACGCCCAGGACCAGCAACGCGGCGATGACGGTTGTGGCGGACAGCAGGTACAGGCCGGCTGCCGGAGAATGGAAGGCGCCTTCGGCCCAGTTCTTCAGCACCGGGGCGATGAAGCCGCCGAGGGCACCGAACGAGTTGATCAGGGCGATGCCGGCCGCCGCGGCGCTGCCGGCGAGGTAGCTGGAAGGGAAGGTCCAGAACACCGGTTGCACGGCGATGAAACCGGATGCGGCGAAGCACAGGGCGACGATGCCCAGGAACGGACTGCTGAAGGTCACCGAGCAGGCGATACCGGCGGCGGCCATCAGCAGGGTCAGGCTGGCGGTGCGGCGGCGTTCGCCGGTGCGGTCGCTGTAGCCGGGAATCAGGTAAGCCGCCACCAGCGCGCAAATCCATGGGATCGCCGTGACCAGCCCGACCATCAGCCCGACCTTGGTGCCCAGCAATCCGCCGACCTGGGTCGGCAGGTAGAACACCACGCCGTAGACGCTGGCCTGGATCAATAGGTAGATCAGGCACAGGTACAGCACCGACGGCTGGCAGATCACGTTGAGCAGGCTGCGACCGTGATTCTGTTTGTGGCTGTCTTCCTGATCGAGCAGGTTCTGCACCTGCTGGCGTTCTTCGACCGTCAGCCATTTGGCATCCGCCGGGCGGTTGTCCAAGTAAAAGTACGCCCAGATACCTACCGCCGTGGCCATCAAGCCTTCAACGGCGAACAGCCACTGCCAGCCGTGGAAGCCGACAAAGCCGTCCAGCTCCAGCAGCAGGCCGGACAACGGGCTGCCGAAGATGAACGCCAGCGGCGCGCCGAAGTAGAAGAAACCCATGGCCTTGCCGCGTACGGCGCTGGGGAACCAGTAGGTGAGGTAGAGGATCACGCCGGGAAAAAATCCGGCTTCGGCCACGCCCAGCAGGAAGCGCAGGATGTAGAAGCTGGTTTCGGTGTGGGCGAAGACCATGGCTGCGGAGACCAGGCCCCAGGTGACCATGATCCGGCACATCCACAAACGGGCGCCGACGCGGTGCAGGATCAGGTTGCTCGGCACTTCGAGCAGGGCATAACCGACGAAGAACACCCCGGCGCCGAAGGCGAAGGCGGCGTCACTGATATTGGTATCGGCCTGGAAAGCTTGCTTGGCGAACCCGACGTTGGCGCGGTCGAGGAAGGCCATGATGTACATCAGCAGGAGAAACGGGAGCAGCCGCCAGGAAATCTTGGCGAGCAGAGGCGCGGGTAGAGTCTTCATCGCGGTTTTCCTTTGGTAGGGCATTTGTTCTTATGGGGAAGACTGTACGGCCGCTGATCGATGCGTTACAAATCGAATCTAGCTAACAACTGATACCCTAAGGGTATCGATAAAAAGGCCCGCCATGACCACGCCCATCATCTCCCGCAGCCTGCTCAACCGCCTGCGCTACAAGCACCTGCACATGCTGGTGACGCTCAATTCCAGCCAGAACCTGCACCGCGCTTCACAAAGCCTGAACATGTCGCAACCGGCCGCCACCCGCATGCTCCATGAAATTGAAGACATGTTTGGTTGCGACCTGTTCGAGCGTTTACCCCGGGGCATGCGACCGACGGCGCTGGGTCAGGAATTGATTCGCTTTGCCGAGTCGGCCATTAGTGGCCTCGACCGGTGCGCCGAGGACCTGATCGCGCGGCAACAGGGCGGTTACGGCTATCTGTCGATCGGCACCATCATGGGCGCGGCGCCGGACCTGGTGATGGATTCGATTGCCGAGATCAAGGCGCTCAACCCGCAGCTGCGGATTCGCATCATGGGCGACACCAGCGACCAGGTGATCCAGTTGCTGGAACAGGGCCGCATCGACCTGGCCATCGCCCGGCGCAATGCCGCCACCGATAGCGAGCACTATGCATTCGAACAACTGGGCAACGAACGCCTGCTGGTGGTGGTGCATGCCGGCCACCCGCTGGCCAGGCGCGAGACACTGGAGATGGCCGAACTGGTCAACGGCTGGCCGTGGATCCTGCAACCGGAAACCAGCCCGGCGCGCATCGGCCTGGACCAGGCCTTGCAGCGCCTGGCCTTGCCGCTGCCGGCGGACATCATCGAGTGCAGTTCGGTGTACTCCATGCAGCAGCTGATTCAACTGACCGATGCGATCATGGTCCTGTCGGAAACCGCATTGCGCGACTACCTTAAAATGGGCTTGGTGGTGGCGTTGCCGGTTGAGCTGGATGTGCAATTGGCGCCGTTCGGGTTGTTGTTGCGCAAGGGCGAACACATCAGTCGGGAGCTGGGCCTGTTCATCGATCTGCTGCGTCGAAAAGCCGCGGTTTTTTGATTCCTTGGTCAGTTTTTTGTTTTCCGCGAGCGCATAAACCTTTAAAGTTAACCTTTCGGTCAGCTTTGCACTGTCATCACAGCCCTTTGCATCGTCAAGAAGGGCTTCTGCAAGACTCGAGATTTCCAGAACATAACCAGAAGGGCGGCCCCCATGACCGCCCATAGGATGATCCATGTCCAACCGTGAAATATCCCGGCGCTCGTTCCTCCAGGGCGGGCTGGTGGCGGGTGTGAGCGTGACGCTTGCACCGCTCGGCAGTCAGGCGCTGGCAGCCTTGATGGAAAACAGCGTGACCGTGCCGTCCGAGCAGTGGCTCGGCAACAACGGCCAGGCGCGCGCCCGTAACGATGCCTTGTCCAAGGTCTGCGGCAGCAAGGTCTTTGCCCGCGACATCCGTGCCAAGGACATGCCGGGCTGGCCGCAACAGCAAGGCCACGCCATGCTGCTGAAAACCATCAAGGCCGACCGCATCTACGCGGGTTATGACCTGTCGTGGCTCGGCGCCGACCTGCAGCCTGACCGCATCGTCACCGCCGACGACCTGGTCAGGGACGGCATCGTCTTCCCGGAAGAGCACGCGCCGGATCCGTTGCTGCCTGAAGGCAAGGTGCCGATGTTCATCGGTCACCCGGTGGCGATCCTGATCTGGAATGATTTCGAACGTTTCCGCCAGGCCAAGGCCCAGCTCAAGTTCAATGACAAAGCAATTCGTTACGGCGCCCAGGTGCCATATTACGAAGGCGATCCCTACGGCAGCTTCCGCTACGTGCGCGTGGGTGGCCCGACCTCGGCCGATGAAGACGAATTCGCCAGCCTCAAGGACTCGATCCTGTTCCCGATGCTGAAGAACCGTCGCCCGGTGTGGAATTCCCAGCCGAACCTGCACGGCAACCTGACCGAGCGCGGCCTGTTCTACGCCGACCGCATGAAGCAGCAGATCGATACGCCGCCGGACAACTGGCTGGTGTTCGACGAACGCTACAAGACCCCGTCGATCGAGCCGGCCGCCATGGAGCCGGACAACGGCAACGGCTGGTACGACCCGGCGACCAGGACACTGCACTTTGTGGTTGCGACGCAGTGCCCACTGGAGACTGCGACCGAGACCGCGAAGATGATCGCGCCGTCGCGTTTCGGCCTGGCCAACCTGAACATGCACCCTGGCTACACCGTCGGCTACGGCTCGAAAGACCATAACATCTTCGTCTACTACGCAGCCTTGGCGGCGTTGTACGGCGCCGGTGTGCCGGTGCGCCTGGCCAACGACCGCTACGAGCAGTTCCAGAGTGGCATCAAGCGTCACCCGTTCGACATCCGCTACCAGCTGGCGGTGGACAAGACCGATCACAGCTTCAAGATCTTCCGCGCCGAAATGAGCGTCGACGGCGGCGGCCGGGTCAACTACAGCCCGTCCGTGGCAGCAGTCGGCGCCACGGCGGCGCAGTCGATCTACTACATGCCGCAGAACGACCTGCAGGTCACCGCCTATCACTCGCGCGCGGTGGAAGCCGGGTCGATGCGCGGCTACGGCACGCTGCAGAGCATGGCGTCGACCGAGATGATGGTCGACGAAATCGCCGATCGCCTCGGTGTCGATGCCATCGAATTGCGCCGCAAGAACGCCTTGCGCTCGGGCATGAAGAACACCCAGGGTGCGGTGCCGGCCGGTGCCTTGCGCCTGCACGAAATTCTCGACAAGGCCGCCGTCAACGAAGTCTGGAAAAACCGCAACGCGATCAAGCAACAGCGCGAAGCCGCCGACCCGGATAACTGGTATGGCGTCGGTTTCGCCATTTGCCAGAAAGACTTCGGCACCGGTTCCGAAGCGCCGATGGCCAGCATCGAATACACCGTTGACGGTCGCATCACCCTGCGCCACATCGGTATCGAAATCGGTACCGGCATGTCCACCTCCCAGGCGATGGTGGTGGCCGATTTCCTCGGCAACCCGGCGCACGAAGTGAAGACCGGCGAAACCGAATGGAAAGAGCTGCAACTGATCAGCGGCGGCAACCCGTACATCATGAGCCAGGCCGAGCAGGACAACTTCCTGCGCAACCCGCGCTGGGTCGGCAAGGTCGCGTCGGCGTCGTCGGCGACCAACTCCGCCTACTACTTCAGCCACGCCACCCGTGAAGCGGCGCGCGTGCTGTTCAACCACGGTTTGTGGCCGGCGGCGCTGGAGATCTGGCGACAAGGCCCGTTCGGCGGCCAGGCCAACCCTTACGTGGTGCGCCGCGAAGACGCCCATTGGGTCGATGGCAAACTCACCGCCAACGGCATGGAACCGCTGCCGTTCGACGTGCTGGCCAAACGTGCCCACGAGCGCGGGCTGGTCACCGGTGCCACGGTGCACGGCTTCAACCGCTGGAGCTGGGCCGAGGCCGAGTTCAGCATCGATGGCGTGCGTGAGCGTCTGCCGCTCGATGGCCTGGCGGTCAAGTACGGCGACGGTGCACCGAAGGCGAAGAAGGCGCAAATGAGCAGCGCCGGTTTCCACCTGCTGGACCGGCAGAACATCGCCTACCCGGCGACCCAGTTGAACAACGCGGCGGTGACTTACTACAGCCCGGTGGCGACGCTGGTGGAAGTGAAGGTCAACAAGGGTTCCAACGAAGTGTCGGTGCTCAATCACCACTCATGGGTCGAGTGCGGCCGGGTGCTGGTGCCGGAACTGGTCAAGGGCCAGCTCGAAGGTGGCATCGCCATGGGCATCGGGCATGCCTTGATGGAAGAAATGCCGCTGTACGAAGGCGGGCCGGGGGAGGGCGACTGGAACTTCAACCGTTACCGCCTGCCGATGGCGCGGCACGTGGCGGTGTGGAAACAGACCGCGGAAATCCTCCCGCCATTGTCGCCAAGCGACCCGTCCAAGGGCATTGCCGAGGTGGTGATGATCCCGGTAGTCGGCGCCATCGGCAACGCCGTGGCCCACGCCATCGGCAAGCGCGTTCGCGACCTGCCTATCACTTCTGCACGCATCAAGGAGGCCCTCAATGGCTAACCGTCCGCTTCAACTGACCCTCAACGGTCAATCCGTCGGCCCGGTGGACATCCCTGATGACCTGCCGATGATCGACTACCTGCACGAATACAAGAACCTCACCGGCTCGCGCCTGGGCTGCGGCCAGGGCATCTGCCATGCCTGCGTGGTGATCGTCGACAACCCCGACGGCACCAGCGAGGAAGTGCGCACCTGCATCACCGGCGCGCACTATTTCGAAGGCAAGAAAGTGCGCACCATCGAAGGCCATGCGAGCCGTGACGAGCAGGGCAAGGTCACCGAGCTGAACCCGATCCAGCAGCGCTTCGTCGACGAATTCGCCTTCCAGTGCAGCTACTGCGCACCGGGCTTCGTCAATGCCGCGACAGTGCTGGTGGAAAAGCTGCAGCGCCAGCCGATCGTCAAGAGCCAGCTGGAAAAAGTCATCGAGGACAGCCTCGGTCATCACATCTGCCGTTGCACCGGGTACGTGCGCTACTACAGCGCCACCCGCAACGTGCTGACCGATCTCGGCCTGGTCAAGGAGGGTTGAGCATGAAGCATCTAATGACCCGCCTGACCCTGGCGGTCGGCCTGGCTGCGCCTGTGTTGCTGGCGCAGGCGGACGATCAGGTGGCTCGTGGGGCTTACCTGGCCCGCGCCGCCGACTGCATGGCCTGCCACACCGCGCCGGGTGGCGCGCCGTACGCAGGTGGCCTGCCGATCGTTTCGCCGTTCGGCACGATCTACGGCACCAACATCACCCCGAGCAAAGAGCACGGCATCGGCCTGTACAACGATGACGAATTCTTCGCTGCGCTCACCGAAGGCAAGCGTCGTGATGGCGCCAACCTGTACCCGGCGATGCCGTACACCTCGTATCACCTGATGCCGCGTGAAGATTCCGACGCGATTCACGCCTACCTGAAAACCGTCGCGCCGATCGAACGTGCCGCGCCGGTCACCAGCCTGAGCTTTCCGTTCAACGTGCGCCTGGGCCTGATGGGCTGGAACATGATGTACGGCAAGGACGTCAAGCTAGAGCCGGCCGACGGCAAGAGCGAAGCCTGGAAGCGCGGCCAGTACATGGTCGACGTGCTCGGTCACTGCGGCGAATGCCACACCCCACGCGGCTTGCCCGGCGCGATGCAGCAGGACAAACGCATGACCGGCGGCATTCTCAACGGCTATCTGGCCCCGAGCCTGCTGGCCACGGACCTGGCCGCGCGCGGTTGGAATCACCAGGACCTGAGCTCGTTCCTCAAGCACGGCATGAGCGCCCAGGGCACCATGTTCAACGAGATGTTCCCGGTGTTCCACAACAGCACCCAGGGCCTCAGCGATGCGGACCTGGCGGCGATGGCGACCTTCCTGCTCGGTGATCAACCACCAGCGGCGAAAGTCCTGACCGACGTGCCGCTGGACCAGCTCAGCGCCAGTGCCCAGCGCGGCCGTCAGGACTACCTGAACGTCTGTGCCGGTTGCCACGCGCCAGGTGGCGAGGGCAAGCCGCACATCGCCGTGGCCATGCGTGGCAATACCACCTTGCGCCTGGAAGACCCGCGCAACCTGGTGCGGGTGATCGACGATGGCATTGGCGAGCAGAAATTCTCCGGCTTCGAACACATGCAGCCGATGCCGGGTTTCGCGCAGAAGCTGAGTGATGAGCAGCTGACCGATCTGTTGAATTACCTGCGCCAGGGCTGGGGCGGTCAACCGGGTGACCTGGCCTTGGGCGATGTGCAGAAGCTGCGGGCCGACGCGCCGCCGCTCGAGCACAAGGCGCACTGACATGCAGCATCTGGATCTGCAGGTGGTGCGGCGGGCGCTGGCGTGGTCGATAGGCGGGCAGCGTGTCTGGCTGTGCACTGTGCTTGCCACCTACGGCTCGGCGCCCCGGGCGCCGGGTTCGTTGCTGGCGGTGAATGCCGGCGGGCAGTGGATCGGATCGTTGTCCGGCGGCTGTGTCGAGGAAGACTTCCTCGCGCGCGTCGGCGAAGGTGCATTCGAGCAACCGGTCAGCGTCGTACGCTACGGCGAAGGCGATGACCCGCGCTCGCGGGTCAGCCTGCCCTGCGGCGGTGTGCTCGATGTGCTGGTGGAGAAGCTTGAGCCGGTCTGTGAGGTGCAGGCGCATCTGCGGGAGCTGGAGTCGGCGCTGTTGGGCCGGCGTCGGCTGATCCGTGAAGTCGACCTGGCCAGCGGCGCGCGCAGTCTGTTGGATGATCGCGAGCAGGGCGTACGCGTCGAACGCGAGATCGATCGCGTCAGGCTGCGCATCGGCGCGGCGCAGCGCCTGTTGCTGGCCGGTTATTCCAGTGTCGCGCAGGCCTGCGCGGTGTTTGCCGTGGGCCTGGGTTTCGAGGTGATCCTGTGCGATCCGCGGGACGAAGTGCTGGAAGGCGTGGTGCTGGACAACGTGGAAATTCGTCGTCAACTGCCGTCGGTGTTCATCGCCGACGGCGGCTGCCACAGCGACACGGCGGTGGTGGCGCTGACCCACGATCCGCGCATCGATGACCTGGCGATGATGGAAGCGGTGCGCACCGACGCGTTCTACATCGGCGTGATGGGCTCCCTGCAGACTTCGCAAAAGCGTTTCGAACGGCTGCGGCGCATTGGTGGGCTGGGGGAGGCGCAACTGGCGCGGATCCATGCGCCCATCGGGCTGAACCTGGGCAGCAAGACCCCGGCGGAAATCGCCCTGGCGGTGCTCGCCGATATCCTGCGCATTCGCAGCGGGATCGCTCGCGATCGCCTCTGATGCAGGCCCTGTCAGGGGCAAGGCTGGTTTAGAACAAGGCTCGTCGCTGGATTGGACGAGCCTTTTTTGTTGGGCGTCATTCTTGACACTGTCCGGTCAGCTTCTCTAGGATGCTGCCCATGCGCCGATTTAAACAGCTACTTGCGGGGCGCCAGGTGACTTCATTCAGTTGCCGACAGAAGCTTGAAGCAGGCTTCGAAATACCGCTAAAGCGCTGGTTCGGTGTTGCCTCTCACCTGCCATGCAGACTTTTTGAGGCAGAGACACGACACGATGAATGCACTAAACCCCGTTGTACGTCCTGCGCCGATCACGGCACATCTCACCCAGCGCAATCCAAAAATCCTGCTTGGCGGCAAACATCAGCCGACGCTCCTGCGTTACCTCGATGGTTGGCCACGGCGTACCGGTGGGCCCGCCGCCTTCCTGATCCAGTTTGTCGAAGACGGTGAATCCCTGGCGCGCTTTGCCACGGACAGTTTCGACCTGGCGGTGATTCAGTCGCCCAGCGTCGAAGACGCCCCTGAAATGATCCGGCAACTGACCCGCGTCGCCCGGCAAGGGCTGATTACCCGTCGCTGATTACCCGTCGCTGAGGCTCATGGCGCTGCGGCTCATAGATACTCGATCGCCACGATATACACACACTGCTCACCCGTCGGTGTCTGGACCCGTACTTCGGCGTCCAGTGCCTTGCCGATCAGCGCGCGGGCCAATGGCGAGTCAATGCTGATCAGGCCCTGTTTCAAATCCAGCTCATCCGGCCCGACGATGCGATAGCGCGACTCCTTGCCGTCCTCGTCCTCGATCGTGACCCAGGCGCCGAAATACACCTTGTTCGGGTCGCTGGGTTTTTCACTGACGACCTTGAGGGCTTCCAGGCGTTTGGTCAGGAAGCGCACGCGGCTGTCGATCTCGCGCAACATCTTTTTGCCGTAGGTGTACTCGGCGTTTTCCGAGCGATCGCCCTGGGCTGCCGCTTCGCTGACCGCTTGCGTCACCTGGGGGCGGCGGACGTGCCACAGTTCATGAAACTCGGCGCGCATCCGCGCTTCACCTTCGGGGGTGATCAGCGCGGTGCCGGCGGAACGGGGAGGGCGATAACGGCTCATGGCAACTTTTCTTCGAATCAGGAGCGCCTGAGTCTATCAACCCTCGCGCAGGACTGTCAGGGGGCTGGCGTTCAAGGCGCGCCGGGTGCCGAACACGCCGGCGCCACCGATCAGCACGGCGCCGATCAACGGCAGCACCAGCAGCCACGGATGCGGATGCCAGGGCAGGTCAAAGGCGTATCGGTAGAGCACCAGGCTGACGACTTCCGAGCCCAGCGCCGCCAGCAAGCCGCTGACCGCACCCAGCAAGCCGAACTCGATACGTCGCGCCTTCACCAGCAGTTGCCGTTCGGCCCCCAGCGCTCGCAGCAGCGCGCCCTGGCGGATGCGTTCATCCAGCGTCGCCTGCAAACCTGAGAACAGCACCGCCATGCCCGCCGCCAGCACGAACAACAACACGTACTCCACCGCCAGGGTGACCTGGGCGAGGATGCTGCGCAGTTGCGCCAGCAACGCCTCGACCTGCAGGATCGTCACCGCCGGAAAACTGCGCGACAGGTCGACGATCTGCTGGTCATGCCCCGCCGCCAGATAGAAGCTGGTCAGGTAGGTGGCCGGCAGATCCTTCAAGGTGCCGGGCTGGAAGATCATGAAGAAGTTCGGCTGGAAGTTGTCCCAGTTGATCTCCCGCAGGCTGGTGACTTTGGCCTCGCGATTGGCCCCGCCCACGGTAAAGACCAGATGATCGCCGAGCTTGAGCTTCAGGCTTTCGGCGACCTTGCCCTCCACCGACACGCCGGGGATTTCATCCGGCGGCTGCTGCGGCCACCAGTTGCCGGCGGTGATCGTGTTGCCCTCAGGCAGGTCGGCCGCCCAGGTCAGGCTCAGGTCACGCTGGATGGCCCGGTCACCGGCCGATTCCTTGGTGACGATTTGCTGCACCGGTTCGCCGTTGATGCTGATCAGCCGCCCCGGGACTACCGGATACAGTGGCGCCGATTTCGCCGACAACGCGATCAGGCGATCGGTGAACGCCTGCTTGTCCGCCGGCAGGATGTTCAGGGCAAAATAGTTCGGTGCGTTCTTCGGTAGCTGGTTCTGCCAGGTGTCCAGCAACTCTCCGCGCAGCAGGGCGATCAACGCCATCGACAGCAGGATCAGGCCGAATGCCAGGGCCTGCCCAGCGGCTGCCAATGGGTGGCGCAGCAACTGGCCCAGCCCCAGGCGCCACGGCAGGGAGGCGCGGGCCAGCAGGCGGCGCAGGCTTTTCAACAGCAGCAACAGCAGGCCGCCCAGTACCAGTGCCGCGACCACGCCGCCGCCGAGCAGGGCGAAGGTCAGTACCAGGTCCAGGCTCAGGCGCCACATGATCAGCCCGAGAGCGCCCAATGCGGCGCCGTAGACCATCCAGGTGCTGGAGGGAATCGGCAGCAGGTCCCGGCGCAATACACGCAAGGGCGGAACCCGACCCAATGCCGCCAGCGGCGGCAGGGCAAAACCGGCCAGGGCCACCAGTCCGGTACCAATCCCGGCGATGGCGGGGAACAGGCCTCCCGGTGGCACGTCGGTCGGCAGCAAGTCATGCAGCAGGGCAAACAGTCCCAGCTGCGCCAGCCAGCCGATGACGGCGCCACTGAGGCTGGCGAGCAGGCCGAGCACGGTCAGTTGCAAGCTGAACAACACCATGGTTTCCCGACGGGACAGGCCAAGGCAACGCAACAGCGCGCTGGCATCGAAGCGGCGAGTGGCAAAGCGAGTCGCCGACAACGCCACGGCCACCCCGGCCAGCAGCACCGCCACCAGGCTGGCCATGTTCAGGTAGCGCTCGGCCTTGCCCAGGGCGCCGCCAATCTGCCGGTTGCCATCGCGGGCATCCTGGATCCGCTGGTTGGCCGCCAGGCCGGGCTTGATCAGTTGACGATAGGTTTCCAGCGCCGCTGCATCGCCGCGCCAGAGCTCGCGGTAGCTGACCCGACTGCCGGGTTGCACCACGCCAGTCGCCTGCAGGTCACCGAGGTTGATCAACACCCGCGGCGTCAGGCTGTAGAAATTGCCGGCGCGATCGGGCTCGTAGGTCAGCACTCGTGCCAGCTTCAGGGTTTTCATGCCGACGTCGATGCTGTCGCCGATCTTCAGGTCCAGCGCCGTCAGCAATCGTGCCTCGACCCAGGCCTCACCGGGTTTCGGCCCGCCGCCGGGTTCTTCCGGGGCGAAAGGCTCAGGGGCGCTTTTCAGTTCGCCGCGCAGTGGGTAGACGTCGTCGGCGGCTTTGATACTGGAGAGCTGGATGCCGTTGTCGGTGGCGATGACGCTGGAGAACTCCACCACTTGCGCATGCTGCAGGCCCAGCTCGGTGCCGCTCCTGATCTGTTCGGGGCGTGCTGGCGAACTGCCTTCGAGCAGCAGGTCGGCGCCGAGAAACTCGGTGGCGCGCAGCATCATCGCGCCATTGAGGCGGGCGCCGAAGTAACCGATGGCGGTACTTGCCGCCACGGCCACGACCAGGGCGAAGAACAACACGCGCAATTCACCGGCGCGGGCATCGCGCAGCAACTGGCGGACGGCGAGACTGAACAGGCGCAACAGCGGCAGACGTGCCATCAAGGCTCCAGGGGGGCGACCAGCAGGCCGGCTTCAAGGCGGATCAGGCGCCGGCAGCGGTGTGCCAGGCGTTCATCGTGGGTCACCAGCACCAGGGTCGTGCCGCGCTCCTGGTTGAGTTCGAACAGCAGGTCGCTGATGCGCTCGCCGGTGTGGCTGTCGAGGTTGCCGGTGGGTTCGTCGGCGAACAGCACATCGGGTTCGGCGGCAAACGCGCGGGCAATCGCCACGCGCTGCTGTTCGCCTCCTGAGAGCTGGCGTGGCGAGTGGGTCAGGCGTTGCCCCAAGCCGACCCGCTGCAACAGCTCGGTGGCGCGGCCGCGGGCATCCTGGCGGCCATCGAGCTCCAGCGGCAGCATGACGTTTTCCAGGGCGTTGAGACTGTCGAGCAGCTGGAACGACTGGAAGACAAAGCCCACGTGCTCGGCACGGATGCGTGCGCGCTGGTCCTCGTCGAGGTTGCTCAGGCCCTGGCCGGCGAGGGTGACTTCGCCGCTGCTTGGCAAGTCGAGGCCGGCGAGCAGGCCGAGGAGGGTGGATTTGCCGGAACCGGAGGCGCCGACGATGGCCAGGCTGTCGCCCTTGTTCAGTTCCAGGCTGAGTTCGTGCAGGATAGTCAGTTCACCTTCCGCGCTAGGGACCACTTTGCTGAGGTTCTTCGCGGTGAGAATGCTTGCGCCCATGGAGAATCCGATGCGTGTGTGGTTTTTGAGTGCTGGCCTGGCCTTGATGTGCATGGCCCAGAACGCAGCGGCGGGTACAGTCCTGATCGTTGGCGATAGTATCAGCGCCGGTTTCGGGCTGGATACCCGCTTGGGGTGGGTGTCGTTGCTCGAGCAGCGGCTCAGGCGCGAAGGTTTCGACGATAAGGTCGTCAATGCGTCCATCAGCGGCGACACCAGCGCCGGAGGCCAGGCACGCCTGCCGGCGCTGCTTGCAGAGCATAAGCCGGATCTGGTGATCCTGGAGTTGGGGGGCAATGACGGCCTGCGCGGACTGCTGCCATCGCAATTGCAACAAAATCTTGCGTCGATGATTCAGCAGTCCCAGCAGGCGGGCGCCAAGGTGCTGCTGCTCGGCATGCAATTGCCGCCCAATTACGGCGCTCGCTACACCAAGGCCTTCACTGAGGTTTACAGCAACCTGGCCGATGAGAAAAAAATCCCGCTGGTACCGTTTTTCCTCGACGGCGTGGGCGGTCATCCGGACCTGATGCAGGCCGATGGCATACACCCGGCAGCCGGGGCCCAGGACAAGTTGCTGGAAAATGTCTGGCCTACGCTAAAACCGCTGTTATGACACTTTTCTAGGAGCAGGCTTTCGGCTAAGGTGGCGCCCCCGATTTGGAGCCCCCGATGCCGCGTTCTGCCTGGTCACTTTATGCCTATCAACTGATCGAGCCTGACGAACAGCTGGATCTGTTCGCCTGCCAGGAAGTGCGGGTACACCTGGTGACCCGACAACTGGAGCTGGGCGGCTCGGCGGACCGGACCCTGTGCGGCAGTCTGCTGCCGGCTCAGCCGCGCTGGTCGAACGTCGACCGCCGGGTGTTCCAGGACCAGCGCCTGTGCTCGTTGTGCCGGGCCATTCTTGAATCGCAGAAGCGCGGCACGTCGCCAATCTGGCCGGAGTTGCGGTTCGAGCTTTGATCCTTTCTGCGGTGACGGCGGCTTCGTTGGCGGGTGAAAACCCTGTAGGAGCTGGCTTGCCAGCGAAGGCGGCCTCATGGCCGACCAATCTCCCACAGATGTACTCCGCTCAAACTGTAGGAGCTGGCTTGCCAGCGAAGGCGGCCTCATGGCCGACCCATCTCCTGTAGATGTACTCCGCTCAAACTGTAGGAGCTGGCTTGCCAGCGAAGGCGGCCTCATGGCCGACCCATCTCCTGTAGATGTACTCCGATCAAACTGTAGGAGCGAGCTTGCTCGCGAAAAACGTCTGGACACCGCATTCATTCAGACAGCGCACGTCATCGTTGACGACCATCGCTGCGATGCGGCGACCCGACAAGCCAGCTCCTACAGATCAGGTCGGCTCGGAGGCCGCCTCGCTTTGGCTTTTGATTTTTCTTGCCACCTCGAGAGGCCAAGTGGAGGTTCTGCGCGGTGGGCAAACAGGCATCAGGCTCCCCGCGTCATCGTTGACGACCATCGCTGCGATGCGGCGACCCGACAAGCCAGCTCCTACAGGTAAGAGGCAAGCCATAGACGGCCGTTACCGCAGTAATGGATATGTACTCCATCAACAAACAACAGGCCGCCAGGAAATGCCTTGCATCGCCTGCACTACCCGCGACCTCCCCGAAATAACGGCCGGCGGTGTACAATCGCGTTCTTATACCCTCTGTCGATCATGCAAAGGATTTTCCGGATGTTGCCGCGCTTTCCCGCCGTCACCCGCTGCCTGACACTTGCCGCCCTCTGTGTAGCGGGTCCCGTCGCAGCATTGGAGCTACCCCTGCCACCGCCTGGTGAAGACATCGTCGGTCAGGTGCAAGTGATCCAGGCCAAGTACGAAGACACCTTCGCCGACCTGGGCACGACCTACGACCTGGGTTATTCGGAAATGGTCGCGGCCAACCCTGGCGTCGATCCATGGCTGCCTGGCGCCGGCACTGAAATCGTGCTGCCGACCCGCTTCATCCTGCCGCCGGGCCCGCGTGAAGGCATTGTCATCAACCTGGCCGAGTACCGCCTCTACTACTTCCCGAAAGGCAAGAACGTGGTCTACACCTTCCCGCTGGGTATCGGCCGTGAAGGCTGGGGCTCGCCGATTGCCCACACCAGCATCATCGCCAAGACGCCGAACCCGACCTGGACGCCTCCGGCGTCGATCAAGGCCGAGCACGCCGCTGATGGTGATCCGCTGCCAAATGTGGTGCCGGCCGGCCCGGACAACCCCCTGGGGCCGTTCAAGTTCACCCTGGGGACTCCAGGCTACCTGATCCACGGTTCGAACAAGAAGTTCGGCATCGGCATGCGCACCAGCCACGGCTGCTTCCGCATGTTCAACAACAACGTGCTGGAGATGGCGGGCATGGTGCCGGTCGGGACGTCCGTGCGGATCATCAACGATTCCTACAAGTTCGGCGTGAGTGGCGGCAAGGTTTACCTGGAAGCGCACACACCGCTGGACGACAAGGGCAACCCGTCGGTGGTCGACAAGCACACTGCCGTGATCAACGCGATGCTCAAGCGTGAAGACATCACCAACAACCTGCGCATGAACTGGGATGTGGTACGTGATGTTGTCGCGGCCGAAGATGGCCTGCCGGTGGAAATCGGCGTGCCGAACACGACCGCGCCGATGGTGACGAGTGCACCGATCGATCCGCTGCAGTAATGCCTGAAACAAACCCGCCGACGCAGGCCGCGTCGGCGGGTTTTTTATTGGCTGCAGGAAACAGCAGGCAATAAAAAAGCCGACCCAAAAAATGGGTCGGCTTGATAATAATCCCGAAGGACTATTACTTGCGGCTAGCTTTTTCCAGCATGCGCAGAGCACGCTCGTTAGCTTCGTCAGCAGTCTGTTGTGCTTTTTGAGCAGCAGCCAGAGCTTCATCAGCTTTACGGTAAGCTTCGTCTGCACGAGCCTGGGAGCGAGCTGCTGCGTCTTCAGTAGCGGTCAGACGTGCTTCGGTTTCTTTCGATGCGCTGCTGCAACCGGTAGCCAGAACTGCGGCCAGAGCCAGAGCAGAGAATTTCAGAACGTTGTTCATCGTGTTCCCCTTCAAGGACTTTCTAGTAAGTGGCTGTCTCCTCCGAGTGAGGAAATAGCCGGCGTACATACTACCCATTACTTGTCGTAAGTAAACTGACGTGAAGCAAGAAGCAAAAAAAATTGTAGGCGTTGATTCTTTTTCGAGCAACTTTTAACTGCGTTGTATAAAAAATATCCAGCTAGAAGGCCCGAGATGAGCGAGCCGCCAAGGAAAAGTTCCCCATGCCCAAAGCTCTTTTTGCGGTCTTGGCTAAAGTCCATCTAGATGCATTCGTCTACACTTTTGTTCGGAATTTGCGTGGCGTCTCTCATATCTTTCTCCATGTTACAGGTGACTTTAACGAGGGGCGCTCGTCTTATGTCTCAACATCCGGCAATGTTCAGGCTACCGACCGCTGCAAGACCCTCGGTCGAGCTGTTCCTGCGTTATCCACAGCAGCACCCGCCAACCAGCATGATGACGAGCGAACCTTGAGCATTTCTGCCAATGGCGCCTACTATTTGTACGTGCTCGGTTGCGCGAGATCGGTGTAGCTTTTCTCGGTGTCGATTCAGGCACGGGGTGGCGTAGTTGTTCCTTCGCCGGAAAAACATCGGTAAGGTAGGGGTCAGAAATCCAGACCCGCGAGGAGTAGTGATGAGCGAGGCGTTGTCCATCCACCATGACCAGGCTGGTCATCAATTCGAGACCAATGTGGACGGTCATCGTGCCTACCTGACCTATATGGATCTGGGGAAACAGACCCTGGATATCTATCGCACGTTTGTGCCCAACGCATTGCGCGGTCGCGGCATCGCCGCGGCCCTGACCGAACAGGCGCTGCAGTACGCCGAGGAAATGGGCTATACTGTCATTCCCTCGTGCTCCTACGTCGAGCGCTACATGGAGCGTCACCAGCGTCATGCTGCCAAGCTGAGCCAGTGACCTGCAACGAATCGGATGCAAAAAAAAACGCCGGGCTCAGCCCGGCGTTTTTTTGTCTGCGGCAAGCGTCGGTCAGGTGCGCTCGCGTTTTGGCAGCACTTCCTTGAGCTTGGCATGCATGCTGCGCAAGGTGTTCTCGGTGGCCGTCCAGTCGATGCAGGCATCGGTGATCGACACGCCGTATTGCAGGTCGGCGAGGTCTTTCGGAATGGCCTGGCAGCCCCAGTTCAGGTGGCTTTCGACCATCAGGCCGATGATCGACTGGTTGCCTTCGAGGATCTGGTTGGCGACGTTCTCCATCACCAGCGGTTGCAGGGCCGGGTCCTTGTTGGAGTTGGCGTGGCTGCAATCGACCATGATGTTGGGCTTGATCTTCGCCTTGTTCAGTGCCTGCTCGCAGAGGGCGACGCTGACCGAATCGTAGTTTGGCTTGCCGTTGCCGCCGCGCAATACGACGTGACCGTAGGCATTGCCCTTGGTGGTGACGATCGACACGCCACCTTCCTGGTTGATGCCCAGGAAGCGGTGCGGGCTGGAAACCGATTGCAGGGCGTTGATCGCTACGGTCAGGCCGCCATCGGTGCCGTTCTTGAAGCCGACGGCCGAGGACAGGCCGGAGGCCATTTCCCGGTGAGTCTGGGATTCGGTGGTGCGCGCGCCGATGGCCGACCAGCTGATCAGGTCCTGCAGGTATTGCGGGGAGATCGGGTCGAGCGCTTCGGTGGCGGTCGGCAGGCCCATTTCGGCCAGGTCCAGCAACAGCTGGCGACCGATATGCAGGCCATCCTGGATCTTGAACGAGTCGTCGAGGTACGGGTCGTTGATCAAGCCTTTCCAGCCAACGGTTGTGCGTGGCTTCTCGAAATACACGCGCATGACCAGATACAGGGTATCGGACACTTCCGCCGCAAGAACCTTCAGGCGCTCGGCGTACTCGTGGGCCGCCTTGATGTCGTGGATCGAGCAGGGCCCGATGACCACGAACAGGCGATGGTCGGTGCCATCCAGAATATTGCGAATGACTTCGCGGCCCTTGGTGACGGTGCGCAGGGCGGCATCGCTCAGGGGGATATCACGCTTGAGCTGGTCGGGAGTGATCAGCGTCTCGTTGGAAGCGACGTTTAGGTCGTTGATCGGTAAATCAGCCATCGTTTACTCGTCAGGTCACGGGTGCCGGCCGCCAGCGAACCCGCGCGGCGGAGCACAGCAAATTAAGCGCGTCGGGGAACGGAACCTTAGCGCGTTACACCGTGGCTCGACAATGGGCTGGCCCGGTTTAATCCAGCACAGCCTGTGCAAAAGCCTTGCGAACCGTGTCGTGGGAGAACTCGTCGGCATGCTGCTGGACCCACTCGAGGGCCAGGGCCTGGATATCCTGCAGATCGTTGTGGGCATCATGTTGACGGCAGTAGCGCTCGATCTGGC
The DNA here is from genome assembly GCF_028682635.1 of Pseudomonas putida. Classification (GTDB taxonomy): domain Bacteria; phylum Pseudomonadota; class Gammaproteobacteria; order Pseudomonadales; family Pseudomonadaceae; genus Aquipseudomonas; species Aquipseudomonas putida_AE. Next base: position 39,828 of record NZ_JANHLK010000011.1, on the reverse strand, counting down.
ACACCTGCTCGCCCATGCGGGCACTGAAAAGCGTCTGTTCGTCGACGAAGGCGATGCCGACCAGGTAGCCGCGCTTGCGTCGCAGGCACCAGGCCACGTAGCCCAGGAAACACAGGTCCGGGTTCAGGCTTGGCATGCGTACCTGCAGCGCCGTACCGTGGCGCCAGGCGCGGTGATAATTGCAAGCCATGCCCCCGAGGCTGATAGTGTGCAGCTGTTGGCGGGAGATGCACTCAGGTTTGAGCAACGTCAACTCGACAGGTATATCGTCAGGATGAGGAAGAAAACGTCCCATGAGCACGGACTCCATGTGTCGGCCATCTGACATTGTTTCCCCCAGTATAGTGGTCGAATTGGATCTGACCGATTTCGACGCCGACCAACGGCTGCTGGCAATGAACGGCGTATCGCTGGTGATTTTCACCAGTGTCGGCTGCGCCAGTTGCCGTTTTGCCCGCGAGCAGCTGCCTGCGCTCGATCTGGATGTCGATCGATTGTGCTGGATCGACGCTGGCAACAATGGCGGGGTGGTCGAGCGTTATCAGGTCTTTCACTTGCCGGCGCTGTTTGTCGTACGCGACGGCGAATTCTTCGGGGCACTAAAGTCGCGCCTGACCCGCACCGAGCTGAACACGGCCTTGGGGCAGGCGCTCAGTAGAACAGCAGAGGAGTTGCCATGACGGGAGCAGTTGCCAAGCCGAGAATCGGCATAATCGGGACCGGTGCCATCGGCGGGTTCTACGGGGTGATTCTGGCGCAGGCCGGGTTCGATGTGCATTTTCTGTTGCGCAGTGAGTTTGCCGCGGTGGCTGAGCGCGGGTTGCAGCTGCACAGCGCGGTACATGGCGCGCTGACGCTGAATCCGGTGCAGGCCTATTCGGCGGCCGAAGACATGCCACCCTGCGACTGGTTGCTGGTTGGCGCCAAAACCACCAGTAACCGCGACCTCGCGCCCGCCATCGTGCAGGCCGCCGCGCCGAATGCCAGGGTGCTGCTGTTGCAAAATGGCCTGGATGTCGAAGACGACCTGCGTGAACTGCTGCCCGACGCTCTGCATGTGCTGGGCGGGCTCTGCTATATCTGCGTGCATCGCCAGGGGCCGGGGGTCATTACCCATCAGGCGCTGGGGGCGGTGCATGTCGGCTATCACAGCGGGCCGGCGCCGGGTCAGCCTGAGCGTGCGGCCATTGTCGAGGAGGGGGTTGGGCTGTTCCGTGCGGCCGGCATCGACGCCCAGGCCATGGCGAACCTGCACCAGGCGCGCTGGCAGAAACTGGTCTGGAATATCCCGTACAACGGCCTGTCCGTGCTGCTCGGGGCGAGCACTACGCCGCTGATGGCCGATGCCGACAGCCATGAGTTGATCCGGTCGCTGATGGCCGAAGTGATCCAGGGCGCAAACGCCTGCGGTCACGAAGTGCCAGCCAGTTATGCCGAGCAGCTTTTGCAGGTGACGCAGCGAATGCCCGACTACTGGCCCAGCATGTACCACGACTTTCTGCACAAGCGGCCGCTGGAACTGGAGGCCATATATGCCCGGCCACTGGCAGCGGCGAAGGCCGTCGGCTGTGACATGCCGCGCATCGAGGCGATGTATCGCAGCTTGAGTTTCATCGATCGACGTAATACCTGAGTCGATCAATCGGAGGGGGAAGGGGATGCCAAAGACCATAGACGACAAGCTTGTGCTGGCGATTTCGTCGCGAGCGTTGTTCGACCTGAGTGAAAGCCACAAGGTCTATCTGTCGAGTGGCGTCGAGGCCTACCGGCAATATCAGATCGAGCACGAAGACGAAATCCTCGAGCCCGGTGACGCCTTCCCGCTGGTGCAGAAACTCCTCGCCCTCAATGCCCACCTGGGCCGCGCCCGGGTCGAGGTGATCCTGGTGTCGCGCAACAGCGCCGACACCGGCCTGCGTGTGTTCAACTCGATCCACCACTATGGCCTGGCGATTTCCCGTGCGGCGTTTGTCGGCGGGCGCAGTCCATATCCCTACCTCAAGGCCTTTGGCTGCGACCTGTTTCTCTCAACCCACGCCGAAGACGTGCGCAGTGCGCTGGACGCCGGGTTCGCTGCGGCGACCATTCTGTCCGGTGGCGCCAGCCGTGCGGCCAGCGATGAACTGCGCATTGCTTTTGACGGTGATGCCGTGCTGTTTTCCGACGAGTCCGAACGCGTCTATCAAGCCGGGGGCCTGGAAGCGTTCCAGGCCAGCGAGCGCGAAGCGGCTCGCGAGCCCTTGCGCGGCGGGCCGTTCAAGGGCTTCCTCGCCGCCCTTAATCTGTTGCAGCGCGAATTCCCGGATGACGCCTGTCCGATTCGCACGGCACTGGTCACGGCGCGCTCGGCGCCGGCCCATGAACGGGTGATCCGCACGTTGCGCGAGTGGGATATTCGCCTGGATGAATCGCTGTTCCTCGGTGGACTGACCAAGTCGGCCTTCCTTGAAGCCTTCGCCGCGGACGTGTTTTTCGACGATCAGGCCGGCCATTGCGAGTTGGCCCGCGAAGTGGTCGCCACCGGCCATGTGCCACATGGCATAAGCAACGAGCAAAAGGTTTAAGCCCGCCGTTCAACGTGTTACGCCGGACGTCGTACTCGCCAAGGCACTGCTAAGCTGAATCAATCTCCGCCATGTTGGCACGCGAGGAGGTCATATGATTCGTTCGATGCTGTATGCCACTGACCTCGGGCTGTATGCACCTGTGGTGATGCAGCATGCCCTGGAATTGGCGCGAACATTCAATGCCGACCTGTATGTGGTGCACGCCGTCGAACCCATGGGGCTGTTCGCCGAATCGGTGCTGCAGAGCTATCTCGACGAGCAGGCGTTGAACGAATTCCATAGCCAGGGTCTTAACACCGTGATCGCCAGCATCGAGCAGCGGGTGCTGGACAATTTTCGCGAAGAGCTGGGCGACGAGGGCGAGCAGGACCTTGAGCGGATCAAGGCGGTGCGGGTGCTGCAGGGTGATCCGTCGCAGGTGATCCTCGACCAGGCGCACAAACTCTCGGTGGATTTGCTGATCGTCGGTAGTCACAGCCATGGTGCGGGGGCGGAAACGCCTTTGGGCCGGACCGCCGCCCGGGTGTTGCAACTGTCCACGGTGCCGGTCTACCTGGTGCCGCTGGTGCAACGTCGTCGCCAAGGGGATCGCTAGAACACGAATAATGGCCTTTTGATAAAAAGTTCTAGATTTATTCTTCAAACCATTAATATAGTTATATACCGTCGCTGATGCCCGTGGCGTCTACCTGCTTTGAGGGATTCATATGAAGCTCCAACAACTGCGCTACATCTGGGAAGTGGCGCACCACGACCTCAACGTTTCCGCTACAGCCCAAAGTCTCTACACCTCTCAGCCGGGCATCAGTAAACAGATCCGCTTGCTGGAAGACGAACTGGGTGTCGAAGTGTTCGCCCGCAGCGGCAAGCACCTGACCCGCGTCACTCCGGCCGGTGAGCGCATCATCACCACCGCTGGCGAAATCCTGCGCAAGGTCGAAAGCATCAAGCAGATCGCCCAGGAATTCTCCAACGAGAAGAAAGGCACCCTGTCGATCGCCACCACCCACACCCAGGCGCGCTACGCCTTGCCGCCGGTGATCAGCAACTTCATCAAGCAGTACCCGGATGTCGCCCTGCACATGCATCAGGGCTCGCCCATGCAGATCGCCGAGATGGCCGCTGATGGCACCGTGGATTTCGCCATTGCCACCGAAGCCCTCGAGCTGTTCGGCGACCTGGTGATGATGCCTTGCTATCGCTGGAACCGCTGTGTGGTCGTACCCCAGGGACACCCGCTGACCAAGCTGTCGAAACTGACCCTCGAGGCCCTGGCCGAATACCCGATCGTCACCTACGTGTTCGGTTTCACCGGCCGTTCCAAGCTCGACGAAGCCTTCAGCCACCGCGGCCTGACGCCCAAGGTGGTGTTCACCGCCGCTGACGCCGACGTGATCAAGACCTACGTGCGCCTGGGCCTGGGTGTGGGCATCGTGGCGAAAATGGCCGTCGATACCAAACTCGACAGCGACCTGGTGGTACTCGATGCCAGCGAATTGTTCGAGTCCAGCGTGACCAAGATCGGTTTCCGTCGCGGCACCTTCCTGCGGGGCTTCATGTGCGACTTCATCGAGAAGTTCGCTCCGCACCTGACCCGCGAAGTCATGGCCAAGGCCATCCAGTGCCACAACAAGCAGGAGCTGGAAGAGCTGTTCGACGGCGTCGAACTGCCTGTTCACTGATAGCCCGTCCTGCTGCACCGGCAGGACAGCCGGTCAAACCACCTCGGTGACAGCGAACTGTTGCCGAGCGCCCGCCACCAGAATCTCCACCTCGTCGCCTTCGAACTTGCCCAGCAGGCTTTTGCCCAGCGGCGAGCGCGGGGTGATGACGGTAATCAGTTGCCCCACCAGGTCAACCTTCAGCCCCGCCGCATCTGGCGCCAGGAACAGCCACTGCTCGCGGCCCTTGTCGTCTTCCAGGCCGAGCAGGGCACCGATCTCGATACCCCGTTTATCGTCATAGGGACGCAGTGCCAGGTTCTGGCAAAGCGCCAGTGACAGGCGAATCTCTTCGACCCGCCTGGCCTGCCCGGCGGCCAGGTAAGACGCTTCCAGGCCCAGGGTGTCGTACTTGTTTTCGGCGATGTTTTCTTCGTGGGTCGCGGTTTCGTAGGCGGTTTGCGCGGCGCGCTCGGCAATGTCGAGATCGACTCGCAGCTTGTCGAGAATCAGTTGGTGCACGGTATGCTTATTCATGATCAATCGCAGAATTGCAGGACGTTGGCGCGGCTTTTTTCGCTGGGTGCCGTCTGGTCCTGTTGCAACCAGAACTGGCATTTGGGGTTCGCCAGGTTGCGGTTGCTGGCGCGTGCCTGGTCGAGTCGTTGCGCCTGCTCGTTCCTGCGCAGGTTTTCTTCATACTGCTCGAACAATGGGCTCTGTGCCGGGATATCCGGCACCGGTCGAGTCACCACCGGCGGTTTGGCCAGTTGCTCCACCGCGGCTGCGACCGGTGCCAGTTGTTCGCTGAAAAACAGCCGGGACACCAGCCAGACGGTCAACACAATGGCGATAAAGCCTAGCCACATGCCAAGGGCGATACTGCCGGTCAGTTGCAGGGCATTGAGTTGAATCGAAAAGGATCGGCGCGGAGTAGGGCGGTAGGGCATGGTTGCCTCCTGGCGAGGGTCGCGGGCGTGTGACGATTGTCGCACGAAGATAAATCGTCGTCGGCTCTTCTGCACGGGCTGATTTATGCGGACAATCGCTGCCTTTGCCAACGGGAGCCTGGAATGCCTGATATGAAAACCCGCTGGGATATTTTTTGCACCGTGGTCGACAACTATGGCGACATCGGCGTGACCTGGCGGCTGTCGCGGCAACTGGTGGCCGAACATGGGCTGGCGGTGCGTTTGTGGGTCGACGACCTGCGTGCCTTCGAACGCTTGTGCCCGGAAATCGACATTCACGCAGGCCAACAATGGCAGGAAGGTGTCGAAGTGTGCCAATGGTCGGCGGACTGGCAACCGGTCGAGGCGGCCGATGTGGTGATCGCCGCGTTTGCTTGCCAGTTGCCCGGCGCCTACATGGACGCCATGGCCCAGCGGGAAAAAACACCGCTGTGGATGAACCTCGACTACTTGAGCGCCGAGGACTGGGTGATCGGCTGCCACGGCTTGCCGTCGGTCAAATACAAACACGTACAGAAGCACTTTTTCTTCCCGGGGTTCCACAAAGATACGGGTGGCCTGCTGCGTGAAAGCGGATTGCTCGAACGGCGTCGACAGTTTCAGCAGAGTGCCGAGGCTCAGCGGGCCTTCCTGCAAGACCTGGGGGTCGACCGCTCACCGGGTGCGCTACTGATTTCGCTGTTTGCCTATGAAAATGCCGGCTTGGCCAGTTGGCTGGACACATTGGCCAGCGATTCGACGCCCACTCATCTGCTGGTGCCGCAAGGGCGGATCCTGGGGGATGTCGAGCGCTGGCTGAATGTGCAGGACCTGCAGGTCGGGTCGCTGCATGTGCGCGATGCCTTGACCGTGCAGGTACTGCCGTTCGTCCGACAGGACCAGTACGACCCGTTGCTCTGGTGCTGTGATTTCAACGCCGTACGCGGCGAAGATTCCTTTGTCCGCGCGCAATGGGCAGGGCGGCCAATGCTGTGGCACATCTATCAGCAGGAGGAAGATGTTCATCTGGACAAGCTCGAAGCCTTCCTCGCGCTATACGTCAAGGACCTGCCGCCTGCGGCCGGCGAGGCGATCAGCGGTCTCTGGCGGGCCTGGAATGCCGGTGAGACAATGACCGACCACTGGCAATCGACCCGCAAACACTGGCCACAGCTGCAAAAACACGCCGAGACCTGGTGTCTGGAACAGGCCTTGCAGACCGATCTTGCCGCGGCGCTGGTACAGTTTTATGTAAATTGGATATGATACGCGGCCTAGATTTTTGTAAATCCCATCCAAATTCGGATATTCGCAATGAAAACTGGTAAAGAACTCAAACCCGGTACCGTGATCCGTATCGACAACGATCCTTGGCTGGTTCAGAAAGCTGAATTCACCAAGTCGGGCCGTAACAGCGCGATCATGAAGACCAAGCTGAAAAACCTGCTGACCGGTTACAAGACCGAGACCGTCTACAGCGCCGACGACAAGCTGGACGACGTGATCCTTGACCGCAAAGAAGCGACCCTGTCCTTCATCAGCGGCGACAGCTACACGTTCATGGACACCACCGACTACACCATGTACGAACTGAACGCTGAAGACATCGAAGCCGTTCTGCCTTTCGTTGAAGAAGGCATGACCGATGTTTGCGAAGCCGTGTTCTTCGAAGATCGTCTGGTTTCCGTAGAGCTGCCGACCACCATCGTGCGTCAGGTTGACTACACCGAAGGTTCCGCTCGCGGCGACACTTCCGGCAAGGTGATGAAGCCTGCCAAACTGAAGAACGGTACCGAGCTGTCGGTTGCTGACTTCATCGAAATCGGCGACATGATCGAGATCGATACCCGCGAAGGCGGTTCCTACAAAGGCCGTGCCAAATAAGCACTGCTTGAGGAATGAAAAAGCCCGACCATTGAGTCGGGCTTTTTTGTGCCTGTTTGTAGGAGCCGGCTTGCCGGCGAAGGCGTATTCGAGATCGCTTTCGCCGGCAAGCCGGGCTCCTACAGTAAAGCGTGTTATTTCAGATGTTGCTTGAGCTCTTCAGAGGCCTGCAACATCGCCGATCGCACCGCCGGCACCTGGCTCACCACGTTGAGCAAACCGTAGTCGTGGATCATGCCGTTGTAGCGAACCGATGTCACCGCCACGCCAGCCTCGTCGAGTTTGCGGGCGTAGGCTTCACCTTCGTCGCGCAACACGTCGGCACCGGCGGTCTGCACCAATGCTGGCGGCAACCCTTTCAACTGGGCAGTGGTTGCGCGCAGAGGTGAGGCGTAGATTTCGTTACGCTGGTTGGCGTCGGTGGTGTAGTTATCCCAGAACCACTTCATCGCATTTTTGGTGAGGAAGTGCCCTTCGGCATACTGGTTGTAGGAAGCGGTTTCGAAGTTGGCATCCGTGACCGGCCACAGCAACACCTGGAACTTGATTGCCGGAGTGCCCTTGTCCTTGGCCATCAGCGCAACCACCGCCGCCATGTTGCCGCCGACACTGTTGCCGGCTACTGCCAGGCGCTTGCCATCGACGTTGATCTCCTTGCCGTGCTCGGACACCCATTTCGTCGCGGCGTAAGCCTGGTTGATCGCCACCGGGTAATGGGCTTCCGGAGATGGCGTGTAGTTCACGAACACGGCCGCGGCCCCCGAACCCGTCACCAGATCACGCACCAGCCGCTTGTGGGTCGGGAAATCCCCCAGCACCCAGCCACCGCCGTGGAAGAACATGAACACGGGCAGCTCACCCTTGACCCCGGCCGGCCTGACGATGGTCAGTTTCAGCGGTTGGCCGTCGACTTGAATGGTCTTCTGGCTGACATCGGCTTTTGGCAGCGTCAGTTTCACCCCGGCCTGTGCGCCCGTCAGCACGGCGCGGGCGTCTTTCGGGCTGAGTTGTTCAAGCGGCTTGCCGGTACCTGCATTCAGCACATCGAGGAATGCCTGGGTGTTGCGTTCAACGTCGCCGGCGAATGCACTGTGCACGGACAGGGCGAGAAGGGTACCGGTCAAGACTTTGCTGAAAGCGTTCATGTTCGTTTCCTGTTCGGGCCTGGGTGATCAGCGGTTAGACGGTGACGTGCAGACGTACTTCGACGTTGCCGCGGGTGGCGTTGGAGTACGGGCAGACCTGGTGGGCCGCCTCGACCAGGGTTTGTGCGTCGGCTTGTTCAAGCCCTGGCAGGCTGATGTGCAGGTCGATGTCCAGGCCGAAACCGCCAGGGATCTGGCCGATGCCGACGTGGGCGGTGATCGAGGCGTCGTCGGGGATCTTGCGTTTGGTCTGGCTGGCGACGAATTTCAGTGCGCCGATGAAGCAGGCGGAGTAGCCGGCGGCGAACAGTTGCTCCGGGTTGGTCGCCGCGCCGCCAGCACCGCCGAGTTCTTTCGGGGTGGCGAGCTTGACGTCGAGAATGTTGTCGCTGGAGATCGCACGACCGTCACGGCCACCGGTGGAGGTTGCGATTGCGGTGTAGAGAGTTTGCATGGTGAAAGCCTCGTTCGGGTTTGGTTGATTGCGCTAAATGTTTGCGCGCTAAGTAAGTGCGAAATAAATGTATCGCGCTAATGTTTAGTGCGCAAGATAAATTTTGAAAAAAATGCAGATCAGCTGATTTTCCAGCACAAGCGCAAAACAAACTGTGGGAGCGGGCTGGCTCGCGAAGGGGGCGTGTCAGGCAACATCAATGTCGCCTGACACGCCCCTTCGCGAGCAAGCCCGCTCCCACAGGGACGTTCGGTGGTTTGAAAGTCAGAGGTTTTCTTGCAGGTGACGACGCAGTTCCTGCAGTTCCGCTTGAAGCTTTTGCAGTCGCTCCAGGGTCATCCCACTGGCGCCGAGGATGCACTGGGGAATGCCCCGGGCCTTGTCGCGCAAGGCGCGGCCCTGTTCGGTGAGTTCGACGATCACCACGCGCTCGTCCTCACGGCTGCGGGTGCGGCTGAGCACGCCTTCGGCCTCCAGGCGCTTGAGCAGCGGGGTCAGCGAGCCGGGATCGGTCAACAGGCGCGCGCTGATTTCACCTACGGTCAAGCCGTCCTGTTCCCACAGCACCATCATCGCCAGGTATTGCGGATAAGTCAGGCCCAACGCCTGCAGCAAGGGTTTGTAGACCTTGGTCAGCATCAGCGAAGTGGAATGCAGGGCGAAGCAGGCCTGATTGTCCAGCAGCAGGTCGTCGCAGTTATCCGGGGTGTCGCGCTTGGTGGTCATTTGGAAGCCTTGATCAGTGATCCTGATAAAACTAGCGGTCAAATCTTTAACGCGCCAGCAATTTTCTACTAATGCCGGCCCAGGTTGGTTTGCAACGCCAGGTCCCAGGGCGGAATGGGGCTGAAGCGGGTTTTCAGATACTCCAGCAACAGGCGACTGCGGGAGTTAGGCTGCTGCTGCAGGCGCAAGGCGTAGATCCCGGAGCTTTCCGGTTTCGGCAGGCCGTTTTCGCAGAATAACGGCAGCAGTTCGCCACGCAACAGGTATTCGCTGACGAGCCAGGTCGGCAGGTGGGCGATGCCCAGGCCGGCCAGTGCGCTGTAGATCAGCGCTTCGGCATTGTTGGCGCTCATGCGCACGCGCGACGGCCGATGCAGTTGCATCTGGCCATCCCGTTCGAAGCGCCAGGCGAAGGGCGGGGCCAGGCCGGCCCAGTCGAGGCCGTCATGTTCGACCAGCTGGGCCGGATCTTTCGGCACGCCGCGGCGCTGCAAGTAGTCGGGGCTGGCGCAGGCGACACGCACCATGCTCGCCAGCGGCGTGGCCACCAACCGCGTATCGGCCAATTGCCCGGCGCGCAACACCAGGTCGACCTTGCCCAGGTTCAAGCCCTGCATGTCGACAAAACTGTCGATCAGCTGCAATTGCACGTCGAGGCCGGGATAAAGCAGCAGGAAATCGGCAATCACCGGTGCCAGATGTCGCCGCCCGAACGCAGCCGGTGCGTCGATACGAATCAGGCCTTCCGGAGCACTGCTCAGGGACACCGCTTCGGCCCGGGCCAGGCGCAGTTCGGCGACTATCCGCCGTGCCCGTTCGGCAAACGCCAGCCCCGCCGGCGTCGCGCGCACCGCGTGGGTACTGCGAATGAACAACTGGCTGCCGACGGCGCTTTCCAGGCTGTCGATGCGCCGCGCCACTGCCGAGGGCGTCAGGGGATGACGGCGGGACGCTGCGGAAAAGCTGCCGGTTTCCAGCACATCCAGAAACAGACCCAGTTGTTCGGTCAGTTGATTGGGATTCATGTTTGGCTCGATGCTTGTGCGAGTTTGGCATAGCCATTGTGCGTTGCTGTGCGTTTCCACGCTAGAACCACTTGCGTAGGATGAATTGCCTGACGTGTGGAGAAATGCGCTGTGATTGAATTTGTGTTGTATCTGGTATTCGGCGCGGCCCTGGGAACCCTCGGCGGCCTGTTTGGCATTGGCGGGGGATTGATCGCGATTCCGTTGCTGGGCGTGTTGTGCGGTCTCGATCAGCAGATTGCCCAGGGGACGGCGTTGGTGATGGTGGTGCCGAACGTGATGCTGGCACTGTGGCGCTACCATCAACGCAACAAGATCGAGTTGCGCTACGCGCTGCCGCTGGCTTCGATGGGGTTCTGCTTCGCCTGGCTCGGATCGATCTGGGCAGTAGGGGTCGATGCGCAAACCATGCGTATCGGATTTGTCGCATTCCTGGTCGCACTTTGCGCCTACAACCTCGCGCGGATGTTCATGGCCAGCACGCCGCCTTCGGCGCAGATGAACCATTCATGGCCATGGCTGGGCGTACTCGGTGCGGCATCCGGCACCATGGGCGGGTTGTTTGGCGTGGGCGGGGCCGTGGTGGCAACACCGGTGTTGACCAGTGTGTTCGGCACCACCCAGGTGGTTGCCCAGGGCCTGTCCCTGGCACTGGCGCTACCGAGCACCGGCGTCACCCTGGTTACCTATGGGGTGCATCACCAGGTGAACTGGATGATTGGTGTGCCACTGGCGATCGGTGGGTTGATGAGCATCAGTTGGGGCGTGAAGATCGCCCACAGCCTGCCGGAGCGCCTGCTGCGCGCCTTGTTTTGCGGCTTTCTGCTGTTATGTGCGGTCATGCTTGTTTTTAAAGCTTGAAGCCTTCGACGATGTGCTCGGCCAGGCACTCGGTGATCGGTGACGGATTATGCAGGTTGCGCACCAGCATGATGCTGGCCTCGGGCAGCACCGGCAGATCCTCGGCTTCACCGAGGATGCGCATGTCCGCGGTGATCAGGCTTTCCAGTTGCGCGGTGACCGCCAGGCCGGCGCTGACCACCGCCATGATGGCCGACAGGCTGTCGCTGTTATACGCCACGCGATAATCGCGCCCTTGGGCATCGAGGGCGTTGCAGGCCCACATCCGGCAGAAGCAATCACTGTTGAACATCGCCAGGGGCAAGGGCGTCTGTTCGTGGGCGCTGTAGCACTGCGCCTCAGCCCAGACAAAACGTTCCTTGCGCAACAACTGGCCGATTTCGCTGCCCGGCTCGCGAGTGACGATGGACAAGTCCAGGTCCTGGCGCATCAGCAGTTGTTTTGATGATTCACAGTGCACTTCGATCTGCACCAGCGGGTAGGACTGGGCAAACTGGCGCAATATCCCTGGCAGAAAACGCATCACGTAGTCGTCCGGGGTACCGATGCGCACCGTGCCGACCATGTGTGGCTCACGCAGGGTGTTGAACACCTCGCTGTGCAGCTTGAGGATTCGCCGCGCATAACCCAGCAACACCTGGCCTTCGGCTGTGAGCCGCACCTGGCGTCCGTCGCGCTGGAACAACTGGCGCTGCAGCACATCTTCTTCCAGCCGCTTCATCTGCATGCTGACAGCTGACTGGGTGCGATGGACCAATTCACCGGCGCGGGTGAAACCACCCTGGTCGGCGATGGCGACAAAGGTGCGCAGCACTTCGGTATCGATACTCGGGTAGGCCGACATGCATCAATCTCCGAGATGGTTACCATCAGAAACATTCGTTGGATTGATCTTAGTCCCGGGCAGAGACTTGAGCCATCCAAACGGAGGGCAACAAGATGAAAGGTCAACATGAAATCCATGGCGCTGAAAAACATTCGGTTCACCTGATTTCCGATCTGTTGCACAAGGTCGGCCGCTGGTACGAGCTGCACCGTGAGCGCGAAATGCTGGCGAGCATGAGTGATGAAGCGTTGAAGGACATCGGCTTGAGTCGTGCCGACGTCGCTCACGAAGCAGAACTGCACTTCTGGCAAGACCCGATGGGCAATGGAAAGTAGGCTCGACACCCCATGAAATGTCCCGACACTACCCCGTCATCCCGGCAAAGGCCCGGGCTGACGGGGTTGTCGCGAGCCCGAAACAGATGGTCATAGAGCTTTGCTGGAGCCTGTTTTTACACTGGCCGAAGATCCTCTCCCCAACATCGAGGAGTGGTGTCATGGAACGACGAAGCATTGAAGGAATACACGCGAGGCATGGCGTGCGAACTGCACTCCACAGACTTCGAGAACCAGTCTGGGCAGCGATCACACGACTGCAGCGCTGGCGCCAACTGAGCAGGGATCGCAGCGAGCTGGCGCAATTGAGCGATGACTGCCTGCGCGATATTGGCTTGAGTCGAGCCGATGTCCGCCGGGAGTCGACTCGACCGTTCTGGGATGATCCACTCAAGCGATGAGACGTGGCCATTGGCGTTTTTCCCGCCTGCCGCTAAGGTGGGGAGAGCCTTGCCGATGAGCCTTCAGATGCCTGCTTCCCTGTCTTTTTCCTTGAAACAAGCCAGACGCCTGGCGCTGGCCGCCCAGGGTTTTGCCGGGCGCCAGTCGCCAGCGTCGGTCAAGCCTGCCGCGATCAACCGCTTGATCGAGCGCCTGGGCATTTTGCAGATCGACTCGGTCAATGCACTGGTGCGCTCGCACTACCTGCCGCTGTTTTCCCGGCTTGGGCATTATTCAGCCGACTTGCTCGACCGGGCGGCCTGGAGCCAGGGGCGACACCGTACCTTGTTCGAGTACTGGGGGCATGAAGCGTCCCTGCTGCCCTTGTCGCTGTACCCGCTGATGCGCTGGCGCATGGGGCGGGCCAGCCGTGGCGAAGACATTTATCAACAACTGGCGCGTTTCGGCCGCGAACAGCAGGACACGGTGCGCCGGGTGCTGGCCTGCGTTGAAGAGCGCGGTGCGTTGGGTGCCGGCAGCCTGTCGACCCGCCAGGAACGGGCAGGGCCCTGGTGGGACTGGAGCGCGGAAAAGCATGCGCTGGAATGGCTGTTCGCCGCCGGCGAGGTGACAGTGGCTGGCAGGCGTGGCTTCGAACGGCTTTATGACCTGCCGGAGCGGGTCATTCCTTCGCAGGTTCTGGCACAGCCGCTGATCAATGAAGCCGAGGCCCAGCGCGGTTTGCTGCTGCATGCCGCGACAGCCTTGGGCGTGGGTACCGAGAAGGACTTGCGCGACTACTTCCGTCTGAATCCTGCCGACAGTCGTCCGCGTCTGGCGGAGTTGGTCGAGGCGCGCGAGTTGCTCATCTGCGAAGTCCAGGGCTGGAAGCAACCGGCCTATTGCCTGCCCGGGCCCAAGGTGCCGCGCAAGGTCGAGGCCAGCGCGTTGCTGTCACCTTTTGATTCGCTGATCTGGGAGCGCAGCCGTACCGAGCGCCTGTTCGATTTTCGCTACCGGCTGGAGATCTACACGCCGCCGGACAAGCGGGTCTATGGCTATTACGTGCTGCCGTTTCTTCACAATGAGCGGATTGCCGCGCGGATCGACCTGCGTGCCGAGCGGGTTGCCGGGCGGTTGGCGGTGCATGCCGTGCATGAGGAGGAGATGGGGCTGGATGACGAGGGGATGTTGGCGTTGGCTGTGAGTCTGCGACGGATGGCGGATTGGCTGGGGCTGGAGCGGGTGCAGTTGAATTGCCCTAGGGCGAGCGCGTACAGGTTGCGGGTGGCATTGGCACAGATAGGGGGATGAATGATCTGGCCCAATCGCCAGCAGGCTGGCTCCCACATTGGACCTGTGTCGTACACAAAACCCATGTGGGAGCCAGCCTGCTGGATCAAAAACTACCGCCGAACTTGCTTCAAAGTTTCAGCAATCAAAAACGCCAACTCCAGCGACTGATCGGCATTCATCCGCGGGTCGCAATGGGTGTGGTAGCGATCCGACAAGCCGTCCTCGGTGATCGGCCGCGCACCACCAATGCACTCGGTGACGTTCTGCCCGGTCATCTCGATGTGGATGCCGCCGGCGTAACTGCCTTCGGCTTCGTGGACCTGGAAGAACTGCTTCACTTCGCCAAGGATCTGCGCGAAGTCGCGGGTCTTGTAGCCGCTGCTGGCCTTGATGGTGTTGCCGTGCATCGGGTCGGAACTCCACAGCACCTGTCGGCCTTCACGCTGCACGGCGCGGATCAGCTGTGGCAAATGATCGCCGACCTTGTTCGCGCCCATCCGTGCGATCAGGTTCAGGCGACCCGGATCGTTGTCGGGGTTGAGCGCGTCGATCAGGCGGATCAGGTCTTCGGGGTTCATGCTCGGGCCGACCTTGACCCCGATCGGATTGTTCACTCCGCGCAGGAATTCGACATGCGCGCCATCGAGCTGGCGGGTGCGGTCGCCGATCCACAGCATGTGCGCCGAACAGTCGTAATAATCGTTGGTCAGGCTGTCGCGACGAACGAAGGCTTCCTCATAATTGAGCAGCAGCGCTTCGTGGGCGGTAAAGAAACTGGTTTCGCGCAGTTGCGGCGAGCTGTCCATGCCACAGGCGCGCATGAACGCCAGGGTTTCATCGATGCGGTCGGCCAGGTGGCTGTACTTTTCCGCCAGGGCCGAGTTGGCAATGAAATCGAGGTTCCACTTGTGTACCTGGTGCAGGTCGGCAAACCCGCCCTGGGCGAAAGCGCGCAGCAGGTTCAGGGTGGCGGTGGACTGGTGGTAGGACTGCAGCAGGCGTTCCGGGTCCGGCACGCGGCTCTTTTCATCGAAACCGATGCCGTTGACGATATCGCCACGGTAGGCCGGCAGTGTCACGCCGTCGATGGTCTCGTCATTGGCCGAACGAGGCTTGGCGAACTGTCCGGCCATGCGTCCAACCTTGACCACCGGGCAACCGGCCGCGAACGTCATGACAATGGCCATTTGCAGCAGCACCTTGAAGGTGTCGCGGATCTTCGCGGCGGAAAACTCGGCGAAACTTTCGGCGCAGTCGCCGCCCTGCAGCAAGAACGCGCGCCCCTGGGTCACTTCGGCAAACTGACGGCGCAACTCCCGGGCTTCCCCGGCAAACACCAGCGGCGGGTAGCTGGCCAGGGTCTGCTCGACGTGCTGCAGATGCGCCGCGTCGGGGTATTGGGGTTGTTGCTGGATCGGCAGGGCGCGCCAGCTGTCAGGGCTCCAGGGTTGGCTCATCATGATCTCTAGTGTTTTCCGCTCGGACGTCCATGTTATCAGCAATTAGTGCGTGACCTGTTCCCGTCGCTTCGCCGACAATCGCGCCTTTGCCGCTTCCGCTGCGGTTTATCGCGTTGCTGTTTGCCCAAGAAGGCCCGGTGACGATCAGGAGACGAAATGACTGAGGAGCGCGTCGAGCATCTGCTCGCCGAGGTGCAGGACGAATTTGGCGTGATCCGCGTGCTGGAAGTGGCCGATTACCGTTTTCTCGAATTCGGTGATGCCATCGAGCAAAGTTGCGTGTTCACCGCTGATCCGAGCTGGCTCGAGTACGACTATACCCGGGCGATGCTGATTGGCGCGCTGTGCCATGAACAGCCGGAAAGCGCGCTGTTCCTGGGGCTTGGTGCCGGTACGCTGACCCAGGCCTGCCTCAAGTTCCTGCCGTTGGAAGATGTCGAAGCCATCGAGCTGCGCCCGGATGTGCCGCGCCTGGCGATCGAATACCTGGGGCTGGACGATGATCCGCGCCTGTATATCCGCGTGGGCGATGCCCTGGAGCTGCTCGACACCGCTGAACCGGCGGACCTGATTTTCGTCGACCTGTATACCGACGTCGGTCCGGGTGTCGGGCACCTGGCCTGGTCGTTCCTGGAAAACTGCCAGAAACGCCTGAATCCGGGAGGCTGGCTGGTGATCAACCAATGGGCCACCGACGACGGCAAGCCACTGGGCGCTGCGTTGCTGCGCGGGCTTTATCACCGACATTACTGGGAGCTACCGGTAAAGGAGGGCAACGTGATCCTGATCGTGCCATCGGAGCTGGACCAGGTGCTGGACATGCAGGCCCTGACCGCCCGGGCCGAAGCGCTGGCGCCGCGGTTGGGGTATTCGTTGCAGTCGTTGATCAAGGCGATTCGCCCGGCGACATGAAGATCACCTGTAGGAGCTGCCGCAGGCTGCGATCTTTTGATTTTAAAGATCAAAAGATCGCAGCCTGCGGCAGCTCCTACACGGATTTTCAGCAACCTTTGAAAATGCCGGGGCGCCGCTCAACCAGCGACCGCACACCTTCCTGCGCATCCTCGCTGGTCAGCAACTTCTTCACCAGCGTCGGCAGCCCTCGCGCCGCGGCGGTCTCGCCCTCGTAGCGGGCCTGCCGGGCAGACAGCAACGTTGCCTGGACCCCCAGCGGCGCCTGCCGGGCAATGCGCTCGGCCAGTTCAATTGCCCGCGGCAGCAAATCCTCGCTGGCCATGACTTCCTGCACCAACCCCAGATGCAGGGCATCATGGGCATCGAACTCGTCGCCCGTGAGCATCCAGCGCATGGCGTTGCCCCAGCCAGCCACCTGATGCAGGCGCAACGTGGCACCGCCGAAGGGGAAGATGCCGCGCTGCACTTCCATCTGCGCGAAACGGGTGTTGCTGGCACACAGGTTGATATCGGCGGCCAGCATCAACTCGATGCCGATGGTCAGGCAGTAGCCCTGGGCGGCGACGATCACCGGTTTGTTGACCCTGGGCCCGGCGAAAACTCCCCACGGGTCGCAGCCGCCGGGCGGGGCTTGCCAGCCTTCGGTCAGCGCCGCGCTGGCACTGACCAGGTCCAGGCCGGCGGTAAAATGTTCGCCATGACCGAAGACCACGGCCACCCGTGCTTCGCTGTCGGCTTCGAACGCGCCGTAGGCCAGGCTCAGCTCGTTGAGCAAGTCGAGATCGAAGGCGTTGCGCTTGGCGACCCGGTCCAGTCCGATCATCAGGACATGACCGCGCTTTTCACGGCTCACGCGGCTGGTATTGAGCTCTTTCATGCGGCATTTCCTCGAGCGGGAGATGGGCGCGCAGACCCGGGGTTTGTGGCGGGTGGGTGAACCGTTTTAGCGTCATCGCCCGCAGGGCAGGGCCTTTGAAAAGTAGACGCTGGCGCGATTATCCGCAAAGCCTGTGACAGAACGCCGAATATGGGAGTTTTGCGATAAAAAAAGCTCCCTTTTTCGGCAAATTCCGGTATAGTGCGCGCCGGCCTTTAGCCGGGCCGCGTTTAGGTGGCGCAATTCCCCGAAGTCATATTCGGTTGCACGTTCGCCCAGCGAACTCTTCCTGAACGATTCTTTTTCATTCATTCGTTTTCGCAAATCCCCGCCGACAAAGCTGCCAGGGCGACTCTTGAGTCTCAACACGGCATGCGCAGCTTTGGAGCATGGGTCTTTGCGGATGCACTTAGAGGCAGACCCATGACCCAGGAAATCGGCGGCTTCGCCGCTCTTGAACTTCACCCTAATATTGTCGCTGCAGTAGTCGCTACCGGCTATGAAGAGCCTTCGGCCATTCAGCAGCAGTCGATCCCGATCATTCTCGCCGGTCACGATATGATTGGCCAGGCGCAAACCGGTACCGGTAAAACCGCTGCCTTTGCCCTGCCTATCCTGCACCGCATTGATCCGTCCAAGCGCGAGCCGCAAGCTCTGATCCTGGCCCCAACTCGTGAGTTGGCGCTACAAGTTGCAACCGCTTTCGAAACCTACGCCAAGCAAATGCCGGGCGTAACTGTTGTGGCTGTCTACGGCGGCGCGCCGATGGGCCCACAATTGAAAGCAATCCGTAATGGCGCACAGATCGTTGTCGCCACTCCGGGCCGTCTGTGCGACCACCTGCGTCGCGACGAAAAAGTACTGGCGACCGTGAACCACCTGGTTCTCGACGAAGCCGACGAAATGCTCAAGCTGGGCTTCATGGACGACCTGGAAGTCATCTTCAAGGCCATGCCGGAAACCCGTCAGACCGTATTGTTCTCGGCCACCTTGCCGCAATCGATCCGTGCCATCGCTGAGCGCCACCTGCGCGATCCGAAGCACGTGAAGATCCAGAGCAAGACCCAGACCGTTACCGCGATCGAGCAGGCTCACCTGCTGGTTCACGCTGACCAGAAGACTTCTGCCGTTCTCAGCTTGCTGGAAGTGGAAGACTTCGACGCCCTGATCATGTTCGTGCGCACCAAGCAAGCGACCCTGGACCTGGCCAGTGCCCTGGAAGCCAAAGGCTACAAAGCCGCTGCGCTGAACGGTGACATTGCCCAGAACCAGCGTGAGCGCGTGATCGACTCCCTCAAGGATGGCCGTCTGGACATCGTTGTGGCGACCGACGTTGCTGCTCGTGGCCTGGACGTTCCGCGCATCACTCACGTGTTCAACGTTGACATGCCGTACGATCCGGAATCCTACGTTCACCGTATCGGCCGTACCGGCCGTGCTGGTCGCGAAGGTCGTGCGCTGCTGCTGGTGACTCCACGTGAGCGCCGCATGCTGCAAGTGATCGAGCGTGTAACCGGTCAGAAGGTTGCTGAAGTTCGCCTGCCGGACGCTCAAGCCGTTCTGGATGCGCGCATCAAGAAGCTGACCAACAGCCTGTCGCCGCTGGTGGCTGAAGCCGAATCGACCCACGGTGATCTGCTCGATCGCCTGACCGCCGACATCGGTTGCAGCCCGCGTGCCCTGGCCGCAGCCCTGCTGCGCAAGGCTACCAACGGTCAAGCGCTGAACCTGGCCGCTATCGAGAAAGAACGTCCACTGGTGCCGAACAACGCACCGCGTGGCGATCGTCCAGAGCGTTCCGGTGATCGTCCAGAGCGTGGTGACCGCGAGCGTCGCGCACCGATGCCACTGGGCGAAGGCCGTGCTCGTTGCCGTACCGCGCTGGGTGCGCGTGATGGTATCGCTGCCAAGAACCTGCTGGGCGCCATCCTCAACGAAGGTGGTCTGGCCCGTGAAGCCATCGGTCGCATCCAGGTGCGTGACAGCTTCAGCCTCGTCGAGCTGCCGGAGGATGGTCTGGAGAAGTTGCTGACCAAGCTGAAGGACACTCGCGTTGCCGGTAAGCAGTTGAAGCTGCGTCGCTACCGCGAAGATTGATCCGCCCTCGGGCTGATTGATCGAACATAAAAAATCCCCGACTGGTTCGGGGATTTTTTTGGCCTGCGTTTAACTGTTTAACCCTTTTCTTCACCGCCGCCCGCCGTCACCACATGGATGCTCATGCGCGGTGTGGCCAGGTCCAGCCCGGCTTCATCCAGATGTCGCTTGAGCGACAGGTTGAATGCCCGTGAAACTTCCCACTGCTTGATCGGGGCGGTCTTGAACCGGGCCCGCAGGATCGCATTGCCGGACTCGAAACTTTCCACACCCTGAAATTCCAGGGGCGACCAGATATTGCGCCGCTGCAGCGGGTCGGTACGCATTTTCTGGCCGACGTCGCGCATCAGCTTGATCGCGTTGTCGATGTCCATGTTGGCAGGCACCGCGACCCGGAAGATCGCGTAGCCGAATTCCCGGGAGTAGTTCTTGATGCTCTTGATTTCGCTGAACGGAATGGTGTGGACGATGCCGTCGATGTCCCGCAGGCGCACGGTACGAATGGTCAGGCCCTCGACGGTACCCAGGTGGCCGCCGACGTCCACGTAGTCGTCGATGGCCAGGGAGTCTTCGATGATGATGAACAGCCCGGTGATCAGGTCGGCCACCAGCGATTGCGCGCCAAAACCGATGGCCAGGCCGATCACACCGGCACCGGCCAGCAGTGGCGTGACGTTCATGCCCATGTTCGCCAGGGCGACAATCAATGCAACGATGAAAATCGCCACGAACAGCACGTTGCGGATCAGCGGCATCATGGTCTGTGCGCGGGCGTTGGCCAGGCCTTTGCGCGAGCGCGTGAGGGCGTGATGCACGGCGGTGTCGCTGAGAATCCAGATAAGCCAGGCAAATATCAGCGTGCCGACCAGGCTGAACAGTTTGACGCTGACCTCATGGCCTTCGCCTTCGGTGAAGCTGATCAGCGACATGCCCCAGACCCGCAGGCCCAGCTCGATGAATGCCAGCCAGACCAGCAGATGGGCCAGGGTATAGAAGAAGTTTTTCAGGCGTTCCGAATACAGGGCGTGACGCTTGGCCCCGCGTTGCGGTTTGAGGGCGTGACGGCGTACCAGGCCGTTGATAACCATGCACAACACCAGCAACACGGTGCAGATCAGCGACTGGCGCAGGGCGGTGCTGGTGTCGCCGGCCGAAACGAAGGTGGCGAACAGGGAAATACCCACCAGCACCAGTGCCGGTACATACCAGAAGGTGCCGAGAATATCGATGGTGTCGCTGAGGGCACGGCGGGTCAGGCGCCGGGACAGCGGCTGGTTGCGGATCAAATGGGCAATCGGGCGGCGGAACCGCAGGATGAACAACCCCGTGGACAACGCGGCCAATACATTGGCTACCGTCGCCGCGGTATGTGCCAGGTGCACGCCAAGGCTTTCCACCAGGCGCGGGTCGTTCAGGGCTTCACCGAAAGCGGCGAAACTGCCGATCAGCCACAGCGGCCGGAAGGCCTGGTGCCGCAGGATGTACAGGGCGCGGTGACGGTGCGGGCCGTCGAGCAGGGAAAAGGCAATCACGCAGATCGCCGAGAAACAGGTGCCGACCACTAGCGCATACGCCAGCACCATGGCCAGGCTTTTACCGAGTGAGGAGGGCAGGGCGTAGCTCATGTAGACGGTGATGACCAGCGCGATTAGCCACGGCCCCAGCTTGCGCAGGGCGAAACGCAGCATGTCCAGGGCCCTGGGGTGTTGCGGCAGTTCTTCGGTCAGGCCAAAGCGCATGCGCACTCGATGACTGACCCAGATCAGCGCCGCCGCCAGCAGGCTCCAGACCATCAGGATCATGGCAAAGGCGAAGATGATCGGCAGCCACTCGTTGGCCGGCAGTATCAGCGCGGCCAATTCATCCTTGGCCAGGTCGAACTCGCTGGACCAGCGATTGAGCGGGCTGTCGACGCCGGAAAACTGCTTTTCGAAGCTGGCCAGGGTTCCACCAATCAGGCCCAGTACGCCTTCCTCGGCGACCGGCTGGGCTTTTTTTGTGGCGTCGCGCAGCTTCTTCAGATCCGCCAGCAGCTTGCTGCGCTGCTGATCGTTCTCCAGCGACTTGATGACTTCATCCAGGGATTGCCCGAGGGGTTCCTGCGCCTCGGGTTGGGTTTTTGCCGGGCTGCCAAGCAGGCTCGGCAGCCCGACGGCCTGGGCAGGCGCTGACGGCATCAGCGTCATCAGGCAGATAAGGAAAAGTAGACGAGCGAACACTAGGCGGTCAACCTCGAAATGGGCAGATCGACCGAGTGTACGAGCCCGTCTGGACCAATGCGAGCCGGGGTGGGGATTTATTCGTTGAGTTTGGCGAGGATCTTGAAGATCACCGTGGCGAGGATCAGCAGCATGCCGAGCCACATGGCGAGCACGCCCGCGTTCTTGTCGCGAAAGTTGAAACCGACTGCCAGCATGATCATCCCGATGAGAATAGGGATGAGCATGCCGTGGAACGAGGACATCGTGATCATGGCGACTGCCTTGTCAAAAGGGATAGTTAAAGTCTAGGTGGATTTCCTGCGACCCGTGTAGGAGCTGGCGCAGGCTCGGGCCGCGTTCGGACGATCTTTTGATTTTTAAAGTCAAAAGATCGTCCGAACGCGGCCCGAGCCTGCGGCAGCTCCTACAGGAACCTACGGCAATTCGCGGCAGGCGTAGAACGCGCTCAGCACCTTGACCAGATGCGCCAGGTCATGGCTGCCGCACAGTTCGCGGATCGAATGCATGGCGAAGGTCGGCAGGCCGATGTCCACGGTACGCACGCCCAGGTGGCTGGCGGTGATCGGGCCGATGGTCGAGCCGCAACCCATGTCACTGCGCACCACGAAGCTCTGTACCGGCACTTCTTCGGCCATGCACAGGTGACGGAAGAACCCGGCGGTTTCGCTGTTGGTGGCGTAGCGCTGGTTGCTGTTGACCTTGATCACGGGGCCGGCGTTGAGTTTCGGGCCGTGATTGGCATCGTGCTTGTCGGCGTAGTTGGGGTGCACGCCGTGGGCGTTGTCGGCCGAGACCAGCAGGGATTTCTGGATGGTGCGCACGAATTCGTCGCCTTCGGGCAGCAGGCGGCGCAACGTCTGCTCCAGCATCGGGCCGTCGGCGCCACAGGCCGAGCACGAGCCGACTTCTTCATGGTCATTGCAGACCAGCACGCTGGTTTCGTCGGTGTCGGTGGTCAGCAGTGCTTGCAGGCCGGCATAACAGGACAGCAGGTTGTCCAGGCGCGCACCGGCAATGAAATCACCATGCAGGCCGATGACGGCCGCGCTTTGGGTGTCGTAGAAGCTCAGTTCGTAATCCAGCACGACGTCGGCGTTCAGGCCGTGTTCGCGGGCCAGTTGGTCGGTGAGCACGGCACGGAAATCCACGCGCTCGTCACCGGCGAATTGCGCCAGTACCGGTGGCAGCTCGGTCTGGGCATTGATCGCCCAACCCATGTTGGCTTCACGATTGAGGTGAATGGCCAGGTTGGGGATGATCGCGATCGGCGCCTTGAAGTCGATCAACTGGCTCTCGACCTTGCCGTCACGACGGAAGGTGACGCGGCCGGCCAGGGACAGGTCGCGGTCGAACCAGGGGGCCAGCAGGGCGCCGCCATAGACTTCGACGCCCAATTGCCAGAAACCCTGGCGTTGCAGTTCCGGCTGGGGCTTGACCCGCAGGCACGGGCTGTCGGTGTGGGCGCCGACCAGGCGAATGCCACCGTGCAGCGGCGAGTGCCGGCCCATCTTGATCGCGACGATCGACGAGTCGTTGCGGGTGACGTAGTAGCGACCATTGGCCTCGGTGTTCCATGGCTCGCGTTCGTCCAGGCGTTGGAAACCCGCCGCTTCCAGGCGCTGAACAAGGCTGGCGGTGGCGTGGAACGGGGTAGGGGAGGCCTTGAGGAAATCGATCAGGCCTTGGTTCAACTCTTCGCGCATAAGTAGCTCCAGACAGCAATGGCGCCAGTTTAACGTATTGGCCCGATGCATTGGACAAGAGCTTTCAGCGCCGAGCCCGCCAAGCCGTCAATGATTCATCCGCTCGCGCAGATAGGCAATGATGGTTTGTTCGTCCGAAGACTTGGTCGGCCGGGGCAGGTGTTTCGGCCAGCGACCCTTTTCCGTGCCGAAGAACCTTTGCTGTTGGTCTTCTTCCCAGCGCAGGATTTCCCGGGAGGCGGACTCCCACCACTCATGGCGGCACACTTCGTAATACGGATGATCAGGCGCCGCGCTGCCATACAGCAGGTCGCGACCGACCTTTTTCACGCTCTTGTGCTTGTTGCGCAGTTGCCACTTGATGCGCAGGCGCTGCCAGGGTGAGGGCACGGGTTTGCAGCGCGGGACTTCTGTGCACAGGGCCGGCAGCTCCGGGCGGAATTGCTCGCCATGACGGCTGAAAAAATGCTTCTGCATGGCGTGGAAGAAGCGTTTTTCAGCGAAGTAGTGATAAACGAATTTCTTCGCCTCCTGAACGGGCTGGTTGCGCATCGCGAACGACAGGGCGATCTGCTCGATGGTATGGATGTCGAACGAGCCCTGGGTCCATTCATCGATCAGGCGGATCGATTTTTCCAGCAGGGGCGTATCGCCGTCGGTGACACCGCACAGCCCGCTGTTGTAAAGCTTGAAACTATTGTCGGAGGAGATGCCATGAGCTTGCAGGCAACGCCCGAGCTTGACGTAGTCGGGGCGTTCGCAGACGTAGCTCCAGTCGTACTCGAAACGGTCCATGACGTAGCGCCCGGGCCCGATCCGTTCGAAGACGCGATGGGGCGATTCGAGGAACAGCGTGTCGGTGTCGACGAACAGGGTCTTCTGTGCAAGCTTCAGCCCTTGGGCGATAGCGCAGGCCTTGCGCCGGTGGTGATAGCCGTTTTCGCCCTGCCATTGGGCCAGGGTCTGCTCGTCCAGGGCGATGGTGTCGACCGGCCAGCCGGCATAATCCTCGGGACGATCGGTCATGACCCTGATGCACAGCGACTCACCCCGTTTGAGCTGTGCCAGGGCGGTGAGCATGCTGAACTTGGCTTCGCGCCGGTAGACATCCTGGTTGCCATAGATGAGGTAGAGCAACTGGTGCGGTGTTTTTTCCAGGGGGGTCAGCGCTTCGCGCATAAGTAGCTCCAGGCAACAGAGACGCAAGTTTACCGTATTGGCTCGCGGCATTGCTTCACCCCTTTTTATAACGGGGTATGTGACAACAAATGAAAACGCCCTTCAATCGAAGGGCGTTTTCAGGCGAGGCTTGGGGTTGTCAAAAAGGCGCAGGGCACTCGAAGCGCAGTCGCTCACCGCTTTGAGGGTGAGTGAAGCTGAGCATGCTCGCGTGCAGGCACAGTCGTGGCCAGGCGGCCAGGGCTTGCTCATGGGCGTAGAGTCCGTCGCCCAGCAGCGGGTGACCGATCGACAGCATGTGCACGCGCAATTGGTGCGAGCGTCCGGTGATCGGTGTGAGTTCGACGCGGCACCAGTCGCCACAGCGTTCCAGCACACGCCAGAAGGTCAGGGCGTGTTTGCCGAATTCATGGTCCACCACGTGGCGTGGCTTGGTCGGTGGGTCGTAGCGCAGCGGCAGGTCGATGCTGCCACTGTCGAGCTCCGGCTGACCCCAGCACAAGGCGGTGTAGGCCTTTTCTGTTTCGCGGTCGTGAAATTGTCGAGACAGTTCACGATGCGTGTCGGGATCCCGGGCCAGCAGGATAATGCCGGACGTTTCCCAATCCAGGCGATGGACGATTCGCGCTTCCGGGTAGCCGTTTTCCTGCAGGCGGGTAATCAGGCAGTCCTTGTTGTCGTCGGCCCGACCGGGCACCGAGAGCAACAGGGTGGGTTTGTTGACCACCAGGACAGCGGCGTCCTCATGGATGATGTGGATATTGGACAGCGGCATCAAACAGCCTCGTAACAAACGCCAACGGCGGTTCAGGCCCAACAGGATACCTGATGGGCCTGAACCGCCGTGGCTCCAGCCGGATCGACTCAGCGATCTGGCAGGGTGATATTGAGTTCCAGAATCGAGCAGCTGCCCTGGCTTTCCAGTGCGACATGCACGTCATCGGACCCGATATTGACGTACTTGCGAATCACCTCCACCAGTTCCTTCTGCAAGGCCGGCAGGTAGTCCGGGGTACTGCGTTGGCCGCGTTCGTGCGCCACGATGATCTGTAGACGCTCTTTCGCTACCGACGCGGTGCTTTGCTTTTTGTTGGCACGAAAGAAGTCAAAAAGGTTCATTGTTTAATTGCCTCCAAACAGGCGCTCGAAGAATCCCTTCTTCTGTACATCGAGGAAACGATGTTCCACGGTTTTGCCCAGCAGACGGTCTACGGTGTCGCTGTAGGCCTGGCCGGCATCGCTCTGGTCGTCGAGAATCACCGGAACGCCCTGGTTGGATGCCTTGAGCACCGCCTGGGATTCAGGGATCACGCCGAGCAGGGCCACCGAGAGGATTTCCTTGACGTCTTCGACGCCGAGCATTTCACCCTTGCTCACGCGCTCTGGATGGTAACGGGTAATCAGCAGGTGTTCCTTGATCGGGTCTTCGCCGCGTTCGGCACGGCGCGACTTGCTGGCCAGCAGGCCGAGCATGCGGTCGGAGTCACGCACCGAAGACACTTCCGGGTTGGTCACGACGATCGCTTCGTCAGCGAAGTACATGGCCAGGTGGGCGCCTTTTTCGATGCCCGCCGGGGAGTCGCAGACCACGAACTCGAAGTCTTCCTTGAGTTGCATCAGGACTTTTTCCACGCCTTCGACGGTCAGCGCGTCTTTGTCGCGGGTCTGGCTGGCTGCCAGCACGTAGAGGTTTTCCAGGCGCTTGTCTTTGATCAAGGCCTGTTGCAGGTTGGCTTCGCCATTGACCACGTTGACGAAGTCATACACCACGCGGCGCTCGCAACCCATGATCAGGTCGAGGTTACGCAAACCGACGTCGAAGTCGACGATGACTGTTTTGTGACCGCGCAGAGCGAGGCCGGTACCGATAGCGGCGCTGGTGGTGGTCTTACCCACACCACCCTTGCCGGATGTAACCACGAGAATCTTGGCCAAGGTGTTTCACCCCTAAGGAAAAAGGACTTTTAGCCCCTGAAAAACATCTCTTGAAAAACTACAGCAGTTGGACAGCCTTGGCTGGAATGGGCCGCAAATGGCGTTTACCCCCGGTAAACACTGTTTGTAGCCGTTTTCCTACTTCGTTTGAGCCGTTTTCGCTACGTTTTAGAGATGCTTGGAAAATGCGGCAGTATCCGTTAAAGCCGAATGATGTTCAACACGTCGCCTGACAGGCTGACCTGCACGCCCGAACCCCACAACGGGTCGCGGCGCAGATCTTCGGAAACCTTGTAGTGACCGGCGATGGAGATCAGTTCAGCGCTCATTTGCTGGCAGAAAATCCGTGCCTTGGTGTCGCCTTTGACGCCGGCCAGCACACGACCGCGCATCGGGCCGTATACATGGATGTTCCCATCGGCGAGAAGTTCCGCCCCCGGGCTGACCGAGGAGATCACCACCAGGTCGCTGCCCTGGGCATAGATCTGCTGGCCACCACGTACTGGCGAAGTGATGATTTTCGTCGGCTTGATGCTCGGTTCCGCGGGTTTTTCCGGCTTTTTCGCCACGACGCCTTCGTTCAGGTCCAGCGCCCGTTCACGGGCTCCGGATGGCGGCAGCACCGGCAGGTCGACCGCGATGGCGGCCGCGATGTCTTCGATGCGGCTGGCGCGGATCGCCAGGGTACGCAGGCCATGCTGGCGGCAAACGCGCATCAGGCCGGGCAGATCGACGGCGCCGCCGTTGGCCGGGAGCTTGTCCAGGGCCAGGACCAACGGCGCGTTGCTGAAGAAGTTCGGCGCCTGGGCAACCTTGGCGGCCAGTTGCCGATCGAGGCCTTCAAGGTCATTACGGGCCAGTTCCAGCACGGTAATGGCGAGCATGCTGCCCTTCAGCTGGAACACGGGATCTTGGTCTAGCGGTTCGGTTTGGCTCATGTTCGGCATACAACGACTTGTCACTAAAAGTGCCCAGACTTATAACGAGAACGCCGGCGAGCCGCAAGCCGGGTCGAACGATGTAGAATGCGCGGCCATCGTCTTTTCGGAACCTTTAATGGATCGCCCGCGTTTTCGAACAACCTTTCTGATGCCGCGTTTCTGGCCGCTCTGGTGCGGCCTGGGGCTGTTATGGCTGATTGTCCAGCTGCCGTACCCTGCATTGCTGTGGATCGGCCGGGTCCTGGGCGCCCTGATGTATCGGGCAGCGGCCGACCGGCGGCGCATTGCCAAGCGCAATCTCGAGCTGTGCTTCCCGGAAAAATCCGCGGCCGAGCGCAAGCGTCTGCTCAAGGAAAACTTCGCTTCCACCGGTATCGCCTTCTTTGAAATGGCGATGAGCTGGTGGTGGTCGCGTGAGCGGCTGGCGAAACTGGCCCATATCGAAGGCCTGGAGCACCTGAAGAATGCCCAGCGTGACGGCAAGGGCGTGATCCTGATGGCCGTGCACTTCACCACGCTGGAAATCGGTGCCGCGCTGCTCGGCCAGCAGCACACCATCGACGGCATGTACCGCGAACACAAGAACCCGCTGTTCGACTATGTGCAGCGTCGCGGTCGCGAGCGGCACAACCTCGATTCGCTGGCGGTGGAGCGCGAGGACGTGCGCGGCATGCTCAAGTTGCTGCGTGCCGGCCGGGCGATCTGGTACGCACCGGACCAGGATTATGGCGCCAAGCAAAGCATTTTCGTGCCGTTGTTCGGCATCCAGGCCGCCACCGTCACCGCCACCAGCAAGTTCGCGCGACTCGGCAAGGCGCTGGTGGTGCCGTTCACCCAGGAACGCCTGGCGGACGGCAGTGGTTATCGCCTGGTGATTCACCCGCCGCTCGAAGGCTTCCCAGGTGAAACCGAGGAAGCGGACTGCCTGCGCATCAACCAGTGGATCGAAGGCGTCTTGCGTGACTGCCCGGAGCAATACCTCTGGGCCCATCGCCGTTTCAAGAGCCGGCCGCCCGGTGAACCGAAGTTGTACGCAAAACGCGGCTGAACGGCCGATCTCGACCTGCACCATGGAGCGTTGCGATGAGTCCTGCTGAACCGGTCACAGGGTTGATTCTTTCCGGCGGCGGGGCTCGGGCGGCGTATCAGGTGGGTGTGCTGGCGGCGATTGCCGAGTTGCTGCCCTTGGGCGCGGACAATCCTTTTCCGGTGATTGTCGGCACCTCCGCCGGGGCTATCAATGCGGTCAGCCTGGCCAGCGGGGCGATGGATTTTCGCGCGGCCATCGAGCGCCTGACAGCATTCTGGCAGGGGTTTCGCAGTCACCAGGTGTTGCGCAGCGACTGGCCGGGCGTGATCAGCCAGGCCACTCGGTTCGTCAGTCACAGTTTGTTGGGCCTTGGCGCGCAGGTGCCGGTGGCGTTGCTCGACAGCTCGCCGTTGCGCGGGTTGCTCGACGACAAATTACCGATGAACGGTATCGCCGAAGCCATTGCCCAAAAACAGTTGCACGCGGTTGCCGTCACGGCCTTCGGCTATGAGTCCGGCCAGGCCGTCACGTTCTACCAGGGCGGCGGCACCATCGACGCCTGGTTGCGCCATCGCCGCATCGGCATTCCCACCCAATTGTCCGTCGACCATTTGCTCGCCAGTTCGGCCATTCCGCTGCTGTTCGCTCCGGTGAAAATCGGCGAGGAGTATTTCGGCGACGGCGCGGTACGCCAATCGGCTCCCATCAGCCCGGCGTTGCACCTGGGCGCCAGTCGAGTGCTGGTGGTGGGGGTCAGTGGCAACCCGCGGGGCATCGATCCCGAGCAACCGCTGCAGCGCGCCTGGTCCGGGCAACAACCGACCCTGGCGCAGATCGGCGGGCACATGCTCAACAGTACCTTCATCGACAGCCTGGAAAGCGACATCGAGTTGCTGCGGCGTTTGAATCAGTTCAGCCACCTCCTGCCCGACGGCACACCCACCCGTGCGCTTGGCGTGGCACCGGTAGAGGTGTTGGTGATTTCACCGAGTCAACCGATCGATGAAATTGCCGCGCGCCATCGCCAGGAATTGCCGGCGGCGCTGCGCCTGTTCCTGCGCGGGCCGGGGGCGACCAAAACCAGTGGGGCAGGGGTGTTGAGTTATCTGCTGTTCGAGGCGGGGTATTGCAGCGAATTGATTGATCTGGGGCGGCGGGATGCGTTGGCCAAGCGCGATGAACTTTGCCGGTTTATGGGGTTGGCGTGATAACGCAAAAGATCGCAGCCTGCGGCAGCTCCTACATTGGAATGCGTTTCCCTGTAGGAGCTGGCGGAGCCTGCGATCTTTTGATTTTAAATCAGAAGTGCACCTTGACCAGGAAGCTGGTCACGCTCTGATCCGTCTTGAAGCCCTGGCTGTCTTCGATACCGTACTTGTTTTTCCAGTAGTCATACTCGACACCGACGTACAACTGCTTGGCGCCCAGGTTCAGCGCCTTGCCCAGGTCGTATTTGACCTGTGGGTTGAAGTGCAGGTTGGCGTGGTATTCGCCTTTGTCGTTCACGTCGTTGTCGACGACCCAGTCCATGAAGCCGTCGATCAGCACGTCCGAGTCGCCCACCGGGATGGTGTAGGACCAGGCCGGAGTGATCTGCCAGACATCGTCACCCGGGCGGTCGCCTTCGGTGTGACGGTTGTAGAAGTTCAGCTGGAAGTAGTCGAAGCCGGGGATCGCCAGGTCGAAACCCGGGCCGATCAGGTACGACTCGGTGTCGTCTTCGCCGAACTCATAGGTCATGGCCAGCAGCACGTCCTTGATCGGGCCGAACTCCAGCTTCTGGTCGAAGATCTTGTTGAACGACAGGCGCGGACTGAGTTCGCCGTAGTGGGTGTTCTCACCCGCGAAAGAGTCTTCCTTGCCGTTGTAGAAAATCTTGTCGATGAAGAAGAAGTTGTCGCCGTATTTCCAGCCGTCGGCGTGCTCGAAGGTCACGGTCTGCTGGATGCGCGGGTTGACCTGGAAGTCCTTGCCATACAGATAGGTCAGGCTGTTGTTCTGCCACTGCAGCAAGTCGCCGGCCATGGCCTGACCCCCCGCCAGCAATGATCCCGCCAGCATCAGGCTAGTGCACGTACGTTTCATTCGGTTGCTCCCAAAAAGTAGTGGTTCCGCGTTATTTTTTTAAGGTCGACGCTCTGGTGTGGCGCCTTTTTCTGTAGCTGCAAAAAATCATCCACTCGGTCAGCTTTAGTGCTGTTAGCAAGAGCTGCGCCAAGGCTTTCAGAAAACCAAAAAACTCCCGCTCGGCTGCTCAAAAACAGTCGATTGAGAGTGGTTTGGGGATGCCTTGGTACCGTCCAGGGCCGGGATAAGTTGGCTTTCTGGTCAGGAATTAAATCCGGGCTTTTTTTTAAAGCGGATTCAGGCGGCCGCGGAGAATACTGACTCCTCGGCCAGGTCTCAAGTGCCCCGCAACGGCGCACCGACGACAGGTGTGGGGCACGGTTGCGGGTCATCTTAGAAATGCACCTTCACCAGCAGGCTGGTGGTGTTTTCATTGGTGTCGAGGTTGCCGTTGTTTTCGATGCCGTACTTGTCTTTCCAGTAGCTGTATTCGACGCCGACGTACACCTGTTTTTCCCGCCAGCCAAGGGTTTTGCCCAGGTCGTACTTGATCTGCGGGTTGAAGTGCACGTTGGCGTGATAGGTGCCGTGGGCGTTCTGGTCGTTGTCCACCACCCAGTCCAGGTAACCGTCGATCAACAGGCTCGAATTGCCCAATGGAACGGTGTAGGACCAAGCTGGTGAGATCTGCCAGACATCGTCGCCGGGGCGCGAGCCTTCGGTCTGGCGGTTATAGAAGTTCAGGGTGAAATAGTTGAAACCCGGTATCGCGAGGTCGAAACCGGGGCCGATCAGGTAGGCCTCGGTGTCGTCTTCGCCGTTCTCGTACGTCATGGCCAGCAGCACGTCCTTGATCGGGCCGAATTCGAAACGGCGGTCGAGGATCTTGCCCAGGGAGAGGCGCGGGCTGAACTCGCCGTAATAGGCGTGAACGCCTTTGTTGCGGTCTTGCTCGCCGTTGTAGTAGGTGCTGTCGATGAACATGAAGTTGTCGCCGTACTTCCAGCGGTCGGCGTGCTCGAACGTCACCGTCTGCTGGATCGACGGGTTGACCGCGAAATCCTTGCCGTACAGATAGCTCAGGCTGTTGGTTTGCCACAGCAGCAAATCGCCGGCCATGGCTTGAGTGGCGGCCAAAAGACCGCCCGCCAACAACAGGTTTGTCTGGGTACGAATCATCTGTTGCTCCCTCTTGTTCTTATTTTCAAGGCGCAGAAACACCCTACCTGTAGGAGCTGGCTTGCCAGCGAAGAGGCCATAAAATCCAACATCAATCTCGCCTGACACTCCGCTTTCGCCGGCAAGCCGGCTCCTACAGGGGGTGTGTGCTTCTGACTTAGTGGGCGTGGCAGTCGTTGATGGCCGCGCGTTCGGCGCCGCCAAGGATGTTGAACAGCAGGTTCAGCGTCAGGGCACTGAGCGTGGCCATGGCGATGCCGCTGTGGGTGATCGGGCTCATCCACAGGGGCAGGTGGGCGAAGAATTCCGGACGCACCACCGGGATCAGGCCCATGCCGATGCTCACCGCCACCAGCAACTGGTTGCGTCGGTCACCGATGTCGGCTTCCTGGAGGATCTTGATCCCGGTGGCGGCGACCATGCCGAACATCGCGATCGCCGCGCCGCCCAGCACCGCCGGAGGGATCGAAGCTACCAGGAACGCGGCCTTGGGCAGCAGGCTCAGGACGATCAGCAAACCGCCGGCGACGATGGTCACCGAACGGCAGCGCACGCCGGTCATCTGCACCAGGCCGATGTTCTGCGCGAAGGAGGAGTGGGTGAAGGTGTTGAAGAAGCCGGCGAAGAACGAGGCGCCGGCGTCGCACAGCAGGCCGCGGCGCAACATGCGTGGGCAGACTTCCTGGCCGGTGATCTTGCCCAGGGCGAGGAACATCCCGGTGGATTCGACGAAAATGATCACCACCACCAGGCACATCGACAGGATCGGCGCGAGTTCGAATTTCGGCATGCCGAAGTGCAGCGGGGTGACGAATTGCAGCCATGGTGCCTGGGCCATGCCGCTGAGGTCGACCATGCCCAGCACGCCACAGAGCACGTAACCCAGGCACATGCCGATCAGCACCGAAATATTGACCCAGAAACCGCGCATGAAGCGGTGCACCAGCAGGATGGTGCCCAGCACCAGCGCGGCGATGGCCAGGTAGATCGGTGAACCGAATTGAGCGGCGTCGGCGCCACCGCCGGCCCAGTTTACGGCCACGGGGAACAGCGACAAACCGATCGAGGTGATGACCGTGCCGGTCACCAGAGGAGGGAAGAAGCGCACGACCTTGGACATGAACGGCGCGATGAGCATGCCGAAGAACCCGGCGGCGATGGTCGCGCCGAAGATCCCCTGCAGGCCGATACCGGGCATGCCGGCCATGGCGACCATGCTGCCGACGGCGGCGAAACTGGCGCCCATCATCACCGGCATGCGAATGCCCATGGGGCCGATACCGAGTGACTGGACGATGGTGGCGATGCCGGCGACCAGCAGGTCGGCGTTGATCAGGAAGGCGATTTCTTCACGACTCAGGCCAGCGGCCTGTCCGATGATCAGCGGCACCGCGATGGCGCCACCGTACATCAGCAGAACATGTTGCAAACCGACCAGGATCAGTTGCAAGAGGGGCAAACGCTGAATGGCGGGTGCGTCGGGGATGCGTGCTGGGGAGAGCTCGGACATGCAACACCTCGGATCATTTTTATTCTTGTGATTTTGTGCATCAGGTGGACCGCGTTGCGGCCAATCGCTGGCAAGCCAGCTCCTGTAGGAGCTGGCTTGCCAGCGAAGCTTTTCAACGATTAATTGGTCGGGGCACCCTGCACAATCCAGGCGCCGATCAGGTCACGTTCCTGCTGGGTCATCTGGGTGATGTTGCCCAGTGGCATGATCTGGCTGGCGACGGCTTGAGCCTGGATACGCGCCGCGTTCTGGCGGATCTGCTCGGGGGTGTCGAGCATCACGCCGGCCGGGGCCGCACTGAACAGCGGGCTGGTCGGTTTGGCCGAGTGGCAAACCGCGCAACGTTCCTGAATCACGCTGTGCACCTTGTCGAAGCCCGGGCCTGCGTTGGACGCTTGCGCCGGTGCGGCTGCAGGTGCCTCGGCAGGTTTGGCTTCAGCCGGTTTCAAGCCACCGCCCACTGCAGTTTCCGGCAGCGGCTGGTACTCGATTGCGGCAGGTGCCTTGGCCACTTCAGGGGCGCTGGACATCGGCTTCGGACCGGACACGTAGGCCAGGCAAATCATGCCCACCGCTGCCACCGGCAGGGTCCAGGCATATTTGTGGCTGTCGTGACGGGTGTTGAAGTAGTGACGCACCAACACCGCCAGTACCGCGATCCCGGCCAGGATCAACCAGTTGTACTGGCTGCCGTAGGTGCTCGGGAAGTGGTTGCTGATCATGATGAACAGCACCGGCAAGGTGAAGTAGTTGTTGTGACGCGAACGCAACAGGCCTTTGGCCGGCAGTGCCGGATCCGGCGTGCGGTTCTCGGCGATGGCCGCCACCAGTGCACGTTGCGCCGGCATGATGATGCGGAACACGTTGCCGACCATGATGGTGCCGATGATCGCGCCGACGTGCAGGTACGCACCACGACCGCTGAACACCTTGCTGAAGCCATAGGCCGCGCCGATGATCAGCACGAACAGGATGAAACCCAGCAGGGCAGGGCGTTTACCCAGGGCCGAGTCGCAGAGGAAGGAGTAGATGAACCAGCCGATGAACAGCGAGCCGATACCGATGGCCACGCCTTCAGGACCGCTCAGGGTGCTGCCCGGAGCCAGCAGGTAGAGCGTCGGGTTGGAGTAGAACACCACGCACAGCAGCGCGATCCCCGACATCCAGGTGAAGTAGGCTTCCCATTTGAACCAGTGCAGGTTGTCCGGCATGGTCGGTGGAGCCAGTTTGTATTTTTCCAGGTGGTAGATACCGCCGCCGTGGATCGCCCACAA
Source organism: Pseudomonas putida (assembly GCF_028682635.1). Lineage (GTDB taxonomy): Bacteria > Pseudomonadota > Gammaproteobacteria > Pseudomonadales > Pseudomonadaceae > Aquipseudomonas > Aquipseudomonas putida_AE. Next base: position 5,328 of record NZ_JANHLK010000011.1, on the reverse strand, counting down.
ATCACCGGCCAGACCACTTTTCGGGTTGACCCGATTGAGGTTGTTTTCCAGCCAGACGAAGTAGAACGATGCGCCGATCCAGGCCACGCCAGTAATCATGTGAACCCAGCGCACGCTCAGGTTCAGCCATTCCAACAGATGTGCTTCCACAGTCTTTACCTCTCGCCTGTCACTCTTGTTGTCGAGTGATCAGACCTTCTCTTATTGGTGGGGGGCGAGGATCAAACGCTCATCCTCTTTGAAAAAATGCTCATCGCAGTTATTGCCTGTGCCACTGCGATCAACCACCAGGAAGTCATCCCGCTTTTCGATCGTCAGCACCGGGTGGTGCCAAACGCCGCGATGGTAATTGATGCCCTGCCTGCCGTTGGTGACGAAGGCGCGGACCAAGCCTGATACAGGTTCATCGCCAAGTGGCGCGACCACGATCAGAAAGGGGTTGCCGAGCAGCGGAATGAAAGCCTGGCTGCCCAGCGGATGACGCTCCAGCATGCTCACGGTCAATGGCATGTCCTGCGCGTCGGCGCGGAAGATGCTGATGATCGCGTTGTCTTCTGGCGTGGCGGTTTCCACCGTCGCCAGTTTATGGAAGCGCATGGTCGAACCGTTGTTGATCATGAAGTGATCGCTGCCGTCGGTTTCGATCACGTCACCGAAAGGGGCGAAGGCTTCTTTGGTCAGCGGTTCAATCGTCAGTGTGCGCATGCTGTTCTTCTTTTCGTTGAGTTCTGTGTTGTTGGTTCTGACGCCTTCGCGAGCAAGCCCGCTCCCACATCTGGAATGCATTCCCCTGTGGGAGCGGGCTTGCTCGCGAAGGGCGCGTCGCTTACTTCGCGACTTTGCCCAAAACGCGCAGGCGGCTCACACCACCATCCGGGAACACGTTCAGGCGGATGTGGGTGATCGGGCCCAGGGCCTTGATCTGCTCGGCGAAGGTGTGTTCGGCGTGCATTTCCAGCTTCTGGCTTGGCAGCAGTTCGCGCCAGAACAGCGATTGGGTTTCGATCTGGCTGTCGGTACCGCCTTTGACGAATGCGCCCTGGATCGAGCAGCTGTCCGGGTAGTTGCCCTTGAAGTGCAGGGTATCGACGACGATTTTCTCGATCTCGCCCGGGTGGCCCAGGGCGACGATCACCCAGTCATTGCCCGGGGTACGACGACGTGCGGTTTCCCAGCCGTCGCCCATGTTGATGCCACGGCCCGGGTTGAGAATGTTGCTCATGCGGCCGAAGTGTTCGTCGGAGCAGGCGAGGGCGCGGCCACCGTTGAGGGCTGCGGCCAGGTCGACTTGCTCGTTGTCGCCAACAGCCGACCAGTCGCGGAACGGAATGCCGTACACGCGCAGACGGGCAACACCACCGTCCGGGTAGATGTTGAAGCGCAGGTGGCTGAACGCCTGGTCGTTGCTGATTTCGTGGTAGTGGTGGCTGTTGCCTTGCAGTTCGACGGCGGACAGCACTTCAGTCCACTGGGTGTTTGCGTCCGGCTCGCCCGAGGCCAGGAAGCAGGCTTCCAGGGAGGCCGACGGCGGGAAGTTGCCGGTGAAGAATGAAGTGTCGATGTCCACGCCCTTGATCGAGCCAGGCACGCCCAGGCGGATCACCGCGCTGTCGTAGCCTTCGAAGCGCTTGCGGCGCGACTCCCAGCCGTCCATCCACTTGCCGTTGTCATCGAACACGCCCTCCTTCCACACGGCCGGGGTCGGTTGGAACAGACGGTTGGCGTCTGCGAACCAGTCATCGGTGACCGAGATGATCTTGGTGCCCAGACGGGCGTCGGCCAGGTTGACGAACTTCTCGAAAGGTACGGCGTAAGCTTTCATTCTTCTTGTCTGCCTTTAAATAAGTGGCTTGGGATGCTCTCAGGGCCCTGGGCGATTTGTGCGTTCAGATACGCTCGGGCCAAGGTCGCTATAGGGTCAGTAATCGGAACAGGGCGATCTTGTTGATCTGCGCCAGCGCGCACTTGAACTCGGTATCTTCCGGGTTGTGGATGCGCGTTTCGAACGCCGCGAGGATCTGATGCCGGTTGCTGCCTTTTACCGCCATGATGAAGGGAAACTTGAACTTGGCCTTGTAGGCGTCGTTCAGCTCGGTGAAGCGCTGGAACTCTTCGGCCGTGCATTGGTGAATACCGGCGCCAGCCTGTTCATTGGTGCTGGCTTCGGTGAGTTGCCCCTGGACGGCGGCTTTGCCGGCCAGGTCCGGGTGAGCGTTGATCAGGGCCAGCTGGCTGGCGTGATCGGCGCTCAACAGGATGTCGCTCATGCGCTGGTGCAGGGTTTCGATCTCGTCGATCGAGGCGTCCTGGCCCAGGTCAAAGGCCTTCTCGGCCACCCATGGCGAATGTTCGTAGATGTCGGCGAAGGCTTTGACGAAGGCGTCGCGGCTCAGGGTCGAGGGTTTCAAGGTTTGAAAGGCGCTCATTTCGCGGCCCCTTGGTACGGGTGGGTTTCGTGCCAGTGGCGTGCGATGTCGACGCGACGGCTGAACCACACCTGTTCATGACTTTTAGCGTATTCGATAAAGCGCTTGAGCGAAGCCAGACGCGCCGGACGGCCGATCAGGCGGCAGTGCAGGCCGATCGACAGCATTTTCGGGGCTTCCGCGCCTTCGGCGTAGAGCACGTCGAACGCATCCTTGAGGTATTCGAAGAAATCGTCGCCCTTGTTGAAACCCTGGACCTGGGTGAAGCGCATGTCGTTGGTGTCCAGGGTGTACGGGATCACCAGGTGCGGCTTGCCGGTCGGGTTGTTCGGTTCCCAGTAGGGCAGGTCGTCGTCGTAGGTGTCGCTGTCGTAGAGGAAGCCGCCTTCTTCCATCACCAGCTTGCGGGTATTCGGGCCGGTGCGGCCGGTGTACCAGCCCAGTGGGCGCTCGCCGGTGATTTCGGTGAGGATGCGTATCGCTTCGAGCATGTGCTCGCGTTCCTGGGCTTCGTCCATGTACTGGTAGTCGATCCAGCGGTAGCCGTGGCTGCAGATCTCGTGGCCGGCCTCGACCATGGCGTGGATCACGTCCGGGTGACGCTGGGCGGCCATGGCCACGGCGAACACGGTCAGCGGAATGTCGAATTCCTTGAACAGTTTCAGGATCCGCCAGACGCCAGTACGGCTGCCATACTCGTAGAGCGATTCCATGCTCATGTTACGCGCGCCTTGCAGCGGCTGCGCCGAGACCATTTCCGAGAGGAAGGCTTCAGACTCTTTGTCGCCGTGCAGGATGTTGCGCTCGCCACCTTCTTCGTAGTTGAGTACGAACGACAGGGCGATGCGGGCGTTGCCCGGCCAGTGTGGGTGCGGAGGGTTACTGCCGTAACCGATCAGGTCGCGAGGGTAGTCAGCGCTCACTGCAGTCTTCCTTCTTGTTCGTGTTGACAGGTGGTGTGGCGCGCCTGAGGGTGAAATGGCAGGGTGGCGTCACAGCGATGGGGTGATTGTATACAACTTTATATTCATTTTGTAAGCCTGATTTTTTGCATTTTTCATCAACGGTCATCAGTGGTGCGGATTCTGGACTGTCACCCGACCAGTGCAAGAAATTTGCCTGATTGGTCAGCTAATGGTTCGAAAGCGGCGCAGGCGCAAGGATCGCTGGAAAATCGACGGTAAAAGCCCGTGTGGTGACGGTGTCGGACGAAATGTCGTTTTTATTGTGTACAATTTTTTTGAAAAATGTCTTAATCAGTCGCTCGCCGCAGCTTTTCGTGCTCCGAATCGGTGCGGTCTCCTTTCAACTGACTTCGGGAGGCGCGAGGCCTGACTGCTTACATGCAGGCAGGCGCGCAGAATCAATGGGACGTTTGACTACACACGTTTTGGACGCTGCACACGGGTGCCCGGGCAGCTCGATCAAGGTCGAGCTGTACCGCGTTGAAGGCTCGCAGCTGGAATTGGTCGCCAGCGCGATAACCAACAGCGATGGCCGTGTCGATGCACCGCTGCTGCAGGGCGATGACTACCGCACCGGGGTCTATCAGGTGCAGTTCCATGCAGGCGACTACTACCGCGCCCGTGGCGTCCAGTTGCCGGAGCCTGCTTTCCTGGATGTGGTGGTGCTGCGTTTTGGCATCTCTGCCGAGCAGGATCACTACCATGTGCCGCTGCTCATTTCGCCCTACAGTTATTCAACGTACCGAGGAAGCTGATCCCCCAAGCGGCTTCCTCCACTTAGAAGCGACTGCGCATATAGCTTCTTTGGTCTTTCGCCCGCTCACACTGCGGGCTTTTTTTTCGCAAAAAATCCTTGGCGGCAAAGGCCGGATTTACTGCTACATAAGGCTCATACCGCTAAAACAGGGTGTGACAAAGACAATTCAGTTACTTATTCAGCAGGCAAAAAGACGATTCATGTAGTATAACTACAAGCGTGCTACATCCCCGGCGCCTGCCAAATAAAAAAGAGTCCAGCCCTTTGAATCTGCTGCAACACATCGCCCAGTCTCGCCACCTGTTACGCAAGTCGGAACTCAAGGTCGCCGATCACGTTTTGCTCGATCCTGCGGCCGTGATGCACAGTTCCATGGCCGACCTGGCCCACAGCGTGGGTATCAGTGAGCCGACCATCGTGCGCTTTTGCCGCGCCATCGGTTGCTCGGGTTTCCAGGACTTGAAACTCAAGCTGGCCCAGAGCCTGGCGGCAGGGGCGAGTTTCGGGCAGTTCGCGATCCATGAGGACGACTCGGTCGCCGACTACAGCCTGAAGATTTTCGACACCACCCTGCACACGCTGATGGAGGTCCGGGAAAAGCTCGATCCGTTGGAGTTGCAGCGAGCGGTGACGCTCATGTCCCAGGCCCAGCGCGTCGAGTTCTATGGTTTCGGCGCCTCCGGGGCGGTGGCGGCGGATGCGCAGCACAAGTTTTTCCGTTTGCTGCTGACAGCGGCGGCGTATTCCGATCCGCACATGCAGGCGATGTCGGCGGTTACCCTCAAGCCAAGTGACGTGGCAATCTGCATTTCCCAGTCCGGGCGCTCCAAGGATTTGCTGATCACCGCGAACCTGGTGCGGGAGAGCGGCGCCTCGTTGATCACCTTGTGCCCGAGCCAGACGCCTTTGGCCGAGTTGTCGACCGTCAACCTGGCCATCGATGTTCACGAAGACACCGAAATCTACACGCCGCTGACCTCGCGTATCGCCCACCTGGTGGTGATCGATGTGTTGGCCATGGGCGTGGCCATGGCCCGCGGGCCGAGCCTGGTCAACCACCTCAAGAGCGTCAAGCGCAGCCTGCGCAGCTTGCGCCTTTCACCCAAGTCGGTGAAGGCGCTGGACGACTAAGATCAAATGATCGCAGCCTGCGGCAGCTCCTACAGGTGGTCACAAATCT
>NZ_JANHLK010000109.1 GCF_028682635.1 Pseudomonas putida | reverse complement strand
ATCCATCAAAATAATCGGCGCCAGTGTCAGCTGGAGTTGGATTACCACGATGCCTTGTGCGTGGCGGCCGGGCGCCGGCTGATGCCGCCTTGTTGCAAGACCTTGCACATCAGCCTGTTCTTCGACGGCACCGGCAATAACCTCAATAACGACCTCTACCTGTCGGATCCCCGGCACCCTACCAACATTGCCCGGATGTTCCGCGCCAGCATTGGCGACGGCCATGCCGGCGGCACCGCCCACAGCACCGAGGCCAAGGGCTTGACCGATGCGGCAGGCACCGGCAATGGCCAGTACTTCAAGTACTACATGCCCGGTGTGGGCACGCCGTTTACCGAAGTCGGTGACCTCGACTAC
>NZ_JANHLK010000108.1 GCF_028682635.1 Pseudomonas putida | reverse complement strand
ATAGTCGAGGTCACCGACTTCGGTAAACGGCGTGCCCACACCGGGCATGTAGTACTTGAAGTACTGGCCATTGCCGGTGCCTGCCGCATCGGTCAAGCCCTTGGCCCCGGGGCTATGCCCGGTACCGCCGGCATGGCCGTCGCCAATGCTGGCGCGGAACATCCGGGCGACGTTGGTCGGGTGCCGGGGATCCGACAGGTAGAGGTCGTTGTTAAGGTTATTGCCGGTGCCGTCGAAGAACAGGCTGATGTGCAAGGTCTTGCAGCACGGCGGCATCAGGCGGCGCCCGGCCGCCACGCACAAGGCATCGTGGTAATCCGCCTCCAGCTGACACTGGAGCCGATTATTTTGATAGAC
>NZ_JANHLK010000107.1 GCF_028682635.1 Pseudomonas putida | reverse complement strand
TTCATTGGTGATGCGTTCGGCGCGCACCAGTTGCTCTTTGGTCGGCAATAGCCCGACTCGATTGAGCTGTGCCCAACCGTAGAACTGGCAGGTGGCGAGTTCGACGAAGTCTGCCTCCAGGGCGATGCACAGCTCGATGATGCGGTCGATCTTGTCGATGTTGTGCCGATGGGTCACGAAGTTCAGCACCATCGGGTAGCCATGGGCTTTGACGGCGCGGGCCATTTCCAGCTTTTGCGCGAAGGCCTTTTTCGAACCCGCCAGCAGGTTGTTCACCTGCTCGTCGCTGGCCTGGAAACTGATCTGGATATGATCGAGCCCGGCCTTCTTGAAGTCGCTGATTTTCTGCTCGGTCAGGCCGATA
>NZ_JANHLK010000106.1 GCF_028682635.1 Pseudomonas putida | reverse complement strand
CTCATTGGTGATGCGTTCGGCGCGCACCAGTTGCTCTTTGGTCGGCAATAGCCCGACTCGATTGAGCTGTGCCCAACCGTAGAACTGGCAGGTCGCGAGTTCGACGAAGTCTGCCTCGAGTGCGATGCACAGCTCGATGATGCGGTCGATCTTGTCGATGTTGTGCCGATGGGTCACGAAGTTCAGCACCATCGGGTAGCCGTGGGCTTTGACGGCGCGGGCCATTTCCAGCTTTTGCGCGAAAGCCTTTTTCGAGCCCGCCAGCAGGTTGTTCACCTGCTCGTCGCTGGCCTGGAAACTGATCTGGATATGATCGAGCCCGGCCTTCTTGAAGTCGCTGATTTTCTGCTCGGTCAGGCCGATG
>NZ_JANHLK010000105.1 GCF_028682635.1 Pseudomonas putida | reverse complement strand
AATTCAACTTACCTGCGCAAAACCTGTAGGAGCTGGCTTGCCAGCGAAGGCGGCACCACGGCCACCATCGCATCGCCAGCAAGCCGGCTCCTACGGATTTGCGTGACGCCACAAATTCAACTTACCTGCGCAAAACCTGTAGGAGCTGGCTTGCCAGCGAAGGCGGCATCACGGCCACCATCGCATCGCCGGCAAGCCGGCTCCTACAGATGCGCGTAACGCCACACATTCATCATGGCCCCACAAATCCTGTAGGAGCTGGCTTGCCAGCGAAGGCGGCCCCACGGCCACCATCGCATCGCCGGCAAGCCGGCTCCTACGGATTTGCGTGACGCCACCAATTCAACTTACCTGCGCAAAACCTG
>NZ_JANHLK010000104.1 GCF_028682635.1 Pseudomonas putida | reverse complement strand
CAGTTTGTGACGCACCCAACCGTCCAACTCCTCAAGGGGTCGCTTGCTCTGACTGAGCTTGAAGTAGCCAGCCCAACCGCGCAGTACAGGGTTGATCCGCTCGATGACGCTCGCCATCTTGCAGCCCTGCGCTCCGCGCAGCAGGTCTCTAAGCCGGTCGCGCAAGCGGCCCAGGTTCATCACAGCTACTCTCAGTCTCGGCTGCTGATGCCAGCTCATCCCGTAACCCAGGTAATCGCACCTCCAGGATCCGGCTACCCGGCTCTTGTCCCGATTCAGCGTCAATTTAAGGCGCTGGTTCAGAAACCGCTCCACACCGGCCATCACTCGCTCGCCAGCACGGCGACTGCGCACATAAATGTTCGCATCATCGGCA
>NZ_JANHLK010000103.1 GCF_028682635.1 Pseudomonas putida | reverse complement strand
CGCCGACGATGCGAACATTTATGTGCGCAGTCGCCGTGCGGGCGAACGAGTGATGGCCGGCGTGGAGCGGCTCCTGAACCAGCGCCTTAAATTGACGCTGAACCGGGACAAGAGCCGGGTAGCCGGATCCTGGATGTGCGATTACCTGGGTTACGGGATGAGCTGGCATCAGCAGCCGAGACTGAGAGTAGCTTTGATGAGCCTGGGACGCTTGCGCGACCGGCTTAGAGACCTGCTGCGCGGAGCGCAGGGCTGCAAGATGGCGAGCGTCATCGAGCGGATCAACCCTGTACTGCGCGGGTGGGCTGGTTACTTCAAGCTCAGTCAAAGTAAGCGACCCCTTGAGGAGTTGGACGGCTGGGTGCGCCACAAACTT
>NZ_JANHLK010000102.1 GCF_028682635.1 Pseudomonas putida | reverse complement strand
ACCTACACCTACACCCTCAATCCCGGCGACGCTGACTTCAAGGCCTTGCACGCCGGCGGCAACGGCACCGAGACCTTCACCTACACCCTGACCGACGCCGACGGCGACAGCAGCACCGCCAACCTGGTGCTGAACGTGCACAACAACGACGACGGGGTGACCCTCGGCGGCCTGGACGTCGCAGGTGGCGAACTGACCGTCTACGAGAAAAACCTCACCTACGGCAGCGACCCCGACGCCCCGGCGCTGACCCAGCACGGGACCTTCACCGTCAACGCCCCGGATGGCCTGCAGAGCCTGAGCATTTCCGGCGTCGAGATCATCAGCGGTGGCGTGGTGCAGGGCTTGCCGATCTCGGGCAGCACCTGGATAGGCAGCAC
>NZ_JANHLK010000101.1 GCF_028682635.1 Pseudomonas putida | reverse complement strand
ATGCGACGGACCCGATAATCGTCGGTCGTCGGCCGAATTTATCGCCCATGAGGCCCAGTACCATTGCCCCGAGCACCATGCCGACAATTCCGGCGGTCAGGATAGGCGCCAGAGCGCCTGCGCCGAGTCCGAATGCCTGGATGATCGAGGGACCGGTGAACGCAATCGCTTGAGTGTCGAATCCGTCGAGAATGGCGACGAAAAAGCAGAGGGCAAAAACCCGCCACTGAAAAGCACTGGTTCGAGTGCTATCGATCAACTCGGGAATTGAATAATGAGTGCTCATGACGGCTCCAATCAACAGGTCGTTTGTTATCGTTCTTGTGCGCAGGCAGAACCTGTCGAATCACAGGCTAAGGGTGATGCGGAACAGGGTCTAATA
>NZ_JANHLK010000100.1 GCF_028682635.1 Pseudomonas putida | reverse complement strand
TTAGCCGACCAATGCTGTCGCGCTCGAATTCGGTGCGCCGTTGTGGCCGCTCGCCGCGTTCGCCGTAGCCGGTTTCATCGACCTGGGTCAGATGCCCGCCGAGGTTGTAGCTGAAGCGCCGGGTCAGGTTGTCGATGCGTTTTTCTTCGATCAGCCGGTCGGATGCATCGTAGGCGAACTGGTACGCCGCGTTGTTTTCGTTGATCAGCGCGGTCAGGCGAATCGCCGGGTCGTATTCGTAGCGGAGGCGCTGGCCCTTGGCGTCCTGGCGACTGCTCGGCAGGCCGCGGGCGGTGCGCAGCAGTCGGGTGGTCTGGCCCTTGCCGTCGGTGTGCGTCAGCACCTGGCCGAGAGCGTTGTAGGTGAACGACTCGGCGCTGCCA
>NZ_JANHLK010000010.1 GCF_028682635.1 Pseudomonas putida | reverse complement strand
GCCGGTGCGGGTGATGCCCATGTCCTCGTAGTCCGAGGAGTCGCGCTGGTTGACCTGCGTCAGCCGACCGGCATCCACGGTCAGGCCTTCGAGTTCGAGCGAGGTCAACTGACCGCCCTTGAAGGTTTGTGGCAACAGCCGTGAATCGTTGGCCAGTACCGTCGGCAGCTTGGGCAGCAACGTGCCGAGCTTTAGCGTACTTTTCGAAGCGCGCAGTTTGGCGGTCAGGCCCAGTTCGCCGTATTCGTCCTGGGCACCTTTGCTGGTGTCGCTGTGGCGTTTGAGCAGGCCGGAACCGGCGCGATCGGGGCTCGAATCGAGTTTGACGCCGAGCAGGCCAATCGCATCGAACCCCACGCCGATCAAACCGTCAGTGAATCCCGATTCATAGCGCAGCAGGAACCCCTGGGCCCATTCCTCTTGTTTCGATTGCGCGGCGTTGGTCTGGCGATAATCCCGGTTGAAGTAAAAGTTGCGCAGTTCCAGGCTGGCCTTGCTGTCCTTGATGAAGTCAGCAGAAGCAGGCGCCGTGAGGCTGATGACGCCGCCGGCCAACAGGAGACGGGTAGCGAGAATACGAGTGCTGCGGTCCATGGTGAAGCCCCTTGGTTTTTATTTTTGAAATGACGGGCACAGCAGCCCCTGCCGCAATGGCAAGGGCCCGGGAAGTAAAAACCGCGACGCCAAAAGAGAGGAGCCGACGCCGCGGCGGTTCAATCGTCAGAACTGTTCGGCCGACAGGCCATACAGCGAGGCGCTGCCAGCACGAATGGATTGCTCCAGGCTCAGAATGCGTGGCAACAGGCGGTGGATGTAGAAGTCGGCGGTGGCGATTTTCGCGCCGTAGAAACTGTCGTCTTCGCTGCGTTTCTGCCCGGCAACCTGGGCCATGCGCGCCCACAGCCAGGCGTAGGCGACGTAACCGAACAGGTGCAGATACTCCACCGAGGCGGCGCCGACTTCGTTGCGGTTGGTGGCGGCGCGATCCTGCAGCCAGTCGCTGATGTCCTCCAGCCGTTGCACGGCATCGAGCAGTTGTGTGGCATAGGGGGCATCGGGCCGGGCGGCGAAGCGGCGAATCTCGCCGGTGAACTGGCGCAGCGCGAGACCTTTGTCGGCGAGCACTTTGCGCCCGAGCAGGTCCAGCGCCTGGATGCCGTTGGTGCCTTCGTAGATCTGCGCGATGCGCACATCGCGAACCAATTGTTCCTGGCCCCACTCACGAATGTAGCCATGCCCGCCGAACACCTGCTGGCCGTGGATGCAGCTTTCCAGGCCGGTATCGGTGAAAAATGCCTTGGCCACCGGTGTCAGCAGCGCGACCAGGTCCTGTGCGCTTTCCCGTTCCCCGATATCGTCGGAAAACTTCGCCAGGTCCAGTTGTTGCCCGACATAACTGGCGAACGCGCGACCCCCTTCGGTCATGGCCTTCATGGTCAGCAGCATGCGTCGCACGTCGGGGTGAACGATGATCGGGTCGGCCACTTTGCCCGGCGCCATGGCGCCTGTCGGCGAGCGGCTCTGAAGGCGTTCGCGGGCGTACGCCACGGCGCTCTGATAGGACGCTTCGGCACAGCCGATACCCTGGATGCCGATGGACAGGCGTTCGTAATTCATCATGGTGAACATCGCCGCCAGCCCCTTGTTCTCCTCGCCGACCAGCCAGCCGCTGGCGCCGTCGAAGTTCATCACGCAGGTCGCCGAGGCCTTGATCCCCATCTTGTGTTCGATCGAGCCGCAACCTACGGCGTTGGCAGCGCCGAGGGAACCGTCGGGATTGACCAGCACTTTGGGCACGACAAACAGCGAAATACCTTTCGGGCCCGCAGGTGCATCCGGCAGTTTGGCCAGCACCAGGTGCACGATGTTTTCGGTCAGGTCCTGATCGCCGCCGGTGATGAACATCTTGCTGCCGGTGATCTGGTAGCTGCCGTCAGCCTGAGGCTCGGCACGGGTGCGGATCAGTCCCAGGTCGGTGCCGGCATGGGCTTCGGTCAGGCACATGGAACCGGCCCAGCGGCCTTCATACATCGGCGGCAGGTAGAGGTTTTTCAGGGTCTCGCTGGCATGGGCATCCAGCGCCAGGCAGGCGCCGGAACTCAATGCCGAATACAGCGCAAAACTCGAGTTGGCGCCGTAGAGCATCTCTTCGAATTGCACCGCCAGCATCTTCGGCATGCCCATGCCACCGAACCCGGCGTTGCCGGACAGCCCGACCCAGCCGCCTTCGATGTAGGTGGCGTAGGCCTGTTTGAAACCGCTGGGCGTGGTGACACGACCCGCATGCCACTGCGCGCCTTCTTCGTCGCCGCTGCGATTCAAGGGCGCAATCAGCTGCGAGGTGACTTTCGCCGCCTCCTCGAGAATGGCGTCCGCGGTATCGGCGTCGACACTGTCGGCCAGGGCCGGCAGGCGCGCCCACAGGGCCGGGGCGTCAAAGACTTCATGCAGGACAAAGCGCAGGTCGCGCAGCGGGGCTTTGAAATCGGGCATAACGTGAACCTCAAAAGGACGGTTGTGCGATGGGCACGGCAGCGAATGCCGTGCCCTTGCAATCAATGACTGGAAGCGCTGGCGGCACCCAGGCCGGTCTGCGCGCGCACGAACTGGTCGGCGTAGGCGTCACGTTCCTTCTCGGCGCGCACGCTGCGGTCGAGCCGGGACACCACGACAATCACCAGGAACGCCAGCGGCATGGAGAACAGGGCAGGGTGGTCGTATGGGAAAATGGCGTGGGTATTGCCAAGCACCGTGACCCAGACCGCAGGCGACAGGATCACCAGCACCAGTGCGCAAATCAGGCCGGCGAAGCCGCCGATGATCGCGCCTTTGGTTGTAAGCCCTTTCCAGTACATGGCCATGATCAGCACCGGGAAGTTGGTCGAGGCGGCAATGCCGAAGGTCAGGCCCACGAGGAACGCGACGTTCATCTTCTCGAACAGGATGCCCAGCAGGATCGCGATGATGCCCAGCCCCACGGTCGCCATGCGCGTGACGCGCATTTCCTGTTTCTCGCTGGCCTTGCCTTTCTTGAACACGGTGGCGTAGAGGTCGTGGGAAATCGCCGAAGCACCGGCCAGCGCCAGCCCGGAGACCACCGCGAGGATGGTGGCGAACGCCACAGCCGCGAGGAAACCGAAGAACAGGTTGCCGCCGACCGCCTTGGCCAGGTGCATGGCAACCATGTTGCCGCCGCCGATCAGGGCACCGCCGACTTCACCGTTGACGTAGTACTGCGGATCGGTACCGATGATCACCATGGCGGCAAAACCGAGGGTGCAGACCACGAGGAAGAAGAAGCCGATGAAGCCGGTGGCATAGAACACCGACTTGCGGGCTTCCTTGGCATTGGGCACGGTGAAAAAACGCATCAGGATGTGCGGCAGGCCGGCGATGCCGAACACCAGTCCCAGGGACATCGACGCGGTGTTGATCGGGTCGGCGAGCATCGAGCCCGGGCCCATGATGTTCCAGCCACTGGCGTGGGCCTGGACGGCCTTGTCGGCCAGGGTCTCGTAGCTGAAACCGAACTGCGACATCGCCATGACCGCAAGCGTGGTGCCGCCGGCCAGCAACAGCACGGCCTTGATGATCTGTACCCAGGTGGTCGCGATCATGCCACCGAAGATCACGTAGACCAGCATCAACGCACCGACGATCACCACGGCTACCGGGTAGTCGAGGCCGAACAGCAGCTTGATCAACTGACCCGCGCCGACCATCTGTACGATCAGGTAGCAGCACACCACGGTCAACGAGCCGAAGGCCGCGAAGATCCGCACCTTGTTCTGGTCCAGTCGATAGGAAACGATGTCGGCGAAGGTATAGCGCCCCAGGTTACGCAGACGCTCGGCCATCAGGAAGGTGATGATCGGCCAGCCGACGAAGAAACCGATGGTATAGATGAAGCCGTCGTAGCCCTTGGCAAACACCAGGCTGGAAAGCCCCAGCAGGGTGGCCGCGGACATGTAGTCACCGGCAATCGCCAGGCCGTTCTGGAACCCGGTGATACCACCGCCCGCCGTGTAGAAGTCGGAGGTGGACTTGGTCTGGCGCGCAGCCCACCAGGTGATGGCCAGCGTGCCCAGCACGAAGACGAAGAACATGCCGATGGCATTCAGGTTGAGCGGTTGTTTTTCCACCGCGCCCAGCGCGGGCGCGGCAATGGCGACGGAAACAGGCAACAGGCCGGCAGCGGCGAGGGCAAGCGTACGGAACAGGTTCATCACTTGCTCTCCTCGAGAATGGCGGCGCCCAGTGCGTCGAAGCGGGTGTTGGCGCTGTACACGTACCAGCCGGTCAACAACCAGGAAAACACGATGATCGCCGCGCCTACCGGCATCCCCAGCGTCAACATCCGATGTTCCCCAAGCGGCGCATGCAGCCACTGCGGGGCAAAGGCCACAATCAGCATGAACAGGTAATAAATGCCCAGCACGGCGGCGCTCAACGACCAGGCCAGGCGCGACCGGCTACTCACCAGTTGGAGGAATTTCGGATTGCCGCGAATGCGTTCGCAGCGTTGCGTATCGGTTGAATGGATGTCGGTCATCGCTAGCTCCACTTTGTTCTTGTTATCGGTCTGTGGGGGCCGGGCAGCCGTATTCGGCGTGCACGAGCCCGAGGCGGCAGGTCAATCACCTGCCACCGTGGGGTACAACGTGGTTTTCGGTTAGAGCGCCTTGGCCCGGTCGCGCAGCACGTACTTCTGCACCTTGCCGGTGGACGTCTTCGGCAACAGGGTGAAGATCACGGTGCGTGGTACCTTGAATCCGGCCAGGTGTTCGCGACAGAAACTGATGATGTCGGCTTCGCGAACGTCCTGGTGATCGGCCTTCAAGGTGACGAAGGCGCAGGGCGTTTCGCCCCATTTCTCATCGGGGCGGGCGACCACGGCCGCTTCCATCACGCCCGGGTGGCGGTAGAGCACGCCTTCGAGCTCGATGGTGGAAATGTTCTCGCCGCCGGAGATGATGATGTCCTTGAGCCGGTCCTTGATCTCGACGTAACCATCGGGATGACAGACCGCCAGGTCGCCGGTGTGGAACCAGCCGCCTTCGAACGCTTCGGCGGTGGCGGTCGGGTTCTTCAGGTAGCCCTTCATCACGGTATTGCCGCGCATGAAGATCTCACCGATGGTCTGGCCGTCACGCGGGGTGGGTTCCAGCGTCGTCGAGTCGCCGACCATCACGCCTTCGAGCGTGGTGTAGCGCACGCCCTGTCGGGACTTGATCTGCGCCCGCTCATCCAGGGGCAGCTCATCCCATTCCGCGTGCCAGGCGCACAGCGTCACCGGGCCATAGGTTTCGGTCAGGCCATAGACGTGAGTGACCTGGATGCCCATCTCTTCCACGGCGCCGATCACTTTGGCCGGCGGTGCGGCACCGGCGACCATGGCGTTGACCGGGTGATCGATGGCCGCTTTCGCCGACTCCGGCATGTTCACCAGGGCATTGAGCACGATCGGCGCGCCGCACAGGTGAGTGACCTGATGCTCGCGGATCAGCGTGAGGATTTTCTGTGGATCGACCCGGCGCAGGAACACATGCACACCGGCCATGGCGGTAATGGTCCAGGGGTAGCACCAGCCGTTGCAATGGAACATTGGCAGGGTCCAGAGGTACACCGGATGGTTGCCCATGGCCCAGGTCATCTGGTTGCCCAAGGCGTTAAGGTACGCGCCGCGGTGGTGGTAAACCACGCCCTTGGGGTTGCCGGTGGTGCCGGAGGTGTAGTTCAGCGAGATGGCTTGCCATTCATTGACCGGCCATTTCCAGTCGAACGCAGGGTCTCCTTCGGCCAGCAACGCTTCGTAGTCCAGGTCGCTGACGGCCTGGCCTTCGCCGTATTCCGGGTCATTGACGTCGATCACCAGGGGCGGGTGATCCAGCATGCCGATGGCTGCGTGAATCACGCTGTGGAACTCGCGGTCGGTTATCAGCACCTTGGCCTCGCCGTGCTGCAGCATGAAGGCGATCGCTTCGGCATCCAGGCGCACGTTGAGCGGGTTGAGCACGGCGCCGATCATCGGCACGCCGAAGTGCACTTCAAGCATTTCCGGAATATTGGGCAGCATCACTGCCACGGTGTCGTCCTTGCCGATACCGCGCCCGGCCAAAGCCGAGGCCAGGCGCCGACAACGGGTATAGGTCTGCGCCCAGGTGCGGCGGATCGAGCCGTGGATGACGGCGGGGTAGTCCGGGTAGACGTTGGCGGTGCGCTCGATGAAGCTGAGCGGAGACAGGGCAATATGGTTGACAGCCGAAGGGCCTAGCCCTTGTTCATAGATCGACATGTACGGGTACTCGGTGGCTGATTGTTAGCTCTATGGGAGCCCCTGCGGTGTACGCGCCGGGGTCGCCTTTTTTATGTCCGGTTTACTTTATATAACATTCATCCATTGGTATGGAAGTACAACCTAAGCAATATAGTAAATGTACTATATTCAATTAGTCCGGTACCAAATCACTTGCCCCCGGACTTCCGTAGCCGGTATATGCTTGGATTTATTGAAGAAGTGGACCGGCAATGACCCTGACTCCCGTTCGACTGCACAGCTGGTTGCGCCTGCAACGTGAAGGCGTGTCCCTGGCTGCCCGGGCCGACGCGCTGTGTCATGCGCTGCAGGATTGCCCGGAAGTGCAGCGGGCGGTTTACTTGAGTTGGCAGCCCAATGCGCGGATCTACAGCCATGAGGGGGCGGCCCAGCATTTCCCGCCGGGCCTGGGCGACCCGGCGCTGGCCAGCGATCAGTTATTGTTCGAGCAACTGATCGAGGCCGGGCGCCTGGACCTGGCGCAAGTCAGGCAATTGGACTGCTGGCTGGCCGGCCGCCTGCGCCGAGCCGCCATCAGCCATGGCCAGGTATTCGACCTGGCCTTGCAGCCGGGGCAGGCGGGATTGCTGCTGGTGGAAGTGTGCGAGGGGGTGAGTCTTGACTGGCTGGGCTGGGTGCGGGATTTGCTGACGACGCTGTTGAGCAGCGTCAACGGCATGCTCCGCGGCTCGCCGCTACTGGGCCACGATCCACAACCGAGCCTGTTGCTCGATGCACAGGGCCGACCGCTGGAGTTCAATGCGGCGCTGTTGGCCCTGCTGGCCGAGAAGCCATTGCCTGATGTATTGGGTTTTTTGCCAGTCAATCATCGGGTGCTGGTGCGCGCCTGTCTGGATCAGCAACGGGCCATCGAAGGTGTCGAGGCTCAGTTCGAAACGCAGATCCTGATCTGGACATTCATTCCCGACCCGCAGGACAACCGCGTGCTCGCCCGTTGCCGCGACGCCACGACCCAGGTCCTGGCGGAACGAGAAGCGATCACCGCACGCCGGCTTTACCGGCTGATCATCGAAAACACCACCGACCTGATTTCCCGCCACACCCCGGACGGGCGCTTCCTCGATGCGTCGCCCGCGTCCTGGACCCTGCTCGGCTACTGGCCGGAGGAATTGCGCGGGCAAATGGCCCAGGGCCTGTTCCATGGCCAGGATCTGGCCGGCCTGATGCAACGTGCACGGGATGCGCTGGAACAGGATGGCTATCACACCATGACCTATCGCATCCGCCATCGCGACGGCCATTACCTGTGGTTCGAATCCGCCAGCCGGGCGATCCGCGAAACCTATACCGGGGCGGTGGTCGAAGTGGTGAGTGTCTCCCGGGACATCACGGCCCGGGTGCTCGCCGAGGAGAACAAACGACGCCTGGCCGAAGTGGTCGAGGCCAACATCGATCCGGTGTTGTTCATCGCTCCCGAGGGCCTGGTCACTTACCTCAATCCCGCCGCGCGCCGCATCCTCGGGATTGATGAGCAGCAATCCATGCCGGCCCTGGCCGATCTGTTCGCCAGCGGCGACCTTGCGCGCCTGCAACGGGATGGCTGGAGCAGCGCCGAGCGCGATGGCGTCTGGAGCACCGATGCGCGTCTGCAACCACCAGGCGGCGGTACGTCCGTGCCGGTATCGCTGGTGTTACTGGCCCACCGCTCCGCCGGCGGCGAGCGTTATTACTCGCTGGTGGCGCGGGACATGACCGAACGGGAACTGCGCGAAGCGCAACAGCGCCGCCATCAAGACGAACTGGCCCACACTGCGCGCCTGGTCACACTCGGTGAACTGGCCTCGGGCATCGCCCACGAAATCAACCAGCCGCTGGCTGCCGTGGTGAATTACGCCAACGCCAGCCAACGCTATCTACAAACACTGGGTTCCAATCCGCAGGCCGCCGTCCGGGTGGCGCAAGGCCTGGAACGCATCACCCATCACGCCACCCACGCTTCCGAAGTGATCCGCCGGTTACGCTCGTTTTTGCGCAAGGGCCAGCGGCGCATGCAGGCGCTGAACCTGACCGACATTGCCCGCGAAGCCGTGCGTTTATGCGCGTGGGAGGCCAGTCATTGCGAAGTGACAATCGAGGATCGACTGCCGGATAATCTGCCGCCTGTTTATGCCGACCGCGTGTTGCTGGAACAGGTGCTGCTCAATCTGTTGCGCAATGCCATCGACGCCAACCGTGACCAGCATCCGCACGAGCCCTCGCTGATCGTGATGGCGGTGGAGCAGGGCAGTGGCGCCACCGTGGAAATCAGTGTGCAAGACCAGGGCCCGGGCGTCAGCGAGCCCGAGCTCGAGCAGATATTCACCCCGTTCTTCACCAGCAAGCCCGATGGCCTGGGGCTCGGGTTGTCCATGAGCCGCAGCATCATCGAAGGTTTCGGCGGCGAACTGAATGCCCGGCTCCAGCCTGTCGGGCTGCTGATGTGTTGCCGATTGCCGCTGGCCGGCCCAACAAAACAACAACAGGAATGACGTAATGGCAGGTGTGGCGGAGCACGTGGTGTATGTGGTCGACGATGACCAGGGAATGCTCGATTCGACGGTCTGGTTATTGGAGTCGGTCGGCCTGACAGCCCTGCCGTTTACCAGTGGTATCGAGTTTCTCGAGGCCTGCGATGCCAGTCTGGATGCCTGCGTGCTGCTCGACGTGCGCATGCCCGGCATGGGCGGGTTGAACGTGCAGGAGGAAATGCGCGTACGCCAGCTGAATCTGCCGATCATCTTTGTCAGCGGGCACGCCGATGTGCCCATCGTGGTCCGTGCGTTCAAGGCCGGTGCCCATGATTTCATCGAGAAGCCCTATAACGAGCAGTTGCTGCTGGACAGCGTGCAACAGGCGCTGGGCAATTGCGCCGCGCAACGCTGCGGCAATCAGGGCCAGGAGGCGTTGCAGGCCCGCTTGCTCACGCTGACGCCGCGAGAGCGGGACGTCATGTTGCCGTTGGTGCAGGGCTACACCACCCGCGAAATCGCCGAGCAACTGGGGGTCAGTGCCAAAACCGTCGATCTGTATCGCTCTCGCGTCATGAAACGCATGCAGGCCAACACACTGCCGGATCTGGTGGGCATGGCGATTGCGGCAGACTTGGTGGATCCACTTAAACTGCGTTGATCCTTCACGTTGTGAATTGTGCGTCTATGCTGGGCTAACCGGTTTTCCTTCCCAGTGAACTGTCAGGAGACGTCCATGGTACCCATGCCGCTGTCAGAGAAGGCCTTGTCCCGCGGGTTGCTCGATATTTTGATCCGCGCCGGACTGATTGTCGTGCTGGTGCTGTTCTGCTTTGAGATTTTTCGCCCGTTTCGCGACTTGATGCTGTGGTCGGTGATCCTGGCGATCACCCTCTACCCCTTGCAACAACGGCTGCGGGGACCGATGGGAGAAAAGGACGGACGTATTGCGACGCTGATCGTGCTGGTGGCCATCGCCATCCTCATGGTCCCGATCTACCTGTTGGGCACCTCGATTGCCGACTCGGTCGAAAATGCCATGACCGTGGTCCGGGACGAAGGCATCCGCATTCCGCCTCCGTCCGATTCCGTTGCCAGCTGGCCACTGGTGGGTAAACCGCTGTCGGCGCTGTGGCTGCAGGCGTCTACCGACCTTCCCGGACTGACGTCAAAGTACATTCCGCAAATCAAGGACGTCAGCCTGTCGGTACTGGGCAAGGTGGCCGGCGTCGGCATGGGCCTGCTGATGTTCATCGTCGCGCTGATCCTTGCCGGGATCTTCATGGCCTATGGCGAAGCGGGTAGCCGCGCCTCGGTGCAGATCGCCTCGCGGATCAGCGGACCGGAAAAAGGTCCCCAAGTGGCCACCTTGTGCACCGCAACCATCCGCGCCGTGGCGCTCGGGGTGGTCGGCATCGCGTTCATCCAGATGCTGCTGGTGGGGCTCGGGTTCGTGTTCAAGGGGGTTCCCGGCGCCGGGTTGCTGGCATTGGCGGTGCTGCTGCTGGGCATCATGCAGCTGCCGGCAACCTTGATCACAGTGCCGGTCATTGCCTTTGTCATCGCGACCGAAGGGGCCAATACCGTGACCATCATCTTCTCCATCTACGTCTTCGTCGCGGGCCTGGTGGACAACGTGCTCAAGCCATTGATGCTGGGGCGCGGGGTCGACGTGCCGATGCCGGTGATATTGATCGGAGCCCTGGGCGGGATGGTCACCGGCGGCATCCTGGGCTTGTTCATCGGCCCGGTGGTGCTGGCGGTGGGTTACCAGTTGTTCTGGCAGTGGGTGCAGGATCCGCCGCCGCCGGTGGTGGAAGAACGACTGTAGACAGGATCGAAAAGGGGCCGGCGCGCCGTCGGCCGGTTCCTGCTTCAGAATCCGAGGTAACAGCAGTAGACAAGGGCCAATGCGGCGGCGACACCGAAGGCTCCCAGCGCCTTGATGGTCAAGGGGTGCGTGGACTCGGGGTTGATCTCGCGCTGCAGGCGGGGATCGGAGTAGGCCACCGGTTGATAGGGCCCGCGCATGATTGCCAGGTAGGTGTAGCGCAACCCGATCAACAGGAACAGGCTCGCCAGGCTGAGGAGCAGGGTGGCAAAGGTCGCAGGTCCGGCCGCTTTCCCGTGGTCATTTTCGCAGGCCGCGCTGTCGACTGCCACGACACTGATTTGCCCATGATCCGTCGAAGGCCGTACGCCTTCATTGAGCAGCCCGGCCTGTTGCACCAGGTCCAGAGTCTGGTACTGCCAGAGCGTCGTTGACCCTTCCCGGCAGTAGGTGAACCTTCCGGGGCTTTGGGCGGCGACGATGCACGCGTCGTCGATCCCACGCTTCTTGAGGGTTTCCATGGCGGTGCGGGAGAAGTCCAGATCGAGCACCGGCGCAATCCCCGTGGCGCAAACCGCGCCCGAGACCAGCAGACTCCCCACAACGCCGATAGTTGAAGTTTTCAAGGCTGGACTTCCTGGTTTTTATTGGCTTTTTTGTCAGGGACGCGGAGCTTTAATGAACCTGCCAGTAGTGGAGTCTAGAACGCGTTAGTCACTTTGATAAGCATGCGCATTTAAAAAATTGAACGGGTCGAACTAATCGCAGTCATCGGCAACGGCCTTCTCGGCACGCTGGATTTCCTGCTTGATGTCGGTGGTGATGCGCTGTTCCTTGCGTTCCTGGACGAGGAACTTCTGCTCACCCCGGGACTTGACCTCTGCGTCTTCAGCATGGATCTGCTTTTCGATGGCGGCAGAATGCTGGTCGATCACGGCATCGACCTCGGCTTCGTTCTTTGCCGTATCCAGCGCCGACACCAGTTTGCCGGCCTCGGCCTTTTCGGCTTCGGCATAGGCCTCCACCGACAACCCGGCGGCCAGGGCCCGCGCCTGTACTTCCAGGTCCTTGAGGTGCTGGCGCGCTAAGGTACAGACCGCTTCCTGACGCTCGCTCTGCAGCGTTTTCCAAGTGTTCAGTCCATAGACAGCGGTACCGATGACGACGACGGTAACAGCGACCCCCAGTAACTTGGCTTTCATTCCATCCCCTCAAGTGGCCACGAAACAGCCTTTGGCAATGATTCCCGAATCCATTCGGGGGAAAGAAAAGCGTAGCAGACTGGGTGGCACTCAAGTGCCATCTGGTTCGCAAGAAAGGCTTTGCAGGAGAAAGTTCGCGCTTATGCAGGGTTACTTTCACTTGACGGGTTGGCGGCGCACCAGCGATTTCGTCCCTGACGTTTCGCCGCGTAAAGCAGGGCGTCAGCGGCTTTGATCAGGGTGGCCGGCGTCACGTCCTCGACGTTCGGCCGGTGGGTGGTGATACCCGCACTGGCCGTGACCCTGCCCAGGGGATGGGCATTATGCTCGATGTCCATTGATCGAATGGCCTGCAGGATCTCTTCGGCGACCTGGGCTGCGCCCGCGCCATCGGTATTGGGAAGCAGCACGGTAAATTCCTCGCCACCGTAGCGGACGGCCAGGTCCCCGGGTCTTTTGACCGCCTGCTGGATCGCGGCGCCTACCGCACCCAGGCAATCATCGCCGGCGGCGTGGCCGTAGCTGTCGTTATAGCGCTTGAAGTAATCGACATCGAGCATGATCAGTGACAGCGAGGAGCCCTGGCGTGCAGCCAGGCGGATTTCCTCCGGCAGCGCGGTGTCCAGGCGGCGACGATTGCCCAGGCCGGTCAGGCTGTCTGTCAGCGCCATGTCGCGCATGGCCTGGTGCGCGTGACGCAACTTTCTTTCCGTCACCATTCGCTGGCGCAACTGACTCAAGACGATGAGCCCGAACACCGCGAGCACCCCGATCAGCACCACCAGCACCCAGCCGGTTTTCAGCAGATCGCGACGCCAGGGGGCGATGATCGAATCCCGGGACAGTCCGGCTTCCACCACCAACGGGTAGGTGGTCAAGGCCCGGTAACCGTACAGACGCTCGGTGTCGTCCACGACGGCCTTGACTTCGGCGATGCCCTGGTTGGCATTGGGCAGGTAACGCTGGAAAATCTCGCTGCCCGCCAGGCTCTTGCCGACCACGGAGGCAATGAAGGGGCGGCGCACCAGGATTGTTCCGCTGCGGGTGGCCAGCACCAGGGCACCCTTGTCATCGATCTTGAAGTCGCCGTAGTAGTCGACGAAGTAGCTGACCTTGATCGTTCCCAGCAGAACGCCAGCGAAGGTGCCATCCGGATTGTTCAGGCGCCGGGAGATGGGGATGATCAGGTCGTTGGTTGATCTACTGGTGACTACCTCGCCGATGCGCACGTTTTTATCCGTGTGCGTGCGGTGATACTGGAAGTAATCGCGGTCGGCGTTGTTCACCAGCTCCGGCGTTGCGTCCTTGTCTGTCACGATCCATTGCCCGTCAGGGCCGTAGATGAACAGGCCATGCAGCTGCGGCATGATGTTCGATTGCTGGACCAACAGTTTGTGGATACGCGGGACGTCGATGTTCTGCAAGCCGTCGCCTTCCACCCGCTCACCGAGCGCGGCAGTCAGTACATCCACTTGGCGAATGGCATCTTCGGCGTGCTGCGCCGTGGCTCGCGCCAGGTTCGTCACCGAGTCGCGGGCCGAGGCGAAGGCTGACCGGTAGTCACGCCACGTCCGCCAACCCTCGACCGCGAGAAACACCAGGACCACCACCAGCATGAAGCTCACCGTGAGCCGGAAGACCGCCCCAGCACGCAACGTTCTCGCAGAGACAGTTTCAACGCCGCCATCAACCAGGGTTGGTGGCTGCTTGCGTCCAGGCATCAACCTCTCCTTTTGCGAGCGATCTGGGCTCGCCGAACGCAACCTGGGCTATACAAGACCGACAAATGACAGGATAACCAGGACGATTACGACGGCACCAACGATGTAGATAATATTGTTCATGGGGACCACCTCTGTCTCTCAAGGGAAGGCGACACCGGGGTGTCTAGTACAAATGACACCTGCGGTCGTACATGCGTTCCGCAATCGGCCACCATCAGTCCTTGAGATCGTCCCGGGTTCTCGTGTGAGCCTGTTGGTAGATGTGGTTGACCATCGCGAAGAACAGGCCCGTGGATAACCCGCACATGAGGATGCCGGTCAAGCCTTCGATTGGCGCGAGCAAGCGCCAGGGCGTTGCCAGCACCACCTCTCCGTAGCCAATCGTCGCGTAGGTGACTGCCGAGAAGTAGAGTGCCGTTTCGAGATCGGGCAGGCATTGCTGCCACAGATAAAAGGCGGCCCAGATCGAAATTTCCGCCAGGTGCAGAATCACCAGGTAGACCGCCACCCAGGCCAGCCTCCAGCTGATGGCCCAGAGTCGCGTCGCAGCCTTGCGGCGATTCAGAAGCCTGAGCATCAGCGCGATGCCGACGGCGTGCACAATCACCGTACTGACCGCCAGCCCCCAGGCGAAAAGGATGTTTGAAGACATGGGTGTTCCTCCGTCCGTATCGACCCAGGCACCCGAGCGTGGCAGCAAGGAGGGTGCCGCTTGACTCTAGTCGATGGACGGCTGGGCAACCAGCAAGCGCTTTCGCGCCTGGGGTTATTGACCAAGCAGGAGCATGCGGAAAAAATTCATCCCCGCGCCGCGCAGACAATCACCTCGACCAACAACGCCTTGTCCGCCAGTTTCGCCTCGCCACAGGCCCGGGCCGGCGCATGTCCGGCCGGTACCCAGGCGTCCCACACGGCATTCATCGCTGCAAAATCGGCCATGTCGGCAAGCCAGATGGTGGTCTGCAACAGTTGTTCCCTGGAGGAACCGGCTTGCTCAAGCAAGGCATCGACCCGTGCCAGCGCATCGCGGGTCTGCCCGGCCACGTCGTGATGGCGTTCGCCCACTTGCCCGGCCAGGTAGACTGTATTGCCGTGGATCACGATCTGGCTCATGCGTGGGTTGGTCTGTTGGCGCTCGATGGTTTGCATCCATTGTTCTCCTGTGGAAAGACGTTGCTCAGAAGCGTTGCACGGAAAAACTGTCCAGCCATTGGGGCGTTTTGCCGGCGATGCAGTCGGCGACCAACAGGCCGGTGGCCCCGGCCAGCGTCAGGCCCAGGTGCTGATGGCCGAAGGCGTAGATCATGCGCGGCTCGTTCGGTGACGGGCCAATGACCGGTAGCGAGTCGGGCAGGGAAGGGCGAAACCCCAGCCATTTGCGCGCGACCGGTTGCGTCAGGCCCATGACCCTGCGCACGTGACGCTCCAGATAATCGAAACGCTGCGGATTGGCCGGGTCGTGGATCGAGCCCAGCTCCACCGTGCCCGCCACCCGCAGTCGGCCCGCCATCGGTGTCATGTAGAACGCGCTTTCCACCGGGCAGCACGGGCGGTTGAGCAAGGTGTCCTGCAGGTCGAATTCGAGGTGATAGCCGCGCTCGGTATCCAGCGGGATGTGATCGCCCACCTGCCGGGCCAGCGCCGCTGACCAGGCGCCGCCGCACAGCACGACGCGGTCGGCGCGCCAGGATTTTCCTTCCACGCAGCTCAAGTACAGGCCATCGCTTTTACGTTGTACACCGGTGACCGTGGCCTGATGCAGCGCACCTTCGGCAATCAGCGGGGCCGCCAGCGCTTCGATGAAGGCGCGCGGGTCATCCATGTGTGAGGACTCGGGAAACAGGATGCCGGCCACCGCCTTGCCCGCCAGGGCCGGCTCCAGTTGTTCGACGTCTGCCGCGTTCAACACTTGCTGGGCAATGCCCAGTGAGCGGCGCAATTCGATCGCCGCCTGGGCACCGGCGAAACCTTGCTCGGTGCCATAGGCATAGAGGCAGCCGTTATGGCGCAGATGCCCATCGGCCTGCGGGCAGTCGTCCAGCAACGGCGCATAACCGCTGTAGGTGTGTTCGAGGATGCGGGTCAGCGCCTGGGTATTGGCTTCGCAACGCGAGGCGCGACATTCATTGAGAAACCGCAACAGCCATGGCATCAGCCGGGGCAGCCGTGCCCAGTTGATGACGAAGGGCGACTCGCGGGAAAACAGCAGCGACGGGATGGCTTTCAGCAGCGACGGCTGGGCGATCGGCATCACGCCGTAGGGGGCCAGGGTGCCGGCATTGCCGTAGGACGCGCCGCTGGCGATGGCGTCGCGCTCCAGCAGCACCACCCGGTAACCCTCGCGGCGTAGCCAGAGTGCCGTGGCTACCCCGACCACCCCGGCGCCGATAACGGCGATTTCACAATGAACTGGCTGTGTCATGTCCTCAGATCCGGTTGTGCATGTGGAGATGACCCTGGCGTGCCAATTGACTGATGACGCTCAGGGCTTTGATCAGCTGCTCCCGTGACAGGGCCGCCGAGATGTTGATGCGTACCGCTTGCGGCGAAAGCTCCGGGCGCAAGGTAAAGGCGCCACCGGCCAGCAGTACCACGCCGCGATCCTGGCAGAGGCGGGCGAAGCGCGAGCCGGTCCAGGGTTCGGGCAGTACCAGCCAGGCGTGGGTACCGGTGGCGCTGTGCTGGAACTCCAGGCCTTGCAGGTGCGTGGCGAGCAGCGCCTGGCGGATCCGCAGTTCTTCGCGCTGTTCCGCGACCAGCTGCTCGGCATGCCCGTCTTCGATCAGGCGCGCGGCGATCAGTGCGGTCAGTGGCGAGGTGCTCCAGCAGTCGATGCGCTGCATGGCGGCGATGTCCTGCACCAGGGCGGGTGGGGCCATGACAAAGCCCATACGCAGGCCCGGCGCGATGCACTTGGACAGGGCCGAAATGTAGATCGTGCGCTCTGGCAGCAAGGCGACGAAGGGCGGCGGCGACTGATCCAGCAGCGGGCGATACACGTCGTCCTCGATCACCAGCAGATCGGTTTCGCCGATGACGCTCGCCAGTTGTGCACGGCGTTCGGCGTCCAGGGTGATGGCGGTCGGGTTATGGATCGACGGCACCAGGAACAACAGCCGCGGTTGATGTTCGGCGCAGGCCTGGCGCAGCGCCTCGGGAGACATGCCGCGCTCGTCGGCGTCGACCCCGACCAGGATCAGCCCCAGCGTACGGCACAGGGCATTGATGCCTTGATAGGTCACGCTGTCGGCCAGCACGGTGTCGCCGCTGTTGGTGAGGCTGCGCAAAGTACTGGCGATGCCGTGCTGCGCGCCTTCGACGATCAGCATCTGCGAGGCCTGGGCCTCGACGCCGGTGTGCCGCAGCCATTGCGCCGCCGCCTCCCGGGCCCACAACGGACCTTCGGAAGGGTGATAGTCCTTCATGTCGGCAAAGCGCGGGTCGCTGGCAAGACGCGGCAGCAACTGCGCCAGTACCCGGTTGAAGCCGTCGGTGGCCGGACGATTGACGCTCAGGTCGACGGTGCCCGGAGCATTGCTCGGTGCCGATTGAAACTGCGCCGCCGGATGCCGGGGCTGCGCGACCTGGGTACCGCGCCCGGGCCGACTTTCCACCAGGCCTTTTTGCTGCAGCACCGCCATGGCCTTGGTCACCGTGGTGATATTGACCCCCAGCGCGCTGGCAAAGTCTCGATGGGGCGGCAGGCGCTCGCCGGCCTTGAGCCTGCCATTGGCGATGGCCTCGGCCAGGGAATCGGCCAGCTGCGCGTAAAGGGTTTCGGCCTTGTCACGCTGCAAGGCGGCACTGGCCTTCAGTTCATCCAGCAGTTGTTCGAATTGACTCATGGTGCTTTATCCCTGTTGTCATGCTCGTAGCAGGGCAATGAGCAGATTTGTATTGCTTTTTATCCGATACAAGGCCCATTGACAAGCTAAAAATCCGTGATTAGTGTGTGAGTTGTAATGCTTGTCATGCAACACAATAAGAAAATGGCTGCCATGCTCAGCCCCAACGGGTACGCACATGACCAATCAGACGATCCAGCCAGGTTCCGCCCTGGCGACCCGACACCACCGACCATCAAGCCTGTTCGCGGGCGGCACAGAGTATCCGGTGTGTTGTCCCCCTCGCGCAAAGTCTTCGGTGAAATTATCCGGTCGCTCGACCCTATCCAATGCAGCGGAGGCCTTCCGATGAAAAGTGCCCAGCCAACCGAGACAAAACCCGGCCAACAGCGCCTCAGCGGGGCACTGCGCCAGCGTCACATCACCATGATTTCCCTGGGCGGGATCATTGGTGCCGGCCTGTTTGTCGGCAGCAGCGCGACGATCCAGGCGATCGGGCCGGCGGCTTTTCTCAGTTATCTCGCCGCCGGCATCGTGGTGATGCTGGTCATGCGCATGCTCGGTGAAATGGCCGTGGCGCTGCCCGGGGTCGGTTCCTTTACCGAATACGCACGGATCGGCCTGGGCAACTGGGTCGGCTTCACCAGCGGCTGGTTGTACTGGTACTTCTGGGTGATCGTGGTGGCGGTGGAGGCGGTGGTCGGCGCCAATATCCTGGAGCAGTGGATACCGCTGCCGGCCTGGATGATCGGCCTGAGCCTGCTGGCGATCATGACCGCCATCAACTGCCTGTCGGTTAAATCCTATGGCGAGTTCGAATACTGGTTCGCCTCATTGAAGGTGTTCGCGATCATCGTCTTCATCGCTGTCGTGGGCGCCTACCTGTTCGGTTTCGCGCCCAGCACCAGTACGCTGCTGGGCAACCTGGTGAATGACCGCGGCTTCATGCCTTACGGCGTGAGTGCGGTGCTGGCCGGGGTGCCGACAGTGATTTTTGCCGTGGGCGGCGCCGAGATCGCGACCATTGCCGCCGCCGAGTCCAACGACCCGTCGAAGAACGTGGCGAACATGACCCGCTCGGTGATCTTTCGCGTCATCACCTTTTATGTCGGCTCGATTTTCCTGATTGTCTGCGTGGTGCCTTGGGGGCAGATCGTCGCCGGTCATTCGCCGTTCGTGGCGGCGCTGGACGTGCTGCGCATTCCCGGTGCGGCGATGATCATGCAGGCGGTGGTGTTGGTGGCCGTGCTGTCGGCGTTGAACTCCGGGCTGTACGTGTCTTCGCGGATTCTGTTCGGCCTCAGCCAGCGGGGCGATGCGCCGGCGAAACTGGCGGTGCTCAGCGGGCATAAAGTACCAAGGGCCGCGGTGCTGCTCAGCAGTGTCATCGGCTACATCGCCATCATGGCGGCGATCATTTCCCCAGAGGGCGTGTTCCTGTTCCTGGTCAACGCTTCCGGCGCGGTGATGCTGTTCGTGTACCTCGCGGTGGCGCTGGCGCAGATCAAGGTGCGCCGCCAAGTCGAAGCCACCGCACCGGCCCGGCTGACCCTCAGGATGTGGCTGTTCCCCTGGCTGTCCTATGCTGTGGTGGCAGTCATCGCGGGTGTATTGGTCGCCATGGCGTTCCAGGAATTCTTGCGCACCCAGTTCCTGGCCAGCCTCGTCAGTCTTGGCGTGGTATCCGCTGCCTATCTGATGCTCAAGCGTCGTCGCTTGCAGGCCAACAAACCCCATGTCAGCGCCATCGACATCCTGGAGGGATTGCCTGCGCGTTCATGAGTCACAGGTCACTCAAACAACAGGAGGCAGGCGCCAGGGACGGTTATCAAGGCTTGTACCGGTCAAAACAATAATATTTGCCTATAGGTGATCTATGTCCGACTTCAAGTTCGATTCTCAGGGTTTCTCCCGGCGCGGGCTGCTCAAGGCAACTGGCTACGGATCATTGGCGGCATTGCTGGGCAGCGCGATGGGCCCGATGTCTGTTGCCTTCGCTGCCGGTGCGCCGATCAAGACGGTACGCCCCGGCTACCTGACTGCGGCCTGCCTGGGCGACATGCCTTTGGGTGCGCTGCGCGAGGGTGTGCCCGTCGGCACGGACCTGGAACTGCTCAAGCTCATCGCCGACCGTCTCGAGCTCAAGCTCGAGGTACTGACCATGGGCTTCCCGGCCGTCGTCGAAGCCGTGAGGTCGGGACGTGCCGACTGGTTTGGCGGCAACTTCGCCTGGAATCCCATGCGTTCGAAAATCCTGCTGTTGACCGACCCGGTGTTCTACACCGGCGCCTACGTGATCATGCGTGACAGCGAGCCGTTCGACACCTCGATCACCGTCAACGACGTGAAGGGCCGCACCATCGGCGCCATCACCGGTTATTTCACCATCCCCGACATGAAGAAAATCGAGGGCGTGAAGGAGGTCAAGCTCTACGACAACACCGACTCCTGCCTGCGTGACGTGCGCGCCGGTCGCCTGGATTTCGCCGTGCTGGATGCGCCGACCATCGACTACATGATCCTGCAGGACCCGAGCCTCAAGCTCAAGCAGATCCCCATGACCTACGATGAAAAATTCCCCAGCCTGACCGCCAAGTTCGAGGCGATCTGGGGCGTTCATCCGCAGAACCAGGACCTGTTCGATGGCGTGAACCAGGGGCTGCGCTGGTTGAAAGCCACGGACCAGATCCGGCCCATTCTCGCCAAGTACGGCATCAAGAACCCCGATTACCTGGTGCCACCGGCCAAGGATCCGCGCATCGGCGTGGACCGCGACGAGAAGGGCAACCTGATTGGACCGTTCGCTCACCCCGCCCGGGATTTCAGCCAGGCCTTTGCCTGAGTCGAGGACATAGCTCATGGCTGAATCAACTCCACTGGTGCGAATCGAGGGGCTGCACAAGTCCTTCGGTAGCCTGGACGTCCTCAAAGGCATCGACCTGAATGTGCAGCAGGGCCAGAAGATCTCGCTCATCGGCCCAAGCGGCTCGGGCAAGACCACCTTGCTGCGCTGCGTCAACTACCTGGAAGAGCCGACCAAAGGCGACATCTACATCGATAACGAACTGATCGGCCAGCGCCTGGTGGGCACCCGCAAGGTGCCCATGAGCGACAGGGAGCTGGCGCGGATGCGCGCCGGGATCGGCATGGTGTTCCAGCGCTTCAACCTGTTCCCGCACCTCTCGGTGCTGGAAAACATCATTCTCGGCCCGCTCAAGGTGCAACAGCGCAACCGCGCCGAGGCGGTCGAGCTGGCAGAAGACCTACTGAACAAAGTCGGCATGTTCGCCAAGCGTGATGCGTTCCCGGAGCAGCTCTCGGGCGGGCAACAACAACGCATCGCCATTGCCCGGGCGCTGGCGATGCGGCCCAAGCTGATGCTGTTTGACGAGGCCACTTCGGCGCTGGATCCGGAGCTGGTGGGTGAAGTACTTGGCGTCATGCGCAAACTGGCCGAGGAGGGCATGACGATGATCATCGTGACCCACGAAATGAGCTTCGCCGAAAGTGTCTCCGACGAGGTGATCTTCATGGCCGATGGCAACATCGTCGAGCAAGGGCCGCCCCGGCAGATATTTCGCGAGAGCCAGGTCGAGCGAACCCGCAACTTCATCCGCGCCGTGAAGGAGCATTGATCAATGCTCGATACCACTGCGCTGCACAAAGCCATCGAGATGCTGCCGTACTTTTTGAATGTGCTGGGCATCGGTGCATTGACCACCGTTGGCTTGACCGCCGCCGCGTTCGTCGTCGCTGCACTGCTGGGGTTCTGCCTGGCGCTGATGCGGCTGTCGCGCAGCCGCGTGCTGAGCCTGATCGCCAGCGTGTACCTGGAGATTTTCCGCAACATTCCGATCCTGACCCAGCTGTTCATCCTTTACTTCGGGCTCACGTACATCGGCATCACATTGCCCGCCATCGGCGCGGCGATCATCGGTTTTGGCCTGAACGGGGCGGCGATCCTGTCGGAAGTGTTCCGCGCGAGCATCCGCACCATCGACCGTGGGCAAAGCGAAGCGGCGTATACCATCGGCATGACCCGGTCGCTGGCGATGCGCATCATCGTCTTGCCCCAGGCGTTCAAGGTCGCCATTCCTGGCATGGCCAACTTCGCAATCGGGCTGCTCAAGGACACCTCCCTGGCATCGGCAGCCGCCGTGCCGGAGCTGACGTTCAAGGCCAAGATGCTGGTCAGCGAAACCTACCAGACCAACCTGATCTACTTCCTGCTGGCCATGATCTACCTGGTCCTGAGCCTGGTGCTGTCCCATTGCGCGGCGCGCACCGAACGCCGTCTCAAAGTCGTCAAGGAGCATTGATATGGGCTATGGCGAATTGTGGGAAGCAACCCATGTTGAATTGCTGGCGGCCGCCTGGGCCACGCTGCAATTGGCCTTCGGCGCGTTGGTCATCGGGTTGATCGTCGGTTTGCTGGTGGCGCTCGCACGGCTTTCGAACAGTCGGCCGTGGCGTCGGGCGGCGTTGTTCTACATCGAGGTATTTCGGGGCACGCCGGCATTGGTGCAGTTGTTCATCGTCTACTTCAGCCTGACCGAAATCGGCGTTCAGTTCAGCTCGTTCCAGGCCGCGATGATCGGCCTGGGGCTGAACGCCGCGGCGTACCTGTCGGAGATCTACCGCTCGGGGCTGGAGGCCGTGCCCAAGGGGCAAGTCGAAGCGGCGAAGGCGATTGGCATGCCCCATCTCAAGGTGTTGCGCTGGGTCGTATTGCCCCAGGCCATTCGCATCGTGCTGGCGCCGATCGGTAACGTCGCGATCTCTCTGTTGAAAGATACATCCGTGGCTTCGCTGATCGCCGCGCCGGACCTGATGTTGCGGGCCCAGGACTTGAGCTCCGTGTACTTCATGCCGCTGGAGATCTACATCCTGGTCGGCGCGATCTACTTTGCGTTGTGTTACCCGCTGTCACTCGGTGTGCGATTGCTTGAGCGCAGGACGAGGCATTGATCCGTTCGAGTAGATTGAGGCGACGCTTTAGCGTTACATGGGCATGGATGCATTTGCGATGACGCCATCGCTGGCAAGCCAGCTCCTACAGGAATTGTGGGGTATGTTGAGTTTGTGGTGAGACGCCGATCTGTAGGAGCCGGCTTGCCGGCGAAGGCGTCCTTGAGGGCCTCTTCGCTGGCAAGCCAGCTCCTACAATGGGTTGCGCCGCACGTGAATCCGTGACCGCCGCGAGTGATTGGGTAGAATTCAATATTCTTGAGGTGATTGCCAACTTCGACAGGAAGTAAAAAAACCTTGGCTCAACATTCCGCCTTCTCACCATGGCTGGCACTCCTGTTTCTGTGCCTGACACTTGAAATACCCGCCCAGACCAGCGCCTGCCCGGCCGGCGAGAAGCAGGTGTGCCTGGACGGTTGCATCTGCCTGCCATTGCCTGACGACATCTACCAGATCGCCGGGCCGGCCCTCGCGCTGTGGCTGACCCAGGCCCGCGCCGAAGCAGCCATCGCCGGCACCCAACCCATTCCACCGCAGATCCGTTTACAACTGCTGCGCTGGTACGACCCCGGCGTCCTCGATGCCGCGCGCTACAAAGTCAGCGACAACGGCCAGTTCAGCGCCGCCACCGCCATGCTGCAAAACCCCGACGTCGGTGCCGTGACATTGATCGACATCATCCTCTTTCGCGACGCCGAAACCGCCGAACAGAACGTCGCGCTCTGGGCCCACGAATTGAAGCATGTGCAGCAGTACCAGGAATGGGGGGTAGACGGATTTGCCCAGCGCTATACACAGGACTTCAATGCCGTGGAGGCGCCGGCTTATGCCATACAGGCCGAGGTCAGGCGGGCGGTGCGGGATCAGAAACAGGTGTCGCCTTGAAAGATCGCAGCTTGCGGTAGTGACTCGTGGGGCCATGAACCTGTCCCACCCAAAACAACTCCAACACGGTCATACCCCATGCACCCGTTACGTCAAAGCCTGCACAACGAACTGCACGCGCGCCCGTCACTGTATTTCGATGAACCGGCCCATGTGTTTCACCTGGCCTTCCTCGGCAGCGAGCAGGTGTGCAATGCCTTTCTTCAGGACTGCTGCCTGGCCGGCCTCGATCTGACTGCCGTCCAGGGCATCACCCAGCTCGACGGCCACGCGCTGAAATGGGAGCGCCATGCCGAGTTTTTCACCCTGACCCTTGTGGTCACTTCCTCCAGCGATGAGCTGTCCTGGACGGCGCTGCCCGACGTACTGGCGCAAAAAATCCAGGCGCATTTGCCGGCGCTGATCAATTCGGTGCAGATCGTGGTACGCGGTGAAGCGCAGCTGGAGCTGTCCCGCTACGGCTTCAAGGACCCTTGTGGTTCCTGCGTGGGGGGTGGCGATGCGGTGGTCTGGAGCGATTTTCGGATCAGCGAGGATGGCAGCAACCACCTGTTGTTCATCAACCGGCGCCTGAATGCGTACCGCCAGGGCCGGATGATCCGCCGCCTGCTGGAAATCGAGACCTACCGGATGATGGCCTCGTTATCCCTGACCATGGCCAAGGAAGTGAGCGCGCAGCTGGATGTCTTTGACAAGACCCTGGTCACCCTCTCGGAACGTAACGCCGACCCCGACGGCAGTAATGCCAAAGCCCTGCTGGCGGATATTTCCAACCTGTCTGCCCAGGTGGTCAGCAGCACCGCGAAAACCCGCCACCGCTTCAGTGCCACCCAGGCCTATGCCCAGTTGGTGTTCGAGCGCCTGGGTGAATTGCGCGAAAGTCATGTGGGTGATTGCCAGCGCCTTGGCGTGTTCATCGAACGCCGCTTCAAGCCCACCGTCCGGTACTGCACCGCCACCGAGCAGCGACTGGAGCATCTGGCCGAAAGCGTGGCCAACCTGGGCGATCTGCTGCAGGCACGGGTCCAGGTCGAAATGGAAGAACAGAACTCGGAAATCCTCAAGAGCCTGAACGCCCGCGCCGACGCGCAGATCAAGATCCAGCGCGCCGTGGAAGGCCTGTCGATCATTGCCATCAGCTACTACCTGCTCAGTCTCCTCAAGCTCGGTTACTCGGGGCTGCACCTGCTCGGCGTCGAGCTGACCCCGCGCGAGGCCATGTTCGCCATGGCGCCGCTCGCGATCGGGATTCTTGCGTGGATCATCCTTCATATCAAAAAAGTCAAAGAGCATTGAAACGCCGAAAGGATGACGGACTGCAGGCGAACAGCCGACTGAACCAGCGGGAGAAGGCGCTCAATTCGGAAAAGCCGAGGACACCGGCAATTTCGCTCAAGGGATGGTGGGGGTTAGCCAGGTAACGGGTCGCCAGTTCCCTGCGCACTTGATCCAGCAGCGAAGAAAACGTTGCACCCTCGCGCGTCAGTTGCCGATGCAGCGTCCGGCGGTCACGTCCAAGGTGGGCCGCCACCTGTTCTACGGAGCACCGCCCGGTAGGCAGCAGCGTCCAGATCATCTGGTGCACCTGTTCCAGCACGGCGGTCCTGGAATCTTCGTGAATGCTTTTCAGGTACTGATGAACGTGCCGGGCCATTTCCGGATCGGCACTGGGCAGGGCGCGATCCAGATCACTGCTGCGACAGACAATGCCATCGAGCAAGCAGTTGAACTGTACCGCGGTACCAAACACACGCTGATGCCGGCCATCTTCCCGTGGCGCGCAGTGGCGAAAACACACGGCGGTTGGGTGCCAGTGGTCACCCAGCAGGGTCTTGAGCATCCGGTGAGTCACCGCTACCGCCAACTCTACGGACTGGCGTACGAACAAGTGGCTCACGGTCACCAGTTCAAGCCGCAGCACCGCCACGCCGGCGTTTTCTTCAATCTCCAGGACCAGCCCCTGATTGTGCAGATAAAGAAATTCCTGAAGCGCTTTCAAAGCCGAGCGCAGAGTTGGCTCGCGCCACAGCAGTGCCAGGGGCCCGAGATTGGAGGCTTTGCGACTTTCCGCCAGGCGCAGGCCGAAATCTTCCACGCCGGCTTGCCGCGCCGAACTGTCCAGCAACCGCGCCACCGCATCGATGGAAATTTTCAGGTCTGGCTGCAGCAAGCAGCGCGGCTCAAGACCGACAGCACGCAATTGCTGCATGGGATCGACGTTCATCGAGCGGGCAATTTCCGCGTAATTAGTGAGGCTGGCACTGCGAACAAGACCTTTCATTGAGGCGTTACCCATACGTTGCACATGTCCCGAGATGTCATGCCCGTGCCCCCTGGAGTCAATACGAGGGGCACTGGAATGCTTAGAGTTGAAAGCAACCACTCAACCTTGAGGAACTGCAGATGAACGAAGATCAAACCCGGACCGACACCCCAACCTGCGATGCCATGCGTGAAACCGGCAACTGGAATCCCGCCTGGGACTCACTGACCGAGCTGGATGCGCAATGGGTGGAAAAATTCTTCGGCATGGCCACACACCCGATACGCAAAGGGGTATTGGAACCCAAGACCTTCGAATTGATCGCCATCGCCGTCGATGCCTCCTGTACCCACATGTATGCCCCGGGCGTGCGTCGCCACATCCGCAAGGCACTGGAACTGGGCGTCACCATCGAGGAAATCCTCGCGGTGCTGCAGCTGACCTCGATACTGGGCATCCACAGCATGGCGCTCGGCGCACCGATCCTCATCGAGGAAGCCAAAAGACTCGCCGACGAGGGACCGGTACAAGGCACATTCTGAAATCATCACGACTCCTCCAGCTCTGATGCGAAGGCCGGATCGGCCTTCGCTGATCCGCGCTTTACAATCCCCAGTGCAGCAACAGCAGCACCAACCCGACCAGAAACACGGTTTCCCCGACCATCAGCAGGATCGGCTTGAGGCCGATCGTGGCGAGCTCCTTGAGCTGCGTCTTCATGCCCAGGGCGCTGATGGAGATCACCAGGCACCAGCGCGACAGTTCGTTGACGAAGCCTTGCACCGCCGGCGCGATCCAGCCGGTGCTGTTGATACAGGCCAGGAGCAGGAAGCCCACGGCGAACATGGGCTGCAGCGGAGGGCGCTTGCCAGTGGCGTCCGCGCCCTGTGCACGAACTTGCCATCGCCGGCCAGAAAATTCATCGCGATACCGAGCAGCAGCGCGAACAGCATCACCGGTGCGCCATAGTGCTCGGCGAGTAAGGTCGCCGCGGTGGCAACGATCACGCTGACGAAAAAACCCGGCGCAAGGTCGAGTGCGCGGGTGTGAATATTGACGAGAGCGATAGAGCTCATGGAGTTTTGTCCTCGCAGGCGATGCCATGGGGAGGTGGGCAGCTGCCAGTGCGGCAGATGATTCACTCTAAGGCGATGGCCGCTGGAGAACTTCTCATTTGATGCCAGCGACCTTTCAATTGATGCCAGATTCGGCCGCTGGATTGCCGGGTCGAGCAGGGCGCCATGGACCCGGCGTAGCGTCGTTCATCCGACCAGGATCGATTCAGGCGAACTGCCCGCGGTGGCGAGTACGCGCAAATCCTTGCGCAATATCTTGCCCACCGTGGACTTGGGCAGTGCCGTCAGGAACCGCACCTGGCGCGGTACCTTGTAGGCCGCAAGGTGTGCGCGGCAGTGCTGGACCAGCGTGGCTTCGTCGAGTGTGGCGTTGGCCGCCTTGACGACGTAAAGGCAGACGGATTCACCACTGCGCTCATCCGGCATGCCGATCACCGCGCATTCGCTGACGCCTGGGCAACTGGCGACAACGACCTCCACTTCGTTGGGGTAGACGTTGAAACCCGAGACAATGATCAAGTCCTTTTTGCGATCGACGATCTTGAGCAAACCATCGGCGGCAAAGATGCCAATGTCTCCGGTGCGAAAGTAACCATCGGCGGTAAACGCCTTGGCATTGGCAGTGGGTTTTTGCCAGTAACCGGACATGATCTGCGGCCCCTTGGCGCAAATTTCCCCGGCCTCGCCGAGGGTGGCGGGTTGATCATCGTCCTTGAGCAGCACGATGTCGGTCGAAGGCAGGGGCAAGCCCACAGCCGCCGAAAACTGGCTGCGTCCCATGACGTTCAGGCACAAGATGGCCGACGTCTCGGAGAGGCCGTAGCCTTCGAGGATTTCCTGCCCGGTGATGGTCTTCCACTGTGTGGAGGTGGCCGGCAGAACCGCCGCGCCGCCGCCAATGGCCAGGCGCAGGCGCGAGAAATCCACTTCACCGATGCGCGGATGGCGGACCAGCGCGCCATACAGCGTATTGACCCCGGTCAACAGCGTCGGCCGGGCGTTGATCAGTGTGTCGACCAGGTCATCGCTGTTACGCGCATCGGGGACCAGCCAGTTCTCGGCGCCGGCCGAAAAACCGATCAGCAGATTGATCGTCAGGGCGAACACGTGGAACAGCGGTAGCGCTGTCACCACCACGTTGGCACCCTCGGTGTCGAACATGTCAGGCAGAAAAGCACGCGCCTGCAGGATGTTGGCGATCAGATTGCGGTGTGACAGCGCCGCACCTTTCGAGGGGCCCGTGGTACCCCCGGTGTACTGCAGAAAGAGCAAGTCGTCGCCCGTCAGCTCGACCGGTGTCAACGCCAGCTGGCCGCCCTCGTGCAGGGCATCGGTGAAACGCGTTATCGGAAAGGCCGGCGAGGAGGGGAGGTCGAACTCGCCGTTCCCCACGGGCCCGTCCAGGGTGTCGCCGGGGTGGACCACGATGACTTTCCTGATGGTGGTGCTGACCAGTATCGATTCCAGCGCAGGGAGGGCACTGGCGATGATGACAATGGTCTGGACCCCGGCGTCATTGAGCTGGTGCAAGAGCTCCTGCGGGGTGTACGTCGGGTTGACATTAACCTGGGCTGCACCGGCCCGCAGGATACCGAACATGGCGACTGGAAACGCCGGGATATTGGGCAGCATGACCGCGATACGATCCCCGCGCTGCACGCCCAGGTGCTGCAGGTAGGCAGCCATTGCGCGTGACTGCTGGTCTACATCGCCATAGCTGAGTGAACGCTTGAAGCAGTGGAATGCGGTGTGGCTGGCATAACGCTGCATGGCCTGTTCGGCCATGGCGACAACGGTAGGACAGGCATCCGGGTTGATATCGGCAGGTACGCGGGCGTCGTAACTCTGTTGCCAATGACGAGGGGGAGTGAAGGGTGTGGTCATGATCAACCTGCTATTGAAGTTATTGGTGGCGGGTGATGGGTTGGGGCAGAGTGATACGAATGCGTTCGTCGACGACCTCTACCGGATAGGCGCGCACGTTCATGCCACCACCGCGCATGCAGCCAGTGGCGAGGTCGAAGCTCAGGCCATGGGCGGGGCATCGCACGAAGCGACCCTCGAGTTTGCCGAACAACAGCGAGGCGCCGCTGTGGGGGCAACTGTCGTCGATGGCGTAAATCTGGCCATCGATGTTGAACACTGCGATATCGATGCCGTCGGATCGCACGCGAGCGCGCTTGCCGATGCCCAGGTCAACGGAACCGGGCACATCCAGGGTATGCGTCATGTTTTGCCTCCAGAGTGTGGCGGGGCTTGGCCGGCGACTGGCGCTTGCGATGGCGCCCGATCAGGAACAGGGTTGCGGGCAGATGCGCTCAAGATCAGTGCGATAGTTGCGAACCCCGACCATCAGCACCAACGCGGCGGCAATCCCCGCCAAGGGCAGCAGTTGCAGGGCCGAGGCCAGGCCAATGCGATCGGCGAGCAAGCCGGTGACGAAGGGGCCCGGGGCCATGCCCAGCAGGTTGTTGGCAATGGCCAGTGTGGCCATGGCGGTGCTGTGCAGGGCCGGCGGCGTCAGGTCGGCGACCATGGTGCCGGAGGGGCCGACGATGCCGCCGCCCACGAACATCGCCAGGCCGATCATCACCAGTTGAGCAATACCCACCGGCAGCGCAAAGGCCAGGGTCAACAGCGCACTGCAGAGCAGGCAATAGCCCATGGTCAAGCGGATCTTGCGGGTTGGCGAACCGTTGCAAAGCCGGTCGGCGATGGCGCCGCACAGTGGCATGCCGACCGCCGTGCAAAGCATGAAGAGGGCGGCGATGGCACCGGCGCTGG
Source organism: Pseudomonas putida (assembly GCF_028682635.1). Lineage (GTDB taxonomy): Bacteria > Pseudomonadota > Gammaproteobacteria > Pseudomonadales > Pseudomonadaceae > Aquipseudomonas > Aquipseudomonas putida_AE. The sequence goes on along the minus strand of NZ_JANHLK010000010.1, from coordinate 196,244 downwards.
TCAGCGGCATGTCGTAGAAGCGATTCAGATAGCTGGGCAACCACGTCAGCAAGGCGGCGATGGCGAACAACTGCAGGCCGCTACCGATATAGATGCTCAGCACCGACGACGTCGAGAACAGGCTGCTGAGTGGAGGATGGGCCTCGGCCGGGCTCGAGCCCGAGCGAGTGCGTGGCGATTCAAGGCGGCCAGGGCGCACGACCAACGCGTACACGACCGTCAGCCCAATGCCATAGATGGCCATGCCCACAAAGGACGCTCGCCAGCCAAAATGGCTCGCGAGCACTCCGCCCAGGCCAATGCCGAGCACGGAACCGACCATGCTCCCGGCCAGGAAGGCCCCAGTGACCGTGGACCGCTGCTGCGGTGGAAAGATGCTCAGTACCACGGCCAGTCCGACGCTGCCATAGGCCGCTTCGCCGACGCCGATGAAGAAGCGCGCGACGAACATTTCCTGATAGTCGGAGGCGAAACCGCACATCAGGGTGGCCAGGCTCCAGATCGCCGCCATCAGAATGAGGCTGCGGATGCGTCCCAGGCGATCGGCGACCACCGACAGCGGAAAGGCCAGCACACCGACGGCAATGGCGACGACGCCGGACAGCGCGCCCAGCTCGGAATCGGAGAGGCCCCATTCGGCCTTGAGCTGCGGAAAAACCACCGTCAGCACCTGCCGCGACATGAAGTCTGACAGCAGCAGGCCGAAGGTGAGGGCGAAGACCACCCAGGCGTAGGGCCTTGCGACGCGTCGCCAGGTGTCACTGCGTACTTCCATTGGTGCATGCAAAGTCACGGAGTCTTTCCTCTTGTTACGGCCGCGTGCAATTCGCAGCTCTTGAAATGACGTGTTGCGGGGTTTGCGGGACGCACGCCGGTCTGGCAAGCGTGCCACCCGCAGGGTGAGCTCAGCCGAATTGGGTAAAGCCTTTCTGACCGGATTGACGGTTCGGCGCAAAGCCGTTCTCGGCCAGCGTCTCGTCGGCGTCCTTGTAGAACGTGCCGATCTTGTAGATCTCGCGGGCTTCTTTGCCATTGGCCACTTCACGACCCATTTCCCGGGAAATGCGCACCAGTTGCTCGATCTGCTCGACGTTGCTCATCTTGCGATCACGGCCCTGGGTCCAAAGGTTGTCCTCGGTGCCGCAACGCACATGCATGCCCATGGCAATCGCCATCACGTTCAGCGGCAAGACATTGAGCATGGCGGTTTCCAGAGTCAGCACGGCACCGTCCGGACAGGCACGCACGAAGTTCGCCAGGTTGTAGAGGTTGGGCGCGTCCGAGCCACCACCAATCGCCACCCAGGTCAGGACCAACGGCACGTTGCAGACGCCACGGCGCATCATGCGCTCGACTGTTTCGAACGAGGGGATGTTGCCGAGCTGGAATTGCGTCTGAATGCCAGCTGCCGAGAGGCGCTTGATGTGCTCTTCAACCCATTCCGGGCCGGCCGGAATGGTCATTTCGCGGTAGGCGCGATAGATCTCTGGTGTGGCAATGCTGGTGCCGGCAAGATCGGCCTCGCACATTTGCTCGACGATGTTCATCTGGTTGCTGTTGATGGCAATCGTCACCTGGTCGGGCTTGGGCGAGAGTTCGGCAAGCATGTGGCGGGTGTCATCGGAGAGCCATTTGGCGACGTCGCTATCACCTTCCGGGGCGAAGGAAATCGAGCCACCGACCTGAATGATCATGTCCGGTACCGCTTCTCGTACGCCGGCGATCAGTTCATTGAACTTGGACAGTCGCTTGGAGCCTTTACCATCGAGCTCACGGACATGCAGGTGAAGCACAGTAGCGCCGGCGTTGTAGCAATCGACAGCCATTTGCACCTGCTCTGCCATGGTGACGGGGATGTCTTCCGGGAAGTCCGAAGGCATCCACTCCGGCGCGTAGGGAGCAACGGTGATGACGAGCTTCTGTTGATTTTCGGGGTGCAGGGATCCGTCGAGAAAGTTCATGCATGACTCCAATCTGTTGTTGTTTTTGTGACGCGGGTTTATGGCTTTCACTCTGGGCCAGCTGACCGCTGCAAACTTCTCATGTCATGCCAAAAAGCTTTCATTTCGTGCCAGGAACCGCGGTGCTGGCAATCGGTGCCATATAATCGATCGCAGGCGGTAAACATCAGGCAGGGGAGATGAGATGGACGCGTTCGTAAGAGCCGCAACGCTCAAGCACTACATCGAGGTGGCGCAGACTCTGGCTTTGAATCCGGGCGAGATGCTGCGTGACGTCGGCTTGCTGCCAACCCTGCTCGACGACCCGGAATCCTTGCTGCCGCTGGATGCGGCGCTCAGGCTGCTGGAGAATTCCGCCGAGCGTTCAGCGTGCCCGACCTTTGGCTTGCGCATGGCACAAGCGCGGCGCATGTCGGATATCGGAGTGGTCAGTTTGCTGCTCAGCCATCAGCGCACGCTACGGGACATGTTGCTGACCAGTATCGAGTATCGGCACCTGCTCAACCGGACGCTGGCCATGAACCTGGAGACCACGGGCAATATGGTGCTGATCCGCGAGGAGATCATGGCAGAGGCGGGCATGCCCAAGCGTCAAGCCACCGAACTGGCCATTGGTATCCTGCACCGTACGTGCAAGTCGGTCATGGGCAACCAGTGGAATCCGCAGAGTGTTCATTTCAGCCATGAAGCGCCGGCAAGTGCGCATGAACACACGCGATTCTTCCGCTGCCGGGTGGTGTTCGACGCCGAATTCGATGGCATCTTTTGCAGTAAGGAGGACATCGATCAACTCAACCCACAGGCCGACCTGGCGATGGCCGGCTATGCCCGTCAGTTCATGGACTCGATGGCAGGCGCCAACGAACGCTCGGTGATTTTCGACGTGCGCAAGGCGATCTATCTGTTGATGCCGGTTGGACGCGCCACTATCCATCAGGTGGCTTACGCCCAAGCGGTCAGTGTGCGAACCCTGCAACGGGAACTCGACGAAGAAGGCCTGACATTTTCCGCGTTGCTCAACGCGGTACGTCGCGAACTGGCGCTGCGCTACATGGAAAACCGCAACTATTCCCTGCAGCGTGTGGGGATGATGCTCGGTTATACGGTTCCCACCTCATTCACGCGCTGGTTCTGCGCCGAATTCGGCTGTGCACCACGGGAATGGCGCAACCGCAACAAACAGCTCGCCAGCGATTCCTTCACCTGACCGCTCGATGTCCCACTGTAGGAGCCGGCTTGCCGGCGAAGGCGTCCTGACAGCCAACCAATCTCTCGCGACTGTCCCCAATCAACTGTAGGAGCCGGCTTGCCGGCGAAGGCGTCCTGACAGCCAACCAATCTCTCGCGGCTGTCCCCAATCAACTGTAGGAGCCGGCTTGCCGGCGAAGGCGTCCTGACAGCCAGCCAATCTCTCGCGACTGTCCCCAATCAACTGTAGGAGCCGGCTTGCCGGCGAAGGCGTCCTGACAGCCAGCCAATCTCTCGCGGCTGTCCCCAATCAACTGTAGGAGCCGGCTTGCCGGCGAAGGCGTCCTGACAGCCAACCAATCTCTCGCGACTGTCCCCAATCAACTGTAGGAGCCGGCTTGCCGGCGAAGGCGTCCTGACAGCCAGCCAATCTCTCGCGGCTGTATCCCATCCACTGTGGGAGCGGGCTTGCCCGCGAATGCGATGGGCCAGTCACCATCAATGTCGGCTGTGATGGCCTCTTCGCGGGCAAGCCCGCTCCCACAGGTCTTGCGAATGCCGCTCGATGATGGGGCGACCGGCCGGCCTGACCGGTTTTAACGACCGCCTGTCCGGCGTCCCGAAATGTCAAACCCATGCCCCGGCAAGTCAATCCGGTTCACAGCGATTTTCTTAAAGTGAATTCCGGGATCAGCGCTAACCCCACCCGTAGCACGACCCCAATTACACGTCGTTAGCCGCCATGGCTGACCTCAAGCCACAACAAAAACAATAAAGGTGTATCACCCGATGAAGAGTCGCAATCTCCTGTCTGCGCGACGCCAATTGCTCGCCACGGCTATCCTGGCCACGAGCCTGCCGGCTGCCCACGCTTTCGAGCTGGATACCGGTAGCGAGGACTGGTCGGTCCGTTTCGACAACACCGTCAAGTACAACTATGGCGTGCGGACGGAAAGTGCCGACACGCGCATCCTGGGTACGCCCAACAGTAACGACGGTGATTACAACTTCCGCAAATCCGGCACCAACATCACCAACCGTGTCGACCTGCTGACCGAGCTGGATGTGGTCTACCAGAACAAGACCGGTTTTCGTGTCAGCACGGCGAGCTGGTACGACAAGGCATATGAAAATACCGGCTCGAACGCCAACCCGTTCCCCAATGGCAACGACGATTATTCTTCGATCGCCGGGTTTGGCGGTCGTCCAGGCGCGCCGGCCGTGTTTGGCAGCCCGCACCTGAGCAACTATGCCCAGCGCTACTACAACGGGCCGTCCGGTGAAGTGCTCGATGCCTTCGTGTTCTACAACACCCAGGTGGGCGACGATTCCCAGCTCAGTATCAAGGCTGGCCAGCACAACGTGTTCTGGGGCGAGACGGTACTCAGTCCGGTGCATTCGCTGAGCTATGGCCAGGCGTCCCTCGACCTGGCAAAGGCGGCCGCATCGCCCGGTACCGAAGCCAAGGAGCTGTTCGTTCCACGCAACCAGATCTCCACGACCTTTACCCTCAACCCCGAACTGACCTTCGGCGCCCAGTATTTCCTCGATTGGGAAGGCGCGCGCTTGCCTGAGGCCGGGACCTTCTACAGTGGGTCCGACGTGGTGGGCTTCGGCGCTCAGTCATTCCTCCTGGGGCATACCGGCGGTGCGGGACTGGCGGGGCCGAACGGCACGCTGACCACCGTTCGACGCGGGCATGACTACACCCCGGACAACCGCGGGGACTGGGGCCTGATGCTCAAATGGTCGCCCGAGTGGCTGGACGGAACCCTGGGTGCCTACTATCGCAAGACTTCGGACATCCTCCCGCAAGCTGTTCTCGACACCCGAGGCTTGACCAGTGTCGGGGGAGTGGCGGGACTGCGCAACTCGATCGGCACGACCTCCTATGAATTCGCTTATGGCGATGACATCGACATCTACGGCCTGAGCCTGTCCAAGGAAGTGGGCGGCGTCAGCATCGGCAGTGATTTGAACATTCGCCACAACATGCCGCTGGCCAGCATTCCGGCAATCATCAGCGCCGCAGGGCCTGGCGGCTTGCAGGCCGGGCTTGGCTTGCTGCCGGCGCGTAATCCGGGTACCGGCGTGATCACCGATGTGCCACGCGACGGTGACAGCCTGGCCGCCACGGGCGACACACTGCACTGGACCATCAACGGCCTGGTCGCCATCGCCGACACGCCGCTGTTCGATTCGGCGACCCTGTTGGGCGAGCTGTATTACAGCAACCTGTTGAGCCTCGATAGCAAGAACAAGGCGCTCTACAAGGGCGAAGACACCTATCGCGGTGTCGACAAGCCGACCCGCGACAACTGGGGCATCGCCGTCAACTTCACGCCGACCTGGTACCAGGTGTTTCCCGGTGTGGACCTGAGCGCGCCAATGTCGGTCAACGTCGGTATCGACGGTGTTTCGCCTGTGGTAGCGGGCGGTGCGCAAGATGCCGGCAACTATGCGGTCGGGGTGAGCGCGGCCATCTACAACAAGTACTACGTCGACCTCAAGTACGTCGACGCCTTCGGCAAAACCACCGACTGCAACGACGGCGCCACCGATGGTGCGACCCCTAACGCCCTTGATGGCACGCAGCGGTACACCTGCTATGCGGGCGGTCTTGCCTCGGCCTCCGGTTCCGGTGCCACCGAGGACCGGGGCGCGGTTTACCTGACCCTGAAAACCACCTTCTGATTCACCCAGCCTCGCGAAAGCAGGAGAACAACAAGATGAAATTCGCCTATACCCTGATGGCCGCTTCTCTGGCCCTGGCCCTTGCCGGGCCTGCCCACGCCGCCGTCGATGCCTCTGAAGCCGCCAAACTGGGTAACCAGTTGACCCAGGTCGGCGCCGAAAAAGCCGGTAATGCCGACGGTTCCATTCCGGCCTATCAAGGTGGCCTGAGCACGCCCCCGGCCGGCTTCAAGGCGGGCGACAAATTGCGCCCGGACCCTTTCGCTGCCGAAAAGCCGCTGCTGGTGATCGATGGCAAGAACGTCGACCAGTACAAGGGCCAACTGACCGCGGTGACCGCCGAGCTGGCCAAACGTTATCCCAGCTTCAAAATCGAGGTTTTCCCGACCCACCGCACTGCCGCGTTGCCTAAAGGCGTGCTGGACAATACGGTAAAAAATGCCACGGCGGCACGCTCCACCGAAGGCGGCAATTCCATCGAAAATGCGCTGCCAGGCATTCCATTCCCGATCCCCAAGACCGGTGCCGAGGCGATCTGGAACCACTTGCTGCGTTATCAGGGCGTCAACCTGCAGACCAAGTACGACAACTGGAATGTCGACTCCGCCGGCGTCGCCAGCCTGGCCACCACCGGTATCGCCCAGATCAACTATGCCGCCTATGACGACCTGGCCAAACCGCTGGCCGCCGCAGACACCTATTACCAGATCAAGCTGGCCTTCACCGGTCCTGCCCGTCGTGCCGGCGAGGCTGTGTTGGTGCGCGATGCGGTCAATCCGCTGGAGCAACCGCGCCGTGGCTGGCAATACCTGCCGGGCCAGCGCCGCGTGAAGCTGGCGCCGAGCCTGGCCTACGACACGCCTAACCCGGGCAGCGCGGGCGCCTCGACCTGGGATGATTCCTTTGTGTTCAACGGTGCCCTGGACCGCTTCGACTGGAAGCTGGTCGGCAAGCAGGAAATGATCGTTCCGTACAACACTTACCGTGTGACCTATCAAAACGATCTGAAGCCGATGATGACCCCCAACCACTTGGCGCCCGAGTTCGTGCGCTGGGAAAAACACCGGGTGTGGGTGGTCGAGGCGACCCTCAAGCCAGGCGCCCGGCACATTTACGCCAAGCGCCGCTTCTACCTGGATGAGGACAGCTGGGTCGCCCTGGCATCCGACCAATACGACGCGAACGGCCAGCTCTACCGCGGCGTCTTCACCTTCCTCAGCCAAAGCTACGACCAGCAAGTGCCGGATGCCTCGCCTTACCTGAGCTATGACCTGGTCGGTGGCACGTACAGCGCCGTCGGCTTTCCAGGCCCCTACGGCGGCATCAAGTACAGCGAGGCGCTGAGCAAGACCCAGTGGTCTCCTGAATCGCTGGCGGGTTCCGGTATCCGCTGACAGCTTCGCCGCTACTGCCGATTGCTGATCGCGCAGTTTTTGCGCCGGGTCGTACCCAGGTACCACCCGGCGCCTTTTTGCCAAGAGGGCGCAACATGGGCTCCTGTAACAAGAAGATCGCGCCACGGGTGCTGGGGATGCTGGGGATGCTGCTGGTATTGCTGCAGGGCGGCGCGCAGGCATCATCCTACGTTGACGTGCTGGACCTGCCGGCGCAGTCCAGTGCACTGGTGCAGCGCAGCCCCTTGCTCGGGGTGACCCAGGCAGGGCAGCGCCTGGTCACAGTGGGCCAGCGTGGCCATATCCTTTATTCAGATGACGCCGGCCTGCGCTGGCAGCAGGCCGACGTGCCGGTCAGCTCTGACCTCACGGCGGTGAGTTTCCCTTCGGCAACCCAGGGCTGGGCGGTCGGCAATGACGGCGTGGTGTTGCACAGCAGCGATGCCGGCGTCACCTGGACCCGGCAACTCGATGGCCGCCAGATCGGCGAGCTGATGCTCAAGCACTACAGCGCCCTGGCCAAGGCCGAGCCGCAGGTCGAGCAATGGGCCCTGTTGGCCGCCGACGGCCAGCGGCTGATGGAGGAGGGTGCCGACAAACCGCTGCTCGACGTCTGGTTCGCCAACGACAAGGTCGGCTATGTGGTCGGCGTGTTCAACGTGATCCTGCGCACCGAAGACGGCGGCCAGACCTGGACCCCATTCCAGGATCGTACCGACAACCCGCAAGGTTTCCACCTCAACGCCATCACCTCCACCGGCGATGCGCTGTACATCGCCGGCGAACAAGGCCTGCTGCTCAAATGGGATGACGCCCGCCAGCGTTTCATGGCACTGCAGACGCCTTATGAGGGCAGCTTTTTCGGTGTGGTCGGCCAGCCCGGCGAAGTACTCGCCTATGGCCTGCGCGGTCATGTATATCGCAGCGCCGATGGCGGGCTCAGCTGGACCCGGCTCGACAATGACCTGCAGGTCAGCGTCACCGCTGCCACGCTGGACGTCGACGGCCGCTTCCGGCTGTTCACCCAGGCCGGGCACATGCTCATGAGCCGAGGGGGTAATGCCCCGCTGCAACTGATGCCGCAAGCCCGACAGTCACCGGTGGCCGGTGCCGCATTGGCCGTCAATGGTGCGCTGGTGCTGGTTGGCGGTCTTGGTGTGCGTACGCTGCCCGTCGAATAACGATAAGAACCAGAGTGAGTACCCAGACATGGGCAATTTGAAGCAAGACACCCTGCCGGTGATCCGCGAACTGCCGGACTTCGACCGGCGCTCCGGCAATCTGCTGGAACGGCTGGTGTTCAACCATCGACCGCTGTTCATGCTGCTCATGGCCCTGGCCACCGTGGTCCTGGGCTACATGGCCATGACCCGCCTGGAACTGCGCCCCAGCTTCGAAAAGATGATTCCGCAGAGCCAGCCCTACATCCAGAATTACCTGGAGAACCGCCAGTCGCTGCGCGGCCTGGGCAACTCGGTGCGGGTGGTGGTGGAGAACACCCGGGGCGACATCTTCGATCCGCACTACCTGACGGTCCTCAAGCAGGTCAATGACGAGCTGTTTCTCATGCAGGGCGTCGACCGCGCCTGGATGAAATCGCTGTGGAGTTCGGCGGTGCGCTGGACCGAAGTTACCGAGCAAGGCTTCCAGGGCGGCACGGTGATGCCTGACAGTTATCAGGGTTCTGCATCGGACATCGAGCAACTGCGCCAGAACATCAACCGTGCCGGCATCGTCGGCAGCCTGGTGGCCAGCGACTACAAGTCGAGCATGCTGATCGTGCCGCTGTTGGACAAGGCCACGGCCACCGGCCAGGGCATCAACTACCACGCCTTTTCCCGCCAGCTCGAAGAGCGCTTGCGCGACAGGATCGAGTTCGCCAGCGACGCCGTGCACAAGGCCGGGGAGGAGGGCAAAGGTCAATACAAGATCCGTGTGATCGGTTTCGCCAAATTGATGGGCGACCTGATCGACGGCCTGATCCAGGTGATGATGTTCTTCGGCCTGGCCGTGGTCACCTCGCTGCTGATCATCTACGCCTACACCCGTTGCGTGCGCAGCACCTTGCTGGTGGTCGGCTGCTCGCTGATCGCGGTGGTCTGGCAGTTGGGCATCGTCGCCTGGCTGGGTTATGCCATCGACCCGTATTCTGTGCTGGTGCCGTTTTTGATCTTCGCCATCGGCGTGTCCCACGCGGCGCAGAAGATGAACGGGATCATGCAGGACATCGCCCGTGGCACCCACAAGCTGATCGCCGCGCGCTATACGTTTCGCCGTCTGTTCATCGCTGGCGTCACCGCGTTGCTGGCCGATGCGGTGGGCTTCGCCGTGCTGATGCTGATCGACATTCCGGTGATCCAGGACCTGGCGATCACCGCCAGCATCGGTGTGGCGGTGCTGATTTTTACTTCCTTGCTGCTGATGCCGGTGGCGCTGTCCTATATCGGCGTCGGGCGCAAGGCGGCCGAGCGCGCGCTGAAAATCGACACCCGTGCCGAGCACCACAAAGGCTTCGGCAAACTCTGGGACCTGCTCGATCGCTTCACCACCCGCAAGTGGGCCACCGGCACCGTGCTGGTCGCCGTGTTGCTGGGCATCGGCGGCTTCATGGTCAGCCTGCAACTGAAAATCGGCGACCTCGACAGCGGGGCACCGGAGTTGCGTGCCGAGTCGCGCTACAACCGCGACAACGCCTACATCACCAGCCACTACGCGCTATCCAGCGATCAGTTCGCAGTGATGATCAAGACCGCGCCGGAAGGCTGCCTGGACTACAAGACCCTGATCCTGGCCGACCGCCTGGCCTGGAAGCTGCAGCAGCACCCGGGGGTGCAGACCACCGTGTCACTGGTCAATGCCGTGCGCCAGATCACCGCCGGCACCTTTGAGGGCAACCCCAAGCTCAACAACATCCAGCGCAATCAAAACGTGCTGAACTACGCCGCGCAACAGGCCTCGGTCAACGCCCCGGAGCTGTTCAACACTGACTGCTCGCTGATGCCGGTGATCGCCTACCTCAAGGATCACAAGGCCGAGACCCTCGACGCCGTGGTGGAGATCGCCGAGCAGTTCGCCAGGGAAAACAGCAGCGAGGATCGCCAGTTCCTGTTGGCCGCCGGCAACGCCGGCATCGAAGCGGCCACCAACATCGTGGTACGCGAGGCCAATCGCACCATGCTGCTCTATGTTTATCTGGCGGTGACGCTGTTCTGCCTGATCACCTTCCGCAGTTGGCGCGCCACGCTGGTGGCGCTGCTGCCGCTGGTGCTGACCTCGATTCTTTGCGAAGCCTTGATGGTGGCCATGGGCATCGGCGTGAAGGTGGCGACCTTGCCCGTGATTGCCCTGGGCGTAGGGATCGGGGTGGACTACGCCTTGTACCTGCTCAGCGTGCAACTGCAGTACCAGCGCCAGGGACTGTCGCTGTCCGAGGCCTATCGCAAGGCCGTGGCCTTCACCGGCCGGGTGGTCGGGCTGGTCGGTATCACCCTGGCCGCCGGCGTAGTGTGCTGGGTCTGGTCGCCAATCAAGTTCCAGGCCGACATGGGCATTCTGCTGACCTTCATGTTCCTGTGGAACATGCTTGGGGCGCTGATCCTGATTCCGGCGCTGTCGTATTTCCTTTTGAACGACGATCGGCGCCGCCAGGAAGCGGGAGTCCAGGGTCAAGTCACCGGCCTCAAGCCTCACTACGATACGGGCACTAACGAATCCTGAATCTGCATTGTCCAATTTTCAAGCGAGCGATTTCATCATGGCTGACTACAAAGCACCCCTGCGCGATATGCGTTTTGTTCTGAATGAAGTGTTCGAGGTTTCCAGGCTTTGGGCGCAACTGCCAGCCCTGGCCAATGTGGTGGACGAAGACACCGCCAGCACCATTCTCGAAGAAGCCGGCAAAGTCATCGCCGGCACCATTGCCCCGCTGAACCGCAGCGGCGATGAACAAGGCTGCTCCTGGGCCGACGGCGCGGTGCAGACCCCCAAGGGTTTCCCCGAGGCCTACCAGACCTACGCCGCTGGCGGCTGGACCAGCGTCGGTGGCGACGAACGGTTCGGGGGCATGGGCATGCCCAAGGTGATTTGCGCCCAGGTCGAAGAAATGCTCAACTCGGCCAACCTGTCTTTCGGCCTGTATCCAATGCTGACCGCTGGCGCCTGCCTGTCGATCAACGCCCACGCCAGCGAAGAACTGAAGGCTGCGTACCTGCCGAACATGTACGCCGGTGTCTGGGCCGGTTCCATGTGCCTGACCGAGCCACACGCCGGTACCGACCTGGGTATCATCCGCACCAGGGCCGAGCCGCAAGCCGACGGCAGCTACAAGGTCAGCGGCACCAAGATCTTCATCACTGGCGGTGAGCACGACCTCACTGAAAACATCATTCACCTGGTGTTGGCCAGGCTGCCGGATGCTCCGCCAGGACCCAAAGGCATTTCGCTGTTCCTGGTACCGAAATTCCTGGTCGATGCCAACGGTGCGTTGGGCGCGCGCAACAGCCTGTCCTGCGGCTCGATCGAGCACAAGATGGGCATCAAGGCCTCGGCCACCTGCGTGATGAATTTCGACGGCGCCACCGGCTACATCATCGATGCGCCGAACAAGGGCCTGGCGGCGATGTTCACCATGATGAACTATGAACGCCTGGGCGTCGGGATCCAGGGCCTGTCCCTCGGTGAACGCTCCTATCAGAACGCCGTCGAATACGCCCGCGACCGAATCCAGAGCCGGGCGCCAACCGGCCCGGCCGATCCGGACAAGCTCGCCGACCCGATCATCGTGCACCCGGACGTGCGTCGCATGTTGCTGACCATGAAAGCGTTGAACGAAGGCGGCCGCGCGTTCTCCAGCTACGTCGCCCTGCAACTCGATAGCGCAAAATTCAGCGAAGACGCCGCCACCCGCCAACGCGCGCAAGCACTGGTGGTCCTGCTGACGCCGGTGGCCAAGGCGTTCCTCACCGACATGGGGCTGGAAACCACGGTGCATGGACAGCAGATCTTCGGCGGTCATGGTTTTATCCGTGAATGGGGCCAGGAACAGCTGATCCGCGACTGCCGCATTACCCAGATCTACGAAGGCACCAATGGCATCCAGGCACTCGACCTGCTGGGTCGTAAAGTACTCGGCAGTGGCGGGGCGTACTACCACCTGTTCGCTGACGAAATTCGGCAATTCACCGCTTCGGTCGGCGCTGACCTGATGGAGTTCACCCAACCGCTGAACGACGCTGTGCAGACCCTCGACGAACTGACCGCATGGCTACTGGATCGGGCGGCATCCAACCCGAATGAAATCGGTGCGGCGTCAGTCGAGTACCTGCACGTATTGGGCTACACCGCTTACGCCTACATGTGGGCGCTGATGGCGCGTACCGCGTTGCAAAAGCAGGACCAGGATGTTTTTTACCGGACCAAACTGGGAACTGCGCGCTTCTTCTTCGCTCGCCTGTTGCCTCGGGTCCACTCCCTGGCCGCTGCGGTCAGGGCCGGTAGCGAGAGCCTGTTCCTGCTCGATGCCGATCAATTCTGACGTGACGAACGCATCAACCCCATTTCAAGGACCCCCCCATGAACGTTTTAATCGTGCATGCCCATCCCGAACCGAAATCCTTTACCGCGGCGCTGCGCGACCAGGCGGTCGAGACCTTGCAGGCGCAAGGGCATCAAGTCCGGGTATCCGACCTCTACGCGATGAACTGGAACCCGGTGGCCAGTGCAGAGGACTTCTGCGTCAGGGAGAATCCCGAATACCTGGTCTACGCCCTCGAGCAACGACGCAACAGCAAGGAGCAGACCCTCGCCGCCGATATCCAGCAGGAGCTGGACAAACTGTTGTGGGCGGACCTGCTGATCCTCAATTTCCCGATCTACTGGTTCTCCACGCCGGCGATTCTCAAGGGCTGGATTGACCGGGTGCTGGTATCCGGCATCTGCTACGGCGGCAAGCGCTTCTATGATCAAGGCGGCCTGAGCGGCAAGAAAGCCCTGGTGACGGTGACCTTGGGCGGGCGTGAACACATGTTCGGCGAGGAAGCCATCCATGGTCCCCTGGAAGACATGTTGCGCCCGCTGTTGCGCGGGACGCTGGCCTATGTCGGGCTGGAGGTGCTGCCGCCTTTTGTCGGCTGGCACGTGCCGTACATCAGCGCTGAAGACCGACAGGCATTTTTGCTCAGCTATCGCCAGCGCTTGGAAAATATCGAAGCGGATGAGCCCATCCAATACCCACGCTTGAGTCAGTTCGATGATCGGCTGTATCCGCTCCAACCCATTACCTTGTGATGCCTGGACTGCAGATTCGCCTAGGCGCTGGCATCGGCTTCATGCCCATCGGCGAAGGCCATTAGCACGTCCAGATCAAGCACATCCAGCTTGATTCGCGAGATAAACGCCGAGAACGCCAGGTTGGCGGCGAGCAGGCGCAGGTCGCGGGCCCAGGCCGGCACATGGACCGGTGCCTGGAGCCAGCCGGACTCGAACAGCGGGGCCAGGCGTACGGTGTCCCCCAGGCTCAGGCGCCCGGCGAACAGATAGCCGACCAGCTCCGGCCGGTTGTCACGGATGGCGATGCGCAGCAAGGTGTGCACGCCGAGCAGACCGGTCAGGTAGGCCGCGTCCTTGGTGAACGCCGAACCGCCGCGCAGGTCGGCGCCGCGAAATACCCGCTGGGTCGAACGGAAGGACTCTTCCTGGGTCTGGCCGGCAGCGAGAAAACCTTCGAACACCTGGATGAAATCGGCACCATCGAGCGCCTGTTGCACCGCGAGCACGCGCAAGGCCAGGCGACGCAGGCGGTTGATGTCCATGCTGCCGGTGAACAGCTCGGCCAGGGTGGCGATGCCTTCCTGGGTCTGGGTGGTACGCGGCGCGCCCAGGCCAAGGCTCTTGAGGTTCGATTGCAGCGCGCCGTTCTGCGCCGTGGCCACATGCACGAACGCCTCGTGCTGCAACAGCTGGTTCTTGTCCAGTTCGGAAAACAGCGCGCTGGCCCGCAGGCGAATGCGGCTCGCGCCGGCGATTGCCTTGGCCGCCAAGGTCGGATCGAGCAGCACGGTGATCCGGCCGGGGCCGAAGAAGCGGTCCAGTTCCGGCTGCATCCAGGCCGCGAAGGCTTCGGCCGGAATCTCCGCCGGGCTCGGCGGGATCCGCGCACCGCCAATAAGGGCGTCGGTGGTGTTGAGGAAGAAGTTCGCCGCGTCCAGCATGCTCAGGTTCAGATTCGGGTAGGAGAAGTCCGGGCGCCGGTACAGCGCCGACGAATACTGAGTGAAGGCGGGCGTGCCAATGGCACCGAGCATGTGCCCGGCCGTGGCATAACTGCGCGCAGTCATGGCCAGGTGGCGCCCGGCCGGATGGCCCACATCGCAGCGGTCGATAAAGCCTTCGAGCGCGTCAATGTCGGCGCTGTGATCACGCGGTTGCAGTTGGACCCTGGGCAACTCGGGCTGCCCGGCGCGCCAACTCGCCAGGAACGCTTCCTCGACCCCATCCGGCCAGGACAGGGCGTCCAGCACGCGAATCTTGCGCACAAGGCCAGGCAGGGCGGCATCGAGTTCGGACAGGGGCAGGCTGCTCACGAAGATCTCCTCAGGAAAAGAAGCTCAATCGTAGAAGCTTAGCCGGTGTCGAGACGTCACGGGGCAGGGCTGAAACCAACTACGGTCTTCAGCCCAAATCTTGCGCCTGATGCCGCTCAGGCACCTGCGTCGCCTCATCCCCCCACGTCCGATTGACCCGCTGACCACGAATGACCGCCGGCCGCTTGGCGATTTCTTCCGCCCAGCACTGCACGTGGGTGTATTGGTGGGCCGATAGAAACTCGGCCGCCGAGTACACGTTGTCGCGCACCAACTGGCCGTACCAGGGCCAGACCGCGATGTCGGCGATGGTGTAGTAGTCACCGGCCAGGTAGGGACTCTCGGCAAGACGACGGTCGAGAACGTCCAGCTGACGTTTGGTCTCCATGGTGAAGCGGTTGATCGGGTATTCGAATTTCTCCGGCGCGTAGGCGTAGAAATGCCCGAAGCCGCCGCCCAGGTAGGGGGCCGAACCCATTTGCCAGAACAGCCAGTTCAGGGTTTCGGTGCGTCCAGCGAGGTCGGTGGGCAGGAAGGCGCCGAACTTTTCCGCGAGGAAAAGCAGGATCGAACCGGATTCGAACACGCGGATCGGCGGCTCGGCGCTGCGGTCCAGCAGTGCCGGGATCTTCGAGTTCGGGTTGATCTCGACGAAGCCGCTGGAAAACTGATCGCCCTCGCCGATGCGGATCAGCCAGGCGTCGTACTCGGCACCGGCATGCCCAAGCGCCAACAGCTCCTCGAGCATGATGGTCACCTTCACGCCATTGGGCGTGGCCAGCGAATACAGCTGCAACGGATGCTTGCCGGTCGGCAGCGTCTTGTCATGGGTCGGGCCGGCAACCGGGCGGTTGATGCTGGCGAACTGACCGCCAGACGGCGCGTTGTGTTTCCAGACCTTGGGCGGAACATAAGACGCTTTGCTCACGAGATGGACCCCATTGTTTGTAGTGATGACATTGACCGCTTGCGATCGCGTTGGGGTAAAACAGTATGTCGCGCAAGCAATACGAGCAACTGCTGTCGATTTCGCAGAGTCCCGTTCGACTATGGGTCAGGGAATGCATTGGGGTCGATGTTCCCTGAACGAGGACTAATCAGGAGAAAAACATGCGCAAACTCATCGTTGCCGCTTTCATCAGCCTCGACGGCGTTATTCAAGCACCCGGCGGGCCGGATGAAGACACCAGCGGCGAATTTCGTTTCGGTGGCTGGATAGTGCCTTATTCGGACGAGAGCTCTGGCCAGGCTATTAAGGACCTGTTCTCACAGCCATTCGAGTTGCTGCTGGGACGTCGCACCTACGACATCTTCGCGGCCTACTGGCCACGGATAAACGGCGGGGCACACAACTACATCGCCGACCTGTTCAACACGGTGCCCAAGCACGTGGCCACCCATCGCCCCGATACGCTGGATTGGCACAACAGTCATGCACTGCAGGGCAACCTCGTCGACGCCATACGCGCGCTCAAGCAACAGGACGGCGCCCACCTGTTGACCCAAGGCAGCGCCGAGCTGGTGCGCCAATTGCTGGCCGCCGGATTGGTGGACGAGCTTAGGCTGATGACTTTCCCCGTCGTCCTCGGGCACGGCAAGCGCCTGTTCGACGACAAGGCGCAAGCCTCGGCGTTCACGCTGGAGCATTCGACCTGCTCGCCCGGGGGTGTGTTGATCGGCCGTTACGTGCGCAGTGGCGAGGTGCGCACGGGAACGTTCTGATCCCGTACCTGGGCGCAAAGACACTCCAGGAAGCTTTTGCAAACCGTTGACAGGTAGGGAGCCGGCTCGCTGCTGTGGGGTAGGGCTCGAAGTACCACCGGACTGCGCGCACCTTTGGTGGCCCGCGCAGGTTCACGCGACAAGGAAGAACTGATGCTGCCGGGCGGTCATGTCAGCCTGGTGGCGGGGCCGGCCGCAGTCAAGCGGATGTGGCCCAAGCTTGATCAATGGTTGGGCGGGCGATCCGTTTGATCTTGTAAATACTCTGTTCCCGGTCAAGCTTTCAGCAGGTGTATTCGCGGCTGTACCCGATCCACTGTGGGAGCCAGCCTGCTGGCGATGGTATTCCAGGCGCCAAGTGACCTTTATCGCCAGCAGGCTGGCTCCCACAGGGTTCGGCGGCGGTCGACAGAGGGGGACGATTCACCGCGAACCTAGCGAATACCGGTCCCCGCCATGGACTCCGGCACCCACTGCGCCGTCGACAGCGGCTCGATGTAGCGGATGCCGCCATGGGGACCGACCACGCCATTGATGTTGTAGGTGCCACGCGACAGGTCGTACGTCATGAAAGGGGTGGCATCCGGGACTTGCTGGTCATAGCTCTGGCTGAAGAAAGCGAAGGAACCGCGATACAGCTGGCCACGGGTGTCGTACTGATCGGACGCCACCGCGGCCCAGGTATCTTCATCGAGGTAAAAACGGCGCTTCTGGTAGATGTGCCTGGCACCGGGCTTGAGGTTGCCCTCCACGACGTAGACCCGGTGTTTTTCCCAGCGCACGAAATCCGGGGAGATGAAATCGGGGGTGGTCAGCGATTTGGCGTCGCGAGCGTAGGTGAGCTTGTAGGTGTTGTAGGGCACGATCATTTCGCGCTTGCCGACCAGCGTCCAGTCGTACAGCTCCAGTGCTCGGGCGGTGCCGGGGTTGGGGGTGTCGTAGGCCAGGATCGAAATCTGTTTGACCCGACGCTGTGCCGGCATGTACTGCCAGGCGCGGCCAGGAAATTCCGTGGGATTGGTCGCGTTCTTGAGCATGATCGATTCACCGGCGCGGCGTGCAGGCCCGGTATAGGACAGTTTCAACTGATAATAAATGTCCGAGCTGTTGAACGGCTTCGACATGTTCTCGTAGATCGGAAACGAGACGAATGCCTCACCGGTGACGGCCAGGCTCGGTACACCTGCCGTGTCGACGCTCCAGGAGTCGTACTTGGAATGGATGTTCACACCCTGGTAGCGCAGCAGGAAGTTCCACATCGCCTCGGCGCCCGATTTCGGGATCGGGAACGGCACCCCGGGCATCACATTGTCGATGGCAGTCCCGCCGTTGAGGGTCCTGGCGTTGGTGGCATTGGTGCGGCTATTGTCCAGGACCGCCTGGGGCAGCGATGCCGTGCGGTGGGTCGGGTACACGTCGACGCGAAAACCAGGGTAGCGCCGGGCCAACTCCAGGGTGGTGGCGGTCAGCATGCCCTTGTAGGCGTCAACGTTCTTGCCGTTGATCACCAGCAACGGTTTTTCATGGGCAAAGGGGTCAGGGCGCATGCTGTCGCCGGCCTTGAAACTGGCGGGGGCTGTGGTCAGGCCACCGCTGTAGGGCGGAATGGAGCCATCGGCATTGCCGGCCTTTTCGGCACCCACCGACGTCAGGCTGGTGCCCAGACGGGCGGCTTCCTGACTCGATACATAGGCATGAGCATCGATGGCCAGCGCCATGAGGGGGATGGCGGCCAGCAGGCTTTTCACGGATTTCATATTGTTATTCTCCTGCCTGGCGTACCAGGCAACTCGTGACTCAGGGGTCGCGGAGGGATCCGTCGACTCAATTGCCAGAGACTTTTTAGTACCCCCATTAAAAAGCCCCCGATTCGGGGGCGCTTCGCATTTGACGACAGTTGCTTGACTATTCATGACAGAGCCGCAGGCTTGCCGAGGAGGCGCAGAGGTTGACTAGCTCACGTATCTCTCGGACTTTGCCTACAACCTAACGAGAATTACCTGCTATCCGGATCTAGATGAAAAGGAGACAGTAATCGCACCTGTATGCCCCGTGGCTCGTAAAGCATGATCCTGCAACCGCTTTGCCATCAGGTCCTTTGTCCCTTTTTCCTGTCGTGAACGCGTAAAGGCGGTATGATTTAAGCAGGAAGTACCAGAGCAACAATTCGTACGGAGATTCCCGATGATTGTGACAACTAAAACGCTCTCGGACCAAGAAATGGACGTTCTTGAGCGCGAGGTGCCTGACCTGGCCAAGATGGCTACCATGACTGCTTATGCCCGTGCATTGTTGGTGAGCAGTAGCGTGCTTCGCGTGGATTCTGGGGATTTGGTGCGGGTGTCGCCGGATGGGAACAAGGTTTTTGTTGCCAAAGCAAAGCCACGTCGCAAGGTCAAATTGGGTGAAGTAATTACAGTGCGCCGCGTAGAAGGTAAAACGGCAGTTGGTCGTGCCTAGACTCCGGGTTTTTGCGGGGCCAAACGGCTCAGGAAAGAGCACGATCAAGGATGTCATCGATCCCGCTCTAATTAAAACCTACGTGAATGCAGATGAGCTCGAAAAAGAAGCGTGTGGAGATCAGGGTGCGAGAGGGTGGTCATCCCGTAGCTCCCGATAGGGTGAGAGATCGGTATCACAAATCTCTAGCATTACTTCCAGATGCCATTGCAGTAAGCAACCGGGCGTACATCTTTGATAACTCTGGTACCAGCGCAGTTCTACTCGCGGAAGTAACTGACGGGATCAGTCTTGAGTACGGCACCGAAGAAATCCCTGATTGGTTCTTTGAGTCTTACGTCGATAAAGTGGAAGGCTGATCGGCGTTCCAAGCTCGCTCACGTCGAGCTCCAAGGGCCTCCATCCGCAACCGGTACCTCGTCCAGATCTAAGGTATTGCCACTCCCTCAGGATCGAATCAGCGCATGCACGCGTGAACTGAGTTCATTCAAGCTGAAGGGTTTGGCCAGGACCCGCGTGGTTGCATCGACCGACACCAGGTTGGAGCCGCCCGCGAAACCGGTGATGAAGAGCACCTTGAGCCGAGGGTGTTTGAGCTTGAGTTCGGCGGCCAGGCTGATGCCGTTCATCATGCCTGGCAAGCCGATATCGGTCAGGAGTAAATCCAGGTGTTCCAGTTTTTCCGCCTGGTTGATCGCGGACACACTGTCCACCGCTTCCACGACGCGGTATCCGGTTTCGCTCAAAAGCTCAGAGGCCATTTGGCGTACGGCCGCTTCGTCGTCCACCAACAATATGATTTCGTTGTGACCTGTGGTCTCCGTGGTTTGGGAGGTGTCCGAACGGGTCCCGATCTCGACCGGCTGTGAATCATCGACGGGAAAATACAGGGTCACAGAGGTTCCCACACCGACCTTGCTGTGAACGCGCACCTGGCCCCCCGATTGCTGGGCAAACCCATAAATCATCGAAAGGCCAAGCCCGGTGCCTTCGCCAATTTTTTTTGTGGTGAAAAACGGATCGAAAATACGCGACAGGATGTCCGGATTGATGCCCGTGCCAGAGTCCGTGACGGATATGCTCACATAGGATCCTGGCGGCATCATTTTGTCGGATGACGACGCTGGATCAATGACGCAGCGGTCGACCAGAAGATCCAGCCTGCCACCGTTGGGCATTGCATCCCGAGCGTTGATCGCGAGATTGAGCAGTGCATTTTCCAGCTGGTTGAGATCGCACTTGATACGATCATTGGCCTTGAATGAACACTCCACGGCGATGCTCGGGCCAACTGACCGCCGGATCATGTCTTCCAGATCCGCCACGACCTTGCGAGGTTCGAGCAGTTCGGGATCGAGTGATTGCTGCCTTGAAAATGCCAGCAGCCGTTGCGTCAAAGCGGCAGCGCGGGAGGCGGAGGTCATGGCGATGGCGTTGTATCGGTTCAATTCCTCGTAGCGCGCAGCATCGATTCGCCGTTGCATCAGCTCCAGGTTACCGATGATGCCAGCCAACAGATTATTGAAATCATGGGCGATTCCGCCGGTCAGTTGGCCTACCGCTTCCATTTTCTGACTTTGCCGAAGCTTGAGTTCGGCCATCGCGCGTTCGTGTTGTTCGGCTTCAAGCTGCTGGGTGCGTTGAACGATGCGATCCTCGAGTAGGTCGTTCCAGTCACGCAATGCGCTCTCCAACTGAACGCGATCGTCGATGTCGTCAATGGTGCCATACCATTGTTCGCAGCGTCCGTCGATGCCGAAACTGCACAGCGCGCGGACTCTGAACCATCGGTAATCTGCCGTGTGTTTGCGCAATCGAATTTGCGAGTCGAAAGGTTGCAAGGTGGTCAATGATTGATCCCAAAGCAGGATCAATGACGCCTTGTCTTCAGGGTGAACCGCATTGGCCCATTCACGCCCTAACGTTTGCTCAGGGGTCAGGCCGGTGTATTCAAACCAGCGCTGATCAATGGACATAAGGTTGCCATGGGTGTCCGCCGTCCAGGGCCAGAGTGGATTGAGCTCGGCAGCTATGCGGTAGTGCCGCTCGCTTTCACGCAGTTTTTTCTCGGTCAAATGCATGGACAGCATGGTTTTGAAGCGCTTCAACACTGCCCCAAGCAGGTTGCTGTAGCCCCGAAGAAAATCGATATCGCTTTCGGTGAACTCGCGGGGAACCCGACTATCGACTTCAAAGATGCCGAAAGGGCGCTCTCCATCAGCGCCGAGGACAAGCACGTTGACGAATGCCTGTACCCCGTTGGCTATTTGAAAGTCGTGATAGCGAAATCGCGTTTCCGAGGAAATGTCCGTCGATATCACCGGGCCGTTGGTGTCCAGGGAATGCCGCTCCGGGCTCCCTTCGTCGGCCTGTACCCGAACTTTGCCGACCACATCGGGTGCCCAGCCCACACCATTGCGCACCAGGAAGGTGATGCCGTCTTCCTGCAGGAGCATGAATTTGGCCATGTTGGTTTGAAGGGCATCGCCGACCAAACGACATGCCTCGTTGAGAATGTGCTCCAGGTCATCTGACGCCAAGGCCAGCTCGCCAAATGTGGCGAGCACTTTGCGCTGGCGCAGAAGTGTATCCTCGGTTGCCATGTCGTCACCTATGGGCGTTTTAGTATCCGAGGATCGCGGGTTCGCCGAGGTTCAACCGATTTGATCAAACGCAGACACATCGGTTTGTTACCTGCCCAAGACAACGTTCAACCTGCCGTCCCGGTCAAGGTGATAACGCTGCAGATCCCGCGCCAGGAACAGCTCGCCGGTGAAGTGCGCCGCCGCTTCCTGTTGTACATCCTCGATGCACGGACTTCGCTCGGGATTGTTCTGGTAGCGCGCACTGAAGTGGGTAAGCACCAGGTTGGGAATGCCTGCCGACTCGGCAAAACGCGCCACGGCGGCGGCACTGCTGTGCCCGTAATGCTCGTGGGCGTGATCGATCAGGGCCTGGGTGAAGGTCGCTTCATGGACCAGCACATTAGCGCCGGCGGCCACTTGCGCCAGCAGTTCAGGGCTATCGTTATCGCCGCAGATGATAAAGCGCTGAGCGGGGCGCCAAGGGCGCAGGTATTGCTCGGCATGAAATATTCGTCCGGCGTGCTCGATCTCGCGTCCATGGGCCAACTCGCCCCACAGGGGGCCACGGGGAATACCTTCTGCTTCCAGGCGTTGGATATCCAGGCGCGGATTGGGATCAGCTTCGTCAAATACATAGCCATGGCAGGGAACACGATGGGAGAGGGCAACGGTATTGACCTGAACCTTGCCGTTTTGCCAGCCACTGAAAGTTTCGCTCGCATGCAGGTGCAATTCGAAGGGTAGCCAGGATTTGCTGACGGCGAGGCTCAGGCGCACCCAGGGTTCAAGCGCAGCGGGCAATACAATGTCCAGGGGCTCGACTCGACCGGACATGCCGGCACTGGCCAACAAACCGGGTAAGCCGAAGCAATGATCGCCATGTACATGGGTGATGAAACACCCGCGCAGCTCGTGCAAAGACAGCGAGGTGCGCATCACCTGGTGTTGCGTGGCTTCACCGCAATCCACCAGATACCAGCCTTTGCCTGATGATTCGATAAGGGCTGTGCCGCTCACATTGCGACTGCGGGTGGGAACGCCTGAGGATGTGCCAAGAAAAATCAGATCCATGGTCGATCCTTTATTCAGGCATTAACTTCTCGGCCAGCCCGACGATAAGGCCCTCGGGCCCACGGATATAGGCGAGCCGGTACGATGCCTCGTACTGCATCTGGCCAATGACTTCTGCGCCATGGGCCTGCATCCGCGCAACGACAGCATCGATGCCATCGACGGCGAACATGATGCGGCGAAGACCCAGCGCGTTCACTGGCGTATTCACGGGCCCGAACCTGACTGCGTCGGGCGTGTGGAACTTGTCAAGTTCAACTCCCTGCCCATCGGCAGTGCGCAGCATCGCGAGGGTGGCTCGCACGTTTTCAAGCCCTATGAGCTTGCCGATAGCAGGCCCTTCAACGGTGGTCTGGCCCTCAAGCTCGAGGCCCAACTCGATAAAAAACGCCTTCACCGCTTCGAGATCGTCGACAACGATCAGCACGTTGTCCATTCGCTTGACTGTCATGGCCTTCGCTCCCTTTTTTGTACTGTGTCGCATATTTGGGGGAATTGGCGTCCGGATTGACCCGAGCAAATGATTATAGCCTGCCCGAGATCTGCCCTTGTCGGCGAACGCCGAACCTGCGGCCGACAGAGATCCAATGTAGGAGCGAGCTTGCTCGCGATGGTCGTCAACGAAGGCGCGTGCTTCCCGGGTGAATGCGGCGCTCTGAAGTTCTTCGCGAGCAAGCTCGCTCCTGCAGGAGAGGCGCGCAGTGCATATCGCTGTTGGCGGTGAGCAGGGTGGCGTTTGCCGAGGCAGTCTATACTCGGGGTCGATTTGGCAACCAGGTGGGGGCATCCGCTTTCATGACCGGTAAACTCACTTCCAAGACCGCGATCGTCACCGGTGCCGCCCAAGGGATTGGCGCAGCGATTGTGCGACTCTTCGCGCAAGAGGATTGTTTTGTCTACGTCACCGATATCAATGACGAGCTCGGCAAGACCCTTGCAGATTCACTCGGTGATCGCGCCAGCTATCTGCGCCTTGATGTGCGCCGCGAAGAAGATTGGCGGCGAGTGACGACGCAAATCCTCGAGGAACGCGGCAGGCTCGACATCCTGGTGAACAATGCAGGTATCACCGGATTTGAGCACGGCGCCGTACGGCATGACCCGGAGCATGCGCGCCTGGAAGACTGGCACGCCGTGCACCAGACCAATCTCGATGGTGTGTTCCTGGGTTGCAAGTACGCCATTCGCTCCATGCGGCCTCACGGAACCGGTTCCATTATCAACATCTCCTCTCGTTCGGGCCTGGTGGGCATTCCCGGAGCGGCGGCCTATGCGTCGTCCAAGGGTGCTGTGCGTAATCACACCAAGACGGTGGCGCTGTACTGCGCTGAGCAAGGACTCACCGTGCGCTGCAACTCGATTCATCCAGCGGCCATCCTCACACCCATGTGGGAGCCCATGTTGGGCACGGGCACCGATCGTCAGGCGCGAATGGATGCGCTGGTTCAAGATACACCGCTCAGGCGGTTCGGCATGCCCGAAGAGGTTGCAGCGGTGGCATTGTTGCTGGCCTCGGATGAGGCGACGTATGTCACCGGCAGCGAGTTCAATATCGACGGTGGGCTCTTGGCAGGCACGGCTGCGACGCCTGCCGTGGGCGATGACACTGGGGCCTAGCGCAAAAGGAAAGGACAGAACTGTAGGAGCTGTCGAGTGAAACGAGGCTGCGATCTTTTGATCTTGTTTTTGAGGGCAGGGTCAAAGGATCGCAGCCTGCGGCAGCTCCAGGGGGGACGGAGGGATGGGGGCGAACCGCGCCACCATCAGGGAAACCGGCACACCGCCAGCGCAAATGAAGGCCATCCGTGAGCGTATAGCGCGCCACAACAATTCGAATCCGCTCGCAGATCAGCTTGAACCCGGTGCCTCAGGGTTACGTCCTGAAACCTACAAAACCCGGCGCCATTGCCTACGACTACGCCAGAATGCGCCGACTTGTGGGCCATGGGCGTTCGTTCTACCGTTGCGAACCACCATATCCAGGTTGGCCATTCTGCCATTTGGCACTATAGTCAATGCCAGATGTCTGGGCGGTGGAGGTTGCCATGAGCGCCAAGAAAAAAGATGTTGTTGTCGAAGAAACTGTCAATGGAGCCGGTCGGATTAAAAAATCCGAACTGCGTGAGCGTGAAGCAGACATGAAGATTTCGATGAATGAGCAATCTGTGCTGAGGATGAGTGCTACACATCGCCCCCCTCAAATGGTTTCGATCTTGCTCTCCGGAAAAATCAGCGATGATCGTATGGATATTTATAGGGCCGTTAAAAACGGTTTTTCGCTGCAGTCGGTGCTGAATATGATCGAAAACAGTACTGTATATAAGCAAAGCGGTGTGTTGTCGAAGATCGTGGGGGCGTCTGATCGTACGCTTGCGCGGCGGTTGAAAACACCCAATGAAGCGCTGACCCCGGAGCAAAGCACGCGCGCGCTCAATTATGCCGAAGTGTTGGAAAAGGCCACGGATGTGCTGGGTTCGCGTGAGCTTGCCGAGCAGTGGATGGTCAAACCTGCCCGGGGTCTGGATGGTGAGACACCTATCGACCTGATTTCTAATTCAGTCGGGTATGAGTTGGTGAATGATTTTCTGACGCGCATGGAATACGGGGTCTATTGATGGCTAAAGACCCTTTAAGCAGTGAGATTCATTTTTGGCGACTTGATCCTGCTGAGTATGCCTCCACCTGGAATGCGGGCGTGGGCGCTGAAAAGGTGGGCGGGCGCTGGAACCCTAAAGGGATGACCACAGTTTATGCAGCCCTCGATGCATCTACGGCCATCCTTGAGGTGGCGGTGCATAAGAATTTCGAAGCACTGGATTGCAAGCCACATTGCCTGACGCAGGCCCTCGTGTTGGACCCGTCGAAGATTTATGTGGTGCAGCCTGAAAGCATTGCCAACGCCAATTGGCTGGCACCGGGTACCCCAAGCCGCAGCCAGCAACGGTTCGGTGCTGATCTGTTGAGCCAGCATCCCTTTGTGCTGGTCCCTTCCAGTGTCTCGCGACATAGCTGGAACTTGTTGATGAACCCGCAACTGGCTCTTGGGTTGTACGAGTTGGTGTTGCAGGAGCCTTTCGCCCTTGATGGACGACTTAATAGGCCGTTGCCCTGAAGACGGTTCTGCCTTCTAACGTGGACAGCTGGCCTACCAATTGCCGGTACAGCTCTTGCCAAGGAGTTTACGAGGCAGGGATGTCCAGTGCCGGGTCATCGATCCGGGTCTTGCAGGGCTTCAGCGTGCAAGCAGTCCTCGGGCGGCCAGGTTACGCAGCAAGGCACCCACGCCAAAGGTCCATGGCGCTGCCTCGGAACTGTGGGTCACCTGGTTGTGCAGGCTGCCAAGCAAGGGGCTGCTGATACTGACCCGGTCACCGAGTTTGTGGGTGAAACCGCTGCCGGCATGATCGCGATCTGCGGTAGGGGCGAACAGCGTACCGAGGAACAGCAGGAAACCATCGGGATACTGGTGATTGGCGTTGAGGGTCTGGCCGGCCAGGTCTTGCGGGTCCCGGCTGATCTGACTCATGGAGCTCGATCCGTGCATCCGGTAACCGTCCTCACCTTGTACCTCAAGGTCGACCACGCAGGCGCGGACATCGTCCAGGCTGAAGTGATCGTCGAACAGGCGGATGAAAGGCCCGATCGAGCAGGATGCATTGTTGTCCTTGGCCTTGCTCAGCAACAGCGCGCTACGGCCTTCGAAGTCCCGCAGGTTGACGTCGTTGCCCAGGGTCGCCCCGTGGATCTGCCCGCGACTGTTTACCGCGAGCACCACTTCCGGTTCCGGGTTGTTCCACTGCGAACCCGGGTGAATGCCAATCCGGCTGCCGCTGCCGACAGAGGCCAGCACCGGTGCCTTGGTGAAGATCTCCGCGTCCGGACCGATACCTACTTCCAGATACTGCGACCACATGTCCTGTTCGATAAGAAAGGCTTTCAAGCGCATGGCCTGCTCGGAGCCTGGAACGATCGAGCGCAGGTTGTCGCCGATCACCCCGTGCACGGTGGCCCGCACGGCTTCAGCCTTGGCGGCATCACCACCGGCCTGCTCCTCGATCACACGCTCGATCATGCTGGCGGCGAAGGTTACGCCGGCAGCCTTGATCACTTGCAAATCCAGGGGCGGTAGCAAGTACGGTCTGGATGGATCGGCGTCGGGCCCCGTGTTGGCCAGCAGGGCTTCGACGCTGGCGATGAAAATGCCGGGCGCGTCGCGAACTGCCGAAAGGGGAGCATCGGATTCCAGCAAGTCACTCAAAGTCGCGAAATGCTCCGACAGGTCGAATACGCCGTCGGCGCGCAGGACGATTGGCGAAGGTCCGGCGATTCGTCCTGGTACCCAGGCACGGCCAATCAGGGTTCCGGCTACACCATCGGCTGGCAGGGTGTTTTCGGGGGTAAGCATTAGCGACATGGCAATCTTCCTGGTTCGTAAAGACTTCACGCTAGGGCGCACAGCCGATAAACTCCAATGAGATAATTTCAATAATTGATAACGTACAGTTATCGCCTGGCGAGGTGTGCCCATGTCGGAACTTTCATTCACCCACTTTTGCGGATGGCTCAAATTCAGGCATTTGCAGCTGATCGACACCTTGGGGCGCACCCGCAACATGCACCTGGCGGCGCAACAGATGAATCTGAGTCAGCCGGCCATCAGCAAGATGCTCAAGGAAATCGAAAGCCTGCTGGGCTTTGCTTTATTCGAACGCCTGCCGCGTAGCATGCCACCTACGGCACTGGGAGAGCATGTGCTGCGCTATGCGCAGATTGCCCTGAATGACGCGCGCTCGTTCGTCGAACAAATCAGCAGCCTGCGCGAAGGCGGTCATGGCTACCTCAGGATCGGCGGTATTTTCGCCGCCACCGCCGTGGCGTTGCCCGAAGCCATCTTGCAGATCAAGGAACGCTGGCCGTTGCTATCGATCGAGGTGGTGGAGCAAACCAGTAACCACCTGATGAAAATGCTAGAAGAGAAAAAACTCGACCTGGCCATCGCCCGTTTCACCGATCAAAGCCAGCAGCAGCATTACGACTTCCAGCCACTGGCGCCCGAACCGTTCTGCATCGTGGTCAACGACCGACACCCGCTGGCCGCTGCCGGCCCCCTCTCATTGCAGCAATTGGTGGACTTGCCGTGGATTCTCTACCCGGTGGGTACACCCATTCGTGGCCGCATGGAACTGGCGTTCGCCGAAGCTGGCGTGGGCATGCCGCGAAACACCGTCGACACCATCTCCATGCAGACCTTCCTGCAGGTGCTGCAACGCGGGTCCATGATCGGAATGCTGCCCAACGCCATGGTCAATCCGCTCCTCGAGAGCGGCCAGCTCAAGATCCTGGATACGCCGTTGCACCTGGTGCCGCAGGATTACGGCATCCTCACGCGCAAGGGCGAGCAGCTGGTGGGGGCGGCCCTGGAGTTTGCCGAAATATTGAAGGACAACGCCCGGCTGGCCCGGGATTCGACGTTTTGAAAACGGCAACGTTCTGGATGCCCTCGATCATCAAGAGCACCGGTATCACCAACAGCTTGCACATGGGCTTCCTGACCGCCATTCCCTATGCGGTGGCCGTCGTGGCCATCCTGCTCAACGCCCGCCACTCCAACTGCAAAAACCGCGACCACATCCGCGAAGCTGGAGACGGCATGAAAGGGCAGGGGTTACACTTTTCAGTTTAAGCAGGAGAAGCAAATGAAACTGTTGCGTTATGGCGAAAAAGGTTCGGAGAAGCCCGGCCTGCTGGATGCCGACAATCAGGTACGCGATCTCTCGGGCCACGTGGCGGATATCGCCGGGACGGCCCTGAGTCCTGAAAGCCTGGCGACGCTAGCCGCGATCGATCCGGCCAGCCTGCCGATCGTTTCTGGGCAGCCGCGGATTGGCGCTTGCGTAGGGCAGGTCGGGAAATTTATCTGCATCGGCCTGAACTACGCCGACCATGCGGCCGAGTCGAACATGGAAGTGCCCAAGGAGCCGATCATCTTCAACAAATGGACCAGCGCCATCTGCGGTCCGAACGACAACCTCGAGATCCCGCGGGGCTCGCTCAAGACGGATTGGGAAGTGGAGCTCGGCGTGGTCATCGGCAAAGGCGGGCGCTATATCGATGAAGCCAACGCCATGGAGCATGTCGCCGGCTACTGCGTGATCAACGATGTCTCGGAGCGTGAATGGCAACTGGAGCGTGGCGGCACCTGGGACAAGGGCAAAGGCTTCGATACGTTCGGCCCGCTCGGCCCGTGGCTGGTCACCCGCGATGAAGTTGCCGACCCCCATGCGCTGGACCTGTGGCTGGAGGTCGACGGACACCGCTACCAACAAGGCAACACGCGCACGCTGATCTTCAATGTGCCGCAATTGATTGCCTACCTGAGCCGCTGCATGAGCCTGCAACCGGGCGATGTGATTTCCACCGGCACGCCACCGGGCGTCGGCTTGGGCATCAAGCCACAGCCGGTGTTCCTGCGTGCCGGGCAGACGGTTCGGCTGGGCATCACGGGGTTGGGCGAGCAGCGACAAGTGACCGTGCAAGCGGATTGAAGTGCCGACAAACAGACCCTCCTGGAACGCAAATGGTTTGATAGCAGCCTTGGATGCAAGGGTGGGGCAACCCGGACGTTCCCCCCACCCATTCAAGGGTGGGACATGCACGACCTTCTCTGGATAAGCTTGGATCTGGTAGCAGACTAGCCTGGTATCGGCTTTCATCAATGGAGACAGGATCATGAACCCGACCGAGTTCGATGCGCTTGAGGGTTTGCTGCACCGCCGCCGCAGCTGCCGCGCCTTTCTTCCACAACCCGTCGATCCCGCACTGATCACTCGCCTGTTCGCCTTGGCGCAACGCACTGCGTCATGGTGCAACACGCAGCCATGGCAGGTCATCGTGACCCGGGGCGATGCCACCGAGCGCTTCCGCGCCGCGTATATCAACGAGCTGCAGACGGGCTCTGCGGCGCCGGACTTGCCTTTCCCCGGTGAATACCAGGGCGTCTATCAGCAGCGTCGCCGTGAATGCGCACGACAACTGTACGAAAGCATCGGCATCGCGCCGGGCGACCGGGTCGCCAGCCAGCAACAGACCCTGCGCAATTTTTCACTGTTCGACGCGCCGCATGTCGCGATCATTACCAGTGATCGCACACTGGGTACTTATGGTGCAGTCGATTGCGGCGGCTACGTAGCCAACCTGCTGTTGGCAGCCGAGGCACTGGGCCTGGGGATCATTGCGCAGGCCGCGCTGGCCAGCCACGCCGGGTTTGTGCGTCGACATTTCGGCATCGACGAGGACCGGCTCGTGGTCTGTGGTGTTTCCTTTGGTTATGCCGACCACGATTCACCTGCCAATGGCTTCTACACGACGCGAGCACCCGCGCAGGAGACGCTGCTGTGGCATGACAGCTGAGATCGATTCGAGGCGCGTTTTCGAGCTTTTGCACAAACTTAGATTGACGCGCAACAGGCCCCGATCGTTGAATGGACCTCTTCCATTAGCGCCCGACAATGCGCCCCATTCAACTGAAAGCGAGATCATCGGTGCTCAGAAATGTGACGGACATGGATCTGCGCCTGTTGCGCATTTTCTCCATCGTCGTGAAGTGCGGTGGGTTTACGGCTGCGCAGGCCGAGTTGAACATGAGCCAATCCAACATCAGCACGCACATTTCAAGCCTGGAAAAACGCCTCGGTTATCGCATCTGCGAGCGCGGCAAGGGCGGGTTTCGCTTGACCGAAAAAGGCCAGCGGATACTCAAGGCTTCGGCAGCGTTGTTCGGCGCGGTGGATGCATTTCGCGACGAGGCACAGGACCTGGCCGGGCGCCTGGTGGGTGATCTGTATCTCGGCCTGGCCGATAACATCGCGACCTTGCCCACCGCCCGGATCGATGCGGCCATCGGCCGTTTTTATCAGCGCGACCACGACATGCACGTGCACATCTTCGTCAATTCGCCCACGGAGCTTGAGTTGGCGGTCATCGATGGGCAACTGGACCTGGCGATTTCCTATTTCAGCCGGCCGTTGCCGACGCTGGCCTACCAGCCGTTGTACAAGGAAGAAATCGGCATTTTCTGCGGGGACAGGCACCCGCTGTTCTCGGTCGATGCGCCCACTGTCGAACAGCTGCAGGCCAGTGACTGGATCAGGCATGGTTTCCTGCCGGCCGACCAGGTCCTGCCGGTGACGCCCGAGCGCGCTTCAGCCACCGCCCATCATATGGAAGCGGTGGCCCATGGCGTACTGGCCGGGACACACCTGGGGTATCTCCCGGCCCATTACGCCCGGCCCTGGCTGGCGAGCGGACAAATGCGCGCGTTGCAGCCGGCGACGCTACGCTACGAGGTACAACACAGCATGATCACCCACGTCGGTCACCCGCAAAGCGAAGCCGTGCGTGCCTTCATCGATGACTTGCTGGCCGAGCACAACCTCTAAGCCTGTCAGCCAAGGCAGCGGGTGATGTGTTTGACCGACTGATAGGCGGCCAGGCCCCACGGCCCCAGCTCACGACCGATGCCGCTGCCCTTGGTGCCGCCCCAGGACGTCTCGACGAACACCGCCTGGATCGAGTTGATCCAGACGTGGCCGACTTCCAGCGCCTGGGCGACCCGTTCGGCGCGAACCAGATCGGCGCTGATGACGGTAGCCACCAGGCCAAAGCGGCTGTCGTTGGCCAATGCCAGCGCTTCTTGCTCCGTGGAGAAGCGACGGGTACACAACACCGGGCCGAAAATCTCTTCGGTCCACAAGCGGCTGGTGACCGGCACGTCCGCATAGAGGGTCGGGTTGACGAACCAGCCCGGGTCACGCTGCTCGTCGCCGCCGGTCACGCAATGCAAGCCTTCGCTGCGAGCGATGGCAAAGTATTCCGACACTTTGGACCATTGCGCCTGACTGGTGAGCGGGCCCATGTCGACTTCGCCATTCAGCGGATTGCCGACCCGCAGTGTTTCGAATGCGCTCTTCAGGCGCTGCATCAATGCATCGGCGATGCTGTCCTGCACGAGCAGTCGCGAGGTCGCCGAGCACATTTGCCCGGCATTCCAGCAGATACCGGCGACGATCCATTCAACGGCCTGATCGAGGTCGCAATCGTCGAAAACGACAATCGCGGACTTGCCACCCAGCTCAAGCGTCAGAGGGCGGCAATGCGCGGCCGAGCTGCGCATGACCTGGCTGCCGACGGCGTTGCTGCCGGTGAATGACAGCTTGTCGATACCTGCATGGTTGCTCAGCGCTGCGCCGACTTCGGCTTTACCGCCGACGATGTTCAGCACGCCCGCGGGCAGGCCCAGTGCATCGGCGATGTGGCCGTAGGCCTGCTCGATCAACGGAGTGACCTCCGACGGCTTGAGCACCACCGTGCAACCGGCGGCCAGTGCCGGTGCGAGCTTCCAGGCACTGGTGACCAACGGGAAGTTCCACGGCACGATCAAGCCCACCACACCCACCGGCTCAAGGCGCGTGTAGGCATTGAAACCCGGTACGGCCAGCGGCACATCACGGTCCTGCCGGGCATCGAGTGCTTCAGCCAGGACTGCGTAATAGCGAAACGTCGCGACGGCATCGTCGATGTCCACCACGGCTTCATGGCGGGGTTTACCGTTGTTCTGCATCTGCAGCGCGATCAGTGCTTCGCGGCGCGTTTCGATCTGTTCGGCAAAACCATTCAAATAAGCTGCGCGCTGCGAGCCACTGAGGTTGCGCCAGCCGGGGAGTGCCTGGCGCGCGGCGGCAATGGCTTGATCGACTTGCGCGGCACTCGCTGCAGTCAGCTCGGCAAAGGGTTGGCCCAGTGCCGGGTCGAAGACGGTGATGCAGTCGACACCTTCACCGGCTACCCAACGGCCGTCGATGTAATGGGCGGCGGTCATGGTCGTACTCCCTGAAGCACGCCCTGTACAGCGTTGCGGAAAATCTGGCTGTAGTCGTCAGCACTGAGGACGCAGGCATTGGTGTCCGATGAGGAAATGTCGGCCAGCGCCTGTTCTCCCACCCAGGACGCGGCGTCGGCATCAAGACCGATTTCAGCCAATGAATGAGGAATGCCGAGGCGTTTGCGCAGGTCCAGCACCCAATCGAGAAAGCCGTCGAAATCCGCTTGCGGCAACTCCAGGTAGCGCGCCAGCCGCGCGATGTCCGGGGCAATCGTTTCCCGGTTGGCCATCAGCACATAGGGCAGGAGGATCGCGTTCAACAAGCCGTGGTGCTTGTGATAGCGGGCGCCCAGCGGATGGGCGAGGGCGTGCACACCGCCCAGGCCTTTCTGAAAGGCCACGGCAGCCATGGCGGAAGCCACGAGCATGCCTTCGCGCGCGACCATGTCCTGGCCATCGGCATGGGCATTGATCAAGTGCTGCTGGATCAGGCGAATGCCCTCCACCGCAACGCCCGAAGACATCGGGTGATACAGGGGCGAGCAAAAGGCTTCAATGTGATGGGTCAAAGCGTCCATGCCCGTGGCCGCCGTCAGGGTGGGCGGCAGGCCTCGGGTCAAAACCGGGTCGAGAATCACCGTGGCCGGGAGCAGTTCAGGGTGGCTGATCACCCGTTTGACGTTCTCTTCGCTCTGGGTCAACACGGCTTCGCGGCCGAGTTCCGAACCCGTGCCAGCAGTGGTCGGCAAGGCAATCAAAGGTGGCAACCCCAGGCGGGGAAAGTCCGCCAGGGTGGGGTAGTGGGCGATGACCTGGGACCATTCGAAGCGTTGCAGTCCTTGCCCGTCGACGGCCGCCAGGCTGATGCCCTTGGCGGCATCCATCGCGCTACCGCCGCCCAGGGCGATCAGTGAGTCATGCTTGCCGGCCTTGAACGCAGCAACGCCTTGGGCCACGTCCGCCATGCTCGGGTTGCTGGCGACTTCGCTGAACACGCTGAACGGTATATCGGCCTGGGTCAGGTGAGCCTTGAGCAGCACCAAGGGTTCCAGGGACAACATGCCAGGGTCGGTGACCAGCAAGGGATTGCGCATGCCCAGCAAGGTGCAGCGCTCCGCCAACGCATCGAGCGCACTCGGTCCGCAGAAAATATCCGTGGGGTAATTCCAATAGTGAAGGGACATCTGAAACTCCAGATCGGCAAGGCGCAGGAGAGGCGCCTTGCACGGCAAGACAAGGGCGTTATTGAACGTGCAGGTGGGGGCTGACGGTGCGTTGATAGGGTTTGGCGTAGACCATGTAGATCAGGCCCAGTACCGCCAGGATCGAGAACACCAGGATCACCGCCCAGACCTGAAACCAGGGCGCACCGGGTGGGGCGAGGGATTCCCGTGGCCAGGCCACGTTAATGCTTTCGAACACCAGCCAGAAGAACGCGGCAAGGTTGATCGGCACACCCCAGCGG
Source organism: Pseudomonas putida (assembly GCF_028682635.1). Lineage (GTDB taxonomy): Bacteria > Pseudomonadota > Gammaproteobacteria > Pseudomonadales > Pseudomonadaceae > Aquipseudomonas > Aquipseudomonas putida_AE. The sequence continues at coordinate 162,244 of NZ_JANHLK010000010.1, read as the reverse complement.
CCGAGGCTGAACACGCCAGGCTCGGCTTTCCATTTACCGCTCAGGCGAGCGAGCAGGGCGCAGGTCACCACGATCAGGAACACCACGAAGAAACCGCCGCTGCCAAACGCGATCAGGGTGCCGACGGCCGTTGCGTTCAAGCCCAGGGCCAGGCCGAAGCTGGCAAACAGCGTGCTGAACAGCATGGCGGCAAAAGGCACTTTGCGCTTGTCCACGCGGCGCAACAGCTTTGATGCGGGCAGGATCGAGTCCCGTGCCATGCCGAATACGGCACGACCGATGTAGGTCTGGACAGAGACGACACAGGCGATGAACGCGACCAGCACGATGCCCACGAATGGCCGTTCCGACCAGGCGCCAAAGGCATCGACGACAGCAGGCGTGACCGGGTCGACGACCTGCCCGGACACCATCGCCGCCGTGTCGGTGTAGGACAGGGTGACGGCGAACGCAGTCAGCATCACGGTCAGCCCGACCAGAATCATCGAGCGCAAGATGGCCCGTGGGGTCGATGTGCGGGCGTCTGCGGTTTCCTCGGACACTTGCGAGCAGGCATCAAAACCGAGGAACGCCCATCCACCCACGGCCATGGCTGTCAGGAAGCCCGACAGGTAGGAACCGTCGGAACCCTGCGTAGACGTCAGGCCTTCAAACACCAGCGACAACGAATGGTTGCGGAAGAACAGCAGCAACAATACGCCGATGCCAATGGAGGCAATCGCCTCGGCGATGATGCCGGCATTGACGAAATACTTGAGCGGGTTGATCCCGAACAGATTCACCCCAAGACCCAGCAGCAACAACACTGCACCACTGAACACCTGGGCGTTGGCGGAAGGCGGTAAGCCTGTGAAAAACAGCCACAGCCAGAACCCGCCCAAATAGGCCACGGTGGTTAACGAGGCCAGTGCGGATGCCAGGTACATGAACCCGGTAAACCACGCCCAACGATCGCCCGCCAGGCGCTTGACCCATTGGTAGCAACCACCGGCAAGCGGGTACTGCGAGGCCAGCTCGGCATAGACCAGGGCCACCAGCAATTGCAACGCCAGGCACAACGGCACGATCCAGACCCACGAAGGACCCACACTCATGGCACCCAGCGACATGACCGAATAGATACCGACCACGGGCGAAACCGTGGCGAAGCCGACCGAAAATGATGACCACAGAGACAGCCCCCGATGCAGCTCCTGGGCATAGCCCTGGCTGTGCAGCAGGTGTTCATCGGCGCTTTGCCGTGTAGATGACATAGGAATTCCTTGAGTCGGCAGACACATTTATTTTTAGGATCGCCTTGTTCGTTCAGGCGTACCGACGAAACGAGCTCCTTCGGGAAAGGAGTGACAAGGAGCTTAAAGCGGGGAAACATCAAAGAAAATTCATATGTATTGAGGCTGACATCTGGATTTATTGATGTATTGGAAAGCCATTCCGATACCTTTGCGCCTCCCCCGTAGGAGCGTGGCTTGCCCGCGATGAACGATAACGCGGTGTACCTGAAGGCATACAGCGCGCGATCAACCTTTGATCCGGCAATCCGTCAGCCTCCCGATTTCGTGCTGAACTCAATCGCAGCACTGATCAGGAGGGATCACCATGGCCACCATGAAAGCCGCAGTATTCGTCGAGAAAAACCGGATAGTGCTCGACGACAAACCCATACCCGAAGTCGGCCCGCTCGATGCCCTGGTTCGCATAACCACCACCACGATCTGCGGCACCGACGTGCATATCCTGCGTGGCGAATACCCTGTCGCCAAAGGCCTGACAGTGGGCCACGAGCCAGTCGGCGTCATCGAACGACTGGGCTCGCAGGTGCGCGGTTTTGCCGAAGGCCAGCGAGTGATCGCGGGCGCAATCACCCCCAGCGGGCAAAGTTACGCCTGCCTGTGCGGCTGCGGTTCACAGGATGGCCCGGACACCCGGCACGGTTTTCGGGCCACCGGTGGCTGGAAATTCGGCAATATCATCGATGGTTGCCAGGCTGAATACGTATTGGTGCCGGATGCGTTGGCCAATCTGTGCCCGATACCGGACGGCCTCAGCGACGAACAGGTGCTGATGTGCCCGGACATCATGTCCACCGGCTTTTCCGGGGCCGAGCGAGGCGGGGTGGAAATCGGCGATACCGTCGCGGTGTTCGCGCTGGGGCCTATCGGGCTCTGCGCGGTGGCCGGCGCACGCCTTAAAGGCGCGACCACGATTATCGGCGTCGATGCGGTCGCCGAACGCATGAGCGTCGCCAAACAACTGGGTGCAACCCATGTGGTCAATTTCAAGGACGGCGATGTGGTTGAACAGATCATGGCCCTGACCGATGGGCGTGGTGTCGATGTCTCCATCGAGGCATTGGGCACCCAGGGTACGTTTGAGTCGGCACTGCGGGTTTTGCGTCCGGGTGGTCGGCTTTCCAGCCTGGGGGTTTACTCCAGCGACCTGCGCATTCCGCTGGACGCTTTCGCTGCCGGTCTGGGCGACTACAGCATCATCACGACCTTGTGCCCCGGCGGCAAAGAACGCATGCGGCGCTTGATGGCGGTGGTGGAAAGTGGCGGGGTGGATCTGTCGCCGCTGGTGACTCATCGCTACAGGCTGGATGACATTGAAGCGGCGTATGATTTGTTTGCTCATCAGAGGGATGGGGTGATGAAGGTGGCGATTACTCCGTAGAGCTGATTGCAACCTTTCGCCCCCACCTGCGAACCTCAACCTGATCCTTAGCCCACGGGCAGCTTCTTCAATCGATAGGCCAGCGCTGGTCGCGTTATGCCAAGTAAGCGGGCAGCTTCCGAGACGTTCTGATTCGCTCGATCCATAGCGCCCTGTAACAGCTGTTGTTCCACGTCATCCAGACTCACCCCCATATCGAGGAGCCTGTCCACCCAATCATCTGCGGGCTGAAGCTTCTGGCTGACCAGGTTACCTTCGCTCGACAGCCCAATGCTCAGTGCCTCTACAGACATGTGCGGGAAGAGCGCCTCCACCGATATCGTCTTGTTGTTGTCCGTGATGATCACACCACGCTCCAGCAGGTTTTCCAGCTCGCGAATATTGCCCGGCCAGTCATAGCGCAAGCACGCCTCGTAGGCACGATCGGATAGGCCGAGGGTCTTTTTTTCGTAGCTCTGGTGCAACTTTTCCAGGAAGTGATCAATCAAGAGGGGGATGTCTTCGCGACGATCACGCAATGCCGGAATTCGAACGGGATAGACATTCAGGCGGTAGTAGAGGTCGGCTCGAAATCTTCCATCCTTTACCGCCTGGCCCAGGTCTTCGTGTGTCGCGCCGATTACGCGCACGTCCACTCGTCGAGTCTGGCTATCGCCCACCCGTTCGAGTTCTCCCTCCTGCAGCACACGCAATAAACTCGCCTGGGCGCGTGGAGAGAGTTCGATGATCTCGTCAAGAAACAGGGTGCCTCCATGTGCCCGCTCGAAGCGGCCCATGCGAGATTGTTGTGCACCGGTATACGCGCCTCTTTCAACGCCAAACAGCTCGGCTTCTATCAGGTCCGGGCTGATTGCCGCACAGTTCATGGCAATGAAAGGACCTCCCGCACGCTCACTGCGCAAATGCAGGCTGCGGGCGATGACTTCCTTTCCGACGCCCGTTTCACCCAACAGCAACACGGATGCTTTTCCTGGCGCGACCTTGTCAATCAGTTCACAGGTCTTGCGGTAAACGGCAGATTGGCCAATCCCGTAAAACTGACCTTCACGCAACTCGAGGCGTTGATTCATGTTTTCGACTTGAAGCTGCAGGGTGCGCAACTCATCGATGATTGGATCACTCTGGAAGTAGCGCATGAAGGTATCGGCATCCTCCCACTCTTCAGCGGGTTTACCGATGATGCGACACATGCTGTCGCCACAGCCGCGGCAGCTGACTTCCTTGTAGATGATCTGACGACCCGTGAAAAATGACGAATAGCTGATCGCGTACCCGAGCAAGGTCCAGCAGACGGGTTGATCGGAATGCAGCTGCTCGCTCTGATGGTTCTCGACCTCGAACGAGTCGATCCATTCGATTTCGGCGTAGAAGGTTCCTGCCTCGATATCAATGTTCATGACGATCGGACGTACCTTGACCATACCCTTGAGCGAGTGCAGTTGAGGGCCTATCAGGAACATGTCGATGTCACTGCCGTTGGGGCGTAATTTGCGGGCCAATTCAGCATCTTTCAGGCCGGACTGATAGCCCAGCCGCAGGAAAAACCCCTTTGCACGCTCTTCGCCGATCGTCTCGATGAGCTCTCGGCGAAACGATGCCATCGATGAAACCTGCATCAGCATCATCCGCTGTTCATCCAGCCAGATTTTCCCCTCACTGCCGAGGAAGTGGATGCGATCGGTCAGATCCTTGAGCAGCGCGGAGTGCTCCGAGGCTCGGTACTTCATGGTCATGCAAACACACCCCTAAGTCTTTTTTGTTGGTGGGGATGATTCGTCACCCTACGCCCAGGCTGAGGCGCGTTTTGGGGGTGCGAACCAGAACTCTTGCTACTTGCGCTCCTTGAAAACTCCCTATCCGGAGCGTCCTGAAAACTGTCTTGAAGGCATCGCCAACACAGGGTCAAGGATAGTCCGAATGGTCATTGTCATGTATGGGCTATTTGCTCAAATCGGCAGGCCCGGGATTGATCAAATGATCAAATCGTCGCAATCAGCACTCACTCCAAATTAACCCCGGGATTAGAAAGCAGAACCCTGGAGAGTGGTTTATCTATCTGTTTTATAAGATATATATTTTTTGTTTTTTCCTCACTGCTGTTGCTGGCACCGTTGTTGCTCCGTCTCCCTGCAGAACAACAGGGGAGTACCCGAGCATGAACCAACCTGGTAGCAACTTCGACCAAATGCCGCGCTTCATCCGAGTGCGCAGCAAGCCGGAAGATGCCTTTGTCGAATTCGATTTCGCAATCGGCTACCCGGAGCTGTTTGTCGAGCTGGTGCTGCCGCATCAAGCCTTCAAGCAGTTTTGCCAGAACAACCATGTGCAACACATGGACGCGCAAATGTCCGACGCCCTGGACGCCGATGCACGCAAGTGGCGTTACGGCGACTCCCGCGAAGCTGAATAAGCCGCCCCCCCAAACAACAACAACTACAGGAGACCGCTCCATGAGTGTCGAGATCAAGACGACGACTGTCGAGACGATCCGCAACACCTTCAGCCATACCCGTCGCCGTTTTGGCGACAAGGTTGCCAGCCGTTATCAGGAAGCCAGTTTCGACCTGGAATCGGCGACCAATTTTCATTATCGGCCGCTGTGGCAACCCGACAAACTGCTCAACGATGCCACCCGTACCGATGTGGTCATGGCCGACTGGTATGCCGTCAGCGATCCGCGCCAGTACTACTACGGTGCCTATGTCCAGGCCCGGGCCAAGATGCAGGAAAACGCCGAGCACGATTACGCCTTCTGTGAGAAGCGCGACATGCTCGCCAGCCTGTCGCCAGAAAATATCCGGCTGATCAGTACGCTGTTGCTGCCTCTGCGCCATGCGGAGCTGGGCGCGAACATGAACAACAGCAACATCGCCGCCGATGGCTTCGGCACCAGCGTCACGCAGATGCACATGTTCCAGGCGATGGATCGATTGGGCATCGCTCAATACCTTTCGCGCATAGGACTGATGCTCGATGACGGCGACGTCCAGCTTCTCGCCCAGGCCAAACAGTTGTGGCTCAACGATTCTGCCTGGCAGGGGATGCGCCGCTACGTCGAAGACACCCTGGTCATACGTGACTGGTTCGAACTGACCGTGGCGCAGAACGTGGTCAGCGATGGCCTGGTTTACCCGCTGATGTTCCACAAGCTCGACGAGCATCTGTCGGCCAACGGTGCCTGCCAGGTCGGCATGCTGACCGAGTTCATGCGCCTGTGGTTCGCCGACAGCCAGCGCTGGGTGGACGCCCTGCTCAAAACGGTGATCAACGAAAGCCCTGAAAACAAGGCAATGGTGCAAGGCTGGGTCGATCGCTGGAGCCAGCGCTCGCTTGAAGCCTTGGCCCCATTGGCAGCCAAAGGTCTCGGTGTTGCTGCACTGGAAGCCGTCCAGGCGGATTTCACCGCTCGCTTGAAAAAAATTGGCCTGACAGGAGCTGCCGCATGACTTCCCTCGTTTACATCAACCTGCAAGACACCGATTACGCACGCTCGATCGTCGAAGCCATCACGACCGACAACCCCCACGCGGTTGTCCAGCATCAGCCGTCGATGATCCGCATCGAAGCCAGTAATCGCCTTGAAATTCGTCGCGAAACCGTAGAGCAGATCACCGGTACTCCTTGGGATATCCAGGAAATGCTGATGTACGTGATCACCCTGGGCGGCAACGTCGAGGAAGAGGACGACAGTTTTTCCCTGCACTGGAACAGCTGAGTGCGGCCATCGCGCCGTTAGCGTTTGTTCGATAACAAGAATTCTGGAGAGCCAGCATGGCCGTGAAAAAACGCCTCAATGCCAAAGAAAAATATCGCTGCATGACCCGCGACCTGGACTGGGAACCCAGCTACCAGACTCACGAGGACATCTACCCCCACGAGCGTTTCGAAGGGATCAAGATTACCGACTGGGACAAGTGGGAAGACCCGTTCCGCCTGACCATGGACACCTACTGGAAATACCAGGCCGAGAAAGAGAAAAAGCTGTACGCGATCTTCGATGCCTTCTCGCAAAACAACGGCCATACCACGCTGTCGGACGCCCGTTATGTCAACGCGCTGAAGCTGTTCCTGTCCGGTGTGACACCACTGGAGTATCAGGCCTACCAGGGCTTCGCCCGGGTTGGCCGGCAGTTCAGCGGCGCGGGTGCGCGCATCGCTTGCCAGATGCAGGCGATCGACGAACTGCGTCACGTGCAGACGCAGATTCACGCCATGAGTCATTACAACAAGCACTTCAACGGCCTGCATGATTTCGCCCATATGCATGACCGTGTGTGGTTCCTCTCGGTGCCCAAGTCTTTCTTCGAAGATGCGCGCACGGCGGGTCCGTTCGAGTTCCTGACGGCGATCTCGTTCTCCTTCGAATACGTGCTGACCAACCTGTTGTTCGTGCCGTTCATGTCGGGTGCCGCGTTCAACGGCGACATGGCCACGGTGACCTTCGGTTTCTCCGCACAGTCCGACGAAGCCCGGCACATGACCCTCGGTCTTGAGGTGATCAAGTTCCTGCTGGAGCAACACGAGGACAACGTGCCGATCATCCAGCGCTGGATCGACAAGTGGTTCTGGCGCGGCTACCGCCTGCTGACGCTGGTCGGGATGATGATGGACTACATGCTGCCCAACAAAGTCATGTCCTGGTCCGAAGCCTGGGGCGTGTACTTCGAAGAGGCCGGTGGTGCGCTGTTCAAGGACCTGGAGCGTTATGGCATCCGTCCGCCAAAGCATGTCGAAGAAGCCAATATCGGTAAGGACCACATCAGCCATCAGGCGTGGTCGATCTTCTATCAGTACAGCCAGGCAACCAACTTCCACACCTGGATGCCGACCGACGAGGAGCTGGACTGGCTGTCCTCCAAGTACCCGGACACCTTCGACAAGATCTACCGCCCACGCTACGAGCACTGGCGCGCGCTGCAAGAGAAGGGTGAGCGCTTCTACAACCCGACGCTACCGATGCTCTGCCAGATCTGCCAGATCCCGCTGGGGTTTACCGAGCCTGATGAGCTCACGACCTTGAGTCATCGCAGCGCTGAGCACGAGGGTGAGCGTTATCACTTCTGCTCCCAGGGTTGCTGCGACATTTTCGAGTACGAACCCACGAAGTACATACAGGCCTGGTTGCCGGTGCACCAGATCCTCCAGGGCAACTGCGGGGCTGGCGATGTCGAGGGAGTTGTGCGCGATTACTACAACATCAATTCCGGTGAGGACAACTTCGAGTACCTGGGCTCCGCCGAGCATCGACGCTGGCAGGACTGGCACCCGAATGATCGTAACAGCGCGCCGACTACCCCTGCCGATCCGGATCTGCGCAAGACCGGTTGAGGCCTGGCGCTGAGCGACGAAGCGGGTGTTCGCATCCGCTTGCAAACTACCTGACAAGAAGAAGGACAAGATCATGCCCGTGACTGCCATTGGTGCCTACAGCGCCCAACCCCTGGATAGCCAGGACAACTTCAATGGCCTGCAGCTGGTGTACCTGTGCTGGGAAAAACACCTGATGTTCTGCGCGCCCTTTACCTTTCCTCTGCCACCGACCATGCCATTCGCAGCGTTCATCGAGCAGGTCGTGAAGTCGTCCATTGCGCAACATCCGGATGCCCCTCGTGTCGACTTCAGCCAGGCACTGTGGCGATTGAACGACCGGCCTTTCACTCCGGACTACGCGGCCAGCCTGATCGATAACGGCATAGACCATAAAAGCCTGCTGCATATGAACACACCCGGCTTGAACGGCATTGCCGGCACTTTCAACTGAGGAACCGGTCATGAGCTACCAAGTAACCATCGAACCCACCGGCGAGCAAATCGAAGTGGAGGAGGGCCAGACCATCCTGCAGGCCGCCTTGCGTCAGGGTGTCTGGCTGCCTTTCGCCTGCGGCCACGGTACCTGCGCCACCTGCAAGGTCCAGGTGCTCGAAGGCGAGGCAGATCTGGGGGCGGCATCGTCATTCGCCTTGATGGATATGGAGAGGGATGAAGGCAAGGTTCTCGCCTGCTGTGCCATTCCTCAAAGCGACATGGTGATCGAAGCGGATATCGACGCCGACCCGGACTTCCTCGGACACCCTGTCGAGGACTATCAAGCGGTTGTCACCAGGCTTGAGGATCTGTCGCCCACCATCAAGGGCGTGCATCTGAAACTCGACCGGCCCATGGCGTTTCAGGCCGGTCAGTACATCAACCTGCAACTGCCAGGTGTTGAAGGGACGCGGGCGTTCTCGCTGGCCAACACGCCAAGGCGCGCAGACGAAGTTGAACTGCACGTGCGCCGTGTAGACGGTGGATTGGCCACCACCCTGATCCACGATCAACTTCAAGTCGGTCACGCAGTGGAATTGTCCGGCCCCTATGGCCAGTTCTTCGTACGAACATCACAAAGCGGTGATCTGATATTCATCGCCGGTGGCTCGGGATTGTCGAGTCCTCAGTCGATGATTCTCGATCTGTTGGAAGCCGGTGATACCCGCCAGATTGTGCTATTCCAGGGCGCACGCAATCGAGCTGAGCTCTACAACCGCGAGTTGTTTGAAGAACTGGCACACGAGTTCAGCAATTTCACCTACGTACCTGCGCTCAGCCAAGCGGAGGACGACGAGGAGTGGAAAGGTTTCAAGGGCTACGTCCATGACGCTGCGAAACAGCACTTCGAAGGGCGTTTCAGCAGCCGCAAGGCCTACCTGTGCGGACCACCAGTGATGATTGATGCAGCCATCACCTGCCTGATGCAGGGGCGATTGTTCGAGCGCGACATTTTCATGGAACGCTTCTATAGCGCCGCGGATGGCGCAGCCGAAAGCACCAGATCGGCGCTCTTCAAAAAAATCTGATTTCACCCTGGAAAAAACGCCAACCCTGCTGGTTTGCCGACAACCGGCAGGGTACCGGCTGACTATAAAAACAACAAAATGGTCATCAACTATGAAAGCAGTACCAAACAAGACTTGCGCTCGTCATCTGTGCCACGCCGGTTTGATTTTGCTGGCCGCCACCAGCATTGGGGTTCAGGCCACCGAGAACGGCGGTTCCTCCTACCCCATGGGTTCTGAAAACTACATGTCGGGGGCGATGCCTCCACCGGGTCTTTATTCGCAGTTCTTCGTCAATCATTACGAGGCCGATTCACTGCGTGACAATAGCGGCGCCAAAGTGCCGGTGGATTTCAGGGTGCGGGCCAACGCCATTGCGCCGCGGTTGATCTGGGTCACTGAGCAACAAGTATTCGGGGGGAGCCTGGCTTTCCACGCAATCGCTCCACTCGTGGATTTGAAAGTAGAGCTCAACGGGCAATCGCAAAGCAAACAGGGCTTGGGCGACATGATTTTTGGTCCGGCACTCGGCTTTCATCACAGCGAGAAACTTCACAGCATTGTCGCCCTGGACTTTATCGCGCCCACCGGCGAGTACGATAAAAATGACTTGGCCAACCTCGGTCGTAACTACTGGGTGATCGAGCCTGTATTAGCGGTGTCTTATATCGACCCGAACGGGCTGAACATCGATGCCAAGACCATGTATGACTTCAACCTGCGCAATAAAGCGACTGATTACCGCTCAGGTCAGGAGTTACACATGGATTACGCAGTGGGTTGGGGGCTTGGTAATGGCTGGGTCGTGGGGGTGGGGGGGTACATTTACCAGCAGACCACGGATGACCGACAAGATGGCGATACCATAAAGGACAATAAAGGCAAGGTATTCGCTATTGGCCCTTCGGTGAAATACACCAGTGATAAGGGCTGGTTCTTGACTGCTAAATGGCAGCAGGAGTCCCAAGTTCGGAACAGGGCAGAGGGAGAGGCTTACTGGGTGAAACTGACCGTGCCTTTCTAATTTACTTTCAAGTTGATAGCCACACACCCCGGCCCGCTATTGCGGCAACTACCGCAATAGCGGGCCGTGCAAAAGCCGTCAGTGCGAATGACTTTGGCTTACTACCACTTCGGGCGATGACCCGCAAATGCAGGGTGGCCGGCTCCAGGCAGCCGAATGAGCGGCCTAGAACACCTTGATCGGTACGTTGACGATAAGCCTGAGCTCGTCCTCATTGCCTTCCAGTTGATAGTCACTGGCACGGTGCGAGGAATAACTGGTGATCAGGCTGATGTTCCTGAAGGTTCCCGATTGCACGGTGTAGCTGGCATTGACGCCCACTTCATAGTGGCTTTCACCCTGTTGCTTGAGTACCGAGTTGTAGATGCCGTTCGGGCCACCGTCGTAATGACTGCCGTCGATGCCCATGCCCTTGATGTACCAGAGCGTAGTCTTCAGGCCCGGTAGCCCATAAGCGACCAGGTCGTTGCTGTAGAACGCCCCGATCGAGTGCTCATTGGGGCCGTTGAAGAAGGACATCATGATATTGGGCAGGCTGATGGCATTGGACTCGAAGGGATAATCGAAATATTCGTCACCCTTGATTTTCTGCAGGCCGATCTTCAGCGAGTGGTTGCGCCATTGCGGCGTGATACTCAGGCCGTAGGCCTGCTGGTCGATTTTGCCGCCGATTTCGCGACCACTGGACCGGGTGTTATAGGCATCCAGTTGCACATCGACGTTGACCGGCCCCCAGTTGGTTTTTTTGCCCAGGCCCAGATACTGGCGATCCCAGATATCGTCGAAGCGAGAGACGTAGGCGCTGCTGCGCCAGCCCGCGCTCGACAGGTAGTCGGCCCCGGCGTAAGCGTTGAAGTCACTGGTGACCAGGGGCGAGCCATAAGTGGGCGTCAAGTCCTGGCTTCCGGCTCCCGTACGCGGCGAGCCCTTGTCGAAGTAGCCAGACTTGATCGTCAAACCTTCGATGTCACGGCTTTCCAGGGTCACCCCATTGAACGATGAAGGCAAGGTTCGGGTGTCGGTGTAGGACATCATCGGCGTCCGGACTTGCTGCCTGCCCACCTTGAGCAGTGTGTCGGCAACCTTGAACTTCAGCGCCGCGATGCCGAGTTTGCTCCAGTCATCGACCACATCGCCGTCCTGGTTCACCAGCAATCGGTTACTGCCGCCTGCCGCGGCTTCGCGGCTGCGTTCCAGCGCCACGGCCGAGAAGGTCGACAGATCCAGGCCAAATTTGACCGGCCCTTGGGTAAAACCGGAAACGAAGTCGAGCCTGATGCCTTGCAACCAGGCGGTACGGTCACGCAGCTTGCGGACCCCGTCGGGTGTTTGCAGTTTGAAAAAAGTATCCTTGTGGCCGACCTCGTGTGAGTACCACTGACGGGTATTGAGCGTCAGTGAGCTGTCTTGCACAAAACCTTGTTCCTGGGCCTGGGCCTGGGAAGAACAAACTGCGGCCGCCAGCGAGCCGACGGTGAATAACGCCAAATTACCTGTGCGATACATAGACCTTGCCTGTTGTTGTTTTTAGGGCAGATAAGAAGTAAGTCGCCGAGTCATCGTTATGGAGTTTTTGCGCGGGCAGGGCGTGGCCCGACTAGCCCATCAGGCCGCAGTGGGCCTGATGGCGGTCGTTCAAAAGCGGGTTGTCGGTTTAGCGGCTGCAGAGATAATCCTTCACCAGTTTCAGCCAGCAGTCAGAGCCGATGCGAATCAGCTCGTCATTGAAGTCGTAGTGGGGGTTATGCACGGAGCAGCCATGAAACTCGCCTTCGCCGTTGCCCAGGAAGAAGTAGCAGCCCGGAACCTCGGTCAGCATCCAGGCGAAGTCTTCTGTCGCCATTATCTTCGCCGCCTGGGGTAACAAGTGACCGGGCTTGAATAGCGGCTCCAGGCTTTGACGAAGCATCTGCGTTTCCGTCGCCGTATTGACCAGCGCTGGCGCCAGCTGCGTAGTTTCAAGTTCGATGTCGACGCCGAACATCTGTTCATGACCTTGAGCGATCTGTGCCAGGCGCTGATTGATTTTGCCTTCGGTCTGCGCAGTGTCTGTGCGCACGCTGATCAGCATCGAGGCCGTGTCGGGAATGATGTTGTAGACGGTGCCGGCCTCGACCATGCCGATGCTGATCACGGCGTGTTCATCAACACACAGATTGCGAGACTTCACTGTCTGGATCGCGTTGATCATGCTGGCCAGCACCGGTATTGGATCTACGGCGCGCTCGGGCATTGCGCCGTGACCTCCACGACCTTTGATCAAAACCTTCACGCATTCCGAAGAGGCCATGGTGGGGCCGGCCTGGACCACAGCGGTGCCCAGCGGTATTCCCGGCAAGTTGTGCAAGGCAAAGATCGCGTCACACGGAAAACGCGTGAACAGACCGTCGTCCATCATGGCCTTGGCGCCGCCCAGGCCTTCCTCGTCCGGTTGGAAAATCAGGTTGAGGGTGCCATTGAAGTCGGCGGACCGGGCGATTCGCCACGCGGCAGCCAGCAGGATGGCGGTATGGCCGTCGTGGCCGCAGGCGTGCATGCGGCCAGCGATCCGGCTGGCATGGGCGAAGCGGTTGTTCTCCTGCATCGGCAGAGCATCCATGTCGGCACGCAGGCCCAGGCGACGAGTGCCGCTGCCTCGACGCAGTACACCGACCACGCCATGGCCACCGATACCGCGATGCACTTCGTAGCCCCATTCTTCGAGCTTGCTGGCCACCAGTTCGGCGGTCAGCGGGGTGTGCGCGCCCAGTTCAGGGTTCTGGTGGATGTCCCGGCGCAGCTGGATGAAAGCATCCAGGTCCAGTTCGGCCGGGGTTTGGGTTTGGGTCAATGCATTCATCAGGTCACTCCCGACCAGGGTTTTCGGGGAATACCGCCAGGCACGCCAGGCTGATGGCGCCGCCGGCGAGCAGGTACAGGGCGGGCGCCTGGGGGTTATCCAGGGCCGCCGTGAGCCAGGTGGCGATCAACGGCGAGAAGCCGCCGAACAGGGTGACGCCGAAGCTGTAGCTGACGGCGGTGCCCAGCGCCCGGCGATTTTTCGGGAAGGCTTCCATGATCAGGGCGAAGAAAGCACCCGAACCGATACAGCCAGGCAGCACCAGCATCGCGATGACGAACATCGCCACCCACAAATTTGTGCTCAAACCGAGCAGGTAGAAGGCAGGCCACGCCATCAGCACGGGCAGGGTGATGGTCCAGGCCAGCAGTTTCTTGCGCAGGCCGTGGCGATCGGCAAAGCGCCCGGCCAGGGGCGTGATGACCGCCAGGCAGGCACTGGCCACGCAGGCAATGGCCAAGGCGCTGCGCTGCGGGTAACCCAGGGTGACCGTCAGGTAGGCGGGCATGTAGAAAATGAACAGGTAGATGCCGATGGTGGCGCTGGCCATCAGGCCGATCGCCAGCAGGGTGTGCCGCAGGTCGATGTGATCACGCAACCGACCGTCGCGTTTGCTCGGTTCGGCTTCGTGGGTTTCCGGCAGGCAACGGCGGATGTACCAGCCCAGCGGTCCGATCAGCAGCCCCAGCATGAAGGGGATGCGCCAGCCCCAGCTTTCAAGGTCCTCGACACTCAACGCGTTGTTGAGCAGCAAACCGAGACCAGCCCCGACCATGGCCGCGTAGCCTTGGCTCGCAGCCTGCCAACTCACATTGCGGCAGCGATTGGCCGTGGCGCTGGACTCCATCAGGTACACCGATGCTGTCCCTATTTCTCCGCCGGCGGAAAAGCCCTGGGTCAGGCGGCCAGCCACCAGCATCAAGGTGCCGAACAGGCCTATGTCCTGATAGGACGGCGCGAAGGCGATCAGCGCGGTGCCGAAGGTCATCAGACTGATCGTCAGGCTCAACGCGGCCTTGCGACCCCGGCGGTCGGCGAAGCGACCAATCACCACGGCGCCCACCGGGCGCATGAGAAAGCCGACGCCAAAGGTGGCCAGCGACATCAGTAGCGAGGCCATGGCCGATTGTGCGGGGAAGAAGTTTTTCGCGATCACCACGGCGAAGAAGCTGTAGATCGTGAAGTCATACATTTCCAGGGCGTTGCCTAGCGCGCAGGCGACAGTGGCTTTCCTGGAACCGATCGCGGGGGGCGTCGCGGCGCAGCGGAGGGGGGGCGCTTGCAGGGTAGTCATCGGTTTTTCCTGTGACAGTTTTGTTGTGCCCCGAATATCCGGCAAACACTGTCACTGCGCACTTGCGCTTTTCTTCGAGGATTAACCGTTGGTTAAGATGCGTAGCCGCCCTTGGCAAAGGCGGCGCCAGTTCGGTGCGATATTGCCCGATTATCGATCACACGCACTGTTTGACGACAGCGGCGCCGTCTTGCTGGCACAGCGCGCAGGCGGTTGCTGCAAGTTCCGGCCCTCTATCCGGGAGGTTAGGGCGACCGGGCCCAACGGATGGGGAGAGACTTAACCGTTAGGCATATCGTTGCGTTTTTCTTAAGTTTCTCGGGCCTGCGCTAGCGCGAAGAATCCGCTGTTTGATGCTTTGAGAGCACGTCTCTGATCGCGTAATAAAGGTCACGAGCCGTTGTGGTCAGCGCATTGCGGTCGATACAGACCAGGTAAATGGGGTACTCGGGGATGATTTCTTCGATCCTGACCTGTACCAGGTCTTCATTGAGCCCCTTGGGCAGTGAATTTTCCATGCCGGCTTCGCTGAGCGTCATGAAAGCATCGGCGTGGTGCAGGAGATCAAGCGCCAACAATACCGATGAGCACTCGGTAATCCGCTGCGGTGGAGGAATCTCGTTGTCTTCGAACATTTGATAGAACTGCGACGAGTGATCGTCGATGGCATCGAGGCTGATCCAGTTGGCGAACTGCAACTGACGAAGCGAGTGGGAATGGCGCAGCGGATTGTTTTTTCGACAGACCACCAGGCCCTGCATGCGGCTCAGCGCCTCCCAATCCAGGTTCAGCCTTTGGGTATGCTGTTGCGAGGTAATGGCGAAATCCAGCGTACCGTCCCGCAGTCGCTGCAGCATCAGGTTGGGCCGAAGATCCACCAGGCGGATGCGCACACGCGGATTCCTGGTCTGGAACCCGGCAATGCATTCGCCCAGGCCTTTGAGCACCGATGTCAGGGAAGTGACACCGATGGTGACTTCACCGACCTGCATATCCTTGATGTTTTCCGCCTCCAGTTGCAGGCGTCGCATGCTCTCGACCGTCAACTGTGCATGGCGAATGATGCGGCGTCCTTCGTCGGTGAGCGACATGCCCTTGTGGGATCGCTGCAACAGGGCCAGGCCCAGTTCGCTCTCCAGATCCTTGATCGATCGGCTGATGGCGGGTTGGGTGACATGCAGAATCTGCGAGGCTTCACTGATGCTGCCGGTCTGGTGGATGGCGACCAGTGCCTTGATTTGATGGAGTTTCACTTAACGACAGGTCCTTGCAGTGCGACGAAGGTGCTGCACGTTACTGCAAGGCCTGGGCGCAAAGAAACCGCTCAGGTGAATTAATCAGAGAACAACTCGAACATCAGCTGACGCAGCCAGCGATTGGCGGGATCCTTGTTATAGCGTGCATGCCAGAACAGGTTGATTTCGATGTTGGGCAGTTCTACCGGCGTCGGCAGCACCGTGAGCCCGAAGGGTTGTTCGCAACTGCTGGCAAATCGTTCAGGCACCATTGCCATCAAGTCGGTGCGTTGCAGGATGTGGCCTACTGCGACGAAGTGGGGGACCTCCAGGCATATGTTTCGCTCGATGCCGGCCCGCGCCAGGAACGTATCGACTTCGCCGTGCCCGGTGTTCGCCGCTACCACGCGAACGTGGTCATAACTGCAATAACGCTCCAGGGTCAGCGGTTCCCGGGTAGCGGGGTGGTCCTTGCGGCACATGCAGACATAACGATGGTGAAACAGGCGCTGCTGGAAAAATCCGGCCTGCAGGTGCGGCAGTAATCCGACGGCGAGGTCGATCGCCCCGTTCTGCAAGCCTTCGGCCAGGGTATCGGAGGTGTTGCGCAGGGTGCTGATCGAGCAACCCGGAGCGCGCTCGGCCAGGGCATCCATCAGCCGCGGCATGAAGTAGATTTCGCCAATGTCGGTCATCGCCATGGTAAAGCGGCGATTGCCGTTGAGTGGGTCGAAGGTGTCCTGGCGGTTAAGCGCATCACGCAAGGTCTGAATGGCCATGGCGACCGGTTCAGCCAGCTGCTGGGCGTAGGGGGTGGGCTCCATGCCTTGATAGGTCCGAACGAACAGTTCGTCGTTCAAGGTGATACGCAGTCGCTTGAGCGCGTTGCTTACAGCGGGCTGGGTCAGGTCGAGATGATCCGCCGCCGTCGATACCCGGCGATCGATCAGCAGTTGGTTGAAGACCAGCAGAAGGTTGAGATCAAGTTCACGTAATTCCATAACGCCTCGTGCAGATTGCGCGCTCATGAGGGCGAAGATTTTCGCCCGTGGATGGGTCTGCACCGCTCTGAAATCACCGCTGCAAGCGCCAAAGCCTAACAAGTGCCAGACCGTCGCGTCCATCGTGGGATCGATGGGACTTTGCTCTCCTTCGATCTTTATTCACGTTCGAAATAATGGGTATTCGCCTGGCTGCATTTATCAGGGTTGATGGTTTGCCCATGATCGACTCCATGCCCAATCTTGCACGTTCTGGGCACCGCGCTATTCCCGGAGGCGACAGATCCTCCGGCTCTATAACAATGACAAGAAGAGCGATGCCATGCGTACGATAGATGTATCGGCCCTGATTGACGGGGCACGTTTCAATACCTTCCATGCGCGCGTGCTGTTGTGGTGCGCGCTGATCATCATTTTCGACGGTTACGATCTGGTCATCTATGGGGTCGTGCTGCCCTCATTGATGGCCGAGTGGGGCCTCAGTTCGTTGCAGGCCGGAGCGCTGGGCAGTTGCGCGCTGGTGGGCATGATGCTGGGTGCGTTGTTTTTCGGTTCATTGTCGGATCGGATAGGCCGACGCAAAACCATCATGATGTGCGTCGCCATCTTCAGCGGGGTCACGGCCATCAATGGCCTGGCCCAGAGCCCCGAGGCGTTTGCGATATGCCGGTTCATCGCCGGCCTTGGCATCGGCGGGGTGATGCCCAACGTCGTGGCGTTGATGAACGAGTACGCGCCGAAGAAATCGCGCAGCACCCTGGTCGCGATCATGTTCAGTGGTTACTCGTTAGGCGGAATGCTCTCGGCGAGCCTGGGCATGGTGCTGATCCCGCAGTGGGGATGGCAGGCCGTATTCTATGTCGCGCTGATCCCACTGTTGGCCCTGCCGCTGCTGATACGCCAGTTGCCCGAGTCGATGGATTTCCTGCTGCGCACCGGACAGACCGTCAAGGCGCAACACCTGCTGGCACAAGCCGTGCCGTCTTATCAACCAGGCGCCAATGACCAGTTGACCCAGAGGGTCGCCAAAGGCACGAGTGTGTCGATTGCGCAGCTGTTCCAGGACGGGCGTAAGGTGAACACCTTCATGCTGTGGCTGGCGTTTTTCTGTTGCCTGCTGATGGTGTACGCACTGAGCTCGTGGCTGCCCAAACTCATGACTGCCGCCGGTTATGGGCTGAACTCCAGCCTGGCGTTCCTGCTGGCGCTGAACCTCGGTGCGATCATCGGCGCGGTCGCTGGAGGATGGCTGGGGGACCGGATTGGCATCGCCAAGGTCCTGTTCACCTTTTTCACGTGTGGAGCCTTGGCCCTGAGCCTGTTGGCGCTCAAGGCGCCGTTACCCGTGCTCTATCTGCTCATCGCCATCGCCGGGGCGTGCACCATTGGCACGCAGATCCTGGCCAACGCCTGCACGGTGCAGTATTACCCCGCACACATACGCTCTACGGGGCTGGGATGGGCGATGGGCATCGGGCGCACCGGCGCCATCATCGGTCCCTTGCTGGGCGGCGCGCTGCACGCCTCGTCACTGCCGCTGCAGGCGAGCTTCCTCATCTTTGCCGTACCAGGACTCATAGGCGCGATCGCTATTTTGGTCTTTCTCATGCAGACCGCTTCAAGCCGTCAGGCGGCTTCATCCCGGCAAACCGTGTCGCAGTAACGAAGGCCAGAGCCCACGGAGGGGGGCACTGGCCAATGCCTGCTCGTGTACAAAAGTAATATTCATACCCGTGATGAAATGTATGGCAGTTGCGGTATTTATCAATAGCGCTCGGATAGCGATGATCTGGCTACACCAATAACAATCAGCCTCATGGGTAACTTGCTATGCGTACTTCTCAATCCAAACTGCAAATCGGCATTGTTGGCGGCGGTATTGCCGGCGTGGCCCTGGCCCTGGACCTGTGCCGTCATTCCCACCTGAGCGTGCAGTTGTTCGAATCGGCTCCTGCCTTTGGCGAGGTGGGGGCAGGTGTTTCATTCGGCGCTAATGCCGTGCGCGCCATCGCGGGCCTGGGTATTGCCGAACCCTACCGCAAGATTGCCGACCAGACCCAGGACCCTTGGCAGGACATCTGGTTCGAATGGCGTCGGGGTGAAGATGCCGGTTATCTGGGTGCCAGCCTGGCTGAAGGGGTAGGGCAGTCGTCGGTACACCGTGCCGACTTCCTCGACGCGCTGGCCAGCCAGTTGCCCGAAGGCATCGCCCGGTTCGGCAAGCGTGCCGTCAGCGTGGAGCAGGATGGCGACCAGGCTCGCGTACTGTTCACCGACGGCACCGAGCATCGCTGCGACCTGTTGATCGCCGCAGACGGCATCAAGTCTTCCATTCGTGATCATGTGCTCAACGGTCTTGGCCAACCGCTGGTGGCACCGCGTTTCAGCGGTACCTGCGCCTACCGCGGGATGATCGACAGCGAACAGCTGCGTGCGGCGTACCGGGCGCGCGGTGTCGATGAGCACTTGATCGATGTCCCGCAGATGTACCTGGGACTCGATGCCCATATCCTCACATTCCCGGTCAAACAGGGCCGCCTTATCAATGTCGTGGCCTTCATCTCCGATCGCAGCCGCCCTGATCCGACCTGGCCAAGCGATGCTCCTTGGGTGCGCAATGTCAGCCAGGAAGAAATGCTCTCTGCCTTCAATCACTGGGGAGATGCTGCCCGGGTGCTGCTCGAATGCATTCCGGCACCGACCCTCTGGGCGCTGCATGAACTCGACGAGTTGCCTTGCTACGTGCACGACCGCGTAGGGCTGATCGGCGATGCCGCGCACGCCATGTTGCCGCACCAGGGCGCTGGCGCAGGCCAGGGGTTGGAAGACGCCTGGCTCCTGGCGCGACTGCTGGCCGATCCGCAGGTTCTGGACAGCCAGCCACAAGCGGTGCTCGCGGCTTACGACGCCATCCGTCGCCCCCGTGCCTGCCGTGTGCAGCGCACCTCCTGGGAAGCCGGCGAGCTGTATGAACTGCGTGACCCGGCGGTAGCCAACGACGAACAACTGCTGGGCAAGACCCTCGCCGAGCGGTTCGACTGGCTGTGGAACCACGACATGCAGGCCGACCTGCAAGAGGCGCGTGCCCAATTAGGTTGGCGAGCAGTCGCCTGATGAGTTGAGACGTGGATGCAAAGGGACGACTGAACGGAACCATAGGTTGTCCCTGAGCTGTTTTAAAACCGCCCAAACTTGAGCGGGTATTCGATCACAATGTAGAGCCTGTCGATGTCACCGCCGCCTTGGGCGCTGTTTGCCCGATGGACCACGTGGGACAGCTGCACAGACAAGTCCTTGGCCGGCCCTGACTGCAGCACATACCGAAGATCGATATCGCGCTCCCAGTGTCGTCCACCATCGCCTTGTTGAGGAACGTACTCTCCAGTCGATTCGTCGAAAGGGTTATAGCCTCCGCCTTGGGGCGCGTGGGTTCCGTCGATACCGCGTCCGTTGACGTAACGCGTCATGAATTTCAATCCAGGTATGCCGTAGCTGCCCAGGTCGAGGTCATAACGGGCCTGCCAGGAACGTTCATGGGGGCCATTGAAGTCGGCATACTTGATCGAATTGGCAAGGTAGATGGAGTCGCCGCCGACAAAATCGAACGGGGTGTCGCCGTTGATCTTTTGGTAGGCGAGGGTGAAACCATGGCCTGCGGCGGTGTATTTGCCAGCCAGGCTGTAGGCAGTGTTATCAATGGCTCCGGCCACCGACTCGCCATAATCCCTGGTGTGGTAAACGTTGCCGTCGACGAATACGCCGGACTGCTTCAGGTGCAAGTTGCCATAGTATTGGTGCCAGGTGTCACTCAGCTGTGAGACATAAAGCGCACCCCCTATCGGGCGTTCTTCAAACAGGTTGGCGCCAATGAAATCGATGCCGCCCGTTCGGGTACTCACACCGTAACCTGCGAAATCGCCTTTACTGGTCGATGCGTTCTGATTCTTGAAAGCCGTGAAGTGACCTGCCAGCAAGTGCATGTCATCGATTTCCCGGCTATCCAATAGCAGGCCGGTGGCGTACTCGGGTTGCAGGCGCTTGTCCGCCGTGTCGAATACCGGCGTTTCCACGGTCATTTCACCGAACGACAAGGTGGTGCGAGAGGTGCGCAGCTTGAGGGCGCCACCACCACTGGAATAATCGTCTTCGCTACGTCCCTCTTGGTCGAGTGGCAGTAATCCCGTCCCGGAATGCCCCTTGCCACCGTCGAGCTTCAATCCGAGAAACCCATGGGCATCGATGCCAAAACCAATAGCACCGGAGGTAAATCCGGACTCGAACGACGTAATGAACCCTTGGGCCCATTCCTGGGTGTAGTTTTTGCCTGAAGGCGAAGGTGAGCGGTAGTCATTGCTCAAGTAAAAGTTTCGACTGAGCACTTCAAGTGAAGAGCCTTCTCGAAACCCTTGTGACGGTTGCGCCGCTTGCGACGCCAAGGCTGTTCCACTGGGGGTGCAGGTGACCAGAACAAGCGCGCAAGCGACTCGCAGCTCTTGAGCGGCAAACAGGGTTTTCGATGCAACCAGCATGGGTCAGCTCACCGGCTGGGGTTGGCGGCGCGACCCACTCATTTTAGCCTGTGTTGTATTCATCGCTTGCATGTCCATCGCCTCACGGAAGTCGAAGAGATGGTCGCGCATTTTGGAAAGGGAGAATTGGATAGACGTGCGGTTTTTTGCATTGCTGCGCGCGCATTGGCAATGATTCGCCGGCTAGCGCTTCGCAACCACGACCGCTGGAAAGTTGCGCCGTTGCAAACGGCGCAATCGATCTGTTATCGAATCAACGGCACGCCACTGAGCGTTTGCAAGTCTTCAAAGCTGATATCGGCAACAATCTCCCGGACCTTCAAGCCGTCTGAAGTGACGTCCAGAATAGCCAGGTCGGTATAAATCCGCGTCACGCAGCCAATGCCGGTCAGCGGGTAGGTGCATTGCGGCACCAATTTGCTTTCGCCGGTCTTGGTCAGGTGATCCATCATGACGAACACCTGGCGTGCGCCTGTCGCCAGGTCCATCGCACCGCCCACAGCCGGGATGGAACCTTCGGCGCCGGTGTGCCAGTTGGCGAGGTCACCGTTGACCGCGACCTGGAAGGCGCCCAGCACGGCAATATCGATGTGCCCACCGCGCATCATCGAGAACGAATCGGCGTGGTGAAAATAGGCGCCACCGGCCAGCAGCGTCACGTGCTGTTTGCCCGCGTTGATCAGGTCATCGTCTTCCTCACCCGGTGCAGGGCTTGGGCCCATGCCCAGTACACCGTTTTCACTGTGCAGGAACACTTCCTTGTCACCCAGGTAGTTGGCCACCAGCGTGGGTACGCCAATGCCCAGGTTCACGTAGGAACCTTCGAGAATATCGTCGGCCACACGTTGGGCCATTTCGCTACGCGATAGTTTTTTCATGACAGTCATGGCGGGCCTCAGTTGACGTTGGCGTTCGAGTAAGTGGCGCGCGGCACGGCGACCACGCGCTGGACGAAGATCCCCGGGGTGATGATGTGTTCCGGGTCCAGCTCTCCCAACTCGACGATCTGATTGACCTGGGCGATAGTGTTTTTCGCTGCCATGGCCATGATCGGTCCAAAATTACGCGCAGCCTTGCGATAGGTGAGATTGCCCCAGCGATCGCCTTTTTCGGCCTTGATCAGTGCAACGTCGGCGTGCAACGGCATTTCCAGCACATAGTTGCGACCGTCGATCACCCGGGTTTCCTTGCCTTCGGCCAGCAGCGTGCCATAACCGGTCGGCGAATAAAACGCACCGATGCCAGAGCCTGCCGCACGAATACGTTCGGCCAGGTTGCCTTGCGGCACGACCTCAAGCTGCACCTTTCCGGCCAGGTAGAGTTCGTCGAAAACATAGGAATCGGACTGGCGTGGAAACGAGCAGATCACCTTGGCAACGCGCCCGGCCTTGAGCAAGGCGGCCAGGCCGATTTCACCGTTGCCGGCATTGTTGCTGATGATGGTCAGGTCGCGAGCGCCCGAAGCGATCACGCCATCTACCAATTGCGACGGCATCCCGGCAGTGCCGAAGCCACCGACCATGATGACCGAACCATCGGCAATGCCGTCCAGTGCGGCAGCGACGGATTCAAATGTTTTATTGATCAAGGCGTACTCCTGTTTTTATTCGGCTGAACAGAATGATCCAAGGGAAAACCGCGTGAATCACGGTTAATGCAATGGAGCATAGGGTGCCAAACAATGGGTCGAGGAGGGTGCCCCGAGACGCGATGTCGTGCGATTAACGAACACAAATCGATTATCGAACACAGCGTTGAATGGTCATTCGAAAGTTGGATCTGCGTGCAGGGTACTGTGGAGAGGGCGCCCAACCAAGGCTGGGCGCCCCTTGACTCAGCCAGTATGGTGACTCTCGGCAAGTCCATAGACGGACGTGTCGATGCCTTCGAAACGCGCTTTCAACTGCAGCGCCAGATACAGCGAATAATGCCGTGACTGGTGCAGGTTGCCACCGTGGAACCAGAGGTTGTCCTGCTGAGTCGGCTTCCACATGTTGCGCAGCTCGCCCTCGTACGGGCCAGGATCATTCGTGGTGCCAGAACCTAGGCCCCAGCAGCGGCCGACCTTGTCAGCGACTTCCTGGGAAATCAGCTTCGCCGCCCAACCATTCATTGAGCCATAGCCCGTGGCATAGACGATCAGGTCTGCCGGGAGTCGGCTGCCATCGTTGAGCACGACGGCATCGGCTTCGATGCGTTCGACACCCAGGCCAGGCGCGCTCTTGAGCTTGATCGTGCCATTGGCAATCAGTTCGCTGGCGCCGACGTCGATGTAGTAACCGGAACCACGGCGAACATACTTCATGAAAAGGCCAGATTCGTCGTCACCGAAATCGAGCATGAAACCTGCCTTGGCCAGGCGCTCATAGAAGTCCTTGTCACGCTCCTTGATCGCGTCAAAGATGGGTTGATGAAAGCTTGGCATCACCTTGTAGGGGATCGAGGCGAACAGCATGTCGGCCTTGTCCGTGGTCAGCCCCGTTTCCACGGCGTCTTCGGAGTAGAGCCCGCCGAAGACAAGATCCATCAGGCTGTCGGAACGCACGATGTGGGTACTGGAGCGTTGCACCATGGTCACCTCGGCGCCGTTCTCCACCAGGTCGGCGCAGATATCGTGGGCCGAATTGTTCGCACCGATGACCACCGCGCGCTTGCCGCGCCAGGCGTCTCCGCCGGGATGGCGGCTGGAATGATGCTGCTGGCCATTGAAAACCTCGGCACCCGGGTAATCCGGAACATTGGGTACGCCAGACATGCCGGTGGCGAGGATCAACTGGGTCGGCTGTAAAGTCACAGGCTCGCCATCGCGCTGCACTTCAACCTTCCAGGTGCCACTTTGCTCGTCAAAGCTGGCGCTCACGCATTCTGTACGCGGCCAATAATTGAGCTCCATGACTTTGCTGTACATTTCCAGCCAGTCGCCAATCTGGTCCTTTGGGGTGAAGACCGGCCAGTGATCGGGGAAGGGCAGGTAAGGCATATGGTCGTACCAGACCGGGTCGTGCAGGCACAGCGACTTGTAGCGACCGCGCCACTGATCGCCAGGACGCTCGGCCTTGTCGACGATCAGCGTTGGCACGCCCATTCGCTTGAGCCGCGCAGCGAGCCCCAGTCCACCCTGGCCGCCGCCCACGATCAGGCAGTAAGGTTGGGTGGTGATGCCCAGCGAAGCTTCTTCGTCACGACGGCGTTCCAGCCAGTTGCGTTTGTCGGTGTGGGCGTGACCATGATTGGCACCCATTGGACGCCGACGGCCCCTGGGTTCTTCAAAGCCCTTGAGCTCACGCATGGTCGTCAGCAGCGTCCAGCACAGGCCCTCCTTCAGACGCACGTAGCCTTTACCTCGCGCCGCCTCGGTTTCCAGACTGATCCAGCCTTCGAGCACACCGTTATTGAGCGTCGCCTCACCTTCGAGTTTCCATTGCTCGGGACGCGTCGGGTCGAGGCGTGTTTCGAGCATGTCGCGGATGGCAGGCTGGCCTTCCAGGGTCACCAGGTTCCAGCTGAAAAGCAGCAGGTCACGCCAGTGACACTCTTGCGCAAACAGTTCCAGCGCGCCGTCCAGATCACGTTGGGCGAGACGCTCGCCGAGGTTTTCGACCCAGGCCGCGAGCTGGGCAGTTGGCGTTTGCAGAGGGGTTTCGACAGCGATGTTCATGGAGCCTCTCCCGATCTTGTTGTTGTGGTAACAACTGCCCTTGAGCAAGGCTCGGGCCATCTTCATGAAAGCCCCGTTACAGAGCGGTTGGCGCAGTACCGCCCAGGCTGTGGCGCGGATTCATGTCACGATTTTGGGAATGGCGGATGACAGAGTGTCACCCGGTGCAAAAAGCGCTGTTTGCGATCTTTTCATATAAGCTTCGAACAGCCCCGTGTCCTGACCGTAACGGAGAACAAGAACGATGAAGCCGGCCTTGATCAACGCCCATGCACAACAAGTGCTCCAAGCCGTGCAAGGCACGCCCGCCAGCCACGACACTCCCGTCAACCTGGCAATCACACGGTCCTGGCGCCGTTGCCTGGATCAGCATCAGCTCGATCCCGCCAGCCGCCGCGCGCCTAATGTAGTGGAGCACCCACGCCTGCAGGATCACCGCGCGCCGCTGGAAAGCATCATGTCCGTGGCGCACTGGCAGATGAGCAGTTTGCACCAGCAGCTCGGGCGTGACGGCCACGTGGTGCTACTTACCGATGCTCGCGGTGTGGCGATCGACAGTGTGTTCAACGACTCCGAACGCGCCGAGTTCCAGCGTGCCGGACTGTGGCTCGGTTCGGTATGGAGCGAAGATTGCGAGGGTACCAACGGTGTCGGCACCTGCCTGGTCGAGCGGCAGCACGTCACCATCCGTCGTGATGAACATTTCCGCGGCAAGCACGTCGGCCTGACGTGTTCGGCCAGCCCGATATTCGATGCGAGCGGAGAGTTGCTTGCCGTGCTCAACCTCTCCTCGGTGCGGGAGGAACACAGTCTGGCGCAACACTTCAAGGCCATGGCATTGACCAACCTGTCCGCCAGGTTGATCGAGAGCAGTTTTTTCCTGGGGCATGATCCGCAGCGCTACTTGCTGCGCTTTCATCCTGAGGCCGGTTTCGTTGGACTGCTGGGCGAAGGCCTGCTCGGTTTCGACGAGAGTGCCCGTATCTGCTCAGTCAATCAGGCTGCGCTGGAGCTGCTGGGTCTCAGCCGTGAGCAGGTGCTTGGACAATCGCTGACGATGCTGCTGGAAACACCCATCGATCAGGTGATGAGTCAGGCCAGCGCTCAGCCGAGTGTCTGCTGGCCAATGCGCCTGATGGATGGGCGCCTGCTCTACGGACAGTTGCGCGAACCCTTGCGCCACGAGCCTTCAGTCACGCCTGCAATTCCCAGGATCAACGACGTGCACGTGTGCCTGGAAGACCCGCGCCTGCAACGCGGCTTTGCGCGCGCATTGCGTGTTCTGGAGCGTGATGTACCGGTGTTTCTACAGGGCGAAACCGGTACCGGCAAAGAAGCTTTTGCGGCGGCGCTGCATCGCGCCAGCGCCAGGGCGGGCCAGCCGTTTGTGGCGATCAATTGCGCGGCCATTCCAGAGTCGTTGATCGAGAGCGAGCTGTTCGGCTATCGCGGCGGCAGCTTCACCGGCGCACGCAAGGACGGGATGATCGGCAAGCTGGAGCAGGCCCATGGCGGCATACTGTTTCTCGATGAGATCGCCGATATGCCACTGGCGTTACAGACTCGCCTGCTGCGTGTGCTGGAGGAACGCCAGGTGGTGCCGCTGGGCGGCGCGACGGCCCGTGCGCTCGACATACGCCTCGTCAGTGCCAGCCACCAGGATCTGCAAGCCTGTGTGGCCGAAGGGCGTTTTCGCGAAGATCTGTTCTATCGCATCGCCGGCTTCGCCGTGCAGCTCCCGCCGTTGCGTGAGCGTTCAGACAAGGGCCGTTTGCTCGACCTGTTGCTGCGCGAGGAGGCAGCAGGGGCGAGGGTTCGGCTGGAAGCGGGTGTCAGGGAGCGCTTGCTGGCGCAGCCATGGCCAGGCAATGTCCGACAGCTGCGTACGTGCCTGCGCACACTGGTGGCATTGGCGTTGGAGGGGCGTGTCACCCTGGACGACCTGGCGGAGTTGCTGCCGGCAGCGCCAGCGTCAGCCGCGCTGGCCGAAAATCCGCTTGGACTTTCCGAACGGCAGACGCTACTGAAGTTGATCGAGGCGGAACACTGGCATATCGCCCATGTTGCCGCCCGCCTGGGGATCAGTCGCAATACGCTCTATCGCAAACTGCGCCATCACGGTATTTCACGACCTGGTTGAATGCAGAGTGACTTCCTCATTTACCCTCGGCGCTACCGTGTTGTTCGCTATCCCAGGCTTCAGTGAACTCGTCTATTCGATCCGCGATTTGAGGTTTCGTTGACAGGACCAGGCAGCGCGTGTTACCGACGAATTCCTCTATCAAGTACAGCGAGTCGCCAACATCCAACTCCAATTCCTGCAACGCCTCATCAGGAATTCGAATCGCACCGTCGCCATCCCATTCCTCGATGATGATTTTCATAGGCGGCTTTCTCACGTGTGGTCTCCATTGTTTTGAGTCGGCAATGTAACAATCGACCCAAGGCTGACAGAAAATTATCCTGGCTGTGCCTTACTGTAAAACTCACAACCCAAGCGCCGACGCTGCAAGCTTCGCCACCCCAAAGGGGATGGCCGGCTCAATGTCGTCCTCGAGCATCCAGGCTGCTGACAACCCGGTCCAGGCGAGCACCCATTGCAATAACCGGAGGCGATCGATGTCGGCGGCCTGTGTCACGATATCGATCCGGCGCGAGAAACAATCTGGCGCCAGAGCGCTTTTGCTATCGGGATTGCAGAAAATATTCGCGTAATCGAAGCCGCGCTCACCGTACAGTCCCTTGGGATCGATAGCGAGCCATCCCTTGGGTCCGAAGTCCAACACATTGCCGTGGTGGATGTCACCATGCAGTACCCTGACGTCGCGTGGCGCATCCAGGAGTTCGCGAGCGGTTTTTGCGCATTGTTCAAAGATCCCTCGGCGTGTTGCCGCTGCGCTCCACAGGGCTTCGAACCGTTGCTCCAGTGGGACCAAAGCAGGAACCGGTTTTGCGTGTGGTGCATGAAGGCGGTCGGCCACAATAGCGGGACTGAATGTCCGCTATTGGCTGTGGATTCAACCGGTCAACGCAACAGATTGGCTAAATCGTTATGAGGGCTTAGTCAACCATCACCTCGTCCAGTGCCTGCTCGAGGGTGCTGACCGTGCGCTCGATATTGTGCAGCTTTTCGAGCCCGAACAGACCGATGCGGAAGGTCTGGAAGTCGGCCGGCTCGTCGCATTGCAACGGCACTCCGGCGGCGATCTGCAGGCCATGGTTGGCAAATTTCCTGCCGTTCTTGATGTCGGCATCATCGGTGTAGCTCACCACGACGCCAGGGGCCTGGAAGCCGGCGGCGGCCACGCTTTTGAAACCTTTGCCGGTCAACATGGCGCGCACCCGATCGCCCAGCGCCTGCTGTTCGTCGCGGACCTTGTCGAAACCGTAGGCTTGCGTCTCTTTCATCACTTCGTTGAATCGCGCGAGGGAATCGCTGGGCATGGTCGCATGGTAGGCATGTCCGCCCTGTTCGTAGGCCTGCATGATCTGCAGCCACTTTTTCAGGTCGCAGGCGAAGCTGCTGCTTTGCGTCTTCTCGATGCGCGCGAGGGCCAGGGAGCTGAACATCACCAGGGCGCAGCAAGGGGAGGCGCTCCAGCCTTTCTGCGGTGCGCTGATCAGCAGGTCGACTGCGCATTTGTGCATATCGACCCAAAGCGTGCCTGAGGCGATGCAGTCCAGCACGAACAGGCCACCCACCGCGTGCACGGCGTCGCCGACGGCCCGCAGGTACTCGTCGGGCAAGATAATCCCTGATGAGGTTTCAACGTGGGGGGCGAAGACAATCTGTGGCCTCGACGCCTCAATGGCTGCCAGCACTTCGTCCAGAGGGGGTGGGGCGTAGGCCGCCTGGCGACCTGTGTCGACCGGTCGGGCTTTGAGCACCGTGGTGGCCGCCGGTATGTTGCCCATCTCAAGGATCTGGCTCCAGCGATAACTGAACCAGCCGTTGCGTATCACCAGGCATCGCTGGTCGGTGGCAAACTGACGCGCGACTGCTTCCATGCCGAATGTGCCGCTGCCCGGGACCACCGCAACGCCCTGGGCGTTGTAGACCTGCTTCAGGGTCTTGGAAATGTTTTTCATCACGCCTTGAAATGACTGCGACATGTGGTTGAGCGAGCGGTCGGTGTAGACCACTGAGTACTCGACCAGTCCTTCGGGATCGATACTGGGATATAGCTTTGACATGGGTGACTCCTTTGACAGAAATCTCGGTGGTATCGACCCTGCCCTAAGCCTTGGCAAATGACAAGCGGCTCGGGATTGAATTGAGATTTCTGTCGAGCGGCTGGCATCACGGCGTTGACCAGGCTATTCAAAATACCTGGTTGCGGTGTGTCAGCATCAGTTTCACCCTGCTTTTGTAAGCAAGCTTGCCTTCGCTATTCGAAAAAACATGGTCGATGTCGACTACTCGATATTCCTCTTCCTCGGAGGCCGTTCTGCCCCAGGCAACCTCAAGGCCCAGATGATTGAAACGATCACCTATCGACACAGCCGGGAAGGGCGTTGTTGCTTCAACGCTCCAGACAGGGGCATTAGCGAAAGACTCCTCATAGACCTCGAAAGAGTACTCAATTGGCTGCGCGCTCATGAAACCTCCTACACTGGTTTGCTCACAAAATAGGCAGTCCGTCAATGGATTCCCCTCCATTTGCTCATAGAGTGGCAGTGCACGAAAAAATTCAAAGCTATTTTATGGAATGGTAAGTAATTGATTTTATTGATGTTAACAAATCGCCTTGTTTTTTTGGCACTCAGTGAATTGGCTCGGAACAGGGAAGTACATGTCCCGTGAGCAGAACTTGGAATGAACGAGCCTTGCAAGGGTCAACTGCGAAGACCTCATCGGAAAAAATGTGATGTCCATTGCAGCCAGGATTGTTGATTACCTTCGTGAGCACAATCTTGTACTCACAACCGCAGAGTCGTGTACGGCAGGAAAAATTGTGACGCTTTTGTCGGAGATCGAGGGAAGCGGTGAGCTGATCGAAAGTGGCTATGTGGTTTATTCCCCTGAAGCCAAGCAGCGTCTATTGCGAGTCAATCCCCAGACCATCGAGACCTTCAATCTCACCAGCTGCGAGGTCGCCCGAGAGATGGCCCTGGGTGCGTTGTACGACAGCACGGCCAATGTTGCCGTGGCGACCACTGGAATACTGGGCCCGGAAGATATCGATGGTATTCCGGCAGGAACAGTCTGCTTCGCCTGGGCTTTTCAATCGGAACAGGGCCGAAGTGTGTTCAGTCATAAACATCGTTTTTTCGACACTCGTTGCCAGGTGCAGCGCCAAGCCGCCGAATACGCGTTGAAGCATTTACCGGACTTTCACCGCCGTGCACTGGCGGGTGAACGAGGGTAGGAACATGCCATGAGCGATAAAGGCAGCCACGACGACTACAAGAACCGAGACTACCCCGTTCGTGAAGACATGGCCTGTCAGATCAAGGTTTGGCGGTTCGAGCGATGCGGTTGGTACGTGTTGGTGCTGTTGGTTGTGCTGGGATTATGCGGAATGTTCTCACGCGGGCCGATGAGCTCCCGAGACGTCAAGGGCAGCGATGGCAGACTCAGAGTGCAGTACGAGGTTTTTCACCGTAACGGTTCGACCAATCCAATGGTGATCAGTGTAGTCGGCGCGCCGGATGCGATGGTCGAGCTCGAGCTCTCCGGGGCGTTACTGGATGGTTTCAGCATCGAATCAATGCTGCCGGAGCCAGGCCGCGCCAGCAGTGGCGGGGAGGGTATGAAGCTATGGCTGCAAGCGGATGCCCAAGGACGTGCGAATCTGTATATGACGTTGCGTGGTGACGGATTGGGACTGTTCAGTACCCGCGTGTTATCACCAGGCGCGGCACCTGTGGCCATGGATCAATTCATTTTCCCTTGAGGTGATATATGGATTCGGTATTGCGTGCCTTCGCGATGTATCTGGTGTTGATGGTGCTGTTCAAGATCGCCGGCAGGCGTTCACTGGCGGAACTGACGACATTCGATTTTGTGTTGTTGATGATCATTGGCGAAGCCACGCAGCAGGCATTGCTGGGGGATGACTTTTCCCTGACAAATTCTGTCCTGGTGATCGTCACGTTGATCGCCATCGATGTCGGCCTTTCACTGCTCAAGCAGCGCTCGGGCTGGGTGTCAAAACTCATTGATGGCGGTCCTACCATCATCGTTGAAAACGGAAAGCTTTTAAGTAAGCGCCTACGACATGCCCGGCTGGTCGAAGCAGATGTGATGGAAGCGGCCCGCTCAAGCCAAGGCATAGAAACCATTGACCAGATCAAGTTTGCGATCCTGGAGCGTAACGGCAAGATTTCTGTCATCCCGTTAGAGCGTTGAGGGCATGGACACCGTTGATTCGGCGCTGATGGCTGCGCGTGCTCAGTTTGCGATCACCATAAGCTTTCATATCGTGTTGGCTGCACTCACCATCGGGCTGGCCAATTTTTTGATGGTGCTGGAAGGTCTCTGGCTGTGGCGCGGGCAAAAAATCTATCTGGATGTTTACCTCTACTGGCTCAAGATATTCGCGCTCAATGTGGCGGTGGGCACGGCGTCGGGTCTGATTCTGGAGTACCAGTTCGGACTTAACTGGTCGCGCCTGTCCACCCAGGCAGGCGATATCCTGGGCCCGTTGATGTTCTACGAAGTGCTTGCCGCTTTTTTCCTGGAGGCGGGCTTCCTGGGCATCATGCTGTTTGGCCTGAAGAAGGTCGGCCCTCGTCTGCATTTCTTCGCCACCTGTGCGGTTGCCGTGGGCTCATTGATTAGCGCGTTCTGGATCCTGTCGGCCAACTCCTGGATGCAGACGCCCGCCGGTTACACCCTGGGCCCTGATGGCCGCTTCATGGCCGAGGACTGGTGGGCGATCATTTTCAATCCATCGTTTCCCTATCGGCTGGCCCACATGACGCTGGCGGTGTTTCTCGGCACCGCCACCCTGGTGGCCGGTATCAGCGCTTGGCAACTATTGCGGCAGCCGGAAAACCCTAGAGCACGCCTTCAGTTTTCCATGGCGTTATGGATGATCGTCGTACTCTCACCTCTGCAAATCCTGGTGGGCGATCTGCATGGGCAACACAGTCTCAAGGTCCAACCTCTGAAGGTTGCTGCTATTGAAGGCTCGTGGACGCGTCCGCCTGACGGCGCGGGTGAACCGTTGCGACTGTTTGCCATTCCCGACATGACCGAACGACGGAATCATTGGGAAGTGGCTATTCCTCGTGTTGGCTCTTTGTACCTGCGGCACGATCTGACGGGCACCATCGCCGCGCTGGACGAATTCCCTCCCGAAAACATTCCGCCGGTGCCGATTGTGTTTTTCGCGTTTCGGTTCATGGTGGGTCTGGGGCTGTTGATGGTTGGGCAGGGGCTGACCAGTTTGGTGTTGCGCTGGCGCCATAGGGTGTACACCGCGCGTTGGATGCTGCGCGGGTGTGTGCTGATGGCCCCGGCTGGATTCCTCGCGATGCTTTGTGGCTGGGTAGTGACAGAGGTAGGTCGCCAGCCTTTCACCGTCTATGGCTTGCTGCGCACAGCTGACAGCCTGTCGTCGGTGTCGCGCCAGCAGGTGATAGGCGCGACGTGGACGATCCTGGTGTTTTACCTGCTGACCTTCGGTATCGGTCTCTGGGTGCTGTTGCGAATTTTGCGCGAGCCACCGCGAAAGGGCGAAGCCGGGCCGCAACCGACGCTGGCAGACGAGACAGGGCAATCCTGAGGAGCTCAATCCATGCCGGACACTGATTGGATCGTTCTACTTTCTGCCGCGGCCTTGGCCTTCTCGGTGATGAACTATGTGCTGCTCGACGGCACTGATCTGGGCGTCGGGGTGCTGATGGGCCTTACGCCTTGCGGTAAGGATCGACGGGCGATGGCCGTGACAATCTTGCCGATCTGGGATGCCAACGAAACGTGGCTGGTGCTGGGAGGAGGCGGTCTGCTGGCGTTGTTCCCATTGGCTTACGCCATCCTGCTTCCGGCGCTTTATTGGCCATTTATCTTGATGTTTCTGGCGCTGATTCTGCGCGCCGTTGCGTTGGAATTTCGTGATTACGCCCCCAGCGATGGTCTCAAGCGCCTGGTCGATGGATTGCTGTCGTGCGGTTCATTGCTGGCCGGCGGGACACAGGGAATCATCTTGGGAACCCTCGTACAAGGTGTACCGAATCATGGCGGCCAATACAGTGGTGATGGCGCGGAGTGGCTCAACGTGTTCCCGCTGTTCTGTGGTGCAGTGCTCGTGGTGGGGTATACATGGTTGGGGGCTTGCTGGCTCTATTGGCGCACCGTAGGGGAACTCCAGAGGCGATCCAGCTTGCAGGCGAAGAGGCTGGCGGCCGTCACCATCGTGTTGTTGAGCCTGTTGGTGGCCTGGACGGCGACTTTGGATACTCGCTATGCACAACGGCTGGCAGATCCCCTGGTGTGGATGCCGGCCATGACGCTGCTGGTTGCACTGCCGATTGGTTTTGTCCTGGGGTTTCGAAGCCGTCGTCATTTTCTGCCACTGTTCTGTGCATTGGGCGTTTTCATAGTGGCGT
This sequence comes from Pseudomonas putida, assembly GCF_028682635.1. GTDB lineage: Bacteria > Pseudomonadota > Gammaproteobacteria > Pseudomonadales > Pseudomonadaceae > Aquipseudomonas > Aquipseudomonas putida_AE. Next base: position 128,623 of record NZ_JANHLK010000010.1, on the reverse strand, counting down.
TTGCATTGATGATCGCGGCGCTCTTTCCAATGATCGTGCCGCCGCAGCTGACCTTGCAGGCGGCTGCCTCAAGCCCCAACAGCCAGATCTTCATGCTGGTCGGTTTCGCGGTGCTGATCCCGGTAACGCTCATCTACAACACCTATGGCTTCAGCGTCTTTAGCGGGAAGGTTCGAGTTCAACGCGACTGACTGACATCCGGCAGAACTTCGATCTGCACCCGAGTGTCCAGACCCTTACACGTTCCGACGGGATGTTCTGTCGGAAATGCTCGATGCACGGGTTGAAGGCGAGGAACGACATGACGACGACAGTGGGCGACTTTCTGATTGAACGGCTTAGCGAATGGGGTGTGACCCGGATCTTTGGTTATCCAGGGGATGGCATCAATGGCGTGTTCGGAGCGCTGAGCCGGGCCAAGGGGAAGATTGAATTCGTTCAGGCCAGGCATGAGGAAATGGCTGCCTTCATGGCGTCGGCGCATGCCAAGTTCACCGGTGAGTTGGGCGTGTGCATTGCCACTTCGGGCCCTGGCGCATCGCACTTGATCACTGGGCTTTACGACGCCCGGATGGATCACATGCCAGTGCTGGCCATCGTCGGCCAGCAGGCGCGCACGGCGCTGGGCAGCCATTACCAGCAAGAGCTGGATTTGTTGTCGATGTTCAAGGATGTCGCCGGAGCCTTTGTCCAGCAGGCTTCGGCGCCGGCGCAAATACGGCACTTGATCGATCGGGCCGTGCGCACTGCCATCGGTTTACGGCGCGTGACGGCAATCATTCTGCCCAATGATGTGCAAGATCTTGAGTATGAGGCGCCGGCCCGTGCCCATGGCACGGCGCATTCGGGCGTTGGTTACAGCAAGCCGAGAGTGGTGCCTTACGAGACGGACCTGCAGCGAGCTGCAGACGTTTTGAACGCGGGACAGAAGGTCGCGATCCTGGTTGGGGCCGGCGCGCTGCAGGCCACCGATCAAGTGATTGCGGTGGCGGAGAAGCTTGGCGCCGGTGTGGCGAAGGCGTTGCTCGGTAAAGCCGCACTGCCCGACGATTTACCCTGGGTCACCGGCAGTATCGGTTTGCTCGGCACCGAGCCCAGTTACAAGCTGATGAGCGAATGCGACACCTTGCTGATGATCGGCTCGGGCTTCCCGTATTCCGAGTTCTTGCCCAAAGAAGGGCAGGCGCGCGGCGTGCAGATCGACTTGCAACCGGACATGCTCAGCTTGCGTTATCCCATGGAGGTCAACCTGGTGGGCGATGCTGCAGAAACACTTGCTGCATTGCTGCCGTTGCTCGAACAGAAAACCGAACGCAAATGGCGCAAAAAAGTCGAAGGCTGGCGCGGTAGTTGGGAGAAGACCCTGGAAAAACGCGCCATGGTCAAAGCCAAACCGATCAATCCACAACGGGTGGTCTACGAGCTGTCACCTCGTTTGCCGGAGCGGGCGATCATCACCAGCGACTCCGGTTCGTGCGCCAACTGGTATGCCCGCGATCTGAAAATTCGTCGCGGCATGAAGTGCTCGCTTTCCGGCGGATTGGCCTCAATGGGCGCAGCGGTGCCCTATGCGATTGCGGCGAAGTTTGCGTTTCCCGAACGCACGGTGATTGCGCTGGTGGGTGATGGTGCCATGCAGATGAACAACATGGCCGAGCTGATCACCGTCGCCAAATACTGGCAACAGTGGGAAAGCCCAAAATGGATCTGTGCGGTGTTCAACAACGAGGACCTCAATCAGGTCACCTGGGAGCAACGGGTGATGGAGGGGGATCCGAAGTTCGAGGCATCGCAAAGCATTCCAGACGTGCCGTACCACCTGTTCGCCATTTCGATTGGGCTGAAAGGAATTTTCGTAGACCGCGAGGAAGACGTCGCCGCCGCCTGGGAACAGGCGCTGGCCTCGGATGTTCCGGTGCTGATCGAGTTCAAGACCGATCCCGACGTGCCGCCGTTGCCGCCACACATCAAGCTCGAACAGGCGAAAAAGTTTGCCACGACGTTGCTCAAGGGTGACCCGAACGAGGCCGGGGTGATCTTGCAAACAGCCAAGCAGGTATTGGGAGCGGTGCTACCGCACAAGAAGTAAGTGGTGACTGCTGGAGCGAGCGGAGGGAAATACCTTGGAATACGCCGATTTGCTGCAATGGCCCGCGATGATTGTGACAGTGATCTCGGCCTGGTTCATTGGTTCGCAACGACCACGTCGGCGGATGATCGCCTTTTGGGGCTTCATCGTGAGCAATGTTTTGTGGGTTGTTTGGGGGCTACACTCCAACGCTCAGGCGTTGATCGTCCTTGAGTGTGTACTCCTGGGCATGAATGCCCGAGGGTTCAGAAAAAATCTTTACGGCTCCCGAACGTCCCGGGAACACTAGTTCTACTGGCCTTTACAGTTCTTTTTAAACCCGCGAAGGTTCATGAGGAAGAGGCAAATCTGCAGGACGATCAGCGCGTAGGCGTGTGCATACAGGCCCCAAATCACCCACAAAACATTGCTTAAGCTGAAACAAACGAACCCGATCATTCGCCTTTTTGGCTGCTGAGATCCGATCAGCCATGCGGCCAGCACAGTAACAACCATCGCCGGCCATTGAACCCAATCAAGATAGGCCAAACGCGTTACCTCCTTCTGAATTGCCATCCCGTAGCGATTAGGATCCCGATACTCCCGGCACATCCATGTTTATCTTGCGCCAGGCAGCCTCGGAAAAGCTGTAAGCCGAAAAGGCAATCAAACCAAATGCCATCACCATCAGGATCAAAACCCCGGCTGGCAGGTTCTGGAGCGCATCAAGGGCCTCCTTCATGCCTGGAGGATCAGCGGTTTTATAACGGGAGCCGCTGATTGCCAGCAGCAGAGCTATCTCGATAAACACCACGCCTCGGGCTATGAGTCCGAAACGAGCCACCGGTCGTACGTAGCGCATCACGTCCTCATCAGCCTCAAAATACTTCTCGAACGAGGCCTTCCATCCCTTGATGATGTGAGCAATGCCTACGCCGAGTGGGACCAGCGCCACGAGGTAGACCAGCACGTTTGAGTGATCCCAGGACAAAAGATGGGCCAGTAGATCCTTTGTCTCCCCACCTGCGGAATTGCCTGAGCTTCTGACGCCGCTGATGAGCAGGCCCAATGCAAAAAACGCAAGAGCGCCGTTGATCAAACCTCCCGCCAACAAACCTGCACGAATCACCAGCCCCTTGAGTCTCGTACCGTGATGATCGACGTCGCGAATGGCTTGCAATACTCGCCACCCGGCGAAGGCGATCAGGCCCGCCACAACCAGTCCTACCAGCACATAACCGAAAGGCTGGCTTAACAACGCTTCCAGGCTTTTGTGACTGTCCTTGGGTTTTGTCGAGTCTTGAGCCGCCAGCAGAGCGAAGATACCTATGATCAGATACAGGACGCCCCGAGCGGCATATCCGCCCCGAGCGAGTACGACAAGGGTGTGTTGAGCGGACATTGGATTATTCCGAGGAGGTATACAGGATCAGACCTTTCGCTTCGGGAGGGGTTCGATAAACCGACTCGTTTCGACGATGTTGACCCGACGCCTCGCCAGCAGGCTGGCTCCCACAGTGTGATCTACAGCGTACGCAAGTCCTGCAGCCACCACAGATCCCTGTGGGAGCTAGCTTGCTGGGGATGAGGGCATCAGCTTCAACATCCAGGTTGACTGACCCGACGCCATCGCCAGCAGGCTGGCTCCCACAGTGTGATCTTCAGCGTACGCAAGTCCTGCAGCCACTACAGATCCCCTGTGGGAGCTAGCTTGCTGGGGATGAGGGCATCAGCTTCAACATCCAAATTGAGTGACCAGCGGGGTGGGGCAGGCGGGGGCAAATCAATGCTCCCACCCTTTTCAGGGAGTACTGCTCGACGCATTCGCTCCTTACCGTTTGACAGCACTTCATTGGCTGGCAACGGATGCCGATTTTCCCGGCAACGTTGCAAGCGGTCCATCCAAACCACAGATGAGCTCGAGCGCGACCTGCAAACCGCGCGGGCCCAATGGGATCACATGTCCAATACCCTTGAATTATCCATAGAAGATGGCCTGGCGACCCTGACATTGATGCGAGCCGAGCGTAAGAATGCACTCACTGGGCAGATGGCCGATGAGTTACGCGAAGTGCTGGTGAGCCTTCGCACCAATCCAGAGGTCAAGGCGTTGTTGTTGACGGGCGCCGGTAGCGATTTCTGTTCGGGTGCCGACGTCAGCAAGATGGGTGACGGCTTCGCAGCGATCGATGTTCTCCAGCGCATGGATCATTACAACCGCTTGCTTGGCGAATTGGCAAACTTCGATCGACCCGTGATCGCAGCGGTCGATGGCGTCGCATTCGGTGCCGGCTTCAGCCTGGCGCTGGCCGCAGATTTTGTGATCGCTTCGCAACGGGCACGCTTCTGCATGGCCTTTGCCCGGATCGGCCTGGTCCCGGATCTGGGCGCGACCCATACCTTGCCGCGCATCGTTGGCCTGCCCAAGGCCAGGGAAATTATCTATTCCGCGCGCGAAGTTTGCGCGCAAGAGGCACTGGCGCTGGGTATTGCCCTTGAAGTGCATCCCGCCGACCGGTTTCGCGCCCGTGCAGAAGAACTGGCGCGCAGCATGAGCAATCTGTCGACAGTCGCGTTTGGCCTGACTAAACGCTTGCTGTCGCGCTCCTTCGAGGTTGACCTGGCGGCGCAGCTGGATGCCGAAACGAACGCCCAGGCCGTGGCAATGAGTTCGCCGTATGTCCAGCAAGCCGCCGCACGGTTCATGCGCAAAGAACCGGCACTGTATCAATGGCCGGTCGCGAAGTGAGCGTGTGAGGGGCATTGCCCGTCGCCGGGCAATGCCTGTTGTCAGAACTGGCGCTGTGTCAGTCCTGCCCAGAAGCCCTTGCCACCGGCCGCTATCGCCGCTTGGCCGAGGACTTCAGCCCACTGCGAATCGCTGCCGAATTCATCGCGCCACGACCACAGGCGCCGGGTGCTGAAATGCAGGGTGTGCTCGTGGGTGAAGCCGATGGCGCCATGAACCTGATGCGCAATCGAGGTAGCCAGGGTGGCGGCCTCGCCGGCGCAGACTTTGGCCACCGCTACATCGAACGCGAGGCTGCTACGGCATCCGGGTTCGGCCTGCAAGGCGTCGCAAGCGCTGCGCAACGCCACTTGAGTCGCCATGCGCGCGGCACCAATGGCACCGGCCATCTGCGCCAATTGCTGCTGGATCGCCTGGAATTTACCGATGGCCTTGCCGAACTGGACGCGCTCGTTGGCGTAGCTGACAGCCTTGTCCAGGCTCGACTCCAATGCACCGACCAACGCGCAAGCTCGGATCAATGCACCAAACACCCAGACAGGTTCCTGCACATCCGCTATCTGCAATTGGCCGCTGGTGTGAACGCGAGCGTTGGCGAAGTGCAGGGTATCGCGCTCTTCGCCGGCAAAATTGCTGCCGGCCTCCAGGCTGACATTGGCCTGACGCAGGTCCACCAGCGCAACTTGTCCCGTGCCATCGGCTACCACGGCCCAGCGACAGCTGCGGGCCCACGGCACATTGAATATGCGGCCGTCGAGATGGCCATCCGCAGACAAGGCCAGCTCACCGAGGCGACCGTTCTGAATCAGCGTGATGGGCTCTTCGGGCACTTGCAGGCCAGCTCGGGCCAGCAGCATCGAAGCGAGCATGGTTTCGCTCAACGGCAGGGGTGCGTTCCAGTAACCAATGGCCCGCAGTACCGGACTGACTTCCAGCCAACTGGCCGCGCTGCCCCCGGCTTCTTCGGCCATCAAGGCGCCAGGCAGGCCTTGCTCGACCACCTGTTGCCACAACGCTGTCGCGGCGTGCCCGGCATCGAAACGGGCCAGCACCTCAGAGGTGATCTGTTCGGCGAACAGGCGCTCGACGCTGTCGGCGATGATCGATTGCAATTGCGATGGAGCGCTGTCGTCCATCGCTTGATAGTGGGTGGCCTGGTTCATCGCAGTCCTAATCCTCTGGCAATGATGCCGCGAAGAATTTCGCGGGTGCCGCCACGCAGGGAAAACGACGGGGCGGTCTGGGTCAGGTAACGCATCACCTGGTCAAGTCGGGAACCGGGTTGGCGGGTGCCGCCAAACAGGTCATGGGCGAGGTCGGGCAGGGATTGTTCGAGCAAGGCACCCTGGTCCTTGACCAGCGCTGCCGGGGTCGCCGGGTTGTCGCCACGGGCGAGCATGCCGGCGACGCCCAGCGACATCTGCCGCAGCACCGCGTAGCGCGCGGCGACGCGACCGAGGCTGACGCTGTGGCGCGAGTTCTGTGGATCGGCGGCGTCGAGCATTTCCAGGTACAACTGGGTGCTGCTCAGGTAGCGTTCCGGCCCGCTGCGTTCGAGCGCCAGTTCGGCACCGACCTGCTTCCAGCCATCGCCAGGCTGACCGATGACGAAGTCGTCGGGAACAAACACGTCATCGAGGAACACTTCGTTGAAGTCGTGCTCACCCAGCATGTTGTAGATCGGGCGAACCGTGACGCCGGGGGCGCGCATGTCGATCAACAGTTGCGACAGGCCCCCATGGCGATTGCTGTCATCCCTGGGCCCGGTTCGCAGGAGGGTGACCATGTAGTGGCAGCGGTGGGCACCGGTGGTCCAGACCTTGCTGCCGTTGACGACCCAGCCGCCTTCGGTCTTGACCGCCCGGGTCTGGACCGACGCCAGGTCGGAGCCGACATTCGGCTCGCTCATGCCAATGCAGAACAGCAGCTCGCCGCGTGCGATGGCCGGCATCAGCCGTGGCGCCAGCACATCCGGGGAAAACTTCATCAGCAGCGGACCCGATTGACGCTCGGCGATCCAGTGCGCATTGACCGGCGCGCCGGCGGCGAGCAGCTCCTCAAGCACCACATAACGCTCCAGGGCACTGCGTTCGTGGCCGCCATAGCGCTTGGGCCAAGTCATGCCCAGCCATCCGCGCTCGCCCAGCTTGCGGCTGAATTCAGGGTCGGCGCCATTCCAGTTTTTCGCCCGTTCGTGGGCCGGGTAGTCCTTTAGTGCCTCGGCGATGAATTCGCGCACTTCGGTCCGTAAAGCCAGGGTTTTGGCGTCCAATTGACAGGGACGGATATCGAGTGCCTGCATGGCTTTTCGCTCATGTGGAAAGTGGTTGATGGTCTTGTTTTTCTTACTTGCTGAACGCCCAACAAGTAAATAAGCTAACAGCAACCTTGGCAGCGAATCAAGCCGCTGCCACCCTTGAAGACCGCCAAGATCCGGAGCTTTCATGTCGACCGATACCTCCTTTACCCCCGGCCGCGGCCTGACACTGGGCCTTGAAGGCCATGTCGCGACCCTCGATTTCAATCGTCCGCCACTGAATTTTTTCGATGCCGAACTGATCAATGACCTGGCCGACGCCCTGCAATATCTCGATGACTTGCCGCAGTGCCGGGTGGTCGTGCTACAGGCTGAAGGCAAGGTGTTTTGCGCCGGCGCGGATTTCTCTGGCGCCGACCAGCGCGACCCGCAATACCCGCGCCGTGTCTACAAGTCGGCCGTGCGCCTGTTTCGCAATCGCAAGCCGCTGATCTGTGTGGTCGAGGGCGCCGCGATCGGCGGAGGCCTGGGCTTGGCGCTGGTCGCGGACTTTCGCGTCACCAGCGAAAAAGCGCGGTTCTCGGCCAATTTCAACCGGTTGGGCATTCATCAAGGCTTCGGGATTTCGGTTACCATGCCGCGTCTGGTCGGCCCGCAAATGGCCTCGCTGCTGATCGCCACCGGACGCCGCATCGATGGCCGTGAAGCGGTGCGAATCGGTTTGGCCGATGTGTTGGCAGAGCCGGGCACGGAGCGGCAAAAGGCTCGTGAGCTAGCCGAGGAAATCGCCGCGTCGGCACCGGGCGCGGTCATGTCCAGTCGCGAAACCCTGCGCATGGGCCTGGCCGATGCGGTTGACCGGATTATCGATCGCGAGGCGTCCGAGCAGGAATGGCAGATCGTCAGCGCCGATTTTGCCGAAGGCACCCGCGCCATGGCGGAACGTCGCACGCCCGTGTTTACAGGACAGTAAGGAATTGCCCGATGGAACCCGTTGAAAAAACCACCCAGCCGACGTCGCGGCGCACTCAACTGGAGCGTCGCGCCGAAGCCGAACAGCGGCTGCTGATCGCTGCCCGACAAATCGTCGCGCGCAAGGGTTGGGTCGGCATGACGCTATCGGAGGTGGGCGAGGAGGCGGGCTACAGCCGTGGTCTGGCGACTCACCATTTCGGCAACAAGGCCGGTCTGCTGCGTGCCCTGGCGGGTTTCGTCAATTCGACATTCATGGAACTGGTGCAGGCCCGGTCGCCGCAGTGGCGCCCGGGGATAGATGCGCTCAAGGGATTTGTCAGTGTCTATCTGGCGCGCCCGGACGGCGACTGGGTCAATACCCGTGCGCTGTTGGCCCTGATGTCGGAGGCCGTGACCCAGGACTCGGAAACCGTGCAGGTCCTCGCCGAGTACAACCTCTCGGTGCAAAAGCATCTGGCGCGCTACATCAGCGAAGGCATCGATAAGGGCGAGATCCGCCCGGACGTGGACCCCATGACGGGGGCCTTGCTGTTCCTGGGCGTTTTGCGCGGCATGATGCTCCAGATCCTGCTGAACCCATCGGCCGTTGACCTGGAGTTGGTGCACACGCAGATGTTGGCCTTCATCGAGCATGCATTGGCGAATACCTTGCGCACCCCCCTGTAGGAGCGAGCTTGCTCCGGGCGGCGCTCCGACGAAAAGCGCGCAAGCGACTCGGTCATTCAGACAATACGCGTCATCGTTGGCGCGTTCAGTCCAGCAGGCCCTGGGCCCGGGCGATCGATACCGCTTCGGTGCGGCCACCGGCACCGAGTTTGCTGTTGATCTTGCGCAAGTGTGATTTCACCGTCAGCTCTGAGAGAAACATCTTTTCGGCGATTTCCCGGTTGCGGTAACCCAGCGCCAGCAAGCGCACCACCTGCAGTTCACGGTTCGAGAGGTTGGTTTGTGCCTCGTCTTCGCGCTTGGCCTCGGCTTTCTTGCTGCTGCTCTCACCCTGCAACAACTGGGCGACGAAGCCTGGGCGAATACCCAACGCCTCTTCCTGGCCATGAAAGGTCACCGACCAACGCTCCAGCACAGCCGCCAACGGTGCGCCTTCATCGAGAAAGGTGCGGATAAACCCGACGTGGCTGGCCAAGCGCAAGGCTGCCGTCAAATGTTCAAGCGCCTCTTTGTGCTGTTTCGCGCCGTCGAGTGCGAGGATCAGCAACAAACGCAGCTTCAAGGCCCGACGATGCTGGTGTCGTTGAAGTGCTTGATCCATGGCCTGACGCAAGGTTTCGACGCAAGCGGTATCACCTTGCGCGATACGCAGGCGCTGACGCGCGATGAAAGGCGTGTCGACATCATTGGCGCTCAATGTCACGCCCGGTTGTTCCCAGTCACTCAGCTGCTCGGCGGCGCGCATCGCGTGATCGGCGGTATCCAGGCGATTTTCCAGGGTGGCGACACGCGCTCGTTCCAGCCAGGTCGAACAGAGGATGCGCGTTGAACCGGCTAACTGGCCCAACTGATCGAGGTCGGCCAGATAACGCATCCAGGCCGGACGGTCGCCGTGCAGGTAGGCGAGGCGGGCCAATAGCACATGGGTGCTGATCAACGAATCCGGTGCCGCGTGCTCCCGGGCATAGGGCAGCAATTCCGTGAGTCGTCGCCGCGCTTCGTCGACCGCGTCCGTTTCGTAGAGCACCACGCAATGGATGGTCTGCAGGACCGGATACCCCACCGGTGGCGTACCCGCCAGGGTCTCGCGACTGCGGCGCATGGCCGTGTCCGCGCGGGTCAGGGCGCTGTCGAGTTGCCCCTGGGTCAGGTCGAGCATCGCTTGCAGCGCATCGGTGACATCGCGCAGGTAGGTCGACTCCTGTTGAGCTTCGCGCAGCCCGGCACTGCCGAGCTTTTTGCGCGCTTCGTCGAAGTGGCCGGTGTAGAACAGCGAGCAGATTTGCACAAACGCCGTGACTCGATACTGCAATTTGTCCTCAGGACCCAGCTGCATCAACAGCTCGGTAGCCGCCACCAGGGCTTCATCGACACGGTCGCCGATCAACAGCAACAGTGGGTGAACATAGTGGTGCTCTGCCGCCAGCGCCGGGTTTTCCAGGACCTGCAATGCGTCCTTGTGGCGACGCGCATGCAGCAGTGCCCAGGCGTAGGCAATGCCCAGGCGCGGATGCACATCGCGGATCTCCACGGGAATGCGCGAAAGCCAGCGCATCAACAGACTGGCATGGCCGTTTTCCACCAGTTCGTCGATGTGCAGCACCAGTTGCGTGGCAGCTTCGTCAACGGCATGGGCGGTGAACAGATGTTCAAGGGCTTCTACCGGCCGCTCATTGGCGAAGTACCAACTTGCGGCCTTTTGATGCTGCTGCTCGAACTGGTTCGGGTGGCGCTTGAGGGTTTGCAGGAGGAAATCGGCGAACAGCGGGTGATAGCGAAACCATTGGCGCTGGTCGTCCGTTGCGATCACGAACAGGTTCGCCCGCTCCAGTGCCTCGATCATCGACTGGCTGTCGTGGCGACCTGTGACGGCATCGCACAAGGCTGGACAGAATCGTGTCAGGACGCTGGTCTCTAACAGGAATTGCTGCAATTGCCCGGTTTGCCGGGCCAGCACGTCTTCGCCGAAATACTCCGCCAATGCCGGGTTCGAACCGTTGTAGGAGGCGATGAACGCGGCAGGATCGCCGTGTCTTTGCAAGGACAGGGTGGCCAGGAAAATCCCGGAAATCCAGCCTTCGGTGCGCTCGTGCAGGTTGTCGATATCGGCCAGGTCCAGGGGCAATTGGCGCTTTTGCAAGATGTAGGTGGCGGTCTCGTCAGCGCTCAGGCACAGCGAATCGGTGCCGATCTCCAACAGTTCGCCCCGGGCGCGCAATCGGCCCAGATTGATGTCCGGGGTAGTGCGCGATGCGATGGCCAGGGTCGCGCCCATGGGTAACGCCTTGAGCAGCTGCTGGATAAATTCGAGGGCCGGCGGCTGATCAAGGACTTCGAATTCGTCCATCAGCAGGGTGAACGCCCCATTGCTCGCGGCGATGTGCTCGAGCAGCCAATGCTCACGTTGCGCCGGACTGCTGTCGGCCGGGGGGGTGTCGCCAGCCTCGATCAAGCCGATATCGCGCAGGCCGGTGAGCAGTACCTGGGTCAAGCGCTGCGGATCATTGTCCAAGGCGTCGAGGTTGCACCACAACACGCGCCGGCCTTCGGCCAGGCAACGTTCGCGGTATTGCTGCAACAGCGTGGTCTTGCCGTAGCCGGGGCCAGCACTGATCAGGACAAGCCGCAAACCATCCCGGGGTTGCAGCTGGTCAAGCAAGGTCGAACGTTCCAATTGACCCGGCAGGTTGGCCGGCGCGAGGAATTTACCCGCGCGAATGGGCGGCGTTGCTCCCTGTGCTGGTTCGTTGGAACTACGTTCAAAACCTTCCATGCATCCTACCTTTGGTTGTCGTCGCGCCGGTGCGGCCCTTTCTAGTATCGCCTGTCATGAGCGACACCCGATTCATGGTTCGAGCCCGCCAGTGTAGCGGGCCAACACCGGATTGGCAGCTCCCCAACCGCCCACCCTTGCATGGAAGTCCGAACACCATGAGTGCCAACGAAAACCTGAAGGCTGCCGATATTCGCGTGATCCTGGACAAGCAACGTGCCGCAAGCCTTGCCAGTGAGCCGTGGACGGCCGAGCAACGCTGCGAATTGATCGACCGGGCCATCGGCTTGCTGGTCGATTACCAGGACGACATCATCGAAGCCCTGTCGGCGGACTTCGGTCATCGCAGCCCCGATTTCTCGCGCATGCTCGATGTTCTGGGGCCATTGGCATCGTTGAAGTATACCAAGGCCAAAATTGCCGAATGGATGCAGCCGGACCAGAGGGCCACCGACCGCGGCGAGGCCTGGGTGCAGTACCAGCCGTTGGGCGTGGTGGGCATTCTCACGGCCTGGAACTTCCCCGGGAACATGGTCTTCAACGGACTGGCCGGTGCCCTGGCCGCCGGCAACCGGGTGATGATCAAGGTGTCGGAATACAACCCGAAAACCTCGGCGTTGCTGGCGCGGATCTTCCGCGAAGTCTATGCCGAAGACGAAGTGGCGATCATCACCGGTGGCCCTGACATTGGCCACGCCTTCAGCCAGCAACCCTTCGACCACCTGTTGTTCACCGGTGCCAGCAGCATCGGCAAGCACGTCATGCGCGCCGCCGCCGAGAACCTGGTGCCGGTCACGCTGGAGCTGGGCGGCAAGTCGCCGACCATCATTTCGCGCACCGCCGACCTCAAAGTCGCTGTCACTAAAATCCTCACCGGCAAGCTGCACAACGCCGGGCAGATCTGCCTGGCGCCGGACTATATATTCGTGCCCGAGGAGCAACAGGAAGCGTTCATTGCAACGGTCCGCGAAGTGGTTGCCACCCTGTTCCCGACCTTGCTCGAAAACCCGGATTACACCTCGCTGATCAACGCCCGACACTTCGAGCGCCTGCACGGTTACCTCAACGAGGCACGCGAAGCAGGCGTCGAATTGATCGAGCTGAACCCGGCCGATGAGGATTTCAGTGGCCAGCCGCACCACAAGATGGTGCCGACCCTGCTGCGCAACCCCGGTGATGAACTGCAGGTCATGCAGGACGAGATCTTCGGCCCGCTGTTGCCGTTCAAGACCTACAACTCCTTCGCCGAAGTGGTCAGCTACATCAATTCGCGTCCGCGTCCGTTGGGCCTGTACTACTTCGGCAACGATGCCGGCGAAGAGGCGTTCGTACTGAATCGCACCACCTCCGGTGGCGTCACCCTCAACGACGTGCTGCGCCATGGTGGTGTCGAGACCTTGCCATTCGGTGGCGTCGGCAACAGCGGCATGGGCTGCTACCACGGCATTGACGGCTTCCGCACCTTCAGCCACGGCAAATCGGTACTGCGCGCTGTCGATGGGCCGGACGCGATGCGTCCTCCGTACAGCGAACAGGTACGTCAGTTCGTCGGTTCGATGATCAAGCGCTAAGACAACCACTGGCATGGCGGATGCGTTCGCCATCGCCGGCCACATCCTGCTTAAAAAGAGAATAAAAATATGAAAGCTGCCGTTCTACATGCCCCCGGTACGCCACTGATCATCGAAGAGGTCGGTATCAGCAAGCCCGGCCCACGGGAAGTGCTGGTGCGCACAGTTGCGGTGGGCGTTTGCCACTCCGACCTGCATTTCGTCGATGGCGCCTATCCGTACCCGATGCCGGTGGTGCTCGGTCACGAAGCGTCCGGCATCGTCGAGCAAGTGGGCTGCGAAGTGCGTACGGTCAAGCCGGGCGATCATGTGGTGACCTGCCTGTCAGCCTATTGCGGCCACTGCGAGCATTGCGTCACCGGGCACCTGTCGCTGTGCGTGTCCCCGGACACCAAGCGTCGTGCCGATGAAGAGTCACGCCTGACCTACGTGCAGAAACCGATGACGCAGTTCATCAACCTGTCGGCCTATGCCGAACAGATGCTGGTGCATGAGAACGCGCTGGTCGCCATTCGCCGCGACATGCCGCTCGACCGCGCGGCGCTGCTCGGTTGCGCGGTCACCACCGGCACCGGCGCGGTGTTCAATACCGCCAAGGTGCGCCCGGGTGAAACGGTCGCGGTGATCGGCTGCGGCGGTATCGGCCTGTCCACCATCAACGGCGCGGCGCTGGCGGGTGCCGGGCGAATCATCGCCATCGACATGCTCGATTCGAAGCTGGAACTGGCCAGGCAGTTTGGCGCCACCGATGTGGTCAATGCCAAGGACGGCAGCGCCGTTGCGCAGGTGCTGGAGTTGACCCGAGGCGGCGTGCATCACGCGTTCGAGTGCATCGGCCTCAAGCAAACCGCCGAACAGGCTTTCGGCATGCTTGCCCGGGGCGGCACCGCAACCATCATCGGCATGATCAAACCCGGGGTAAAACTGGAGCTGGACCCCATGGCCATGTTGCACGAGCGCCGCATCCAGGGTTCGTTCATGGGGTCCAACCGTTTCCCCGTGGACTTGCCGCGCCTGACCGACTTCTACATGCAGGGCCGGCTCAAGCTCGACGAAATGATCTCCCAGCGCATCAAGCTCGAGCAGATCAACGAGGCCTTCGACGAATTGCGCCGTGGTGAGCTGGCACGCTCGGTCATCGTCTTCGATCAATGACTGCGCCGTCGTCGCCGGCTCATGCCGGCGACGGCACGCCCATTCAGTCGTCCTCCCACAAGACCGGCCCCAGGCTGGCGACTCATCATCGAGGTATCAGATGGATATTCATTTCAGCGCCGAGGAAGTGGCGTTCCGCGAGCAAGTGCGCGCATTTCTCAAGGCCAATCTGCCGCAAGACATCGCGGACCGGATCAACCAGGGCAAATCGGTGTGCAAAGCCGACCAGGTGCTGTGGATGCGCACCCTGAATGACCAGGGCTGGCTGGCGGCGAGCTGGCCGGTGGAGCAGGGCGGCACCGGCTGGACTGCCGTGCAGAAGCATATTTTCGACGAAGAGTGCTCGGTCGCCGGTGCGCCACGGATCGTGCCGTTCGGCATCAACATGGTCGGCCCGGTGATCATCAAGTTTGGCACCGAAGAACAAAAGGCCCATTACCTGCCGCGCATCCTCAATTGCGACGACTGGTGGTGCCAGGGTTATTCCGAGCCGGGCGCCGGTTCTGACCTGGCCAGCCTGCGTACCCGTGCGGTGCGTGACGGCGACGACTACGTGGTCAACGGCCAGAAGACCTGGACGTCCACCGGTCACATGGCCGACTGGATGTTCTGCCTGGTGCGCACCGATGCCGAGGCGCAGCAGCAACGGGGCATTTCCTTCCTGCTGATCGACATGAAGAGCCCGGGCATCACCGTGCGGCCGATCATCACCCTCGACGGTGGGCATTACGTCAACGAAGTGTTCCTCGACAACGTGCGGGTGCCGGTGAAGAACCTGGTGGGCCGCGAAAACGAGGGCTGGACCTGCGCCAAGTACCTGCTGACCCACGAACGCACGACGATCGCCGGGATCGGCATCGCCAAGGCCATGTTGTCGCGGCTCAAAGCGGTGGCCCGGGCAGAGCGGCGCAACGGCAAGCCACTGATCGAAGATCCGCACTTTCGTGCGCAGATCGCCGACGTGGAAATCCAGTTGATGGCCATCGGCATGAGCAACCTGCGCATCCTCGCCTCGGCCCAGGAGGGCGGTGTTCCCGGTTCGGAAAGCTCGATCCTGAAAATCAAGGGCACCGAGATTCGCCAGGCCATCACCTACCTGCTGACCAAAGCCGTGGGGGCCTATGCCAACCCGTTCCTCAAGGACGAGTTGGGTTACGACCATGAAGGTGAACTGCTGCACAGCGAGTTCAGCAATTCCTCCACCTGCCAGTACCTGGACATGCGCAAAGCCTCGGTCTACGGCGGTTCCACTGAAATCCAGAAGAACATCATCGCCAAGATGATTCTCGAACTCTAAGGGGCAGTCCATGGACTTCAAACTTTCAGAAGAGCAGCAAATGCTGCAAGACACCGCCGCACGGCTGGTGCGCGACACCTACACGTTCGAGCAGCGCGAGCAGTTTCGCGACAGCGCCAAGGGCTTCAGTGGCGAGTTCTGGCAACAGATGGGCGAACTGGGGCTGACGTCGGTGCCGTTCGCCGAGGACGTCGGCGGTTTCGGTGGCAATGGCGTGGATGTGATGCTGGTGGCCCAGGAACTGGGACGCGGCCTGTGCCTGGAGCCCTGGCTGCATTCGGTGATCTTTGCCGGTGGCCTGATCGATCAACTGGGCAGCCCGACGCAAAAGAGTGAACTGCTGCCGCAGGTGGCCAGCGCCGATTTGCAACTGGCGGTGGCCGTCGAAGAGCCGCACAGCCACTACCAACTGCACGATGTACAGACCCGCGCCGAAGCGGCCACCGGCGGCTGGTCCCTCAACGGGCGCAAGTCGGTGGTGGTGGGCGGGCAGAGTGCAGGGCTGATCCTGGTCTCGGCGCGGTCGTCCGGGGATGTGCGTGACGAGGCGGGCATCAGCCTGTTCCTGGTCGATCCGTCCACCCCGGGCGTGAGTGTGCGCGAATACCCGACCATGGACGGCCGCCGGGCGTGCGACCTGTTCCTGGACAACGTGTTCGTCAGCAGCGCCGCGGTACTGGGCGAACAGGGCAAGGCCCTGGATGCGTTGCGTTACCAGCAGGGCCGGGCCATCGCCGCACAATGTGCCGAAGCCGTCGGCAGCCTGCAAGCCACCTGCGCGCTGACGCTGGATTACCTCAAGACACGCAAGCAATTTGGCCAGGTCATCGGCAAATTCCAGGCCCTGCAGCACCGCATGGTCGACATGTACATCGAGCTCGACCAGGCGACTTCCATGACCCTGCTCGCTGCCTGTGTGGCTAACGAGCCGGACAGCGAAGAACGCAACCGCACCCTGGCCGCCGCCAAATACACCGTCTGCCGTGCCGCGCGCTTCGTCGCCGATCAAGGCATCCAGTTGCACGGCGGCATCGGCCTGACCTGGGAATACGTGCTGTCGCACCACGCCAAGCACTTGCTGATGATCGCCCGCCAGTTCGGTGACGACGACCATCACTTGCAGGCCTACAGCGCGCTCATGCAGGACGCCTGACACTCACGCCGCGCGCCTGTTTTCCAGCCAGGCGCGCTCGATCCAGACAAGACGATAAAAACAAGGAGCAAGACATGATGACGAGATCATGGCGTTGGCTGCGCGACCTGAGCGTCGCGAGCACGTTGCTGGCCGTGTCGGTCTGCAGTTCTGCCGCCGACAAACCGAATGTGCTGGTCATCTTTGGCGATGACATCGGCATCTTCAATATCAGCGCCTACAACCAGGGCATGATGGGCTATGAAACGCCCAGCATCGACCGTATCGCCAAGGAAGGCGTGCTGTTTACCCATGCCTATGGCGAGCAGTCCTGCACCGCAGGTCGCGCAGCGTTTGCCCTGGGCGAACACCCGTTCCGTACCGGCCTGCTGACCATCGGCATGCCCGGTTCCGATCACGGCATTCCCGATTGGGCACCGACCATCGGCGACGCGATGAAGCAACAGGGCTACACCACCGGACAGTTCGGCAAGAACCACCTGGGCGATCGGGACAAGCACCTGCCGACCAACCATGGCTTCGACGAGTTCTTCGGCAACCTGTACCACATGAACGCCGAGGAAGAGCCGGAAACCTACTACTACCCCAAGGACCCGGCGTTCAGGAAGCAATACGGGCCGCGCGGTGTGATCCATTCCTATGCCGACGGCAAGATCGAAGACACCGGTCCCCTGACCCGCAAACGCATGGAAACCATCGATGACGAGTTGGTGCAGGCCACCAACAACTTCATCGACAAGGCGCACAAGGCCGACAAGCCGTTCTTTGTCTGGTTCAACGCCACCCGCATGCACATCTGGACCCACCTCAAGCAAGAGTCCGAAGGCAAGACCGGCGTCGGCCTGTACCCCGACGGCATGGTCGAGCATGACGGGCAGGTCGGTCAGTTGCTCAAGAAGCTCGATGACCTGGGCATCGCCGACAACACCATCGTGATCTACACCACCGACAACGGCGCGGAGAAATTCAGTTGGCCCGATGGCGGCACGTCACCGTTCGCCGGCGAGAAGGGCACCTCCAATGAAGGCGGGCATCGTGTGCCGTTGCTGGTCAAGTGGCCGAAGGTACTCAAGCCCGGCACCCATATGAACAACCTGATTGCCCACAACGACTGGATGCCGACCCTGGCCGCGGCGGCGGGCGCACCGAACCTGGTGGCGGACCTGGCCAAGGGCACTCAGCTCAACGGCAAGCAGTTCCGTGTGCATCTGGATGGCTATGACTTCCTGCCGTTCTTCAAGGGCGAGGTCAAGGACAGTCCGCGCGAGGAATATTTCTACTTCAGCATGGGCGGTGACCTGGATGCGATCCGCTGGCGCGAGTGGAGGCTGGCGTTCGCGCAAATGACCGGGGATTTCGCCAGCGCTACGCGCAAGGTCACCAACGTGCCGGTGTTGACCAACCTGCTGGCCGACCCGTTCCAGACGGCGCGCAAGGAATCGCCAATGGCCAAGCGCTGGGCCGCGGACCAGGCGTGGTTGCTGGTGCCGATCCAGGCCAAGGTCAAGGCCTTCATGGCCACGCTGGGCCAGTACCCGTTCCAGGAAGGCGTCAGCCTGAACCCCGGCAATATCAACTACCAGAGCCTGGCGGTGAAGAAAGCGCTGATGGGGCTGCAGAAGCCTGCACCTGCCAATTGATCGGTATTCGCAGGTATTGCGGTCAACGCACAACAACTGCAGGAGCGAGCTTGCTCGCGATGGACGTCAACGATAACGCGTGCGTCCTGATTAAACGCGTCGTTCTCAAGTTTTTCGCGAGCAAGCTCGCTCCTACAAAAAGAAGCTATCCACTTTTTGGAGTTATCTGATGAAAGTCCTCGTAGCCGTCAAGCGCGTGGTCGATTTCAACGTCAAGGTTCGCGTCAAGGCGGACCAGTCCGGCATTGACCTCGCCAACGTCAAAATGGCCCTCAACCCCTTCTGCGAAATTGCCGTGGAAGAAGCCGTACGCTTGAAAGAGCAGGGCATTGCCACCGAAGTCGTGGTGGTCAGTGTCGGTCCTGTTGCCGCGCAGGAACAGTTGCGCACCGCGCTGGCACTGGGCGCCGACCGCGCCATCCTGATCGAGTGCAATGACGAGCTGAGTTCGCTGCCTGTGGCCAAGCTGCTCAAGGCCGTGGTCGACCAGGAGCAACCGCAACTGGTGATCCTCGGCAAGCAAGCCATCGACAGCGATAACAACCAGACCGGGCAGATGCTCGCCGCACTCACCGGTTTCGCCCAGGGCACCTTCGCCTCGAACGTCGAGATCGCTGGCGACCAGGTGATCGTTGCCCGGGAAATCGACAGCGGCATGCAAACCGTCGCGCTGAAGCTGCCGGCCATCGTCACCACCGACCTGCGCTTGAACGAGCCGCGCTACGCCTCTTTGCCAAACATCATGAAGGCCAAGAAAAAGCCGCTTGAAACCTTGACCCCCGAGGCCCTGGGCGTGTCCACGGTTTCCACCAACCAGACCGTGAAAGTCCAGGCGCCTGCCACACGCAGCGCCGGCATCAAGGTCAAGTCGGTGGCTGAACTGGTCGAAAAACTGAAGAACGAAGCGAAGGTGATCTGAATGGCAATCCTGGTAATCGCTGAGCACGACAACAACTCCATTGCCACGGCCACGCTCAATACCGTGGCTGCAGCTGCTCAAATCGGCGGCGACATCCATGTGCTGGTAGCGGGGCAGGGTATTGGCGCCCTGGCTGAAAGCGCCGCTGAAATCGCCGGTGTGGCCAAAGTGCTGCTGGCCGACAACCCGGCCTACGCCCATCAACTGCCGGAAAACATCGCGCCACTGGTGGTCAGCCAGGTGATCGAGCAACACACCATCTACAGCCACGTCCTGGCGCCGGCGACCTCCAACGGCAAGAACATCCTGCCGCGCGTAGCGGCTGCGCTGGACGTCGACCAGATCTCCGAAATCATTTCGGTGGAGAGCGCTGACACCTTCAGGCGCCCGATCTACGCGGGCAACGCCATCGCCACCGTGCAATCGAGTGCCGCAGTCAAGGTGATCACCGTACGTGCCACCGGTTTCGACCCAGTGGCCGCCGAGGGTGGCAACGCTGCCATTGAAGTCGTTGGGGCCGTCCACGAGGCTGGCGTCAGCGCTTTCGCGAGCGAAGCGCTGGCCAAATCCGATCGTCCGGAACTGACCGCCGCGAAGATCGTCGTGTCCGGCGGGCGAGGCATGCAAAACGGCGACAACTTCCAATACCTGTACAGCCTCGCCGACAAACTCGGCGCCGGGGTCGGGGCTTCCCGTGCCGCAGTCGACGCAGGTTTCGTGCCCAACGACATGCAGGTCGGCCAGACCGGCAAGATTGTCGCGCCGCAGTTGTACATCGCGGTCGGCATCAGCGGGGCGATCCAGCATCTGGCCGGTATGAAAGACTCGAAAATCATCGTCGCCATCAACAAGGACGAAGAGGCCCCGATCTTCCAGGTGGCGGACTATGGCCTGGTGGCGGACCTGTTCGAAGCGGTCCCGGAACTCGAACAAGCCCTCTAAAAAACACCGTCCCCCCCAACACCCTGTAGGAGCGAGCTTGCTCGCGATGGACGTCAACGATGACGCGTTCTTTCTGAATAATCGCGTTGTCCTTGCGTTCTTCGCGAGCAAGCTCGCTCCTACAGGGGAGGTGTTTTCAACCATGGAAAGGAGCGCCACATGAGCCACGCAGCAGAGCACTACCTGCCGGCGACAGCCGATTATTCGGTCGAGGAAACCCGTGCGGTTTACCGCAAGGTCATCCTGCGATTGTTGCCGTACCTGGTCCTGGCCTACGCCATCAATACCATCGACCGGCTCAACGTATCCTTTGCCAAGTTACGCATGGCCGAAGACATCGGGTTGACGGATGCCGCCTACGGCATCGGCGCCGGTATTTTTTACCTGGGGTACATCCTGTTCGAAGTGCCGAGCAACCTGTACCTGCAGCGCATTGGTGCCCGGGCCACGCTCACTCGCATCATGGTGCTGTGGGGCATGGTCACGGTGGCCACGGCCTTTGTCACCACGGCGAACCAGTTGATTGTCGCGCGGTTTCTGCTGGGCGTGGCCGAGGCCGGTTTCTTCCCCGGCGTCATCCTGTACCTGACGTACTGGTTCCCGCCCGCACTGCGTGCGCGCATCACCGCGGTGTTCCTGATGGCGGCGATGATTGCCGGCATCGTCAGCGGGCCGCTCGCCGGGATCATCATGAGCCATTTCCATGGCTGGCTGGGCCTGCGCGACTGGCAGGTGCTGTTTGTACTCGAAGGCGTCCCGGCGATGCTGCTGGGGCTGTTCGGCTGGTTCTGGCTGGTCGATAAACCGGACGATGCACGCTGGCTCACGCCGCAGGAAAAACACCTCCTGGCGGCGAGTCTTGCCCAGGGGCGCCCGGCAGACATGCCCAATGCCAGCCTGGCGCAAGTGCTGCGCAATCCCCGGGTGTACGTCGCCGGGCTGGTGTTCTTCTGCATCTACAGTGGCTCCAATACGGTGTCTTACTGGATGCCGACATTGATTCGCGGATTCGGTGTGCATGACCTGAAAACCATCGGCCTGTTGGCCAGCGTGCCTTATGCCGGTGCCTTGATCGGCATGTACTTGCTGGCCCGCAGCTCGGACAAACGCCTGGAACGTCGCTGGCATGTGAGCCTGACCCTGCTGCTCAGCGCAATTTGCTTCTTCCTGCTGGGCCCGGTCCAGGATCATCTGCTGCTGTCGCTGGTGTTCATGAGTATCGGTGCCGCCGCCGCCATGTCCGCGCTGTCGCTGTTCTGGAGTATTCCACCGGCCTTGCTGTCACCTTCGGCGGCGGCGGTGGGCATTGCGGTCATCAGCTGCATTGGCGGCCTTGCCGGCGTTATCAGCCAGGTTGTCGTAGGCGCGATCAAGACGGCGACCGGGGACCTGTACCTGGCGTTCGATGTGATCGCGGGTGTGTTGGTGGTGGGTGCGGTGGTGTTGCTGGTCGCCATTCCGGCCAGTCACCTGAAGGAGCGCATCAAGCCGTAGCCCTCCTGATCGGCTCATCGCGGGCCACCCCCGCGATGAACGCCGGTCTTTCAGGTGATCCAGCCCCGCGTGCGGGCAATGGCCAGGGTTTCCGTGCGCCCCTTGGCCTCCAGTTTCGCGTAGATCTTCTGCAGGTGCGATTTGACCGTGAACTCGGAGAGAAACACCTTCTCGGCGATCTCGCGGTTACGATGCCCGGCAGCCAGCAGTTGCAGGATCTGATATTCGCGCACCGTCAGCACTTCGTGGGCGCCGTTGTCCTTGCGCGCATCTTCCATGTTGCCGTCGCTGACATCCAACAGTTGCATCAGCCTGTCGACGAATCCGCAGTCGATCCCCAGCTCCTTGCAGCGTGCCTTGCCGGTCGTGGCCCAGCGTTGCAACAGCCCGGCCATGCGCTCGCCTTCTTCGATGAACGTGGCGAAGAAGCCGTCATGGCTGGCCAGGCGCAGCGCTTCACCGAGCGCTTGAAAGGCCTCCTGTGGTTGCTGGAGGCTGTCCAATGCGAGCGCCAGGAGAATCTGCAGCTTCAGTTCGCGGCGGTGATGTTGCCAGTGCCGCGCCTGCTCGATCGCCGTGCGCAAGGCCTTGGCTGCCGCCGCACCTTCACCCTGGACAATGCGCAAGCGTTGTCGGGCGATACTCGGGGTGTCCACGTCGTTGGCGATGCGGATGAAGTCGGGACGGTCCCAATCGCCGGCAAGGTCAGCTGAATGCAGGGCTTGCAGCGCCGTGTCCAGGCGCTGTTCGAGCAACGCCACTCGGGCTCGCTCCAGCCAGGCAGAGCACTGGACGCGGTGTGAGCCGACCTGGCGGCCGATCTGCTCGAGCTCCACCAGGCAGCGGGTCCAGGTGGTGCGATCGCCCTGGCTGTAGGCGATACGTGCGGTCAGCACGTGGGTGATGATCTGGTTCTCGGGGGAACTGACCTGCTTGGCAAAAAACAGGCAGCGTGAGAGATACTTTTGCGCCTGCGCAAAGTTGCCGTTCTCGTACAGCAGCAGGCCATGAAGGATATCCAGCGACAGCTTGGCTTCGTGTGGTTTGCCCTGGCCGGTGTTTTGCGTTCGCTCCGGCGTGCTGTGCATGCGCACCAGGGCATTGCTCAAGCGGCCCTGGATCAGGTCCAGGGTGCTCTCGTTGACCCGGAAGATGTGGCGCAGAAAACTCGAATGAACCCGCGAGTCACGTTGCAATGCACTGGACAACAGGTTGCGTGCTTCATCGTAGCGACCGCTGGCAACCATGTTCATCGCCACCGAATTGGCCAGCACGATGTATAAATGCACTTCGTCGGCAGGCATGCACTCAAGCAGTTCGACGCCCCTGCGGCAACAGGCTTCGGCCTGATCGGTCACCCCAAGGCGCAAACATTCCACGACCTTCGGCACATAGGCATAGGCCGGCCCCGACTGGTGCGCCAGACGTTCGGCCACGTGCATCGCGTCCTTGAGGCGTGTCGTGCTTGCCAGCAGCCAGGCGTAGGCCTGGTTGAGTAGCGGATAGCGGTCGCGAGTCGCCTCTGGAATCCGATCCAGCCAACGCAGCAGCAGGCGTGTGCGGCCACTGTCGATCAGGGTATCGAGGTGACGGTTCAAACCGTCGGCGGCTTCATCGAGGAGACCGGCATTGAACAGGTGTTCGACGCCGGGGATCGGTTGCCCGGCATCGAAGAACCAATGCGCAGCGGTTTCATGAAGGGTTTGTGCCATGCCCGGGTACAGGCGATCCAGGGCGTGGCGCAAGAAGCTGGCGAACAGGTGGTGATAACGGAACCATTGCTGCTGGCTGTCGACCGGCACCAGGAACAGGTTGGTGCGGTCGAGGTGGTCAATCATGGCGCGGCTGTCCTTGCGCCCGGTCACCGCTTCACACAGCGGCACGCAGAACTGCTCGAGGATGCTGGTCTGCATCAGGAATACCCGGCAGTCCTCGGTCTGTCGCGCCAGGATGTCTTCGGTGAGGTATTCGGCCAGTTCCAGGTTGGAGCCGGAAAAAGACGAAATGAAGGCGCCGTGATCGTCCCGGTCCTTGAGCGACAGGCTGGCCAGGTAAAGCCCGGCGATCCAGCCCTCGGTGCGCCGGTACAGCGTGGCCAGCTCATCGTCATGCAGCGGGATCTGCCGTTTGCCGCGAATGAACGCCATGGATTCTTCAAGCGTGAAACGCAGATCCTGCGGGCGGATTTCCAGCAGTTGTCCACGGGCGCGAATCCGCCCCAGGCCGATGCCCGGCGTTGAGCGTGACGCCATCACCAGGACGCTGCCGGAGGGCAGTTGCTCGACCAGTTGCTGGAGAAACTCGAGCACTTCGGGGTTCTGGATGACTTCGACTTCGTCGAGCAGGACGGCAAAGGGCAAGGGGCTGCTGACCATGAGTTGCAGCAGGTCCTCGGCACAGGGCGGATCGTTGCGCTCAGACTGCCGGGCGGACACGGGCAGCAGGCCGAGGCCCTTGTCCAACAGGTTGACGAAACGTTGCAAGTCGTTGTCGGCGGGCTCCAGGTTGATCCACAGCGCTCGCTTGCCGCTGGCCAGACAGTGCTCGCGGTATTGCTGCATGAGCGTGGTTTTACCGAAACCTGCGGCTGCACGAATCAGGATCAGGCGGGCCGCATCGGCGTCGGCCATTTGCTGAAGCAGGCGCGAACGCGACAGGTGGCTGTCGGCCGATTTGGGACTGGCGAACTTGATAGAGCCACTTCTCGAGGCTGACGGCTCACTCGGGGCGGCAGTGAGCGCAGGGCCGGCAGGCCCGACCATTGAATTGTCCCAGTGAACTGGCATTGAAAGTACCTCCAAACAGATCACTCGCCTGGCAATGTGATCTTTTTATTCTTGTAAGTGCGGCCATATTGCCACGTCTGGCCGTTGCCCGAGACTTTGGTCTAACGCAACCCTCAGGGCGCGCCGTTAAGCGGCGGCGTCATTCATTGAGCTTGCCCGATTATTGTGCACGCACAGCGTCTTGCAAACCCGCCCCCCCTGTGAGGGTGGCTCTCGATGCACCGCGTCCCATGCAACGATTGCCTCGACAAACTGGAACGGGTTTTCCCGTTTTTTTCCATGCAATCGGGCGATGGCCAAAGGTTCCGGATGGACGTTCAACGCACTCTCTACCGCGAAGACCATGAGATGTTTCGCACCGCCGTGCGACGCTTTCTCGAGCGCGAAGACTTGCCTCGCCTGACGGGTCGGGAAAATACCGGTGATGTTGAACGGCGGGTCTGGCTGAAGGCCGGTCGTGAAGGGCTGTTGTGCGTGACCCTGCCGGCGCAATTTGGCGGTGGTGGTGACGTGGGTCATGCCGCGGTGCTGCGCGAGGAGTTTGCCCGGGCAGGGGCCTGTGACCGGGCGATGTCACTGCACTCGGACGTCATCGCACCGTGCATCGCCCAGTTGGCCAGCGACGAACAGAAGCGTCGCTGGCTGCCAGGCGTTTGCAGCGGCGAGGTGGTGCTGGCCCTGGCCGTCACCGAACCCGGCGGCAAACCCGGGAGCTTGCGTACTCACGCCGTGCGCCATGGCGCTGATTACCTGATCAAGGGCAGCAAAACCGCGGTCGGCAACGGCATCGCCGCCGACCTGATCCTGCTCGCGTGCCGTACCGACGGCAATAACGGTGAATCGGGTGTCAGCCTGATCATGGTTGAAACCGGTCGCCCGGGCGTGCAGCGCATCCGTAGTGCGCCAGGCTGCGCGCAACCGAGTGCCGCCGAATTGCACTTGGACAACGTGCGTGTACCGGCGGGCAACCTGCTGGGCGAAGCGGGCAGGGGCCTGGATTACTTGAGCCAGGCAGGAGCGCAGGAGCGCCTGTTGGCGGCGATTGCGGCCGCCAGCCGCCTCGAACACCTGCTGGACCTGACCCTGGACCATCTGCGTCAGCCCGATACCAGCGGACATTGTTCGTGGGATCTGCAGCACACCCGCAAAAAAGTCGCCGATATCAAGGCCCGCGCCGTCGCCTTGCGGGTACTCGTCGATCACTATCTGGAGCGGCGCATGCGCCATCCATTGAGCGCTGAGCACACGGCGATCGCCTATCTGTATGCCAGCGACACCCTGCGCAAATGCACCGAGGAACTGGCACGCCTGCGCGCCACCCAAGGCCGCCTGCGCACTCATTCCATTGCCCATGCCACGGTCGAACACGGCATGACCGGCAAGGCCATGCACGAAATCATCGCACAAGCGCTGTGACACCCCTCAAACCAGCAAGGACATCGTCATGAGTCAAAATGCATTAGTAGCCGGCGTCGGCATGATCCCGTTCAGCAAACCGGGCGCGAGCCCGAGCTACATCGACATGGGGGCCGAAGCGGTACGCCTGGCACTGGCCGATGCCGGCCTGAGCTATGACCAGGTGCAGATGGCGTTTGCCGGTTACGTGTACGGCGATACCACCTGCGGCCAGGCCGTGTTGTACCGGGTGGGCCGCACGGCGATTCCGGTGTTCAACGTCAACAATGCCTGCGCCACCGGCTCCAGCGCGCTGTTCCTGGCCCGTGCCGCCGTCGAAAGCGGCCAGGTCGAATGCGCCCTGGCGGTCGGCTTCGAGCAGATGCGTCCGGGGCCGACCCGCTCCAACTTCGATGACCGTCCGTTGCCCCGTGGCGATTACTTGCCGATTCAGGATGAACTGTGTGGCGACGCCGGTGACATCCCGCGCAACCTGATCACCTTCGGCGGTGCCGGCCGTGAGCACATGCGCAAATACGGCACGCAGATGAGCACCTTCGCCGCGATCCGCGCCAAGGCCAGCCGCCATGCCGCCAACAACCCGCTGGCCTTGTTCAAGAAGATCGTCACCACCGAAGAGGTCATGAATGACCAGTTGATGTGGGAAGGGGTCATGACCCGGATGATGGCCTGCCCGCCGACCTGCGGTGCCGCCGCCGCGATCATCTGCTCGCCGGCGTTCGCGAAGAAGCACGGCCTGCGCACTGACGTGGCGATTCTCGCCCAGTCGCTGGTGACCGATCCGGTGGAGTCCTTCGAGCCGAAAACCATGATCGGTTTCGTCGGCGCGCACATGGCCGAACGGGCCGCCGGTGCGGTGTACGAAAAGGCCGGCGTCGGTCCCCAGGATATTCGCGTGGTCGAATTGCACGACTGCTTTGCCCACAACGAACTGTTGACCTATGAAGCCCTGGGCCTGTGCCCGGTGGGTGGCGCCGAGCAGTTCGTGCTCGATGGCGATAACACCTACGGCGGTCGCGTCGTCACTAACCCGTCCGGCGGCCTGTTGTGCAAAGGCCATCCGCTGGGCGCCACAGGCCTGGCGCAGTGCTATGAGCTGACCCACCAACTGCGCGGCACCGCGGGTGCGCGACAGGTCGAAGGTTTGCGCCATGGCTTGCAGCACAACCTCGGGCTGGGCGGCGCCTGTGTGGTCACGCTGTACGGCAAGAACTGAGTGATCTGAGCGGCCGTGCCAGGCACGGCTGACTCACCCGAAAACAACGGTCGGGGACCTGTACCCGGCCTGTTTCAAACGCTTTTGCGATGCAGCAAGAAGGAATTCATTGATGACCACCGAACCTGTCGACTCGCCCACTCGCACACTGCTGCACACCCGCGAAATCATCTGCAAGGGCTATCAGCGCAGCGATGGTATGTACGACATCGAAGGACGCCTGCAGGACCTGACCAACGAACCGACCGACCTGCCGTTCCACCGGGTGCCCCAAGGCGGAACGATCCACGACATGCGCCTGGTGATGACCATCGACGCCGACATGGTGATCCAGCACATAGCAGCCGTGACAGCGACCGGTGCCAGCCAGTTCTGTGGTGAAGCGGCGGCCGTTTACTCAGGTTTGGTGGGGCTGAAGATTGCCGCAGGCTTCAAAAAGAACATGAAAGCCATCGTCGGTGGCGCAATCGGTTGCACCCACCTCACCGAACTGCTTGAACGCATGGCCAACGTGGCGATGCAGACGCTGTTTTCCACCTACCGGGCTGAGGCCTCTCGCCGTCGGGAAACGGGCGCGCAGCAGGTCATCGCGGTGCGCCCATGGGTGATCGGCACCTGTCATGCCTATCGAGAAGAGGGCGATGCCGTGAAGCTGTTGTGGCCCGAAGGCGTACCCAAGGCCTGATCAACACTCGATCCCCCTGTGGAGCTGCCGCAGGCTGCGATCTTTTGATCTTTGCTTCTAAAAACAAGATCAAAAGATCGCAGCCTCGTTGCACTCGACAGCTCCTACAGGGGAATGTGTCGGACGAAAGCCGTATCGGCAAATGCCGCGTCAGGCCCTACAATGTGCTGCGAAATTTCATGCAGCCGGGACAGTCTCAGTCCTACATCGTTTGTCGCCTGGCTCGCCATTCGGAAGTGTTCTCCCATGTCGTTACCGCCCCTCAAAGACACCGACGCTCGTTCCTCACCGGACGCTGACCACTCGATTGCCGATACCAAGGTCGTACCGCCGCGCGGGGCCCGTCGGCTAGTGCCTCGGGAGAGCCTGTTGCTACGCCTGCAAGAGGTCCGGCGCCAACGTTGCGTGGTGATCCAGGGCCCTGCCGGGTGTGGCAAGACCAGCACTTTGCTGGCCTGGCGCCGGGAACTGTTGGCGATGAATTTCGACGTGGCCTGGCTGTCGCTGGGAGCCGAAGACGACGAACCTGGCCGCTTCTGCCATTGCCTGCAAGCGAGCTTGGCGCAAGTGCTGCCGGAGCAGGTCCGCGATGCCGGCATTCTGCTCGGTCGCGATAATCAGGACATGGCGGTCGAGCACTGGGTCATCACCCTGGTCCAGGGCATCGCCCAGCATTCGCGCGAACTGGTGCTGATGCTCGATGACATGCAGCATCTGCAGGAGCCGCGAATCGTCCAGGCATTGCAATGGCTGATCGACTACGCCCCGCAAAACCTGCACCTGGTATTCGGCACACGGGCAGCACTGCCATTTCCGCTGGCCGCCTTGCGCGCGCGGGGTCAAGTCAGCGAATTCGACCTGCGCGACCTGCGCTTCAGTCGCAGCGAATCGCAGCTGTTCCTGCGTGAACACCTGGGCGCCATCGATGCCCGCGACGCGGCGACGCTGCACGAGCTGACCGATGGCTGGGTCGCCGGCCTGCAATTGTTCGCCGTCGACCTCAAGGCCAAGCAGATGACTCGCTTCGACCGGGTGCAGATTCGCGATGCCATCGGCTTTGCCGACTATTTCGAACGCGAAGTGCTGGTGCGCCTGGAGCCGGAAGATCTGCGCCTGCTCACCTGCGCATCGATCTGCGAACGGTTCTGCGCTTCGTTGTGCGCGACCCTGCTTGGCCAGCCCCACGCCATCGCCGGCATGATGACCCAGCTTGCCCGCCTCGATGGCGACAATCTGTTCATCACCCAGGTCAAGAGCCACGACCGTGAAACCTGGTACCGCCTGCATCCGTTGCTGGGCAGCGTATTGCGTGCCCGGCTGGCGGCGCGACCGCAGCAGGAACAGGTGCTGCACGCCGTTGCGCGGGGCTGGTTCACCGAACACGAGCACCTCGATGAAGCGGTGCGCCACGCAGTGCGCGCCGGTGATTGCGAAGCGGCGGCCGATATCGTTGAAGCCTGCGCCTATGACTTGCTGGCCAAGGGCAACCTCAGCCAGATCTCCGGTTTGCTCAAGGGCTTGCCGGCGGAACAGACTGCCGAACGTTTCGGCTTGCAGGTGGTGATGGCTCATCTGCAACTGTACTCGCGTAATTTCCAGGCGTTGCAGCAGACCTTGCAGCATCTGCAAGCCCACCACGAAAGGCTTGACCCCCGGCAGCGCCATGCAGTGACCGTGCTCAAGGGCAGCCAGGCGATTCATCAGGACGACACCGCGGCGATGTTGGCGATCCTCCCTGACTTGCTGGCGATCCCGGACGATGCCGACGACTTTTCCTGGTCGGGGCGCAGCAACACCCTGGCCTGGCTGTACATGTACCAGGGCGAATTCGAGAAAGCGCGGGAGGTCCTCGAGGGCGGCGAGCGGCCATTCGGTTCGCCGCGCCGCAGCCTGCTCGGGCGCTGCATGAGTGGCATGAGCCTGGCGCTCGAAGGCCGCGCCACCCAGGCCGAGCACCTCTACCGTGAAGTGCTGGAGGAGGCCGAAAAACATGGGGTGGCCTATCTGGTGGTCAGCACCATGGCCGCCGGTTTGCTCGGTACGGCGTTGTACGAGCAGGGCGATTACCACGCCGCCTGCCAGTTGCTCGAGCCACGGATGAAACTGCTGGAGCAGGTGGCGATCCCCGACACCGTGTTGCAATGCATGCAGACGCTGGCCATGGCCCATTGGCTGGCCGGGCGGCACACCGAAGCCATGGGCTGTCTGGACCGCCTGGAACAGTATGCGAGCCGTTATGACCTGGACCGTCTATTGGTCTGTGCGCTGCTGGTGCGCATGCGCTGGTTGCAGCAGATCGGCGATGAATCCGCGGCGGACGGCGCGTTGCAACGCATCCTCCAGACGGCGCAACCACACCAGGCGGCGCAATCGGGCACTGAGCTGGAAGTGCGGATCATCGCGCGCCGGGCCGCGATTGAACGGTCCCTGCATGCCGAGGATTTTTCGGCGGCGGCCGAGCCATTGCCGGCGCTGATCGAGGCGTCACAGCATAACCGCCGATGGCGGCGGGTGGTGGCGATGCGTGTGCAAATGGCCGTGATCGAGCAGGGCAGGGGGCACGTGGATCAGGCTCGCGAGCAATTGATCGAAGCGTTGCGCCAGGGCCATCGCCTGGGGCTGGTGCGCAGCCTGCTGGATGCGGGGTCGGGGGTTGCTGCGCTGCTCGAAGCGCTGATGGCCGAGCATGTCCTGGACCCGGTGTTGACGTTCTACGCGCAACGCCTTCTCGACGTCGCTCGTACAGCTGACGCCAGCAGCCAGCAGGCGCCGGACACCGAAACCGCCAGTGTGCTGAGCATTCGCGAACTTGACGTGATGGCTCTGGTGGCCCAGGCGCTGCCCAACAAGAAGATCGCCCGGGTGCTGAACCTGTCACCGGAAACGGTGAAATGGCACATGAAGAATATTTTCTACAAGCTGGAGGTCACCGGGCGCGACGAGGCCATCGCCAAGGTACGCGACCTGGAACTGAAGCTTCCCGGCAACCCGCAGGTTTGATCAGCCCTGGCGTGGCTTGCCGTGCAGGCTTGGGGTATTGCCGATAAATGTCGCCTTGCCCCGGGCCACCAGGCGTTCGCCATCGAGCAGGTCGAGGCTGGCATGGGACAACGAGCGCCCGATCCGGTGAATCTGAACGTGAGCTTCGACCCATGCGCCCAGATTGGCCGGGCTGAGGTAGTCCATGCTCAGGTTGATGGTCGCGGGGGGTAGGTCGGTCGCTGCCGCCAGGCGCAATGCCCGGCCGAATGCCGTATCCGCCAAGGTCGCAAGAAAACCGCCGTGGGCGATGCCCAGCGGGTTCAGGTGTTCGGGGCGAATGCGCGCGGCCAGTACCGAGCGTTCCTCATTGACGTAAAGGCCGGTGCAATGCACCACGAAACCGACGCGCCCCATCGGCACGAAACCGGCGAGCGGTTTGTCCTCGTGGGCGGCAGCTTCAAAGGGTTCAGGAATCGAATTCATTGGCATGTGCTCTGTGGGAGCGGGCTTGCTCGCGAAGGCGTAGGCACAGTCAATATAGAAGTCGCCTGACACTCCGCTTTCGCGAGCAAGCCCGCTCCCACAAGGGGGGTGGTGGATGGGCTTATAGCGTGCGCGCAATCAGCTCTTTCATGACTTCATTGGAGCCGCCATAGATGCGCATCGGCCGGGTGTTCACGTACAACCGGGCGATCGGGTACTCCATCATGTAGCCGTAGCCGCCGTGCAATTGCAGGCATTCGTCGATGATCTGGCAGGCTTGCGTGGAGGTCCACCACTTGGCCATGGCGGCCGTGGTCGGGTCCAGTTCATGCTTGACCATCTTGTCCAGGCAATCGAAGACAAAGGTGCGGGCAATGGTCACGGTGGTCTGCATTTCCGCCAGTTTGAAGCGGGTGTTCTGCATGTCCAGCAATGGCTTGCCGAACAGCTTACGGTCATTGGTGTATCTGATGGTTTCCTCGACCGCGCGCTCCATGGAGCCCAAGGCGTTCATGGTGATGAACATGCGTTCTTCGGGCAGTTGCTGCATCAGCTGGATGAAACCCTTGCCTTCTTCCGGGCCGAGCAGGTTGGCCACCGGCACGCGCACATCATCGAAGAACAACTCCGAGGTGTCCTGGCCTTTCTGGCCGATCTTGTCGAGGATCCTTCCACGGCGGAAGCCCGGCAGATCCTTGACCTCAAGGCCAATGATCGACATGCCCTTGGCACCCAGGGAGGGGTCGGTCTTGCACACCAGCAGCACCAGGTCGGCGTGGAAGCCATTGGTGATGAAGGTTTTGGAGCCGTTGATGACGTAGTGATCACCCTCACGGATGGCCTTGGTCTTGACGTTCTGCAGGTCAGTGCCGGCGCCGGGTTCGGTCATGGCAATGGCGGCGACCATTTCGCCGGTGGCCATTTTCGGCAACCAGCGCTGTTTCTGCTCTTCGCTGGCGTAACGCAGGATGTAGTGCGCGCAGATGGCGCTATGGACGTTGGTGCCCAGGCTGGTGGCGATCTCACGGGCCAGTTCGTAGCCGATGATCGCGTTGTGCGCGTGGCTGCCACCGCCGCCGCCGTATTCTTCCGGGATCGCAGGACACAGCATGCCCATCTCGCCGGCCTTCAGCCAGGTCTCACGGTCCACGTGCTGCTGTTTGGCCCAGCGCTCTTCGTGGGGCACCAGTTCCTCGGCGGTAAAACGACGAACCGATTCCTGGAAGATCGCCAGGTCTTCGGTCAGCCATGCGGGTCTGTATTCGCTCATGTGAATCCTCGGTAGGTCAGGGACAGGGACTCTTGTAATGCTGGGCGTGGTGCAAATTTTCAGCGAGCGCCGAAGGGATGATGCTGCGGAGTAGGCGGGGGATCGTTCGAAGGGATGGTCCGGGGGAGTAGTCAGGCACTCACCTGTGAGAGCGGCTGAACGCAAAACCTGCGGCTACCCGAGATCATTGTGGGAGCTGGCCTGCCAGCGATGGGGGCGGCACATCCGACATTCATTTCGCCTGACACACCGCCTTCGCTGGCAAGCCAGCTCCTACAGTTGAGTCTCCTGTCCTCATCGATTTACTCCCTCCAAACGTTCCTTGGAACGCCTCCCACTACCTCCGCAACTTCATCCCTTCGACGGTCGTAGCACCGCCATGGGCAAACCTAGGATGAATCCCCACAAGAACCTACCGGCCGGCAGGTACGACAACCGAACGTGTATGCCAAAAGGAAATTCATCCATGAGTGAAAAAGTCGTAGTCGCCGGGGTCGGCATGATCCCCTTCGCCAAGCCGGGTGCCAGCCCCAGCTACACCGACATGGGCGCCGAAGCCGTGCGCCTGGCCCTGAAGGACGCCGGCATAACGTACGACAAGGTGCAGATGGCCTTCACCGGTTACGTGTTTGGCGACTCCACCTGCGGCCAGACCGCCCTGTATGAAGTGGGCCGCACCGGCATCCCGATCGTCAACGTCAACAACAACTGCTCCACCGGTTCCACCGCGCTGTACCTGGCCCGCGCTGCCGTGCAGAGCGGTCAGGCGGAGTGCGTGCTGGCCCTGGGTTTCGAGCAGATGCAGGCTGGCGCACTCAAGTCGCACTGGGATGACCGTCCACAGACCCGGGCCAGTGTGGTCCACGTGCTGGAAGGCCTGACCCGCGACGTCGACCTGCCGCGTGCACTGAAGACTTTCGGCGGTGCCGGTCGCGAACACATGCAGAAGTACGGCACCCGTATGGAAACCTTCGCCGCCATCCGCGCCAAGGCCAGCCGTCATGCCGCGAACAACCCGTTGGCGCTGTTCAAGAAAGTACTGACCACAGAAGACGTGATGAATGACCAGCTGCTGTGGCCGGGCGTGATGACTCGCCTGATGGCTTGCCCGCCGACCTGTGGCGCGGCGGCGGCGATCATCTGCTCGCCGGCCTTCGCCAAGAAACACGGCCTGCGCAGTGACGTGGTGATCCTCGCGCAGTCGATGGTCACCGATCCGGTGGAGTCCTTCGATCCGCCATCAATGATCGCCTATGCCGGCTTCCACATGACCCAACGCGCCGCGCAGCTGGTTTACGAGCAGGCCGGCGTCGGTCCTCAGGACGTGCGCGCCGTGGAGCTGCATGACTGCTTCGCACACAACGAGCTGCTGACCTACGAAGGCCTGGGCCTGTGTGCCGTCGGTGGCGGCGAACAGTTCGTCCTCGATGGCGACAACACCTTCGGCGGCCAGGTGGTAACCAACCCGTCCGGCGGCCTGCTTTCCAAGGGCCACCCATTGGGCGCCACGGGCCTTGCCCAGTGCTATGAGCTGACCCATCAGCTGCGCGGCACCGCCGACAAACGCCAGGTCGAAGACCTGAACATCGCCTTGCAACACAACCTCGGCCTGGGCGGCGCCTGCGTGGTCACGATGTACGGGCGCAACTGAGTTTTTCCATAACAACAAGAGGAGTGAGACACATGGCTGACAAGAGCCTGATCGGGCACAAGCTCGATAAATTCAGCGTCGATGTGGAGAAGGGCCGCCTGCGCTTCTTCGCCAAGGCGATTGGTGAAACCGATCCGGTGTACACCAGCGAGGCGGCGGCCATCGCCGCGGGCCACAAGGCCTTGCCGGTACCGCCGACCTTTCTCAAGTGCCTGGAAGGTGAAGGTCGCGACCTGACCGCTTTCCTCAAGCTGTGCAACTTTGACCTGGGCCGCATCCTGCACGCCGAGCAGTCCTTCGTGTACCACGCCATGGCCTATGCCGGCGACGTGCTGACCTTCAACGCCAGCATCACCGATGTCTACGAGAAAAAGGGCGGGGCCCTGCAATTCGTGGTCATGGAATCACGGGTAACCAACCAGGACGGCGTGCATATCGCCGATGTCCGCTCGTCCCTCGTACAGCGCTGAGGAAATGTCGATGACGCTCTCCAACACCACCCACGCGCAATTCTCCGATGTCCAGATTGGCGATGTGATCCCGCTTCTCAAACTGCAACCGGTTAACCGCACCACCCTGGCGCTGTACTGCGGCGCGTCGGGTGATCACAACCCGATCCATATCGACATCGATTTCGCCCGCAAATCGCGCATGCCCGACGTGTTCGCCCACGGCATGTTGTCGGCCGCCTACCTGGGTCGCCTGTTGACCCAATGGGTACCACAGCAGCAAGTGCGCAGCCTGTCGATCCGTTTCACCGGCATTACCCATCTGGGGCACATCCCGACCTGCACCGGCACCATTACCGAAAAATTCGAAGAAAACGGTGAGAAGCGCGTGCGCCTGCAGATCCGTTGCGCCAACCAGTACGGCGAAGAAAAGCTCGTCGGCGAAGCCGTCGTGGCCCTGGCCTGAACTCCTTGAATCCCTCACTCAGGAACAATAAAAAATGAAAAAGCTTGAAGGCAAAGTCGCTCTGGTCACCGGTTCCGGCCGTGGCATTGGTCGTGAAGTCGCTCTGCAACTGGCCGCCTACGGCGCGAAAGTCGTGGTCAACGACCTGGACGCTGCACCGGCTGAAGAAGTAGTCGCCGAAATTCGCGCCGCTGGCGGCGAAGCCGTGGCGTGCGTAGGCAGCGTCACCGCGCCGGACTTCGCCGACCGTTTCGTGCAGACCGCCGTCAAGAGCTATGGCTCCATCGACATCATCATCAACAACGCCGGTTTCACCTGGGACAACGTGATCCAGAAGATGAGCGACGAGCAGTGGTACGCGGTCATCGACTGCCACCTGACCGCGCCGTTCCGCATCCTGCGTGCCGCCCAGCCGATCATCAGCGCCATGGCCAAGAAAGAAGCCGCCGAAGGCCGAGAAGTGCTGCGCAAGGTGGTGAACATTTCCTCCGGCGCTGCTGGTGGCAACGTCGGCCAGTCCAACTATTCCTCGGGCAAATCCGGGATTCTGGGCCTGACCAAGACCCTGTCCAAGGAGTGGGGCCGCCTGAAAGTCAACGTCAACGCCGTCGCGTTCGGTTTGATCGACACGCGCCTGACCCAGGCCCTGGCTGGCGAGGACAGCAAGACCGTGAACATTGAAGGTCGCGAAATCAAGGTCGGCGTGCAGCAGGCGCGTCTCGACGGTGTGGCCGCCACCATCCCGTTGGGTCGTGTCGGCAAACCAGAAGAAGCCGCGGGTGCAGTAGTGATGTTCTGCCTGCCGGAATCCAACTTCTGCTCCGGCCAGGTCATCTTCTGCGGCGGCGGTCCAGGTTCGAATTTCTAAGGCTGTTGCGGCGTGTGCCCTGGTAAGCAGGGCCAACGATTCGTCGAGCTTGTTGCCCGCCCGCGGGTAACAAGCCCAAGAACTTGAGGTGTTTGCAATGCTGGAAAATTACCGCTCCCCGTGGATGACCGAGGACCTGGAGTCGTTCAACGACATGGTCATGCGCTTCGGCAAGGAATACATGGAGCCCAATGAACTGAAGTGGCGTGAGCAGCACTTCGCCGATCGTTCTGCGTGGCTCAAGGCCGGTGAATTGGGTCTTATTCTTCCGGATGTCTCGCAGGAGTACGGCGGTGCGGGGGGCGACATCGGCCACTACGTGTGCGTGTGCAACGCGATGAGCACCTTCGGTGGCGGCCTGGGCCTTGGCCTGAGCCACATCGTCGCTCATTACATCCTCGAATCCGGCACCGAAGCGCAGAAGAAGCACTGGCTGCCGAAGATCGGTTCCGGCGAGATGATCTGCGCCATCGCCATGACAGAACCCGGTGCCGGCTCGGACCTGCAATCAGTTCGCACCCGCGCCGTGAAGCGGGGCGACAAATACGTCATCAATGGCGCCAAGACCTTTATCAGCAATGGCCAGACCTGCGACATGGTGCTGGTGATCGCCAAGACCGACATCACCCAGGGCGCCAAGGGCGTTTCGCTGTTCATGGTCGACACCAACACCCCGGGTTTCCGTCGCGGCAAGCTGCTGAGCAAAGTCGGCATGCATGCCCAGGACACTTCGGAGATGTTCTTCGACGACGTTGAAGTGCCCGCCGATTGCCTGTTGGGCGAAGTGGAAGGACAAGGGTTCTACACCCTGATGAGCCAGCTGCCATACGAGCGCGCGCAGATCGGCGTTGGCGCTGTGGCGGTAATGGAGCGCGCCCTGCGCCTGACCGTGGAATACACCAAGGATCGCAAGGCCTTCGGCAAACCGGTGATCGACTTCCAGAACAGCCGCTTCGTGCTGGCGGACGCCAAGGCGACGGTCATGGCGGCCAGGACCTTCGTCGACCTGATCATCCAGCGTTGGATCGACGGCACCCTCGACACCACGCTGGCGTCGATGGGCAAGTTCTGGCTGACCGAACGCCAGGGTGAAGTGCTCGATCGCTGCCTGCAACTGTTCGGTGGCTACGGCTACATGAACGAGTACCCGATCGGGCGGATGTGGGCCGATGCACGGGTGGCACGCATCTACGGTGGCTCCAACGAGATTCAGCGCGAGGTCGTTGCGCGTTCGCTGTGACAACAGGGCTGACTCCGACTGTGGTCGGCCCGACAGCCACGTCGATAGTTCCAAATCGATTGAATAATAAAAAAGCAATTTGGAGTTTTCATGTACATCACTCAAGGGCTGCACCGTCATCTGCAGCAACGTCCCAATGCCGTGGCCATCCGCTCTCAGGGCGGCCACAGCATCACCTACGCCGAATTCGGTGATCGCGTCGCGCGCCTGGCCAGTGCATTGAAAGGCCTGGATGTCGGCAGTGGTGATCGCGTGGCCATGCTGTCCTTCAACTCGCAACGCTTCATCGAGTATTACCAGGCTGTGCCGTGGGCCGATGCCGTGGTCAATCCGGTGAACTTTCGCTGGAGCCTGGCGGAGATCGTCTATTCGCTGGACGACTCAGAAACCACCGTGCTGATCGTCGACGATCACCACAAGGCACTGGGCGCCAAGGTGCAGGAACAGGCGAAAACCGTACGTGTGGTGATCTACGCCGGTGACGGCGAAACACCACCGGGGATGCTCAACTACGAAACCCTGATCGAGATCAGCGAGCCGGTGGAAGATGCGCGCCGCAGCGGTGATGCCTTGCTTGGCATTTTCTACACCGGCGGCACCACCGGCCAGCCTAAAGGCGTGATGCTCAGCCACAGCAACGTGGCGTTCTCGGCGATGAACTCCTTGATCGCCGGCCGTTGCAGCGCGGGTTCGACATTTCTCCACGCGATGCCGATGTTCCACCTGGCGGACTTCGCCGCGATGACGGCCTGTTTCATCAGTGGCGCGACCCATGCGGTTTTGCAGACCTTTACCGCGCAAGGCGTTCTGCATGCCATTGACCAGGAGAAAGCCAATGAGGTGCTGCTCGCGCCAACCATGATCCAGATGGTGCTTGACTGGCACCAGGCACAGGGTCGGGACCTGGATCTTAGCTCGCTCAATCGCATCATCTACGGCGCTTCCACCATAACCCCGGCCTTGCTGGACCGGGCACGCGCGGTGTTCACCGATGCCGATTTCTCCCAAGGCTACGGCATGACCGAACTGGCCCCGGCAGCGGCGATCCTCGACAGCGAGTATCACAGCGCGGAGCACCAGGCGAGCGGCAAGATGTACTCGGCCGGCCTGCCGGTACAGTGCGTGGAAATACGAGTGGTAGACGCCAACGACAACGAAGTGCCGCGCGGCACCGTGGGCGAAATCATCGTGCGCGGCCCGAACGTGATGCTCGGTTACTGGAAAAAACCCGAGGCCACTGCCGAGGCGCTGCGCGGCGGCTGGATGCACACCGGTGACGGCGGCTACATGGACGAGGACGGCTTCATCTACATCTGCGACCGTCTCAAGGACATGGTGGTCAGTGGCGGCGAAAACGTCTACTGCGGGGAAGTTGAGGCGGCCATCGGCAGCCATCCCGCCGTGGCACAAAGTGCCGTGATCGGCATCCCCTGCCAGAGATGGGGCGAGTCCGTGCATGCGGTGATCATTCTCAAGCCTGGCATCAAGGCCAGCAGCGAAGAAATCATTGCCCACTGCCGCGAGCGGATTGCTGGCTACAAGGTGCCGCGCAGTGTCGAGTTCCGCGAAGCACTGCCGCTGACCAGCGTCGGCAAAGTGCTGAAGACCGAACTGCGCAAACCCTTCTGGGAAAACCAGCAGCGCGGGATCGCCTGAACCAGTGTCGCGCGGTCGTTGCGGCCGCGCATCTTATTTCCAACGCCAGGAACTCAAGCGCATCCACCGGTGCGCACGGGTCTCCTTGTGTCAATTCAATCGGAGGACGCATGAGCATTACGAGATTGCGTAGAGCTTGCTACCCAAACCTGCTGGCAGTCGCCGTCGCTGCGGCAGTCACCCCACAGGCTTTTGCCAAGGATTTCAGCATTGGTGAAATCGAAGGCAGTTTCGATTCCGCGCTATCGGTTGGCGCCAGTTGGGCGGTACGCGGACCGGACCCGGATTTCATTTCCAACTTCAATTCCCAGGGCGTGCGGGGCAATGCATCGGCGCGCACCAACGATGACAACCGCCTGAACTTCAAGAAGGGCGAGACCTTCTCGAAGATCTTCAAGGGCGTGCATGACCTGGAGCTGAAATACGGCGACAGCGGCGCGTTTGTGCGCGGCAAATACTGGTATGACTTCGAGCTGATGGATGAAAGCCGTCCGTTCTACGACATCGACGATCACGGCCGCCAGCGTGCCGCGAAGTCATCCGGCGCGATGTTCCTCGACAGCTTCGTCTACCACAACTACACGATCGACGAATTGCAGGGCAACGTGCGCCTTGGCAAGCAGGTGGTGAGCTGGGGCGAAAGCACCTTCATCGGTAACTCGATAAACAGCATCAACCCGATCGATGTGGCGGCGCTGCGCCGTCCGGGGGCCGAGGTGAAGGAAGGCCTGATCCCGGTGAACATGCTGTACGTGTCCCAGGGCCTGACGGAAAACCTCACCGCCGAGGCGTTCTACCAGATCGAGTGGGCGCCGTCGGTGATCGACAACTGCGGCACTTTCTTCGGCAACGACGTCACGCCCGAAGGCTGCAACGACCGTGCCGTGCTGGCAGGTCTCGATCTGCCACCGGGCGTGGCCAACAACACCGGGGCCCCAGGCCTTGCGGACGACGCCTACATCCCGCGCACCAAGACCAAGGACGCCCGGGACAGCGGCCAGTTCGGCCTGGCCCTGCGCTGGTACGCGCCAGAACTCAACGACACCGAGTTCGGCGCCTACGCCATGAACTATCACAGCCGCAACCCGAGCCTGAACTTCACCCGCGCGACCAACACCGCCAACGCGGTGACGGCGATTCGCAGCGCCAGCTACAACGTGGTCTACCCCGAAGATGTGCGCCTGTATGGCCTGAGCTTCGCCACCAACGCGATGGGTACTTCGCTGGGCGGCGAGGTGAGCTTCCGGCCGAACATGCCGTTGAACCTCAACGGCGCCGACATCAACCTGGCGGCCGTGGGCAACGCCGCTTCGCCGCTGTTCGTCAGTGGCCAGTCCGCCAATGTCGCGGGAGCCAGCGTCGAGGGCTACAAGCGCATGCCGGTGCTGCAGGCGCAGATGAGCGCCACCCGATTCTTCGACCAGGTACTCGGTTCCGAGCGCCTGACCCTGGTGGGCGAGGTGGGCTACAACCACATCAACGGCCTGGGCGCAAGCGACGGTAGCGAGGAACGTTTCGGTCGCAACACTGCATTCGGCGCAGGCCAACTGGTCAATCAGGCAGTCTGCGCCGGCCAGGCCACACCGGTGCCCGGCCAGCCTGGCGTGACCCGACCGAGCAACCCGCAGCAGGAATGCAACAGCCACGGTTTCTATACCAGCGACTCCTGGGGCTATCGCCTGCGCGGCAAGCTCGAATACCCCAACGTGATTGCCGGCATCAACCTGTCGCCCAACCTCGCCTGGTCCCATGACGTCAATGGCGTGGGTCCCAACTTCGAGGAAGGCGACAAGGCCATCAGCCTGGGCGTGGATGCCGACTACATGAACACCTACACCGCGAGTCTCAGTTACACCGATTACTTCGGCGGCAAGTGGAATACCAACACTGATCGCGACTACGTCGCCCTCAGCTTCGGCGTGAACTTCTGACACCGGTCAGACGGAGATAATAAAAATGCAATCGAGCACTCTGATTAAAGCCTGCACCTTGACCCTGAGCCTGATCGCTTCCAGCGTGATGGCCGCGGTTTCTCCCCAGGAAGCGGCGCAACTGGGCACCACGCTAACACCCCTGGGTGGGGAAAAGGCCGGTAATGCCAGCGGTACCATTCCCGCCTGGACCGGTGGCCTCAAGCCGGGTGCCGCGCCAATGACCAACGACTTTCTCGGCAACCCCTTCGAAGGGGAAAAGCCGCAGTTCGTGATCACCGCCGCCAATGCCGCGCAGTACAAGGCCAACCTGACCGCCGGGCAACTGGCGTTGTTCCAGCGCTACCCCGACACCTACAAGATCCCGGTGTACAAGACCCAGCGCACGGCATCGGCGCCCCAGGAGGTCTACGACGCGGTGAAGAAAAGCGCGGTGACCACCGAGTCGGCCAATGATGGCTACTCGTTGAAAAACTTCGAGCAGTCGCACTACTACGCATTCCCGATTCCCAAGACTGGCTTGGAAGTGGTGTGGAACCATCTGACCCGCTCTCGTGGCACCAACTTCATCAGTCGTCAAATCCAGGCTACGCCACAGGTCAACGGAGACTACACCCCGGTGGAGATCGAGTTCGCCACGGGGCTGCCATGGAAAATGAGCGACGCCAAGCCTGAGGACAGCGCCAACATCCTGTTCTATACCAAGCAAACCGTGACCGCGCCGGCGCGTCTGGCCGGTGGCGTGCTGCTGATCCATGAAACCCTCGATCAGATCAAGGAACCACGCATGGCCTGGGCCTACAACGCCGGCCAGCGCCGTGTACGGCGTGCGCCACAAGTGGCCTATGACGGCCCGGGCACTGCGGCGGACGGCATGCGCGTGGCCGATAACGCCGACATGTACAATGGTGCGCCGGATCGCTATGACTGGAAGCTGATCGGCAAGAAAGAGGTGTACGTCCCCTACAACAACTATCTGCTGCAATCGCCGAAGTTGAAGTATGCCGACATCATCAAGCCGGGCCATATCAACCAGGACTTGACCCGCTACGAACTGCACCGCGTTTGGGAAGTGGAGGGCACGCTCAAGCCAGGCCAGCGCCACATCTACGCCAAGCGTCACATGTACTTCGATGAAGACACCTGGGCTGCCGTGGAAATCGACCAGTACGACGGTCGTGGTGCGCTGTGGCGTGTGAGCGAAGGCTACCTGGTCAACGATTACAAGCAGGGCGTCGCCGTGTATGCCGCGATGGGCGTGTACGACCTGTTGGCAGGCCGCTACCTGGTGTCCAACCTGGGCAACGAGAACAAGCGCGGCACCGATTACGCCTATCAACCGACCATGGGCGATTTCACCCCGGCCGCGCTGCGTAACGCCGGCATTCGCTAAGCCAATCGAACCATTGCCGTTCGCCCTCGATGAGCGCGAACGGCTTCCCCCTGCGTCCTGTTCACTGAATCTGGAGAGAAGCAATGTCGCAAAAACCTTACGTTGTCGGCGTGGGCATGATTCCGTTTGTCAAACCGGGTACCAGCGGTACCTACATTGAAATGGGGTCCCAGGCGATTCGCCTGGCGCTGCAAGACGCCGGCGTGGACTACCGCCTGGTACAGCAGGCCTATGCCGGCTACGTGTATGGCGATTCCACCAGCGGCCAGGCCGCGCTCTATGAAGTAGGCATGAGTGGTATCCCGGTAATCAACGTCAACAACAACTGCGCCACCGGTTCCAGTGCCCTGTTCCTGGCACGCCAGGCCGTGGAAAGCGGGGCAGTCGAATGTGCCTTGGCATTTGGTTTCGAGCAGATGCAACCCGGCGCCCTGAAAGGCAACTGGGACGATCGCCCACGTGCGACCACGCACATGACCCAGTCGGTGATTGACGAGCTGACCTCTGATATCGAAATCCCGAGTGCCCTGCGGATGTTCGGCGGAGCCGGTCGCGAGCACATGCAAAAGTACGGCACGCAGATGAGCACCTTCGCCGCGATCCGCGCGAAGGCCAGCCGTCACGCCGCCAACAACCCGCTGGCGCTGTTCCGCAAAGTCGTGACCACTGAAGACGTCATGAACGACATGGTGATGTGGCCGGGAGTGATGACCCGCCTGATGGCTTGCCCACCAACGTGCGGCGCGGCGGCGGCGATCATCTGCTCCGAAGCTTTCGCTAAAAAACATGGCCTGCGCACGGACGTGGTGATCCTCGCGCAATCGCTGACCACCGACAAACCGGTCTGCTTCGAAAGCCGTTCGATGATCGAAGTGGTCGGTTTCGACATGGCGCAGCGGGCGGCCAGGGCAGTCTACGAGAAGGCCGGCGTCGACCCGCAGGACATTCGCGTCGCCGAAATGCACGACTGCTTTGCCCATAACGAGCTGCTGACCTATGAATCCCTGGGCCTGTGCGATGTCGGCTGCGCCGAGCAGTTCATCATCGACGGCAACAACACCTACGGCGGCCAGGTGGTGACCAACCCGTCCGGCGGCCTGCTGTCCAAGGGGCACCCACTGGGGGCGACCGGCCTGGCGCAATGCTTCGAGCTGACCCAACAGCTGCGCGGCAATGCCGACAAGCGTCAGGTCGAAGGCGTCAACCTGGCACTGGCGCACAACCTGGGGCTGGGTGGTGCTTGTGTGGTGACCCTCTACGGTCGCGCCTGATACAGCCGGCGGCGCATGCCGCCCAACCATGCTCCTTGTTTCGCCGGGCCACGCGCCCGGTTTTGTTATGCCGTTTGCACCTGAAAGCGGTACACCTGAAAGGAATATGTCGACTGACACGCCCTCATCGCGAGCAGGCTCGCTCCCACAGTAGATCTGCGGCGAACACAGATCTTGTGCATGACACCGATCAAAATGTGGGAGTGAGCCTGCTCGCGATGACGGCCGACCCGTTGATAGAGATATCGCCTGACCCACCGCTTTCGCGAGCAAGCCCGCTCCCACAGTAGATCTGCGGCGAACACAGATCTTGTGCATGACACCGATCAAAATGTGGGAGCCTGCTCGCGATGGTCGTCAACGATGACGCGGGCCGTATGGAGGAACGCGGGGATATGTTGATTGCATAAAAAACGCCGGCCCCTCAAAGAAGGGCCGGCGTCGCTGGCTGAAGGATCGCGTTTACTCGCTCTTGGCCACCTGTTCGACTTTCTGCATGCGGTTGGTGTCCATCAGCACCATGCCGAAGGCCATGCCATACATCAGGCGGCCCTGCTTATCGACCTTCATCGGCGCGTACATGCCGTTGAACACGGGGTCGCTGCCGGTGGCGATTTCCAGTACGGTCTTGCCGGTATCCAGGTCCATGCCGATGTGGAAGCCTTCACCCAGTCGACCGGCGTAGAAACCGTTGATCAACGCCATGCGGCTGCCGCCGCTGATCATCGGCACGATCGAGATCGAACCCACGTCGTCACGGGTCCACAAGGTGCTCCACTGGTCCTTGGCATTATCCCACTTGAACATCGCCACGCCGCTCGGGGCAGGGCGGGTCATGCCGTTGAGCATGGTCACGTAGTAG
The DNA here is from genome assembly GCF_028682635.1 of Pseudomonas putida. Taxonomy (GTDB): domain Bacteria; phylum Pseudomonadota; class Gammaproteobacteria; order Pseudomonadales; family Pseudomonadaceae; genus Aquipseudomonas; species Aquipseudomonas putida_AE. Next base: position 84,339 of record NZ_JANHLK010000010.1, on the reverse strand, counting down.
CCGGACCTGGCCAGCACCGGTTTTTCCACGGCAGGGATGTTGTTCACCACGAACGCGTGGCCGTCATACACCGCCACCGATTGTTCCGATTGCACGGTAGGCACGTTCGGGCCCATGTCGACGACACGCTGGTCGGCCACCCGCGGCGACGAAGTGCCGGGCTTCTGCTTCCAGCCGGCCGGGATCTTGTCGCGCCACATGGCGACGATGTTCATCTTTTTCGCGCCGTCGGTGAACACCACCAGTTTGTCTTCCTCCGGACCGTAGCCCATCAGGGTCGGCGTGGAGCCGGTGCCGTCGGCAATCTTGATCGACGTGAAGCGTGGCCCGCGCTCGTAAGGGGCCTTCCAGGCACCGCTGGCTTCGTCGGCGTGGATCTTGCCCTGCTTGTCGACCACCAGGCGGTACATGTTCTGGTTGGACGCGACATACACCGCGCCGCCATCGACTTCCGGGCCGGTGGCGAAGGAGTTGAGGAACAATTCGTCGCTGCCTTCCACGCGGTAGCTGTCGATCAGTTTCAGTGTGGTGCGGTCGAGGGTGGCGACGGTCCCGCCCATGGTGTTGACCACCAGGAAGCCGTTGGGGGTCATGCCCATGCCAAAGGTGGTGTCCATCGGCACGCCAACACCGTTTTTGGTCTTTTCATTGTTGAACAGTTCATCCGGAAGCTGCACTTCCCGGGTGAGCTTCATGCCGGAGGTCGGGTCCTTGTGATCGTTCTGGTCAATGCGGAACACCCGGCGGGCGCTGGCACCAATGAAGGCATCGTCGCGGGTCAGCAGTGAATAGATCGCGCCGCCCAACAGTTGGTCGGTGGTGCCGGTCAGCATGCGGTTCGGTTGCGCATTCATGTAATCGAGCAAACCTTTCTCGTCCCTGGCCTCGAGAAATTTGCGGGTTTGCGCGGCTTGCTCCAGACGCTGCTCAGGGGTGATCGGCTGGTAATTGGGCAGTTTGACCGGCAGATCGACCCGGGCCACTTCGGTGAACTTGAAGTCGTCCTCGATCTTCACCTTGCGCAGGGAAAAGCCGGCCCAGAACCAGTACAGGTCGGTATCGCCGACCTTGTCGCTGTACTGCACCAGGCTGCCCGATTCATTGGGCATTACGCGGTAGGCGTCCGGGGTCATTTTGTACGCACCGCGCGGCACGGCGATGTCGGTGCTGTCCGAGGCCCCATCGTTCCAATGGGTCTGGTTGTTGTAGGACTGCGCCAGATAAGGGTTGGCCGGTGCGACCTGGGCCAGGGCCAGCGTCGGAACCGTCAGCAGTCCCGCCAGCAGTGTCCAATGGGAACGTAGAGCAAACATGTGTTCTTCCTTTCTATTGTTGTTATGGCTTGAGGATTAAGTCTTAGAGTAACCAACCCGGGGTTCCGTCCCGAGCCCCCCGTAGCGGGGGGCCATGCTTCGTGGCGGGCTTTGCTAGCGTGTCCTCCATACAAGGCGCAGTCGCAGTCCGGAGGGAAAGAAATGCTTTCAGGTATCAAGATTGTAGAAATTTGCGGGATCGGCCCAGGGCCGTTTTGTGCCATGCACCTGGCGGACCTGGGCGCGGATGTGATCGCGGTCGAACGCGAAAATGCGCTGCCGCTCGGCATGACGGGCAAGCCACCGGCCAACCCGATTCACCGCGGCAAGCGTTCGGTGGTCGCTGACCTGAAAAGCCCGGAAGGCCGCGATCTGGTCCTGAAACTGATCGAAAGCGCCGACGTCCTGATCGAAGGCATGCGCCCGGGCGTCATGGAGCGCCTGGGTCTCGGTCCGCAGGACTGCCAGGCGCGAAATCCGCGTCTGGTCTACGGGCGCATGACCGGTTGGGGCCAGGACGGTCCGATGGCCCATGTCGCGGGTCATGACAACAATTACATTGCCCTGTCGGGTGCGCTCTATCACAGCGGCACCGCCAACGAAGCGCCGTCGTCTCCCATCACCCTGATCGGTGATATCGGCGGTGGTGCGCTGTACCTGACGATCGGCATCCTGGCCGGTGTGCTCAATGCGCGGCAGACCGGCAAGGGCACGGTGGTCGACGCGGCCATCGTCGACGGCTCGGCGCACATGATGCAGTTGATGCTGTCGCTGCAGGGCCGCGGGTTGCTCAAGGAACAGCGCGGCAAGAGCGTGCATGACGGCTCGCATTTCTATGCCACCTATCGCTGCGCGGACGACAAGTACGTGGCCTTGGGCTCGATGGAGTCGCAATTCCATGCACTGCTGCTGAACAAGCTGGGCCTGGAGGATGACCCGCGTTTCGCCAAACAGTGGGACATGAGCCGCTGGGAGGAACTGCGCGGGTTGCTGGCCGAAGTGTTTGCCAGCCAGCCGCAGGAACACTGGTGCGACCTGCTCGAAGGCACCGACGTGTGTTTCGCCCCGGTCCTGAGCCCCCGCGAGGCCTCGCAGCACCCCCATATGGTGGAGCGGGGCGTGTACTTCGAACGCGACGGCTTGTTGCAAACCAGTCCCGCGCCACGGTTCGATGGTCGGGTCCAGGTGCCAGGTTCGATCCCGGCCCGTGGCGAGCACACGGCAGGGATCATGAGCGCACTCGACGTCGGCGATCTTGCGGCCGTCTGGAAGCCGTAACCTCTGGACGTCGCCATCACCCTGCGGGCGGCCTCGCGCCTGATGGCCCTCGGGCGGTTCGACGAGGCAAGGTGCAGGCTGTCCCTGGCGATCGGGCAGGGTGTGGATGACCTGGCCTGCGCGGCGACGGCGCTGGAAAGCCTCATCGACCTGAGCCAGGGATGCCTGGCGACGGCGCGCCTGCGCCTGGAGTGTTTTGCCCCGGCTGGCACGCAAGCCGATAGTGTGCGTGCCCTGGTGCTCTATGAGAGTGGCGAGCTTGCGCAAGCGCAACGCGTGCTCACGCAAAACCGATCAGGCAGGCCTGACGAATCGCCAGCGGATGCGTGGATCCTCAGCCATATGCTCATGGCGCGTATCGCCTGGTCCCGGGGTGAACATTCGATCAGCCACCGTCACCTCGCCGTACTAGAGCAGACCGGGCGGGAGAGGGCTTGCCATCGCATCCAGTGTTCCGTGTGGATCGAGCGTGCCCGTGTCGCGACACTGGACGGTCGCGCCGAAGCGGCGGCGCAAGCGCTGACTCAAGTGGACAGATATGGCGATTGGGCCAATACGGAGCGGTTTTTCGTCGCCAACGACGTCGACACCCCAACCATCGCCCACGTGCGCCTGCACATCGCCCAGGGCCGTTTCGACCAGGCCATTGCAGCGTTGCAACCAGACATTCAGTACGCACGGCAGCGCGGCCGTTTGCGTCGTACACTCAAGCTGCGCCTGCTGTTGGCCATGGCCCTTGATGGCAAGGGACGACACGATGCGGCGATGGCGCAGTTGACCGGTGTGTTGCCGTTCGCCTGCGAGGAGGGCTGGCGCAGCACCTTTGTCGAAGAGGGTCCCCGACTGGCTGCGTTGCTGCATCGTCGGACGCTGCCAAAGCAAGTGCAGGGATTCGTCGACGACCTGCTCAAGTGCTTTGCAGAACGCAATGGCACGCCGTCTAAAAGCGCGGCTCTGACGGAGCGTGAGTGTCAGGTGATTCGTCTGGTTGCCCGCGGCCACCCGATCAGCACGGTTGCCGAGCACTTGCAGCTGTCCGCGCACACGGTAAAGGTCCACCTGCGCAATCTTTACCGCAAGCTGCACGCCCATGGCCAGGCACAAGCTGTCGCTATCGCCAGGGCGCGGGGGTTGCTGGATTGCCCAACCGAAGCCTTTGACTCAGAGCAGCACACCGGTCGCCTTGGCCCGCATCACGGCCTGGGCGCGCCGGGTAACGCCGAGTTTTTCGTTAATGTGCTTGATGTGTGCCTTGACCGTATTGGTCGAGATGTACAGGCGCTCGCTGATCTCACGGTTTGAAAACCCTTCGGCAAGCAATTCCAGCACCGCCATCTCCCGGCCCGTGAGCCGTTCATCGCGTTTGCTATTGACCGTGGGTTTACCTGGCGGGGCCAACCGGGCTTCGCTGACCACCAGGTTGAAGGCGCCGGCGTTCGTCTTCGACGGCCAGGTCGATTGGGCTGCACCAGCGTCCTGGGAGAAATGTTCCAACAGGCGCAACGCCTTGGCTTCAAGCCCATGGAAGTTCAGGCGTTGGCATTCGCGCAGTGCCGTATCCAGGCGCCTGCAGGCATCCCGGGTTTGCCCCACGGCCTGTTCGACAATGGCCAGTAGCAGCTGACTGTGCACCGGCAAAGACGGCACCTGCACGCGGGTCAGCCGTGCGGCAGAGCCGCGCAGATATTGCTCGGTCATCTGCGCCATGAGCAGGGCCTGCTTCCAGTTCCCTTGCAGGATCAATACGCTCAGCGTCTGCAGATTGAGCACTGCGCGGTAGCTGCTTTCCTGGACATTGGCGCATTGCATATGGCGCTCTGCGTCTTGCAGGAAAGCGCAGGCCTGTTGGAAATCCCCCCGGCAGGCGGCCACTTGTGACAGGCCCATCAGGGCTTGCAGGGTGGACAGGTGATGACCGCCGGCCAATTGCATGGCCTGATGCAGGAGGCGCTCGCATTCATCGAGTTCTGCGCGCTGCAAATGCAGTTTGCCCTGCAACACCCGCAAGCGTCCAAGCAACATCACATGCCGGTTGCCGTCGGCCTCTAACAATGAAAGGTTGTGCTGCAACAGGCGGTCGGCCATATCGCTCTCACCGCACAGCATCATCAGGCAGATGCGCTGGATGTTGACCTGTACTTCCCGGACCAGGCAACCCTGGCGGCGGGCCTGCTCGACGGCGAGCATCAGCATCTGCTGGGCCTGGGCGGTTTCACCGCTGCTCATGGCCAGTCGCGCAAGGATGAACGTGCAGACGAACGACATGTGTCGTTCATCGTCACCCAAGTGATTGAGTGCCGCCTGGCAGTACTCGGTGGCCAGCGTGCAGTTGCCCTGCAGGCCGTTGATGACGCCCCACAAGGCTTGCCAGCGTGCCAGTAGGCGCCGGTTCTGTTCGGCTGTGGGTTGTGGCAGGAAGCGGTTCAAGTGCGCCAGGCAAACCTGCGCTTCATCCAGACGGACATTCATCATCAGGGCGCAGGCAATAAGGACCACCAGTTGCGGCGTGCTGGTCAGCAAGCCGGCAGGCAAGCGCCCATGCCAGTCGAGCAGGCGTGACAGATTGCGCCCGGACAACAGCCAGCCCGGATTGAGGGTGGCCATGTAATTGGCAGCCACATCGGCGCGGCCGGCACTTAAGGCCAGGTCGATGGCATCTTCGATGAAGCCCGCCGCACTCAAGCCCCGGCAGGCGCGCAGGCGCAGTCGATTGAGTGGGTTGAGGTCGATTCTTCCCTGCAGGGCCTGCGCCACGGCCGGCAGGATGCAATACCATTGACCCTCGCTGTCCAGCGGCTGGAAGTACGTATGGGCGCGCAGCATTTCGCGCAGGGATGACGTGTCGTGGAGCTCCTCCCACAGCTCGGCGCAAAGGGCTTCGCTAAACCGTGGCAAATAGGCCAGGCCGCTCAGCAGGTTGCATTGTTCTGCATTCAGGTGTGCCAGCAATTCACGTTCCAGATAGTCGTACAGCATCGCTCGTGCGCCAGTTGCCGAGTTGACCAGCAGACGTGTGCCCGCGCACCAACCCGCCGCCTGCTGCCAGATCGCCTCGCGGCCCGCATCGCCGGTTGTCGGGGCGAACCGGCGCACCAGATCGTCGGACTCCTGACGGGAAAAGGCTAGCGCCCGGCTATCGAGTTCCAGTAGTTCACCCTCGAGCATCAGGCGCGGCAGGTTCCAGGCCGGGCGTTGTCGGCAACTGACCCACAGTTCGATGGTGGCGGGGGAATGCAGCAACAGGTGGTCGATCCAGGCATCGAGTGCGATATCGGCCTTTGCCGGATAATCGTCAAGGATCAGGGTGCAAGGCTCTTTCAATCCCTCAAGCCAATCGAGCAATGCGACCGGCGTATTGACGGGCTGCGCCAGATGGCTGAACTGCTCGGCGATGCGTGTGCAAAACCGGGCCAGGGTCAGGGGTTGTCCTGCCAGATTGAGTTGCAGGATTCGCGGTGCCGGTACGCAACGGGTCATGCATTGTCTGATCAACGAGGTCTTGCCATAACCTGCCGGTGCGCATAGCAGGCGCAGTCGTTGCGGTTTTTCCAGCAACTGCGCTGCCAGATGTTGGCGCGGCAACCATTGTGTGGAAAGCGTGGGTACTTCGGCGTCCAGGCTGACCGGTTTGCAGGCTTCAAGAGAGAGGGGTGAAAGGGACTGCGACATGTCGTTCTCCCGGGCCTTTGGGCGATGCTCTGGCGTTCGGCCCACAGCATCCGCAGCCTGGCCATCGCCGGCAATACCCTTTTCGGTTGAAAAGAGCGCTCGGCCCTTGCCTGCCATGGCGGCCTGACAGTCGACCCAACTCTCGCGGCCGTGCCCGATCTACTGTAGGAGCCGGCTTGCTGGCGATGACGGCCTGACACCCGACTCATCTCTCACGCCTGTACCCTATCCACTGTGGGAGCGAGCCTGCTCGCGAATAACGTCCGGCCCCCGCGTTCATCCAGACAGTGCGCGATATCGTTGACGACCATCGCGAGCAGGCTCGCACACAAGGATCGGGGTGCAACCCAGGCCCCGCAGCGCTCCCCTGGACTGCGTTACTTCCCGTATCGACACCACCCCCCCTAATCACCCACACGGGTAACCCGAAATCACCCCATCAGGGAATGTCACCGTGATGGCACAGTCCCTACTGTTGGCGCTCCAACACAAACCGTAGTTCGGGGAGCCGCATGACAAAAACAACAAAGTGCGCAATCTTTCAACCGCACCTGCTGGCAGCAGCCGTTGCACTGGAGATTAGCGCGCAGGCTTGCGCTGTAAATTTCGATATGGGTGAGATTGAGGGCAGTTTCGATTCATCGCTGTCGGTGGGGGCCAGTTGGGCGGTACGTGGACCGGACCCGGATTTCATCTCCAACTTCAACTCGCAGGGAGTTCGTGGCAACGCCTCAGCCCGCACCAACGATGACGGTCGGTTGAACTTCAAGAAGGGTGAAACCTTTTCGAAGATCTTCAAGGGCGTGCATGACCTGGAGCTGAAATACGGCGACAGCGGCGCCTTCGTGCGCGGCAAGTACTGGTACGACTTCGAACTGATGGACGAGAGCCGTCCGTTCTACGACATCGACGATCACGGCCGCCAGCGTGCCGCGAAATCATCCGGCGCGATGTTCCTCGACAGTTTCGTCTACCACAACTACACGATCGACGAATTGCAGGGCAACGTGCGCCTTGGCAAGCAGGTGGTGAGCTGGGGCGAAAGCACCTTCATCGGCAACTCGATCAACAGCATCAACCCGATTGACGTCGCCGCGCTGCGCCGTCCCGGTGCCGAGGTCAAGGAAGGCCTGATTCCGGTGAACATGCTGTACGTCTCGCAGGGCCTTTCCGAGAACGTCACCGCCGAAGCCTTCTACCAGATCGAGTGGGCGCCGTCGGTAATTGACAACTGCGGCACCTTCTTCGGCAACGACGTGACGCCGGAAGGCTGTAACGATCGCGCCGTAATCGCCGGTCTGGATCTGCCACCCGGAGTTGGCAGCAACACCGGCTCAGGCCTGCAAGTGGCAGGCACCGGCGCTCAGGGCGGCGGCGTCGATGATGCCTATGTGACGCGTACCAAAACCAAGGATGCCCGCGACAGCGGCCAGTTCGGCGTGGCGTTGCGCTGGTTCGCGCCTGACCTGAATGACACCGAGTTCGGGGCCTATTTCCTCAACTACCACAGCCGTAACCCCAACCTCGACTTCACCCGCGCCACCGTGATCACCAATACCGGCGCCGGCCTGGCGACCGTGCCAGGCGCGATCAGCTCGATCCGCACCGCGACGTACCACGTGGTCTACCCCGAGGACATTCGACTCTACGGCCTGAGCTTCGCGACCAATGCCCTCGGTACCTCGCTGGGGGGTGAGATCAGCTACCGGCCAAACATGCCACTGCAACTCAACGGTGCCGACCTCAACCTGGCGGCCACGGGCAACAAGAACTCACCGTCGTTTGTCGCGGGGCTTTCGCAGAACGTCGCGGGTGCACCACTGGACGGCTATGTGCGGATGCCGGTACTGCAAACCCAATTCAGCGCCACGCGTTTCTTCGATCAGGTGATGGGGGCCAGCCGCCTGACCCTGGTGGGCGAGGTGGGTTACAACCGCATCAACGGCCTGGGCGACGCCGACGGCAGCGACGTGCGTTTCGGTCGCAGCACGATTTTCGGCGCAGGCGTACTGACAACAGGCGCGGGGGCCGGCCCCACCGGTGCGCAAACCTGCGCCGGCGCGCCAAGCCAGGTACCAGGTGCGGCAGCCGGGGTGACCCGGCCGAGCAACCCGCAACAGGAGTGCAACAGCCACGGTTTCTACACCACCGATTCCTGGGGCTATCGACTGCGCGGTCGACTTGATTATCCGAACGTGTTTGCCGGGGTGAACCTGGCGCCGAACATCGCCTGGTCCCATGACGTCGAGGGTAACGGCCCGAACTTCGAGGAAGGCCTCAAGGCCGTCAGCGTCGGGGTGGATGCCGACTACGCCAACCTCTACACCGCCAGCCTCAGCTACACGGATTTCTTTGGCGGCCATTTCAACTCCAACGGCGATCGCGACTACGTGGCCTTGAGCCTCGGCGTGAACTTCTGATAGCCCAACTGCAAAGGATCAAGACCATGAAAAAAATCATTCTTGTTGCATGCGGCACCCTGGCGCTGAGTCTGCTATCCACCAGCATCATGGCAGCGGTGTCGGCGCAGGAGGCGGCCAAACTGGGCACCAGCCTGACGCCCCTGGGCGGGGAAAAGGCCGGCAATGCCAGCGGCACCATTCCCGCCTGGACCGGCGGCCTGAAACCCGGCGCCGCGGCGATGACCAACGACTTTCTCGGCAACCCCTTCGAAGGGGAGAAGCCGCAGTTCGTGATCACCGCCGCCAATGCCGCGCAGTACAAGGACAAGCTCACCCCCGGGCAGCTGGCAATGTTCGTGCGTTATCCCGACACCTACAGGATTCCGGTGTACAAGACCCAACGCACGGCATCGGCGCCCCAGGAAGTCTACGACGCAGCGAAGAAAAGCGCGGTGACCACCGAGGCGGTCAACGGCGGTTACGCGCTGAAGAACTTCGAACAATCGCACTACTACGCGTTCCCGATTCCCAAAAACGGCCTGGAGGTGGTGTGGAACCACCTGACCCGTTCACGGGGTACCAACTTCATCAACCGCCAGGCCCAGGCCACGCCGCAAACCAATGGTGACTACACCATCGTCGACATCGAGATCGCGGCGGGTTTGCCGTGGAAAATGGTCGACGCCAAGCCCGAGGACACCGCCAACATCCTGTTCTTTGCCAAGCAGACGGTGACCGCGCCGGCACGGATGGCGGGCAGTGTGCTGCTGATCCACGAGACCCTCGACCAGGTCAAGGAGCCGCGCATGGCCTGGGCCTACAATGCCGGCCAGCGCCGCGTGCGCCGGGCTCCGCAAGTGGCCTATGACGGCCCGGGCACCGCCGCCGACGGCATGCGTGTGGCGGACAACGCCGACATGTACAACGGCGCGCCGGACCGCTATGACTGGAAACTGATCGGCAAGAAGGAGATGTACATCCCGTACAACAACTACCAGCTGCAATCGCCGAAGCTCAAATACGCCGACATCATCAAGCCCGGCCATATCAACCAGGACCTGACCCGCTATGAGCTGCATCGGGTGTGGGAAGTGGAGGGCACGTTGCGCCCGGGTGAGCGCCACATCTACGCCAAGCGTCATATGTACTTCGACGAGGACACCTGGGCAGCGGTGGAAATCGACCAGTACGACGGTCGCGGTCAACTGTGGCGGGTCAGCGAGGGGCATCTGGTCAACGATTACCAGCAAGGCGTGGCGGTCTACGCCGGGATCGGCATCTATGACCTGATCGCCGGGCGTTACCTGGTGTCGAACCTGGGTAACGAAAACAAGCGCGGCACTGACTACAGCTATAAGCCCACCATGGCCGACTTCACCCCGGCGGCGCTGCGTAACGCCGGTATTCGCTAGATCCTCATCCCAACGCAACCCCTGTAGGAGCTGCCGCAGGCTGCGATCTTCTGATTGGCTTTTAAAACAAAATCAAAAGATCGCAGCCTCGTTTCACTCGACAGCTCCTACAGGGGTTCAAGTGATCAGTCCAGCCATCCCCGCGTGCGGGCAATGGCCAGGGCCTGGGTGCGGCTTCGGGCACCGAGCTTGACGTTGATTTTGTGCAGGTGAGTCTTGACCGTGGATTCGCTGAGGAACAATTTCTGGGCGATCGTACGGTTGCGATACCCGGCGGCCAACAGATGCAATACCTGTATTTCCCTTGTGGTAAGGCTTATGGGGGCGATGGTCTTATCGGAATGCGCGCATCGCTGCTCGCCCCAACGTCCCAGCAGCGCCGCCAAGGGTTCACCTTCGTCGATTAAACACTGCAAGAAACCGCCCAAGCGAGGGTGCTCTGCCAATTTGGAAGACCGTCGGCCGCTGATGCTTTGCGCTGTTTGCAAGGCCACCTGCGCGACGTCCAGCTGGTTGTTCAGGGTCGCCACCCGGCTGCGTTCCAGCCAGGCCACGGACTGGGCTTGCGTGCAGCCTGTCTTTTGCCCGAACCGCTCAAGCTCGATCAAGTGGCGCAACCAGGTTTCTCGCTCGCCACGCACCAGGGCCAGGCGAGCCATCAGCACGTGGCTGATGACCAGGCTATCGGCTGCGGCGATCTGCCGGGCTTGGGGCAGGAGGTCTGCCAGTCGCTGCCCGGCCTCATGCAGTTCACCGTGTTCATACAGCGCAAGGGCGGTGAGCGTATCGCGCAACAGGCCAGGCATGACAGTGATCCCGGTAAATTGAGCCACGATCCTCTGTTTCGTGGCGGTCGGGGAGTAGCAAAATCGCTGGTGCCAATCTCCCTCCAGCGTACGTTCCTTTGGACGCGGTCAACTTCATCCTCGGCTTCATTCCTTCGAACGTCGAGACTCTGTTTATCCAGATGCCACGTGTCATCGTTAACGACCATCGCGAGCAGGGGAATGCGATCAACTGTGGGAGCGAGCCTGCTCGCGATGATCTCAAGGTCGCCGCGCTCACCCTACAAACCTCTTTATTCCAGCTAACTGATGCCCCCCCGATGCGGGGAGTTCTGCGGGGGCCAGCAAACATCCGAGCATGGGGCTCACGCGCCCTGACAGGATTTTGTGCATGACAGCCCCGAGTGATTCCCCTTACGCCGCCTGGATCGGGCGCAGCGAGCACACCACCGAGCATTTGAGTTCGAGCTTGGTCAAGCGTATCGCCGCAACCCTGGGTGATGTCGCCCCTGAACCGGGCCAGCCATTGCCCGCGCTCTGGCACTGGGCATTCTTCCAGCCCGTGGTAGAAGAGACCGGGCTCGGCCAGGACGGTCACCCGGCCCACAGCGAGCTCCTGCCACCGACCCACAATCGCAATCGGATGTGGGCGGGCGGACGGGTGGAATTCTTCGAGGCGCTGCGGGTGGATGCCCCGGCGACGCGCACCACCACCGTCCTGAACATCGAGGAAAAATCCGGGCGCAGCGGTTCGCTGTTGTTCGCGACCCTGCGTCACGACTATACGCAGGAAGGACGCCTGGCGATTCGCGAGGAGCAGGACATCGTCTATCGCGACCCGACCCCACCCAAACTCGCCAGTGGCGAAGCCTTGCCCCTGGCCGGTTGGCAAGAATCGATAACACCCAGCCCGACCCTGCTGTTTCGCTACAGCGCCGTGACCTTCAACGGTCATCGCATCCACTACGACTGGCCCTATGTCACCGAAGCCGAGGGCTATCCCGGCCTGGTGGTGCAGGGACCGTTGATTGCCACGCTCAACCTGCACGCCTTTCGCCGCGCCCACCCGCAGGCGCGAATCCGGCGCTTTGAGTATCGCGGCATCCGCCCGTTGATCTCGCCACAGCCCTTCATGGTCGGTGGACGCCTGTATGCCCCCGGCAGGGCCGAGCTCTGGGCCGGCGACGACGGCGGAATCGCCCAGCGCGCCGAACTGATTTTCGACTGATTTCCTGCCTTTCCCTGGCAGCCCCATAACAACAATCGAGGACACCCGATGAACCCCAACAGTGACGAACTCAATGCGATCCGTGAAGGTGTGCGCGCGTTGTGCGCTGAATTCGATGCCGCTTACTGGCGTGGGATCGATGAGCAAAAAGGCTTCCCGGAAGCCTTCGTCGAGGCATTGACCAAGGCCGGTTGGCTGGCGGCGATGATCCCGGTGCAATACGGCGGCTCGGGCCTGGGCCTGGCCGAAGCCTCGGTGATCCTGGAGGAAGTGAACCGCTGCGGCGGCAACTCCGGCACCGTGCACGGGCAGATGTACAACATGTTCACCCTGCTGCGTAACGGCAGTGAGGCACAGAAAAGCTATTACCTGCCGAAACTGGCCAGCGGCGAACTGCGCCTGCAGTCGATGGGCGTGACCGAGCCCACCACCGGCACCGACACCACCAAGATCAAGACCAGTGCCGTGCGCAAGGGCGACAAGTACGTGATCAACGGCCAGAAGGTGTGGATCTCGCGCATCCAGCATTCCGACCTGATGATCCTGCTGGCCCGCACCACCCCCTTGGCCGAAGTGAAGAAAAAGTCCGAGGGCATGTCGATTTTCCTCGTGGATCTGCGCGAAGCCATCGGCAATGGCCTGACCGTGCAGCCCATCGCCAACATGGTCAACCACGAGACCAACGAGTTGTTCTTCGACAACCTGGAGATTCCTGCCGAAAGCCTGATTGGCGAGGAGGGCAAGGGCTTCAAGTACATCCTCGACGGCTTGAATGCCGAGCGCACCCTGATCGCCGCGGAATGCATTGGCGACGGACGCTGGTTCATCGAGAAAGCCAGCGCCTATGCCCGCGATCGCGTGGTATTCGGCCGTCCCATCGGACAGAACCAGGGCGTGCAGTTCCCGATTGCCGAGGCGCATATCGAAATCGAAGCCGCCGACCTGATGCGCTGGCGTGCCTGCGCTGAATACGACAGCGGGGTCAACGCCGGCGCCAGCGCCAACATGGCCAAGTACCTGGCTGCCAAGGCGTCCTGGGAAGCGGCCAATGCCTGCCTGCAAACCCACGGCGGTTTCGGTTTTGCCTGCGAATACGACGTAGAGCGCAAATTCCGCGAGACGCGCCTGTACCAGGTGGCGCCGATCTCCACCAATTTGATCCTGTCCTACGTCGCCGAGCACCTGCTCGAACTGCCACGCAGCTTCTAAGGAAAAATCGATGAGCCATACCCGTACGCTGGCAGCCTTTCTCGCCCGCCTGAGCTATGCCGACCTGCCGCAAGCGGTGGTTGCCCGCACCGAAGACCTGTTCCTCGACTGGCTGGGATCCGCCCTGGCCAGCCAGGGCGCACACCCGATCCCTTTATTCGAGCGCTACGCCGCGACCATGGGCCCGGCCCACGGCCCGGCAACCCTGCTGGTCAATGGCCAGGGTACCTCGGCGTACTTCGCCGCGCTGGTCAATGGGGCTTCCTCGCACCTGGTCGAGCAGGACGACCTGCACAACAGCTCCGTGCTGCACCCGGCCACCGTGGTCTTTCCCGCCGTGCTGGCGGCCGCCCAGGACCTGGGCAAGTCCGGTGCCGAGCTGCTGTTGGCCGCCGTGGCCGGTTATGAAGCCGGCATCCGCATCGGTGAATTCCTCGGCCGCTCCCATTACCGGATTTTCCACACCACGGCGACCGTCGGCACCCTCGCCGCAGCGGTGGCGGTCGGCAAACTGATGGGCTTTGACGAAGAACGCTTCATCAACTTGCTCGGCACCGCCGGCACCCAGGCCGCCGGGCTCTGGGAGTTTCTGCGCGATGCGGCGGATTCCAAGCAGTTGCACACCGCCAAGGCCGCGGCCGATGGATTGCTGGCGGCGTACCTGACCCGCGACGGCCTGACCGGGGCGCGCAACATCCTCGAGGGCGAGCAGGGTATGGCCGCCGGTATGTCCAGCGATGCGCAGCCGCAGTGCCTGTCCGATCGCCTGGGCAGCCGCTGGGCACTGCTGGAAACTTCCTTCAAGTTCCATGCGTCGTGCCGTCACACCCATCCCGCCGCCGATGCGTTGCAGGCGCTGATGCAACGCGAACGCTTGCAGCATCAGCAGATCACCAGGGTCGTTACCCGGGTGCATCAGGGCGCCATCGACGTTTTGGGTCGGGTCACGGTGCCACAGAGCGTGCACCAGGCGAAGTTTTCCATGGGCACCGTGCTCGGGCTTATAGCGGTGCATGGCAAGGCCGGCCTGCCGGAGTTCCAGCAACTGGCCTTGACCGATCCGGCTGTCAGCGAATTTCGCGGCAAAGTGCTGATGCAACTGGATGCAGAAGTGGATGGCGCCTACCCCCGGCGCTGGCTGGGACGTGTCGAGGTGCATACCACCGACGGTCGCGTGCTGCACGGGGCCATCGATTCGCCCAAGGGCGATCCGGACAACACGCTGTCGCGCGCCGAACTGGAAGACAAGTTCCGCCGCTTGCTGGCGTTTGCCGACCAGTTGAATGGCGATCAGGCCGGGGTATTGATCGCCCGTGTCTGGGGGTTGCGCGATGCACTGGACCTCAAGGGTTTGATGGAGAACATCCATGAGCAATGAAAAAAACAATCTGCGGCCGCTGGACGGCATTACCGTGATCAGCCTCGAGCACGCCATTGCCGCACCATTCTGCACGCGGCAACTGGCGGATCTGGGCGCACGGGTGATCAAGGTCGAGCGTCCTGGCAGCGGCGACTTTGCCCGTGGCTATGATCAGCGCGTGCGTGGCATGGCCTCGCATTTCGTGTGGACCAATCGCTCCAAGGAAAGCATCGCGCTTGATCTCAAGCAGCAGGAGGCCCAGGTCATTCTCGACCAGCTATTGCAGCAGGCCGACGTGCTGGTACAGAACCTTGCACCGGGCGCCGCCGCGCGGATGGGGCTGTCGTTCGAGACGTTGCACAAGGACTATCCACGACTGATTGTCTGCGACATTTCCGGGTATGGCGAAGGTGGCACCTACGAAGACAAGAAGGCCTATGACCTGCTGATCCAGAGCGAAAGCGGCTTTCTGTCCGTGACTGGTAACGCCGCGGAGGAGGGCATGGCCAAGGCCGGGTGTTCGATCGCCGACATCTCCGCCGGCATGTACGCCTACACCGGCATTCTCTCGGCGCTACTGCTGCGGGGCAAGACCGGGCAGGGCAGTCGTGTCGAGATTTCGATGCTGGAAAGCCTGGTGGAATGGATGGGTTTCCCGATGTACTACGCCTTCGAGGACGCCGAGCCACCGCAGCGCACGGGAGCGTCCCACGCGACGATTTATCCCTATGGCCCATTCCCGTCAGGCGACGGCGGCACGGTCATGATCGGCCTGCAAAACGAACGTGAGTGGGTGCAGTTTTGCGAGTTGGTGCTTCAGCGTCCCGAGTTGATCGACGACGAACGCTTCAGCGCCAACTTCAAGCGCTCGGACAACCGTCAGGCCTTGCGCGCCATCATCGTTGACGTGTTTGCCCAGCTGGATGCCGCCACCGTCATCGACAGGCTCGATGCCGCGCAAATCGCCAACGCCCAGGTCAACGACATGTCCGGCGTCTGGGAACATCCTCAGCTCAAGGCGCGAGGTCGCTGGACAGAAGTCACCAGCCCGGTGGGCATTCTCCCGACGCTGTTACCGCCGGCCAGCAGCAACGCATTTTCACCGCGCATGGCGGCCGTACCGGGGCTGGGTCAGCACAGCAACAGGCTACTGGCCGAATTGGGTTACAGCGCCATGGATATCCAGCGCCTGAGCGAAACAGGCATTGTCCAGAACGGTTGAGGGAGGCGTGTGTATGTCCAGTCTGTGTGTTCGCTCGGCGCTGTTCGTGCCGGGCAATCGTCCTGAACGTTTTGCCAAGGCGCTCGCCAGTGGCGCCGACGCGGTGATCATCGATTTCGAAGACGCCGTGCCCGCCGCGCAAAAAGCAGCAGCGCGCCAGCACCTGGCGCAGTTCATCCTGTGGAACCGGGGCGTGCAGCTGCTGGTGCGGATCAACGCCGCCGGCACCGCGGAGCACGAGGCCGACCTTGAGGTGTGCCGCCAGCATCCGGATGTGGTGGGGATCCTGTTGCCCAAGGCCGAGTCTGCCGCTCAGGTCATCCATGTCGCCGCTAGCGGCAAACCTGTCTGGCCCATCATCGAAAGCGCTCTGGGTGTGCTCGCGGTCGACGCCATTGCAGCCTGCAAGGGCGTGCAGCGCCTGACGTTCGGCGCTCTGGACCTGGCGTTGGACCTGGGATGGAAGGTGGGCAGTCCCGCCGTGGAAACGCTGTTCGACCAGACCCGTTTTGCGCTGTTGCTGCATTCGCGGGTCAATCATCTGCCGCCGCCGCTGGACAGCGTCTACCCGAGTTTCGAGGATGACGCCGGGCTTGGCGCGGCCATGGGACGTGCCCGCGACATGGGCATGGGCGGTGCCTTGTGCATCCATCCGCGCCAGGTGCCCGTTGTGCATGCAGCAATGGCACCCAGTGCCGAAGAAATGGCGTGGGCGCAACGGGTGGTGAGCGCGGCGGAGTCCGGCGAGGCCGCGTTCAAGGTGGATGGGGAAATGGTCGATGCACCGGTGTTGGGGAGGGCGCGCAGGTTGTTGGCGATGGGCTAGAGATCAAAGGATCAAAAGATCGCAGCCTCGTTGCACTCGACAGCTCCTACAGGGTTTGCGCATAACCTGTGGGAGCTTGGCGTGCCCGCGATGCGACGCGCATTACCCCCCCGGCAGGGGGAGGACTTACCGGACGTTTACCTGACGTAACCTCGAGCCGCTCAAGTGAGTGCAGCGATAACAACCAAAATAATAATATCGAGGTTATTTCATGACTTTACTGAACACCGTCGCACCTCCCGAAGTGGTCAATGCCGATGCCTTGTACCGCAGAGTCACGTTCAGGCTGCTGCCGTTTCTTTTTATCTGTTACGTCATCAATTACATCGACCGTGCCAATATCGGTTACGCCAAGTTGCAGTTCACTCAGGATCTGGGCTTCTCCGAAGCGGTGTATGGCCTGGGCGCGGGGCTGTTCTATCTGGCCTACCTGCTGTTCGAAGTGCCGAGCAACCTGTATCTGCAAAAGATCGGTGCACGTGCAACGCTGACCCGCATCATGATCATCTGGGGTCTGGCTTCAGGGCTGACGTGCCTGGTGACTACACCCATGCAACTGTATGTGGCCCGTTTCTGCCTCGGTGCCGCCGAGGCCGGTTTTTTCCCCGGTGTCGTGTTGTACCTCAGCTACTGGTTCCCGGCGGCGCGCCGCGGGCGCATCAGTTCGATCCTGTTGATGGCGATCGTTACGGCAGGTTTGCTGGGCGGCCTGGTATCTGGCTGGATCATGCATGAGGCCGATGGCTTGTTCGGCCTGCGCGGGTGGCAGGCGTTGTTCGTGATCGAAGCGATACCGGCGATATTGCTCGGTTTGGCCGTGTTTTGGGTGCTTGACGATTCGCCGCAGAAAGCCAAATGGTTGTCACCGGCCGAACGCGAACTGATTCGCCAGGATCTGCAAAACGATCAGGCGCTCAAGACCTCCAAAGGGCATAGCGGGGCATTCAGCGCCTTGCGTGACCCGCGTATTCATCTACTGGCGCTGGTCTATTGCGCGGTGTGCGTAGGCTCGGCGGTCATCGGCACCTGGGGCCCGTCGATCCTCAAGAGCGCCGGGGTCACGGATCTCAAGCAACTGGGCATGTTGATGATGCTGCCCTATCTGACGGCGGCCATCACGATGTATCTGGTTGGCCGCAGCTCCGATCGCCTGTTGGAGCGGCGCTGGCATGTGATTGTCCCATCCCTGGTGGCGGCAATTGCCTTCCTTGTCCTCGGCTTGCCCGACATCGGTGTGCCGGTGACGCTCTTGATGCTGTGCCTGGCCGCGGCGGGCGTGTACTCGGCGACGCCGGTATTCTGGACCATTCCTCCTACCTATCTGGGCAAGGACACGGCGGCGACCGGGATCGCGTTCATCAGCAGCGTCGGCGCCGGGGCCGCCGGTTTCGGTTCCGCTGCGTTGCTGGGATGGATCATGGCCGAGACGGGCAGTTTGAGTGTGGGCTTATCGTCTGTTGGCGTCTTGATCATCCTGGGCTGCGGGCTGTTTCTCGCCTGCATGCCAATCCGGTTGCTGAGGCTCAAGCGCTGATAGCGGCTCTGACGCTTCTGTTCCACATCCACTTTTAACGGTCACTCGATGTCCCTGTTCCAGGGGTAGCGAGACAGCTCATCTGCAATTTCTGACTGGCAGTTGACCAGGGACCGAAACGGGCCCTGGACAATCTGCTGCGGACTGCAAAAAAGAAGAGATGTTGAAATGCATGTAAAGCAACTGTGCTGGTTTTCCACGTTGGGGGCGTTGCTCGGCACGCTGCTGGCTTCACCAGCAGCCTGGGCAGAATTTGTGCAGCAGAGCCACGCCAGCCTGCTGACCCGCAACTTCTATCTCAATCGTGATTATCGCCAGGCCGGTGCACCGCAGAACCTGTCTGCGGAGTGGGCACAAGGCTTCATCCTGCGCGCCGAGTCCGGCTACACCGATGGCGCGGTCGGCCTGGGGGTCGATGCCTTGGGGTTGCTGGGCGTCAAACTCGACTCCAGCCCCGAGCGCAGTGGCGGCACCGGTTTGTTGCAACGCGACCGTGAAACGCGGCGTGCCGAAGATGAATACGGCGAGTTGGGCTTGACCGCCAAACTCAAGGTTTCGAACAGCGTGCTGAAGGTCGGTACGTTGACCCCACTTTTGCCGTTGGTGATGTTCAACGACACCCGCCTGTTGCCCCAGACGTTCGAGGGTGCCTGGCTGAACTCCACAGAGCTCGACGGCCTGACCCTGGACCTCGGCCAGTTGCGCCAGGTCAACCAGCGTGACTCCTCGGATAACGAGGACCTGTCCGCGAGTCGTACCACCCCGGGGCTCAATTCCGATCGCTTCGATTTTGTCGGGGGCAACTACAAATGGACCCCTGCGCTGAGCACGGGCCTTCATTACGGCATTCTGGAGGATGTCTACAAGCAACAGGTGGCGACGCTGGTGCATAGCTGGCCCATTGCGCCAGGGCACGCATTACGCACCGATCTGCGCTGGTCCCACGAGAGCGCCGATGGCAGTGCCAGTGAGGTGGACAATCGTGCGCTAGGGGCTGCGTTTACCTACAGCTACCGGACGCACCGCTTCGGTTTCTACTATCAACAAATGGACGGTGACACGGGATTCGCCTACCTCACCGCGACCAATCCTTATCTGGTCAACCTGTTGCAGGTCAGCGATTTCGGCTCCGCCAAAGAGCGATCGTACCAATTGCGCTACGACTACGACTTCGCCGCATTGGGCTTGCCGGGCCTGACGTTCATGACGCGTTACGTCCAGGGCAAGAACGTCGAGGTGAGCGGCAGGGCAGAGGAGGGCCGGGAATGGGAGCGCGACACCGATATCGCCTATGCGATTCAAAGCGGCCCGCTGAAAAACCTTTCATTGCTGTGGCGAAACGCGAGTGCCCGTTCTGACTTTGGCAGTGATATCGATGAGAGCCGCCTGATTCTCAGCTACTCACTGCCACTGTGGTGACCGCGCATTAATCCGCCTTCACGCCGTTCCAGATCAAGGCAACAACCCAAACCATCCGGAGATCCCCATGTACATCACTCAAGGGCTGCATCGTCATCTGCAAAGTCGTCCCAATGCCGTGGCCATTCGTGCCGATGGCCGTAGCACCACTTACGCGCAATACGGTGACCGGGTTGCCCGCCTTGCCAGCGCGCTGAAGCGCCTGGGCGTCCAGAGCAATGATCGGGTGGCCATGCTTTCGTTCAACAGCCAGCGCTATATCGAGTATTTTCTGGCGGTACCCTGGGCCGATGCCGTGCTCAACCCGGTGAATTTCCGCTGGAGTGCGACAGAGATCATCTACTCTCTCGACGACTCCGAGACCACCATCCTCATTGTCGACGATCATCACAAGGCGCTCGGCGCCAGGATCCTGCAAGAGGCGAAAACCCTGCGCCAGGTGATCTACGCCGGTGACGGTGAAACCCCTGCTGGCATGCTCGATTACGAAACCCTGATCGCCGCCAGCGAGCCAATTGAGGATGCGCGCCGTAGTGGCGATCAACTGCTGGGTATCTTCTACACCGGCGGTACCACCGGTTTTCCCAAAGGCGTGATGCTCAGTCATGACAACATCGCTTTCACGGTCATGAATGCCCTGATGCACGGCCGTTGCGGGGCCGATGCGGTGTTCCTGCACTCGATGCCGATGTTTCACCTGGCCGACTTCTCCGCGATGGCGGCCTTGTTCGTCAGCGGCGGCACCCATGTGGTCTTGCCGTCCTTCACGCCCAAGGCGGCGCTTGAGGCCATCGACCAGGAAAAAGTTACCGAGATTTTGCTGGCTCCCACGATGGTCCAGATGCTTCTGGACTGGTACCAGAGTCAGGACCATGCACTGCAAGTCGGATCGCTCAAACGTGTCTGTTATGGGGCGTCATCCATTACCCCGGCGTTGCTAGACCGCGCGCGTAACGTTTTTTTCAACGCCGGTTTCTCGCAAAACTACGGCATGACCGAACTGGCACCCACCGCGACCACCCTGGGTGTGCAGCATCACACACCCGAGTGTCAGGCTAACGGCAGGATGTACTCGGCAGGCCTGCCAGCGGCCTGCGTCGAAATCCGTATCGTCGATGCCCAGGACAATGAGGTCCCCCGTGGCACAGTGGGCGAGATCGTCGTCCGCGGCCCGAATGTGATGCTCGGCTACTGGAACAAGCCCGAGGCCACCGCCGAAGTCTTGCGCGGTGGCTGGATGCATACCGGTGACGGTGGCTACATGGACGACGAGGGGTTTGTTTTCGTCTGTGACCGGCTCAAGGACATGGTGGTCAGCGGCGGCGAAAACATCTATAGCGCCGAAGTCGAGACGGCCATTGCCCGCCATCCGGCGGTGGTGCAAAGCGCGGTCATCGGTATCCCTTGCCAGAAGTGGGGCGAGACCGTGCATGCCGTGATCATTCTCAAACCCGATTGCAGCGTCAGTGGCGAAGACATCATCGCTCATTGCCGTCAGTACATCGCGGGCTACAAAGTCCCCCGCAGCATCGAGTTCCGCGAATCACTGCCGCTATCCAGCGTCGGCAAAGTGTTGAAAACCGAGCTTCGCAAACCGTTTTGGCAGAACCAGTCGCGGGGGATTGCGTAGGAGATGCGGCAGGCTGCGATCTTTTGCTCTGGCTTTTAGAAGATCGCAGCCTCGTTTGATTTAATCAGGTTAGAGTGTTCATCAATCTATCAATCGTTAAGTGATGAATGAATCGTCCGCTGTTTGTTTCTCTGGATGGGCCCAAGGGAACCGGTAAAACCACACTGTTGGAAGCCGTTACGAAAGCACTGAGGGCAGACAACAGAAAGGTGATCCGGCTATGCGAGAAAAAAAGCGATCCCCATAGGGGTGAAACAATGGCCCTCGTCAACAAGCTCGTCAGAAATCCCACCCGGGAGCTGGAGTTGAAAGTTTGTGAGCGCCTGGCTGATAGCCGTAGCTGGATTTCCCGGCACGTGCTGGCTAAACAGCCACCTGGCAGCATCATCCTGATCGATCGCTGGTACCCGTCTGATGCCGCGTTTCGCCGGATAGTCCCGTTTGCAGAGATTCTGCAGTTGAACATTGATCGACACGTGCAAGTGCCAGACCTGCATGTCGGCGTTGTCACCGACCCGGATATTTCATGGGCAAGGGCAGCGGCACGAGGGCGTGGGCTGAGCAGTACGGTGATCCATAAGCTGGAAGAACAGGTCGCTTGTACCCAGTCGTTCGAGCGGGCGGTTGCAGATCACGGCTGGGTTTTATGCCGAAATGAAGGAACGATCGAAGACGCCACGATGCAGGTGGTTTCCGAGATTTATAAAGTCCTTGGCGGTCGGGACTTCACCGCCAATGGTGTGACCACCACTGGCGATGGAAATCGACCGTTCAGAGCGTAGCTTTCACCTGCAAACCGAACACCAGTGCATTGTCGATGTCCTGCCCGGAAAATGCGCCCGGTTCGATGATGTATTGCATATTCGGGCGCAGCGTCAGCCAGGGAGTGGCCTGGTAGCCGTAGCCTAGTTCGACCAATTGTTCGGCACTGTCCAGATTCGGCAACATTGTGCCGTTGGCCTGCGCGGCGTCCTGCTGCACATCGCGGCTGCGCGGGTTAGGTACGGCCCGGCCATAACCCAGGGCGACGGTGTCACGCGGGCGACCTTCGAACGGTTTGTACAGCACCACGCCGGTGCCGTACCACTTGCTGAACGGTGAAGCCGCTTCGCTGGCCGCCGAGTATTGGCCGAAGGCGTGCAGGCTGCGACCCTCGGACGTTTGCGAACGCCACACGGCCTGATCGATCAGCAGGTAATGACCGCCGCGGCCGGACACTTCCTTATCGCTGCCGATGCGTTGCACATCGGAACTGTCGTAGTAGTAGCCAACCTTGTACTCGCCGGGCAACTCGCCCGCGTGCTTGTACACCAGTTCGATCGGCACCACGGTCCCGGTGGTATGTTTCGGGCCCAGGTGCCAGGCACGGCTGGAATTGCCGTTGCTCTCGGGATCGACATTGAAGGCCGCCACGCGCAGCTGCCAGGACGACGACAGGTCGTACTTCACGCGCACGCCCAGGTGGGCGTTGGGGTAGTTGGTCCAGCCACTGCCGCCGGACATGTTCAGCGGATGGCCGCAGAAACCGGCGTTCATGAAGTTGCAGAGAATGCCGCTGTCCAGGCCACCGAGGTCGTTGCCCATGGCCATATAGCCCAGCTTCACGTTGAGCGACGGAGTAAACAGGCTGCGCTCGTAACTCAGTTCAGTCAGGCGAGTGTAGAGACCGCCGTAGTTTTCCTGGATGGGCAGACGGTTGCCGACCAGATCCTCGGAGGCGCTATTGCCGCGTCGGTCGTTGATGGTCAGCTGGATCTTGCCGGCGTTATCCGCGCCATACAGTTTGCTCAGGTCGAACTGCGCGCCGAGCTTGATGTTCTGCGAGTAACGGGCCGAACGGTGCAGGCCGCCATCGGCGTTGTAGGCGGTTTCGCCGCTGTAATCGCCGGTGAATTTGATGCCGTCCTGATCCATCTGGTGGCGCAGACCACCCCAATCACCGGTCAGGGTATTGCGGGTCAAGAGGTTCGAATCGGTATCGGCGAAGGCGGGCAGGGTGGCGCTGCAGGTCAGGCCCAACAGCAAGCCGTTGAGCCAGCCTGCATGAGAAAAGCGAACAGCCAAAAACATGTGAGTCTTCCAGGTGGAATCTTGAATGATTGCGCAAAGCGGCGCGGCACCCGCAGGTGCCGCGCACAGAGGAGTTGCCCGCCAGTGAGGCGGGCACGGCGGCTTACGGCAAGGCGTAAGCCATCACGTAGTCGCCGCGATCGGTCGACTGGCGCGCACCACCGGCGGTGATGACGATGTACTGCTTGCCGGACTTCGGTGAGACGTAGGTCATCGGGCCGCCCTGGCTGCCGACTGGCAGGCGGGCTTTCCACACCTCTTCACCGTTGCCGCTGTTGAAGGCGCGCAGGTAGAAGTCCTGGGTACCGGCGATGAAGATCAAGCCACCTTGCGTCGACAGGGTGCCGCCGAGGGTCGGCAGACCCACCTTGATCGGCAGGTGCATGCGGATACCCAGGGGACCGGTGTCTTCAACGGTGCCGACCGGAACCTGCCAGGCGACTTTCTGCGTCTTCATGTCGATGGCGGTCAGCGTGCCGAACGGCGGTGCCTGACAAGGAATACCGGCCACCGACAGGAAGCGGTTCTTGTTCACCGCATATGGCGTGCCCTTGAGCGGCACAGCGCCCATGCCGGTGTTCAACGCTTCGCCACCGGAAGTGGCCTGGCCTTTGTTCTGCGACGGGATCATCTGAATCCACAGACCCAGGCGCATGTCGTTGACGAAGATGAAACCGTGCACCGGGTCAGTGGAGATACTGCCCCAGTTCATGCCGCCCAGCGAGCCTGGGAAGCTCAGCGATTTATCCATGCCCGGCGCAGTGTACAGACCGTCATAACGCATCGATTTGAAATCGATACGGCACAACAGCTGGTCGTACGGGGTCGCGCCCCACATGTCGGATTCGGTCAGGTGCTGGGCACCGATCTGCGGCATGCCCACCGATTTCGGCTGGGTTGGCGAGTACGGTTCGTTGGGGATGTTGGCCGCCTTGACCGGCACTTCTTCAACGTCGGTCAGCGGTTTGCCGGTGGCACGATCGAGCACATAGATCTGCCCGGCCTTGGTGCCGATGACCAGCGCCGGTACGGTTTTGCCGTCCTTGGTGAAGTCGATCAGGCTCGGCTGCATCGGCAGGTCGAAGTCCCAGAGGTCGTTGTGAACGGTCTGGAAGACCCAGCGTTCTTCACCGCTGGTGGCATCCAGCGCCAGGATCGAGGCGCCGTAGGTGTGATCGAGCTTGCTGCGTTCGACACCATAGATGTCGGTGGAAGAACTGCCCATCGGCAGGAACACCGTGTTGGTCGCCGGGTCATAGGACATCGGCGCCCAGCTGTTCGGCGTGCTGCGTACATAAGTGCTGCCTTCTGCCGGCGCATTGCGATCCTGCGGATTGCCCGGGTCGAACGCCCAACGCATGGCGCCGGTGATCACGTCAAAACCACGGATCACGCCACCCGGCATGTCGGTTTGCACGTTGTCAGCCACGCGACCACCCACCACGACAGTCGTGCCGGCCATCAACGGAGCCGAGGACAACTGATAGTAACTGTCCGGGACATTACCCAGTCCAGCCTTCAGATCCACCTGACCGTTGTTGCCGAACCCCTGGCAGAACTCGCCGGTGTCAGCATCGACCGCGATCAGGCGGGCATCGATGGTGTTGGTCAGCAGACGACGCTGGCAATTGGCAGCCGGCGCGGTTTTGGCTTCGATGATCGTCGAATTGCTCGGCTGAGCGATGACGGTGGAGGCGTCGAAATACGCCATGCCACGGCAACGCTGCCAGACTTTCGACTGCGCGTTGATCGAGTTCTTCCACAGTTCCTTGCCGCTGTCGGCATCCAGTGCGATCAGGTTGTTGTGCGGGGTGCAGATGAACACCTTGTTGCCGACCTGCAGCGGGGTGAGCTGGTCTTCGGCGCCATTGCCATCGCTCTCGGCGACGTCACCGGTGTGGTACGTCCACGCGACCTTCAACTTGTCGACGTTGTCGCGGTTGATCTGATCCAGCGCAGCAAAGCGGCTACCGCCCTCGGTATTACCGTAGTGCGCCCAGTCCTTTTGCGCGTTGGCGGGCTCGACGGGCGTCAGGCCCGGGCCAGTGCCCGTGGCGGCGACAGTCGGGTGCGCAACGAACATGTTGCCAGCCGCCACCGCCAGCGCAATCGCCAACACCGCAGCGATGCCATAGGCACCGCGGCCTGGCACGCCACCATTGGCACGCTTGAGCAGCGGGTAGACCAGCGTCACCGCCAGGCCAACGGCGCTGAACATGAACAGGCGCGAGAAGACCGGCCAGAACACCAGCCCGGCATCACTCACCGCCCAGATCGCCGTGCCCAGCAGAAACACGGCGAATAACCAGGCACCGGCCGTCTTGAAGCGAGCGATCAGCAGACCGGAAACGGCCATCACCAGCCCACCCACCAGGAAGTACCAGGAGCCTCCCAGGCTGACCAACTTCACGCCGCCCGCAGCCAGCGCCAGGCCGAGGAGGGTGATGATCACGCCCAGCCCGACCAGAATGAATTTTGATACGCCCGAGAGGCGTTGACTCTGCTTCACGTTGAATGTCCCGTTGAAATGAGGGGGGCATTATATAGTTAGGTAACTATCTAGTTAAACCATAAATTCTGAATGAAGCGTAGTTCGTTGCTCAATGGCGCGCCTGAACGACGGCCTGCGCGCCTCAGCTGACTTCGCGACCTTTACCTCGCGGGCGATCTGACTGCCGACCATGGCGCTTCAAAGCGAACATCAAGCCACCCAGCAAAAGCGTCGCGCCCACTACGACAGCGAGCGAGGGCCGTTGCGTCGTTACTCGCCATCCACCTTCAACCTGGCGTTGAGCATTCGATGGGGTAAACAGATTGCCCGACGTGGCCTGAGTCTGCGGCCTGTGTTGCAAGCCTAAGCGAGTCAACCAGCCCGACAGATACGCAAAGCCCGGCAGCAAAAAATGCGCTATCCGTGCCATCGTTGCAGCTGCGCCGACGGTAGTACTCGGCCTCGGACGTAATGCGCAAGCCACCATGGCTTCGGCGACGAGATGTGGGTCATAAACGGGCGGCGGGGGTTTCAGCGCATGGCCAGTGAAATTGCCACCGTCACGAAATCCTGGGGTGTCCATGACAGCCGGATAAATGTCACAGACATGAATATCTGGATAGTCATACAGTTCACCGCGCAACGCTTCGCTCAGACCACGCAAGCCATATTTGCTGGCGGAATAGGCAGCGGCATATGGCTGTGCAACCCAGCTGCCCAGTGACAACGTATTGATCAGGATTCCACGTTTCTGCGCTTTGAAAAACGGCCATGCCACATAGGCGCCGCGCAGGTAACCCAACAGGTCCGTCTGCAGTACTTGCTCATGCGCTTCCAGCGGCGTTTCCTCAAAACTGCCTACCGCCCCGACACCGGCATTGTTGATCCAGATGTCGATGCGTCCGTCGCCGAAGGCAGCGGCCTGGTCTGCTAAAGCGCGCATCTGCTCACTGTTCGTGACATCGGTGCGCACGGCCAGGGCTGAAGCGCCACGTGCTGTGCATTCTTCGACAACGTCATCAAGTGCGGCCTCGTCACGCGCACTCAACACCAAGCGTGCGCCCTTGTCAGCAAATGCATGGGCTGCTGCACGACCTATCCCACTTGAAGCTCCGGTGATCACCACCAGTTTTTCATTGAGCGCCGAGGACACAGGGTGAACGAGCACATCGGGACTTTTATCGACTTCGGGTGGGGTGGGTTCTTCTCGAGCGTTGTACCTCACCTCGTTCAGGTTCAGACGTGCACCATCTGCCAGGATGAGCGTCAGGTTTTCAATAGTGCCAGCGACCCGATTCGCAAACACCGGTTCTCCGGTAGGGTCGAGTTGATCGTAAAAAAACGTCTGTCCTTCCAGCCATCCGACCGTCGTCATCAACTCGGGCCCCAGGTAATACTTTCCATCGAGGAAGAATCCTGGAAAGTGTTGGGTACGCTCCAGGCTTTCGACGACATACCGCTCGCCTGGCTTCATACCGGTTTTTGGATCGATCATGGCGGCGTCCTCAGAGTGTCTTGGTGTTGCGATAGAGGACGACGCTTCGCGCAATGTTCCATCGAGTTGACTCAATGGCTGCCCCGGAGGACGTCGACGATCGGTACGCGGATAAATCGAACGCTCGAAATTCGAAGCATCTCCAAGCTATACATCCTCAATGGTGAGGGTGCTGAGAGGTGCGTATGAATAATGATCCAAAGTTGCAGGGCGGTGCGGGACAAGACGACCCGATGCCAACTTCACCCGATCCACTGAGTCCTGGTCGCACTGAAGTCGACCCGATGAAGGAGGAGGGCATAGACGAGTTACCTGATAACGAAGGTGAGCGTCCGCTTGATGATGACAGCACCGGACTGGATCCCGACCGGGTGCGTGAAGAAACGGACAATGCGGTAATGGACAGACAGCAAGATCCCCGGTAAAAAACGTGATCCAGCCCTGTATCCAGCGGGGCTTGTCACCGCTCATAAAATTCGAACCTTCGGATGCGCCCTTGAACGCGCAACACGAAAGTAAGGGGCCCTGCATGTCGGAACCGCCTTCTTCATTTGTAGCCCCCTTACGCGCCTTGTTTGTACAGCTGACCCGTTCGGGATGGGGCGGCATGGTGTTTTGGCTGGCTCTACTGTCCGTGATGATAGTGCTGATGGTCAGCGGTTACGGAGCTTTCGCCGGGGCCAACAAGGACAATCTGCGTTTCGCTTTTCTTGGTGGGCTGTCGGGCTTTGCTGCGACAGCCGTGGGGGCTGTCGTCGCGCTTGCACTGCGCGATATTGCGGCGCGCACTCAGGACATCATGCTTGGCTTCGCTGCAGGGATGATGCTGGCTGCCAGTTCTTTCTCGCTCATCTTGCCGGGCATCGAAGCGGCCAAGGAACTCACCGGTAACAGTTTGCTGGCGGCCAGTATCGTGGTGCTGGGATTGGCGCTCGGTGTTGCATTGATGATCGGCCTTGATCGATTTGTTCCTCACGAACATGAGAAAACCGGCCGGCGCGGGCCTGAAGCCAAGCGTATCGATCGAGTCTGGCTTTTCGTCCTGGCGATCACCCTGCATAACCTGCCGGAAGGCATGGCGATTGGTGTCAGCTTTGCCACCGGCGACATGCAGGTCGGTATACCGCTGACGACCGCGATCGCCATCCAGGACATACCCGAGGGTTTGGCCGTCGCCATGGCTTTACGGGTGACCGGCATCTCGGCGCTGCGCGCGGCACTGATTGCAGTGGGGTCTGGCTTGATGGAGCCCTTTGGCGCCCTCGTAGGCCTTGGCATTTCCAGTGGCTTTGCCCTGGGCTACCCCATCGCACTTGGCCTTGCTGCGGGGGCAATGATCTTCGTGGTCTCCCATGAAGTCATACCAGAGACGCATCGCAACGGTCATGAAACGCCCGCCACTTTGGGACTGATGTTGGGTTTTGGCGTGATGATGTTTCTCGATACCGCGTTAGGCTAGGGCACGCTACGTTTCGTCCGGGACAGGTTCATAATTTTGGAACACCGACACCCCCCGGGGTGCCGGCAGTGGATCTCACGTCCAGTCGCCGTGTTATTCGATTCGCGGATGCTGTTGCACGAGATGCTCGCGTTTAGCTTCCAGCTCGGCAATTTCTTTGTCGATGTCCTCGATCTTCTGCTCGATGTTGTCATGATGTTCCTGAAGCAGTTCATGCGCTTCCTCAATGTCGGAAGCCGCCGGAGCTGCACCACGCAATGGTTTGTTGGCTGTTTCTTTCATCGTTACGCCGGTTATCAGCCCCACCACGGCAATCACCATCAGGTAGTAGGCCGGCATATACAGATTTTCCGTGCTTTCCACCAGCCAGGCTACGGCGGCAGGGGTAAGACCCGCGATCAACACCGAGACGTTGAAGGCACTGGCCAAGGCGCTGTAGCGGATGTGAGTGGGAAACATCGCCGGAAGGGTGGAAGCCATTACGCCGATGAAAAAGTTGAGCAGCACAGCCAGCACCAGCAAACCGGAAAAGATCAGGCCGATCTTGCCGCTGTTGATGAGCATGAAGGCCGGGATGGCGAGGAAGAACAGGCCGACGCTACCGAAGATAATGAAGGGGCGGCGGCCAATCTTGTCGCTGATGAGCCCAATTACCGGCTGGACGAATAACATGCCGACCATGATCGCGATGATGATCAACACGCCGTGATTTTCGCTGTAGTGCAAGTTGTGTGTCAGGTAGCTCGGCATGTAGGTGAGCAGCATGTAGTAGGTGACGTTAGTGGCCACCACTACGCCAATACAGGTCATCAGGCTGCGCCAGTGCTGGGTGGCCACCTCCTTGAAAGACACTTTCGGGCCAGTGGCAAGGCCTTCGCGATCCCCCTGTTCCAGTTGCTCGACATGCTGCTGGAACGCCGGTGTCTCCTCCAGCGCGTGACGCAGGTAGAGCCCGATCATGCCCAGGGGCAGGGCGAGGAAGAAGGGCAGGCGCCAGCCCCATGCCTCAAACTGCTCTTCACCGAGAATGGTGGAAATCAGCACGACCAGACCTGCGCCGAAGACGAAGCCGGCGATAGAGCCGAAATCCAGCCAGCTGCCTAGGAAACCGCGCTTGCGATCCGGAGCATATTCGGCGACGAAGATCGAGGCACCCGTGTATTCACCTCCCACTGAAAAACCTTGGGCCATTTTAGCGAGCAACAGGAGGATCGGCGCCCAGATGCCGATCGAGGCATACGAAGGAATCAGCCCGATGGCGAAGGTGCTGAGCGACATGATCACAATAGTGGCCGCCAGGACTTTCTGCCGACCGTACTTGTCGCCCAACGTACCGAAAAACAAACCGCCCAGAGGCCTGATCAGGAACGGAACCGAGAAGGTGGCCAACGCGGCAATCATCTGCACACCGGGATCAGCACCGGGGAAAAATACCTTGCCGAGAACATAGGCAACAAAACCATAGACGCCGAAATCGAACCACTCCATCGCGTTGCCGAGTGCAGCGGCAGTGATCGCCTTGCGCATTTTCGCGTCGTCGACAATGGTGATGTCTTCCAATCCGATCGGATTAACGGCTTTCTCAGGTGATTTCATGCGAGCCACCCTGTAACTGATTTTTCCTGATGCACACCACTGCGCTGCGGTGTGGCGCAGGCCAGACGAGCTTGCCTTTACCGATGCCATCTTTTTGATAGCACTGCTTCTTTCTGATCAGATACAGGAAGGCACGAAAAAATTCACATCTTGCCGTTATTTTTGCTGGCAGCCATGGCTGACAATGCGGTGGCCTTGATCAGAGTCTTCGTTGTCCCATGCATTGACCAGCGATCGCCCAACTGATGAGTAAAGTGAGACTATTTGATGAGAAACACTCATCAAATATACATCTATGTGGACGGTAGAATCCTCTGACGTGGTCGCTGGTCTGGCTTCCATCCCAAATCCAAGTTGTGAGGCCTCATGAATATAAGCCGCGCCAACCTCGCAGACTTTGTCTACTTTCTCGCAATTGCTCGCCATCAGAGCTTTAATCGAGCTGGCATAGAGGTTGGGATCAGTGCCTCCGCCTTGAGCCATGCTATCAAGGGTCTGGAAACCAGAATCGGCGTTCGTCTACTCAATCGCACCACTCGCAGCGTCACCCTCACTGCGGCGGGCGAAGAGCTGCACAACCTGATAAGCGAGCCCATGCTTGAGATGGGGCAGGCCATGGAGGTTCTCAATCGTTTCCGAGATGAGCCAACTGGTCGTATTCGCTTGAACTTGCTCAGCGATGCCGCAGATCTGTTGCTCGGCCCCGTATTGCCCGTCTTCAACGACCGCTACCCGGAAATCCAGATTGACCTGACTGTTACCAACCTGATCGTCGATGTTATCGGCGGAGGCCATGACGCAGGTATACGCTACGGCGGCACTGTTCCGGAGGACATGATCGCTCAACGTTTGTCTCCGGACATTCGCTGGGTCGTGGCTGGCGCTGCGCAATACCTGAAGCGCTTTGGTGTTCCAGAGCATCCGCAGGATTTGCTCAAGCACCGCTGTTTGCGCATTCGCTTGGGCAACGGCTGTATGTACGACTGGGAGTTCGAGAAGGGCGAGGAAGCAATTTCAATTGCGGTTCCTGGGTTGATTACAATTGACGAAACCCGTGTCGGCCTGTCTTTAGCACGTCAGGGGGCCGGATTGATGTATGCGCCAGAGCCGGCCATGGCGCCTCTTATCGCGAGCGGGTACGTCACAACTGTTCTTGATGATTGGGCCAGCATCGCACCTGGATTTCACATGTACTACTCGAGTCACCGGCAGTTACCGATGGGGCTGCGTCTGCTTATCGACCTGATCCGCGAGCTGCAGCCCCTTGATGAGCCAGCGATCATCAGCTAGCGGTGGCCGGCGCGATCCGTTGAGTCACAATCGGCCAGGAGCAGGCCAAGGCAGGCGACGCCTGCTTGAAAAGGCCTCATCGCGATGCCTCGTATTGCGCTTCGCTGACTGGCTCCATCCATACGACATTCTTTCCATCCACAGCCTCTTGAATCGCGATATGGGTCATTCCCGTGGTCGCGGTCGCCCCGTGCCAGTGTTTAACGCCGGGCGGTGTCCAGATTACATCGCCTGGCTTTATTACAGTTTTCTCACCGCCCACCTGCTGAATCCAGCCAACGCCTGTGGTGACTACCAACGTTTGGCCTTTGGGATGTGTGTGCCAAGCCGATCGAGCCCCCGGCTGGAATGTCACCGCACCCGCAGAAACAGTAGAGGGTTCACGCGCAGCGAAAAGAGGGTCGATCCTTACGTTGCCGACGAAATTGCCTGGAGCCCCCATCAGTGAGGCTTGGTCGCCATTCCTGACAATACTCATGGCTTGATCCTTCGGAAGATCCGCTGCATGCGCAGATGCGTCGGACAGGATCGCGGCAGTCAGCATCGAGGCGGTGACGAGTGTTCTCATGAGGCAAGCTCCTGCTGGATATGCGATAGAGCTGACAAACTATTGCAAGACCCTCCTGCGGACTACATGGCAAAACCGACATGAAGCAATGAATATCTCTCATTAGTCCGGCTGTGCGCCTGCTTCTACTGACTCGAGCCCTCTCGCGCAGTCGCTACCTGGATTGCTGAGTAACACTCATCAGAACATCCCACATTTGCCCCATATTCATCTTCTTACTCCTTAATTAGCGTGGGCGTCCTCACCAGAGGAGATCGCCGACGCGGCTCTCTGGTTAAGCAGTAGCGCCTCCGGTTATTTCACAGGCCAATCCATCTCGGAATCGCCACCCACCTACCTATGCCAATCGGCATGCCAACTCGCGGTGGGCCAACAATACTTAATCGTCAGCGCTGGCGGTAATTCAGCCATGACGCAGAAGGGTGATTACGTGGTGGCGTATGCGCTGCCGCAGTGAATGAGGGGGAAACCTGATGGGTAAACGTTTATTAGGAGTGGTCGCATTGGTTGGATTACTTGCGGGACAAGCGCTGGCCGCCGAAGAAAATGGCTTGGTGGTACGCATCGCGCAACTCGAAATCGATCCTGCACAGGTTGCGGCCTATCAAGCTGCAGTCAAAGAAGAGATCTCGGAATCGACTCGAGTTGAGCCGGGCGTCATATCAATCTACGCCGTCGCCGAAGTCGACCGCCCAAATTGGTTCCATTTCTTCGAAATCTACGCCAGCGACTCGGCATACCAAAGCCATATCGAATCGCCGCACTTCAAAAAGTACGCTGCCACAACCAAGTCGATGATTCTGTCGAAGCGCTTGATTGAAACCACGCCAATCGAACTTAGCCCCCGGCCTGGCTCGTAACCGGCTAGTTCGAAAGAGATTTGCGCGCTGGGCAAGCTGGTTTTTCAATGGAGCAAAGCGATGAAAAATTTAAAGGTGATGGCAATTGCAATGGCGGGACTGGCGTGTTTTGCGGCGGGCAGTTGTCGCGTAATGGCATCGGACGACCATGCGGCAGCACCACCGGCCTACTATGTCGCGGAGTTTGAGGTTACCGATCCCGAGGGGATGAAGCCCTACAGTGCACAGGTTGAATCAACCTTCAAACCCTATGGAGGGCATTTCATCGTGCGTGGTGGGAAGACCATCTCGCTTGAAGGTGAAGCGCCAAAGCGACGCCGTGTTGTCATCGAGTTTGCGAGCGTCGAAAAAGCCCAGGCTTGGTACAACTCTGCGGAGTACACCGAACTGAGGAAAGTCCGCCAGCGTTCAGCCAATACCGATGTCTACTTGATCGAGGGAGTACCGCCGCAATAGTCACAAATCCAAATCCTCCCCCAGTGGAAGCTTGGTTTTGGCACCGGCGTCATACTGATTCCAGGTATGCGCGAGCGTTGAACCATACAGAGAGATCTTTAGGTCTTTACTCTGTGAATGGGTGAATCCGACATATCGGACGTTAGCTGCAGGCGGCAGGAGCATGAGGTTGGTGCGGATATGGTGCGGTGGCGGCTGTAAAATTGCGTTCAGTACGAATTGTGAATAATCGAATCAAGCCGCATGGGGGGAGGGGAGTTTCATCAAGCGCAATGGGCGAGAGTTCACCATGAAACCTATGCCCAAAGCCCGCAAAAGCGGGCCTTGGGTTTCAAACCAGACTTACGATTGGCGTGCAGTCAACGCCGAGTAGCTGTTCATCAAGTTGCGATAGTTTGGAATGCGCTGGGACAAGAGATTACCCAGGCCTTCGATGTCGTTGCGCCAATCGCGCTGTAGCTCACAGGCCACCGAGAACCAGTTCATCATTTGCGCACCGGCCTGTGTCATGCGGTTCCAGGATGCCTGTTGCACAGTAGTGTTGAACGTGCCGGAAGAGTCGGTCACCACGAACACCTCAAAGCCTTCTGCCAGTGCCGACAGGGTCGGAAACGCTACGCAGACGTCCGTGACCACGCCGGCGATGATCAATTGCTTGCGACCGGTGGCCTTGATTGCCTTGACGAAATCTTCGTTATCCCACGCGTTGATTTGACCTGGACGGGCGATATAAGGCGCCTCAGGAAACATCTCTTTCAGCTCTGGCACCAATGGGCCATTCGGGCCTTGTTCAAAACTGGTGGTGAGAATGGTCGGCAGTTCGAAAAACCTGGCGACGTCTGCCAGGGCCAGTACGTTGTTCTTGAACTCGTTGGGTGAAAAATCCTGAACCAGAGAAATCAGGCCGGTCTGGTGGTCGACCAGCAGCACTACTGCGTCGTCTTTGTTCAAGCGGTTGTAGGTAGCGTTGCTCATGATGAAGTCCTTTTGAAGTGAGTGAATGTTGTCGTTCAACATGGGCTCAGATTAAGGATCTGGAGGGTGCGGAAAAAGCAGGTGAAATGCGTTTGACTGTCAACTGAGATGAGACAGTTCAGAATTCCAAGCGGTCCGCAGTTTTTGCGGACGAAAAAAAACCCGCGATGGGGAGCGCGGGCTGGGAATCACAAAAGGAGCTAGATCGACTGTACGTAAGACGATGTGAAAAATTTGTGAGAGGTCGTTGCCAGTGCGCCGCGCACACGGATTCGCCGCACCAGGTAACGCCTTGATTTTCAGATCCAGGTTTTATTCGAAATCTCAGGTTTCCAGGTGCAGCTCACATAAAGCGGGGAACCCTCTAATACACGATTTTACAAGTGGGCCATGTCATATGTTCATAGGCAGGCCGTTACTATGTTTTGCGGCAGGTCCGAAGGCTATTGGCGTGGAAATGTTCATCGGTCCAAGTTCATGGAAACCGGGCTGCAGCTTCCGAACTGTCCGGCCCAGCAGAACGGAGCACCCCGACCATTCCAGCCAAACGGCGGCAATCTGATACTGTTTTTTATGTTGGATCTGAGCCTTTTTTTAGCGGGTCGGTGCTCTATAGAGTGCGCGTCCGACGCACTAGTGGACAGTGATCGGCCGCCCACTGTTTCAGGCTCTCTGAAGACCGGACGACCTCGAGAGTCTTCAGGAACCACCATGAATACTCGTCCGAGCTTTCACAGCAAGACCTTCCCCGAGTCGCAACGTGACATTCTCGGCATGATCGCGACCGACCATCATCTGGGCGACATACTCTGCGCCATCTGTCAGATGCACGACGCACAGACCCCCGAAACTTTCTGCTCTATCCTGCTCACTGATGCCGAGGGCAAACACTTGCTAAGCGGCGCGGCGCCCGGGCTGCCGGCCGAGTACAGCGAGGCGATTCATGGAATGGCCATTGGTCCACAGGAAGGAACCTGCGGCACCGCAGCATTCCGGCGCGAGCTTGTGGTCACCGAAGACATCGCCCAGGACCCAAACTGGGAGCGTTTCCGCAGCCTGGCGCTGGGGCATAACCTGCGTTCCTGCTGGTCGGTGCCGTTGCTCTCCCATCAAGGAAACGTGTTGGGTACATTTGCCCTGTACCAGAACCGCGCCCATGCGCCGGACGAGGCGCAGATTCAACGATTGGCCTTTGCAGCCCAACTGGCAGTCATTGCGATCCGCCGCGAACGTGACGGCCAACGTCTGGAGGAAAGCGAACAACGTTTTCGATCATTGTTCACCTACAACCCCAACCCGGTGTTCGCCCTCGATCTGGCCGGCAACATCCAGAGTGTGAATCCGGCAGGCCTGAAGCTGAAACCGCACACCGCAACCGATTTCCTCGGTCATCACTTTTCCCGCCTGTTGCTCGAAGAAGACCTGGAACGGGTCAGTCAGCATTTTTCCGCAGCCCGCGCTGGAGAGCCTCAACGCTTCGAGGCACGGCTTCTCGACGAGAGTGATAAATTGCTGACCATGGACATTTCCAACCTGCCGATCATGGTCAACGGAGAGATCGTCGGGGTATTTGGCATAGCCCGAGACATCAGCGAGCAAAAGCATTTCGAGCGCCAATTGAGTTTCAACGCCAGCCATGACCGCCTGACCGGTTTGCTTAACCGTGTTTCGCTTGAAGACCGGCTTATGCTGGATTGTCACATCAGTCGTCGGCGCAAGCGTCGTCTGGCGGTGATGTGCATTGATCTGGATGGATTCAAATCCATCAACGATTCGATCGGGCATTACTTCGGCGATCAGGTGCTGATTGAGGTGGCGCAGCGTATGACCCGGCAGGTTCGTCCCGGTGACACCATCGTGCGCATGGGCGGTGACGAATTTATCGTGCTGCTGCCGGACCTGCTTCGTGATGAGGACGTTGTACCGGTGGTCGAGCGCTTGATGGCCAGCATTGCCAGACCCTACTGCATCCAGGGCATTGACCTGCACGTGAGTGCAAGTATTGGCATCACCCTGAGCGATGGTCACATCGAGCAGCCGATGCAGCTGATCCAGCAGGCTGACATGGCCATGTACAAAGCCAAGCAGCAAGGGCGCAACAACTTTCAGTGGTACACCAGCGATCTCAATCAGCGCGTTTGCGAGCACGCGAGCCTGCGCAATGACCTGCAAAAGGCTATCGAAACTCAATCGTTCAAGCTGCATTATCAACCGCAGATAGAGGCGCGCACGGGGCGGGTGGTCGGGATCGAAGCGTTGCTGCGCTGGGAGCATCCTGAAAAAGGATTTATCTCACCCGCAGTGTTTGTGCCGGTGGCAGAGGACAGTGGTCAGATCATCCCGCTGAGCCTTTGGGTACTCGATACGGCCTGTGCGCACTTGCGCCAGCTAGGCGAGCAGGGCATCACCGGCATCTCGATGGCGGTGAATATTTCGCCGATGCATTTTCAGCGTGGCCATTTCGTCCAGTATGTACAAGCCACCCTGGAGAAACACGGACTCTGTGGTGAGCAACTGGAGTTGGAGATCACCGAGTCGCTTCTGTTGCATAACGCTGAACAGGCGATCGACACATTGCACCGGCTCAAGGCGTTGGGGGTGTGCATTGCGCTCGATGATTTCGGCACCGGTTTTTCCAGCCTCAGCTACCTCAAGCGTTTGCCCATCGACAAGATCAAGATTGACCGCTCGTTCATCCAGGAAATCGCTACCGACCATCACGATGCAGCGATCACCCAAGGCATTATTTCCATGGCCCATCACCTCAGCCTGACGGTGGTCGCCGAAGGCGTGGAAACGGCGTTTCAGGTGGATTTCCTGAAGGGCAGTCGCTGCGATATTTTTCAGGGGTATTTCTTTGCCAAACCGATGCCCTATGCAGAAGTCGAAGCGTTCCTGAGCCTTCTCGCGTCCCATCCCTGACCGGCAATTCTGTCCGGTCCCAAACCTGAAAATCAGACGCTAAGGCAAATTGTCAGACTCCAACGCAGAACTCCCTCTCCCCAGGCAGGGCGCTCCCTGCGCCTTTCTCACACACTCGGCTCTAACGCTATCGCGCTGCAAAACAACAAGAGCCGCGAAAAAATGACTAGTTTCCAACCTGCTACCGAAAGCCAGACCGGCCACATCGGCGCCCGTCAGACCCGTGTCGAGGACGCCGCATTGTTGCGCGGTCTCGGCTGCTATGCCGATGACGCTGCGATCCCGCCGGGTACGCTGCATGCCGCAATTATCCGTTCACCCCACGCTCATGCGCGGATCACCTCGGTGGACTTTTCCAAAGCGCTGCTGATGAAAGGCGTGCACGGCGTGCTGGTCGGCGAAGACGTCAAACGCTGGGCGCTGCCGTTCCCGGTGGGTGTGCGTCAGCCGATGGAGCACTGGTGCGTCGCCGTGGACAAGGTGCGCTATGTCGGAGAGCCGGTGGCCGTGGTGATCGCCGAGAGCCGCTATCTGGCCGAGGACGCCATCGAAGGTGTGCGCGTTGAATACGAGCCGCTGCCCCCGATCATCGATCCCGAACGGGCCACCGCCGAACAGGCGCCGATCCTGCACGAAGCCGTCGGCAGCAACGTGGTCAACGAACGACGCTTTCGTTATGGCGAGCCGGAGCAGGCGTTCGAGCAGGCGCCGCACAAAGTCTCGCTCAAAGTGAAGTTTCCGCGCAGTTCCTGCACACCCATTGAATGCTATGTAGTGCTCGCTCAGTACGAGCGCGCCACCGGCATTTATGACGTGCTGGCCAATTTTCAGGGCCCCTATGCGTTGCACACGGTCATGGCCCGTGCACTGAATGTGCCCGGCAACCGCTTGCGTTTGCGCACACCGAAAGACTCCGGCGGCAGCTTTGGCATCAAGCAAGGGGTTTTCCCTTACGTGGTGATGATGGGCCTGGCGTCACGCAAGGTCGGCGCACCGGTGAAGTGGGTCGAGGACCGTCTGGAACATTTGCAGGGGGCTTCCTCGGCGACCAATCGGGTGACCGAAATTGAAGCAGCGGTAGAAGCAGATGGCCGCATCACCGCTTTGCGTTATGACCAGATCGACGATTGTGGTGCCTACCTGAGAGCGCCTGAACCGGCGACTTTCTACCGCATGCACGGCAACCTGACGGGGGCCTACGCGATCCGTAATTTGCAAGTGCGCAACCGAGTGGTGCTGACCAACAAAACCCCTTCCGGCCTGAACCGTGGTTTTGGTGGCCCACAGGTGTATTTCGCCCTGGAGCGTCTGCTGCAACACATCGCCGTGCAGTTGAAGCTTGATCCGTTGGACGTGATCCGCCGCAACCTGGTGCCGGCCGATGCCTTCCCTTATCGCGCGGCCGCCGGTGCGTTGCTCGATTCCGGCAATTACCAGGCAGGCATTGCCTTGGCGGCGGCTGACGGTGGACTCGACGAGTTGCTCGAACGTCGTGATCAGGCGCGTGCCGAAGGCCGGATCTACGGCATCGGTTATGCCGCCGTCATCGAGCCTTCGATTTCCAACATGGGATACATCACCACCGCGATGACACCCGAAGAGCGGCGCAAGGCCGGTCCGAAAAACGGCGCTGTCGCCACCGCCACCATCAACGTCGGCCCATTGGGTGACGTCAGTGTGCACGTGTCCTCGGCACCGCAAGGGCAGGGCCATCAAACCACCGTCGCTCAGGTCGTCGCTGAAGTGCTTGGGGTTGCGCTGGAATCCATCGTGGTCAACGTCGAACTGGATACCCAGAAGGACGCTTGGTCGATTGCCTCGGGCAACTATTCCAGCCGCTTCGCCGGCGCTGTGGCCGGTGCCGTCTACAAGGCGGCGCTGAAGATCCGCGATCGCCTCGCCGCGATTGCCGCCGAGCAATTGCAGGCCAGCCCCGAAGATATTCGTTTCGCCGGCGGCAAGATTTTTGTGGTCAATGGCGGAGCGGTCGCGCCATTCCATCGGATTGCCGGTGCGACCCACTGGTCGCCGGGCCTGCTGCCGGAAGGTGAAAGTGGCGGACTGCGCGAAACCGCGTTCTGGAGCCCGCCGCAATTGGTGGCCCCGGACGACCAGGATCAGGTCAACAGCTCGCTGTGCTACGGCTTTGTCTTCGACATCTGTGGTCTGGAAATCGACCGCATGACCGGCGAGATCCACATCGATCGCTACGTCACCTGCCATGACGCCGGCCGCCTGCTCAACCCGGCGCTGGTCGATGGCCAGATTCGTGGTGGCTTCACCCAAGGCCTCGGCGCGGCGCTGATGGAAGAGTTCGCCTATGGCGAGGACGGCAGTTTCCTCTCCGGGACCTTCGCCGATTATCTGGTGCCGACCGCACCGGAAGTGATCGAACCGATGATCCTGCACATGGAAACGCCATCGCCATTCACCCCTCTAGGCGCCAAGGGTGTGGGCGAGGGCAACAACATGAGCACGCCGGTGTGCATCGCCAACGCGGTGGCTGACGCCCTCGGTCGCTCGGACATCCGCCTGCCACTGACGCCATCGAAAGTACGCACGCTGATCGGGATCGAAGAGCCGCCACGGCCCGCAGGTATGGAGGCCGATGAAAACCTGGACGCAGCACCTGCCGGTGGACCGGCACTGCGGGCCAACGACTCGGTGGTGATTCCTGCTGCGCCGCAACAGGTCTTCGATACCTTGCTCGACCCGCAGACGCTGGCGGCAATCATTCCCGGTTGCCACGACCTCGTGCTTGAAGGCGAAAACCGTTACCGCGCAGACGTCACCGTCGGCGTCGGCATGATCCGTGCGCGCTTCGAGGCCAAGGTTGCCCTGAGTGATCTGGACCCGCCGCATTCATTGCGTCTGTCCGGTTCCGGCAGCAGCTCGATGGGTTCGGCCCAGGGTCAGGCCAAGGTGCGTTTCGTCCAACTGGAAAATGGCCACACACGTCTGGAATACCAATACCAGGTGGCGGTCAGCGGCAAAGTCGCCGCGGTCGGCGGCCGAATGTTGCAAGGGGCCTCGAAAGTGATCATCGGACAAATCTTTACTCGCCTGTCGCAACGGGTCAGCGGCCAAGCCATCTCCACCGGCTGGTGGGCGCGACTGCGGGCCTCGCTTGGCGCGCTGTTTGGCAAGGGAGGTGCGCAATGAAACCGGCTGCTTTCGATTACGTTCGGGCTGACACCCGTCGTCAGGTGGTTGAGTTGCTCGCCGAGTACGGCCAGGAAGCTCGCATCATCGCCGGTGGCCAATCGCTGATGGCAGTGCTGAACATGCGCCTGGCTCAACCCAAGTTACTGATCGATATCAATCATGTGGCTGAACTGGCCTATATCGAACTGCGCAAGGATTGCCTGGCGGTAGGTGCCGGGGTACGACAGGCGCAGTTGCTGGCGCGTTCGACCCTGATGGACGAGGTGCCTTTATTGGCACTGGCGATGCCCTGGATCGGTCACTTCCAGACGCGTAATCGCGGCACCGTCTGCGGTTCGGTGGCTCACGCCGACCCCAGCGCCGAGTTGCCACTGTGCCTGGTGACGCTGGGCGGCGAGATCGTTCTCGAGTCGAAAAAAGGCAAGCGCATCGTCAAGGCTGCCGACTTCTTCCAAGGCATTCTCACCACCGACAAGCGTGCGGATGAACTGGTCGTCGAGGTGCGTTTTCCGCTCAAGCGCGAAGGCATCACCTATCGCTTCCGCGAAATCGCCATGCGCCACGGCGACTTTGCCATTGTCTCCCTGGCCGCAGCCATCGGCGCGGATCAGGTCGAACTTGGCATCGGCGGGGTCGCTGACCGTCCACAACGTCGCAGTCTGCCTCGTGGTGCGGGGCTGCCGGACGCGCTCAATCAAACTGCCTGGTCGCTCGACGCACAAGACGATGTGCAGGCCAGCGCTGCCTATCGCCGCCAACTGATTCGCGAGCTGGGTCATCAGCTGATCGAAGGAGTCTGAACATGCGTGTAACTGCCGACCAAACCTTTCCGATTCGCCTGGAACTCAATGGCCGCTCCCGTGAAGCGCTGGCCGAACCGCGAACCCAACTCTGCGACTTCCTGCGCCACGACCTCGGTGCCACCGGTGTCCACGTCGGATGCGAACACGGTGTCTGCGGTGCTTGCACGGTGCTGGTGGACGGAGTCGCCATGCGTTCCTGCCTGATGCTCGCGGTACAGGGGCAAGAGCGGCGTATCGAGACCGTCGAGTCCCTGGCCGACGACGACACACTGAGCGACCTGCAACAAGCCTTTCGCCGTCATCACGCCTTGCAGTGCGGCTTTTGCACTGCGGGCATTCTCATGTCCTGCGTGGATTTTCTCGAACGGGTACCCAACCCGGACGAGACCCAGGTACGCGACATGCTTTCGGGGCATCTATGTCGCTGCACGGGCTACACCGGCATCGTCCAGGCCGTGCTCGAAGTCGCTGCCCAGCGCCAAACGAACAAAGGGGTATAACAATAATGTTCGATCTCGGACGCAGTTTTCTCGCTGCCGTTGAACGCCGACCGCACGCCGTGGCGGTCAGTGACGGTGCGTTGAAGAAAACCTATGAAGACTGGTTCGTCGATATCCAGAGCGCAGCGCGGGGCTTGCAACGCCTTGGGCTGCAACGCGGTGACCGACTGCTGGTAGCGATGCAGAACCGCTGGCAGATGGCGACCCTGCATTGGGCCTGTCAGTTTGCGGGCGTCGTCATGACTCCGTTGAACTGGCGTTCGACTGCCGATGAACTGGGCTACTGCATCGAAGATGCGCAAATCCGCGCACTGGCTTACGACGACGCGACCGTGGCCGCGGTGGCCGGTTGCAGCGCCGCCACCAGGCTGCCTCGGATCGCCGCGGGTATCCGTGCCGCCGACACCGACCTGAGTTTCGAGGAACTGTGTTCGCAGACCCCCTCCGACATCATTTTGCAGGCAGACGCCGAAGACTTTTCACTGCTGCTGTACACCTCCGGGACCACCAGCAAGCCCAAGGGCGTGCCCCGTCGGCACCGTAGTGAACGCGCCGCGGCGGTGGCCCACGTCGCGCAAAACCTCTACCGCCAGAACGAGTGCACGCTGGGTGTCATGCCGCTTTACCACACCATGGGCGTGCGTTCGTTGCTGTCCATGGCGCTGATCGACGGGCATTTCGTCTGTGTGCCGAAGTTCGACGTGGAAGCCACGCTGCAGGCCATCGAGCGGGAAAAGGTCAGCAATCTGTACCTGGTGCCGACGCTCTACCACATGCTCATCGAACACCCGGCTTTTGCCCGCGAGCGAGTAGCCAGTGTCGAGAAAATCGGCTTTGCCGGCGCGCCGATG
Source organism: Pseudomonas putida (assembly GCF_028682635.1). GTDB lineage: Bacteria > Pseudomonadota > Gammaproteobacteria > Pseudomonadales > Pseudomonadaceae > Aquipseudomonas > Aquipseudomonas putida_AE. Next base: position 41,551 of record NZ_JANHLK010000010.1, on the reverse strand, counting down.
AGCGATGGCTTGATGCGTCGCGTCGAGCAGGCGTTCCAGCCGCAATTGTTCGTCAATCATTACGGCAGCTCGGAAATCTACACCTTCACCATCGACCAGCAAGCCAGCCGCAAACCCGGTTCGTCAGGGCGCAGTGCAATGAACCAGCGCGTGCGCGTGGTGCCGATTGATGCTGAAACGCCGGACGTGCAGGTCAACCCAATGGAGGAGGGCCAGATCATCGCCGACCTGGCGAGTGACGAGGCGTTCGAAGGCTACCTGAACCGCCCCGAAGCGACCGCCAAGGCCTTGCGTGATGGATGGTATTTCACCGGTGACATCGGCTACTTCGATCTGGAGGGTGATCTGTTCGTCACGGGGCGTGTCGATGACTTGATCATCACCGGCGGCGAAAACGTCAGCCCGGCGGAAATCGAAAACATGCTCTCTCTGCACCCGGCAGTGGAAGAAGTGGTGGTGGTCGGTCTGCCCGACGAGCAGTGGGGCAAGATCATTGCCGCGTTTATCAAGTTGCGCGCCGAGGTCACGGAAGGCGACCTCGATGCCCATTGCATCACTTCGGGCCTGGCCAAATTCAAGCGGCCACGGCGTTACCAGTTCATCGATCAGATTCCAAAATCTCCAGTGGGCAAGGTGCTGCGGCGCGTGCTGCTGGCCCAATTCCAGGAACAGGCCTTGAAGGCCATCAGCTAATCATCCAGAGGACACTCTCATGCAACAACAAGCGATCCAGCAATTTCTCGACACTCAGTTCGATGGCTTCCAGGTTGAAGTCGATGTGTCCCGCGAGCGCGCCGACATCATCCTCAACCGCGCACCGTTGAACGTCATTTCCATGGGTCAGCGTGATGAACTGCGCCAGGTCTTCGAAGCCCTCGATGCACACAAAGGCGTGCGCGTCATCGTGCTGCGCTCGGTGGGTGAACACTTCTCCAGCGGTGGCGACATCAAGGGCTTCCTCGAAGCGTCGCCAGAGCACGTTTCCAAGCTGGCCTGGAACGTCGCGGCACCGGCACGTTGCGAAAAACCGGTGATCGTTGCCAACCGTGGCTACACCTTCGGCGTCGGTTTTGAACTGTCGCTGGCCTGTGATTTCCGAATTGCTTCGCAAACCACTCGCTACGCCTTGCCTGAGCAGAACCTGGGCCAGATCCCGGGCTCGGGTGGCTCCGCACGCCTGCAGAAAATCATCGGCATCACCCGCACCAAGCACATGGTGATGCGCGCCAAACGCATCACCGGCGACCAGGCCTATGCCTGGGGTATCGCGACCGAGGTCGTGCCGGATACCGAACTGGAAAGCACCGTCGATGCATTGGTCGATGAACTGCGTCGCTTCTCGCCGCTGGCTCAGCGCACGGCGAAAAAACTGATCAATGACAACGAAGATGCGCCGCTGACCGTCGCGATCGAAATGGAAGGTCACTGCTACAGCCGTCTGCGTAGTTCCAAGGACTTCAAGGAAGGCGTTGAAGCGTTTCACAGCAAGCGTGCGGCCGTATTTATCGGCGAGTAAATCGTACTGGCGAGCGGGCCCGGGAGTATGTTGGTAACAGCGTACGCCTTACGGAGCAGGGCCTGCCGCCCCTTCAATGCAACTGAAAGGGCACATCAAGGCATCACCGCTGACCTGCTGATTACCCGCAACCCGCGCACCGGGATGCAGAACGTTTCGATTGACCGTTTGTGTGAGGCAACCATGACTACGACAACAACAATAACTGCATCACCCGCCAGCGCCGCTACCGATACACCGCAGATTCCACCGGGCAAGGCCTTGCTCGCGGCATTTGCCTCGACATTCGGCTGGGCTCTGGATTTGTTCGACCTGTTCATTCTGCTCTACGTGGCGCCCATCATCGGCCGCCTGTTCTTCCCCTCGGACACCCCGACCCTGTCGCTGGCCGCGGTATATGCCTCGTTCGCCGTGGCCTTGTTGGTGCGTCCGCTGGGCTCGGCGATCTTCGGCGCGTACGCCGACAAACACGGCCGCAAGCGTGCGTTGATGGTGTCGATGGTCGGCGTCGGTATTTCCACGGCACTGTTTGGCGCCTTGCCGACCATTCACCAGGTCGGGGTGTTGGCCCCGATACTGTTTTTGGTCTTGCGGGTAATTCAGGGCATTTTCGTTGGCGGCATCGTCGCCTCCACTCACACCATCGGCACCGAATCCATCTCACCGCGCTATCGCGGCTTGATGTCCGGGTTGATCGGTGGCGCCGGTGCCGGCATGGGCGCGCTGTTGGCGTCATTCACTTATCTGGTGTTGTCGGAGATCTTTCCCGGGGAGGAGTTTGACGTCTGGGGCTGGCGCTTCATGTTCTTCTGCGGTTTGCTCAGCACGTTTTTCGGTCTGGTGATGTTCCGTTACCTGGAAGAAACCCCGGTCTGGCAGCAACTGCAACAAGCCCGCAAAACCAAGGGGCCGGCAATCGTGGTCGTGTCGCCACTCAAGCGTCTGTTCGGTCGCGAGTACCGCGGCGTGATGCTGGTCAACCTGCTGATTACGTTTGGAGGCGGTGCCACGTATTACCTGGCCTGCGGTTATCTGCCGACCTTGCTCAACGTGGTCGCCAAAGTGCCCCATACGCAGACTTCGCAGATGCTCATGTATGGGTCGGCGGCAACCATTGTCGGGGCACTGGCGTTCGGTTATCTGAGCGACCTGATCGGCCGCAAGAAGACCTTCATGCTACTGGGTGTGATCAACCTGGTGAGCCTGCCGATAATGTTCCTTGGTGTCGCCGAACCGGGCTCGCTGACCCGCACTGCGCTGTATTGCGTGGGCATAGGCTTCATGGGCGGGGCGATCATCGCGCCGATCCTGATCTTCCTCAACGAACGCTTTGCCACCGAGCTGCGAGCCAGCGGCACCGGGTTGTCCTGGAACATCGGTTTCGCCCTCGGCGGCACCATGCCGACCTTTGTGTCCCTGGTCAGCAGCAGCCCGGCGCAGATCCCCATGGTGCTGGCGATTTTCGCCGCCGGTCTGTCGGTGATCTACCTGATCGGCAGCGTGGTGATTCCGGAAACCCAAGGCAATTTCAAATAAAGGCGGGGAGGCGCTCCAGGAATTCGCAGATCAGCTGCAAGGTGCGCTCGGTCGCTTCGGTCTGGGGAAAGTGTCCGCAGTTGTCCAGCAACACACAGCGGCACGGCCCAGGCACCTGTCGCTGGATGACCACCAGTTGCTCGGGCGTGGCGTAGTGGTCTTCGCGACCCTGAATGACCAGCAACGGCTTTTCGATATAAGCCAACTGCGCTTCGAGATCATCCAAGGAAAAGTCCGGGTGCAACCAACTGTCGCTCCAACCGTGAAAAGCGCCATCGACATTTGTCCCATGGTGGCGTGCCAGGCGCTCGCGCAATTCGCCCAGATGCCAAGCCTCGGTGGTGTGGCGAATGGCATCGAGGCTCTCGGCCTCGACAATCACGTGAGGGGCCAGTGCGATGCTGCCCAACACGCGTGGATCGTTGGTGGCGGCATAGGCAAGGACGATGGATGCGCCGTCACTGTGACCGAGCAAGACCACTTGCGGCAGTTGCAAGGCATCGAGCAATTGCCGCAGTTCCCGAGGGCCGTCGCTGCTCAGGTAGTTCAGCGGACGCGGCAGGGTTACCGGGCTCGATTGCCCATAACCCTGACGGCTGTAAGTGACCACACCGTAACCGCTGGCCTGGGCCAGGCGCAGGGGGAAGTCTTTCCATTGGTCGGCGCTGCCGAGGCCTTCGTGCAACAGCACCAGTGTCGGTCGCGATGGGTCAGCCGGAGGCAGTTGGCGATGTTCCAGGCGCAGCGCCCCGAGTTGCAAAAACTGTTGTGGCGACATGTTGAATCAACGATTGAACAGGATTGCTCGCAGGTTACCGTAAACGCAACCCTGCAGGCAGCACCACGCTTTGCTTGAGGTACAGAAAATATGCGTCATCTCGATGTTCAGGTGATCGACCAGGCACTGCAATGGGCTCGCGCCGGGCAGGCCCAGTGGCTATGTACGGTGCTCTCCACCTATGGCTCGGCACCGCGTGCACCGGGTGCGATGCTGGTGACCAATGGCACAGGCGAACACGTCGGCTCGCTGTCGGGTGGCTGCGTCGAAGAGGAGTTTCTCGAAAGCCTGACGCGCGGTGAGTTACGCGAACCGGCGCAGATCGTCAGTTATGGCGACAGCGTCGAGCAACGCCACCGCCTGCGATTGCCCTGTGGCGGCGTGCTGATCGTGCTGGTCGAGCACCGCGCTGCCAGTCTCGAATGGATCGCCCACCTGGAGAGTCTGCAAGCAGCGTTGCTGGGTCAGCGTCGTCTGCTGCGTCACGTCGAACTGAGCAGTGGTGCCTTGCGCCTGGACCCGGACACCGGACACGGCAGCGAGCGGGTGCAAGTCGTCGACGAAAGCGTGCGCATCAGCGTCGGCCCGGCGTTACGACTGATTCTGGCGGGGCTCTCGCCGGTCGCCGAATTCTGCGCCAGTTTTGCCCGCGCCATCGGCTGCGAAGTCATCGCCTGCGATCCCCGGGAAGAGATGCTGCAAGTACAACTCGAAGGTGTGGAGATGCAACGCGTGCTGCCCTCGATGTTCATTGCCGCCGGAGGTTGCCACGCGGCGACCGCGGTGGTGGCGCTGACTCACGATCCGCGAATCGATGACCTGGCGCTGATGGAAGCGGTGCACACTCCGGCGTTTTACATCGGCGCCATGGGATCTCAGGCAACGTCGGCCAAGCGCGCCGAGCGGCTCAAACGCATCGGTGGTCTGACGGATGAACAGATCGCCCGTTTACACATGCCCATCGGCCTCGATCTGGGCAGCAAGGCCCCGGCGGAAATCGCTCTGGCGGTGGTGGCCGATATCCTGCGCGTTTATCACGGCAAAGAACGCCATGCCTTGTAAGGCGGTTTTTCCGACGAACGTGGGGGCTGCGAAAGTCGAGGTAGACGCTCGGTCATTCGCGCGCGATAGTGGCCAGCCAAGTGTTGCTGAACCATGGACCGATCGACGGGCTTGTGAAATAGATAAGCGCCCCGATGATATGCATTGAGGCCGATAACAATATCGCTTCAAGCGAGCGGAGGAATCTGATGTCGATTGCCCAACGGGTTTTCCACGGCAGGTTTGGCCGGGTCGCCTTGCTGAATATGGATCGTTCGCTGGTCACCCACACCCATTCCGAATGCCATGTGCTGGTCAAAGTGTCCGGCGAGGACACTTACTTCAACGTCCACGGTCGGCGGGTTCCGCTCAGCGATCGCACGGCGGTGCTGGTCAATGCCTGGGAGCCGCATTTCTACGATCCGCAGCCGGGTGCCGCTGCCACTGTCATCCTGGCGCTCTACATCGAGCCCGCCTGGTTGGCCACTGCCCAGCAGTCGCTGGCGCTCAGCGGTCGGCCGGACTTTTTTGCCCAGTCGTGCATCGAGCTGTCGAGCCGTAATCGCACCTTGGCCGACATCCTGGTCGCTGAAGCGCATGGCTGCGGGATCGTGCCGAAAGAGCGCCTGGAATTCATGCTGTTCGACTTCCTGATCGAACTGATCGAGGACTTTTCCAGCTGGCGGCATTTGTCGCAACTAGGGGCGCCAAACTCAGGTGAGTTCCGGGACGCGCGCGTGCGCCGTGGCACCGCCTGGTTGCTTGAGCACCTCGATGATCCGAACCCGATCGACAACGCCGCGCGGGCTTGTGGGCTGTCTAGGGCGCACTTCTTTGCGCTGTTCAAGAAAGATACCGGCATGACGCCGACCCTGTTGCTTAACGACGCGCGCATGCGTCGGGCTTTTGCCTGGCTTGAGCGTGAGCGCAGTGGAACGTTGGGCCTGTTGTCGGAGAATCTCGGATTCTCCGAGCAAGGTCATTTCACACGGTTCTTCCGTCAGCATATTGGAGCTTCTCCCAGCCAGTATCGGCGTGTAGTGGATTGTTATGCGACGGTTTGAACCGGGAGGAGGGCGGGGGGTATTTTAGGCAATACTCCCCTATGATGAAGTTTGACTTTAATATTGAAAGTTAGCGGCTTGAATAGTTACAAGCGTTGGGTCTGCCAAATACTCGGGAAGTCATAAATCTCATTCATGCGTTCTTCACGCATCAACTCAAGTTTCTTCTGAGTATCCGCATCTTTCAGCGAGCTTGTAGTTCAGCTCGCTGAGTTAAAAATGATTTTGTAAATTGGCGGCCAGGCAATTCTTCAGGGCGAGATAGGCTCTACCTCGCGATACTATCTTGCGTCATAAAATAAGTATCTATTTGTTCGAGGTCAGGCAGCGCTAAATAGGGTCGTGTCAATTTCCCGCCATCATCCATCCTCTAACACCATGACTTTCAGTCAACTCTTTCACGACTCGGGCCGCGTCCTGTTTCTGTTTGTACGGGCCGATGACTACAAAGTTGTTTTCTTTACGCGCTACCGGTAACTCCAGCTGTTGAATGGCTTTTTTGGCGCGATGTCGGCTGGGTGTGTTCAACGCAATTTCAATCACCCACAGGCCGGATGAAGACGTGGCTGAAGCAGGTTTTACAGCGTGGGAAATGAAGCCTCCACACGTCAAACACGGGCGTTCCAGCGTGATTAGCGACCTTGGCATGGTGCGAAAGACATGCCATTGCGGAACAATGGTTTTTTTGCGGGCGAAGAGTGCCAGGAGCAGGCCGGTAAAAGTAATCATACCGCTGAGAATAATCGTCCAGTTGTGTGAGGGTGTGGGCAATGAAGGCAGCGTAAGTACGGGTGATTCGTCTGGCTTTTCGAGTAAAAACTGTACGGCGTCAGCCTCCGTTGAATCGGTTATATGGAATCCGTTTTTCGCAATGGGTGCGAGCTCAACGGAATGTTTTGTATTGAGCTCTGTCGCAATTTTATTAGCGGCGTCATCGAGTAATTGTTCGAGCTTTGTCACTTTTTGCTGAATGTATGAATTGTCGACGTTATTTTGACAAATTGGTCCTGTGGACGTGTAGGTCCATAGTAGTGCTGATAGTTGCCCAAAAACGCCAGTTACCAGGAAGCCCAAGCCAAGCTTTCGCACGGCACCATCTCCAAATCAGGTGAATAGTAATTTGTCCTATTTGTCACGGATAAAACGGGGTTCTATTGTTGATCCTGGGATGGACTAAATTCTTGAGCGCGTCAGTGTGCCCAAGCGCCAAAATTAGTCGGCTGCTTTTTGTTGTTTTAAAGAATATCGGGCCTGCACTTTATAGACTGTTGGTTAACTAAAAAGGCTCAGATGATCGAAAAAGAACCGAATCAGATGGATTGCAAGGTGGTCCATTAAAGCAAATGACCTGCTCGAAGAGCCGTTGCAACCGATATTCCTTGAACAGGTATCGGCCTGATGATTCAACCTGTTGAACCGCACCACCTCGGCCGGCATGGAAGCGGCCGGCGTATCAATTCGCTCCGGGGCGCGGCTGTACTCCGAATTGCGGAACGATGTGAGTACCCAGTTCCTCAATAACTTGCGCAGCAGGGCGCTTTCCGTATTTGAGATTCAGGATAACGTGGTCCACTCCGATTTCCTCAAGCGACTCGAGCAAAAACCGGAGATGGTAGCGTCCAAGTTTGAACCCCAAATGAATGCGAGTGGGCGGCGTAGACGGGTTCTCATCAAGGTCGATGTAGAGCGACTGAGTGAAGGGCTTATAGACGGAGCCACATTGCTTTATGACCTCCTGCCGCCAATCTTCCACGATCATTCGCTGCATGTTCGGAATGCGTGGATAGTTGATCCATCCGACGCTTTCGCGCGCGATCCAGTCCAGTGACTGGCGGCTATTGCCGGTCACGAACATTGGAATGACTTGGGTTGTGGGTTTCGGAATGAGATCTGCGCCCCGCATCTCACCACCGCTCCAGCGAATGGGCTCAAAGCTGGTGCTGTGGGCTCGGCGAATCACCTCGTAGTGCTCGCGAAAGATTTCTCCGCGCCTTTCGGGATCGACGCCAAAAGCCGAAAACTCCACAGGGCGATCGCCGGAAGCGACCCCCAGTATCAAGCGACCTGCGCTCAACTGATCAACGCTGGCTGATGCCTTGGCCGTGTGTAGAGGATGGTGAACCGGGATGGCAATGGATGCTGTGCCAAGCGCTATCTCCGACGTATGAGCGGCCATGTAACCCAGGTAGACCCAAGGGTCGAACAGTTGGCCAACATCGCCGAAGCCGGGGTCCCGAAGAGGCACGTCGCGAAACCACAGCGCGCAGAAGCCCAGCGCCTCTGCTCGTTTGGCCAGTTCGACCTGGTTGAGCATGCTCGGAGTGTCGCCCTCGAAGGCCTCCAAAGGAAAGAATAATCCAAGGCTCAAATGGCCCTGAGTGAAGGTTCGGCTGAACCCTCGGTGCTGCTGATAAGGAATCGTGCTCGGCCGATACATACTCATTTTCCTCAATGGAAGAAACTTGAACAGCGCCCCTGTTTCCAGAGGTGCTACGGCATCGGTCGCTTGGGAACGACAGGTGGGGTTAGGGTGCAGTCTTCGCCCGTTGCGCTGTACATGTTGGTCGGGTCGACCGGTGTGAAGGGCCAGTTGCTGGCATGCGCGCGGGCGGGTCCGGATTGGCGATGAGCGGACGGTCAAAATAAATCAGATCGCTCCAGCCCGATACATCGCCTGAGCAAAAGCATGGGGACCATCCAACAAGCGTAGGCGGCTTTGCGCGGAACCGCCATGTCGTTCTCCGTCTCGGTACCCGTGACACAGGACGGGTCAGGTCATTGCGCTGAGCTTTTGGGTACTCGATACGGCCCTGGCACCGGGCATTTGGAATTGGAGACGACTGACAATGGGGTCCGGCCCCAGTCCTGACATTCAGACGATAAGGTTAATTGTCATACCCCAACGCAGAACTCCATCTGCCCAGGCAAGGCACTCCCTGTGCCTTTGTCACACACTCGGCTCTAACGCAATCGCGCGGCATAACAACACGTCTTCAAGCGCTGGCGGCACGCCCGGTTCGAGGCATGACGTCAAGGCCGACACGTGGCCCGTATGCTTATTTCCGTTGGCCTGGAAGATTTGCGTTGCTTCTATTACCTGAAAATAACAAATGGAGCGCAGTACAAGTGAGTAGAAAAACAATAACTGCAAGTTCGGTGTTTTTTTGCATGACGCTGAGTGCTCAGGCGCATGCTGACTTCCTGAGTGACAGCAAAGCCACCTTGGGAATGAGAAACTTCTACTTCAATAACGACAACCGCGATGGCATGGCCGCCCCTTCCAAAACCGAAGAATGGGCGCAGGGTTTCATGCTGGACTTCAAATCGGGCTATACCGGTGGCATGGTTGGCTTTGGCGTCGATGGCCTGGGGTTGCTGGGGGTTACCCTGGACAGCGGCCAAGGACGGCATGTCGGCAGCAGCATGATGCCTTCTGACGGTGACAACCGTGCCGTCGACGAGTGGAGCCGGCTAGGGCTGACCGGAAAAGTCAAAATGTCGGAAACGGAATTTCGCTACGGCACCTTGATTCCGAAACTTCCAATACTGGTCGCCAACGATGGGCGCGTGCTTCCACAAACCTTCGAGGGCGGTCAAATAACCTCGAACGAGTTCAAGGGGCTGACCTTGACTGGAGGTCGGATCAACCAGGCAACAGGACGTGGTTCGAGCGATCAGACGGGGCTGGCCGTTGCTGGTGGTACGCGTGAAAGCAATCAGTTTGACTTCGCCGGGGCCGATTGGAAAGTCAACAAGGATGTGACAGCTCAGTACTACTACGCCAGCCTCGATAACTACTATACGCAGCATTTTTTGGGATTAATTCACACCCTTGCTCTCTCGGACAATCAGTCCCTTAAAACCGACCTGCGCTATTTCAAAACTGACTCGTCAGGTGCAAATAGCTCCGGTACGTCTGGCTACAGAATGAGTGGCTACACCAAAGACGGTAGTGGAGAGATCGATAACCGCACCTGGAGTGCCGCGTTGATTTATACACTGGGTGGCCACGCGATTACTGCGGGGTACCAAAGTGTGTCGGATGGCAGCAACTTCACTCAACTCAGTCAGGGTAGCCTTTCTGACAAGGGCGCCGGTGGAGCAAGCCTGTATCTGTATACAGACCGTTTTATCCAGACTTTCACCCGCGCAGGCGAGCGCACAGCTTTCGGTCAGTATGCTTACGACTTCGCCGCTCTGGGTGTCCCTGGCCTGAAAGGCTCGGTCATGTACCTTTCTGGCGATAATATTAAAACTACGACAGGCGACAGCCAGAAGGAATGGGAAAGAGACATTAGCCTGGACTACGTCGTTCAGTCCGGAGCGCTCAAAGGCGTCGGGTTCGGCTGGCGTAACGGCAAGTCCAACAGCGAAGCGGCTCGTAGCGTAGATCAGAATCGTGTTTTTGTGAGCTATAGCCTTCCGCTTCTCTAACTATTGTCATGAGCGGTTAATTCCCAGCTTTGTTTTTGTTTTCAGAGCTAATGATGGATTCAGTCGTCTTGTTCCACTTGAAGAGCTTGGCAAGCGCTGCGGGCGCTGAGACCTGGAACTGATGGCAGACCTCTTTGGGCGTTAATCCCTCCGCCAATAACAGCAGAATTTTGGCCCGCAGCCCAAGACGTTGCCCCAGCCAGCCCATCCGCGACCAGCCTTGTAGTGTGGCGTGGTCAAATCGCATTAAAACGAATGGGGCGGCGGGTTTGTCTACACCCTCTTAGAAGCCTTCCAGCACGACCTTGCCCTTCGCCTTGCCGCTTTCCAGCAGAGCATGGGCACGACGAAGATTTTCTGCGCTGATGCGCCCGTAGTTGTCGCCAACGGTGGTGCGCAAGTCACCCGCGTCAATGCGCCGCGAAACTTCGTTGAGGATGTTGTGCTGCTCCTGTATGTCCTCTGTCTCGTAAAGCGAGCGGGTGTACATCAGCTCCCAGTGCAACGACAGGCTCTTGCGCTTGAGCGGTACGGCGTCCAGCGTGGCCGGGTCATCGATCAGGCCCAGCTTGCCCTGAGGCTTCAGTGATTCGATGATTTGCTCGTAGTGCCGATCGGTCTGGGTCAGGCTAGCGACATGGCTGACTTGTGCGATACCGATGCGCTTGAGCTCCTCGCTGAGTGGCTTGGTATGGTCGATGACATGATGCGCACCAAGCTCGGTGACCCAGGTCTGGGTTTCAGGGCGCGAAGCCGTACCAATGATCGTCAACCCGGTTAGCTGACGCGCCAGCTGAGTCAGGATTGAACCCACCCCGCCTGCAGCGCCGATGATCAGCAGCGTTTCGCCCCGGTCGGTGGTATCGCGTGCAACACCGAGGCGATCAAACAGTAATTCCCAAGCGGTCAAGGAAGTCAGTGGCAATGCCGCAGCCTTGCTGAAATCCAGCGACTGGGGCATTGAGCCGACGATACGCTCGTCCACCAGTTGCAGCTCACTGTTGCTGCCCGGGCGGATCAGCGATCCGGCGTACCAGACCCTGTCACCGGGCTTGAATAGCGTCACGTCGCTGCCGACCGACTTGACCACGCCGGCAGCGTCCCAGCCGAGGATGCGCGGCTGGCTTTCGTCCTCGTGCGGTACGTAGCCCTGCCGCACCTTGGTATCGACAGGATTGACCGATACGGCCTTTACCTCTACGAGCAAGTCGCGCGGCCCCGGCACTGGCTCGGGAATATCGATCTCCACCAAGGCGTCGGGATGTTCAATAGGCAGGCATTTGAAGTGTGCAATGGCTTTCATTCGAAGATCCTCAGGAGATGCGATACATTTTCGTGATGGTGAGCTTTTCAGCTGCACGTTCGATGAAAGGGAGCGCTGCCTGAAAATGCGGTGTCGCTTCGTGATCAGTCAGCGCCGCTTCGTCCCGCCACTGCTCGATCATGTGGAAAGTGCGAGCCTGCTCGGCATCACGATGGAAGTCGTACTGGATACAGTCCGCTTCGCCTCGGCTTGGGCCTTGCAGGCCCTGCAGCGTTTGCTCGAGCTCGGCTTCGAAGCCGGCCTTGGCGACCAAGGTGGCAATCAGTGTCAGAGGGGTGGTCATCAAACCTCCTGTCTGTGTGCGATATAAAGAGGGAGCGCATTGGCTGGCACGGAGTATCGAAGATGTCCATGCCGGCCATGCGGCCAAAAACCTGAATCCGGGTGAGAGCGCGACAACAATCTTGCCCGCTTGGGCATTCGACCAAGTTGATAGCCCTAAGGCCATGCGAGCGCCCTCGCTCCGGCGGGATCACCTGTAGCGTTCAAGCCAATGGGCATAGGGAGCGGGCAGGGTCCAGGCAGCACGCTCTACACCCAGCGCCTGGGCGGCTGAATAGGACCAGTTGGGATTGCCCAGGTGCGCCCGGCCAATCATCGCCAGGTCCAGTTGACCACTCTTCACCGCTTCTTCGGCGACGCTCGGCGTGCCGAAGCCCCATGCCGAGGCCACCGCAATCCCCGCCTCGCGCCGTACACGCTGGGTAACTTCGCCCATGAAACCGGGGGCCCAAGGAATGTTGGATTCAGGGATGGTGAACCCGATACTGACGCTGAGTAAGTCCAATCCACCGTCCTTGAAACGACGTGTCAGTTCGATAGCCTCTGACAAGGTCTGTTCATCCCGACCGTCGTATTCGATGACACCCAGACGAGCGGTCAGCGGCAAGTGCTCTGGCCATACTTCGCGAACCGCCGCCAGTGTTTCCAGCAGAAAGCGGCTACGGTTATCGAAATTTCCGCCATAGGCGTCGTCACGAAGGTTGGAGTGTTCAGAGAGGAATGACTGGGCCAGATAGCCATGGGCGAAATGCAGCTCCAACCACTCGAAGCCGGCTTCACGTGCACGGCGAGCGGCGGAGACAAAATCCTCGCGCACTCGGGCGATATCCTCCAGCGTCATGGCTTTCGGCTGCTTGGCGAGATGAGCGCCAAAGGCAACAGCCGACGGGGCGATGGTCTGCCAGCCACGCAAATCATCCTCGCCGATATGATCGTCACCTTCCCAAGGACGGTTCGCACCGGCCTTGCGCCCCGCGTGGGCAATCTGGATACCTGGCACTGCGCCGGCAGCCTTGATCGATTGCACCACCGGCACGAAGGCACGAGCGAGCTCATCATTCCAGATACCAGCGCAGCCAGGCGTGATCCGTCCTTCGGGTGACACGGCGGTCGCCTCGACAACCACCAGTCCCGCCCCGCCACGCGCGAGGGTGGCATAGTGCACAGTGTGCCAATCGTTGATCAGGCCATCATTGGCCGAGTACATGCACATGGGGGGAATCGCGATCCGGTTGCGAAGGGAGACATCCTTGAGCGTGAAAGGTTGGAACAGTGCAGACATCAGGTTTTTTCTCCGAGGGATACTATTACTATTGTTCGATAATATTCGAACTATTGACCTATAGCAAACCCGTGTATGATTCGCTCATGCGCCCCTTCAAACACCTTCCTCTCAGCGAATTCGTTCTTGAGCGTCTGTTTTACGCCTTGAGCGACCCTGTACGCCTGGAGATTGTCCGGCGCCTCGCCGAGCTGGGAGAGGCCAGCTGCGGCGACCTGGACGGTGGCCGCGCGAAGTCCACCATGTCCCATCATTTTCGGGTGCTGCGTGATGCCGGCCTGGTTCAAACCCAGACCATCGGCACGACCCACATGAATTCGTTGCGCAGGGAAGACTTGAGTCACCGTTTTCCGGGCCTGCTGGAAACGATCCTGTCCCAGCACGACTAAGCCTGTCGCTCAATGACGACTTTGCCAATGGCACGGCCTGACTCAAGGCGATCATGTGCCGCGCTGACACCCGCAGCAGTGAAGTCATGACGCTCATCAATCAGTGGTTTAACCAGGCCGCGATCAACCAGGGCGGCCAGTCTTTGCAGGATCTCGCCATGGTGCTTGCGGCCTTCGTTATGAATGATCGAAATAGCCATGAATACAAAGTCGAGTCTCAATGCCTTAAAGTGCATTTCGGTCAGATCGTAGCTGTCGTAACCGATGATCGAGACAACATGGCCCTTAAGCTTCGCGGCTTTCAGTGAGTTTTGTAAGACCTCACCGCCCAAGGTATCGAAGACCGTATCGAATCCTTTTCCTTCGGTGATTCGCTGACTGTATTCCTGGGGCGTCTCGCTGTTATAAAAAATAATCTCATCGGCGCCCAGTTGACGGGCAATTTCCGCTTTTTCTGGCGTTGAAACCGTCGTCGAAACCCTGGCCCCCAGGATCTTGGCCAATTGAATGCCTATGTGCCCAACACCACCGGTGCCACCATGCACCAAGACGTTGTCATTGGGTTTGATCGAGGCTCGGTCGATCAGCGCCTCCCAGGCCGTAATTGCCACGAGCGGCAAGCTGGCTGCTTCGCCAAAAGAGAGCGACTTGGGTTTTAGAGCAAGCATCTCAGCATCGGCCTCCATCTGATCTGCCAGCGCACCGGGAATCCCCACGATGCCGCCGAAACAGCCATAGACTTCATCGCCTACGTTAAAGCGGGTCACACCAGCACCAATGGAGCTGACCACCCCTGAAACATCGATGTGAAGAATTGCCGGAAAAGTCAGACCGGCCGTACCTTCGCTGCCCCGACGAATTTTCTTGTCCACTGGATTCACGCTTGTCGCCCGCACGTCGATAATCACATGACCTGGGCGGGCAACGGGGTTTTCCGTATTAATTTCTACAAAAAGGTCTGAGTTACCATGCTGATTCATCACAATGGCTTTCAAGGCTTAAACTCCGAGGAACAATAGGCCAACAAATTTATCATCAGTAATATGGGATAAATACGCTAGAATTATTGAATCTTTCGGTCCTTTTGGTTGGTAATAAATGCTGGATTCCATTGATGAATTGCGGTTGTTTATTGCTGTTTTCGAGGAGGGTTCCATCCGCGCAGCGTCCGAACGAATGGGGATGACTGCCGCAGGCGCAAGCAAGCGTCTTCTGGCCCTTGAAGACAGCGTTGGTCGGAGACTTTTTAACCGCACCACCCGCAAGCTAAGTCCCACTTCGGACGGTGAGAAGCTTTATCAACACGCACTAAGCATCCTGGAAAGCGTCGAAAAAGCGGAGCGAGGATTTTTCCAGAAGACCGAGATTACCGGTCATCTACGCATAACCGCTTCCGCGACATTTGCCCAAGGTTATTTATCGAGCGTCGTGAGCAGTTATCTCAAACGCTACCCTGGCGTTATCGTTGATTTACACCCGACAGATCAACTGGTTGATTTGGCCGACCATGGTACCGACCTTGCGATTCGGCACGGAGTAATGGCCGATTCATCCCTGATCGCGCAGAGGATTTCTGCGTCCCGACGTCTGATTTGCGCCGCCCCCCAATATTGGGAAAAACAGGGTATGCCTACCTCTCCAAAAGACTTAACCACGCTGGACGGCCTCATCGTCGGAAAAGATTCCAGTTGGACCATGTCCCGAGGAGGCGTTAAAAAAACATGCAAAATACGCAACCGTTTTTCATCCAGTTTGGGGGAAGTGGTTCGCCAGATGGCAATAGATGGGCATGGAGTAGCGCTGCTGATGGACTGGCATATACGAGATGATCTTGATTCAGGAAAGCTGGTGGAGGCATTTTCCGATTGGGCCATTGAGCCGCCGGTGGGAATCTATGCGGTATACCCTTCAAGAGAAAACATCGCTCCGACTGTTCTCAGTTTTGTTGCTCATCTCAAAGAGTGGGTCGCAGCCCACCCCGTTTAAACTGAGTGCTGGTGGGCGACAATCCACCTTTTGAAGCGCTTTCGTTTTTTGCTTTCTGAATTTGGTCAAGCTGCACGTCGGTGTCGGGGTAGGTATGTCCTGTTCTACCGGTCGGGGACCATGCACCTCCGGGTGCATTTGAAAGTGTCCCTTGGAAAGCATACGATCGAGGATGAGGCTGTTTACAGGCAAGCTATAGCGCCGCCACGGTGACACCACGCCGAATGCGCTCAGCAGACCGGGAGGTGTTACTTGAAGTGCACAACTGATATGCCCGCTGGCGTCATCACAAAACTCACCTACCTGGTCAAGCACGATGCGAAGCCCTATGTGCATACCGAGGCTCTGACCGGTAACAGTGAACCACACTACTTTGCTGAGCAGGAGGAGCGCGAGGTCACGATACACAACGGTCGTCCGTTGGCAGACAGCCTTTCTCTGGACAAGCAGGGGTTTGAACTCCATCGGCGGGATACGGTGGTCGACGATCTCTACGACGATACCTCAGTGGAAAGCGTCTACTATGACGAGGTCAAGGCCTTGATCAAGGAGTTGACGGGCGCGAGCCGGGTCGTCATCTTCGACCACACCAGGCGCAGCGACGCCGAGCGGCGGGATATTCGCGGGCCAGCCAGCCGTGTGCATAATGACTACACCGACCGCTCGGGGCCTGAACGTATTCGCGACGTGCTGGGCCAGGATCAGGCCGCCGCACGGGTCTCGGTGGCCCAGATTAACCTCTGGCGCCCGATGAGCGGCCCCGTCAAGCGCTCACCGCTGGCGGTGCTGGATGCCTCGACGCTCGACCCCAATGACCTGCTGGCCACCGATTTGGTCTATCCGGATCGTATCGGTGAGATCTACCACCTGGCCTACAATCCGCAACAGCGCTGGTACTATTTTCCGGACATGCGCCGTGACGAAGTCTTGCTGATCAAGGGGTATGACTCACGTCACGACGGCCGTGCCCGCTTCACGCCCCATACCGCCTTCAAGGACCCCAATACGCCGCCGGGAGCCCCGCCGCGCGAGAGTATCGAAGTTCGCACCCTGGCCTTCTTTGATTAGGTTTTTGCCGCTTGGCGCGGGCCTCCCGCAGCGCTGTGTTTGCCCCCGTGCTTTCCAGGCGAACACCCGCTTTGGTTGGTAGGGATGTATGGATGTGCGCGGATAGCTGATCCACCCGTGATATGGCCCAACTTTAAAGATTCAACGATACCTGAAGTTTAGTAAAACATAACAGATCATGGTTGCTGTCAGGCCGACCAATATGTACTCGACGCGGGGTAGGAATATAACCAAACCACCTAGAGAAAACACGATCAAGGTGTTTTGTAGTATGTATTTCCTTATTTTAGGTACCGCTATGAAGTAGCCATATTGCTTGCCTAAGAAAAATAAGGCCATGCCGATGATTGACGTAATCTGGAAATCGCGCATCGCAATGTCATTCAGGATCGCATGCCTGATCAAATTTGCGAGAAGTGCTAGCCCCATAAATAGAAAAAGGTGCGAGTAGATTAAGGAGTGTCCACTCATACTACTTTCATTTTTGCTCAACAAGTAAAAGCTATCAAAATATATCCACCAGATACTGCAAATCATGATAAATCCGGTGATTGCCGCCATCACATTATAACGATCCCATTGAATGTCAGATAACCCTCCAGAAAGGCTAATTACCGACTCGCCCAATAAGATGAGGGTGAGTAAACCTAGTCGTTCAACCAAGTGTTCTGTATGTGCGGGCAATGGCTTTAGCTTACCCCAAGAAAATAAAGGGAGCAGAATATCAAGAAAAATCCCAATGTAAGCGACAAGGTAACGCATAGGTGGGTCAAAAAGAATGGATGAAAGACTAACAGCTGCGCTAACTAACAGGGCGAAGCCAAGCCTGGAGGAGAATTCACTACGGTGATCGAATTTATTTATGGACGAAATGTACATAATACTGATGATGGCACGTATACCAAAATAGCAGGCAATAACAAGCGCATAGTTTACTTCCAATTCTTCCCCAATCCGTGCAGACAGCACAATGAGCAGCAACATTAAAAATAATGTTGCCAAACGGTGAAGGTTACTGTCTGTATCAAACCTATTTGAGTAAATCGTGTGGCTGGACCAGATCCACCATAATGGAACAAAAAGCAGTAAAAATGTCCATAATTGCTCCTGTTCAAAGTGGCCGTGATGAAGATGTCCGAGAGTATGCGTAACCTTGCCAATTGCTACAACAAAAATCAGGTCAAAAAACAACTCTAACCATGTGGCGTGTCGATTTTTTTCATAATACTTCAAAGATTTCATTCGCTGCTGGCTCCGTGTGCACCTCTTTAATGTAGAAGGAAACTAACGGATAAGCGAACGGGTGGACGGGTATAGGCGTCAACCTTGGGGGCGGTCGCAAAAACTGAGTGCAACACCTGACCTAGTCCACCACCACGTCTGTTAGTACGGTCAATACAGAATCCAGCGTGCCATCGGGCCGATAGCAACATTTCGCACGGGCGGACCTTAGCGGGCAACTGGGCTGCTGTTCCGCCAACCATTCATTCAGCGCCTCGACCAGGACACGGGCCTCGACTATGGAATCTTCCGAACTGTCAAAAATTAACATCGCCATTTTTTATGTCCTCGGTTCGCTGGGCTGATATTTTCGTGCCGCTGCTTTATGAGCGATGCTTATCGTTGGCAGCACCGTGGATTCTTCAATCTCCCGTATTGAAATATTATCGAACGCACACCTGGTGCGCTGCGCAATAGGGCACGTTCGCCCTCGGCTACGGTGTGGGTGATGCCAAGCGATTTCACTATCTAGCGATTTCGTCAACTCACTAACGAAAGCTCAATCATCTGACTCATCTCGGTGAACTCTGGAGCCCCGTCATAGCGAAGCCCGTCAATGTAAAACGCTGGGGTGCCATTCACGCCGCTCCGTACGCCGCCATTAAAATCGGATTTTATTTTGGGTACGTAGGTACCGTCTTGCATGGCAAGATAGAGTTCTTCGTCGGAGAGGCCATGTTTTAGAGCGATGGCCCGAAACAGCGGCAGGCCCAATCGATCCTGATTTTCATACAATTCGTCGTGCGCCTCCCAGAAGAATCCTCGACTCCCGGCAAACTCAGCGGTGACAGCTGCAGCCATCGCATGCGGGTGAGCAGTGGTCAGTGGAAAATTACGGAACACGAACAGCAAATCATCGCGAAAATGCTGTTGCAGATTCTTGACTATCCAATACGCTTCAGCGCAATAGGGACATTGATAGTCGCCAAATTCCACCAGTGTGACCTTGGCATGCGCACTTCCCTGGCGATGGTCGCTGGCACTTACCGGGACTTTGAGAGTGGCCATGGGATCACCTGTTAAATTTAGGTTGGCGTGCTTTGTGATGAATTCGCCAGAGCATCCAGCGCATCCAGAATGCCGTCCGCCCCCGGATTGATTGCCATCGGGGAGACGTAGCTCCAGGCGACCACCCCCTCCTTGTCAATCACGAACAGCGCCCGCTTACAAACCCCCAGGTGGGACTCGTAGGCTCCATACTGCCGCGCCACAGCCCCTTTGGGCTCGAAATCGGCCAGCAGGCTGAAGTGAAAACTCCGATCTTTGGCAAAGGCCTGATGACACCAGGCGCTGTCAACTGAGATACCCAGTAGCGTAGCACCGTATTCTCTGAATGTGGGTAGCAACTGGTTGTACAAAGTCAGTTGGTCGCCACAAACCGAAGTCCAGTCTGCGGGATAAAACGCCAGTATCACGGGATTTCCCTTTAGCTCGCGTAGCGACAACTGCTGATCAGGGGTTGCGTACAGAGTGAAGTCGGGCGCGACAGTGCCGGCCGGCAGCGGCCCCTGAACCAGGTCGCCATTCGTTTCTTTCGCATCATCCAATTCTGAAGTGTGCATGGCTTGAGCCCTTATAGATGGGCGGTTGGGGTCTGCTCAGCGGGATACGACTTGCCCGGGGGGATAACTCCATCCACCGCCAAGTGATTTATAAATGGCGACGATGCCTCGATACACCTCGTTTGAGGCCTGAGCCTGAGTGTCTTCGGTTGCGAGACGTTCACTATCCGCATCAAGAAGCACGAGGAGATCCGCCGTGCCTTCGCGGTATTGGATTGAGGCCAGGTTGGCAGCGGAAAGGCTGGATTCGCTCTGACGCACCATTGACTATAGTCGTTGTTGGCGCTTGCCGTAATCGCTGAACGCGTTCTCCGTTTCCTCCAATGCCGGCAAGACCTCGCGCGCTCGTTCTTTTGCTGTCATTTTCGGCGGCTTTTTTATCCGATGGTTTTGGTGCGAACCGCAATCATGTCCTTGCTGATCGATTCGCCCCTGCGAATTCCGACATCGAAGCGTTGCTCGATCACGCTGGTGATTCCATAGCCTCATTTGCTGATGAGTTGGTGGTTTACGACTGGCGGTATTTTTGAGCACAAATTTATCAGACGTCGTTCGTCGGTATCCTGGGTCGCCCATAGCGTGTTTTGATGAGATCCGACTATCGTTATTGGATGGCGTCGTCTGCCGAGACTGCCATTCCCTCCAACGTAATCGTCTTCCTGAGCAATCTCAGCGTATTGCGGATCTCATGCCCCTGTTGCTTGAGCATCGTTTACGGGGCCGTAGATCCATCTGAATGAGTCCGTGTTATCCATCTTTGGAGACAACTCATCATGGCTACTCTCTGTGAAATATGTAATGCGAGACCCGCTGTAGCGCGAGTGACCGTATCGCAAAATGGCCAAGCCAGGACAATGTCCATTTGCGACCACGATTACCGTCAACTCTTACGCCATCAAAGCATGTTGAATCCATTCGACTCTCTGCTGGGCGGGGGTGTGTCCCGCTTTTTCGACAGCATGGGCGGAGCAAAGGATCAAGCGGGTGATGACTTCAGGCTCTCTGCGCAAGTGCCTCGAGAATCTGTCGATGCAACCGATGCATTCAGTTCCCAGACGCTGGAAATCCTGCAACGCGCGGGTGAGAAAGCCCATGAGCTCAACCGCAGCGAGCTCGATACTGAGCATTTGTTGTATGTGCTTGCGGATACCGATGTGGGTACGGCGTTGCTTAAGGAGCTGAAGCTTTCTCCGGACGAGATCAAAGGTTACATCGATCAACATGCTCAGAGGGGCACAGCGGAGGCCCAGGCCCCGGTGGACCAGATGAGCATTTCGCCGCGGTTAAAGAAAGTTTTCAATTTTGCGTTCCAGGCATCTCGTGATTTAGGACATTCGTACGTTGGCCCAGAGCATTTGTTGATCGGGCTTGCCTCTGTACCAGAAAGTATCGCCGGGACATTGCTTAAAAAATACGGCGTAACGCCTGAAGCCTTGCGGCAGAAGGTGGTAAAGGTGGTGGGTAAGGGGGCTGAGGATGGGCGAGTCGACACCCCGACGGGAACACCGACACTCGACAAGTTCGGTCGCGACCTGACGTCACTGGCTCGTGAGGGCAAACTGGATCCCGTACTGGGGCGCGCGCA
Source organism: Pseudomonas putida (assembly GCF_028682635.1). Classification (GTDB taxonomy): domain Bacteria; phylum Pseudomonadota; class Gammaproteobacteria; order Pseudomonadales; family Pseudomonadaceae; genus Aquipseudomonas; species Aquipseudomonas putida_AE. Next base: position 20,423 of record NZ_JANHLK010000010.1, on the reverse strand, counting down.
GGAAATCGAAAATACCATCGAGGTGCTGGCGCGGCGCAGAAAGAACAATCCGGTTCTTATCGGCGAACCTGGCGTCGGTAAAACAGCCATCGTTGAAGGGCTTGCACAACGAATAGTAAAGGGCGATGTCCCTGAGATTCTGCGTGGCAGACGGCTGGTTGAGATCAATCTGAACTCAATGGTTGCGGGCTCTAAATATCGTGGTGAATTCGAGGAGCGAGCCAAGCAACTACTTGATGAAGTCGCCGCAAAAAGCTCGGAGCTTATTCTGTTCATCGACGAGTTGCATACGATCGTTGGCGCGGGGCAGGGTGGTGAGGAGGGCGGCCTGGATATTGCCAACGTACTGAAACCCGCATTAGCGCGCGGGGAGCTCAGTTTGATCGGTGCGACGACACTCAATGAGTACCAAAAGCACATCGAAAAAGACGCAGCGCTTGAACGACGTTTTCAGCCTGTGCTGATAGCCGAGCCCACCGTCGAACAGACCATCATTATCCTGCGTGGGCTGCGCGATAAGCTTGAGGCTCACCATCAGGTCACATTCGCCGATGAAGCATTTGTGGCGGCAGCAGAGCTGTCGGATCGTTACATCACCTCGCGCTTTTTGCCGGATAAAGCCATTGACCTGATCGATCAGGCAGCCGCCCGCGTTCGAATCAGTTCCTCCTCGAGGCCGGCTGGCATTCAGGAGCTGGAAGCGGAAATCACGCAACTTAAACGTGAACAGGATTATGCATCCTCCCGTAAACGTTTTGATGAATCCAAAGGCTTCGAAGAACGCATTGGTCAAAAACAGACGCAACTGGGAGAGGAAACAGAAGCCTGGGAGCGCAAGACAGGTTCCGAAACCCTTGAGGTGACACTGGAGTCTATTGCCGAGGTGCTGTCCCGTCTCACCGGTATTCCTGTGACCGAGCTTACGCAGGAAGAGCGTCAAAAGCTGTTGAATATGGAAGACACATTGCGTGATCGGCTGGTCGGGCAGGAAGACGCTGTTCGCGCGGTCAGCGATGCCGTTCGTTTGTCTCGAGCCGGACTTGGCCAAGCCAACAGACCTATTGCCACGTTCCTCTTTCTTGGCCCTACGGGCGTTGGCAAAACTGAACTTGCCAAAGCGTTGGCGGAAACGGTGTTTGGTGACGAGCAATCGATCATTCGTATTGATATGTCGGAGTACATGGAGCGGCATGCGGTTGCTCGTTTGATCGGCGCGCCACCCGGTTATGTGGGATATGACGAAGGCGGTCAGTTGACAGAGCGTGTCCGCCGCAAGCCCTACAGTGTGATTCTGCTCGACGAGATCGAGAAAGCGCATCCCGATGTGAGCAACGTATTGCTGCAGGTATTCGACGATGGGCGTCTAACGGACGGTAAGGGACGTGTCGTGGACTTCAGCAATACGATCATCATTGCCACCAGCAACTTGGGCTCTCCCATTATCATGGAGAATCTTGAGCGCCCCGAAGATGAACGCCTTACGGATAAAGCGTTACGCGATGAATTAATGGGCGTCCTGAAAGGGCATTTTCGTCCCGAATTCCTTAACCGTATTGATGACATCATCGTGTTCCATGCCCTTACCCGTGACAACATCCGATCGATTGTGAGCATTCAGCTTGATCGGGTCATTCGAACCGCAGCTGCACAGAACATCACAGTGAAAATTGATGGCTCACTCATCGATCATCTGGCGGATGTTGGTTATCAGCCTGAGTTTGGCGCGCGCGAGTTGAAACGTCAGATTCGCCAGGCCGTCGAAACGCGGCTTGCGAAGGAAATGCTCGCTGGCAAGCTGCAAGCCGGCGACAGTGTTGAGTTGGGTTACGACAAGGGGCGTAGCGAAGTGGTCTTCAATAAGGTGGAGGTGGATGCGCCAAAGGCCTCCGAAAGGAGTAGTCCGCCAGACCAGCCAGATGATCTGGCACCTACTGCGGAGACTGGGACTTAGCCCCAGCACACTCACGTAACCTGGGAGCAGGCCTGTTGATCACGACGTGCAGTGGTGTACTGGATCCTCTAATGCCTGGACGAGCCCGGCAGACTGAAGACGCAAGTGTGGAGGGTTATCGTGTCAAAGCCTGATTCTGAAAGGCGTGAGCGCAACTCGACGCTGAAAAATTTCAGGCTTCAGTGGGCGCTGATGAATGCTTACGAACGTTTCGAACAATTGGTTGTTATTGCGCTCAGTCTCATCATCGCGTCTGTGATTTTGATGGCTCTACTGCAGCTCTGTCGCAGGGTTGTACCGTTGGTGATCGGTGGTGCGATTGACCCTCTAGATCACGATGTTTTCCAGGCCCTCTTTGGCTCAATCTTCACCGTGCTGATAGCCCTGGAGTTTAAGCATTCGATTGTGCGCCCGGCCCTACGACGCAACAGCATCGTTCAGGTTCGCACAGTGCTGTTGATCGCCTTGCTGGCGCTCAGCCGGAAGTTCGTTATTCTCGATTCTGCCGCTACTCCTGCGCTCACCATTGCCGCACTAGGATTTGCCACCCTGGTGCTCGGCATCGTCTGCTGGCTCTTACGGGAGCGTGATAAGGATGAATAGCTACGAGGGCTTCGCAATGCCAACAATTTTCCACCGAGAGAACATCGAAGCCCGCCAGAAATGGCTCGACACCAAAAGCAAGATCAGCCGGTAAACGTGCTCAGATCGCAAAGTCGGTGGAAGGACTCCTTGCATGAGATGATCACCGGTGTGGCGTCGTTCAGTCGGGCGATGTCCGGGTAAGAAACCCAGTACGGAGCATGCACGATGACTTCATCACCCAAGTTTAAGGTCGCGACCAGGGCGTGATAAATGATGTGCTTGCCACCGCAACCGCGATCACTTCGTCTAGGGCATAGTGTAAGTCATTGTCGCGCTCAAGCTTCAGGCAGATCGCCTGAGGCAACGGGCCACGGCGATCATGAGTTTGATCCAGTCTTCTAGTTTGTGACATTTTCGCAAGATCAAATGCCAAAGAACATTTTTCGATCTTCACTCTTATGCAAGTTATGCTTTGCGATGTGATAAAATTTTGGCTCAACCTTATCTGAAAATAACATGAAAGGTAATTCATCTATGCAGATTTCAGCTACAACGGCGCCAAAATCCTTGTCATAGCAATCTTGAAGAATTTTTAGATTGGTAGAAGGGAAACTGTCCTTGAATTCTTTATTAAATTCTGGGTAAAAATACCTAATTAGCGCCGCTTCATACAGAGAAATTTTTTCCGCTTCTGTAGTGTTTTGCGCTTTGTCCAAGCCTTGTTTTATCCGTGCATCACCGCTATCACCATTTTTAGCAAATGGGTTCATCATTGTAATGAGTTGATTGCTAGGCTGAATGGAAAGCAAAAGCAAAGTCAGTTTGTGCCCTGGCGGAACTCCCTTCAGCGCTATTTTTTGCAAGGTTTCATGTTTTAGTAGTCGATCAATAGCATTTCTTGAACCGTCTTGACCGTATGCCTGGCCTATGTACTTTACGTCGAAAGTAACAGCTTTAAATTCATTGTTTAGACGGGCTTGTACATGCTCCATGTCAGGCCACATCCTTTCGCCGGTCGCATCCTCTAGGAAATTATAACCGTCTTCCATCTTGTAGATTAAATCAGGTATTGAATACGTGACAGTATACTCTTTGCCCAATACATTCAATTGTATATTAAGCTCATCTCCCGTTTGGCTTGCACCAGTGAAATCCACAATTGGTGTGTATCCGATGCAGTAAATATGACACGTTTCAATGACGCTCATCATAGATTGCAAAATGGCTTTATCGTAAATAGCCTCAGCGGGCATCGTGCAATAACTGTAGGCATACATGCCTATGGCATGCTCGACATCATTCAAAGCACGACCAAATACATGTGTTTTGAGGGCGACTCGGGATTTTCGATCAATTTTCCTACTCCTTGTGTCAAATCTGTAAAGCTTACCGTTTCCGGCAAGGGCAATGGGAGACCGTCAGCCAGTACATGAGCTCCCTTCCACGCCGGTAATTGAACCCTGCAGTGGTAGCTGCACTTTCTCAGAGGCGCTGCAGAGTCAAGGTCCACGCTCAATGGGAAACGTCATAATCGGCATTACCGGCTGCGCATTCAGCCGTGAGACGGCCAATGCCAAGTTCACTCATCCCAGTAGAGTGGCTCAACCAGGCGGTCAGGGTCTTACGCGCGTGGCGCGTCAGCGAAATGGCTTAAATCAGCGGAGCGAGATCACAACCCTGCTGATGTTACCTTGCTCGACCTCCAGCCCAGGGTCACATGAGTCGGTGTAAACCGCACCCTCTTCGACCTTGAAACGGTAGTGACGGATTGAGCCCTTTGACTTCGGAACGTATGCTATCTCCGTAAGCGGCTCCATTAACCATCTTTCTGTCCCGTTCATACCGGGCGGCGAGGCTAGGAGAATTGACTCAATTGTCACGCTCGATGTCCCGGCCAAGCTCAGTTCCTCCAAAGTTAGGACGTCAGAAATCATGAGCATGTGGCGCGAAGATGAATCGCCACCGCGTTTGAGGGCTGTGAGATAAAACCAAGGCAGTGAGATAATCTGCTCCACACACGACCACAACTGGAGATCTGACTCCAGCCGTGACGAGAGGGGCATTGCGTCTCGTCGATAGGTTCTGAACATAAATGCCTCCCAATGAACACTATAGATTGTAGCTCTATAGTGTTCGAAAAGGCTTCATCTTTCCATTTGCGAGTAAAGCAAATGGAGTTGAAACAAGCCTTCGGATCAGCGCTTCGCGCCTTGCGTATCAGCAGAGGTCTAACCCAAGAGGATTTTGCTTTAGTCAGCAGCCGCACGTTCATGAGCTCGCTGGAGAGAGGTATCAAAGGCGCGACCTTAGAGAAGATCGACGAGCTAGCAGGTACAATTGGAGTGCATCCGGTATCCGTTATCGTCGCCTGTTACCTTGAGAAAGACCCAGCCGTTAAACTGGAGGATCTGCTTGAGCAGATCCGTAGCGATCTCAAGTAGTTTGCGCCTCTCGCGTGTGGTTTTGGACATACATCAGACCGGACTCACATACTATGGGCTTCGACGTGAGTGATGATCCGCTCACTGCTTTCGCAACGGACCCAGTACGCCTTCGACGTCCAACCCTTTCAATAGGCAGTTATGCGCAATTACGGACAGCGCTTCGTAGAGCCTATCGCGCTGTGTAATCAAGGCGGCATTTTCCGCCTGTAGATGAGCAATGCGCTCTTCGAAGCTTCTCCGCCGGCGGGCACCGTCCGGATCTATCCCGCTTTCCTTCAGTTGTGCGATACGGGCGGACTCGATCCGCCGACCACGATCACCTACTAAGGTCGCGCGGCTTGTCAGGCCCAATCGACGCTGTACTTCGGGGCGTGAGATAGGCGCGAGCTCCAATCCTAAGCTAACCATTTGGGCGAGGAGGGCATCGATCGCCTCGTCCAACGTGCCGCCCCTCAAAGTCTGTCGTTGCGCCATGGTCGCCTCTAATCGTCTGAAACCGAACTGTGTCGTTTGTGCGTGTCCGCAACCGTCATTGGATGCCCATTTGGAAACACGCGTTGCACACCTGCATTGGTATCGCGTGCGAGGACTGATTTTAAATTGTTGAGTTTGTCCTCCTGGTCCGCCAGCCATACATCGCTGCCTGCCTCTCCGGCGCCGGCATCGCGCATGATAGTAATTGCGGTCGTAAGATTCTCGGCTTGTTTCTCAAGGTTGGCCCGTTCCGATGGAGTGCCCATCAGATGGAGATGCGAGCAGCCATTCCAGCACTGAAGATGCTTAGGGCAGGGCGCTTGGGAGAAATCGTGAATGCAACCTCCGAAGGGTGTCACATGCAGCGCCGTGGCGTGTACGGCAAGGAATGCTTCTGCCGTGGTCGTGCCTTTATTTGACAGCAAAGCATGGTAACTATCAGTCAAAGCGCCCTGAATGCGCTTATCTCTTATGCCCGCGTGCAGGAAATCGATGCGCTCGTGATGGCTATTGAACGCCAAGAACTCTTGGTGGGCAGCAGTGTTTTCTTCAATGCTTGTGTGTTGGTAATAGGTATTTTGGTCGAGGCGTTTTCGCCCCAGGGCCAGCGCTTGCTGAACATCGCTCATGCCAGTCAGATGGTAAATAGTGTTTCGCCAGTGTCGAGGTTGGTGGCTTGTTAGCCGAATCGGAGCCCCATCAGACTCGGTCAATGACCGTCGCGAAAAAATGGACGCGTGCCTTTCATCGCTACCTAGCGCGTGATTAATATCCAAGAGGGTCACACGACGGGGGATTGCTCGAAATACATTTGCTTCCCGTCCACCGAGGCGGAATTGACCATCAAAAGCAATGGCTAGTGTTTCGCTGGTTTTCAGGACAATACGAAGCGTACCTCCGACATTTTCCGTTAATACTGTATGTCCACGAAGCTTGGGAACGAGCAGGCGCTCAATATCACCGGCCAAGTATCTCCGCTCGATCGCCTTAGACTGATGCTTAGTCTCGTCGTGGGGGTGAACTCCGTTCCGAGAAAAATACACATAGAGATTTCTAGCTGTGTCTCGGTTCTTGCTAAACCCGAGCCATTCTAGAACCGCAGCCTCTGACATTGCCGTCTGAGGTGAGTAATGCCAGAGACGCCCAGGATGGGCTTCTTGCCACCTAGCGAGTTCTCGTTGTTCTTGCGTCAGCACCTTCAGTCGTTCGACCGCGCGCCTAGCTAAAGGAACGTCGCTTTCCGCGAACCAATGAACACGGGATTGAAATTGCTTTTCCGCAAAGTACCTGATCCCGCATTCGACTATGGGTTTACCATTGGCATCTACAACTACCTTTCCTGCCGTCCCTTTGATTGGCCGTTCGACCCAACAGTCATAGGGAATTACTGCTACCTCATTACCCCGTTGCCCAGTCGCGATCAACAAATCGATCACACGCAGCAAAATTTCTTCGCCCTCACTGCGCGGATGGTTCGAGCATAAGGCGTAGGCTTCCATCGCCTCGCGAGAAGGCAACTTGTCATCAGACTTACGCTGTTTTACCGCACGATCAGGATCGTGCAATGAAATGTAGTTGTGGCGGCGTTTCTCTGGTTTTGCATCATGCTCAAAGTGGATGGCGATCTCGGTTAATTGCAGATTATCAATCGTATCCGCTATTACCTGAAGATGAGAGATCGCGTCGTAAAGGTTCTTGTAGCCACTTTCGCGGAGAAAGGCTACGACCCGATCAAAATCGCCTCGCGTCAACTGTGTGGGGTCGGGCACGCGTCTTTCAAACAAGGGATTGTAAAGCCGCCGGACGGCAATATTGTAGGCCGCGACCATCGAAAACTTCAGGTTCCGGGTGCGTTGCAAATACACAATCAAGGCCTTGCTAAAATCTTGGAAAGTGCAGGGGAGTGGTCCCTTAGGCGGGGCGGGATAGCCTGTCTTCTCAAGGGCTTGCCGATGCGTTTCGAAGGTAAGAGCATGTTGGTTATCCCGTTGTGGTAACCAACTTCCGACGCCCCACACCGGTGACGCCCACGGTGTTGAAATTGGTAACGACTGAAAAATCGCTTTTTCCTGTGTAATAAAGCCCTCGAGATTCGGCCTTGCCCTAGACAGCGTCATCTGCGGCACCCTCCGTGTGCTGCCGGCAGCGCTCGATGGTAGCGCTTACCGCCAGGATGGTTGTCTGATGCTGGGCGAGAGGCCGATTGTGAAGGAGGTCTCCGGCTTGTTCTGCCATGTCAATGAACCGTTGGGCTTCTCGTTGCAGCGCCTCTTTCACCTGCTCATGGCGGCCGTCAGCAAAGGGGTGAAACTTCTTGCAGGTGTAGCAGGCATAGACGGGATTGTAGGGGCAGTGCGTATGAACTGGGAGGGCACATGCACCGATGTCCCCGATGTACTGTGTGTCGATCACGCCACGGATCGCTCTTTCGGCAGCGGTATCGCGGCGTTGCACGACTTCCCCGGTCAAGAGACTGCGCATAATGCGTTGATAGGCGGGACTCTTGCCGAGTGCTTTCTCTTTGACCCGGGCAATGTTGGGGGTTGCCGTGACGTAAGCACGCGCTGCAACAGTGCTGTTGTGGCCAAGCAGTTCGGCAATCATGTCTGCCGGTGTTCCCTGGTCCGCCAAACCTTGCCCTAGGTGATGACGGAGCAACATGGTTACTTGGTTAGGCTTGTCTATCCCAGCCTCTCTCAGTTCATGTTTGAGTCCCATTATGATTTCAGTTACAGACAGTCTTCTTCCGTTAGAATTTACAAATAATGGTTCGCAGTTGCTGCTAAAGCGGCGTTGAATTTCTGAAACATGCCGTGAGATTTTTTCACCCAGTCGGGAGGTGACTTTGCGCGGCCGTCGCTCAGGTCTGCGTTGGCCGACCTTTTTGGCCATGGGTAGCCACAGGGTGTAGTACCTCTCATGATCAGCACTTTCAATGAACTCAAAATCCGAGATGTCAAGGGAATGGAATTGAATCGAGCGTGGTGCGAGTTCGAAACCCAAGTGAAGCATTATATTAAACTGGGCTTCCCCCCAAGAGTTAGATGAAATGTATCGTTCAATGCGTTTGAGCAACCGAACTTCCTCATCAAGGTCTAAGCCAGACTGCGAGAGAAAAATTCGCGCATACGGGTCAACCCGTGCTGACTTTGTATCTTTGATCGTTAGGTAAGTATTTAGATCAAAACCTTTAATCCCTCTATCAACTGCCCAGCGATAAAGCCTGCGAAACCCAATGAGATTATGCCTGGAGCGCTTGAATCCTTCTAATTGGGCGATTAAATCTTGATGATCCCAAGGAAAGTGGCGGGCGAGATTGGTACTTGATAAATAGACAAGAGACCTTACAAATATGAACGCTGTTTGGGGAGCATATTTCTCTAACGCATATGCCATAAAGCCTTTGGCTATTTCATTAAACTCTGGAGTTAAGTCAAGCTCGGCCCAATCAATTGTCATCGCAATACCGCCGTCGTACCACGTCCAGGCGCTCAATCGAGTATCGACGTACCTTGGCTGGTCATTAGTGCGAGTTCGAATCGCAACCTGAGCCGGGCCCTCGAACTCGTAGGCCGGAAAAGAGGAGGAGGGTGAAGCCTGTTCTTGATCGGCTGATTTGGTCACGGCGAACCTCTTTAACTGTCAAGTCGGCTCCAGGCTGCCGAGGCACGCTGGGCATTGTGGAGGTTGGCCGACTCAGCTAGATAACGACTTGCATAACGGCGTGGCATCGTCGACGTATCAGACCAACCGCAGACTCGTCGGAGTTCGTCCGTAGCCCGCTCCAGGTCATGCCCACGCTTCTCGACCAGGTAAGCTAAAAAGCGGTCGGCAAACGAGTGGCGAAAGTCATGCGCGGAAAGTGTAGGCAACAAACTTGGATGAGCCAGTTCAATGGTCAGAAACAGCCGATCGAGGACGTTAGACAGTGCGCGAATCGACAGCGGGCGGCCTCGATCCGAGATGAACAGATAGCGGTACAGCAATTTCATCGGTTTGCCGTCACGCAGAGGGCGCCGTTCGCCCTGGATATAGTGTTCGTAGACCTCATACAACTGTGCGGAGATACCTACTGTCCGTCCGTGGGTTTTCAGCGCAGGCTCTTCAGCGCGTGGGTCGGCTGGGTCATGTTCGCGGTCATTGATGCTGACATAGGCATGCTGAGAACCCTGATTGATGTCCGTGGTGTAGAGCTTCAGAAGCTCTCCGCGACGGATACCGGTCTCCAGCAGCAATTCAATCATTAGCCAATTGCGCAACTGCAATCGTTCCGGAAACGGATTCTCCGCAGCGCCCGGGCGAATCAGTGTGCGAATGATCTGGAGTTGAGCATCTGTCAGGCTGCGGTAACGAGCGTGGTCGGGACGAACATTGATGATATGGCTCTCAAAGCGTCGTTCAATGACGTCGGCGACATCTGCAAATACAACCTCGATGTTTGCCAGGGTGGTTGAGTTCTGACGGGCGCGCGGGATGTATCGGGTGACACACCAGGACAGGTACTGCTTCAACAGCCGCAGGTACTGGTCACGGGTACGCGGATCGATCAGCGGAAAAGATGTCGTTTTAGCTGTGCCAATTCGGGCGACTAGGTTGTCGGCTTGACGGCCGCTCTGGAGCCAGATGGCGTAACCGTCCAGTAACGCCAGAATCGCCTCAAAACGGCCCGCCAAGATGGCCTCATCGATATCCAGCTCCCGGCTTTTGGCATAGGTGTAGAAAGCCTGGATCGCCCGCAGGTGCGCTGCTGCGGTGTTGTATGCACGATGCCTGAGCTTGAGCTGGACGTAGATGAATGGGACTAGCTTGGGCAATGGCGCCGCCTGACCATCCTGCACAAGCAGCGGTACACGCTGACCAGAAGAGTAACGGCACTGAATCAGCTTCATCGGCAGCCACCTCATTAAATAACGCGCCATGAACACGAAGGACATGGCCCGTTGAGAGCGTGGACGGTAGAAGCGGGTTTGTCGAATCAGTGCTTTAGGCTGCTGATGAACATACCTAACATAGCACCTCGTTTAACATAATATACATTATGCGTACCCATAGGTATTCCACACAGGGCGTCTCCAAGGTACATTTCAAACCCCAGCCACATCCCTCGACCACATCCCTCAGGATTGCCCCTCATGCATGAAGCAGCTCATCAAATCATCGATCTCTACGAGCGTCACGCTCAAACATGGGATCGTGTTCGCTCGCGGCGCCTCGTCGAGCAATCCTGGCTGGATCGTTTTCGTCAGGCCATGCCTGTTGCTACTGGTGATGTTCTCGACATCGGCTGTGGCTGTGCCGAACCCATGGCCGCTTACTTGATCGACGCCGGACACAGCGTGTGTGGCATTGATTCGTCCATGGCGATGATCACCTTGTGTCAGCAACGTTTCCCACAGCACGACTGGCATGTTGCCGACATGCGCCAGTTAGCGCTTGATCAGCGTTACGCGGGTATCCTGGCGTGGGACAGTTTCTTTCACCTGACGCCTGAGGATCAGCGCCGAATGTTCCCGATTTTCCAGGCCCATGCCCAACCTGGTGCCGCATTGATGTTTACCAGCGGAACGGCCCATGGCATCGCGTTGGGCAGGTTCGAGGGTGAAACGCTTTATCACGCCAGCCTGGACCACGATGAGTATACTGCGCTGCTCAATGCCCATGGTTTTAGCGTCGTTGAGCAAGTAACGGAAGATCCGGATTGTGGTGGGCATACTATATGGTTGGCTGTTTTTGGTTAGAGTCGCACCTTTGCCCTGTGCGTTTATATGAATAATCCTTATAACTCAACTAAACATCTATTTAGTTGAGTTATGTTTCAACAGTCCTGGTAGATGTCCCCTGCCCTCAGGTCAAGAAATTCCTATCCAGGTCGAGGTTAGGGTCAAAGTCCACGAAGTTGCGACGCAAGTAGCTTTCCATTCCAGGAGCTCATGTGAGGTGAGATGCCCTACTTGAACATGCGAGGGTCGTACATGAAGTCAAAGACATCGACCACCTTGATCTGGCTGACCGCCGGATGATTGGGGTTGATCACCACATTACGCTCCAGGACCAACACTGCCGAGGGCACGATCAAGCCAAGGTGAGTGTTCGCCTTCAGCCAGGTAGTGCCGAAGTCCATGCCTGGACGGTCAGCGGGAAGACTCGCCCAGCCTTCAGGCAAGGTTTTTGGATCAGGCTCCCAGTAAAGCGCGGCATCGGCGGGCAGCTCGAAGCAGGTGATCTTCATCGGGAAAGTAGGCTCGCCCCCCGCATGGACGAATGTTTCAAGGCAGCAGATAGCCGGTGTCAGTCCCATGTACACAGCTGGCACGTCCTGATCGTTCCACCGCCCTCCTTCGATGGCAGCTCCCATACCTGATAGATCGGTCGCACGTTTCGCTTTCGCAATTCGCCAAGCCCGCATCAGGCTGCACCACCCCATTCAAGGGCATGCAGGACACGGCGAACCTGCCTGGCGCCTATCTCGGTTTCGCAGAGCATGATCGGTGCGGCACCGCCGAGCGCTTTATTGGCAGTCGACATCCATTGAGCCGCTTTCTCCTGGCTCTCAAAGACCTCCTCGGCCAGGTGACCCACTGTGGCGATCCGATCCAGGCGTTCGGAGGCAACGGAATCCAGGTTCTTGTGCTCACGCCGACGTCTTTCCAGTGTCGAGAAGGAGGCATTGAGCAGCGTTTCCAGATTGCGCTCATGGAGGTCGAAGGTCTGCCTGACCGCGTAAACGAGATAGGCGGGAAATCCCTCCCTGATCTGATTCAGCCGCTCGGAGTCCTTGAGAAACTCGCGGGCGGAACTGAATCGCCAAAAGGCCGCAATCCCGGCTTCACGAGGCTCTTCTTTGATTTTGGTCGGACGCGGAGCAACCGTTGAAGCGCTCATCATCACTACCTCCAAATGAATAATTTTTTCAGTCAAATGAACTATACGCCATTTGCTTTCCACAAGGTACTGCCAATGAGCGGCAACTCATGAGGCCTGGTGCTGTGGGGTGCTCAGTCTGCCGGTGATTCGCATACTGCCAGTGCTCATCAGGCTGGCGGGAACCCGTTTCGATCCGAAACCCCGTCGTGTTCCCTGACTTGAGCTGGAACAACCGGATTCAAATTTGCAGCGTCCCCCTGACCAAGGCTTCAAGCCTGCGCAAAATACTCGCTTCGTCATTGCCCAGAATGGCAATCGAAGCACCGCGCACGCCTGACGCCGAAGTGGCAGCTGCGTCGCCGGCCAACGCCACCGGGCACGCGACGCCCATTTGAAGGGCGCGCAGGCGCTGGTGCGCATCGGCCTGCAGAGGCGCCTGGACCCACAGCACCAGCGCGGCGGGCTGCATCGCTTTACACAGCAACGGCAGTTCTTCCAGGGGCTGGCCCGGGCCCAGCACCTCGATGCGCAGCTGGTCATTGCTCATCAACACACCGGCACACAACAGCTCCAGTTCGTGTGCATGACCCGAGCCGTCTGCCAGCAGCACGCACGCACCCTTGCCCGGGTTCATCTGCAGTCGCAATAACAACCGCGCACGCAGGAAGGCGTCCAGGAACAGCCACTGGCTGCGGCGGCCGAAAGCATTGCCGGCTGCCAGTCTGCGCCAGACCGGCAGCAGGATAGTCTCCAGCACCGTAGCCTTCGGGTAGAGGGTGAACAGTTGCCCGTGAAGACGCTCCAGCTCGGCGCCATCAAACGCCTGGGTGGCGCGATGAATTGCCTCTTGCCATTGGACCAGGGGCGCTTCGACCGAGCCTGATCCAGCGATACCGGGGGTGTCCTGCTGGCGCACGAGCAAAGCGCCTATCTTGCTGATCGGCAGGCCCCGGCTCGTCCAGAGCATGATATTGCGGATATGTTCGACGTCCTGTTGTGAATACAGGCGATGACCGCCCACCGTGCGTACTGGTCGAATCAGCCCGTGGCGGCGCTCCCAGGCCCGCAGGGTGATCGGGTTGACGCCGGTCAGGCTGGCGACTTCGCGCATGGGGAGCAAGACGTCGTCGGAGGCGGATTCGCTGGGCTCGGTCATTGAAAGGGGGTGCCTGCTGAGTGTGTCGGCATTCTAAACCAGGCCCGGCACTTTTAAACCAGCCTCCATCGAAGACCGGCTCCTGCGCCCTGCCATCTAGGCATCGCTGTCGCTGACGACTACGCTGTGGGGCAAACCCACGAACCACCGCGAGCCCAGACCATGATCGACGCCAAACTCCTGCAACTGATGGTCGAAGCCTCCAATGACGGCATCGTCGTGGCCGAGCAGGAAGGCGATGACAGCATCCTCATCTATGCCAACCCTGCCTTCGAGCGCCTGACCGGCTACAGTGCCGACGACATTCTCTACCAGGATTGCCGGTTCCTGCAGGCCGACGATCATGCCCAGGCAGGCCTTGCGGTCATCCGTGACGCCATCCGCCTCGGTCAGCCCTGCCGCCAGGTGCTGCGTAACTATCACAAGGATGGCAGCCTGTTCTGGAACGAGCTGTCGATCACCCCCGTGCACAATGAAGCCGACCAGTTGACCTACTACATCGGCATACAGCACGACGTCAGCGACAAGATGGCCGCCCTGGAAAAAATCCAGGCACTGGAGAACGAAGTGGCCGATCTTCGCCGTCAACTGGCGAGGCTCGGTGGCTGACACCCGTTACGCCACGACCGCCACAAAAAGTGTACAAGCATATTGACTTGTACAATTTTCGCCCTAGGCTACAGATAAACCTGTACAGTTTTATCGACTTGTACAATTTTGCCTGGAGCCTGTCATGTCTGCCTATCTCCGCCATTTCGCTGACACGTTCGCCACGCAGAACGCTGATAGCCTGCACAGGCTGGGCGAGCTCTACAGCAACGACGTGCAGTTTCGTGATCCCCTGCATCAGGTGGAGGGCTTGCCGGCACTGCGCGGTTACTTTGAAAAGTTGTACAGCAACGTCGAGGATATTCGCTACGACATCCTTGACGTGGATGAAACCGCGCCTGGCCACGGTTACCTTCGCTGGAACCTGCACTTTCGTCATCCACGCCTGTCCCGCGGCCGGCCGATCCGCCTGCAAGGGTGCAGCCACCTGCGCTGGGCGCAACAGGTCTACCTGCACCACGACTACTTCGATGCCGGCGCCCTGCTCTACGAGCACGTTCCGCTGCTTGGCGGGGTGATCGGCTGGATCAAGGGCAGGCTGGCATGAGCCGCTGCTGGCTGACCGGCGCCAGCAGCGGCCTCGGTGCTGCCCTGGCCGAACGCCTTCTGGATCAAGGTCATGAGGTGGCCTTGGGTGGCCGGCGCGCGGAAGCACTGATGCCGCTGATGCTGCGCTACCCCGGGGCCCTGCTCGCCACTGGCGATGTGACTGAGCCACGCCAGGTCGAGGCGATTTGCGAGAACATCGAGCAGGCGTGGGGCGCGCTGGACCTGGTGATCCTGAACGCCGGCACCTGCGAATACCTGGTGCCCGGCGGGTTCGAGGCCGAGACCGTCGAGCGTGTGATACGCGCCAACCTGCTGGGGGTCAGCTACTGCCTGCAGGCGGCCCTTCCCCTGCTGCGCCGCGGGCATCGACCCCACCTGGTCGTGATCGGTAGCTCGGTGACCTGGCTGGCGCTGCCGCGGGCGGGAGCCTATGGCGCGTCCAAGGCGGCCCTGAGGTATCTGGTCGAGTCACTGCGCCTGGATCTACACGCCGAAGGCATCGATGTAACGCTGGTCAGCCCGGGCTTCATCGACACCCCGCTGACCCAGCGCAACACCTTTGCCATGCCACAAATCTGGAGCGCCGACCGCGCCGCGCGGCATGTGATCGTGCGCCTGACGCGCCGTCCGCTGGAGATCAACTTTCCACGGCTTTTCACTCTCGTCCTGCGCCTGCTCGGCGCCCTGCCAGCGCGTTGGCGCCTGGCCCTGGGCCGTCGCCTGGCGCGAACCGAACAGGAATAGCGGCACATGCGCATCGCCATCATCGGTAGCGGGATCTCTGGGCTGACCTGTGCCTATCTGCTGTCACGTCGTCATGAGGTGGCTGTGTTTGAAGCGGCTGACTGGATTGGCGGTCATACCCATACGGTCGACGTCGAATGGCAGGGACAGCGTTATGCCGTGGACACCGGTTTCATCGTCTTCAACGACTGGACCTACCCCAATTTCATTCGCTTGCTGGATCACTTAGGCGTCGCCTCGCGCCCCACCGAGATGAGCTTTTCCGTCAACGATCCGCACAGTGGCCTGGAATACAACGGCAACAACCTCGACACCCTCTTCGCCCAGCGCGGCAATCTGCTGTCGCCGGGCTTCTGGGGCATGTTGCGCGATATCCTGCGCTTCAACCGCCAGGCGGTGGCCGACCTGGACGGCCAGCGCATCGAGCCCGGCATGAGTCTGGGCGATTACCTGCACTCGCGAGGCTACGGGCAGCGTTTCATCCATCACTACATCGTGCCCATGGGCTCGGCCATCTGGTCGGTCTCAAGGGCCGACATGCTGCACTTTCCGCTGCACTTCTTCGTGCGGTTCTTTCGTAACCATGGCCTGCTCTCGATCAGCCAGCGGCCTCAGTGGCGAGTGATCGAGGGTGGCTCGCGCAGCTACGTGCAACCGTTGTGCAAGTCCTTCAACGAGCGCATTCGGCTAAATTGCCCGGTGCTGAGCGTGCGACGGGACGACAGCGGCGTGATGATCGACAGCGCCGCAGGCCATGAGCGTTTCGACAAGGTGGTGTTCGCCTGCCATAGCGACCAGGCCCTGGTGTTGCTGGAGCAACCGTCGATCGCCGAGCGCGAGGTGCTCGGCGCCCTCGAGTATGCCGACAACGAAGTCCTGCTGCACACCGACACCCGCCTGCTGCCCAGCCGGCGCAAGGCCTGGGCGAGCTGGAACTATCGCCTCGGCGGACCCGCCCATGCCCCGGCGGCCGTGACCTACAACATGAACATCCTGCAGGGCCTCGACGCCCCGGTGACCTTCTGCACAAGCCTCAACCAGGGCGACAGCGTGGACCCGTCGAAGGTGCTGGCACGCTTCAATTATGCCCATCCCCAATACAGCCTGGCCGCCATGGCAGCCCAGGCGCGCCAGGGTGAGCTGCAGGGAAACCAGCACAGCTACTTCTGCGGTGCTTACTGGGCAAACGGCTTCCATGAGGATGGCGTGGTCAGCGCACTGGACGTCGCCCAAAGCTTCGGGGAGCGACTGTGAACAGCAGCCTTTGCTACGGTTGGGTGAGCCACCGGCGCCTGGCGCCGCGGTTCCATGGCTTCCGCTATCGCAGCGGCATGTTCTACCTGGACCTGGACGAACAGGAACGGCTGCTGGGCCTGTCCCCGCTGCTCGGTGCTTCTCGCCTGGCGCCGTTGTGCTGGCGGGAAACCGACTACCTGCCGGCCTGGACTCGTCGCGGCATGCCCTTGAAGGATGCCGTGCGCGAAGTGGTGGCCAAGGCCCTGGGCCAGGCTCCGGGCGGCGCCATTCATTTGCTGACCCAGCCGCGCAGCTGGGGGATTTCGTTCAATCCGGTCAGTTTCTACTTTTGCCACGACAACGACGGGCTGCTGGCGGCGATTGTGCTGGAGGTGCGTAACACACCCTGGCGTGAGCGCTTTCACTACGTGTTGTCGGTGCTGCCCGGTCAGCCCCGACAGTTCTCGGTCAACAAGGCCTTCCATGTCTCGCCGTTCCTGCCGCTGGACATGCAGTACCACATGCGCTTTGACATTGACGGCGAGCACCTGCGCATCCACATGGAAAACCGCTGCGAAGGGCAAAAAGTCTTTGAGGCCGACCTGGCCCTGCGCCGCCAGCCACTGGATGCCGCCGCACTTCGACGCCACGTATTGGCCTTCCCCTGGATGAGCCTGCGCACCCTCGGCGCCATTTACTGGCAAGCCCTGCGCCTGTTGCTCAAGCGCACCCCGCTCTACACCCATACGCCCTGTCAGAGCAGCGAAACCCCTGTCATCGAGGAGTCCGAGCATGTCCGATCCAACCCTGAGCGTTAGCAAATCCTTTGGCCTGGCGCCGTTGTTCGGTGGCCTGGCCAGGAGCGCCGTGCTCTCGCAACTTCGCCACCTGCGCCAGGGCCGTCTGCGCCTGATCTGCCACGGGCGGCAGTGGCTGTTCGGCGACATCGGTAGCACGCTGCATGCAGAGGTCGAGATCGTCGACGAGGCCGCCTGGAGCATGGTGGCTGCCAACGGCTCGATCGGTGCCGGCGAAGCCTATACCCACGGCTACTGGCGCAGTCCGGACCTGGCCGCGGTCACCCGCCTGTTCGTCGCCAACCTGGAGGTGCTCGACGCCCTCGAGGGCGGCCTGGCGCGCCTCGGTCGTCCGATCCTGCGCCTGCTGCACGGGTTCAACCGCAACAGCCGGCGTGGTTCGCGACGCAACATCCTGGCCCATTACGATCTGGGCAATGCCTTGTTCGAGCGGCTGCTGGACCCGACCATGATGTACTCCGCTGCCATGTTCGACAGTCAGGAGCAGAGCCTGGAGCAGGCCCAATTGAACAAGCTCGAGCGTATCTGCGCCAAACTCGCGTTGCGCCCCGACGACCATCTGCTCGAGATCGGCACCGGCTGGGGCAGCCTGGCAATCCACGCCGCCACCCGCCATGGGTGTCGGGTGACCACCACCACGTTGTCCGAGGCGCAGTACGCCCATACCCGGCAACGCGTCCAGGCGCTTGGCCTGCAAGAGCGCATTACCGTCCTGCGCGAAGACTACCGCGACCTCGGCGGGCGCTTCGACAAGCTGGTTTCGATCGAGATGATCGAGGCGGTCGGGCACCGCTATCTGCCGCTCTACTTTCGCCGCTGCGCCTCGCTGCTCAAGGACGACGGCTTGATGCTGCTGCAAGCCATCACCATCCGCGACCAGCGTTATGAGCAGGCCCAGCGCTCGGTGGATTTCATCCAGCGCCATATCTTTCCCGGCGGAGCCCTGCCCTCCTTGAGCGTCATGCTGCAGACCGCCAGTCGCCACACCGCATTGAACCTGGTGCACATGGAGGACTTCGGCCTGGACTACGCGCGCACGCTGCAGTACTGGCGCGACAACTTGCGCCAGTCGCGCAGCGCCTTGGTAGAACTGGGGTATGACGACACTTTCCAGCGCCTCTGGGAGTTCTACCTGTGTTATTGCCAGGGCGGTTTCGAGGAGCGCGCCATCGGTGTCGCGCAACTGCTCTGGGCAGCCCCGGCCGCCCGCCGCGCCTCGCTGCCGGCCGCCTGAATTGAGCCGGGCCTGGTTGATCGGCAACGCGCTGTGGATGCAGGCCGCCTGGTGGGCTTGCGTGCTGAGCGAGCGGCATCCCTGGCTGCTGCTGCCAGTGGTGGCGGGCTTGCTGGTGCATCTGGCTGCTTGCCCACGGCCGCGGGACGAAGCAACCACACTGGTCTGCGTGGGGCTGACAGGCTGGCTGCTGGATGCCGGCCTGGGTGCGCTGGGCGTCTTCGATTTTACCTCGCAACCCCTGCCCCTGTGGCTGGCCCTGTTGTGGCTGGTGCTGGCCAGCGGGCTGCGCCACAGCCTGGCCTGGGCGCGACGCCCGGTGTGGTACGGAGCGCTACTGGGCCTGTGCGGTGGCCCCCTGGCTTACCTCGCCGGCGCAAAGCTGGCCGGTGTCGGTCTGCCTTTGGGCACCCTTGGCACGACCCTGCTGCTCGCGCCGCTGTGGGCAGTGTGGCTGCCGCTGATCCTGCGCATGGCTGCACCCCGTGCGTGAATCCGTTTACGGCTGGCGACGGAAGAACAGCGTCACTTGTCCCACCTCGACGCCAAGCTTGCTCATGCTCGTGCGATTGATCATGGTGTCTTCGTCCATCAGGTACATCCAGTCGTCCATATCCACTTCCCAATGCCTGCCGTCGACCGGCAGGTCAAGGCGATAGCGCCAGCGCAGCGCGTTGCCGGCGGCCTCGCCGCTTGCCTCGCCGATGACGTCGTCCGCACGCCCACGCCAACGCCCGGCGCCGGCGGGCTGCAGCGTCCAGACCCGGCGCTGGCGCGTGCCATCGCTGTAGAGAAAACGCTCGTCGAGAATCAATTGCTGCCCCTCGAGACGGCTCTCGATCTGCACGTGGAAACGCTTGACCACCTCGCCCGAGCGATTCTGGAACATTCCCCAGGCCTGTACCGGCCGGGAGAAGAACGCTACCAGATCCAGCGCCGGTCGCTCCTGGGCGTAATGCTCCACCCCAACGTTGTTGCAGCTGGCCAGCAACAGGCAAACGAGCAGTACCAGTATTCGACGCATCTCAACCTCCTCAATCAGCCGGCCCGGTCATCCCCAGCAGTCGTTGACGCAACGGCTTGTCCCGCGTGCGCGGATCCAGCCAGATGTCGAAGAAGGCGCGGGCAAATACAGGGTCGTCGACCCGCCGGCGAAGCTGGCCGTCGACGTAGAACGTGCAGCCAAAGCCTGGGTGGTAGACCCCGGTAATGCGCATTCCGGGCCGGACATCGACGAAGGCTTCATGCATTTCATCGGACCAGCGTTGAAGGGTGGACTCCTCTGGACGAGCCGGTCCCATGCGACGCATTTCCTTGAGGCTGGCCTCAACAAGCGTGCCCCTGGAAAAGTCACGGTGATAGGTCAGTTCAAGCGCAAAGGGTTGATCCCAGGTCATCGGCACCCCCGGGCTCCACAACCGTGCGGTGTACAGGCTTATGCCAAACCAGGTGAAGTCGCCGCTGCCCACCAGGCGAGCATCAGGCAACGCGGGACGCCAATCCGCCCAGGCAGGTACGGCGAGTATCAGCAGCAACAGCCAGCATCTCGACAGGCGAGGTTCGAGAAAGCGTCTGGGACTGGCCACGTTCATCAGCGTCTCGGCGTTTTTTTAAATACTATACAAGATTAGCTCAATGTATAGTTTTTACGCCATCAGCAGAGAATTTGTACAACTTTTCTACTCCATTCGGCACCTGAGCTGCTCGCAACTTGCGCTGGTCGATCATACCTGCCGGGTATCGTACGCCACCAATACGA
>NZ_JANHLK010000001.1 GCF_028682635.1 Pseudomonas putida | reverse complement strand
TGCCGCCAAAACTGCGTAACTCATTGTTTACCAAGGAGTTTTCCGTTTCGACTGCGCCGGAAGTGGGGCGAATTATAGGCTTCCAGAAACTGCCGTCAAGCACTGATTTGCTTTATCTATCGTGAGGAACAAAAACACTGCTTATATATAGATGCGCCGGCAGCGTTTGCGCAGTATATTGCTCAACACAAAATATAACACTTCAGCTCCATACCTCGGACGGTGCCTCTCAATGAACGATCAGCCGCGCAGCCTTGCCTCGACCCTGTTTTCGGTCGGCCTGCTATTAATAGCCATGGCATCGATTCAGTCGGGAGCCTCACTGGCCAAAAGCATGTTCCCCATTATCGGCGCCCAGGGCACCACCACCCTGCGCTTGACCTTCGCCAGCGTGATCATGGTGTTGCTGCTGCGCCCATGGCGGGCCAGGCTCACCGCAAAATCACTGCGCACCGTGATTGTCTATGGCATGGCACTGGGCGGCATGAACTTCCTCTTCTATATGTCCCTGCGCTCGGTTCCCCTGGGTATCGCGGTCGCGCTGGAGTTCACCGGACCATTGGCCGTTGCCATCTACGCTTCACGCCGCGCCATCGACTTCCTGTGGATCGCCCTGGCCGCTGTCGGCCTGCTGCTGTTGATACCGACGGGCGCAACGGCGCAAGGCATTGATCTGCTGGGGGCCGGTTACGCATTGGGGGCAGGTGCCTGCTGGGCGCTGTACATTCTTTTTGGGCAAAAGGCCGGTGCCGACAACGGCGTGCAGACCGCCGCCCTGGGCGTTGTGATTGCCGCACTGTTTGTCGCCCCGATCGGCATTGTGCATGCCGGCGCGGCGCTGTTGACCCCGGCATTGATTCCGATCGCCCTCGGGGTTGCCGTGCTGTCCACGGCCCTCCCCTATACGCTGGAAATGGTCGCCCTCACCCGCATGCCGGCCAGGACCTTCGGCACATTGATGAGCATCGAGCCGGCGGTGGGTGCCTTGTCCGGTCTGTTGTTCCTGCAGGAATTCCTGTCTCTGTCACAGTGGATGGCCATCTTGTGCATCATCCTGGCTTCCGTGGGCGCCACCATGACCATGGGCAGTAACGCCAAGCCCGCCGTTGCAGCCGATTGAGGGGCGGATTTGCATAGACTCTGGTAATTGCCGCGCAATTAGGCCATGTTTAGGCCCGCAACCCAGTGCCAGAAATGGATTTTTTCAGGACAGGGGCCTCAAAACGCTTCATGCGTAAAGCGAACACTGCCAGACCGGGCGATAGATCCGGGAACGCTACAAGGATAGCAATGAAACGAATTTTGATACTGATCGCCGTTCTTGCAGTTGCGGGCTGCGCGGCGACCGCCAAACCCCAGACCAAACACGGCAAGAAAGGAATCCATATCAACTGTTCGGGGCTGTCGTCCTCATGGGACCAGTGCTACTCCAGCGCCGCCCACTCGTGCGCCCCCAAGAGCTACAAGGTCATTGCCAAATCCGGCGACGCCGTTGAAGAACCGGGTGATTATCTGTTCGGGATCAACCCCGCGGGCTACACCAGCCGCAGCATGATCGTCATCTGCAAATAATCTGCAGCCATCCTGTCAGGCCCTCGGGCCTGCCAGCTGGCGGCCAATCTCCTCATGACTGGACTTCAGCACCTTGCGCTGCAGCTCCGGCGTGGCGAGCATTCGCGCCACCACCAGTGCACCGACGCATTGCGACAGAATCGCCCAGGCCAGGCTGTCGCTCTCCAGCACCTGCGCCCAACGCTCCTGAAGCTGGCAGATCCAGTGCTCGGCCTGCTGCCTGATCAGTAGATCCGAGCGGGCAATTTCGGCTCCCAACGCCGGTAATGCACAACCGGTTTCCGGGTGCTCGACGTGGGACATGCTCAGGTAGAGCTTGAGGCAACGCTCGAATTTTTCGCGATCCTTGTCCGCCCCCAGCCGCTCCAGGCTTTGCCGCAGCTCACGCTCGACAATGGATGCGAACAACTCGTCCTTGGACGCGAAGTGACTATAGAACGCCCCGCCACTCAAACCGATGGCCTTCATCAAACCATCGACACCTACCGTGGAAAAACCCGATTGCTTGGCCGACACCGCGCTGCTTTGCAGCAGTTTCTCTCGGGTTTCCAGCTTGTGACTGGCTGAATAACGCATTGTCCTTACCTCTGGTTCGATCATCTTGACGCCTGTCGAATCGTAGCATAACGTTCGTTTAGTTAACGATCGTTTACTAAAGAGGTCCAGGCAATGAATAACAAGAAGGTCGTACTGGTTGTCGGCGCGGGGGATGCCACGGGTGGCGCCATTGCCAAACGCTTTGCACAGGAGGGATTTGTTGCCTGCGTGACCCGGCGCAGCGCGGACAAGCTCCAGCCTCTGGTCGATGCCATCAATGCAGCCGGCTGTGAAGCCCACGGCTTCGCCTGCGATGCCCGCAAGGAAGACGATGTGGTTGCACTGGTCGAGCAGATCGAAAGCGAGATCGGCCCGATCGAAGCGTTCGTGTTCAATATCGGCGCCAACGTGCCTTGCAGCATTCTCGAAGAAACCGCCCGCAAGTATTTCAAGATCTGGGAAATGGCCTGCTTCTCAGGCTTTCTCAATGGCCGGGAAGTGGCCAAGCGCATGGCCACGCGGCAACGGGGCACGATCCTGTTCACCGGCGCCACCGCCGGTTTGCGCGGCGCCGCAGGTTTTGCGGCGTTTGCCGGCGCCAAGCACGGGATCCGTGCGCTGGCACAAAGCATGGCGCGCGAACTGGGGCCGATGAATATTCATGTCGCCCACGTCGTCGTCGACGGCGCCATCGATACCGATTTCATCCGTGACAGTTTCCCCGAGAAGTACGCGACCAAGGATCAGGACGGCATTCTCGACCCCGAACACATCGCAGAGAACTATTGGTACCTGCACAGCCAGCCCCGCGACGCCTGGACCTTCGAAATGGACCTGCGCCCCTGGAGCGAACGCTGGTAACCCCTCCCCTACAACAACAAAAAGAGTGCATCGACCATGAGCAAGATCGTGGAGTTCTATTTCGACCTGGGCAGCCCCGCCACCTACCTGGCGTACACCCAACTACCGAAGATCTGTGAGCAGACCGACAGCCAGCTGATCTACGTGCCCATCCTGCTCGGCGGTGTGTTCAAAGCCACCGGCAACGCTTCCCCGGCGACCATACCTGCCAAGGGTCGCTACATGTTCATAGACCTGGATCGTTACGCCAATCGCTATGGCGTGCCATTGAAAATCAACCCGCACTTCCCGATCAACACACTGGTGCTCATGCGTGCCGTGACAGGTGTGCAGTTGCGCCAAACCGAGCGCTTTGCCGCGTTCATCGATTGCCTCTTCAAGGCACTGTGGATCGATGGTCGCAACCTCAATGATCCGGCCACTGTCGGGGCAGTATTGAGCGAAAACGGTTTCGACCCGGAAGAAATCCTGGCCCTGAGCGCTGACGAAGAGGTCAAGAATGCCCTCAAGGAAACCACTGAAAAAGCCGTGCAACGCGGCGTGTTCGGCGCACCGAGCATGTTTGTCGGTGATCAGCTGTTTTTTGGCCAGGATCGGTTGGATTTTGTCATCGAAGCCCTGAGTTAAAACCCGAGGCCCGGGCGCTGGAGACGGCGCCCGAGCTCAAGTCAATCAGATGGTCGCAGTACGGGTGTTCAACCACTCCAGCGCAGCGCCGTCGAGCAACGGGCTCAAACGCTCGCGCACTTCGGCGTGGTAAGCGTTGAACCACTGCTTTTCTTCCTCGCTCAGCAACGAGGTTTCCAGGCAGCGTGTGTCAATCGGGCACAGCGTCAGGGTTTCGAAACTGAGGAATTCGCCGAATTCGCTGGTGCCTGCCTCGCGGTTCATCGCCAGGTTCTCGATGCGCACACCCCAGCGGCCTGGACGATAGGTGCCGGGTTCGATCGAGGTGATCATGCCTGGCAGCATCGCGGTTTGCGGCGCGGGTGCAGCCTGGTAGGCAATCACCTGCGGACCTTCGTGAACGTTGAGGAAGTAGCCGACGCCGTGACCGGTGCCGTGGCCATAGTCGACGTTTTCCGCCCAGATCGGTGCCCGGGCGATGGCGTCCAGCAGTGGCGACAGGATGCCTTTGGGGAACCGCGCACGGGACAGCGCGATCACGCCCTTGAGCACCCGAGTGCAATCGCGTTTCTGTTCCTGCGTCGGCGTGCCGACCGCAACCATGCGCGTGATGTCGGTGGTACCACCCAGGTACTGGCCGCCGGAATCGATCAGCAACAAGCCGTCACCTTCGATCACCGCGTGCTCTTCTTCAGTGGCGTGGTAATGCGGCATGGCGCCGTTCGCGTTGAAGGCGGCAATGGTGTTGAAGCTCAGCGAAACGTAACCCGGCCGGCGTTCGCGCGCTGCGGTGAGTTTTTCGTCGATAGTCAGTTCGGTAATCCGCTCACGGCCCCAGGCCGATTCGAGCCAGGTGAAGAATTCGCACAGCGCCGCGCCGTCCTGCTCCATGGCCTGGCGGATGTGTTCGGCGTCGGCCAGGCTCTTCTGGGACTTGGCCAGGGTGGTCGGATTCAGGCCTTCGAGCAGTTTGACAGCGCTGTCGAGGTTACCCAGCAGGCCAGCCGTGACCCGCGCCGGGTCGACCAGCAGGCTCGCCCCCGCCGGCACAGCGCGCAGGGCCTCGGCCACTTCGCTGTAATCGCGCAAGGTCACCCCGTCCTGTTCCAGGGCCGCACGCAACGGCGCATCGACCTTGCTCAGCGCCACGAACAGTGTTGCCTGCTGCTGGCTGATCAAGGCGAAGGAAACGAACACCGGGTTGAACGACACATCGCCGCCGCGCAGGTTGAACAGCCAGGCAATGTCATCGAGAGTGGCGATGAAATGCCAGTCGGCACCCCGTGCCTGCAGGGTTTCGCGCAGCTTGGCGAGTTTTTCGCCACGGCTGACGGTGGCCTGTGGCGGCAAGTGCTGATAGATCGGTTCGTTCGGCAGGCTCGGGCGATCGCTCCAGACTTCGCTCAACAGGTCGATGTCGGTACGCAGGCGCGCGCCCCGCTCTTCCAGCTTGCTGCCCAATGTGCGTGCAGAGGCCACCGCCATCACCGCGCCATCGACCGCGACCACGCCGCCTTGCGGGGTCTGCTCGGCCAGCCAATCCAGCGGCCCGGGTTGTCCCGGTTGCAGCTTGACCAGCTCGATGCCGCTGCCCTTGAGTTCCTTGCTCGCCTGTTCCCAATAACGGCTGTCGGCCCAGACGCCGGCGAAATCCGCGGTAACGATCAGGGTGCCGACCGAACCGTGGAAACCCGACAACCATTGGCGCCCTTGCCAGTAACCCGGCAGGTATTCGGACAGGTGGGGATCGGCGGACGGCACCAGCAGGGCATGGATGCCCTCCCGGCTCATCAGCTCGCGGGTTTGCGCCAGGCGCTGGGGCACTGACCCGGTGATCGTAAACTGCGTATTCATCGTGACTCCTGCTAACCACTCGTCATTATTGTTCGGTGCCGATCAAGGTCGGCACTTTGTTACCCTATTGCCAGAAGGCCGGAGCACTGGCGCAGGCGGTTCTAATCAGCTGTACCGCTTGGTCGATATCCTGTTCGGTGGTGAAACGCCCCAGGCTCAAGCGAATGGTGCGACTCGCCGTACGGGCATCATGCCCCAGGGCCAGCAGCACATGGGAGGGCGCATTGCTCGCGGAATTACAGGCCGAGGTCGCGGAGAACGCCATCGAGGCGAGCAACACCGCCGAGTTGAACTCGCCTTCACTGAAGGTCAGGCTCAAGGTATGCGGGATGCGTTGAGTCAGGCTGCCATTGAGCCGCACGCCGGGAATGCTCAGCAATTGCTCGAGCAGGCGTTCGCGCAGATGCACGATCGAGGCTTTTTCTTCATCGAACGAGGCTGCCGCCAGGGCAAAGGCCGCGCCCATCGCGGCAATCTGGTGGGTCGCCAGGGTACCGGAACGCAGGCCGCCTTCGTGACCGCCGCCGTGGATCTGCGCCAGCAGGCGCTGCTGCGCACGCGGGCCGACATACAGCGCGCCGATGCCTTTGGGACCATAGAGCTTGTGCGCCGAGAAGGACATCAGGTCCACCGGCCACTGCGCCAGGTCGATCGCTACCTTGCCCGCGCCTTGCGCCGCGTCGACATGAAACAACGCATTGCGCCCGCGCACCACCTGGCCGATGGCCGGGATGTCGTTGACCGTGCCCAGTTCATTGTTGACCAGCATCAGCGACACCAGGAAGGTGTCCTCGCGCATGGCTTCGCGCACCGCTTGCGCGCTGATCAGGCCATCGGCGTCCGGCACCAGGTACGTCACCGCCACCCCGCTGTCCTGCAACTGTTTCGCGGTGTCGAGGATGGCCTTGTGTTCGATCTGGCTGGTGATGATGTGGCCGCCGGATACGCCGCGGGCCTGGGCAACACCCTTGAGGGCCAGGTTGTTGGATTCGGTGGCGCCCGAGGTCCAGACGATCTGTTCGGGCGTGGCGCCAACCAGTTCGGCGACCTGGCGCCGCGCCTGCTCGACCGTTTGCCGGGCCTGTTGGCCAAAAGCATGGGAGCTGGAGGCCGGATTGCCGAAGTTGCCTTCAAAGCCCAGGCACTCGACCATGATCTTGATGACGCGCTCATCCACCGGCGTGGTGGCGGCGTAGTCGAAATACAGCGGACGTTTATTCATAAAAGACTCGCAGAGCGTGTTCCGGGATCAGGAAGCTCATGACTGCAAACGGCAAGACGCAGCCTCATGAGCTGCGTGCGGTTTTCAGAAGGTTACCAATACCTGATCGGATGCCGTTAAAGAAGAACAACTTCATTTAAAAATGCGTCGGAACGCTCCTGAAAAGCCAGCTTAACAGGCATCGGGCAAGCGGTTGAAGCAATGCGTCAGCTAAAGCTTTCGAGCAAGATCGGATACAGCGACGCCACCAGCAGCGCGGCCATGCCCCAGTTGAACAGGCGCAACCAGCGCCGATCCTTGAGCACGTTGCGCAACAGCGTGCCGCAAGCGGCCCAGACGCCGACGCTCGGCAGGTTGATCAGGGCGAACACCGCCGCAATCACGATCACGTTGGTGAAGTAGCCCTGCATGGGTGTGTAGGTGCTGATGGCACCGATCGCCATGATCCAGGCCTTTGGGTTGACCCACTGGAAAGCGGCGGCGCCCAGGTAGCTGATCGGCTTGGCCTCGCCTTTCGCGCTGTCGGAGACGGGGCCGGAATGGGCGATTTTCCACGCCAGGTACAGCAAGTATGCCGCACCGACGTAACGCAGCACCGTGTACAGCACGGGATAAGCCTGGAACACCGCGCCCAGCCCGAACCCTACTGCCACGACCAGCACGAAGAATCCGCAGGTGATGCCCAGCATGTGGGGAATGGTCCGTTGAAAGCCGAAGTTCACCCCGGAGGCCAGCAACATGGTGTTGTTCGGACCGGGCGTGATCGAGGTGACGAGGGCAAACAGGGCAAAGCCCAGCAGCAGATCGAACGAGAGTGTCATGGGTGGCAGTCCATCGGGATCAGTCAGGTATTGACCCTATCGCGAACCTTGGGGGAAACCCATGGACAGTTAGGCGAAAGTTCGAGCAGTACAGTCTTGGCTCAGCTCGGGCGACCGTGCAGCTGTACAGCTCGCTCGGCGTTCATCTCGCCCTGTTTGTCGAAGCCAAATGTCTTCTGTGGCTGGCCGAGCAGTTCGGCTTTCTTCGCGTGGTATTCGTCGAAGGACAAGCCGCGACGATTCAGCGCCTCCAGCGCCAGTTCCCGGGTTTCTTCAGCGGTGTAGGGGCGCAATTCCGGGGAAACATGGCTGGCACATCCAGCGAGTACGGAGACCGCGAGCAGCAAGAAAGTGGCGATTAGAGGTTTCATTTTCGGCGTCCTGGCATCAGGTTCGGGGCAATGAACACAGGCTACTCGCGCCTTTATCCGAGCAGAAATCAACGCTCTCGATAGTGGCTATCGGGATTTTCCAATGCAGGCTTCATATGATGTAGCGTCCATTGAAAGTCATTGCCCTCTCCGGCGGTACCTGGCGCCCTTCGCGCACCCTGGTGCTGACCCAGGCTCTGCTGGCGCAATTAGCCGAGCAACTGTCGATCTAACCCGGCAGATTGCAGTGCAGCGCCTGATCGTGGCTGCGTTCCAGGCTGTGCAGCACCTGGAACGAGCCGAAGGTCACGGCCTTCGCCTGATGGGCGCGGATCAGCTGCCAGAAATCCTGTTCGCCGCTTTCAAACGCCTGAAACGCCGCCTCCCCCGCCTCACGGGTTTGCCATTGCAGGTAATTGAGCACCCGCCGACCGTCCTCGCTGGCCTGGATGCTGGCACTCAGAAAGCCGCTGTGGTGCTGGGCCAGACGCTCGGTCTGCTGCGACAGCGCCGACACCAGCGCCAATTGTTGATGCGGTTCGATTTCGAATTCGATCAGTTGGGTGAAGCTGCGATGTTTGGCTGGCGCGTTCATGGATAGTCCCCACTCAGGTGCAAAGCGAATCTTGCGATCCGAAGACGTGCAGGGTAAAACCTCCAGTTAAGTCAAGGTCAAGGGGCATTTTTTAAATGATTACCTCGCAAAACTCCCATAAGGAGCTCAGCGTCGGCCAACTGGCGGCCCGCAGCGGCGTCGCGGTCACGGCGCTGCACTTTTATGAAACCAAGGGATTGATCAAGAGCAACCGCAACCAGGGCAACCAGCGCCGTTATCCACGGGAGGTGTTGCGGCGGGTGGCGTTGATCAAGGTGGCCCAGCGCCTGGGCATTCCGTTGGCGGAGATCGGCGAGGCGCTCAAGACCCTGCCGGACAATCGCGCACCGACGGCGGCGGACTGGCAGGTGATGTCGGCGCAGTGGAGCCGGGAGCTGGATGAGCGGATCAATCAGTTGACCTTGTTGCGGGACAAGTTGAATGGCTGCATTGGTTGCGGGTGTTTGTCGATGGAGGCGTGTCCGTTGCGTAATTTTGGCGATGTGCTGGGGGAGCGTGGGCCAGGGGCGCAGTTGCTGGAATCGGGGGTTGAGCCGAAATAGCGGCGCGGCCATCGCGAGCATCTTTTTGTGAACTTGAAACATTCCGAAGATCAAAATCAAAGGATCGCAGCCTCCTGCAGCTCCTACAATTGTTCGGCTGGAGAGCGATCTTCAATCCACAACAAGAAAAAGGGAGAACCCATCATGAGCGTTAAACCGATTCCAGAGGGTTATCACAGCATCACCCCATACCTGGGCATTCAAAAAGCAGCCGAAGCCATCGATTTCTACAAAAAGGCCTTCGGCGCCATCGAGGTCATGCGCCTGTCCATGCCCGACGGCGGCATCGGCCACGCCGAACTGCGCATTGGCGATTGCCCGATCATGCTCGGCACTCCGTGCGATCAAGGGCCGCTGAGCAATCCCGACAACTCGCCGTCGGTGGGCCTGCACCTGTACGTGACCGATGTGGACAAGTCCTACAAACAGGCGATCGACGCTGGCGGCACCGTGGTTTCCGAGGTCAAGGATCAGTTTTACGGTGACCGCTCCGGGACCTTGAAGGATCCCTATGGGCATATGTGGTTCCTGGCCACGCGTAAAGAGGACCTGACCCAGGAGCAGATCGAGCAGCGGGCGAAGGAGATGTTCCAGCAAGGATGAAATATGCGGTGCCTGAGCGGCCCTCTTCGCGAGCAAGCTCGCTCCCACAGGGGATCTTCTGTGAACCGGTGGGAGTGGGCTTGCCCCTGGCGACGATGGCCTGGCGAAACACGAAACATTTTCTTTCATATCTCCCTTCCTGATTTAGGGTGCTCATCCGTCCTATATAGATGCAGTCCTGTCGCGTAGGCAAAAGCCACGACGGGACCTTCCATTGACCTCATCGCTGCGAAGCCCGTAGCAGAGGCCTTTCATCGATATAAGACGCCCTGATCATGTCGAAGAAATCCCGCTCCAAACTCTGGTTCCTGGTCCATAGCTGGCTGGCGCTGCCGATCTGGTTTTTCGTCCTGATCGTCTGCGTGACCGGCACTCTCGCGGTGGTCAGCCAGGAGATCGTCTGGCTGGCCAACCCGCAAATGCGCGCTAGCGCCCCTGCGGACGATGCGCCGCGGCTCAATTACGACCAGATCGTCGCCGCGATCAGGCAGGCCGAGCCCGACATCATCGTCGACAGCATCAGCCGCCCCGACGAATCGCACTTCGCCCTGGACGTCGGCGTCACCTACCCCGACGGGCGGGCGCTGACGGTGTACGTCAACCCCTACACCGGTGCCATCCAGGGCCCCGCGCCGCAGTTCAACTTCCAGGCCTTCACCCGTGCCCTGCATGGCTGGTGGCTGGTGCCGTTCACCAACGGCTACAGCTGGGGCTGGTACCTGGTGTCGTTTCTCAGCCTGCCGATGCTGGCGTCCCTGGTGACCGGGCTGGTGGTGTACAAGCGGTTCTGGAAGGGTTTTTTGCGTCCGACCCTGCGCATTCGCCATGGCGCGCGGATTTTCTGGGGGGATTTCCACCGTCTCAGCGGCATCTGGTCGATCTGGTTCATCGCGGTGATTTCCGTCACCAGCACCTGGTTCCTGATCGAGGCGTTCATGTTCGACAACCAGATTTCCATCTCCACCGCGCCGGTGGCTGCCGTGGTCCCGCGGGAAAGCGTGCCGCTCACCGCCGATGGGTCGCCCACGCCGATGATCAGCCTGGAAGCGGCGATCCGCGAGGCCAAGGCACGTATCCCGGGGCTCGACGAGAGTTTCGTCAGCATGCCGGCCAATGCCTACAGCTACCTGTCGGTGGGTGGGCGCAGTTGGTACCCGCTGATGTTCCAGACCGCTGACATCAACCCCTACACCGGCGAAGTCGCCGCCACGCGCCTGCTGTCGGACCGCTCAGGCCTGGAGTTCGTCACCGAATCCATGCGTCCGCTGCACACCGGTGATTTCGGTGGTATCTGGATCAAGCTGATCTGGTGCTTCTTCGGCCTGCTGTTGAGCATGATGGTGCTCAGCGGCCTGCTGATCTGGACCAAACGCACCGCCCTGGCCACGGCCAACGCCCTCAAGCGCAGCAACAAACGCCCGCGCAACGAGCCTGCTACGGCCAACAGCCGTGAAACCACGGAGGTCAGCCCATGAGCCAGGTCGCCACTCAAGCACCCCGTTCGACCCTGAGCCGCCTCTGGCACAAATGGCGTTTCCACATCAACGTCCTGCTGTTGCTGGTGCCGCTGGGCTTCATGCCCAAATACTTCGCCGATGCTGCGCTGTTTCGCGGTGACACGGGTCTGGGCGAGCGGGAAATTGGCGAAGTCCAGGTCGGACCCTGGAGCCTGCGCCTGGCCGAACTGCGCAACGAAGCACCACGGCCCGATGGCCCGGCCGGCCACATGAAAAGCTTCAATGCCGCGCTGTGCGACAGCTGCCGCGAGCAGGTCAAGGCGACATACCTGCGCATCGGCAAGCCACGCAGCCTGCGCGCCGCCGGGGTGATTTTCTTCGGCACCCCGTACCGCATGGGCGCCATGCTGCCGATCCCGGAAAAAACCAAAGCCGACGCCGAACTGTGGATCACCATGGAAGGCTGGGACGGCTCCATGCACCAGGCATCCATTCCTCTGAGCCAGGCTTCCCCCGCCACCCTCGCCTGGCTGTCCACCCAAGGAGGCAAACCATGATCAACCCTCTTCGTCCTTTGCGCGCCGCGCTGCTGGTGCTCTGCGCCGGCTTCAGCGCAAGCGCCCTGGCCCACAACCCGATGTGCGAATGCAAGGCCATCGATGCCGAGCAGATCAAGTGCACCGGCGGTTTTTCCGACGGCAGTGGCGCACCGGGCGTGACCCTGGACGTGATCGGCTACGACGAAACCATTCTGGTGCCAGGCAAGCTCGGGGCCGACTCGACCCTGACCTTCAAGAAACCCGGGGCCGAGTTCTATGTGCTGTTCGACGCGGGCCCGGGCCATGTGGTCGAAATCGACCAGGCGGACATCGAAAGCCCATGAGTACGCCAATCACCCAAGTCGTCCGCCCGGCCGGTGCCGGCCACGAAACCCTCTACGTATTGCTGTTGTGCCTGATGATCCTGGCGGTGGCAGGTTCCGTGGTCGCCTGGCGTGGTGAGTCGCAGCAGGTGAGCAGCGTCAACAGTCATCAACTGGATGCCCGCCGCGACCTGAGCGCCTCCGAACAAGGCATCTATGCCGATCTGCGCGTGACCCTCGACGAGATTCACTTACTGCGCCAGGAACAACAGACCCTGCCGACACCTGAAACCCTCGCCGATGAAGGCTTTGCCCCCTTTGCCCAAGACGCCAGTTCGGTCAGCCGCGGTGGTCATGCCTGGCAGTTGCTCGACGCCAGGGCGTACTTCGGACAGAGCCAGAGCACCACAGTGGCCGGCTCGTTCCTGATGCGCCTGAGCGCTGACGACGACGCGCCGGACATCTGGCTCAACCGCGCCACCGACCTCAAGGCCCCCGCCGACCTCAGCGATGCCACGCTCGAAGGCGCCGGCTGGCAGCAGATCGTCGCGCAATTCGATGCCGGCGTGACCCGCCAGCACCGACACTGAACCCTCGCCTTCCTCCGAGAGAAGACCGCTTTCCCATGCCTACTTCATCGCTACGTTCTTTCCTGCGCCTGTCACTGGTCGGCCTGCTGGCCTGCCTGCTGACACCCCTGGCCAGCGCCGACCAGGCCAAGCGCCTGCGCATCGGCATCACCCTGCACCCTTATTACAGCTACGTGGCCAACATCGTCGGCGACAAGGCCGAAGTGGTGCCGCTGATTCCCGCCGGCTTCAACCCCCACGCCTACGAACCACGGGCCGAGGACATCAAGCGCATCAGCGGGCTCGACGTGATCGTGCTCAATGGCGTCGGCCATGACGATTTCGCCGACCGCATGATCGCTGCCAGTGAAACGCCGAACGTGCCGGTGATCGAGGCCAACGAAAACGTGCCGCTGCTGGCCGCTACCGGCGTTGCCGCACGCGGCGCCGGCAAGGTGGTCAACCCGCACACCTTCCTGTCGATCAGCGCCTCGATTGCCCAGGTCAACAATATTGCCCGGGAACTGGGAAAACTCGACCCGGCCAATGCCAAGACCTACACCGAGAACGCCCGAGCCTACGGCAAGCGCCTGCGCAAGATGCGCGCCGACGCCCTGGCCAAGTTGACCGAGGCGCCGAACGCCGAATTGCGCGTGGCCACGGTTCACGCCGCCTACGATTACCTGCTACGCGAATTCGGCCTGGAGGTGACGGCGGTGGTCGAGCCGGCACACGGCATCGAACCGAGCCCGAGCCAGCTGAAAAAGACCATCGACCAGCTGCGTGAGCTGGACGTGAAGGTGATCTTCTCGGAGATGGACTTCCCTTCCACCTACGTCGACACCATCCAGCGCGAATCCGGGGTGAAGCTGTACCCGCTGTCGCACATTTCCTACGGCGAATACACCGCCGACAAGTATGAAAAGGAAATGACCGGCAACCTCAACACCGTGGTGAGGGCGATTCAGGAGTCCGGGGCATGACATCGAAAGAAACCCTCCTGGCCGATGCGCAATCCCCTGTGGGAGCGAGCCTGCTCGCGAAGGCGTCCAGTCTGGCGACATCTTCATTGAATGACACAGCGCAATCGCGAGCAGGCTCGCTCCCACAGGTTTCGGGGCCGACCCTGGATTTCGCCGACGTCAGCCTGACCCTCGGGCGCACGACGATCCTCGACAAAGTCACCTTTCAGGTCCGCCCCGGCAGCGTGCATGCGCTGGTCGGCCCCAACGGTGGCGGCAAGAGTTCGCTGATCAAGACCCTGCTCGGGCAGATGCCGCACCAGGGCCGTTTGAGCCTGCAATGGCCGGGCGAGCCGGGGACGATCGGCTACGTGCCCCAGGCGCTGGAATTCGATCGTGGCCTGCCGATGACCGTGGACGATTTCATGGCCGCGATGTGCCAGCGGCGTCCGGCGTTCCTCGGTTTGAGCAAGCATTACGCAATGGCGATTGGTGAGGCGCTGGAGCGGGTCGGCATGCAGGACAAGCGCAAGCGGCGCATGGGTGCGCTGTCGGGCGGCGAACGTCAGCGGGTGTTGTTGGCGCAAGGGTTGATTCCAGCGCCGCAGCTGTTGGTGCTGGACGAACCGATGTCAGCCCTCGATGAAGCCGGCATCCGCGTATTCGAACGTTTGCTGGGCGACTGGCGGGCGGCGGGCATCACCGTGCTGTGGATCGAGCACGACCTGGAAGCGGTCGGGCGCCTGGCCGATCACGTCACCGGGCTCAACCGCCGGGTGCTGTTCGACGCCACGCCGCAACAGGCGCTGACCCCGGATCGCCTGCTGACGCTGTTTTCGACCCATCCACGGAGCCTTGCCTGATGAGTTACGAAGCCTTTCGCTTGATGGTCCAGGGCTGGGCCTCGTCGGGTTATCTGCCTGAGGCGCTGGCCTATGGATTTGTGGTCAACGCGCTGCTCGCCGGCTTGCTGATCGGCCCGGTGCTGGGTGGTTTGGGCACCTTGGTGGTGGTCAAGCGCTTCGCGTTTTTCTCCGAAGCGGTGGGTCACGCGGCGCTGACCGGCGTGGCCATCGGCATCCTGCTGGGCGAACCCTACACCGGGCCTTACGGCAGCCTGTTCGGCTACTGCCTGTTGTTCGGCATCCTGCTCAACTACCTGCGCAACCGCACGGGCCTGGCGCCGGATACCTTGATCGGCGTGTTCCTGTCGGTGTCGTTGGCGCTGGGTGCCAGTTTGCTGCTGATCCTGGCCGGCAAGATCAACGTGCACATCCTCGAAAACGTGCTGTTCGGTTCGGTGCTGACGGTCAACGGCAATGACCTGCTGGTGCTGGCCATCGTCGGTTCGCTGGTCATGGCCCTGGCCTTGCCGCTGTACAACCGCATCATGCTCGCCAGCTTCAATCCGCAACTGGCGGCGGTGCGCGGGGTGGCGGTGAAGTCCCTGGATTACCTGTTCGTGATCCTGGTGACGCTGATCACCGTCGCCGCAGTGAAAGTCATTGGCGCCATCCTGGTCGGCGCGCTGTTGGTGATACCGGCCGCGGCCGCACGCTTGCTTAGCCAGTCGCTGAAGGGCTTCTTCTGGTGCTCGGTGCTGATCGCCACGGTGAGCACGCTGTGCGGGATTCTCGCGCCGATCGTCTTCGACCTGCCGATCCCGTCCGGTGCCGCGATCATCCTCGTGGCCGGTATCGCCTTCGCCCTGGCCGCCATCGCGCGCGGCGTCGTCCCCAGCCTCAAAGGGAACCTTGGATAAATGTCATTTTCTCTGCGACAACTGACCCTGGCCCTCGCCCTGTGCGGGCTCGCCACCACAACCTTGGGCGCTGACGGCAGCAAACCGCTGCGGGTGCTGGCCTCGTTACCCATCACCTACGGCCTGGGCGAAGTGTTGCTCAAAGGCACTGACGTCAGCCTTGAACGCGCGGCGCCCGCCAATCTGCCGGGCAGTCGCCAGACCGCCTACTTCACCGGCCGTGGTGCCCCGGCGCTGGCTAAATTGGCGACCGACGCCGATGCGGTGATCGGCTTGCGTTCACTGTGGCCGGACGATCCGCTGTACCCGATCTCCCGGCGCAGCAACATCCGCATCATCGAAGTCGACGCCGCCCGACCGGTGGATGGTGCCCTGCCCGGCATTGCCGTGCAGCCGGGCAATCAGGTCGATGGCTTGAACAGTCAGCCGTGGCTGGCCAGCAACAACATGGGACGCATGGCCGACGTGATGGCGGCGGACCTGGTGCGCCTGGCCCCCACGGCCAAGCCTGCGATCGAGGCGAACCTGGCGGCGCTGAAACAGCGTTTGCTCAAGCTCAGCGCCGCCAGCGAAGCGCGCCTTGCGGCCGCCGACAACCTCAGCGTGATGAGTTTGAGCGATCACTTTGGCTACCTGATTGGCGGGCTCAATCTGGAGTTGGTAGGGCTGGATGCACGACCGGATGCCGAGTGGACACCTGAGGCACTGAAGACCTTGACGGCGACGCTCAAGGACAACGACGTGGCGGTGGTGTTGCATCATCGGCAGCCGTCGGACGCGGTGAAAGCGGCGGTCACCGAGGGTGGAAGTCGGTTGGTGGTGTTGAGTGTCGATGCTGCTGATCCGGTGGCCGAACTGGAAGGGGATGTGGATCTGGTGATCAAGGGATTGAGCGGCGCCTAACTGTAGGAGCCCGGCTTGCCGGCGAAGGCGTCCGAAAGACCAGCGCAACGTTCAAGGACGCCTTCGCCGGCAAGCCGGGCTCCTACAGGTCCGCGGCGGCCATCGACTCACGCGCTGCACAACCCATTGTAGGAGCTGGCTTGCCAGCGAAGAGGCCCTCGATGACGCCTTCGCCGGCAAGCCGGGCTCCTACAGGTCCGCGGCGGCCACCGATTCACGTGCGGCGCAAAACATTGTAGGAGCTGGCTTGCCAGCGAAGAGGCCCGCAAGGACGCCTTCGCCGGCAAGCCGGGCTCCTACAGGTCCGCGGCGGCCACCGATTCACGTGCGGCGCAAAACATTGTAGGAGCTGGCTTGCCAGCGAAGAGGCCCTCGAGGACGCCTTCGCCGGCAAGCCGGGCTCCTACAAGGGCATGTCGCCCCCAGATACAAAAAAGCCCGCTGACCTGACCGGTTCAGCGGGCCTTTTCATGCGAGATGGCTTAGTGCGCCACTGCCGCCTGCTCGTCCATCTTCTGGCGCAGGCTCAGCGGACGCATATCGGTCCAGGTCTCTTCGATGTAGGCCAGGCATTCCTTTTTCAGCCCGCTCTTGCCCACGGTACGCCAGCCCTCGGGCACGGCTTTGTAGTCGGGCCAGATCGAGTATTGCTCTTCATGGTTGACCACGACCTGAAAGAGGATGTCTTCACGGTCGAATACTGACGTCATGCTGTCTCTCCATCGCTGTAGGGTGGGCTGTACGCTGTGTGCAGCCGCTATGTAGAAGGAACGTTGCAGGGCCGGGAAAATTTAGAGGTAGGCGGTGGCTGCGGCCAAGGCCCTGCCGAAAATCTCGGCCACTCGATCGATTTCCGCGGCGGTGATCACCAGCGGTGGCAGGAAACGAACCACCGCGCCATGTCGCCCGCCCAGTTCAAGAATCAAGCCGCGCTTGAGGCATTCGCGCTGCACCAGCGGCGCCAGTCGCGCAAACGACGGTGGGTGACCCAGGGCATCGGGCGCGCCGGTCGGATCGACCAGCTCCACCCCGAGCATCAGGCCTCGACCCCGAATATCGCCCAGCTGCGGAAAGTCGCGCTGCAGGATGCGCAGGTGCTCGGTCAGGCGTTCGCCCATGGCGGCGGCGTGTTCGCAGACCTTGTGCTCCATCAGGTAACGCATCACCGCAGAACCGGCGGCCATCGCCATTTGATTGCCGCGGAAGGTCCCGGCATGGGCGCCCGGCAGCCAGGTGTCGAGCCAGTCGCGATAGACCACCACGGCCAATGGCAAGCTGCCGCCGATGGCTTTCGACATCACCACCACGTCCGGAATGATCCCGGCGTGCTCGAAAGCAAACATCTTGCCGGTGCGCGCGAAGCCACTCTGGATCTCGTCGACGATCAGCGCCACGCCAGCTTTTTCGGTGATCCGGCGCAAGCCGCGCAACCAGTCGAGATCGGCCGGGATGACCCCGCCCTCCCCCTGCACCACCTCGACGATCACCGCCGCGGGCAGTTGCACGCCGGCCTCTGGATCGTTCAGCAGGTTTTCCAGGTAGTTGAGGTTGGCCTTCACCCCCTGCGCACCGCCCAGGCCAAACGGGCAACGGTAATCGTAGGGGTACGGCATGAACTGCACGCCACTGCTGAGCAAGGCACCCAAGGGTTTTTTCGGCCCGAGGCTGCCCATCAGGCTCAGCGCGCCCTGGCTCATGCCGTGGTAGCCGCCCTGGAACGACAGCACGGTGCTGCGGCCGGTGGCGGTACGTACCAGTTTCAAGGCGGCTTCCACCGCGTCGGTACCGGTAGGACCGCAGAACTGGATCTTCGCTTCAGCGGCCAGGGCCGGCGGTAACAAGCCGAACAGGTCCTGGACGAACTGATCCTTGACCGGCGTGGTCAGGTCCAGGGTGTGCAGCGGCAGTTCGTCCGCCAGCACGCGCTGGATCGCTTCGATCACCACCGGGTGGTTGTGCCCCAGGGCCAGCGTCCCGGCGCCGGCCAGGCAATCGATGAAGGTGCGGCCTTCGACGTCTTCGACATACAGGCCCTTGGCGCGTTTGAGTGCCAGGGGAATGCGTCGCGGGTAACTGCGGGCGTTGGACTCCTGCTGGCTCTGACGCGCCAGCAACGGCGATTCGTTGAACTGATAAAGCGTCTCGGCCGGCACCGGAGTGATCCGGGCCGACTGGTCTTCCATAAGCCTGGTAGCGACTGACATCTCTCGACCCCTCAATAAGGTTTTCCTGTTCTGGAAACGCATCAGGGCGCCGGGGATTTAGACCCTTGATCGTCTTTCCATGAAGGTGACGCCAGGCCTTTATGCATGGGGATGGCGTGAAGCCCCGCGACCATGAAGGATCGGGCACACCGCTGGTAGCCCAGGCGCCGATAAAACGCTTCGCTGGTCTTGGTGCTATAGAGTCGCGCCTGGTTCAGGCCCCGGGCGACCAACCAGCCTTCGAGGTCTTGCACCAGCGCCAGCCCCGCCCCTCGCCGGAACGATTCCGGCTGCACGTAACAGAACGCGAGCGTGCCGGTGGTTGCGGCCATGGCGACGCCTACCGGCTTGTCCTGCAGCAGGGCGATGCTCAGGTACAACCGCTGATCGGTCAGCCACGGCTGGATGTGCTGGATGGTCTTGTTGTGGGTCCAGGTGGCAACGATGTGCGGATCGTTGCGATGGTCGAGCGCGCAACCGACCCGGATGGAGCGCTCGATGATGCGGCTGATGATGCCGGCGTCGGCCGGGGTTGCCTGGCAGGTGCGTATCGATGCTTCCATGGTGCTGTCACCTCAATCCGTTGAGAGTGAGCAAAACGATAGTTGTGGAAGGTCCAGGCGGCCAATGTCGAGAAGTTACATCTCATGTACGTCAGAGGGGTTGCAACGGCATCGTCAGCTCCACCCGCAATCCATCCGGCCGACTGTCGAAACGCAAGGTACAGCCGCAGCGCTGGACGATCGCCTGGACAATCGCCAGGCCGAGCCCACAGCCGTTGCTCTGGCCGTTGCGCCAGAAACGTTGGGTCAAGTGTTGCAGGTCGTCTTCGGCAATGCCCGGGCCATGGTCGCGAACCACGAACTGCACGCGGTTGCCAGTGGTTTCCAGGCTCAGCTCCACCGGCCCGTTGCCGGGTGTATGGCGCAAGGCGTTATCCAACAGGTTGCGCAGTGCCGCAATCGACAGCACGGCGGGCATTTTCACCGGGGCGGGAGAAACCCTGCTCGGCAACTGAAACTTGATGCGTTGGCGATCGCCCCCCGCCGCGTCCTGGATCGCCAGTTTCGCCACCTGCTCGGCACTGCACTGCACGCCATCGTCGAACGACAGGCTGCCCTCGACCCGCGCCAGCAACAGCAGTTGCTCAAGGGTTCGGTGCAGACGGTCAGCACCCTCTTCGGCCCGGGCCAGGGATTGATCCCGGGCCGCGCCGTCGGTCATGCGCGCCACTTGCAGGTGGGTCTTGATCGCGGTCAGGGGGCTTCGCAATTCATGGGCGGCGTCATCGGTCAGCCGCCGTTCCCGTTCGATGGTCTTGCCGATGCGCTGGAACAACTGGTTCTGTGTGTCGAGCAGCGGTTGCAGTTCGCTGGGCAATGGCTGGACCTGCAAAGGCTCCAGGGAGTCAGGGCTGCGGCGCATCAAGGCGTCGCGCATGCGGTTGAGCGGCGCCAGCCCCTGGCCGATGCCGAGCCAGAGCAGGCACAGGCAGCCGAGCAGCGCCACGCCCACCGGCACCGAAGCGGCCAGCAGGATCGACATGTTCAGCGCCTCGCGTTCAATCTGCCGATCGGCCGTGGTGATCCGCAAATCGCCACGAGCCAGGGTGAAACTGCGCCACGGCGCGCCGTCGATGATCTGGTCGTGGAAGCCCATTTTCTCGGCTTCCAGGGTTTGCCCCGGATCGCTGTGGCTGCGGGCGAGGATTTCCCCGCGCAACGAACTGACCTGACACGCCATGCCACCGGGAATGTTCAGTTGTTCAGCGCTGAAATGGGTGCCCTCGCCCTTGCTTGGCAACGCCGGTAATTGCTCCATGAGCCCGGCGACCATGCGCGCCGAGGCCACCAGGCGCTGGTCGAGGGAAAACATCATCTGATTGCGCAGGTCGCTGAGCATCCAGGCCGCGGCCAGCGCCCAGATCAGGGCAAAGGCGCCGCCGAGCGTCAGGCTCAGGCGCAAACGCAGGCTCATCACTTCGATTGATCTCCGCCATCGGCCGGCCCCAGGCGATAGCCCAGGCCGCGCACGGTCTCGACGATGCCGTTGCCGAGCTTGCGCCGCAGGTGATGGATATGGACGTTGAGGGCATTGCTCTCCAGTTCGTCGTTAAAACCGTAGACGCTGTCCTTGAGCTGCTCGGTCGACAGCACCCGGCCGCGGTTATGCAGTAGCGCCTGCAACAGCGACTGCTCGCGGCGCGACAGGTCCACCGGCTGGCCGGCCAGGGTGGTTTCGCGGCTGCTCGGGTCGTAGGTCAGGGCGCCGTGCTCGATCAGGTTGACGCTGCGACCGGCCACCCGCCGCAACAGCGTGTGCAGCCGCGCGGCGAGTTCGCGCAGGTCGAACGGCTTGAGCAGATAATCGTCGGCACCGGCCTGCAAGCCGTCGACCCGATCGGTGACCGAGTCGCGGGCCGTGAGAATCAGCACCGGCAACTCCAGGCCGTTGTGACGCAGTTGCTGCAGGAGTTTCAGACCGTCTTCGTCCGGCAGCCCGAGGTCCAGCACCATGACATCAAATTCGGCGACCTTGAGCATCGCCCGGGCCGCCGACGCGGTGGCGACATGTTCCACGGTCAGGCCCTGGGCCGTCAGGCCGGCGACGATGCCGCTGGCAATCAACTCATCGTCTTCGCAAACCAGTACGTGCATGGAGAGCCTCGTGTAAATAACGCTGATTAGGCCATCGACCGATTAAGCGGACATTATGCCGCAACTGCCGCTGAAACCCGGCGACCGGGGTTAATCATCGGTTAATCGACACCACCCATTGTGCAGCTCACTTGCTAAAGGATAAGGCTTTTCCATGCGTCAGCTGTTTCTACTCGTCGCCCTGCTGTTCTCCGGCCTGACCCAGGCGGGCGGCAATCCGTTCGAGACCAAACCCGACTTCCTGCCCGTCGACAAAGCGTTCGTTTTCACCTCCGAGCGCCTTGAGTCCGGCGAAACCCAGCTGTTCTGGCAGATTGCCGACGGTTATTACCTGTATCAGAAACGCTTGAAATTCGACGGTCTGGCTGTCGAGCAGCATCCCGCGCTGCCGGAAGGCGCAGCCCACAGCGACGAGTTTTTCGGTGAACAGCAGGTTTATCGTCAAGGCTTGGAGCTGAAGCTCCCGGCGGGCGCCAGCGGTCAGGTCAAGGTCAGTTACCAGGGCTGCGCCGATGCCGGGCTGTGTTATCCACCGCAAACCCGGGTCGTGGACCTGGGCAACTCGAACGCCCTGGGCACGGCCAATGAAGCGCCGGACCAGGCCCTGGCCAGCAATCTGCAGCAACGCGCCCTGGGCTGGAGCCTGC
The DNA here is from genome assembly GCF_028682635.1 of Pseudomonas putida. Taxonomy (GTDB): domain Bacteria; phylum Pseudomonadota; class Gammaproteobacteria; order Pseudomonadales; family Pseudomonadaceae; genus Aquipseudomonas; species Aquipseudomonas putida_AE. Next base: position 483,064 of record NZ_JANHLK010000001.1, on the reverse strand, counting down.
TGGTGTTCTTCGGCCTGGGCCTGCTGCTGGCGTTCACCCCCTGCTCGCTGCCAATGCTGCCGATTCTGGCCGGGTTGATCGTCGGCAGCGGCGCGACGCCAAAGCGTGGCGTGGCCCTGGCCGGCAGTTATGTGGTGAGCATGGCGCTGGTGTACGCGGCGATGGGTGTGCTGGCCGCATCCCTCGGGGCGAACCTGCAAGCCTGGCTACAAAACCCTTGGTTGCTGGGCAGTTTCGCGGCGATTTTCGTGCTGCTGGCCTTGCCGATGTTCGGTTTCTTCGAGCTGCAACTGCCGGTGGCGGTGCGTGATCGCCTGGAAAACGTCTCGCGCAACCAGCGCGGTGGCAGCCTGGTCGGCGCAGGTGCCTTGGGCGCGTTGTCCGGCCTGCTGGTCGGCCCGTGCATGACCGCGCCGCTGGCCGGCGCGCTGCTTTATATCGCGCAGAGCGGCAACGCGCTGCACGGTGGATTGATCCTGTTTGCCATGGGCATCGGCATCGGTGTGCCGTTGTTGCTGCTGGTGACGGTGGGCAATCGTTTCCTGCCCAAGCCTGGCGCCTGGATGAACCTGCTCAAGGGCATCTTCGGCTTCCTGTTCCTCGCCACGGCATTGCTGATGCTGCGCCCGGTGCTGGATGAGTCGCTGTGGGTCGGCTTGTGTGGTGCATTGCTGCTGGTCGCGGCCTACAGCGCCTGGAAGCAGTCGGACGGATTTGGGCGCATCGCCCATCTGTTCGGCGCCACTTCGCTCCTGCTGGGTTTGTGGGGCAGCCTGTTGATGATCGGCGCGGCGGGAGGCAGTGATGACCTGTTCAAGCCATTGCAGGTGTTCCGCACTTCCGGCTCGGCCGTCGCCGCCGTGCCCAGCGGCCACGACGCCTTTACCACCCTCAAGGACCCTGCGGCCTTGCAGCGCGAACTCGACGCGGCGCAGGCGCAAGGCCAGTGGGTGCTGCTGGACTACTACGCCGACTGGTGCGTGTCGTGCAAGGTCATGGAAAAACAGGTTTTCGGCAAAGCGAAGGTAATGCAAGCCCTGAGCGACGTGCGCTTGCTCCGACTGGACGTCACCGCCGACAATGCCGCCAGCCGTGAACTGCTCGGCCGTTACAAAGTGCCAGGCCCACCGAGCTTGCTGTGGATAGGTGCCGACGGCCTCGAGCGACGCAGCCAGCGCATCACCGGCGAGGTCGATGCCGACACCTTCCTGCAACGCTGGACCACCACCCGAGACGCCCGTTAATGCTGACCTTTACTCTCGGCACCTTTGCCATCGCGCTCAACCATTTGCTGCTGATCAGTGCATTGGTGCTGGCGACGTTCGTCGGTTGGCGGGTGGCCAAGCGCGGTGGCGAGAACCCCGAGTCGGTGCTGTTTAGCCTTTTCCTGATCGGCATGCTCGCGGCGCGGATCGGTTTCGTCGCCGTTTACTGGGCCCACTATCGCAGCGATCCGTGGCAGGTCATCGACCTGCGCGATGGCGGGTTCCTCGCCTGGCCAGGGGTCATCGCGCTGGTGCTCGCCGCGCTGTACCGGGGCTGGCGTCGCCCGGGCCTGCGCCGTCCGCTGGGCTTCGGCGTGGCCAGCGGCCTGGCGTTCTGGTTGCTGGCGACCTTCTCGCTGACCATTTATGAACAGGGCACGCGCCTGCCGGAGATCACCCTGCGCAATTCCGCCGGTGAAACCGTGCAACTGGCGGACTACAAGGGTGGCCCGCTGGTGATCAATTTGTGGGCCACCTGGTGCCCGCCCTGCCGCCGGGAAATGCCGGTGCTGGAAGACGCCCAGATGCAACGCCCGGACCTGACCTTCCTGTTCGTCAACCAGGCCGAAAGCATGCAAAGTGTCAGCACCTTCCTGGAGACCCAGGGCCTGAGCCTGTCCAATGTGCTGTTCGACGGCAGCGGTCGCCTGGGCCAGGCTGTCGGCTCAATGGCCTTGCCGACTACGCTGTTCTATAGTCCCGACGGCCGCCTGCTGGGCAGCCACCTGGGCGAGCTGTCGCAAGCCAGCCTGGCCCGCGCCCTGGAAAACTTCGATTCCGTACCTGCCACTTCTGCAAGGAAACTGCCATGCCCCGCCTCCGCCACCTGCTGACCCTGAGCCTGGGTGCCGCCCTGCTGCACCTGCCATCGGTGCAGGCCGAAGAGCTGCCCGAGGCGATCAAGAAGATCGAGGCCAAGGGCGCGAAAATCGTCGGTCAATTCGACGCCCCCGACGGCCTGCGCGGGTACGCGGCGCAATACCAGAACCGCGGCATGGCGCTGTACCTGACGCCCGATGGCAAGCATGTATTGCTGGGCAACCTGTACGACGAGAAAGGCAATGACCTGAGCAGCGCGCCGTTGCAGAAGCTGGTGTACGCGCCAATGTCCAAGGAAGTCTGGGCCAAGATGGAAACGAGCAACTGGATCGCCGACGGCAAGAAGGATGCGCCACGCATTGTCTACATGTTCAGCGACCCGAACTGCCCCTACTGCAACATGTTCTGGGAACAGGCGCGGCCGTGGGTCAAGGCCGGCAAGGTGCAGTTGCGGCACATCATGGTCGGGATAATTCGCGAGGACAGCCCGGGCAAATCCGCCGCGCTGCTGGCTGCGAAGGACCCGCAAAAAGCCCTGGCGGACCACGAAGCGGCTGGCAAGGGCAGCTCGCTCAAGGCCTTGAAAGAAGTGCCACCGGCGATCCAGGCCAAGCTCGCGGCCAATATGCAATTGATGGAAGACCTGGAGCTGCAGGCCACTCCGGCGATTTTCTATATGGATGACAAGGGCGAGTTGCAGCAACAGCAAGGGGCGCCTTCGCCGGATAAGTTGGCGCAGATTCTTGGGCCGAAGTAGTTTTCCGAAGATTCGGTGGTGAACTCACCGACGCCCTCGCGAGCAAGCCCGCTCCCACATTTTGACCGGGATCTACTGTGGGAGCGGGCTTGCTCGCGAAGAACGATTACGCGGTCGCTCGGGTTCTCTCGTTTAGAAACTGCAGCAACGCTTGAGTGACAAACCCCGGATTCTCCAGATTGGAAATATGCCCCGCCTCCGGCACCAGCACATACGGGCAACCAATCAACCCGGCCATTTCCTGCGTTTCACTCGGCGGACGTGGTTTGTCCTGATCGCCACACATCACCAGCGTGGTCGCGGCATTCAATTGCCCCAGACGCGGCAAAAGGTCATCCCGGCCAAAGGTAATCCGCCCCATCGGCACGATGCTTTCACGCAAACGCTCAGGCGGCAGCGCGGCGAGTTTGCTGCGGAAGTCCTGATACAGCGCCGACTGCGGATCGATGCCCGGACGGAAAAAGATCGGCACCACGATATCCAGCAATTGCGGCGAGATGACGCCGGTTTCTTCAATCATCTTGAACAGCGAAAAATAGTATTGCCGGGTCGGTTCCGGTTCGACACCGACGTAAGTGTCCATCAACACCAGCCCGTTGAGCCGTTGCGGCGCCGCCAACGCCAGGCGCACACCCCACATGCCACCCACCGACAGGCCGACCAGGGTCACGCGATCGATGTCCAGTTGATCGAGCAGCGCCTGGGCCTGGCGTGCGATGTCATCCAGCGACGTTGTGCCGGCGGGCAGCGGCCCGGATTGACCGTGGCCCCAGAGGTCCAGGGCGATTACCCGATACTGTTGCGACAACGTGGCAATCTGCGGGGCCCACATGGCCTGGTCCCACAGGTAACTGCCCGCCAGCAGGACTGCCGGGCCGGTGCCTTGATCGAGGTAGTGGAGGGGTTGGCCGTCTATCGTTACGAAGGGCATCGAGTGGCTCCGCCGGTGGAAAGGGAGCAGGAAGACTGAGCGGATGAGGGTCTGTAGTCAATCACACGAATGTATGCATACGTACAACCTCATCGCCAGCAGGCTGGCTCCCACAGTTGAACGCGATCGACTGTGGGAGCCAGCCTGCTGGCGATGAGGGATTCACAGGCGCTAGAGAATCAAAGGCCCTCCAGCTCCGCCATCAGATCATTCAACCGATCCACCTTCTCCTCGGTGATCTCACTGGCCGCCAACCCATCGATGTACGCAGAAAGCTCCTCCACCGTGCTGCATTCGAACATCGCCCGCAGCGGCACATCGCGCTGCAGGGTTTTCTGCACCCGCGAGGCGATCTGCGTGGCCAGCAGCGAATGCCCGCCCAGTTCGAAGAAGTTGTCGCGAATGCCCACCTTCTCCACCTTCAGCACCTCGGCCCAGATGTCCGCCAAAGTCTGCTCCAGGTCGTTGCGCGGCGCCTGGTAGTCCTGGCTTTGCAGCTGGCCGATCTCCAGCGCCGGCAGGGCCTTGCGGTCCAGTTTGCCGTTGGCGTTGAGGGGCAGCTTGTCGAGCCACAGCCAGTGCAGCGGCACCATGTATTCCGGCAGCTCGGCGCGCAGGCGTTGCTTGATGCGCTCCAGGCGTTCAGACGGATCGAGCGTCGAATCCGCCGCCACCAGATAGCCCACCAGATGCTTGCCATTGACCCCCTCCTGCACACCGACCGCCGCGTCGCGGACTTGCGGTTGTTCATGCAGGCGCGCTTCGATTTCACCCAGTTCGATGCGGTAGCCGCGAATCTTCACCTGATGGTCGATCCGCCCGACGTATTCCAGCACGCCGTCAGTGCGACGGCGGGCCAGGTCGCCGGTGCGATACAGACGCTCGCCCGGTGCGCCGAACGGGTTCGGCACGAACACCTGGGCGGTGCGCAGCGGATCGCTGACGTAGCCGCGCCCGACGCCGGTGCCCGCGACGCACAACTCGCCCACCGCACCCAGCGGCACCAGTTCCAGCGCACCGTCGAGCAGGTACAGGCGGTTGTTGTCGGTCGGCGTACCGATCGGCAAGTAGCTGCCGCGGGTGGAGGCCAGGTCGACGCGGAAGAACGCCACGTCATCCGAGCATTCCGCCGGGCCATAGGCATTCACCAGCCCGATCTGCGGGTAGCGCAGCAGCCATTGATGCGCCAGTTCCGGCGGCATCGCCTCCCCTGTCGGCAGCATCCAGCGCAGGCCGTCGAGGCTCATGCGCTCCTGGGCGAGCATGCCCTGGATCAGCGACGGCACGCTTTCCAGCACGGTGATGCCCTGGCTCTGCACATGGGCGAGCAAGCCTTGCGGGTCGTGGGCGATGGCGTTCGGCACGATGTCCACCCGCGCGCCGAACAACGGCGCTGCGAGGAACTGCCACACGGAAATATCGAAGCTTTGCGAAGCGGTCTGGGCAATCACGTCGGCCGCGCTCAGCTCCAGGTACGGCACCTTGCTCAACTGGTTGTTGAGCATGCCGCGCTGTTCGACCATCACGCCCTTGGGCAAACCGGTGGAGCCGGAGGTGTAGATCACGTAGGCCAGGTTATCCGGCCCGCTGTGGATGCCCGGATTGACCACCGATACATCGCTCGCCTGCACTTCTTCCCAGACCAGCAACCGCGGCCGACTGGCGCAACCAAACTCATCCAGCAACGCCAGCGCTTGTTCGTGACAGGCCCGAGTGCAAACCAGCAGCGGCGTGCGACTCAGGTCAATGATGCGGCCCAGGCGCTGGCTCGGCAGCCCCGGGTCCAGCGGCAGGTAACCCGCACCCGCCTTGAAGCTGCCGATGATCATGCCGAGCAGGTCGAGGCTGCGCTCGGCCAGCAGCGCCACCGGCTGATCCAGCCCGACGCCCGCCACCATCAGTGCATGACCGAGGCGGTTGCTGCGCTGGTTCAGCTCCAGGTAGCTGTATTGCCGATCCAGGCAACTGGCGGCGACCCGCTGCGGATGCGCGGCCACCTGTGCTTCAAACAATGCAACGTAGCTCTGCTCCAGCGGGTATGCGTGTTCGCTCTGGTTGCAGCCGTGGATCAGCAAGTCCTGCTCTTCGGCACCCAGCAGCGGCAGGTCCGCCATGTCGCCATGGAAGCCTTCGACCAACGCCAACAGCAGGCGCTTGAACTCGCCTAGTATGCGCTCGACCGTGGACTCGTCGAAATAACGCTGGTCATAGGACAGGTGCAAGCCCAGGTCATCCCCCGGATAACACACCGCCGTCAGCGGGAAGTTGGTGTGGGTGCGGCCCGAGTCCGACGTCGCGTTCAGGCTTTGCGCACGGTCCAGTACCGAGACCTCCACCGGGGCGTTCTCGAACACGAACAGGCTGTCGAACAGCGGCTGGCCCTTGGGCAGTTCGCTATTTTCCTGGATGCTCACCAGCGGCAGGTACTCGTATTCACGCAGTTGCATGTTGCTGTCGAGCAGACCGCTCAGCCATTGGCGCACGCTGCAACGCTGATGGTCTTCGGGCATTTTCACCCGCAGTGCGATGCTGTTGATGAACAGGCCGACGGTGCGTTGCATCTCCGGCATCTGCACCGGACGCCCGGCCACGGTGACACCGAACAGCACGTCGCGATCACCGCTCAAGCGGCGCAATACCAGGGCCCACGCCGCCTGGGCAAAGGTGTTGATGGTCAGCTGATGGGCCTGGGCCAGTTCACGCAGGCGTGCACCGTCGCGGGCATCGAGGCGGGTGTAGCGATCGCCGACGATCATGCCGCCGCTGTCGCCGGCATGTTCGCGCAGGAACGGCCGGTCGCTCGGGATCGGCGTGGTTCGCTCGAAGCCTTGCAGGTTGGTTTTCCACCAATTCCGCGCTTCGGCCAGGCTCTGGTGTTGCAGCCAGGCGATATAGTCGCGGTAACGCGGCGGCACGGCCAACTGCGCTCCCCGGCCTTCGCCGAGGGCGGTGTAGATCTCGAAGAAGTCGTTCATCAGCAACGAACGGCACCAGGCATCGATCAGGATGTGGTGGTTGCTCATCATGAACCAGTAACGCGCCGCGCCCACCCGGATCAGGCGCAGGTGGAAGGGTGCCTGATTGAGCAGATCGAACCCGGCCTCGCGCTCAGACTTGAGCAAGGCCTGCAGCTTTGGCTCCTGCTCGGCGTCGACGATGTCGCTCCAGTCCAGATATTCGATCGGCGTGCTGCCCGGCTTGTGGATCACCTGCAGCATGTCTTCGCCGACATTCCAGCAGAACGAGGCGCGCAAGGCTTCGTGGCGGGCGATCACCGCTTGCCAGGCCTGGGCGAAACGCTGGGGATCGAGCTCGCTGTTGATGCGGTAGCGATCCTGCATGTAGTACAGGCCCGTGCCCGGTTCCAGCAGGGTGTGCAGCAGCATGCCTTCCTGCATCGGCGTCAGCGGGTAGACGTCCTCAATCACTGCCGCGGCAATCGGCAGCGCATCCAGTTGCACCTGGGTCAGTTTCGCCAGCGGGAAGTCCGACGGCGTCAGACCGCCCGCGTCAGCGCCCAGGCAGTGCTCGATCAAGCTGCTCAGTTCGCCCAGGTAAGCATCGGCCAATTCGCTGATGGTCTGTGGCTCGTAACGTTCGGCGCTGAAGGTCCAGCGCAGCACCAGCTCGCCGCCGTAGACCTGACTGTCGACGCTCAATTCATTGGGCAGCGGCGCCCGGGCATCGTGGGCCGCGCCGATGGTTTCATCCAGCGGATGGAACAGCGCATCGGCGGCAAAACTCTGGTCGAACTGCCCCAGGTAGTTGAAGGTGATCGGTGCCGCCGGCAGCTCGGCCATGCGCTGACGACTTGGCTCATCCGCCAGATAACGCAGCACGCCATAGCCCAGCCCCTTGTGCGGCACGGCACGCAGTTGCTCCTTGATCGCCTTGATCGAAGCGCCCTGCCCAGCCGCCTCTTCGATGTTCAAAGGTGTCAGGCGCAGCGGATAGGCGCTGGTGAACCAGCCGACGGTGCGGGTCAGGTCGATCTCGTCGAACAGCGCCTCGCGGCCATGGCCTTCGAGTTGGATCAGCGCCGAATCGTTGCCGCTCCAACGGCACAATACTCGGGCCAACGCGGTCAGCAGCAGGTCGTTGACCTGGGTGCGATAAGCACTCGGCGCCTGCTGCAGCAATTGCCGGGTGCGCTCGCTGTCGAGGCGCACGCTGACGGTTTGCGCATGGCGATGCTGACGGCCACCTTGCGGATGATCGCAGGGCAGCTCGGCGCTCGGCCCGGCCAATTGCGTCTGCCACCAGCCCAATTCTTCACGCAGGGATTCGCTGCCGGCATAGGCCTGCAAGCGCGCGGCCCAGTCCTTGAAGGCGCTGGTTTTGGCCGGCAGTTTCACCGGCTGTTGTGCGTCGAGCTGGCGATAGACGTTCTGCAGATCGTCCAGCAGCACACGCCAGGAGACGCCATCGATCACCAGGTGGTGAATCGCGATGAACAGGCGTTGCTGGCCTTCGGGACCATCGACCAGCAGCACACGCAGCATCGGCCCTTCTGCAAGATCGAGGCTGCGCTGGGCATCGGCGAACAGGGCGGCGCATTGGTCCATGGACGTGACGCGCACTTGCCACAGTACCGGCATATCGGACATCGCCTGGTGCCGGGCTTGCCATTGACTGCCCACCTGGTTGAAGCGCAAGCGCAACGCATCGTGCTGTTCAATCACCGCCAGCAGCGCTTGCTCCAGGCGATGGGGTTCGAGAGTTACGCTCGGTTGCAGCAGCAACGCCTGGTTCCAGTGTTGACGCTGGGGAATGGCGGTGTCGAAGAACCAGTGCTGGATCGGCGTCAGGCGCGACTCGCCGCTGATCAAGCCTTGCTCGGCGGTGACCTGCTCGGTGCGGGTGGCCACGGCGGCGAGGGTCTGCACCGTCTGGTGCTGGAACAGGTCGCGGGGGCTGAAGTGAATGCCCTGCTGCCGCGCGCGGCTGACCACCTGGATCGACAGGATCGAGTCGCCACCGAGCTCGAAGAAGTTATCGTTGAGCCCGACCTGTTCGACGTTCAGCACTTCGCACCAGATCTGCGCCAACGCCAGCTCCAGCTCGTTGCTCGGTGCCACATACTGCTGGCGGTTCAACTCCGGGTCTGGCGCCGGCAGCGCGCGGCGGTCGAGTTTGCCGTTGGCGGTCAGCGGCATGCTCGCCAGCAGGACCAGGTGCGTGGGCACCATGTAATCCGGCAGCTGGGATTTGAGGTGCGACTTGAGCGATTCACGCAGTGCGCTTTGTCGGGACTCGTCCTGTTCGGCGACGTCGCAGACCAGATAACCCACCAGCTGTTTGCCGCTCGGCGCATCGAGCGCCAGCACCACCGCTTCGCGCACCGATTCATGCTCCAGCAACCGGGTTTCGATCTCACCCAGCTCGATGCGGAAACCGCGAATCTTCACTTGATGGTCGATACGCCCGAGGTACTCCACCAAGCCATCGGCGCGCTGGCGCACCAGGTCGCCGGTGCGATAGATACGCCCGCCGTTGCCGGCAAAAGGATCAGCCACAAAACGTTCCGCGGTCATGCCCGCACGCTGGTGATAACCCTGGGCCAGGCCGGCACCACCGACGTACAACTCGCCGGTCGCACCCTGCGGCACCAACGCCAGGTCGGCATCGAGAATGTAGGCCACGCGGTCACCGATCACGCTGCCGATCGGCACACTGCCGACGCCTTCTTCCAACACCTCGGGCGCCAGGCTGGCCAGTGGCATGACCACGGTTTCCGTCGGGCCGTAGGCGTTGAAGAACAGCTTGGGATTGAACGCTGAACGAATCCGCGCCAGGTGTTCACCGGTCAGCGCCTCGCCGCCGGTGATGATCATGCGCACCGGCAGGGTTGCGTTTTGCGTTGCCAGCCACTGCGCCAACTGGCTGCCGTAGCTCGGGGTGAAACCGAGGATGTTGATGGGGTGGCGACGGATCAGGCCACAGATTTCTTCCGCGTCCCATTGGCCCTGGGCACGCAGCACCACCTGGGCACCGCTCAACAGCGGCACCAGCAGACGCTCGGTGGCGGCGTCGAAGTTGATCGAATAGAAGTGCAGCTCGCAGTCGTCGGGGCGCATGGCGAAACGTTCGATCACGGCGCGGCAATGCATGGCGATTTCGCCGTGGGACACCACCACGCCTTTCGGTTTGCCGGTGGAGCCCGAGGTGTAGATCAGGTAGGCCTGGTGTTGCGGCAGGTTGATGTTTGGCAGTGCACTTGACGGGTAATTGGCCAGCGCCGCGCTGTCTTCTTCCAGGCACCAGCGGCCAACGCCCGCGGGCAGATCGCCAAGGGCCTGGAACATTGTCGCGTCACTGAGCAGTAATCCGACGCCACTGTCTTCGATCATATAGTGCAAGCGATCCAGCGGGTATTCCGGGTCCAGCGGCACGTAGGCGCCACCGGCCTTGAGGATCGCCAGCAGGCCGACGACCATCTCCAGCGAACGCTCGAGCGCCAGGCCCACGCGCACCTGCGGGCCGACGCCGCGCTCGCGCAGCATCCAGGCCTGGCGATTGGCGCGGCTGTCGAGTTCGGCGTAACTCAAGGTCTGCCCGGCGAAGGTCAAGGCCGGCGCATCGGGACGTGCTTGGGCCTGTTCGCTGAACAACTGATGGATGCACTGGTCGAGTCGATGCTCGCCCGGCTCGACGCCAAGGCTATCGAGCAACTGCTGTTGTTCGCCGGCGTCGAGCAACGGCAATTCACTGAGGCGCTGTTGCGGATCGGCAATCAGCGCCTCCAGCAGGTTGCGCCAATGGGCGGCCATGCGCGCAATGCGCGGCTCGTCGAAGAGGTCGGTGCTGTAGGTCAGGCAGCAACCGAGGCGATGATCGAGATCGGTGACTTCCAGGTTGAGGTCGAACTTGGTCGCGCGGGCATCGTTGGCCAGGTACTCAACGGTCATGCCGGCGAGGCGGCGGCTCTGCTGGAACTCCCAGCGCTGCACGTTGCACATCACCTGGAACAGCGGGTTGTAGGCGGCGCTGCGCGGTGGCTGCAGGGCTTCCACCAGATGATCGAACGGCAGGTCCTGATGGGACTGGCCTTCGATCACGGTATGGCGCACCTGCTCGAACAACTCGCCGACGGACATCTGCCCGTCCAGTTGGCAACGCAACACCTGGGTGTTGAGGAACGCGCCGATCAGCCCTTCGCTTTCCGGGCGAATGCGGTTGGCCACCGGCGCGCCGATGCGCAGGTCGGTCTGGCCGCTGTAGCGATAGAGCAGCGTGGCGAGGGCAGCGGTCATGGTCATGAACAGGGTCAGGCCATTTTGCGCATTGAAGGCGCGGACCCGTGCCGCCAGCTCATCGCTCAGGTCGAATCGGTACAACTCACCTTGGTGACTTTGCACCGGCGGACGCGGACGGTCGGCGGGCAATTCCAGCAGCGGATGCTCACGGCCCAGTTGCGCCGTCCAGTAGTCGAGCTGGCGCTGGCGCTCACCGGACTCCAGCCATTGACGCTGCCAGACACTGTAATCCAGGTACTGCACCGGCAACGGCGCCAGCGGCGATTCGCGGTCGTCGACGAAGGCTTCGTAGAGCGCGCTGAGTTCCCGGGCAAAGATGTCCATCGCCCAGCCTTCGGTGACGATGTGGTGCAGGGTCAGCACCAGGTAGTGTTCCTGCTCGGCGGTCTTGACCAGGCAGGCACGCAGCAGCGGTCCAGTTTCCAGATCGAAGGGTTGGTGCGCCTCATCGTCGGCCAGTTGCTGCACTTGCCACTCGCGGCCATCGGCATCCAGCGCGGTGAAGTCCTTGCGGTCCAGGCGCACGCCAGTCTCGGCATGCACCTGCTGACGCGCGACGCCATCGACGCTCGGGAAAGTGGTGCGCAGGGTTTCGTGACGCTGGATCAAGGCCTGCAACGCGGCCTCGAAACGCTCGACATCCAGCACCCCGCGCAAGCGCGCCATGCCGCCGACGTTGTAGGCCGGGCTGTCCGGCTCCATCTGCCAGAGGAACCACATGCGCTGCTGGGAATAGGACAGCGGCACCGCTTGGCTGCGGTCGACCCTGGCGATCGGCGGCTGTTCGTTGGTGCGGCCGCTGGCCTGGATCAAACGCACCTTTTCGGCAAAGGCGCCCAGCTCACTGTGTTCGAACAGCACGCGCAGCGGCAACTCGACGTCGCAGGCCTGGCGGGTGCGGGAAATGATTTGCGTGGCCAGCAGCGAATGGCCGCCGAGGGCGAAGAAGTCATCGCACAGGCCGACTTGTGCAAGGCCCAGCACTTCACGCCAGATGCCGGCGATCTGCTGTTCCAGCGCAGTCACAGGCGCGACGTGTTCACGCACCTGCCACTGGGGTTCCGGCAAGGCCCGACGGTCGAGTTTGCCGCTCGGGCTGAGGGGCATTTGCTCCAGGCGCATCAGGTGCGCCGGGACCATGTATTCCGGCAGTTCGGCTGCCAGAGCGGTTTTCAGGCGGGTGCTTTGGGCTTCTTCGGCTTCACTGGAATCGGCGGTGTAGTAACCGATCAACTGACCGCCGGCTGACGTTTCGCGCACCAGCACCACCGCTTGGGTGACGCCGACTTGCGCCAACAGCCGCGCTTCGATTTCTTCCGGCTCGACGCGGAAACCGCGCAGCTTGACCTGCTGATCTAGCCGTCCGAGGTATTCGATCACGCCATCGACGGTCCAGCGCGCACGGTCACCGGTGCGGTACAGACGCGCGCCCTGCTCGCCCAGTGGATCGGACACAAAACGCTCGGCGGTCAGGCCCGGACGCCCCAGGTAACCGCGGGCCAGGCCGATACCGCTGATGCACAGTTCCCCCGGCACACCGGCCGGCACCGGGTTGAGGTCGCTGTCGAGTACGCGGCAAACGACGTTGCCCAACGGTCGACCGATCGGCGAGCGCTCGCCATCGGCGGCGGTGCAGTGCCAATGGGTCACGTTGATCGCGGTTTCGGTCGGGCCGTAGCGGTTGTGCAATTGCACCGCCGGCAATTGTTCCAGCACGCGGTTGCGCAGTTCGGCGGGCAGCGCTTCGCCCCCGGAGAACAGCCGGCGCAGGCTGGTGCATTCGGCGCTGAGCGACTCGTCGATGAACACCGCCAGCAGCGCCGGCACGAAGTGCAGCGTGGTCACCCCGTACGCTTGGACCAGCTGCGCGATGCGCTGCGGATCGCGGTGCTCACCCGGCCCGGCAATCAGCAGCCGGGCCCCGGTGATCAACGGCCAGAAGCACTCCCACACCGACACGTCGAAACTGATCGGCGCTTTCTGCATCAGCACATCGGTTTCATTCAAGCGGTAAGTGTCCTGCATCCATTGCAGGCGTTCGGCGAGGGCCGCGTGGGTGTTGCCGACGCCTTTCGGTTGGCCGGTCGAGCCGGAGGTGTAGATCACATAGGCCAGGTTGTCGCCGTGCAGGTGCAGGCCCGGCGCATGGCTCGGCCAACTCTCCAGATGCAGCGCATCCATGGCAATGACGCTGACACCTTCGCTGGCCGGCAGGCGATCAAGCAACGGTGTTTGCGTCAGCAGCAAATCGACCTTGCTGTCGCTGAGCATGTAGGCCAGGCGCTCGGCCGGGTAATCCGGATCGAGCGGCACGTAGGCGCCACCGGCCTTGATGATCGCCAGCAGGCCGATCAGCAGTTGCGGCGAACGCTCGCAAGCAATGGCCACGCAGACATCCGGACCGACGCCTTTGTCGCGCAGGTAGTTGGCCAGGCGATTAGCCTGGGTGTGCAGCTCGGCGAAATCGAGGCTGCCGCCGTCCCACATCAGCGCGGTGCGCTCCGGGGTCTGGCGAGCTTGATGGTTGAGCAGTTCCGGTAGCCATTGGCTGGCGGGCGGGCAAGGTGCAACGGCCCACTCGGCTTGCTGATTAATTTCAGGTCCGGTCAGCAGAGGCAGGTCGCCGATGGCGGTTTCCGGTTGCTCACCGATGGCGCGCAACAGGTGGCTGTAATGCTCCGCCAGACGCTCGATGGTCGCTGCATCGAACAGCTCGCTGGCGTAGTCGAAGGACAGGCTCAAGCGACCGTTGCGGTCTTCTTCGCTGTGCAACTGCAGGTCGAACTTGGCCTCGCGGCTGTGCCACGGCAGCTCTTCGGCGAGCAGCCCGGGCAGGCGCTTCAAGGCGCTGAGATCGCGCTGCTGATGGTTGAACATGACCTGGAACAGGCCTTGTTCACGGGCCTGGGGGAAGGCCTCAAGCAGTTGCTCGAAGGGCAAGTCCTGATGCGCCTGTGCACCCAACGCGGCCTGGCGGGTTTGCGCCAGCAGCTCAACGAACGGCAGGCGCGAATCCACCTCGGCGCGCAGCACCTGGGTGTTGATGAAGAAGCCGATCAGGCCTTGGGTTTCCAGGCGCGGACGGTTGGCATTCGGCACGCCGATGCGGATGTCGCGCAGTCCGCTGTAGCGATGCAACAGGGTCTGGAACGCGGCGAGCAACAGCATGTACGGCGTGGCTTCGTGGGCATGGGCGGTGCGGCGAATGGCATCGCTCAGCGCCGCGTCCAGGCGCACGGTGTGGCGGGCGGCGCTGTGCAGCTGTTGCGCCGAGCGCGGGTGGTCGGTGGCCAGGCTCAGGGTCGGATGCTCATCGCCCAACTGCGCCTTCCAGTAAGCCAGTTGGCGCTCGCCCTCCCCTTGCGCCAGCCATTGGCGCTGCCAGCTGCCGTAGTCGGCGTACTGCGTCGGCAGCGGCGCGAGCGTGGCCTGTTGCCCTTGGGTTGCCGCCGCGTACAGCCGGGAAAATTCGTCGATCAACACATTCATCGACCAGCCGTCAGCGATGATGTGGTGCATCGTCACCAGCAGCTGGTGATCTTCGTCGTCGAGGCGCACCAGCGTCACCCAGAGCAACGGACCTTTCTTCAGGTCGAACTGGGTGCGCGCTTCGTCCTCGCGGATTTGTCGGGCCCGGGCTTCACGTTCGGCCATCGGCAGATCGCTGATGTCGATGCATTGCAGATTGAATTCAGCCGCCGCATCGACCTGCTGCAACGCCACACCGTCACGCTCGAAGAAGCGCGTGCGCAGGGATTCGTGGCGCTCGATCAACTGCTGGAAACTGCTGCGCAGCGCGTTTTCGTCCAGTTCCCCGCGCAGGCGCAAGGCACCGGGAATGTTGTAGGCGCTGCTCTGCGGATCGAGTTGCCAGGTGATCCACAGGCGATTTTGCGCCAGGGATTGCGGCATGGCCTCGGTGCGCGACAGCGTGCTGATTGCGCCTTGGGCGAGGCCACCGTCCTGCTGTTGCCGGGCCACCGCTTCGGCGAACGCGCCCAGGGTCGGCGCTTCGAACAGCAGGCGCAGGTTGAGCTCCAGGCCGAGTTGTTCGCGCAGACGCGCCACCACTTGCGTGGCCGCGATGGAGTTACCGCCCAGCAGGAAGAAGTGATCGTCAGCAGCAACCTGCTGGACCTGCAATTGCTCGCACCAGATCTGCCCAATCAGGCTTTGCAATTCCGAGCCGGATTCGCTGTTGGTTGCATTTTCGCTGACCACCGAAGGGAACAGCGCATAACTGTCGAGGCTGCCATCCGCCAGGCGATTGCGGCACGCCGAGCGTTGCAGTTTGCCGCTGGAGGTCTTGGGCAAGGCGCCCGGATTGAGCAGCACCACCACGCTCGGTGCTTGCTGATAGGCCTCGGCCACGGCCTGGCGGATGGCTTTGATCAAGCCGTCGGGCGGCAGGATTTTCTGCACGCTGCGGCTGATTTCCGCGGCGATGCCGATGCCTTCCTCACCGTCGATATTCACCGCAAAGGCGGCGACGCGACCCTTGCGCACCACCTCCACTTCACGCTCGACCGTCTGCTCGATGTCCTGTGGATAAAGGTTGTGGCCGCGCACGATCAGCATGTCTTTCAGGCGCCCGGTGATGAACAATTCACCCTCGCGGATGAAGCCCAGGTCACCGGTGCGCAGCCAGCTTTTGCCGGCATGCTGGACGAAGGTCTTGGCCGAGGCCTCGGGGTTGCGCCAGTAGCCGTGGGCGATGCTCGGGCCGCTGGCCCAGACTTCACCGACCGCGTTGTCCGCCAGTTCGCTGAGCGACGCTGGGTCGATGATCAACACCGCATGCTCCGGCTGGCTGATGCCGCAGCTCATGATCGCGCTGCCCTCGCCGGCTTCGGCACGGTTTTGCGCCAGGGCCGCGTCGTCCACCCGCAGATTGCCGATGCCTTGGCCACGCGGGGTACCGGCGACGAACAGCGTGGCTTCCGCCAGACCGTAGGAAGCCATGAAACTGTCTTCGGTGAAACCGCAGCTGGCGAACTTCTCGGCGAAGCGCTCGAGGGTGTCGAGACGAATCGGTTCCGACCCGGAATAGGCCACGCGCCAGCCGCTCAGGTCGAGGCGCTCCAGGGCCGACTCACTGACCCGTTCGCTGCACAGGCGATAGGCAAAATCCGGCCCGCCGCTGATGGTGCCGCCGTATTCGCTGATCGCTTCGAGCCAGCGCAGCGGCCGGCCGAGGAAGTACGCCGGCGACATCAACACGCACGGCACGCCGCTGAAAATCGGCTGCAACAGGCCGCCGATCAGACCCATGTCGTGGTACAGCGGCAACCAACTGACGATCACGTCGTCGGGGTTCAGGTCGATGCCGAAACCGTGGCGGATCAGCAATTCATTCGCCACCAGATTGCCGTGGCTGACCTGCACACCTTTGGGCAATGCGGTCGAACCGGAGGTGTATTGCAGGAAGGCGATGTCATCGTCTGCCAGGTCCGGCGCGACCCAGCGTTCGGCGTGGACGCTGTCGAGGGTATCGACACACAGCAGCGGCGGCGCGCCTTCAATCTGCAGCAAAGAATCGCGCAGGTCGGCGCTGGTCAGCAACAGGCGCGGCTCGGCATCGCCGATGATCGACAGCAGGCGCTCCTGATGATGCCGACGCGCGGATTCCGGCGGATAGGCCGGTACCGCGATCACCCCGGCATACAGGCAACCGAAAAACGCCGCGACGTAATCAGGACCACTGGGAAACAGCAACACCGCGCGATCGCCAAAACCGGCCTCGGCCTGCAGCGCGCCGGCTATGGTGCGCGCCCGCTGATCCAGCTCGCGATAACTGAGCACCACAGCCTGGTCCTGGGTTTCGGCGAGAAAACGCAAGGCCACCCGATCCGGCGTCAGGGCCGCGCGGCGCTGGAGGGCTTGGACCAGTGTGCTGGGGAGTTCGAACGCGTCGGTCATGAGGTTTCCTGCCTGAATTCGGCTTGCAATTGGAATCGGTGTCGTAACGTCACGCCCCATTGGGGGGCATGCAGGACGCGGTCTTCGCCGACCGCGCAAGGCATTGGCAATGCTGTGGAGTCCGGGGCTGCAGCCCGAAGCCATTCACCAATGAGAACGGATGACCTTGGCAAATAATTAGTCGACTGCCCTGCTAGCCAACCAGACCAAGGCGCGACAGCGTGTCGCAGTTCTCACTCTGCACCTTTGAGGAGCATTAGTTCTCTTTCTCAATTGACAATCATTATCATTCAACATAATTTGTCGCTCGATGTGTAGGGCGGCCCCGGCCTTCTTGTCGTCCCACTAACCTATTGGCAGCAAGGTGATCTCCATGACGGAACAAGCGTCCACAAGCAGGTGCGATTCGCCGCTACTTCAGGCATTCGTCGACAATCGACTGATACTGGTCAAGATTGCAGCCCGCATCACCGGCTGCCGCTCGCGCGCTGAAGATGTGGTGCAGGACGCGTTCTTCCGCCTGCAATCGGCGCCGAACATCACCTCCTCGTTCAAGGCGCAGCTCAGCTACCTGTTCCAGATCGTGCGCAACCTGGCCATCGACCACTACCGCAAGCAGGCCCTGGAGCAGAAATACTCCGGCCCTGAAGAAGAAGGCCTAAACGTGGTCATCCAGGGCGCCTCACCAGAAACCTCGCACATCAACTTCTCCACCCTGGAAAACATCGCCGACGCCCTGACCGAACTGCCAAGCCGCACGCGTTATGCCTTCGAGATGTACCGCTTGCATGGCGTGCCACAGAAGGACATCGCCAAGGAGTTGGGGGTGTCACCGACCCTGGTGAACTTCATGATTCGCGATGCGCTGGTGCATTGCCGGAAGGTGTCGGGGAGTCGGGCGGATACGTTTGCCCAGCGTTGAGGCTTGATCGTCAGATCAAGAAGGCCGTTCTGAAATTCGCGACGAATCAGTCGCCCTGCAGCAAACCTGAGCTGTATTCACTGAAACTGCTGCCAAGCGCACTGCCCTGGAAATTCAGTTTGCCGGGGTTGTTGCTGTGGCTTGGGGTAAAGCCAGCAGACGGCTGGCAGTCTTCGGAATAACAGCTGTGGGTACTTGTCCCCGAACAGGCGCTCAACAGCAAAGCGCTGGCGATTAGCGCGACTTTGATTTGGGTTGAGATCATTTTCGGATTCCTGTGGGGAGGCGCGGTGATTTGAGCCGACGCCTTCATCCTAGGCCGCTGACCCGTCGCCTATAATGAAACCTGGATGAGTGACAGGGTTCGTTCAGGATCGGTGGTTTGCGCACAACTCTCCCGGCGTCGGTCCAACCGCTACCCTTCCCCCAAAC
Organism: Pseudomonas putida; assembly: GCF_028682635.1. GTDB lineage: Bacteria > Pseudomonadota > Gammaproteobacteria > Pseudomonadales > Pseudomonadaceae > Aquipseudomonas > Aquipseudomonas putida_AE. Next base: position 464,763 of record NZ_JANHLK010000001.1, on the reverse strand, counting down.
TTATGTATTAAAGACAGCTGTTTGCCGGGAGCTTACATTCGCTCACCGGCAAGGACGCATTCCAAACAGACACTCACGCCGAAGGCACTGAGTAAAATGCGTTACATAGCCATCCTCCTCATAGTCATCATCTTCGCCATCCTTGCCTTGGCGTTGTATGGTTGGTATCGCCACCTGAAAGACGACGAAGATGACCTTGTTTAGCCAGCGCTCCTTTAAGCCTCTATCATCTCCAGCAACCGGCTAAATCTGTGCAGAAAAGAAAATGATTTATGTCGAGACACACCTCGCGACAGCCTGTTGATTCAAGCGGGCGCTTGACGGTGTAAGATGCCCGACAAACGTCCATCATCGAGGCTGCCATGACTGGGATATCCCTGGGCCTGCCGGAAGACCTGTCGAATTCTCTCGTCGAACTGGCCAAGACAAACGGCCAAACTGCAAGCTACCTGGCGATGGATGTTCTGCGCGACTACATCGAGCACGAACGGACCTTGACCGCACAGATCGAATTGGCGGTAAAGGAAGCTGACCAAGGCAATTTCGCCAGCGAAGACCAAGTGGCGGCGATGCGCGCTCGGCGCTGGAGTCGGAACGCGGGTTGAGTGGCTGGAAAAAGCACTCAAAAACCTGGAAGACGAAGCCAACTATATTGCTCTTGAAAATCCCAAGGCCGCTGACGACTTTTCCGATGCAATTTTCGCCAGTGTAGATAAATTGGCTCAGTTTCCGGCCATGGGCCGTGAAGGGCGAGTCAAACAGACGCGCGAATGGGCAGTACCAAACTGGTCCTATCTAATTCCTTATCGCGTGCGCGGCGATCGCCTTCAAATCCTCGGTGTCTTTCACACTCGACAACGCCCCCGCACCAAGTGGTGAAGGTAGAGGACTGCGCCTTCCCAACACCTCCTGTTCATCCGTATGCAATCCAAAAAACCACCTGGCCGATGGTGGCGTTACCGCTGACTTGTTCTCATGTGGCACTCAGGAACGCGAGTCGGATGCAGGCTCCCCTGGAGCTACCCCAAACAATCGATCAGCTATCTGCCGACCTCGCTCCAGCCCTTCCTGCGTCAACCAGATCGATTTGTTCTTGTTCACCGGATTACTGATGAAACCGTGCTCATGCAATCGGTTCATGATCTCGAAGTCGAACCCTTTCCAGGCATTGCCGTCGTCGGAACTGAAGGTTGCCAACAGGGCAAGCACGGCATCTTCAATCAGTTTTTCGTCGTATTCCATGATCATTGCTCCGCTCGTATTCATTGGGCTCTGCGCCAGGCACAAGCTCAGGTTACCCGAGTAGGGTTTCTACGGTGCGCGTCCGAGTTTGGCGCAGGTCTCCAGGTAATCGGTGACGGCCTCTTCAAATGCCGCTCGGAGCTCACTGACCGACTCGCCATGAAAACCCACGACATCCTTGATATCCACGATGTGTCCAACAAACAGGCCGTCTTCGTCACTGTAGTCACCCATTATAGTCACAATGGATTTGCATGCTCTCTGTTTGGTTGTGGTGGATGCTGAAGTCGCACTGCTCAAGTGCTCCTTTGACGAGTTTAATAACAGTAAGGTGTTCCTCCGCTCTACTATGTTGAAGACTCAACGATGTAAAGACTCCCAGGGGCAAAAATCGCAGTCTTTTTCCATTCAGAACAATTGACACATCTACATGAGAGCCATCCACGTCATGCCCATTGGAGCCAAATATATCATCCACCTCGCTCTTTCGCCTGGGGTAGCATGTGCAAAATAGCTTGATACCTAGCCATCTTGATATGTGCCTGAACATACCAAGCCTGCTACTTTTATTTTCATATCCACGAACGAGCAGTAGCTTAATGGATGATGGGAGTTTTGACTGGACTTCAAGCAACTTAAGAAATACATTTTCTTCAATTAATACTTTAGATGATGGCCAGCGAGGTGCAACCTTTAAACCTTTGGTTTCCCCTTTAAGTAGTATCAGCATGCTGTTCGAGCTCTTACTGGTTATTTGTTTGACTTCGTAAGAGTTTATCATGCGTAAGCGTGTTTAGCATTGTGCTCACAATTCGATGCTCAGGGAAAACATCTCAGGTGAGACGGGTGTTTTGATTGAGCGCGCACTTGACGCTTCTCAAGCGCCCGTTTTCTTGACGCATCGAAAAACACAAAGTATTTTTCACCTCCCCTCCTTTTCGGCTACCTCTGCCGTGCACCGCCCAGGCGTTAACTCGCGAAGCGGTCATACAGATGCCGACACTTACGCGGCCGCTATTTACTGGCGTGCCTCTATTTCGATATCAAGTGTATAAGGTTGATTTCATGATCATTCGTCAGGCCAATGCTGCCGACTACCCGCAACTGCTCGACATTTGGCTGCGATCCGTTAGCGCTACTCACCACTTCCTTCAAGAGTCCGACATAGACGCTCTGCTTCCGCAGCTTCGCGACATCTATCTACCCGTTGTTGACGTATGGATTGCGTTAGGCGTGAAACACTGTCCGCTTGGCTTTATTGGACTCAATCAAAACCACGTAGAAATGCTCTTCATTGATCCTGATCTTCGCGGCCAAGGTATAGGCCGTGCGCTACTGAATCACGCCCGCAGTTCGCGCTATACGATGAGCGTTGACGTAAACGAGCAAAATCCCCAGGCGGTAGGCTTCTATCTCCATTACGGGTTCGTTCAAACAGGTCGCTCTCCTTTGGACGGTGAAGGCAGACCGTTTCCACTACTACACATGAACTTATCCAGCTAAGAGCACGATGAAAAGTCGGCCCTACGCTTGCGCAGTGCCGACCCATGAGTAGCGAAACCTGTGCATAAAAGGGAAGCCGGTGTAAACCTATTGAAGGACTAGACATATACAGGTTCGGAGAGGAAAAAGGGGACGAAAAAATAAATCTGTTCCATTTCTGCCAAAACACCATTGGAGTAAGAATGGGCTTCTACACCAATGGTGCTTTACAACTACTACGCTGACGAATAGGGCAAGCCCCCCTCGCCACAATGAACGTAGCTACTCAGGTAGCTCGAGTCGACGCCACACCTGCCCCGCTCTCCCGCCGTTTCTCCGTCGCCCCGATAATGGATTGGATGTAGGTATCCGCTGTGTCCCCGGCCCGCCGGTCCGATCGGCTTTACTCATTCAGCTTTGTAGCAGTTTTTAAGCAAGCTTTCACACAGGCCTGTCAGGGATACTATCGGTTCTTAGTTTGTAGTCTCAGGTAGTCGAGTGCGGGCGGCTGTAAGTCCCCCTATTTCAACATCCGACTGCTACGCTGAATGCTTACCTCCCCGCTGCTCGACCCAATTCGTGAGCTACATGCGCCAGAGACTCGCATGCCGACCACCTCACGTACTCCCAGGAGGGCAATGTATGCGCTTTTGAGATGGTCTGTGTCCCTATGATGTGTTCAGTTGGTCTCAGATTCCCGAATCAGTTTCTTGTTGATCTTTCCAACACTGGTTTTAGGAATCTCCGTGACGAACTTGAACCGTCTCGGAATCGCCCATTTGTTGATACGGCCAGACGACACAAACGGTTGTAGATGAGCTTCGAGCAAAGCCTGGTCGAGGTGTTTGCCTGGTACGCAGACGACCAAGGCTATCGGACGCTCGCCCCATTGCTCATCGGCGATGCCGACTACAGCGACAGCGCTGACCGATGAGTGCTCGCTGATCAGGCTCTCCAGTTCAAGCGAACTGACCCATTCCCCTCCCGTCTTGATCACATCCTTGATTCGATCCTTGATTTCCACCACCCCCCGGGAATCGATCGAAGCCATGTCACCGGTGTGCAGCCATCCGTTGTGCCACAGTTCTGCACTCTGTTCCTCATCCTTGAAATAACCTTGGGTCAACCATGGCGTTCGCACCACGACTTCACCGAGCGACTCACCATCATGAGGAACGTCATTGCCGCCCGCATCGATGATTTTCAGATCGACCATCGGTAATGGCGTGCCCGTCTTGATTCGACTGGGGAGCTGAGCTTGTGCAGGTAATTCAAGATCCTGCGCATGCAGGTAGGTGGTGCAGAGCAATGGACAGGTCTCGGACATCCCATATGCAGCATGCACACGTATGCCACGGCTGGTCGCTCGCTGCGCGATACCCATGGTCAGGGAACTTCCGCCCAGGAGCATTTTCCAGCCATACAGGTTAGTCCGGGTGGCCTCTTCGCATCCCAGGATCATTTGCAGGATTGTGGGCACGCAATGGGAAAAAGTGACCTTCTCTTCGCGAAAGAGACTGACCAGGCGATTGGGCTCGTATCGACCGGGATATACCTGCTTGACCCCCATCAATGTGGCGACATAAGGCACGCCCCAGGCATGCACATGAAACATGGGAGTGATTGGCATGTAGACGTCATCGGAACGTAGCAACGGTTGGCCTTGATAGGCACCTAACGTCCCGACTGCATTCAAGGTGTGCAGCACCAATTGGCGGTGCGAGAAATACACACCTTTAGGATTACCCGTAGTACCGGTTGTGTAGAAAAGGGTCGCCACCGAGTTTTCATCAAAATCCGGGAAGTCGTAGTTTGCACTGGCCTTGCCCAGCAAAGACTCATACTCCCCCAGCACGGGCAAATCCGTAACGGCTGCAACGTCGTCAGAGAGTTGGATGTAACCTTTGACGGTCGATAGCCCGTCGTGAATCTGCTCGATCAGGGGGATAAAATCGTCATGGACCAGCACCAGATCATCTTCAGCATGATTCATGGTGTAGCGCACCTGGTCTGCGGACAGTCGGATGTTCACGGTGTGCAGAACTGCGCCGATCATCGGGACCGCAAAAAAACACTCCAGATAGCGATGGCTGTCCCAGTCGAGTAGCGCTACGGTATCCCCAGCCTTGACGCCCGCCGCCGTCAGGGCATTGGCCAGGCGCTGGATTCGCTCATGAAGCATGCGGTAGCTGTACCGCAGTTTGTCCGCATAGACGATTTCCTGATCTGGTTCGTACCGTACCCCCGACAGCAGCAAGCGCTTGATCAGTAGCGGGTAGGCATAAGCGTCTGGCGCTGGCTTGATTATTTTTGTAGTCAGCATGGTGTTTTTTCTCACTCCCGTATTTCAGGTGTTGTCCCACTGTTCTCCCGCCGCTAAACAGCAAGTACAGGGACCCTATCCACTTCGAACCGTGGTGTGGCAAGGTAAGTTTTACCGGACCTCCATGCTGTACATTTGGTGCCAGCCACTGCCCATTTCACGACAAATTCCGAAAAGTACAACGCCCGAAACCCCAACATTTAAGGTCTGCAAAATTACTTTGGAGGATGCAGGCAGGACGGTTTTCATTTCTCGCTCAAACCTCTATAAAGGGCCTGATTTTGAAATATTCACTTGCCACTTCAGACGAATTTTTCACTTCTGCACTGGGCAGGATGGGGCAATAAACACAACAACAACGAGGTCAACATCATGGCCCTAATGGCACGTACAGCTGCCCTGACGAATTACCTGGAATTGTGCACGCAACTGGCTCTCAATCCTCTGCCACTGCTCAATGAGTTCGCACTCAGCAAGGCGATGTTGAAGAATCCGGAATTGCGCATCCCCATGACAGTTGTGGCAAAGTTGCTTGAAGCGTCGGCAAAGGCCAGTGGTTGCGAAACGTTTGGCCTGCGCATGGCTGAGTCACGACAGCTTTCGAGTTTCGGCGCAATCAGCTTGTTGCTCACCCACCAGCCAACCCTGCGCGATGCCTTGACCACCATCGGACAATACCGGCACCTGCTCAACGAATCCCTGGCAATGGATATCTCGGAGACAGACAAGATAGTGATCATCCGTGAGGAAATCACAATCGACCCGGCCACGCCAAAGCGGCAAAGTATCGAACTGGCAATCGGGGTGCTGCATCGACTTTGCAGTGCGTTGCTCGGCAAGAGTTGGCGCCCACAGAGCGTAAGCTTCACTCACAACGCCCCGGCAGACCTGAACGTCCACCGTCGGGTATTTGGCTGTAACGTTGAATTCAACTGCCAGTTCAACGGCATTGTCTGCCTTGTCGCTGATTTGAATACGGCGAATCCAACCGCTGACCCGGTAATGGCGAACTATGCACGAGAGTTTTTCGAAGCATTGCCTGGGGCCAGCAAGGGCTCGACCCTGAATGAAGTACGCCAGGCCATTTACCTGCTGCTACCCATGGATCGGGCCTCGATCAGTCTGGTCGCCCAATCCCTCGACGTAAATGTGCGCACCTTGCAACGCAGACTGGAAGACAGCGGCGTCAGTTTCTCCGAACTGCATGATCAAGTACGACGCGAACTTTTGAACCGTTACATGGCGAACCCACGTTACTCCTTCAGCCAGGTCGCAGGTCTGCTTGGCTACTCGACCCCAAGTTCATTCACCCGCTGGTTCACCGCTCAGTACGGCATGACACCGACAGCCTGGCGGCGCCAAAACCTCGACTACCAGGAATAGAACAAGTATCAAGCTCGGGAAGTTTTTGCACCCAGGGGGCACCATTGCAGTGCCCCCATGCGCCTCTCCCTGGCCCTTAGACAGTCAGCTCACTGCGATCACGGAAGTACTCCAACGCCTCGGGATTGGCGAGTGCCTCGACGTTCTTCACCGACTCACCATGAACGACATTACGAACAGCCAGCTCAACGATCTTGCCGCTCTTGGTCCGGGGTATATCCACGACTTGCAGGACCTTCGCAGGAACGTGACGTGGTGTGGTGTTGTTGCGCACCTGCTGTTTAACCCGCGCCACCAGATCATCGTCGAGCTGTTGGCCATCACGCAGCTTCACGAACAGGACGACGCGGGTGTCGCCCGCCCATTCCTGCCCGATCACCAACGATTCGACAATTTCCGGCAGTAGCTCAACCTGGCGGTAAATCTCCGCAGTGCCGATGCGTACGCCTCCGGGATTCAGGGTGGCGTCGGAGCGCCCATAGATAGCGAAACCGCCACGACCATTGATCTCGGCAAAGTCGCCATGGCACCAGATGTTGGGGAAACGGGCGAAATAGGCCGCGTGATAGCGCGAGCCATCAGTGTCATTCCAGAAACCTACCGGCATGCATGGGAACGGCCGGGTGCACACCAGCTCACCTTTGACTTCGCGTACGGATTCACCTTGCTCATCGAAAACCGCCACCGCCATGCCCAAACCCGCACGCTGGATTTCACCGCGATACACAGCCTGGATAGGTACGCCGACCACGAAGCCCGACAGGATGTCGGTCCCGCCGGCGACCGAGGCCAGGTGTAAGTCGCTCTTGATCTCGCGGTAGACGTAATCGAACCCCTCTGGAGCCAGTGGGCTGCCGGTCGACAGAAAAGCCCGCAACGCCGTCAACGAATGGCTGTGCCGTGGCGAAAGCTCCTGCTTGAGCAACGCATCGATAAACTTCGCCGACGTGCCGAAATGGGTCATGCCTTCGTCGTCGGCGTAATCGAAAAGAATACTGCCAGGACGTCCGTCACGGCCTGCGATAAACGGTGATCCGTCGTAGAGCAGCACCGTTGCCCCGGACGCCAGGCCGGACACCAGCCAATTCCACATCATCCAGCTGCAAGTGCTGAAATAGAACAAGCGATCATCGGCATGCACATCGGTGTGCAACTGGTGTTCCTTGAGGTGTTGCAGCAATGAGCCGCCATGACCATGAACGATGCACTTGGGAACACCGGTCGTTCCCGAGGAAAACAGGATGAACAACGGATGGTCGAAAGGCACCTCGACAAACGCGATCTCGACAGCGGCATAAGGCTCGATAAAGTCAGCGAAACGGACTCCGCCGACAATATTGGCGACATCCGGCACGTCCTCGACATACGGCACGACTACGGTACGCAGGAGGCTCGGCAGTCGAGCCGCTACTTCAGCATTTTTCGCCAGGCAATCGACGCGTTTGCCGTTGTACCAATAGCCGTCTACGCACAACAGCAGCTTGGGCTCGATTTGCCCGAAACGGTCGAGCACTCCCTGCACACCGAAGTCGGGTGAGGCCGAGGACCAGACTGCGCCGAGCGAGGCGGTGGCCAGCATGGCAACCAGGGTTTCGGGCATGTTCGGCATTACGGCAGCAACACGATCGCCCTTGCCGATGCCCAATGCTTCCAGGCCCTGGCGAAAGCGAGAAACCTGGTTATAGAGTTCAGCTCGGGACAAGCGCCGGCGGACCTTGTCTTCACCCCAGAAGACCAAGGCATCTGCGTCGTCGCGGCGCGCCAGCATCGACTGTGCGTAGTTCAATTGCGCATTCGGGAACCAGCGTGCACCGGGCATCTGGCCACTGTTTTCCAGCACCACATCACCCAGTTTGCCGACGCCGCCACAAAATTCCCAGACAAGCGGCCAAAACTGCTCAATCTCTTCGACCGACCAACGCCACAATGCGTCGTAGTCAGTGAAATCATGCCCGGTACGCGACTGCGCAAATTGCATGAAAGCCATCAGGCGCGTGTTGGAGATGCGCTCGGCGCTTGGCTGGAAAATGGGTTTCTCGTTCATATCAGTCTCTCTTGGTACAGGCAGACGGCCAGAGCGAAGCGGCCGAAATAAAAGGTGCTCAGGTCAAGCCCGGATGCAGCAACATCAACGGATGAATCTCATGGCGCCGCTCCCACCACCGGGGCGGAGCCAGGCGCCCGCAACTTTCCGATATCGCGGTGGTAGTGACGCTTGCCGTACCAGAACACCAGGGCAGACGCGACGGCCATCAGCGGGATGATCTGGAAGGCGTGGTCCAGGCTGACCGCGTCGGCCAGCATGCCGGTGACCAGTGGGCCAGGCGCCAGACCCAAAATATTGTTGGCCAACGCCAGCACCGCGAATGCCGTGGCGTGCACCGAAGGATGGGTCAGATTAGCCACCATGGCACCGGCCGGCCCGCAAGTGCCACTGGCAACCAGCATCCCCATGCTGATCAAGGTGAGTTGCAAGGCACCGGGCGGCAAATGGAAAGCCACTCCCAGTAACAATCCGCTGATCAGGCAATAAGCGATGGCCAAGGTGATTTTGCGGTCTGGTGCATTGCGGCACAGGCGATCACTCAACATGCCACACAGGATCATGCCGCCACCGCCGATCAGGACGATCAACGCCGAAAGCATGCCGGCCTTGTCGGTGTTCATGTGGTAGTAGCGATTCAAATAGCTCGGAAACCAGGCGAGTACCGAGCCAACGACAAACAGCTGGAGGCCATTGCCAACGTAGGCGCAGATCACCGAGCGACTGGCAAACAGTGTGGCCAGTGGCCGTTTAACGGGGGCTCCTGCGGCCCGGCCCTGCGAACTGCATGGGCGTTGCGCGGTAATGCGTCGCTCACGCACGACAATCAGGTAAATCACCGCCAGGCACATCCCGAACAGTGCCATGCTGGTGAACGCGACACGCCACCCCAGGTGCGCAGCGATGACGCCGCCCAACGCCATGCCCAGCACCGAACCGAACATGCTGCCGGCCATGAACGCGCCCGACAGGGAGGCGCGCATGTGTTTGGGGAAAACGGATAACACCACGGCAATACCGACACTGCCATAGGCGGCCTCACCGGCACCTACCAGAAAGCGCGCGACAAACATCTGATTGAAGTTTTCCGCAATGGCGCACCCCAGTGTCGCCAGGCTCCAGAACATGGCCATCAGCACCAGGCTCTTGACGCGTCCCCAACGGTCCGCGAGCAACGACAATGGAATGGTCAGCACACCGACCATGACCGAGACGATACTGCTGAGCATCCCCAACTGTGCGTCACTCAGCGCCCATTCGGCCTTCAGTAGCGGGAAAACCGCGTTGAGCACCTGGCGTGACATGTAATCGGAAATCAGCAGGCCAAAGGTCAGTGCGAACACAACCCAGGCAAACGTACGGGGAACGCTGACGGCGACGTCCGCGCCGTCACCGACGGTGGCGTGATGGAAAGCCATGGCAGATCCTTGATTCGATGTGTCTTGTTGTTATTAGGTTAGACGGCAGGGAACGTTAAGCGTCCCCTGCCCTGGCCAGTCTGGCTGGCCATCGATAGCACAGGTCTTGGGTGAGGGTAGATCCGTTACTGATGCGGCTTGCGATTCGGTGTGAATCCGTTCGCGGCCAGGGTTTCATCCGCGTCCTTGTAGAACGTGCCGATCTTGTAGATTTCGCGCGCCTCCTTGCCATTGGCAACCGGTCGTGCACATTCATTGGCGATGCGCACCAGTTGCTGGATCTGCTCCACGCTGCTCATCTTGCGCGAACGATCAGGCGTCCAGATCGTGTCTTCGATACCACAGCGCACATGCAGGCCCATCGCAATGGCCATCATGTTAAGCGGCAGAACGTTGTTCATCTGGCCCTCGAATGTCAGCACTGCACCGTCCGGCACTGCGCGCATGAAATTGGTCATGTTGTACGGCGTCATCGCGTCAGCGCCGCCACCGATGGGAATCCAGGTCAGAATCAAAGGCACGTTGCAAACGCCGCGGCGCATCATGCGTTCGACGGTTTCCAGTGAGTTGATGTTGCCCATCTGGAACTGCACCTGGATGCCATTCGCGCTCAGGCGCTTGACGTGCTCTTCCACCCACCCGGGGCCGGCCGGAATGGTCATTTCGCGGTAGGCGAGCTGCTTCACCGGATCAGCGAACGAAGTTCCGGCGAGATCGACCTCGGACAGCGCCTCGATGATGTTGAACTGGTTCGAGTTGATAGCCAGGGTCACCTGATCCGGCTTCGGTGTCAGCTCGGCCAGCATGTGGCGTGTGTCGTCAGACAGCCATTTCGCGACCTCGCCTTCCGATTCGGGCGCAAATGAAATCGAGCCACCCACCTGAATGATCATATCCGGTACAGCTTCACGTACTCCGGCGATCAGTTCGTTGAACTTGGACAAGCGTTTTGAGCCTTTGCCGTCGAGTTCGCGCACATGCAGGTGCAGCACAGTGGCACCGGCTTCATAGCAGTCGACAGCCTTCTGAACTTGCTCATCCATGGTGACCGGAATGTCTTCCGGGAAGTCACTGACCTCGAACTGAGGGCCATAGGGAGCCACAGTGATGACCAGTTTTTCCTGGTTTTCGGGGTACAGCGAACCGTCAATGAAATTCATGGGTATCTCCGAGGACGTATTGTTGGGTGACGCGTTTTTGTCAGTCGACAGGAAGAAATATCTAATAGGGCTTGGTGCCTATGATTCCGGCTCGGTCCATCTTTCGATGGCACGCCGGATAATCCATTACTGCATAGTGTTGCGTAGCGCTGTTGTCCCAGATGGCGACACTGTTGGGCTCCCAGCGCCAACGCACCTGGTACTCCGGGATGTATGCCTGACTTAGCAGATAACGCAGCAATTCCCCGGCACCGGGGTTCGCGTCCTGCCCATAGCGGACATGCTCACTGGTGTGGAAATTGGTGAAGTGCGTGGTAAAGACATTCACGTACAACACCTTCTCGCCAGTTTGCGGATGCGTTCGCACGACTGGATGCTCTGCGTCCGGAAATCGGGCTTTGAGTGCCAGACGCTTATCCATCGGCATCGATGCGCCAAAGGTGGCCTCGATACTGTGGCGAGCCCTCAAGTTGGCAATCTTGTCCTTGATATGGGCAGGCAGGTTTTCATAAGCCAGCGCCATGTTTGCCCACATCGTGTCTCCGCCAACTGGAGGGCATTCAACGCACCGCAACACTGCTCCGAAGGGTGGTGCTTCCCGCCAGGTGGCATCGGAGTGCCAAGCATTTTCGTATCGGTCGGGTGATTGATCCGGTGTCTTGTAGATACGGACCAGGCCTGGATAATCCGGATCACTGCCCGCGACCGGGTGATCCTCGAGATCACCAAAGCGCCGCGCAAACGCTACGTGTTCTGCGCTGCTGATGTCCTGATTCCTCAGGAACAGGACACGATACTTGAGCATTGCCCCGCGGATCTCGGCGAACAAATCGTCATCGTGAATGGCATCCGCCAGCTTCACGCCCACCAGTTCGGCGCCCAGCGCACAGGTTTGTTGTTTTATGTGCATTACGCAAAGTCTCCTGATTCTTCCTTGACGTCACGGAACCAGCACAGTCGCCCCGATCGTCTTTCGCGACTCCAGCATGCGATGCGCTTCGGCGGCCTCGGCGAGCTCGAAGATCTGTTTCGGCTCGCTCGAAATTTTCCCGGCAAGCACCAGGTCGAACAGCTCCTTGGCCATGGAGAGCATGTGCGAGCGAGGCTTGATGTAATGCACCATCGCCGGACGCGTGAACCAAATTGATCCCTTCAGGGCAAGCGTCAGCGCATCGACATTGACGGGGCCGGAACTCGTGCCGTTGCTGACGAGGGTGCCACGCACTTGCAGGCTGTCCAGCGAAGCCTGCAGGGTGTCCTTGCCAACAGAGTCATAGACGACGGGTACACCTTGGCCATCCGTCAGTTCGCGCACACGCTCTGCGATGTTCTCGCGAGAGGTGACGATCGTATGCGTGCAACCGTTGGCCTTGGCGATTTCCGCCTTTTCGTCACTGCTGACGGTGCCGATCATCGTGACCCCAAGCGCACGCGCCCATTGGCAAGCGATCAGGCCGACGCCACCGGCAGCCGCGTGGTAGAGAATCGTCTCGCCACCCTTCAACGGATAAACCTGACGGAAAAGATATTGCGCCGTCAGGCCCTTCATGATGAGCGTCGACGCTGTGCGATCCGATATCCCGTCTGGCAACGGAATCAGCACCTCGGCGGGAATCAAACGCACGTCGGAATAGGCACCTTGCGGCCCCATCAGATAACCGACCCGGTCTCCGACCTTGATATCGGTCACACCCGGCCCTACCGCTTCGACGACACCGACAGCGTCCGAACCGAGGCCGCCCGGCAGTTGAGAAGGGTAATAGCCAGTGCGGTGGTAGATGTCGATGAAATTGACCGCGATGTAGCTATGTCGAACGCGAGCCTGTCCCGGCCCCGGTTCACCGACCTCGACGTCTTCATAACAAAGCACTTCGGGTCCACCGGTTTCGTAAAAGCGAACAGCTTTGGCCATCTCGTTTCTCCAGTCTGAATTTTCTTGTCGGCGCTAGGGCCCTTTGGACTGGAATATACGAATGTTCGAACGTGGGTTATGTACATCTCGCGACGGAGACTATCCAGTTCATGACACACCGTTTCGCAAATCAGTGGAAATGTTGAATTGCCGAGAGTGACTTGGGGGCAGTATCGGAGATGGGCGGCGCGCTGAATGTCGGTGAGGGTTTCGGGGCGGGTCATCCTCTGCCACTCGAACACCTGGCGCGAGCTGAGCGCTCATTTGAATTGGCTCTTGATAAGAATCACTGAGTGTTTTTTAAACACGCGCTCTAGGTTCTGTACGAAAAGTATGGTCATCCATCGTTGTGGGAGCGGGCTTGCCCCGCGATCTGCCGCAACGCGGCAGCAAAGCCTGAATGCGCGGCTTCTTTGACACTATTTGATATCGGTTACAGGAGCGCTTCGCACTCCATCGCGGGACAAGTCGGATCGCCGCACCGCCGCTCCCACAAAACTTTTCGTACAGAGCCTAGTACTCATAAGTAACTCATAACGAGAACACCTTGCTATTAGCCGTTCCAGGTCTTACACCCAAGTCATTCTTGTCTCCGTTCTGGTCATTCATTCCATGCCTGGGAGCTCCCATAAGCCGCCGCTCGATAAATTGAGAACGGGGACTTGTAAAGGGCACGATGATATTGTGGCAGCGGGAACAAGCCTGTTCGCTATGAGGGAAAGAATGATTGAAACAGACCGGTTGAAGCTCAGGGATTGGCGAGAGGCGGATAAGCCCCTGCTTTGCGTAATCCATGCTGACCCTGAGGTAATGCAGTTCCTCGGGGGCACGAAGACTGCGTCTGAGACCTGCGATGTAGTTGACCAACTGACGCGGCTTTCTGAAGGCGGCGAGCCAACTTTCTGGGCTGCCGAACGTATCGATGATGGCTCGTTGATCGGCGCAGTTGGCCTCCATTGGCTCGGAGATGATTTTCCATTCGGTCCGGCCTTAGAGGTGGGGTGGCGACTTGGTCGCGACTATTGGGGCAAGGGTTATGCGACCGAAGCAGCTCGCGCGGCTCTCGATTATGCATTTAGCACCTTGGATGTGCCCCGCGTTTACGCTTTTACTGCATTGGCGAACAAGCGTTCTGAAATTGTAATGCAGCGGCTGGGGATGACGAGAGTTGTGGGCGGCGAATTCCTTCATCCCGATTATCCTCCGACCGACGCGAGCGCGATGCACATGCTATATGTTGCCGAAAAGACGTTATGGATGTCGAATAGCTAGGCTCTGTACGAAAAGAGATGTCGCAAACACCGCATGGAACAAGCCAGTGAGACCATGGCGGCGTAGCTTTTCGCGAGTTTGTCGAAGCGCGTTACGATCCGGCGGTTCTCTTTCAGCCAGCCAAACATGCGCTCGATGATGTCGCGCTGACGGTACTTGGGCCGATCAAAGAGTCTGGGTAAACCGGGCTTAGGCTTGCGCTTCATCGAGCGCAGAGGGATGACGGGTTGCATTCGATATTTGTCGCAGTAGCGGCGTAGCGCTTCGGCATATCTCGCCACGCTGCACCCGAGCAGAGCACCCAGAGCACGCCGTCGAGCATCAGGCGGTCGCTCAGTCGCGGCCTTCCTCGGCCATGGGTTTCGATGAAGAGATCGGAGACTACTCCCCAGGCCTCGTCCGAGAGTTCGTAACGCTTTGCCATCACAGAATTCCTTTCCGTCGATGGCGGGGGGCTCTACAAAATTTCAGCGTCCTAGGGGCGTCGATTGGGTTTCTCGGGATTTCGTACAGAGCCTAGGACCGTTGAAAACGCAGCTAATTACGGCGTTTCCGATGGCTGTGGAAGGCGCAAGACTCACCAAACCCCCAATCCTGATAAACTCCCCCACCTCCCAGCCTCACCGATTCCAGATCCCCCATGTCCGTATCCAACGCCACACCCGCCCCGCTCTCCCGCCGTTTCTCCGTCGCCCCCATGATGGATTGGATGTAGCCATTCATCGCAGCCCCAGCCCGCCTGGCCGAATCCGCTTTAGCTCTTCATCTTTGTAGCAATTTTTAAGCAAGCCATTACCTAACTTGTCACGGGCACTACCGTTTCTCCATTCGTAGTCTTGAGGCTGTTGGACCTTGCTTTAGAGTGCTTGGCAGTCCTTATAAACATTCGACTGCTACGCTGAATGCTTCACGGAGGATTCGCGATGCCAAACTCAGACCTGCTTCCTTCCCTGCTCTTCAAGCTCAACGAAAACCAGCTCGCCTTGGAGGCCGCCATCGTGGAGCTTTCGAACTGGGTTGAGCAACGCGGTGCGGCCGAGGTCGCGGATAACATCCGCGGCGCCTTGGATTCCATCGATAAAAATGAAGAGTTCATCAAGCTAACGCTCGCAGTGCTGATGACTCCAGAGTGACAGCGATCGGCCAAAAGAAGCCGGTGGACGGAGCGATGGCAAGTGAGTAGCTATGCTTTCTTCTATTGCCGGGCCTGATTAAGCAGATTGGGCTTTCCATCCATGGCGTATAACCTCCCTTCAGCGGTTACTAGGTCGTCACAATGCCCGGTCTGGTCAGAGTATGTTATCCACCAAGCTCGCGAAGGCGCTGGCAGCCCACCTGCGGAGAGTTAGACGCACTACTAGGATTCGGATCTTATGGACCTCAAGTCTTGGCTGATCGGGTTGTCGTTCTCCCTTTTAGGTGGGTGGCTGGTCACTTGGCTGTTCCTAAAGGTGCTGCGCCAATGGATGGGATTATCGGAGAAGCCAAAAGGCCCAGACAAGTCGGAAAAGAAGGAACCTGACGGTGAGTCTGCGAAGCCAGAGATTGAGAAACCTGAAGCTAAAGGTGAACTCCGCGGGGTTCCTCCAGCACTGACAGGACTCATAGAAAGACTATTTTTCACCGTACTCGTTGCTTTCAATGTTGCCGGCGTCGTGGCCGCAATGGTTGGATGGATGGCCTTGAAGTTAGCGACGAATTGGAATCTCAAGTTTTGGGAACAAACCCCGTCGGCTCGCCTATTTGGCTTCTCCGCACTTCTCGCCGGCCTCATATCAATGCTGTTCGCTTTTCTAGGAGGCCTTATCGTCAAGAGAGAACTGTGGTCGCACTTCGTATCGTGCATCTAACTAAGCGTTCCAGCCGACGCGCTGGCTCTGGGCGCCAGGTTTTTCTCGGGTCTGCGACCCTCGGCGCGCCTACGAAGCAAGCCCAGCCAATTGATTTTGGCGCTCATGGCCCCAAAGCGGAAAAAGACACGCATTTTCCACGCACGGAGAAGAGACAATGAGTGAGCGGTCAATAACGCAGTTCTTTTCCGCCCTAGGGGCTCCGCTTCGAATGATGCGGCAGTCTTGGGGGGCAGAGCGAGCTGATGGCGCTGTATTCCTCCGCGTGTGGCAAGACAGGTGCCATTCGCATGATGGGAAACGGTACGTCCAGTTGACCCATCTGGAAAAGTACGGTGGTGACAGCAGCAATTCTGGGTACAAAGAGCGGCAACGCCACGTTAAACAAATTAGAGAAGGAGCTAAGTGCTACTTGGTGATGTGCCAAGCGAAAGACACAGTAACCAGCCCTCGAGATATCAAGTCGTTTAACAAGGACTCGGTCTTCGTAGGCGGAGAACTGAAGCAGTGCAATAGCGACTGGTGGATTGAGATCGCTGACAAGGTTCCGTCCCATGAACTGATGCAGAAGCCAACGAGCTAATTGATTGCTGCCTACGGCGTCATCGTTGCGACTCTTTTCCGACTGATTGCTCCTGGTCGGTTTCTGCCTCTGCTGACCAGCAGCTTTGGGTCGGATGCAGTCACCGTATTTTTAGTGAATGGCAGGGGGCATAGATAGGGATTCGAACCCCTTACACCTACGCGGCATACCGCCTGACGCCGCTAAAATAGGCAAAATCACTTCACTTTTAAAGCCTAAAGCGGCGTGCAGCGGCCCCCGTTCTGCCCTAAATCTGCCCTAAATTTTACCATACCTCCGGTGCGCTCCCACATAGTCCAAGTAACGGAATATAGCTACCGAGATTTGTTTCCATAAACAAATCCTGCAGAGCATTAACCCTACCAATACCCAGAATTTTTAATCTCATAAATGCGAGCACGACGCGCCCCTAAGTCGCCACTTACAATTCCCACGCAGAGTATGAGTCGGCTTCCATTATGAAATAGAGCTAAACCTTCAGGTTCGTACACAGAACCGGATCCGTCCAATAACGCTTCGGCTCTGCCTGTTTCAAGATTGCCGATTGTAGATAATAATGAACCCTGTAACGTATAGACCTGCAGGCGCTTAGGCACATGAATATCATTGTTACCGGCCACCATCCATACTGTTTCTCCATCGCTGGCGATACCTTGAGTTGGATGGGTCGAATCCGTCAACCCCAATGTCTCCCATTCATAGAGCCAGGAATTTGAATAGTCACCAGGACCACCCTTAACCATATCAGCGAGCCGCCAGACGCGGACGGTCACTGTGGAAGCCCGCTTTCGCAAGCCTACGGCAATGAGATATTGCTGGTCATGGCTGATTGTTGGGGTGCTACTAGATCGGTTTCGAAAGTCCTTTCCGAATAGTCCGTATAACTCGATGTTTGCCAGCGGACGTCCGTCGGCATAGCTGTATCGGACGGCCTGTTTAGGGTTTGTATAGGCCGTTGTCCAGAGGCGAAAATCACCATTGGTCAGGTACTCAATGCCCAAACCTTGATGACCCACATCATAACTAGCAGGCGTCGAATACCCCTCTGAATTTCGCTTTAAGGGTCCATCGAGTGAAAATCTATTGATGGTCGACTGATTACCAGCCTTAGCTCCGTTGAGCTGCAACGTATAGATATTTCGAGAACGTTCGTCGAGTGAAAATGCCTGGATACCAATCCTGTTCCCGCCTGGCCCAAATAGGTTCGCAGGCGAAAATACCAAATCCCTCTTCGCCAGCTCACCGTCGGTCGCCTCGACTTTATGAGCTTGCGGTCCAGGAAACGGCGTTATGGAAGCAGGCCCAATTTTCAGATCATTGATCTTTGGGGCTGTGTTCGCTGAACACAGCGCGCCGAACATCAACAAAATGGCTAGGGTGCTAGCAATGTTGATCCACTTCATAAATGATGCACCCCACAACCACTTATTAATGACTCCTAATAGCGAGCGTTTGCTCAAGAGCTTTTCTTAATGCCTCAGGATCTATTTCAAAGTCAGAATTATTTGGATCGCCAGCTAGAGCTGTTGAAGTTTTGCCGACAACCGCAGATACGAGCTGACGCAATTTACTTGAAGTAAACTCAAATATGTTTCGGAAGAAAAGATCCGATTGAAGACAAAGAATTGAAGTTCCGGGCTGCATAAGAAAGTGAGTCTGTATACCACCTCCAAATTGACCAACCATCACCGCTGTTTCCGAAAACAACTTACGCTTTTCTGCAAATGTAAGTTGAGCAGGCGTCACGCGTTCAAAACCATACTCTTTACAAATCTCCCAAACTTGCTCTTCATTTAACAGCCTACGCACACCAGACCTGTCGCCGCCTCGATCGAAATATACCAACCTAGTAGGTTTAACTTCAGTTTTTAACCGCATGCTCGCAAAAAAATCTAACGCATCATCACAGATCCAGCTGTTATTCACGGCGCAAAACGTGGGTACATAAACACTTGAAAGTGTCATGTGCTCTCTACCATCTCTCCAAATGATCCGATCTTCCGTTAAGCCGGCCGCTTTAAGCATTTCTTTTTGATAATTAGGGATAGTGCTAGACACTAAAACTTTGACCTCAGCCGGCAAAAGGCTAAGCCACCAAAGCACAGAAAGCGAGTCCCAGATGAAATGGCTGTACGCATGCCCATGAGGCTTCTCAAACAGAAAAACCGGCTCGGAAATATGCCTCACTGGAGAAATATCCGAATTCACAATTCCCTCTAAACCAGATGTAGCGTCTATCAGGGCAGTACTTAAACGTTTTCGAAGTAGCTTAGCCCTATCAAACTTTTCCGGCGACAAGTGCAGATGTAAATGCCGATAAAATGGGAAAATACAAGCTTCATTTTGACCAAAAAAAAGTCCAAAATCACCTGCCAAAGTCGCATTCTGAAGATGTATAAGGTCAATGCTTTCAGTCGCTCTTGACTTAGTAACAGGAGGGCTCTGCTTTTTTTCAGCAGTCCATACACGTCGCAACCGAAAACTCCTGCTCTCTGCTGCGTGATGTATGAAACGTACCGCAGGAGCTCTCAACAGGCTATGGGCCGTCTCGAGTTCTGCTATTGATTCAACGCATGGAATATCTTCCCACTGTCTAAACTTTATCTTCGCTCCTTGAATTAACGACATTACAAAAATCCTCAAATTTATAATCTGTCAAAATAACATTAAAAACAGCAATGCAAGTTATGATTTACGCGACAACAATCGAAATCATAACTCACAATTATCTAGCCAACAAACCGCTACACTGAGACAGCATGCTTAGCCATTCTCAATAACACACTTTTATTCTCTGGCGCGAGATCAAAGGCCTTACGCAACATATTATTGGCTTCGTCTAAGCGGCCTTCGACTCTGGTTATATCCGAAAGAAACACTTGAGCAAGCACTGCCTCCGGACTTAACTTTGCATGCTCTTGCATGTGAAATTTAGCGCGTTCATGATCTTTAATCTCCATAAACGCTCGCGCCAATCTATATTGCGCGTTTGTAAAATGCGGAGCCGAGCCCACTACGCACGCGAGATACCGTATTGCTTCACTGGTCGACTTGTTACCCAACGATATAGTGCCAAGCCAGTAATTGGCCGTCTCGTTACTAGGATCAACCTCCAAGACCAGATTGGCAGCCACCTCGGCTTTTACCCAATCCTTTGCCTTAGTACAAACATGGAGTGCAACTAAACGATCTACTAGGACACTGTTTTTTGCAGCACGTCCCTTCTCAAAGATTTCGGGCAACGCCTCGTTGGTGGCAAACTTTTGAATAAATGCGGACAGACCATATTTTTGATCAATGAACGGTGCACCGCCATGCCCTACCCCCCTCAAAGTCAACGTGGTGACGCCATACATATCCAAGAAATGAGACGCCGACTTTAAGTCCATTGCGTCTACTTCTCCAGCAATATGGAGAATGGTGGTAGTGCTGCGACTTGAAACTTTGGAAAGATCCGGAAATACCAGAGGAACAGTTTTTGCTATTTGCATACTACGTGTATGGGGTAGCCTCAGCCTGGTATCAAATCCGAAGGCCATGGCACGACAACCGATTAGTTTTGCAAAAAGAGCAGCGGCGTAGCCTCCCATACTTACGCCATGCAAAACGATATCGATTGCGCCCAATGAAGTCGCGATCTGTTCAATTTTTTTGCCAATGGAGACTACATCATCGGCAAAACCGGGAATTCCGTTCTGATACCATTCATTTTTGCCGTTATTAAGAAAAAGCTTATGGTCTGTCTGCGAATTTCCAACTTTCCAGAAATCAAACTTACCGTCTGTCTTATTGGTTCCAGCAAAAAACACGAGGAGGCGCGACGACCCAGGAGCGGGTACGACTTTAAAATGAGGCCCTTCTAATTGATCTACACTCATAAACTACCTAAACACAAATTCTTAGCCGTTTAGAGTAGCGATATTACGTAAAAACGCAGTTTGCACCTATCGCTACTACCTGAAGTCTAATTTTAACGAGCACTACAAGTACTCTTTAAAACTCTCCCTCAATTGTTTCTCTTGGGTTTTTGCGTGCTCATATTCTGCTGGGGTGCCACTGAAGAAAATATCTTTATCCGCAATCACATCGAATGACACACGTTTATTATCTTCAATTAGACGCTGATAAAGCGGGGCGACGAACAATTCCGCAGCTTTCGGGTTTGCCGCTTCGGCCTGGTAAGCGTTCTCGAAGGCGCTGGATGATTTAAACCAGTATATACCTGTGCAGCAATTATCAGATATCCGCTTCTTTTCTACTACTTCGTCAGCAAGATTAGGACTTGCGCTGTTTTCCCTTACAAAGGACCAATGATCACCATCACCCTTAAAACACTCTAACCAACCATCGCTGATTTCCAGCATAGGCGAACGTGAATAGCCGGGGCGAATCGTATCAATATTAAATATTGTCAGATCTTGGGAATCTGGCAGCCCGGCTTGGCTCAACCCCAAATGAACGGTTTCCGCTTGGCCCGCAGTCGGTGCGCCTAACGGGACGAGCACGGGATTGGCTATTCTCAACTCCGTAACGCGCCTCTCAACAAACGCCCCTACACCAGGCCGATCTAGAAACACAATCAAAAATTTTTCATCATTGAAAAAAGATGCAAAGCTCAACAGCGACCAATCTAGCAGAGGCCTTTCTGCTAAAGGTAACATCCACTTGGGCTGCTCGTATCCTGCTTTAGTAAATCTGCTACTAAGGCCCGCCATAGGAAAAATAATCATATCAACCTTCCAACTCTGAATATAGCCGTAGCGCATTTGCAAGAAATGCAACTTGTCGATCACTGCGATCAAAATGCAATGGAAGCATAGAAAGGAATAGGTGCACAGTTAACGCAGATATTCCAGAATCAGACACACTCTGCCCTGCAATATTGAAATTTGCGGATACCTGCCTGATAAATTCAGCAGTCGCATTTTTTCTAAAGCTAAGGGTTAAGTTATTACCTTCTAGACTACAGCTATATTTTTTCGTTAAGATCTGATCGTAGCCCTCAATAGAATGGTTAAACTTTGCTAGATCGTAGCGCAAGTCTCCATAGATTGATGGAAAACCATCTTGCATGCTGCCCCGAGGATCTATAACTTTTACAATCTGCTCTCTAAAATCGTAAAACATATTCGGAAAGCAGAAGTCACCATGCATTACGCCTGGCAGCGGAGAAGTTTCTCTTACTCGCCCGATTGTTTCGCTTGCGATCCTTAGAAGTGATGGGACCTTACGGCCATTGATGACCCACTCTTTCTCCAAGCTAATGCCGCTTTTATCCGACCACTGGGAAAGTCGGACTAACGTTTTTTCCTCCGTTTGATCAGCAAGGTCTAAGGAGAGAGTTTGGGCAGGAGATGGTGCTTGATTTGCACACGCTCCCAAAAACTCAAAACAGCCCGATACGATTTTTTCCCAGCTTTGCTTTGGTAGGGCGCCAAAGACGTATAACTCATGTATCGTAGGGCTGTATTCGTAAGCAATTCGATAGCCATTGGATTCCCAGCCGAGAAATTTAGGGGTAAACATTCTCAGCATAGGCGGGAGGTCGGAGTACCACTTCGCCTCATCTTCTAACTTCCCTAACTTTTCACCACTTTTAAAAACTGTACGATTGGCAACCGAAATACTATTGAAAGCTCTTTCAGTCCTGGCTTGCGCACGCGCCTGATGAAATGTTTGAAGGTGGCCAAAATCAAGCCACTTTTCTACGCGACGCGCGCACAGTGGTATGCTCTCGCTATACGTTTCGATCGCTGCCGGGAAATTTCCGCGCTGTAAGGTTATGCAGCGAAGTAATTCGGACGCGTTGGAAAATGTAAACCACCCGCAAAGGACAGCGTCTTCATCCTCTGCCAGGAAGGATGGGGTATTAGCGATTGTGCGGTTCTTAAACTTACCCCAAGTGTAGCTTGGCGGCCTTGGTGCAACTCCAACAATATCTATTGAAGAAACGTCAAAATTGGAAATAAGTGTATCACCGTGAAGTATGCCAATCGCCCCGCTGAATCCACTTACAATCGTCGCGTAGCTTAAACTTTCACCTAAGGAGAGACCATCGGGAACTCTGAGCAATTTGACGTTCCGAGACTCCAACCATTCCAAGTCAGACACATCAGGTTCAAAGGACTGAGGAATCGTTAATATGACCTCGCTCGCACAACTCTCCAGCATCTTGATTTGGGCTTCGAATAACCTGCCATGCCCAAACGGTAAAAATGATGGGGGAAGTTCGCCGTACTCAGCAGCCAATTCCGTATTAACGTAAGCCGCTGATGTTATGAGCACCGGGAATTTCAATGGATTTTCCCTCATTTGGAAATACCCACCGTCGTGCAAATTTCTTCATAACTCATGCGTGCGAACTCGTCAGGCCTTATAGCCTTGTCGTCCACATAGAACCCGTCAGTTCCGCACCAAGGTTTACCAATGTATATTTCGTCAAATGGAATTGAGTGCTGATTAAGCCAGTCTATGACAATCGGCAACGTCTTCGCAGTTATTTTCCCGATGTTCCCGTTATGAGTTCTCATATTTCTGGCTGTGGCGATGATTATCTCGAAGCCGTTTTCTTTGTAACTTCTAAGTGTTTCCACGACCTCGCTTCGCGGTTCTTTTTTTTCATAAGGCACGCTAGGATCGTCGATTGTTAGCGTACCATCGAGATCAATAACTATTTTTTTCATGACCTTCCCTTCTTCATGATTTTTCAAATATTCAACAATGTACGATCAGACTTCCGACCTTCAAACGGGTGGTTTCACGTCTCGCTACGAGTCCAGCTTTCCTAGGATAGGACCGCTCGACTGGTTGATCGCATCGAGCGTTAGCCCCATGGCCTTGAATCGGCCTAGGTTTGCCGGCGCTAGCTGCCAATACCGATCAACCTAAATCGCAGAAGAAATAACGTTGGCTTGCAAAAAGGAAATGTTGCCTTTGAACTTGCAACTGATCTGAGTTTTAGCCTTGAGATCACGCCCGCGATGAACCGGCGCGCACGGTACGAAAATTATGCCGTTGTAGTCAACACGAACACGGATTTGATAGAGAAATGCTTGGCCCACCCCTAACTGGTTGGCACCCTGCTGCCCACCCAAACACTATAAGGATAAACAGATACCAGGCTCGCTCCGTTTTGTGCACGAAGCAGGAGCCTTGGCTGGACTGGCAGGGGGCAATCTGCGGGGACGGTGCTCGGTCTGGATGTTGGCGCCCCCACACCGGCCGCTCCTTTTTCGATTTACTTGCTCAACTTTGGCTGCAAGATCACCCGCGCCACCATCACCAGAATTCCAAGGAAGCCATACCCTGCCGGCGGCAGCACCGCCTGCAATTGCGGGAGAAGCTGTTCAGCGATACCTAACGCTGCAATAGCACCACCCGCCTGGACGCTGGACATTTTCAATGCGTCTTGCCAATTACTAATGAGTTTCATAATTTCCTCGTTAAGTAGCGAGCCGATAGCGATTGCTCGCGGATACAAATTAGGCCAGCGCCTTCAGCGCGACCTGGTACAGCGCAAGCCGCTTAGCCGCACCGTGTGGTAAACGCCCTGGCTTGCCGGTGTTAATGACACTGCCGATGTCCTGGAATCGGGCGGCGTCTGCAAACTCGTTTAGGCCTCGCTGCGACCACCACCAAGCGGCAGACATGGCGGCGTATTCCGGTTGCTCGAGCATTTCCGGATGATCTTCCAAGGGCAGCCCGAGGTCGGCGCCGGCAACGCTGTAGTTGGAGCGCCCGGTGATTTGCAGCAATCCACGTCCGCGATAGCGCCAACCATCTCCCGCCGCCGTGTTTCCGTTGCGGCCGGCATATGCGTCGTTGGCGATCGCTTCCGGACGCCTGGCTAGGCTGTTCGCCCTGTCGTTCGGTTTGCCGTCGATACTGCGGTACCGCTCTTTCCAGGTCGCCGCCAAACCCTCAGCGCTGTAATTCAGGTTTTCCACTAGCCTTCGCAGGTGGCCCGACTCATGCCCGATCTGGGCTATGAACGCTGCCTGGCGCACACGGCTGTTGATTTTGTA
Source organism: Pseudomonas putida (assembly GCF_028682635.1). Taxonomy (GTDB): domain Bacteria; phylum Pseudomonadota; class Gammaproteobacteria; order Pseudomonadales; family Pseudomonadaceae; genus Aquipseudomonas; species Aquipseudomonas putida_AE. Next base: position 440,070 of record NZ_JANHLK010000001.1, on the reverse strand, counting down.
ACGGAACATGGAGCGATTCAGTGCAGGCAAAAAGATGCCCGCAACTGGGCGGGCGTTCGGGAGGATCTGTAGCAATTGCAGTTGCGTAAGAGGCATAGTTTTCTCCAGGCAAAAAAAAGCCCGCGCATGGCGGGCATATATTCAAATAGGTATAGCTGTCGACTGTTCAGCCTTGAGCTGACTGCTCCAGTACACGAAGGCGATCTTCCAACTTCTTTTGCCTCCATGCTGTTGCCGCCAGAATCAGGTACTGCAGCTGGTGGTCACGGAATCCATAACGCCGACCTGCTGCTATTTCCTGCACCACAGCTTCACGCACGATATTTCCGTGGGTATCAAGCTCAGCCGGCTCCATCTCCTCTGAATGCGCCTCCCACTCATCCAAGCACACGGCGCCAAACCGGAAAGGATCCAGTCCCTCGTCCTCGAAAATTTCGATAGCCCGCTGAACTGTGGTACCAAAGTGGATTCGCGCCACAGCCGGCCCTTTTTTCTCAATTTCCTGTAACCACTGATAAGTTCCAATCTCATCAACTAATCGCAGACCTACGTTGATGTGGGCTTGCGAGAACTCAGTGATGGGGGTTTTCTCCGTAGCGTCCGAAGTGTTAATGCTCCCGGTGCCCGCATATACGACCGAGAAACGGTTGATACTGCGGCCTAGGGAGACTGCGTTATCGGTTGTTGCACGAATGTACTGCCCTCCGTAGTAGATCAGGCCCGCGGCGCTGAGTACGCCCGCGGTAACATTTCCGTTCCTAAAACGAATCACAGCCGAATCGAGCGACGAAATGACCGACTCCCCTGGAGCAGCAGGGCAGTCGAAAGCGTGCAGGTCAATATTTCCACCATCTGCGGCAGTCCCCCGGCTGGACCGCAACTGCATCCCGTACATTCCGGCGTTCCATGACGATTTAATCGACACCCATCGGTCATTGGGCTCCCCAGCGTCCGTGGAGAAAATGTTCAACGTGTTACCGTAGTTCAACTCCATGAACGTCTTATAGGTTCCAAGCGCCTCGTAAAACTTGGCAATGGTGAACGATCCATTTTCCGCGTTGTAAGCGATGTCTGTTCCTGAGTAATACTCTTTCATCGTCCCAGTGCTAGGGTCTGTCACGGCCGCCTGTAACTTCAGTTCCCCTTCATCTCCGGCCACCAGTTTGATGCGCATGATGCGCTTGTCACGACGCAGATAGGATCCTGCTATGTACGGGGTCGAAGGGTTGTAACCACCCGAGGCTCCCCGCTTCGTAATTACCCAATTGGCACGAGTTGTTGGCGGGATGCCTGCCGTGGCGTTGGTGCTAATGCTGGCCCAGTTAAAGCCTTCGAAAGAAACAATGTCCTGGGGTGCCTTCCATGCATCCACCGAGAGTTGCAGCAGCTCATCGTTGCGCAGGCAAATGCCTTCCGGTTCAAAGCTGACAGGAATGCCCTTGGCCGTCAGGCCCATCAATTGTTCTTCTGAATACAGCGCTGCCGGACCGACATAGGGAATGGTCCTGCGCAGGCATCCGCTCAAGTCATATACCTGAATGGTACGGGCTGCACGTGGTGCTCCTGCACCCCACACGGTATACAGATGCATTCCATCTGATGTCATACCTTGCAGTGTGCTGCCGAACTCGCCCGGTGCTCGCTCAAAGGGGACAGGTCCCGAAAGCGGCGCCACACTCCGTGCATCGGTACCTGCCGCCTCCACTGCCGCACGGTCGTAGAGGAAGAAAAATCGACCGGTTCCAACGTTGGAGGTGGCTACGAGAATGACAAACTTTCCGTCGTTGGTGACACAAACGCTGGCTCGTTGCGGCCAGAACAGCCGGGAGCCATCACCCGGTTCGCCGAAGACTTCGAAGCGTTGTACGTCAGATTGTGCCGTGGCGCCCCCGCGCCATTTGATTTTTGAATAGCCCTTACCGCCCAGTGACGCGCCGCCACCCACCGCCCCGTCGTTGCTCACGGTGGTGAAGAGGTAAATCTCGCCATTCTCGAGTAGCGCCGAGAGATCCGCGCCATGCCCAAGAGCCAGCGGCTCGGTGAATGCAACCACCGTCATGTCCGCACCGTCGCCGATCCAACGCCACTCGCTGATACGGACCAGCTCGTCTGTGCCCCACGATGCACCACTCACCCGCTGGGTAATGAACAGCTTCTCTATCCCGTCATGCAACATCCATGCAATCCCTTGCGTGGCGTTGCCTGCGCCGAGGTACAACTCCTGATCAGGTGGCGAAGTGTTGAAACCAAAAAGCGGCGTACCCCCAACTCGCTGGACCATTGCGCCATCAAGTAGCGGCGGCTCCAACTGGATCAGTTGACCGTTCGCCAGGACCACGCCGGGGCCATGGTAGGTATGGATACTCACCTGGGATGAATTGACCAGGTAAACACCTGGCGGAACATAGGCTCCCTTCCCTGCTTTGAGGAATGCCTGAGTGCAGTCAACACCCCCGCCCTCAATCGCCCCGAAATCTTTAACCGATACGACGTCGCGCATCTTGTCCTGCATGTTGCGCGGAGCCGCTCCGGCCCCCGCTTGGAGGAACCCTACCTTGGTGGAACCTTCAGGGCGGGCAAGCTCCTGGCGCAAGGCAGCATCGCCCACCGATACGAACTTTGCCGACTCATTGGCCCAGACACCGGTTGTGATGTAGGGGAGCACCAGCGTAGCGCCCGCTCGATAAAGCTCGCCGTCCTTGGCAAAAATCTGATTCAGCTCGGTGATCAGTAAGCCAGGGCCATAATCACCGATCATCTGGTAACCACTGGATAAGAGGAACTGCCGAAAGCGCTGTTCTTTATCAATTTGCGAGGCAACAAACTCATCTTCCATTTCTGCCAGCGAGTCACCAATCTCACCCAGCGCAGCATCGATTTCCGACTGAACCCACTCGACCGCCGTGGCCGCATCCCATGTAGAGATGTCGACTATCAGAGGCGCCACGTACCCGTAGCGACTGATGCGCATGTCAATGCGAGGGGTCGTGGTATAGAAGAACACCCGGGCATTAGCATCGGCCGACACTGGGTTCCCGAGGGGAACGGTGCAGGGTGAGTCAGCAAATAGAGGAGCCCGGCCCTGAGTGCCTTGGACAAACACGTCCACGGTTGCACCAGGCAGCAGCGCGCCGTCCTCAGCCCTTGCGGCGAAGAATTGAATGGGTTGCATATCGAGTCTCTATCAGGTGGTGAAAGTAATTGCCGGGGAAAAGTTGAGCTGGGAGCGGGTACTGCTCCAGGTGTCGTAAGCCGCCGCGCACAGGTAATACGTATTGCCGGCAACCAGGTCCGTGATCTGTCCTGCAGGCAAAGCGCCCTGATAACCAACCGTTCCGGCGATCGTCGGATCAAAATCGGAGACGAGCGAGTAAACGAACATGTAGCCCGCCGCATCCGCTGCTGGGCTGTGATCGCAGGCCACATTTGCTGTGGTTCCGACTACGGTTGAGTTGGTGCCCGTCACCGCCGCAGGTGCGTTATTGGTCACCACCAGGGTGGCAGCGGGTGCACTGCCCGCAGCGTTGCGTTCGATGACCTCCACTCGATAGCTGCGCACCAGCGCACCATCAACCAGGGCGTCATCACGCTGGTAAGTGAATGTCGTACTCGTGGTACCCACCTCCCGCAATATTGCGTTGGTCGCAGCGTTGCGAACCCTCACCAGGTGGTTATCCACTCGCACACCCGGCGCCCAGGTCACTGTGAAGTAAGGCGTTTCGAATGCACCGACCAGTTGCAGATTCTGCGCAGTCTCAGGTGCAATCCGCGTTGGCGAAAGCAGGACGCTGAACGCCTCCACATCGGCCAGATCCTCAAGCGTCCGCCCGAATACGTTGAATGACCGGAACTTGACCCACACGGTTTGGCCAATCTGGTCAGAGGTGTAGCTGTACTTCCACACCGCATCATCCAGACGCACGAACGGCGCACCTGCCGGATGGCTGGACATGGGCGAACTGAGCCTGCCCCGGCGAAGGTACTGCAGGTTGTAAGCCCCGATGCCCGTCAGGGTGGCATCCCGATAGCTGATCAGTTCACCATCCACCCAGCAAAGCGTTGCGCCGCTGTCGGCTTCGGCCGTGGTCACCGCGGTCAGCTCATCTGGAACGGCCAGCATTACGGACAAGGTGCTCGCCGTGTCTGGATCGGTGCCGGTGGGTAAAGCCGATGTCAGCAGACCCAAGCGGGCACCGCCATAAATCGACTCTGCCATCCAGTAGCTGTCGCCATCAGCGCTGATCCAAATTTCGCACCCGCCCCAACTTTCACCGGCGCCGGTGATCGCGATCCAGATCTGGTTATCGCCACCGAGCAATAGACTCTCTGGCGGGTTGAACATGATGGGCGGCAACACAGGGCCTGGCTCGGCGTTCTGGTTGCTCTTGAATCCTCCCTTGCTCTGCACCGGATAATTGGGGGCACTGCCCACACCCAGCAAGGCATCTTCGGCGACCACCGAAAGCTTGCCCTCATCGTCCTCCTCGACCGAAATCAAGCGAACCAGGCGACGATCCAGATTCAGCCCCGGCTCGGTGACCGTTACTAGATCCATCGGCTCCAGCAGCACATGCTGCCAACCCAGTGAAAATTGATACTCGTTGCGAATGTAGAGTTTGCGTTGCACCAACAGCTGCGCGGCATGGGCGCCGATGGCCACGTCACAAACCTCATACGCCTTGATGGTGTCCATCGGCCGCGAGCCGAACTGCTCGATCGCGGCCTGGTCGACACCTCGCACCACATCGGTGTTGTATTCATGGGCGCGGTCGAGGATCTCCAGCGACACTTCGTTGTAGCTGTCGGCCTGGCTCTTGATCTTGAGCTGGACCGGCGGCTCACCCTCTTCGGCGAGAAAGTCGTCATCGGTCAGATGGGCAACCGGCGCCGTGTCCGGATACCAGGTGACACCGTTACCGGTCACCACCTGGTCGCCAAAAGGCACCACCTTCAACTTGCCGGCCGACCAGTAGATCTCGCTGTTGGTCAGTTGCAGCCAGCGGGCAATGGCCTCACTGGCGGGGGCCTGCTCATCAAGCACCGGACTCAACAGCAGGTTTTCCGCCAAGCAATAATTTCGGTAACTGCTCAGGTCGGCTATCCAGCTCGGATCGAAGCCGATGCCATCCAACGGATCGAGGAGCAGGCCTGGCAGGAACTCACCCGGATTGGCATCGGGCAAGCCCGGCACCTGGTAGGGGCCGTCGACCTCGAATGTGTGATTCTGCACACCGGCACTGTCATTCAGCCGGTACCGCGGCGCATACACATACGCGGTGTCCGAATAAGCGATCGCCTCATCCGGATGCTTGGTTTCAAGCCAGCCCCACACGTCCTGATTCCGCCCGCCCTTTTTGAAGCTGAACCCGACTTGTGACAGCGCGGACTTCGTCACGCCGTCCACCAGCTTTTCGGTGAACACTTCCTTGTCGCGAAAAATCCGGTGCACTGCGCCTAACCGGCCTCGACCAATGGCCAGGATCAACGCGGCGTAGTATTTGTAGGTGGTGTTTTCCTGCGTGGTGCCACCGCCACCCTTCCCGCCCGACTTGGTCTTCTTCGTCTTGGCGACGGACTCAAAATCGGTGTAGTAGATCAGGTTGGGGCTGATGCGATTGCGCCCGGCGATCCAGGCGATCGGCTTGCCACTGGCGCTACTTTGGACCTGCAAGGCGTTGATTCGCGTTGCGCTGTTGGAGATGGTGCTACTGCTGCCCCCCATCATTCACCCCATAGTTATTCAATGTGTAATAGCGCACCGGTCGGCCGGCCAGATGTTCATCACGCATGTCTGCCAACTCGACGCCGATGTCCCGATAGGCATGAATCACCTGGTGATCACCGACCACGATGGCCCCGTGGCTGAAGGTGCGACCGAATTGCCAGATGGCCACATCGCCGGGCTGAGGCGCTTCAACCTCACGACCGAACAACTCAAGCCACCCCAAGTAACGCTCCTCGCCGCGGTGCAGGTGCCAATCCTGGGCATAGGCGCCGGGATCAATCCGCGGCATCAACCTCTCGACCGAAAACACCTCGATGAGCAACCACGCACAGTCCACCCCAACTCCCATCAGGTGCTGACGATGTTGATAGGGTGTGTTGAGCCAGCGCCGAACCTCAGTGAGAACGTGCTCCCGCTGCCGAACTTCCAGAGGGCTCATATCGAGGTCTCCGCCACCGGAATAAACGGCATCCCACGGTAACGTGCCCGGTTGTTGAACTTGGTCGTGCAGGCCTCCAACGTGCGCGGGCACCCTGGATAAATCAAAAACTGATCACCGGCCTGCGGCTGCGCCGGCAACCCCAGTATCAACGTCACGTCGCCGTCGCCGGTATGGCGGCGCACCGTGCGGGCCACTCCGGCATTACCGCCGTTGATAAAGCGGATGACGCCTTGATCAAACCAGCCTTGATCAGCTGAAACATTGCTGTGAATACGCAACGTCGTGCTGCCCACCGCCACTACGCCGGCCGTTTCAAACAGCGCCCGATTAACGCCGCAATCACTGCTGTAGACCCTGCGCAGGCAAGACGGCTGATAGACCCCTTTGGGGACCTTGGTGTCGAGCAGCTCCATCGGCGACTTCACGGCGACCGTGGCTTGCTCCCGATCGGCGGGATCCACCTCGGCAACACGCCCGATAAATCGGGTGACGACGCCCACCACCGGTGACTGCCAGTCGCGCATAAACGCACGGACCAGCTTCAGCGAGGCGCCATCAAAGCCACCACCGGCAATAAACGGCAGTACCGATTCCCCGAGCACCGTGTCCTGCAAACCCGCTGAAAATGTCACGCTCAAGGTGTTGACCTCGATGCCGCGCACCGCTCGAACCCCGGTGCGCTTGATCAACGGGCCGCTGGCTGAGTAATTCTGGCCACCAAAATAGATCTGGATGCCGGCATCCGTGTAACGCAGCACCTGCCCGCTGGCCAGGGTGATGGTGTAGAGGTCGGCCATGACAAAACTGCGCGCCGTGGCCAAAAACGCCTTCAACTCGGGAGAGGCATCGATCATGGTTTGATACTCGTAAAGGACACGTTTTTCATCTCCCAGATCCGGCCAAAGGTCTGCACGCTATCCAACGTGTCAGCGTCGTAAGCACACCGGAAGAAGAAGGCGCCGGTCCAGTGCAGGGGCGCACCACTGGCGGGTGCCTGGGCAAAGCTGATGCGGCCGATGTCGTCACAGGTGTAGGCGGTCACAGGTAATCCGGCGGCCTTCACCGATTCGACGTTAACCACGCCGTAAACTGGTTCCACCCAGTTGCCGATCGCACGCGATAGCTGAAAGGTGCGAGTGACGCCGTCACCCACACCAAACTGATGGTGCGAGACTTGGTGGTCGGTCCGGTCAAAGTATAAAAAGTCCCCGAACTGGCCTTTGCGCTCATTGAAAAAGCTCACCAACCGCGACCACTCATCCAGCCCCGGGCGTTTGCGCACGGCGTTGTAGTTGATCTGAAACGTCCACTCAGGCGCTGGGTAATACGCGGTGGTCCGGCGCCGCCCGCTCACGGACTTCTGAACGCCGGTACTCCAGGTCGGCGCCTTTTTCGCCAGCAGCATCTGTCCGGGCATGTAGGGCAAGACGTCTTCAGCCATCACACCGTGATCCGGCAGGCTGGCAATCCAGCGCGCGGGAAAAAATGGCCCCAACAACATAACTTCCCCCTTAGGCCTTGATGGCGCCGTTGCGTCGCAGCTTCTGCATTTCCTCGGCAAACACTCGCGCATTACGCCGGATGTCTGCCGGAGTGAGGCGACCGCTGTTGTCGTGGTAGTGATAGTTCCCCGATCCGCCACCGAGTTGCCCTTCGCCATTCGCCGCCTGACGGATGACGTTGGCGTACTGTTTGGGCAGCACCATTTCCTGCTCATGGAGCTGAGTCATCGGGTTGGTACCGGCGGGAATGTCATACCCGCCCTCGGCGGACGCCACGTTCTTGACCATGCCGAACACGAACGCACCAGCAGCAACAGCCGCTGCAACGCCCAACGCGGGGCCGATGATGGGAATGGCCGACATCGCGGCAAACGCACCCGCCATGGCCTGCCAGGCGCTGGCCATGATGTTCTTGATACTGGCCGCGCCCCAGATCGCCACGGACATCGCTGCCCCACCCGCCTCCGCCGCTGTACGCATCCCGACACCGGCCACCGTTGCACCGGTTTTGGCGGTTTCGCCGAACAGCCAGGCCATCAAGGGGGCGGTCACCATGTTCTCGATGAACGCGGTACCGATGCTGCCGAAAATCCCGTTGAGCAGGCCCTGGGTGGACATGGTGCCGGTCAAGATGCCATTCAGCCCGCTGGTCCAGCTGGATCGCACGCTACCGACCATCCCGGTCCAGTTGCTCTGGGATTCCATCGTTTGCTGACGGCCAATGACCGCCAGGCTGTTGCGATGGGTTTGCTCGAGCGCGAGGATCTGTTGTTGCACCTGCTGCAAGGCGACCGGATTGCGATCCGGATCCTGCTCGAGCAATTTTTTACGCTGCTCCAGGGCCGCGGCCTCGATGGCATATCGCTGTTGCTCGAACTCGGCCTGCGACTGCAGAAGTTGCCCCTGAGTGATCAGGTTCGCTTGAAGGTCCAGCTGGGCCATCTGCTCAGCGTGCGAGATGTCCGCGAGCCGAGCCTGTTGATCAGCCGCCAGCTGTTGCTGCTTCATGTTGGTGATTTGCTGCTGCTTCTCACGCTCGATCGCCACCACTTCAGAGGCTGCCTGGCGGTACTCCTCGCTGTCCTGTCCGTACAACTGGCGACTGCGATCCAGCACCTGCTGGGCAATCTGCAAGCGGGCGTCCATGTTGTTGCGGTACATCTGCGCTTGCGCCTGCAGATCCGCAAACGCTGAACCTTCGTCTTGCTTGCGCAAACTGGTCAGCGCGCCCAAGTAGTTGCGCTGGACGCTCAACCGCTCGGCCGCACTGAGGTCAGTGCGCTGCAGCACTGCCTGCCAATAATCGACTTCCTTTTGCAGCGAGAACTGCTGAAACGTCCCCTGCTCAGCCTGCTGCTGGGTGTGCGCCACCTTCTGCGCGTCCAGCACTTCAGCCCATTGACTGACCCGCGACTTGGAGGCTCCCCCACCTGCCGGTGTGTCCGGCTTGTCCGCAGGAGGTGGAGTACTCCCGGCCTCCAACTCTTTACGGTGCTCAATGGCCGCCGCGTAAGCCGTTTCCAGCTTCGTCAGACGCATCACCTCTACGCCATAAGCCGTCGGTCGCTGTTTACCTTGTTGTACGGTGTAGAGAGTCGTGTTGCCGGTTTCCGCCATTTGAGCAACCTTGCGCCGTTGCTCTTCGATTCGTGCCGTACGGGTTTTCATACCGGCGTCGACCTGATCGATCTTGTCGGAGGTCAGCTGCATGGCTTCCAGCAACAGTTGCTCTTCCTGCAGCGAGCCTTCCAACTGCGCCCTGCCGCCACCACCCCGGGAACCTTTGTTATCCAGATTCGCCAACATGGCCTCAAGGCGTTTGACGTTGCCGGCGACTTCATCAACGGTGACGCCGGTCCCGGTGAGTCCCTTCAACACGCCGTTGAACCAGCTCGCTGTTTCGGCCAGGCGCTTGTTCAGGCTGATGAAGGCCGGCTCAAGAATCGTACCGAGGGTGACCTTGAGTTCGTTGCTCTTGGTGTCCAGCTCAGCCTGGCTGCCCGTCAACCCTTGAGAGGCTTTGGTGGCGTTGCCGACCTGCGCTTCGGTTTCCTTGAGAATGCCGGTGTACTCAGCCTGAATCTTTTGGGAGTCGCTGAGTTTGTCGCGGGTGGTGCCGATGCTTTTGGCGTATTCCTCCCACATTTTCGCCACGTTTTTTGTGACGCCGGCGTTGTCGACCAACGCGGAGTTTTCGTTTTTGAGGCCCTCGGTTGCGCCCACAATTGCCTCAGACATACCGAGGTTGGCCTGGCGGTTAAAGGCGGCAGCGTCCTTCAGACGGCTGATCACCAGCACCGCTTGATCGACGTTGTAGCCCCGACTCAACAGGTTCTGCAGTGACTTCGCCGCATCACTCACGCTGATCAAGCCATCGGCGGAAAGCTTCTGGGCCTCGTCCATTGCCCGACCAATACCCACACCCGCATGGTTGGCCACCGCCTCAAGGCCGCGATACGCAGACTGCTGCTCAAGCAGCGCCGCCTTGCTGTCGCTGACAAAATCCTTGATCGCTACGGCAGAAAACACGGCAGCCATCGAAGCGCCCAAGGCCAGCAGGTCGCCTTTGATTTTGGCCCCGACAAAGCCGAAGGCATCATTGGCTGCGGCCCCCAATCGACTGATCTGGGTTTGGCTACCCACCATGTCGGTGTTGATGGCCTTCAACTCACGGTTGAACGTACTTCGCGCATCGCGCATGTTGCGCTCGATGCTTTCTACGGCACGGTCAAAACCCTGGGTGCCGGCAGTGAACTGGTACGCGATATTCCTATCCATGCCGGAACCTCACTGAGCAAATAATGAAAAACTCCGCCGAAGCGGAGTTTGGGTGACGGTGAAACAGTTGAGTCGCATGTTGAATCAGGCCGGGGCCACAAACGCATCCAAGGCACCGCGCAAGTGCTCCGGCAGCTCGTTGCGCATGTCCGCGGCGAATGCCGCCATGTTGGTGGCCAGGTCCGGCGCGCCGGTGACCGACTGGCTCGGCTTGTACCCCAGGTAGCCTGCCACCAGCACATGCACAGGTGGATGGTGATTCCAGTAGTCCGTCATGTGGCCCACCATGACCATGTCCCAATCACGCCGCAGCGTGACTGGACTCTGGCCTGTACAGGCGATCAGGTGCGCGTAGAGTTGGCCCCAGTCGAGGGGGCCAGCGCTTCCCCCGTCTCGTTCACGGGCTGCGCCTCCATCCCCGAGGCGCTCATCACCGCGTCGAGCGCCGCACGCATGTTCTGCAGGTCCAGCAGGCTCGCTACTTCAGCCCGCTCCATGCCCGGGTAGTTGCGGCGTAAGGCGGCATGCGTTGCATCAATGACGGTTGCGATGCTGTCCTTGTCCATTCGCCCGGACATGACGTTATTGATGCGATCGAGCAGCTGTTCCAGATCGCCCAGCGCCATAGGCGGTATCACCAGTGTTTTGCCCGGGAACGGGAACTCCACACCCGGTACATTGACGGGCGTCATTCGCTGGCACTCCAGTAAACGACCTCACCGAACTCATCGGCATAACCGGTGAATTCGAAGTCGGGGATGGTGTAGTCATCCTGCTTGGTCGCAATGCCGAGCTTGTTGCTGACAAAGTTCGGAACCCGGACATAAATCGATTTGCCCTTGTACTTCAGATACAGCTCGCCCTGAAACACCGGCATATCGCCCATCGGCAGGTTGCGCACCGACAGACTTTTGCCCGTGGCCACCGAGTAGCGATAGTCGATAAACACCGGGGTATTGGCGTCCGCCACCGCAAAGGCGTACTCGCCTGTCGCGGCGTCATAGGTGTATTGGCCTGCCACTGGTGCAGTCAGCACGCGCTCAAAGGCCACCGCGCCACCACCGCGAACACCCAGGTCACCGGACAACAAACCACCTGCCGGCGGATCGACAATGATTTTGCCCCCGACGGGGATAGGCGTCGGTGTGGTCGCGTGATGAACCAACACTTGGCCCGGCTGCAGCTGCTGGCCAAACACCAGGGCATTCCATTGCGACAGGCTGATCTGAGCCGCCTTGGCCTTGCCCGACAGCTTGCCCTGACCACGCGCTGCATCGACCGCGAACTGTTCGCCGCCGAACAACTCTTTCGAGTCGAAGGACAGGTCAATCGACGCTTCTTGCATGATGCCCAGCAGGATGGGGGTTGGTGCCGCCAACGCGTTGCCATAGGCGTCCATCAGCGGGGTGGCATAAAACAGCCCGCTACCGAATGCAATTTGCATGAGAGGTATTCCTCAATAAATAGTGGGTCCCGACGACAGGTCGCCGGTGTTGCACAGATAGGTGAAGCGGTAGCGCACCATGCAGTTGCCCGCGGTGTTGTCGCCGTCGTCCTCGATCCAGTCGATGTAGAAACGTTGAATCCGGTCAGCCTCGGGAAAGGCGTCCTCCTCCAGCAGGACCGCGTGCACGGCAACCTTGACCAGATCCGCGACCTGGTCCCAGGCCTCGCCCGTGGTGGTGTCCTCGCGAGCGAGGATTTCCACCGACAGCTCAAACTGGTTGCGGTCCACCGACTGGCTTTCGCGTTCGGTGGTCTCCAGGTTCGGACGAATCACAATGGCGGGCGACATGTCCCGGGTGATCGCTTCCGTACGACTGCGAAACACCCGGTCACCGGCCAACGTACCGGCGCCAAGAATCAGCACCTTCGCCCGATCGACGATGCGCTCTTGAATGGAAGGCATTGGGTTAGACCTTGGTGAGTGAAGCGAGACTGAAGGCCCCGTCATCGATCATCAGCCGGTCGCGCACCCTGTAGGACACGCCACCCACGCTGATCAACTTGCCGTTGACGATGCCCAGGCGCTCAGCCTCGGCGGTGATGATCAGGATTTCGTAGTAGGTCGACTGACTGTTGATGCCGGCCATGGCACGGATCTCATCCGGCATGTCCCGCACCGCCAGGAAGGGCTGGCCGTCGACCAGGCCTCCCACATTGAAATCCTCGAGGAAGGCCGAAAGGTCCTCCTCAATCATCGCCTTCAGCCTTGGCCGTACCGGCTTTTTTGGTCGACTCGACCGGGAAAGTTTCGCTCAGTTGATTACGGAAACGCGCCGCAACGTCGACCGGCAACTCGATCGTCCCACCGACTTCGACCAACTCGTCGTTGGGCTTGCGGAAAGAGCCGCTGAGCACCCGGTAGGATTTATTCGCCATTGCCGCCCCCTGCATCCTTTTCGACCTTGGTGACCTTCTGAGCCAGCGCCTTGTCCGGCTCACCCGGGATCACAATCACTTCCCCCTTCTTGAACTGGACCGGGCTGATGATCTCGTAGCGGCCTTTCTTGAGTTCCTGCAGGCAGTGCGCACGCGCACCGGCCTGAGCAGCCGTCAGGATCAGCTCGCCACCGAACAGGGTGATGTTTTGATCGACTGTGTATTTCGGCATTGTGATGTCCTCGAATGAGGTGCAAGCCCGAAGGCTTACACCAGTTGGTTCAGGACGGCGTACTGCCAGCGCCCGAAACCGACGTTGCGCCAGGTGTCGACGCCGTACTGGTGCGCGTCGTTGTCGAACTCGTACTCCGAGCCCTCGGCCTTGGCCTTCATCACCACGTCGGTTTCCTGCTGACGGATGAACGACTTCAGGCGCCCATCGGTGCGGAAGGTCACGAACTTGTCGGTCCAGGCGTTCAGGCGGACGTTACCAATCACCCGCACGTTGACGTTGTCCGGCATGACGATCTCGCTGATGTTGGTACCGCGCGGTACGGTCAGCGCCGACTGGGCCACGCTCAGCAAACCGAAAGGCACCATCACCAGGAACTCGCGGGCCAGTTCGTTGATTGGCTCGCCCTGATCGTCCTTGAGGCTGGTCAGCTGGGTCACCGACTTGGCCACGGCCTGCTGGAACTCTTCAGGGCTTGGGCGCGAGGGCGTGCCGTGCAGCGTGGCCGCCAGCTCGCTGATGTCGGTGGTGATCTTGTTCGACTGCGGGCCGCTGTTGCCCTCTTCGTGGTCGGTGTCGAAGAAGTACTGGCCGTCGTAGCAGATCTGGCTTTCGCCATTCAGCACCAGGGCCGACAGCAGGCGAGCCCAGTGCGAGTTGGTGCGATCGGCCAGCTCACCGAGACGAATGCGCAGCTGCCCGGTTTTGTCGCGGCGCAGCTCCTTGACCAGGACCTCGATCGTCGCTTCGTAGTGCAGGTTTTCAATTTCGAGGTCAGCGCTCACAAAGCCCTTGGCGTGGCGACCGCCGATCCACTCGCGCAGCGTAGGCACCGCGCCGATCCACGGATAAGTTTCCTTGGCCTGGTCGGAGTCAAAGAGGTTGGAGATCAGATCGATCCAGGTCGCCCCGGCGTTTTGTTCGAGCAGCTCGTAAAACGTGCCGATGACGGCACGGCTGGAAAGTACTTCAGCACCCATGGGTGTTTCTCCTGATGAAAGAGTTAGTAAACCGGCGTGTTACGCGACCGGGACGGCCTGCGCGGCGAACTTGACGATGCCTGCGCCGCCGCTGACAAAGCGGTGCACATGGCCGATCCGGCTGTTACCCGCAGCGGTGAGGACAAAGGTGCCGCTGTCACTGGCGTACACGGCTTTGCCGATGTCGGTGATGGCCAGGGCAGCGACAGGCAGTTGCACCTTGCCCGCTTCGCGCAGGCGCACGCGCGCCGCGCCCGCAGCCCCTGTGCGGTTGTCTACGCCGCGGTCAGCGAAGCCGACGAACAGGTCACCAGCAGCCAGCGGACGCGCCAGGCCATTCGCCGAGTTGATGCCGACGGCCGAGCCTTCGAAGATCTGCACGCCGGAAGCGACAGCCAGATCATTGATGTCGCCCGTCTCGTATGCGCGGGGAGTGTCGAGAGTAAGAGGCATGAGGATCTCCAAAGCCTAAAGGGTGGTGGGTGTGGTCCGGGTTACTTCTTCAGGACTTTGATCAGGCCCTTGTCTTCGGCTTTGCGGTACGCGTGGTACGCACCAAAATCGCCGAACTCAGCCCGCAGTTCCTTGTTACCGTCCCAGGTCGCCTTGGCCCGCTCCTCGAGCGGCGCCTCGGGATCTTCCTGATCAGCCGCGGCCGCCGGCGTGTCCGGTGCGGCTGCGGCAGGGACTGGCTTGGTCGCCGTGCTGCGGATATCCGCCAAGGCGACAGTGCGCTTGGACCTTTCCGCGCTGATCACCTGGCTGGCTGCTTCTGCACCCGAGGTCTTGCCGTCGAACTTCAGGGATGCGATCAACGCCTCATGCCCGGGAAGGCCGGCAGCCTCGACCGCCTGAATACGTTCACACTCAGCTTTCGCACCGGCGGCATGAGCGTCATGCTCCAGCGTCGCCAGCAGCTCGGCGTGGTTGGCCGCGAGGTAAGCGCGGTCGATGGTTGGTTTATCGGCAGCGGGCGTACTTGGCTGGGTTGCAGTGGTAGTACTCATAGAACGATCTCCAGAGTTGCTGCCGTTGAGTTCGGCAATCAAAGATTCAAGGGTGGATTCACGGTCGGCCATGCCCAGGGCCACAGCGTCTGAGCCGATGCGCATGTCGCCCTGGCCGAAGTCGGAAAGGACGGTATCGACGTCGACAGCGCGATAGTTCGCGACGTCCTCGACGAAGATGGTGGTCAAACGATCGACATGGTTCTGGGCCAGGGCACGGCCCTGCTCGGTCGCAAAGTCGGGACGTTTGTTTGGACTCTGGCTGCTGACGATCTCGACGCTGCCGTCATCCTTGTTCGTGCGCACCGAAAGCACGGTGCCGATCGAGCCAACCGCGCCGGTGCGGCTCATGACGATTTCGTGGGCCGCGGCCGCCATCCAGTAACCCGCACTGGCGGCGTTGCCCGACACGTAGGCGACCACCCGTTTCGGGGATGCCCGAATCATCTGGGCGAACTCGGCGATGCCGCTGGCCTGGCCGCCGGGCGTGTCCATCACCAGGATGATGCTGTCAGTGCGCGGGTCATCGACCGCCGCGGTGAACTCTTTCGCCAACACGTCGAGCGAAGTCGCGCCGGACATGGCGGTGAACAGGTTCGCGTACCGAAACACCGGGCCGGTGACCGGGACAAGCGCCACACTGCCGCGCTGGGTCACGTTGCGAGTGTTCTGCAGCGGCCGCCCCTGCCGGGCCTCTACGGCTTCGGGGCCTTCGTTTTCACGACGGGCGATCGCCGCGATGGTGTGCAGCATGTCCGGGGTGATCGCCCAGGGCTCGCGCGACATCAGGTCGAACACCGTCACCCGATGCGCCGGGGGAGCGTCGGTTGGTTTATCGGTCATGGTCAGGTCCGTTCGGGTAGGTCGGGGTTTTGCGGCAACTGGTCTTCAGGTTGAGAGGCCGGTGTGGCAGACAGGCCGTCTTCCATTCGACGTTTCACTTCCAGCGCGCGTTGTTCGTGGTTTTCTTCCCAGTCGCTGCCGTCGTAGAGCATCGATTCCTTGGCCAGCGTGCTGACGCCGAGATCGACACGGCCCTTGGCCGCGTTGATGTCCTTGAGCGGATCCACGGTGCCCGGACCATCGCCCACCCAAATCGAACCGCAGTAGGCATACCGCAGCAACGGATGGTCGAAAAAGCCCGGAGCATCGACGTCGCCCTGGGCAACAGCCTCTTCCAGCCAGTGCTCGTACACCGGCTGACAGAAGTCGTTGCCCAGAAAATCACGACAGCCGCGGATGAACTGCCAAGCTTCCATCACGGCCGCGCGCGCGGCGGTGTAGCTGGCGGTGAAGTGCTTGATCAGCACCTCATAGGGCAGCTCCAACGCCATGCCGATCTGGCGCAACATCGCCAATACAAACGGATCGAATGCCAAGTTGGGTCGCCCCGGCGCCGCAGTTTCGATCGATGCGCCGTCGTCCAGCTCCGCGACAATGCCGCCGCTGAGCGAACCGTCCCAGCCGCCAGAGTCGCGACCCGCAGGACGATCACCGCCCACCGGCGTGTTGCCGGTCGCGGCAGAGGCCAGCGGACTGAGACTGCCACCGGTACCGGGCTTGATGAACACCGCAAAGAACGCGGACACCACGGCGGCTTCCAGTTCCGCATCTGTGTAACGGTCGAGCTGTTTGAGCTTCTCGATTACCGGTGCCAGATACGGCACACCGCGAGGCTGGCCCACGCGACGACGCCGATACAGATGCAGTAGCGCCCGACCACCCCGTTCATTGAAGAAGGGTCGTTCATCCCACTTCCGCTCTCTCACACCCAGCGCACCTGGGTGACTGCGTAGAATGTGAGCCTTGATCGGCTCCCCGTCGGCATCACGCTCAATGCCGGCGGTGAGCGTTTCGGTATCCGCCCTGTTGTCCGGGTTACACACCCGATCGCCTTCGATCAGCTGGATGCAGGCCGAGTAGTGCTGACCCGGGCGTTCTTTGTGGGTCAACAACGGAAAGACATCACCGCTGCTCAGCACCGAACGCCAGGCCAGATCCTGCAAGCCGTAAAAGTTCTGTTCGCGAGTGATGTCGCAGGCCGTGGTTTCCGCCCACGACTTAAACAACGACTCGGTGTTGCGCTGCCAATCACGTGCGCTGTCCTCATCCCAGCCGAGGATCTGACGATTGACCACCGACTTCAGCGCCAACCCGGTACCGACCGTTTTGGTGACCACGGTGTTGATCGCGCCGCCGCCGATGGGGTTGTTGCGCTCCAGGTCGCGGCAACGTTCCCGAAGAGTTGGCAGATCCGGCAGCAGATCCGAGGCTGCGCTACCAGCCCCCGGATTCCAGGCACTGAGCGAGCGTTTGTTCTTTGAGGCGCCGCTGTATCCGCCCAGCGCCGTCATCGTCATCCGCGCATGCATGCGTTTTGCACCCTGCACGGGGTTCAACCAATTGATGGCCTTATCCAACAACGTCGGTTGGGAGGCCTTGGACGCGCGGCTCATAACGGTGTAATCCCGCGCAAGACAATGCCGCGAGGACGACCGCTGGCAAGTTGATCGACCTGGCGCTGCCAGTAGTCGATCATCTTGGTGATCTCCGCCGCGTCGGCGTAGTTCAGCTGACGAGTACCGATGCGGTAACTCTGTTTCTGGCTGACTTTCATGCTCGCATCAAGCCAGGCTTGAAGCTGGCTCTGCGCCTGTTCCAGGGTAATGGCCATCGTTAATTCCTGCGTTGGGAGAGCACGCGCATGACACTGCGGCGCCCAGAAACAACTCTCCCGCCAGAAGGCGGGAGCTCGTTGGGTTCAGCGGGTGGTTTCGGTACCGGGTTTTCCGGCGCCGGTGCGGGATCTGAATCCGGCTCGATGTCGGGTTCCAGAGGCGGCGAATCAAACAAGCCGCCTTGCCGGATCTGCGCATCCAGTGCAGCCCAATCGTGTTCAGTGAGCAGGTGCGTTTTCAGCGAGCGGGCCGCATGCAGCGCGTAGGTTTCACAGTCCGTGGCTTCATTTCGCTCACCCGCCTTCTTCTGCCAGACCTTGCGGTAGTTGTGCCGCCGGCTGGGGGCCTTCACCTCGGCGGTGATCTGCCGGAAGTAGTCGGGGCGCACTGTCTTGTAGAAGTGCATCCGACCCGGACCGTCCCCCGTCAACGGCAGCCGGCCTTCGATCCAAAGATCCTTGGCCCGCGACGTACCGACGATGTAAGGACGTAGGCCGTACTTCGAGGCCTTTTGCTCCTTGTCGGTGTCCACACCCTGCCGAGGCGCACTGAAGATTTCTTTGCGCTCATCGTCCCGGCTGTTGCCCCGCTCGCTGGCACCCTTGATCGCCATCACCCCGCGTTGTTGATGCTTACGGCAAAACGCATAGGCCGCGTCCTGGGTGACGGTGCCGTCCGAGGTATCCAGCGAGACGGCCAGCACTTTCAGCTTGGCGCCGCAGGCATGAGTGATTGACGAAAACAGCAGTTTTTCCAGGTCCAGCCAAACGCCCTGCCCTGGCAGCACCACTTCGCCGTAAATCTCACCCCAGTAGAGCAACCATGACTCCTCGCCACGGCCCCAGGCGCGAAGAACGACCGCCAGGCGATCGTGCTGCACGTCGACGCCCGCGGTGATCACCAACCCACCCATTGGCACGAACATTTCCGGGTAATCCTCAGCCCGCTCCGCCAGCTTGTCGGCTTCGGGTAAATCCGATTTGTACTCGTAGGCGCGCCCCTGTTTCTGGTTGACGAACTTGATCAACATCGACAGATCGCCCTTGGCTGCACGGTGCTCGGCGTTGAGCTGCTCGCGCACAATATCCGCCAGGCTGGTGCTGGGAAGGCATGCATATAGTTCGTTCAGCTCGATGAACCCAGCGCGCCCGGCAAAGGGTTTGGTCGCCACCCAACCGCAGAATGGGTCACCTGCTTCGACGGCGTTGAACACCGTGTTGCGGATGTTCTCTTTGCGCTGGTAGTCATCCCAGATTTCCCCACAGTGCGGGCAGCCGTAACCTGCGGTCTCGGGATCCGCACGACCATAGATTTCGTGCGGCTCTACCCCTTCATCCATATCCAGGTACGAGATGTGGGCAAAGTCCAGCACATGGGCCTGGCCGCAGGTGTGGCAGATGATCGGCAGCACTCGGCAATCGGTCTGCGCCAGACGTGCCTCGGTCTTGCTTGCCCCCTTAATCGCCGGGGTTCCGCCGACCAGCATTTTCGAACCCGGATAACGTTTACCCCTCTCTTCCAGCAGGGCGATCGCATCGCCCTGCCCCTTTACGTCGTCGCTGGTATCGTCGGGCTCCTCAACCACGGACAGCCCCACGGATGACGTCGACTTCACGTTGCCGGGAGAGTTCGAGGCCACCAACTTGAGGAAGCCGCCGGGGAAGCTCTTATGGTCCCAGCGATTGCCAGAGGTCCGGCTGGTATCGACCGGCATCAACCGATTGACCTCGCTGTTCGCCATAACGCCGCTCTTGAGCTTCTCGTCGTGAAAGTTTTTTCCGTCCTTTTCCTTGGCAAACAGGATCATGATCGGGCGAGGCAGGAACTGGACAAACTTGAAAAGGTAACCGATCAGGAACCAGGTCCAGCCGATCTGTGCCGCCTTCATCAGGTCCACTTCGCTGACACGGGGATCATCCAACGCCGCCGCAACGCCGAGGAAGTACGGCGTGTAGTGGAAGTCGTAAAGGCCGTGCAGCACGCCGCTTTCAGCGGGCAAGTAAAACTCTGTGCTCAGGTATTCCGCCGTGGGCACATCACGCGGCGGGTTGAATTTCCCCGCTGCTGCCAACAAGCTCCGCGCCAAGTTTTCGCGCGTAGCCTGCAATTCGCTCGGTTGTAGGTCCAGCAACTTTGGCCACCACAGATCGATCAACCGTGATTTTCTGCACGTTCTCGATCTCCTGAATTAATCGTTCAACGCCGCCCAGGTATTCCCTATTGGCAAAGGCCGACCAGTCGGACAGCGCACGCTCCGCCTCCATGGTGGGGATCAGCGACCGCAATTTTTCGTGATAGACCAGACGGCCGTTCGCTGCTTTTTGTTGCAAGTCATCAATCCGAGCGGCGTTGAGTTGCTCAAGTTGATGTCCTCCACGACCAGCTGCTTTGGCGCGCATGTCGCGAATGTAGATGATCCGGATCTCGTCCAGGCTGGCTGACTGCCAATCAGCGAGACCCAAGCGGGTGAATACTTCGCGAACATTTCGATCGCTCATATCCAGGTGTTCGGCAATTTCAAGCTGGGTCGGCATGCTCTCGTCCTGTTGCTGACTAGGAAGCGGAACCCCCTATGTCGGGTTGAATCTGCAAAAAGATCGGGGTTCGAATTACCCCAATTTCGTCATCGCCCGGAAGGACCCATTGAAAAAGGGGGTAAGGCCTGCGTGGCCGGCCGAAATGCACCAAAATCGACCGAAACCGGGCGAAATCGAGGCCGGCCGTCACCCCCGGCCCATCTCGCGGGCCAATGCCCGGCGAAACAGCGGTTCGAACTCGGCAGCGGCGACGCGATTGGCCACGCCGTAGAAGTCGAAGCGACGACGATAGGTCGGGCGCTTGACGAAGATCAGGATGGGGCGAGCACCGAGGCCGACGCGTTGCCAGATACCCAGCGGGCCCGTGCCATTGCCTGGGCGACCAGCGAAGTAGTCAGGAGCGTTGCGATTGCGCCGCTTGCTGCGCGCCGTGCGGTTGGCCATGAAACCTGATACACGTTCGGCAGCGCCGAGGGCGGACAGTATCTGCATGATCTGGCCGCGACTGATGTTGCCACTGCCATCCATTCGAGCGCGCCGGCCTGGTACCGCGTACATGTCCGCAGGCATCAGGCCGTAGTGAATCAGCGCCTTTTCGAATCGCTTGTGTGGACGACTGCCTCCGTCCATATGCACCGGCAGGTACTTCGCGGCGGCGACACCCGAGCTGGCTTCATCCTTCACCCACACGCGAGCAAACAGCCGGGTGGGGCTGGCTCCGCGCTTGTAGATCGAGTTCAAAGTCCAGCGGGTTGGCCGATCAAACACCCGGGCTATCTCGGCCGTCTCGGCTAATTGCACACGCTCAGCGGTGAAGGTCAATGCCTTGGCCGCTGCCATGGGCACATTGTTACGGGCCAGCCCGCGAATATCTCGCAAGATCTTGTCGATGTTGTCACGCATCTCAAGTCGCATCATGGCCCTTACTCGCGACCAGCTGCTGGCGACTCGTTGACGCCGAGGCGTTTGGCGGCCCAGCGTTCGTACAGGCCGATGGCAACATCTGCGCCGGCCATTGCAGTCAGGCAACCCAAGCTGCCTGCTGTCCAGATCGTCATGCCCGCGCCGATCATTAGCATCATTGCCGACACGCCGCAGACAATGCAGGCACCGGAGCGAAGTGCTAGGCGCCGCAGTAGCGCCCAGCCGCGCGCCCCATCCTTATCGGCTCGCCACATCTCTCCGGATACACCTCCAACCAGGGCCAGAACGATCACTAACCAGATCGGCATTTCTGCCAGCGCTTGCTGCTCATTTGTCATGTCGTGCCTCAAGTGAAGGAGTTTGCCAAGCACAAAAAAGAAAACCCCGCCGGGGGGCAGGGTTTCGATGTCATGACGTTAGCCAGGACGGAGTGCACAGCACGTGCTCGGGTCAGCGCCAAGGCGCAAATTTCATATCGTGGTGACTTTTTACCCCCTAAGTACGGAACCGAAAAGGGGTCATTTTCGGTTATCCGACTTGCCGCAACTTTGACGCAACTTTGAGGAGACTTTGAGGCAAAACGCCCCGACCGGCGGTAAGCCACTTACGGGCGTCAGCACGCTCAGCCAGCACTTCCAGCAGCCGCTCATGCAGACGGTGCACCTGGTCGTAGTAAGTCTGTTTCGCTCTTGACTCCATCCCGAGCAGATGCAACTGCATCAGCCAGGTAGGCGCCGGATCATCACCGTAACGCAAGCTCGCCAACTGCATCAGCCGATCACCCTGCTCACCCTGACGCCCGATCTCCGATAGGGCAGCGGCGATCTCCTGCGCAACTGCATCAGGCCCCGCTCCAGCGCCGAGGATAACTCGGGATCCAGGCGTGCCGCGTGGTGCGCAGCCACCCCACTCCATGATCGTTGCCATCGGACTGCCCATGCCGCCGCTTTCGCCATTGAGCCGAAGTTGCTCGCCCCAGTGCTTTAGCAGTACTTCCATTGACTGGATCATCTCCCTACTCCCCCGAAAACCGAACCCGACACAAAAAACACCGAACCCGGCACAAACCCAACACAAATAAAACCCTTTAAAATCAATAGCCTTAATCGTGTTGTGTTTGGTGTGTTGGGTTTGTTGGGTATTTCCGTCCTCGCATGAAGAAAATAATCAGCCAACAGAAATAGAACATCTAACGTCACGCATGCGCGCACGCGTAGCGAAACCCAACACACCCGACACAAAGCCCGCAAACAACGGAAAAAGAAGGCTCCAATCTGTGTGGGGTATGTGAAATCAACCCAACACACACCCGACACACCCAACACACTTTTAAATGTAGTCATGCGGCAGCCGCCTTGATGTGGTCCCAGCTGTCCACATGCCAGCCCGCCAGCTTCGCCTTTGCTCGCCAGTTTTCGACCTGCTTGCCCAGCTCGGCCGCCTTCAGTGATGGGGGCGGGGAAGCGGCCTGATCGACGGGAAAGAAGAACGCGCCAAAACGCCGGTTGCTGCCATCGGTCCAGGGAATCGCCCGCGTCTTATCGACCTCGGAACTGATGAACAGCGAGAACTTCGTCTGACTCATCACGTGCTCTTTATTACGCTGGCACCATTCGAGGAACAGCGAATAGAGGTCGGTCGACAGACACGGCCCCCAAAGCCCCTGGCCCAACTCGCTGTACTTCCACAGGTGCAAGAACGTCTGCCATCCGGCCCGACTCAAGGCCACCAGACGCTCACGGGCATCCGTCGACGGTGGTCGTGTCCGCTGGTTGAAGTCGCCCAGGTCGACCGACAACAACCAGCCGTACAGCGCCGCGACTCCACCCTGTTCCAGCTCTCGTCCGATCGCCTTTTGCCGCTCGACCGGCAAGGTTTCCATTGGCCACATCACCAGCATCCGCCGGTCACTGTCACTGATCGGCCACGGCAAAATTTCGTTGCTCAGGAATACCGCGTTCATATGGTTGGCCTCCTCCCAACCGTTGATGAACTTCGATTCCATTCGCACCGTTTTACCGGTGATCAGGTGCTTGATCTTGCCCACTTGGTTGTACCGCTGGTCACGGCTCACAACCTCCTCAAACACCGACCACAACTTGCGGCTTTGCCAGGCGTTGAAGTTGCTCTCCAACTGTGTCTGGCCGACCGTGGCCGCGTACTGGCCATACAGCATGCCCAGTGCATCGGCGAACAGCAGGCTTTTGCCCGAGCCTTCCATGATCGAGTGCATCAGTACCGCGGTGTCCATCTTGGCGCCCAAGTGTTGCAACGGGTACGCCAACCAGCGCACCAGCCATTGGGCCGCCGCTTCATCGTGGTTGCACAAAAACGAAATCAGCCAACGCAGATTGGCGCAGGCTTCATCATCCCTGACAGGTTCCAGCGGCAGGCCATCAAAGGTATTGATGTACACCGCAGGGTCCTTGCTCATGGTCGGATCAAACACGATGTGTTCGACATCCACGGTGCGCCGCTCACTGCTGTTGAGCCATAGCGGATAGGTGTCACCCAGCGCCATCTTCACGGCGCCTTCGGCAATACGCCGCTTCTTTTCCCGATCCCAGACATCCTTGGTGCCATCGATGTACACATACCGATCAGTCGGTGGCATACCGAGCGCGCCGCCCTTCTTACCCGCCATACGTCGCGCTTGTTCGATGTCGCGGACGTGATCATCTGCAATCAACCGTTTGCCCATGTCGTCCAGCCATGCCTTGGCGAGCGGCTTGCCCACACGCGCTTCAAATGCGGCCTTCTTCATCACCCGTGACTGGTCGCAGTCCCACACTTGCGTGGTGCCCTCGACCAGCGCAAAACGACGAAGTAAATGGTCTAGCGTCAGTGCCTCCCCCGCCCCCCCGTCAGGAGCCGGAGCAGCCTCGCCGATGGCGTCGTTCGCACAGCTCGGCTCGCTCACATCACCGGAAGGGGTCGGGGGAAGATCCTGCGGATCAGACCGCGATGAACGCTGCATACCCAACATACGTGCAGCGTCCTTCACCGCTTTCGACTGATCGCCGCCGTGCTCGAGCAAACAGAACACCTCGAAGGCGTCGTTCTGATGCCCATTCGCGAGCGGATCGGCACCGTGGTGCGAATAGACCTTGCCGTCTGCGATTGTCACACCTGGTAGGCCGGTCCTGCTCTGCGGGTAAAGCCACTTGCTACCCCGCTTGATATAGCCATGAGTGCGCAGCAGCTCTTGCACATCATGGCCGCGATTGAACTCATCGATCACTGAGGGCTGCTTGCCCTTCACCGGCGCCGGCCGAGTGATCGGCTTGCCCGGCGCGAGAGCCGGTTTCGGCGCCCACGGACACGCGGCCTCGGCGTCACGCTTGAAGGCGTCCCAGTTGTTCCAGATCGCCAGCAGTTCGGGAGTAAGCTCTGGCAACCCATCAGCAGCACTTGGTGGCGTGCGCCAGGTGTACGGTTTCCCTGTACCTGGGTGAATAGAAGGTGGCAACACGTCCTGCACCAAGCCACCGCGCAGTTCAAACACTGTGATGCGCTGGTACTCCTCAGCCTCGGCACGCGCCTCAGCTTCGCCAGCGACATCACCCGCGTCCTTGGTTGCTTTGATCTTGGCAGTCAGCGCCTTGTGGATCGAACCGTCGGGATCCTTCTCGTTGGGCCACGCCAATGAGTGGCGGGTCAGCTCAACGCCCTCTGGAACTCGAAACATGATGCGGAATCGCGCCGGGTTGCCGACCACAGTCGGGAACACCAGCGCCATAGCATCCAGATCGATTTCCAACTGGTCATGAAGAACATGCCGAGTCCACTGCACATCATCGACGTCCAGAGAGCAGATTCGACTAGGGCCAAGCACCACCCCGAGGTTGTGCTCAGGCTTCTTTTTCCAGAGCTCAACAGCCTTCGCCGCGTCCGTGATGTATCCGCCGGGCTTGTTCCAACCTCTTCCCTTCGGCCCCTTCTCACCTGGCTCGATTGGAACCAGAGCCAACCCGAAGGTATCTATGTAGCGTCTTGCCCACTCCGCAGTGGGCATTCCATTGCCCAGATCACTCATCTGCGCCGCTCCCGCAACTCCTGGCAGCTGACACAGGTTTCGCAACCTGAAATGGTTTGCTGACGAAGCAACGGGATGGGCTCATCGCAATCATCACAGAACTGCGCACTAACTCGATTCGTCGGCACCTGCCGACTCCGATGGATAGCCATGTCGAGCAGGTATTGCGCTTGGTCGTTGGCACGATCGATATCATCAGCCATGGAGACGGTCCTCCATTGCCAGACGGGCACCGGCCATGATGCCCAGCACGGCGCGGATCACGTCTGCACCATGCTTTTCAAGCAACTGGACTTCGGACAGCTCCCAGACGTTGTCGGCTGCGCCTTCATGCATGCTGGAAACGAACAGACCGGTTTCATGCAGCACCTTGCTGACCGCGAGCAATGCATCTTTTGTCGGTGCCGCTGCTACGGGCTTGTACCAGACCATCCCGGCAGGCCGCACGAGCGCATCCAACAGCAGAGGGTTCGCCGTCAACCGGATCAGTTCCTCTAGCTCATCAGGATCCAGCCAACGCTGCTCAAAGTCGTGTTTGACCTTCTTTTGTAGACCGTCGTAATCCATGACCATGTCGAGCGCCAAGGCAGTCACACCACCTTTATAATCATGGGCTGCCCGGTAGATTGCCTTGCGAAGGGAAAGAACCGGCGCAGAGGCCGGTGGTTGATTGATGCGACTCATAACCGTAAATACCCCGTTTACGGTGTAGCCATAGGCCAGGGCAAACCCTATCCTACGACCACGACCGATGTGCATGTGCTGTGTATCGTCGTAGCTGGGCTGGGGGATCTTTGGTGAGAGGCCCCAGCTCAGCACCCTTTTTAAGCCGCCGACTTGAAGCCTGCGGTTTTTTGTTCTTCGGTATACAGGCGCTCAATGGCCTTCCCCGTCACATAGCGAACGTCCGCACCTTTAGCTGCACGATTGATAGTTGGCTGTGTTGTACCAACACGCTCCGCGATCACGCGCTGGGACAAGCCAGACCGCAGAAGCACCGCGAGCATTTCTTGGATAGTCATATTGTTCACCGATGCGCTTTCGCATTGGTCGCCACAATACACAAACGTATTGGATGATTCAATACAATCTCCGATACGTTTTTGAATCAAGGCAGAAGAAAAGTGATTGGGGACCGCATCGCTCAACGCATGGTGGAACTTGACTTATCCGAAGGGGAACTAGGCCGTCGCTCCGGCGTACCCCAGCCCACCATTCACAGGATCGTGACGAACGCGGTTTCCAGCCCTCGTCACGACAACGTTGAAAAAATTGCCAAGGCTCTTAAGGTCAGTAGCAACTGGCTTTGGAACGGAGGCGAACACAAGGACCCCAATCCAAGCAAAATCCACCAAGCATCTGCAGAGTCAAACGTCGAACCCGGGCCGGCAATTAAAGGATATGTCCCATTGATTTCATGGGTACAAGCAGGAGCTTGGTGCGAGATTGAAGATGTGCGCACGCTTGATGATGCCGAGATTTGGCTGCCGTGTGCTGCATCGCATAGCCGTCAGACCTACGCACTTAGGGTCCGGGGTCTGTCCATGTTCAACCAACACGAACGTCGCTCTTTTCGTGATGGCGATATCATCTTTGTAGATCCAGCCAAGGACGCCGAAAATGGCTCGTTGGTAATAGCCAAATTGGTCAACAGCCAAGAAGCAACGTTCAAGCAGTTAGTCATGGAGGGAAATCGTAGGTTCTTGAAACCCTTGAATCCGGCCTGGCCGGAGCCAATCATCGAGCTAGAAAACGATGCGATTATTTGCGGGGTTGTATTCTCCAAGCTTGAAATCTTCTGAAGCTGCGACATGAAGGAAGCCCGCACATCGCGGGCCTTTTTATGCTTGACCATAAAATCAATTCAAATACGTATTGACTGAATCAATACGCATTTGTATCGTTTGCACCGTACACCTCTCACCAAAGAGTACGAGCCATGCAAACCACACAGCACAGAAACACCCGCTGCCCGGTGTACTTACACCCCGCAGCCATCACTAACCCCGCCGCCGTAGACGCCATTCAAAAACGCACCGGATTGTTGGTGATCGTCAACATCGGTCGCCCTGCTGCCGCCCTTCCTGCTCGCTCTGTCGCCACCAGCGAAACCGGCCCCTGTGGAGGTGACGCAGCATGAACAACTACCGCATCCCGCTCGCAAAACAAGAGTTGCTGCATCACATGCTTCAGGCTGGAGGCACCGCCGTTTGCCCTCTTCAACGGCCAGAGCAAACCATCTATGCGAGTTTTGAAGTAGAGCTCACCGACGACAACGCGGTCATCAGCGTGGACTTCGGCGGCCATACAGGCGAACTGACTCTCAAGCGCTCAGATCGGGCCAATCACCTGCACCTCCGGGATTTCATCCAGGACATTGCGAACGGTCGCATTGAGTCGGCAGAGCCGGCGCCGCCGCCAGAACAACCCACTCGCACGGCGCAAATTCAGCAAATGCTGGCCGAGTCGGAAGCACTGCTGAACAACGTTCGAGAACTGCTCGCAGCCTGAGGACAGCGTCATGAACCTCACCCTGGATCAAACGGCCGCCGTGCTCGGCCTCAAGCCCCGCGCCTTCCGCACCAGGTTGCGGGAACTGCGCATCCTGACAAATGACGGGGACCTGGCCAGCCATCACCGCGACCGGGGCTACCTGTTCTCGGATCCACGCAGCGTCCAGATCGGAAATACCAATCGCTATCGGCACTACGCCGTAGTGTTGGTGAAGGAAGAAGGCGTCAAGTGGATCGCAAAAAAACTGAACATCACCGTCACGCACAAGGACGCCGCAGCATGAGCCAGAACGCTATCACCCAAGCCATCGGCGCATTGAAGCTGGTTCCGATGTTTCTCAATCATCCAACCATCATCAGTCGCGCCACGCTGATTGGCGCATCCGCCGAAGCAGTCCAGTTGCTCGAGGCGTTACCAGCGGTGAGCGCTGAACTGGCCGAGGTGTTCCGCTGCGTCGATGCGGTCATTGGTGAAGGCCACATCGCCTACGTCACCCCAACCAAATCACTGGAGTACCCCTACGGCGCAGTCGTCTCCGACCAACTCGGCAATGTCTGCGCGGCGGCCATGGGCAAAAGCAAAGAAGGCCTTGCTGAACTGATCCGACTCAAGTTGCTGCCCCTATCGGAGGGGTCCGGGGAGGATGCTGCATGAGCAACACCCTTGACCAACTTCGCAGACAGTTCGCTACGCCCTGCCCGTCTCTAACAGCAGTGCGGGAACACTACTTCAAGCACATCCGCACCGACCGCTACCTGCTGAGTGAAATCAAGGCCGGGCGCATCCCGCTGGTTGTGAAGCGTCTTCATGACTCGGTGCGAGCAAAACAGGTGGTGTATTTACATGATCTGGCCGACTTCCTCGATGCCTTCGCGACGAAGGAACCAGCATTAATCAACTGTGGCCCCAGCCGCAATGTTAAGGAGACTGCATGAACACACTTTTTCTTTTAATGGCTCAATATGACGGGCAGGCTGTGATTCCGCTGGATCGTGTTTGCACTGATTATATGCACTTAACCATTGAAAAATTCAAGCGAAAACAGCTACTGGGAGAAATAGACATCCCGATAATTAGACTAGGCACAGTCACGCAAAAAGCTGCATTAGGAATACACATCAAAGACCTAGCGACCTACATCGACAATCAACGAAGTAAAGCCGTTTTAGAGCAAGAAAAGCTGATGGGAAGAGCATCATGAGCATGTGCTCGGGAGGACTCTTCCCGAGCACATTTTTATGAATTCAAATAGAAAGATGGTCAAGACATTTAACAGGCAACGCGAACCCCATCGAAATTTCGAATTCACTAAGAGCCCTCATATAAATAGGCAGCCCAGCTAAATCTTTTTTACCGGTGTCTATAACCCCATCAAAGTAGCCTGGTGAATACAGACCATAATTCCCACTCCATATTTCACGCAAGTATGTTATCCACTTCACAGACTCGATATCAGTTTTCTCAAGACGGGATTTTGAATTTAAATACGTTGCAATTGAGCCTTGTGGCATCCACTCCCCAATAAAATCGTCAAACGTAATCAGCTCACCTATCATTTTTTTCTTAGCCAATGCCACGATATTGGCGGAAAAGAAGCTCGCATTTCTTAAATACAAGTCAGAAGCACTGCAACAAGATCCCCCGTCAGAGTGCAACAACAATTCATTATCAGCAAAACCGAACGTAATACCCGCAGCCTTAGCCTCTCCTCGCATGTAGATGAGGTGCGCAGCGCGATATGATAGCGGAAGCGCATATTCACTACCTTGCTTACGAGACCCCAGCTTCATATACGTTGAAACAGGCTGCCCACCTAATAACTCTAACAACGACGAACTGAAATTAACATTACCCTCAAGGGGAACCTTGAGATATTCTGCCGATATATGCTTGACACCTACATTTCGGGCTAACGCTAATAGCCCATCATAACTATCTTCGTGCCCCGGTATTATTGGTTGCATGCGAAAGCAAACCGGAACATTGAACGCAGACAACCTCTCAGCAGCATCCGCTATATCGCGAATAGGTGGACAGCCTTTATCTATTGACGATCTATAACCTTCAGAGACTACAGTAGTTGAAAACCGAACGTAACCATTAGACTCGCTTAGCGCATCCAAATATTCGATAGTACCCGGAAGGCTACTTTTCGTGCTGATTATAAATGGATAGTCATATTCATTGAGAATACGTATGTATTGGAGCGTACGCCTCTCTTTTAGCTCAATCGGAGAAAATGGATCAGACATCCCTCCCAACTGAAAGGGAATTCTCATTTGAATAAATTCATCGAGCGCAGAACGAACCACCCCATCAGCAACTCTTTTCAGCCGTTTCTTCAGCCGCTCTGGGTTGGCTATTTGTAATTTCTCATCACGCCCATACCCTTCACGGGTTCGAGCAAAACAATAGCCACAATTAAATTGGCAATGATTGTAGCTATCAAGCCTCAGAGGAGTAGCGCAAAAAGCCAACTGACTGGTAATTGCGGCGGAATACTTATAAACTTTTCTCATCACACAAGGTTCGCTAGCCACACACCAATATTTGCCAGCCACGCACCCATATTTGCTGACCATGTAGCAATATTTTCCAACCATGGAGCAATCTTTGCCAGCCACAGCCAAAGATAAACAAGACCACTTGAAATATGCTGAACAAAAACAAAGACGAACGCCACAAGGCTGAGCACCAGAAAAAACATAATTAGGGCGCGCGCAAATTTCCTCGAATTGGAATAACGCCCAAAAATCTCCCAAAATATAGCTCGCTCGGCATCCATATCCGCCTCACTCTCCCCCAACCTTGGCATTCCCAGCGAATAAATATTATCGTTAACCTTCATATAATAAATTGTTTGATCAGTGCCAACCTCCGGATTATTTGGGGGAATGACAAAATCATTCGAGTGCTTCGTTAGATACTTTTTACTATCAAGCCTAGAAATAAACTTTGGTAGCTCTGACCCCTCTTCAATTAGATCCTTCGCCAACCAAGAAATCCAGCGTTTGTCATGACCATAGCTTGAATAATCTGAAAACCTATTATATTGCTTGACAAACGAAGGACACCTTACCAAATAAATAACAAAAGAAATCAAAAAGAAAAACGATGAAACCCAAAGCATCTGCCAATTGAACGGCATCACAAGCTTTAAATTATAAGTTGCTCCACTTATAGTTATCGGAATGTATTCGGGCAACTGACTAAGAACCCCTGCCAAAATTGGAACAATCGAAAACCATAATGTCAAATATCGAAAAATCGTAATCTGATAAAAACTCTTGTATGTTTCCCAGCGAGGAGTATTAAGCGCTTTCATTAGACCCACCCAAAAACCCTATAGTTGAAGGAGCAACTTATCAGCATAATATCAGCTAATACCGGCGATTACCTAGTCAATACAGGTAGGCATTTCCATCCTAGGTAGATATCACCTCTTCCTCGCAAGTGCGTATATCGCCTCAACGAATTCCAATCCCGATGCCCTGAAACACTCGACACTCGCGGTATATCCCAGTCCATCTCGAACAACCGACTCACCCCGTCATGCCGCAGATCATGAAAATGTAGATCCTCAATCTCAAGGAAGAGGCATGCTCGGGTAAAGGATGCCGACACCGACCTGCTGTTGTAGGGAAAGATCTCCCTCTCCGCCTTAGGCATGGACTGGAGGATCGCCCAGGCCTCATCCGGCAAATGACACCAAACGTTATTGCCGATCTTCTGCCCGGGGTTTTTCATGTTGCGCACCAGCACCGCCTGCCGGGTTTCGTCGAGATCGTCCCAGCGGATCCGTGTGATCTCCTCCTGCCGACGCGTTGAGAAAATCGCAAAAGCGATGATCTTCGGCATGTCGATCTGGGCTTTGCGCCGCGTCTGCATCTCGAAGAAATGCTCCATCAGCTTGTCCAGCTCGTCGAGGGACGGCCGGCGGTTGCGTTCCTTGCTCTTGCTGACCAGGCCGAGCTTGCGTAACACCTTGCGCGCATCCGGCATCGCCAGCGGGTCGACCTCATAACCCCACGCCGGTCGGGCCACGGACAACACCGCCCCCAGGTGCGACAGATCGTTGCCGACCGTCTGCGCCTGGACACCACCGCCTTCCTTGCTCATCCGCCACTGGGCAAACTCCACCAGCTTTTGGCTTGTCAGCGCCGAGTCGTCGAGTTCGCCCAGCCAGGTGTCCTTAATCGCCTTCAGCGTGGCGTTCTTGGTCTTGCCCAGCGGGCGGATCTTCTCGTACTCGTCCAGATACTGCTCGATAATCTTCCGGATCGTCACGCCCTTGCGGTTCGCGCGCTCGATGGCACCCGGTTCGGCCAGCTCCGTCTCGCGACGCTTGATCCAGGCCTGGGCGACCTGCTTGCGGTCGAAGGTCTGGCTTTCCTGATAAACTGTCTTCCCGTCCCGATTGATCCGTATCTGCGCCGTGTAGGCCGTCGAGTTGTCCTTGCGCTTGCGTGATGTGATCGTGCCCATTTCCAGTTGCTACATTGCCGAATACGCTTGCTACATTGTAGCAACCGACTTCGAAAAACAAGGAAAAATGGGTAAAAACCGCTGTATAAAAGATCAGTATCAATGAATTTCGAAAAACCTAAAGCGCCCGTAAATACTAGCCCTACCCGCACCGAGCCGTCTCGCCGCTTCAGTGTGGCGCCGATGATGGATTGGACCGACCGTCACTGCCGTTTCTTCCTGCGCCTGCTCTCCAAGCACGCGCTGCTCTACACCGAAATGGTCACCACCGGTGCCTTGCTCAACGGTGATCACGAGCGGTTCCTGCGGCACAACGAAGCCGAGCATCCGTTGGCGTTGCAGTTGGGTGGCAGTGTGCCGTTGGATTTGGCGGCTTGTGCGCGGATGGCGCAGGAACATGGGTACGATGAGGTGAATCTGAATGTGGGCTGCCCCAGTGACAGGGTGCAGAACAATATGATCGGCGCGTGCCTGATGGGGCATCCGCAGTTGGTGGCTGATTGTGTGAAGGCGATGCGCGATGCAGTGTCGATTCCGGTGACGGTCAAGCATCGGATCGGGATCAATGGGCGGGACAGCTATGAAGAGCTGTGCGATTTCGTTGGCACGGTGCGCGATGCCGGTTGCACCAGTTTTACCGTGCATGCGCGGATTGCGATTCTGGAGGGGTTGTCGCCGAAGGAGAATCGCGATATTCCGCCGTTGCGTTATGACGTGGCCGCGCGGTTGAAGGCGGACTTCCCTGAGCTGGAGATTATTCTCAATGGCGGGATCAAGAGCCTGGAAGCCTGTCACGAGCATTTGCAGACGTTCGACGGGGTGATGCTCGGGCGTGAGGCTTATCACAATCCCTATGTGATGGCCGAGGTGGATCAGCAGTTGTTTGGCAGCAGCGCGCCGGTGATCTCTCGCGCCGAGGCGTTGGCGCAGTTGCGACCTTATATCGCTGCGCACCTGGAAGCCGGTGGCGCGATGCACCATATCACTCGCCATGTGCTGGGGCTGGGTACCGGGTTTCCGGGCGCGCGCAAGTTTCGTCAGTTGTTGTCGGTGGATATCCACAAGGCGAAGGATCCGCTGGCCTTGCTGGATCAGGCGGCCGGGTTGCTCGAGGGGCGTTGATCGCCCCGTTGTTTCAGCGTTTGGGTAAGTCGATGGTCACTTTCAAGCCGCCCCACTCGCTTTCTTGCAGCAGTAGCTGCCCGCCCCAGCTGTCGACGATGTCGCGCACGATGCCCAGGCCCAGGCCATGGCCGTCGGTCTGTTCATCCAGGCGGGTGCCGCGGCTGATTACCTGATCGCGCTGGTCCTGGGGAATTCCCGGGCCGTCGTCTTCCACGCTCAGCTCGTAGGCTTGTGCGGTTTCGATCACGCTCAGGCGAACTTCGGCGTCCGCCCATTTGCAGGCGTTGTCCAGCAGGTTGCCGAGCAGTTCCAGCAGGTCTTCGCGGTCCCAGGGCAGCTGCAGGCCGCTGGGCGCGACATAGCTGAGGTGCAGGTGTTCGCCGTGGATCATGTTCAGGGTGGCGAGCAATCCCGGCAGTTCGGCGTCGCAATCGAACAAGGCCCCGGGCAATGCGTCGCCGGCCAGGCGGGCGCGGTTGAGTTCGCGATTGAGGCGCAGGCGGACCTGTTCCAGCTGGTCCTTGAGGACCTGGCGCAGTTGCGGGTGGGCGTCGAGTTGTTCGCTGGAGGCCAGGCTCAACAACACCGCCAATGGGGTTTTCAGGGCATGGCCGAGGTTGCCCAGGGCATTGCGCGAACGCTTGAGACTGTCTTCGGTGTGGGCCAGCAAGTGGTTGATCTGGGTCACCAGTGGTTCCAGCTCGATCGGCACCTGATCGTCGAGTTGCGAGCGCTGGCCCTGTTGCAGTTGCGCGATCTGTTCCCGGGCCTTTTCCAGCGGGCGCAAGGCGCGGCGCACGGTGAGCCGTTGCAGCAGCAGGATTAGCAGCAGGCCCGCCAGCCCCAGGCCGAGGCCGATCTGTTGCATGCGCTGGAAGCTTTCGCGCACCGGGGTGTAGTCCTGGGCCACGCTGATGGAAATCGACTGGCCGAGGCGCCGATAGTCCGAACGCAGCACCAGCAGTTGCTGGCCTTCCGGGCCCAGTTGCAGGTTGCTCTCCAGGCCCGGCCGTTCGAGACGTGGCAGTTCCTGGTCCCAGAGTGAACGGGAGCGCCAGTGGCTGTCAGCAAAATCGATGCGGAAATAGTGGCCGGAAAACGGCCGCTGGTAAGCCGGCGACAGCAGACGCTCATCCAGTTGCAAACCCTGGGGGCCGCGCACCAGCGCCACCAGCAGGTTTTCGCTGTCGTTGCGCAAGCCGGCTTCGAGGTAGCGCTGCAATCCCACTTCGAACAGCCACAGGCTGGTTTGTGCCAACACCAGGCCGACGATCACCATCACACTGATCAGGCCCAGGCTCAAACGGCGCTGGATCGACCTCACCGGGCTTGCCCACCCAGCAGGTAACCCTGGCCGCGACGGGTTTCGATCACGTCGCGCCCGAGTTTGCGCCGCAGGTGGTTGACGTGGACTTCCAGCACGTTGGAATCGCGCTCGGTTTCACCGTCGTAGAGGTGTTCGGCCAAGTGGCTTTTGGAGAGGATCTGTTCCGGGTGCAGCATGAAGTAGCGCAACAGGCGAAACTCGGCGGCCGTGAGCTGGATGTCGGCGCCATCGCGGGTGACGCACTGGCGACCCTCATCCAGTTGCAGGCCGGCGGCCTTGAGGGTCGGTTGATTGACCTGGCCGTGGGAGCGGCGCAACAGGGCCTGGATGCGCAGGTGCAGTTCTTCAGGGTGGAAAGGTTTGGTCAGGTAGTCGTCGGCGCCGGCCTTGAGGCCTTCGATGCGCTCGGCCCAGGAACCGCGGGCGGTGAGGATCAGCACCGGCGTCGCCAGGCCGGCGGCGCGCCACTGGGTCAACACGTCTAGCCCGGGCAGCCCCGGCAGGCCGAGGTCGAGGATGATCAGGTCATAGGGTTCGGTGCTGCCCTGGTGCACCGCGTCGCGGCCGTCGGCCAGCCAGTCCACGGCATAACCTTGGCGATTGAGGCCGGCCACCAGTTCGTCGGCCAGCGGCACGTGGTCTTCCACCAGGAGCAATCGCATCGGTCAATCTTCCTTGTCTTTGAGTAAATGGCCGGTGGTGGCGTCGATGTCCAGTTCGCGGACCACACCCTCGGTGGTCAGCAATTCGACTTCATAAATGTAGACGTCGTGCTTCTCTTCGAGCTCGGCTTCCAGCAGCTTGGCCCCCGGATAACGATCCAGCGCTTTTTGCAGAAGCTGCTCGAGCGGCAGGATCACGCCCTGTTGGCGCAGGCGCAGGGCCTCGTCCTGGTCGAGGTCGCGGGCCATGACCACCGAGCAGAAAACCAGCAGCGCCAGGGCCATGCGGCCGCTGACGCGTCGAGGGGAAAAGGAATGCAGCGTCATTACGTGTCCTGATGATCCTTGAGAATCTGCCCGCTGACCGCGTCCAGCTCCAGGTCCCACTCGATGCCCTGCGGGTCGCGCAGTTCAACCTGGTAGATGTACTTGCCGTACTCTTCTTCCAGTTCGGTTTCGGTGACGGTGGAGCCGGGATGCTTGGCCAGCGCCGTGGCATTGAGCTTCTCGAAAGACACAATGGTACCAGCGTCGCGCAGCCTCAGGGCTTCGTCGGGGCCGAGGTCGCGCGCCTGGGCGAGGTTGGCGGTCAGGCCGATGAGGGATGCGGCGAACAGGGCAGTAAAGGATTTCATGGGTGTCTCCGTATTTTTTATGTGTTGCCTACGGGGGCCACCTTAGCGAAACCAACTTAATTGAAACTGAATTGCCATCATGCGCGACTATTGTGCCAGCACCTCGTCGGCCCTGCCGCCTTCGCGCTGGATCACCAAGTGGATGAAGTGCAGCTTGGCGATCACCGCGGGCGGCAGCACGAAGGGGTAGAAATCCGGCTGGCCCATGCTGCGCGACAGCTCGTTGAGCATGCCGGCCAGTTCGATCCAGGCGTTGACGAACGACAGGAAGGCGGCGCCACCGGGGTGCTGCGGATCGTAGAGGGTGCTGGAGGGAAACGGCTGGTAGTCGAAGTCCATTTCCCGCGCGCTCATGCCAAAGCCGAGCGCGGTGTCGACGGCGTCCATCATGTGCAGATAGTGAGCCCAGGTTTCGGCCCAGTCTTCCCAAGGGTGCATGGTGGCGTAGGCGCTGACGTACTGCTGCTGCCAGTCGAGCGGCGCGCCTTGCTGGTAATGCCGTTCCAGGGCATCGGCGTAGCTGGCGCGTTCATCGCCGAACAGGTCGCGAAAGGGTTGCAGCCAGTCGCTGTTGGCAATCAGGCGGTCCCAATAATAATGCCCGACTTCGTGACGGAAATGCCCGAGCAAGGTGCGATAGGGTTCGTGCATCTGCACCCGCACCTGTTCGCGGTGGGCGTCGTCGGCTTCCTTGATGTCGAGGGTGATCAGGCCGTTGGCGTGGCCGGTGGTGGGTGCCTTGCCTTCGAGGTCGACGCCGATGACGTCGAAGGCCAGGCCGGTTTCTTCGTCCTGGGTTTTCGGGATGACTTGCAACCCGAGGCTGAGCAACTGCGCGATCAGGCGGCGCTTGGCGGTTTCCACCTTGCGCCAGCGCTCGTGGTTTTCGGCGATGGATAAATCGGGGATGGTACGGTTCAGGCTGCAGGCGATGCATAGGGCATCGTGGTCGTTGGCTGGCAGCAGCCAGTTGCAGGCGGCTGGGGAATCGAGATTGGCGCAGCGCCGGAACATGCCGGCTGCGGGATCGGCGTCGAGTAGCCAGGTGTCGGGCTGCTCGCCCGGTTGTAGCGAGGACAGGCGACTCTGCTCGGGTTGGTAACCCAGGGCTGCCGAACACGCCAGGCACTGGCTGTTGCGAAAGAACAGCGACTGGCCGCAACGACAGGGCCAGATCTTGCTGTTGCGCGAGCTTTCGCCCATGAAGGGGGCGGCGATGCGCGAGCTGAGCTGTTCGAAGAAGCGGTACATGAGCGATCTCTCCCTGGGGCTTGCCAAGACTAGATCATTGCTGGGGGGTGATCGTTCCCCCGCTTTGCGGGGGTGAATCAAAAGATCGCAGCCTTCGGCAGCTCCTACAGGGGGACGGCGGCGTTTGCGCGATCCTTGTAGGAGCTGCCGCAGGCTGCGATCTTTTGATCTTGAGGGCGTCAGACCGTGATGTTGTGCCCTTTCAGGAACTCGACGAATGCTTCTTCATCCAGCACCTTTAGCCCGAGCTCATTGGCCTTGGTCAATTTAGACCCCGCGCCAGGCCCTGCGACCACGCAGTGAGTCTTGGCTGATACGGAACCTGCCACTTTGGCGCCGAGGCTTTCGAGTTTGTCCTTGGCCACATCGCGGCTCATCAGTTCCAGCGAACCGGTGAGCACCCAGGTCTGTCCGGCCAGTGGCAGGCCTTCGACGACTTTCTTCTCGCTCTGCCAGTGCATGCCGAAATCGGCCAGTTGTTTCTCGGCGTCCTCAGCCAGTTGGCGATTGGCCTCAAGGGCGAAAAACTCGCGAACGGAGTTGGCCTGTTTCTCGGGCAATGCCTGACGCATGTCCAGCCAGTCGGCGCTGATCACCGCTTGCAGCGAACCGAACTTGTCAGCCAGTTTCTGCGCCCCGCCCGGCCCTACCGAAGGGATGTGCAGCTTGTCGAGGAAACCGCCCAGTGTGGTGCTGGCGGCGAACTCGGCGCCCAGCTCGCCCTGGTCCTGAATCTGCAAGCCGTGCTTGAGCAGTTCGTCGATCACCTGCTGGTTGTGCGCGTCTTCGAAGAAGCTGTGAATTTCGTGGGCCACTTCCAGACCGACGTCCGGCAGGTAGGTCAGCACTTGCGGCAAGGCCTTCTGCACCCGCTCCAGCGAACCCAGGGAACGCGCCAGCACCTTGGCCGTCTCTTCGCCGACATCGGGAATCCCCAGGGCGTAGATGAAGCGGGCCAGGCTCGGCTTCTTGCTGTCGGCGATGGCGCTGAGCAGCTTGTTGCTCGACAGCTCGGCAAAACCTTCCAGGTCGACGATGTCTTCGAACTTCAGGGCGTACAGGTCGGCCGGCGAACTCACCAGGCCTTCATCGACCAACTGCTCGACGCTCTTGTCGCCCAGGCCTTCGATGTCCATGGCCCGGCGCGAGACGAAGTGAATGATCGCCTGCTTGAGTTGCGCGCCACAGGCCAGGCGCCCGACGCAGCGATACACCGCGCCTTCGCTGACGGTCTCGCGGCCCTTGCTGCGCTTGACCAGTTGCGTACGCTCGACGTGGGAGCCGCACACCGGGCATTGCTCTGGAATCTGTACTGGCCGGGCGTTTTCCGGGCGGCGCTCGGTGACCACTTGCACCACTTGCGGAATCACGTCGCCGGCGCGGCGGATGATCACCGTGTCGCCGATCATCAGGCCCAGGCGCGCCACTTCGTCCATGTTGTGCAGCGTCGCGTTGGCCACGGTGACACCGGCGACCTTGACCGGCTTCAAGCGCGCCACCGGCGTCACCGCACCGGTGCGACCGACCTGGAACTCGACGTCGAGCAACTCGGTGAGTTCTTCCATGGCCGGGAATTTATGGGCGATGGCCCAGCGCGGTTCGCGGGCGCGGAAGCCCAGTTCACGTTGGGAGGCGATGCTGTTGACCTTGAACACCACGCCGTCGATTTCATAGGGCAGCGCGTTGCGGCGTTCGCCGATGTCGCGGTAGTAGTCCAGGCATTCGTCGATGCCGTTCGCCAGTTTCAGCTCGTGGCTGATGGGCATGCCCCAAACCTTGAGCTGCTGCAGATTGCCGATGTGGGTATCGGCGATGTCCGCGGACACCTGGCCGATGCCGTAGCAGCAGAATTCCAGCGGACGGTTGGCGGTGATCTTCGAGTCCAGCTGGCGCAAGCTGCCGGCCGCGGCGTTGCGCGGGTTGGCGAAGGTCTTGCCACCGACTTCCAGTTGCGTGGCGTTGAGCCGTTCGAAACCGGCCTTGGACATGAACACTTCGCCGCGCACTTCCAGGGTCGCCGGCCAGCCGGTGCCGTGCAGCTTGAGCGGGATGTTGCGCACGGTGCGCACGTTGACGCTGATGTCTTCACCGGTGGTGCCGTCGCCGCGCGTTGCTCCGCGTACGAGCATGCCGTCCTGATAGAGCAGGCTGACCGCCAGGCCATCGAGCTTGGGTTCGCAGCTGTATTCAACCGCCGCGCCAGCGCCGAACAGATCACCGGCCGGCAGGTCCAGGCCTTCGGTCACCCGACGGTCGAACTCGCGCATGTCGGTTTCTTCGAAGGCGTTGCCCAGGCTGAGCATCGGCACTTCGTGGCGCACCTGGGTGAACGCCGACAGCGCGGCGCTGCCGACCCGCTGGGTGGGCGAGTCGCTGGTGACCAGGTCGGGATTGGCCGCTTCGAGGGCCTTGAGCTCGTTGAACAACCGGTCGTACTCGGCGTCCGGGATGCTCGGCTCGTCCAGCACGTGGTAGCGATAGTTGTGCAGGTCCAGCTCGGCGCGTAGCTCTAGAATGCGGTCTTGGGCGGCAGTCATGGGTGTTCTCTCATAAAGCAAAAGAGCAGCCGAGGCTGCTCAATTTGTTGATGCTGTACAAATCATTGTAGGAGTCCGGCTTGCCGGCGAAGGCGATTTCAAATACGCCATCGCCAGCAAGCCGGCTCCTACAGGGTGTGGAGGTGGATATCCACACGGTGCAAATATCAGCGCTTCTGGGTCAATGCGCGACGTTCAAATTCAACGATGCGCTGACGGTAGTGCTCGATCGTCTGGGCGGTCAGTACGCTGCGCTGGTCGTCCTTCAGTTCGCCGTTCAGCTCTTGCGACAATTTACGCGCCGCCGCCACCATCACGTCGAAGGCCTGCTTCGGATGACGCGGGCCTG
The DNA here is from genome assembly GCF_028682635.1 of Pseudomonas putida. Taxonomy (GTDB): domain Bacteria; phylum Pseudomonadota; class Gammaproteobacteria; order Pseudomonadales; family Pseudomonadaceae; genus Aquipseudomonas; species Aquipseudomonas putida_AE. Next base: position 399,962 of record NZ_JANHLK010000001.1, on the reverse strand, counting down.
GCAGGCCGAGGAAGAAGCTCACCGCCGGGGTGCTGAAGTGGTCGATGTCGTCCAGGTCGAACACGCCCGGCTTGACCGCGTTGGCCATGGAGAACAGCACTTCGCCATTGCCGGCCATGCTTTCGTGGCGGTGGAAGATGTCCATTTCGCCAAAACGCAGGCCGCTTTCGAGAATGTTCTGCAGCAGGGCCGGGCCTTTGAAGCCGGCAGGATCGCGGCAGATCACGCTGATGACCAGCACTTCCTCGGCTTGCGGCTGTTCCTTGTCGCTGACCGCTGGCGCAGGCTTGGTGTCATCCGGGAAATCGTCGTCACGGCTGCTGAAGCTCGGGCCGCCGTCAAGGTCCAGGCTGAGGTTCATGTCGCCCTGGGAAGGCTCGCCATGGCCACGCTTGCCGCGCTTGGAGCCCGAATCGCGGGAGTCCCGGGCCGGCATGCTCACCGACGGCAGGTCGTGCTCGTCCAGTTGCGGTTCCTTGTGCGTATCCAGCACGCGGGACGGGCCCAACACCTCGGGGCTGGCGTCCTCTTCGGGCAGGTTGGACAGGCTCCGGTCGAGACGGAATTTCAGTTTTCCCTTGCCGCCGCGCATACGGCGCCAGCCATCAAAAAGAATACCGGCAATGACAATAATGCCGATGACGATCAGCCACTCGCGCAGACCGATTTCCATGTAATCCCGTGCCTCTATAAAAAATGCTGAAAAATAAGGGGCTTACATTCTGTAAACCGCTTTAAAACGTGGCGCCAACTCTATGTTCTGACAGGCGTTTTACCCACGTATACGAAAAATTGACATTAAACTAGCACGACCAAAGGCAACTTTACACCGTCTGGCACGTTGGTCCCGCGAATATGTCGATTGGCCAGCAAGTCGGCATGGCAAATTGAGTCCCACTGTAAAAAAATCCCCCCTGAAAGCCACGCCTCAGGCATCCACCATCGCCATGGCCTCCTCGACATCCACCGCCACCAGACGCGAGCAACCCGGTTCGTGCATCGTCACCCCCATCAATTGCTCGGCCATTTCCATGGCGATCTTGTTGTGGGTGATGTAGATGAACTGCACCGTCTGCGACATCTCCTTGACCAGTCGCGCATAACGTCCAACGTTAGCGTCATCCAATGGCGCGTCCACTTCATCGAGCATGCAGAACGGCGCCGGGTTCAACTTGAAGATCGCAAAAACCAGGGCCAATGCGGTCAGGGCTTTTTCGCCACCGGAGAGCAAATGGATGGTGCTGTTCTTCTTTCCGGGCGGCTGCGCCATGATCGTCACCCCTGTATCGAGTAGATCTTCGCCCGTCAGTTCCAAATACGCGCGGCCTCCACCGAAAACTTTTGGGAAAAGTGCCTGTAAACCGCCATTGATCTGATCAAAGGTATCTTTGAAACGGTTTCGGGTTTCCTTGTCGATCTTGCGAATTACGTTTTCGAGCGTGTCGAGGGCTTCGACCAGATCGTCGTTCTGGGCGTCCAGATAACGTTTACGCTCCGATTGTTGCTGGTACTCATCGATGGCCGCGAGGTTGATTGCGCCCAGGCGCTGGATCCGCGCGGCGATGCGCTCAAGCTCTTCCTCGGCGGCTTTCTCGCTGGCCTCGGCGGTCAGTGTGGCCAGCACGCCGTGCAGGTCGTAACCGTCTTCGAGCAACTGGTCCTGCAATGCCTTGCGCCGCACGGTCAGGGCCTGCCATTCCATGCGCTGGGTTTCCAGCTGGCTGCGAATCAGCTGGGACTGTTGTTCGGCCTGGTTGCGGCGCTTCTCGGCCTCACGCAGTTCGCGGTCGGCATCCTCCAAGGCGATCTGCGCGGTCTTGAGCTCTTCGTCGACGGTCATGCGCTTGTCGAGCAGTTCTTCGAGTTTCAGGCGCAACTCTTCCAGCGGCGCCTCGCCCTCCTCCAGATTCAGAGACAACTGTTCGCGCTTTTCCGTCAGGCGTTCGGCCTGCATTTCCAGGCGCTCCAGGGCCTGGCGCGTGGAATCGTGCTGGGCCTTGAGCGAGCCCAGGCGCACCGCCAGTTGGTGGGCGTGATCCTTGTGCTGGCGGGCCTCCTGGCGCACCCGGTCAAGGCGTTCGCGCAAGCTGTCGCGCTGGGCCAGCAGCAACTCGCGCTGCTCGGTGTCCAGGGCCATGGCGTCGAGGGCTTCCTGCAATTGCAGGCGCGCTTCACCGATGCTTTCGTGCTCCAGGGCGCGCTGCTCGCCCAGTTCCTCGATTTCTTCGTCAAGACGGGTGCGGCGCAGGGCCAACTGCTCGGCCTTGGCTTTGCCGGCCGACAGCTGGGCCTTCAACTCGCCTTGCTGACGGGCTTCGTCCTGCAGCAAACGACGCAAGTGTTCGCGACCGTTTTCCTGCTGACGCTGTTGCGCCCGCAGGTTTTGCAATTCGGTTTCCAGGGACTCGACAGCCGCTTCGCGCTCTTCGCGCTCCAGGCCCAGTTTCTGGATTTCCTGGCCACGGGCGAGCATGCCGCTTTCCGCTTCACTGGCACGGCGCACCCGCAGAAAGTGCCGGCCGACCCAATAGCCGTCGCGGCTGATCAGGCTCTGGCCGGCGGCCAACTGACCGCGCATGGCCAAGGCTTGCTCCAGGCTCTCGACCGGTTTGACCTGCCCCAGCCATGGCGACAGATCAATCTGCGCCTCGACCTTGTCCAGCAAACTGCCAGGCACCCGCTGGCCATCGCTGGCCGGGCTGAGCAGGCGCAGATCGCCCTGGGCAAAGCTGGACAGGTCGAAGTCGTTGAAGTCGTCCACCAGCACCGCTTGCAGGTCGGCACCGAGCACGGTTTCCACCGCCAGCTCCCAACCCGCTTCAACCTTCAGCCCTTCGGCGAGGCGCGGGCGATCCGCCAGATGCTGCTCACGCAGCCACTCGGCGGTGCCGGTGCCCGGATCGAGCGCGGCTTGTTGCAGGGCTTCGAGCGAGGCCAGGCGACCATTGAGGCGCTGCAGATCGCCCTGGGCCTGTTGCTGTGCCGTCAGCGCGTGCTGCAATTGCTGGCGCAATTGCTCGAGCTTTTCGACCTGAGCTTCTTCACTGGTCTGCAAATCCTCGAGGGTCGCCTCGGATTCAGCGAGCTGCTCGCTGAGCTGCATGATCGCGGCATCTTCCGGATCCGCCGAGAGCAAAGCGCGCTCTTCGCCGAGGCGTTTCTGCCGATCGGCCAGGCGCTCCAGGCTGGTTTCCAGTTGCTGGATGCGCGACTGCTGGACTTCCGACTGGCGCCGCGGCTCGGCAGCGCTCAGGTTGAAGGTGTCCCACTGCTCCTGCCAGCCATGCATGGTGGTTTCGGATTCTTCCAGCGCGGCGGCGGCCTCTTCGGCGGCGGCGCTGGTGACTTCCTGCTCCGGCGTGAGCATGTCCAGCTCTTCGCCGAGAGTCAGCAGCAGCGTGCGGTCGTGACCAAGGTGCGACTCGGTCTCCAGGCGCGCGCGCTCGGCTTCCTTTAAATCGTCCTGCAACTGGCGCAAGCGCTGCTGACCGTGCTGAATGCTCTGTTCGACCCGGGCGATGTCGCCGCCGACCGAATAGAAGCGCCCTTGCACCAGATTGAAGCGCTCGGAGAGGTCGTGATGGCCATCGCGCAGGCGTTCGATACTGGCATCGGCGTTGCGCTGTTCGGCCACCAGGGCTTCGAAACTGATTTCCTGGGTGCCGATGATTGCTTCGCGCTGGCCGACCTGTTCGTTCAGGTCCTGCCAGCGCAGGGCCGACAGTTGCGCCTTGAGCTGACGCTCTTCGCCTTTGAGTTCCTGATACTTCTTGGCCGCTTCAGCCTGGCGGTGCAGGCGTTCGAGCTGACGTTCGAGCTCTTCGCGCAAGTCGGTCAGGCGCTCGAGGTTTTCGTGGGTGCGGCGGATGCGGTTTTCGGTTTCGCGCCGACGCTCCTTGTACTTGGAGATCCCCGCCGCTTCTTCGATAAAGTTGCGCAGGTCTTCAGGCTTGGACTCGATCAGCTTGGAGATCATCCCCTGCTCGATGATCGAGTAGCTGCGCGGGCCGAGGCCGGTGCCGAGGAAGATATCGGTGATGTCACGGCGCCGGCATTTGGTGCCGTTGAGATAGTAGGTGGTCTGGCTATCGCGGGTGACTTTGCGGCGAATGGAAATTTCCGCATAGGCGGCGTATTCACCGAGCAAGGTGCCATCGGTGTTATCGAACACCAGCTCGATGCTCGCCTGGCTCACCGGTTTACGGCTGGTCGAACCGTTGAAGATGACGTCGGTCATCGACTCACCGCGCAGGTTCTTCGCCGAACTTTCGCCCATCACCCAGCGCACGGCGTCGATGATGTTCGACTTGCCGCAACCATTGGGCCCGACCACCGCCGCCATGTTGCTGGGGAAGTTCACCGTGGTCGGGTCGACGAAGGATTTGAACCCCGCCAGCTTGATGCACTTTAGCCGCACGCTTATGCGTCCGTCAGGGCAGAGATCACCAGATCGCAGCTGCGCTGGCCGTAAGCGGTCAGCACTTCGCGGATCTGTGCAAAGTCACGGGCGATCACGGCGGCGAGCAGGCGCTCGAACAAGGCCAGGTATTCGCTCATCGAGGCCTTGCGCTGGTCCAGGGCGAGAAAATACGCACGGCTCATGGCCGGCTGCAGGTTTTCGACGGTTTCCTGCAGGTACGGGTTGTTGGCGAACGGATAGGTAGCGCGCATCACATTGAAACTGTCGTCGACGAAGCTATGGATGTCCTGGCGCTCGAAGCTGGCCGTCAGGCGCTGCTGGATTTGCAGGAATGGCGCCAGGTCGGCCTGGACTTTCCAGCCGTTGGCCACGGCGTTGGCGAGCAGGATGTACATCTCGCTCATCAGCGTGCACAGGCTCTTGACCTTGTGCGCGGTGAGCTCGGTGACGTGGGCGCCCCGGCGCGGCAGGATGGCGATCAGGTGCCTGCGCTCGAGAATCAGCAAGGCCTCGCGAACCGAGCCGCGGCTGACGTCGAGTGCCTGGGTGACCTTCTGTTCCTGGATGCGCTCCCCGGGCTTCATCTCGCCGCGAATGATGCGTTCGGCGAGGTGATGCGCGATTTGCTCGGCGAGGCTGTCCGGCGCCTTGAACGTCATGGTTGTCCTTCAAACTCTTCGATTTGCACAAGCGGCGCAGTGTAGCGCAATTGATACGTCATGGCGCAGGGCCTGCCCGGTGGTTTTGGCACGATTCAAGCAAAAAGCAAGGTATTGATCGAGGGTCAATACTGAAGAAAACAGGCGTTAATCGACAAAATGCATTTTCCTGACCTTTAAGTCAGAAAATCATTGACCGGAAAGTCAGACCTGCTAAATTCGGTTCATGGCGGTTAACAACAATAATGAGTCTGCGAGGCCTTCCGTGATCCAGTTTTTACTCAACCAGGAACTCCGTAGCGAGCACGCCCTGGACCCGAACCTGACCGTGCTCAATTATCTGCGCGACCATGTGGGCAAACCCGGCACCAAAGAAGGCTGCGCCAGCGGTGACTGTGGCGCGTGCACCGTGGTGGTCGGCGAGCTGCAGACCGATGACGACGGCCGCGATCGCATTCGTTATCGCAGCCTCAACTCGTGCCTGACCTTCGTGTCGTCCCTGCACGGCAAGCAACTGATCAGCGTTGAAGACCTCAAGCACAAGGGTGAGCTGCACAGCGTGCAGAAGGCCATGGTCGAGTGCCACGGCTCGCAATGCGGGTTCTGCACCCCGGGTTTCGTGATGTCGTTGTTTGCACTGCAAAAGAACAGCGATGCACCGGATCAGCACAAGGCCCACGAAGCCCTGGCCGGCAACCTCTGCCGCTGCACCGGTTATCGGCCGATCCTGGAAGCGGCCGAGCAGTCCTGCTGCGCCAAGCAACCGGATCAGTTCGATGCCAATGAAGCCCAGACCATCGCCCGACTCAAGGCCATCGCGCCGACCGACATCGGCGAACTCAACAGCGGTGACAAGCGCTGCCTGGTGCCGCTGACCGTGGCCGACCTGGCCGACCTGTACGACGCTTATCCACAAGCCCGATTGCTGGCCGGCGGCACCGACCTGGCGCTGGAAGTGACCCAGTTCCACCGTACCCTGCCGGTGATGATCTACGTCGGCAACGTCGCCGAGATGAAGCGCATCGACCGCTTCGACGACCGCCTGGAAATCGGTGCCGCCACCGCCCTCTCCGACTGCTACGAAGCGTTGAAGGCCGAGTACCCGGACTTCGGCGAACTGCTGCAGCGCTTCGCCTCCTTGCAGATCCGCAACCAGGGCACCCTGGGCGGCAACATCGGCAACGCCTCGCCCATCGGCGACTCGCCACCGCTGCTGATTGCCCTGGGTGCGCAGATCGTCCTGTGCAAAGGCGATACCCGCCGCACCCTGGCGCTGGAAGATTACTTCATCGATTACCGCGTCACCGCACGCCAGGAAAGCGAGTTCATCGAGAAGATCATCGTGCCGCGCGCCAGCGTCGAACAGCTGTTCCGCGCCTACAAGGTGTCCAAGCGCCTGGACGATGACATTTCCGCGGTGTGCGCGGCGTTCAACCTGCGCCTGGAAAACGGTGTGATCGCCGATGCCCGCGTGGCGTTCGGTGGCATGGCGGCCATTCCAAAGCGCGCCAACAGTTGCGAAACCGCGTTGATCGGTGCGCCCTTTAACAGCGCCACCGTTGAACGTGCCTGCGCTGCCCTGGCGGAAGATTTCACGCCGCTGTCGGACTTCCGCGCCAGCAAGGAATATCGCCTGCTCAGTGCGCAGAACCTGCTGCGCAAATACTTCATCGAACTGCAAACGCCGCACATCGAGACTCGGGTGACCGCTTATGTCTAACCATCACGCCGTAGAGAAGACCCAGGCCGAACTGGCTGAACTGTTCGCCAAGGACCTGACCACCGGTGTCGGCCGCAGCGTCAAGCACGACAGCGCGGCCAAGCATGTGTCCGGTGAAGCGCAGTACATCGACGATCGCCTGGAATTTCCGAACCAGCTGCACGTTTATGCACGCTTGTCCGACCGCGCCCACGCCCGGATCATCAGCATCGACACCCAGCCGTGCTACGCCTTCGAAGGCGTGCGCATCGCCATCACCCACGAAGACGTGCCGGGCCTGAAAGACATCGGCCCACTGCTGCCGGGTGACCCGCTGCTGGCCATCGACGACGTGCAGTTCGTCGGCCAGCCGGTGCTCGCCGTCGCCGCGAAAGACCTGGAAACCGCACGCAAGGCGGCGATGGCCGCGATCATCGAATATGAAGACCTCGAGCCGGTGCTGGACGTGGTCGAAGCCTTGCGCAAGCGCCACTTCGTGCTCGACAGCCACACCCATCAGCGCGGCGATTCGGCCACGGCGCTGGCCACCGCCGAGCACCGCATCCAGGGCACCCTGCACATTGGTGGCCAGGAACACTTCTACCTGGAAACCCAGATTTCCTCGGTGATGCCCACCGAAGACGGCGGCATGATCGTCTACTGCTCCACGCAGAACCCCACCGAAGTGCAGAAGCTGGTGGCCGAAGTGCTGGACGTGTCGATGAACAAGATCGTCGTCGACATGCGCCGCATGGGCGGCGGCTTTGGCGGCAAGGAGACGCAAGCGGCGAGCCCGGCGTGCCTGTGCGCGGTGATCGCGCACCTCACCGGCCAGCCGACCAAGATGCGCCTGCCGCGGGTCGAAGACATGCTGATGACCGGCAAGCGTCACCCGTTCTATGTCGAATACGACGTCGGCTTCGACAGCACCGGGCGCCTGCACGGGATTGCCCTGGAACTGGCCGGCAACTGCGGCTGCTCGCCGGACCTGTCGGCATCGATCGTCGACCGCGCGATGTTCCACTCCGACAACTCGTACTACCTGGGCGACGCGACCATCAATGGTCACCGCTGCAAGACCAACACCGCCTCGAACACCGCTTACCGTGGCTTCGGCGGCCCGCAAGGCATGGTCGCCATCGAAGAGGTGATGGACGCCATCGCCCGGCACCTGGCCCTCGACCCGCTGGCGGTGCGCAAGGCCAACTATTACGGCAAGACCGAGCGTAACGTCACCCACTACTACCAGACCGTCGAGCACAACATGCTCGAGGAAATGACCGCCGAACTGGAAGCCAGCAGCCAGTACGCCGAGCGCCGCGAAGCGATCCGTCGCTACAACGCCAACAGCCCGATCCTGAAAAAAGGCCTGGCGCTGACCCCGGTGAAATTCGGCATCTCCTTCACCGCCAGCTTCCTCAACCAGGCCGGCGCGCTGGTGCACGTCTACACCGACGGCAGCATCCACCTGAACCACGGCGGCACCGAAATGGGCCAGGGCCTGAACACCAAGGTCGCGCAGGTTGTGGCCGAGGTGTTCCAGGTGGAAATGGACCGCGTGCAGATCACTGCGACCAACACTGACAAGGTGCCGAACACCTCGCCGACCGCTGCGTCCAGTGGCGCCGACCTCAACGGCAAGGCTGCGCAGAATGCCGCAGAGACCATCAAGCAACGCCTGGTGGAATTCGCCGCTCGCCAGTACAAGGTCAGCGAAGAAGACGTGGAGTTCCACAACGGCCACGTGCGGGTTCGCGATCACATCCTGACCTTCGAAGCGCTGATCCAGCAGGCGTATTTCGCCCAGGTGTCGCTGTCGAGTACCGGGTTCTACAAGACCCCGAAAATCTACTACGACCGCAGCCAGGCCCGCGGCCGTCCGTTCTATTACTTCGCCTTTGGCGCCGCCTGCTGCGAGGTGATCATCGACACCCTGACCGGCGAGTACAAGATGCTGCGCACCGACATCCTCCACGACGTCGGCGCCTCGCTGAACCCGGCTATCGACATCGGCCAGGTCGAGGGCGGTTTCATCCAGGGCATGGGTTGGCTGACCATGGAAGAGCTGGTGTGGAACAACAAGGGCAAGCTGATGACCAACGGCCCGGCCAGCTACAAGATCCCGGCCGTGGCGGACATGCCGCTGGACCTGCGGGTGAAGCTGGTGGAAAACCGCAAGAACCCGGAAGACACGGTGTTCCATTCCAAGGCCGTGGGCGAGCCGCCGTTCATGCTCGGCATCGCCGCGTGGTGTGCGATCAAGGATGCGGTGGCCAGTCTGGGTGATTACAAGCATCAGCCGAAAATCGACGCGCCGGCGACGCCGGAGCGGGTGTTGTGGGGGTGTGAGCAGATGCGGCAGTTGAAGGTGGCGAAGGCGGCCGAAACCGAGGTTGAGTTGGCTCCGCTCTGATACCGAGGCGCGGCCAATCGCCAGCAGGCTGGCTCCCACAGGGGAATGCATTCCAATGTGGGAGCCAGCCTGCTGGCGATGAGGCCGGGACAGACAACAGAGATGTTGAGGTGAAACATGTACAACTGGATCGACGCCCTCGCCGACCTGCAAAACCAGGGTGAACCCTGCGTGTTGGTGACCATCATCGAAGAGCTCGGCTCGACGCCGCGCAATGCCGGTTCGAAGATGGTCGTCAGCGCCCGCCAGACCTTCGACACCATCGGTGGCGGGCACCTGGAATACAAGGCCATGCAGATCGCCCGCGAGATGCTCGCCAGCGGCAAGCAGGACACCCATCTGGAGCGCTTCAGCCTCGGCGCCAGTCTGGGCCAGTGCTGCGGTGGCGCTACCGTGCTGCTGTTCGAACCGATGGGCCAGGTCCAGGCGCAGATCGCCGTATTCGGTGCCGGCCACGTCGGCCGTGCACTGGTGCCGCTGCTGGCCAGCCTGCCCTGCCGGGTGCGCTGGATCGATTCGCGCGAAGACGAATTCCCGCAACAGATCCCCCACGGCGTGCGCAAGATCGTCAGCGAGGAACCGGTGGACGAAATCGACGACCTGCCCGCCGGCAGCTACTGCATCGTCATGACCCACAACCACCAACTCGACCTCGAACTCACCGCCGCCATCCTCAAGCGCAACGACTTTGCCTACTTCGGCCTGATCGGCTCGAAGACCAAACGGGTGAAATTCGAACACCGCCTGCGCGACCGCGGTTTCGACAGCGGCGTCGTGCAACGCATGCGCTGCCCGATGGGCATCGGCGAAGTCAAAGGCAAACTGCCTGTGGAAATCGCCATCTCCATCGCCGGCGAGATCATCGCCACCTACAACGCCAATTTCGGCCAGCAAACGTCCAGCGCCGAACCGATTGCCAAACTGCTGCCCGTTTCACGCCGCAGTCAGGCGACAAAATTGAAAGCCTCCAATTGATGAGCTTCATAAATAGAGAATAATCATGCCCCTGACTCGCAAAGCCTACCGCGCCGCCATTCTGCACAGCATCGCCGACCCTGCCGAAGTCGGGATCGAAGCCTCGTACGAGTATTTCGAGGACGGCTTGCTGGTGATCGACAACGGCAAGATCAGCGCCCTCGGCCACGCCAGTGAATTGTTGCCAACCCTGCCGGCCGATATCGAGATCACCCATTACCAGGATGCGCTGATCACCCCCGGGTTCATCGACACCCACATCCACCTGCCGCAAACCGGCATGGTCGGCGCCTATGGCGAGCAACTGCTGGACTGGCTCAACACCTACACCTTCCCCTGCGAAAGCCAGTTCGCCGACAAGGCCCACGCCGACCAGGTCGCGGACATCTTCATCAAGGAACTGCTGCGCAACGGCACCACCACCGCGCTGGTGTTCGGTAGCGTGCATCCGCAATCGGTGAACTCGTTCTTCGAAGCCGCCGAGCAGTTGGACCTGCGCATGATCGCCGGCAAGGTGATGATGGACCGCAACGCCCCGGACTACCTGACCGACACCGCCGAATCCAGCTACCTGGAAAGCAAGGCGCTGATCGAGCGCTGGCACGGCAAGGGTCGCCTGCACTATGCGGTCACCCCGCGCTTTGCCCCGACCAGCACCCCGGAACAGCTGACCCTGGCCGGCCAGTTGCTGACCGAATACCCTGATCTGTACATGCAGACCCACATCAGCGAGAACCTCAAGGAAATCGAGTGGGTCAAGGAGTTGTTCCCGGAGCGCAAGGGTTACCTGGACGTCTACGACCACTACCAATTGCTCGGCGAGCGCTCGGTGTTCGCCCACGGCGTGCACCTGTGCGATGACGAATGCGCGCGACTGGCGGAAACCGGTTCGGCCATCTCGTTCTGCCCGACCTCGAACTTCTTCCTCGGCAGCGGTCTGTTCAACCTGCCGATGGCGGAGAAGCACAAGCTGAACGTCGGCCTGGGCACTGACGTGGGTGGCGGCACCAGTTTCTCGCTGCTGCAAACCCTCAACGAAGCCTACAAGGTGATGCAACTGCAAGGCGCGCGCCTGAGCCCGTTCAAGTCGCTGTACCTGGCGACCCTTGGCGGCGCCCGTGCACTTCGCCTGGAAGACAGGATCGGCAACCTGCAGCCGGGCAGCGATGCAGACTTCCTGGTGCTGGACTACAACGCCACGCCGCTGCTGGGTTATCGCCTGCAGCAGGCCAATAACATTGCCGAGACGTTGTTTGTGCTGATGACCCTGGGGGATGACCGGACTGTGTTGCAGACTTATGCGGCGGGGAATCTGGTGCATCAGCGGTAAGGTTTTCCGGGCATAAAAAATCCCCCGTCGCTTTTCAGCCCGGGGGATTTTTATTGCCTGTCCTGCCGCCATCGCCAGCAGGCTGGCTCCCACAGTTGATCTTCAGTGATCACAAATTTTGCATTCGACACAAAATCCTGTGGGAGCCAGCCTGCTGGCGATAGGCGCGACGCGGTCTCTCAGATTTTCGCCGGCGACCGCCCCGGCTTCTTGGTCTGCAACAAATGCGAGAACACCGCATGCAAATCATCCGACGCACTTTCCTCATCGAGATTGAGTTTGCTGTCGATGTGATCCATGTGATGCATCATCAGGTTCACCGCCAGTTCCGCGTCGCGCTTTTCAATGGCGTCGATCAACTGGGTGTGCTCGTCGTAGGAGCAGTGGGAACGGTTGCCGCTTTCGTACTGGGCAATGATCAGCGAAGTCTGGGACACCAGGCTGCGCTGGAAGCTGATCAGCGGGGCGTTTTTCGCCGCTTCGGCCAGTTTCAGGTGGAATTCGCCCGACAAGCGGATGCCGGCGCCCCGGTCGCCACGGGAAAAGCTGTCGCGCTCGTCGTTGACCATCTGCCGCAACTCGGCAATCTGTTCGGCGGTGGCGTGCTCGACCGCAAGCTCGGTGATCGCCCGCTCCACCAGACGCCGGGCCATGAACACCTGGCGCGCCTCTTCGACGCTCGGGCTGGCAACCACGGCGCCGCGATTTGGCCGCAGCAACACCACGCTTTCATGGGCCAGGCGCGACAGCGCGCGGCGAATGATAGTGCGGCTGACCCCGAAAATTTCCCCCAGCGCTTCTTCGCTCAACTTGGTGCCGGGCGCCAGGCGCTGTTCGAGGATGGCCTCGAAGATATGCGCGTAGACAATATCGTCCTGGGTTCCGCTGCGGCCGGCTTTGCCTGCTCGCGGCTGTTTCTTTAGGGGTTGCAACTGTTCGTTCATGGGCACTCGAGTCGGAAGAACTGCGGCGAATTGACGGTGACTGTAATACGGCACAGTGGGTCGCTGGCAAGTATCGCGTGAAAATCACTGCGATTGTACACAATGGTTAGTGCCAACACGACTGTACGGCTGTTTGTCACATCCGCTGTATGGCAACAATACATTACGTTTGAGTTTAGGCTTGTTCGCAGAATCCGCCTTTGTTCGCAATCCCTGTGGGATCGGGCTTGCTCGCGAAGAGGGCGTGTCAGCAGACATTAATGTAGCTGACGGACCGCATTCGCGAGCAAGCCCGCTCCCACAGGGGTTCAGTGTTGCAGCGGACATCTTCATACGTATAAAGGAACACCGCCGTCATGAACGACGCCACGCATACCCAACTGCGCCCCTTGGCCGATACCTCTCCATCGGCCATCGTCGCCGGGTTCATCGCCATGATGACCGGCTACACCAGTTCCCTGGTGCTGATGTTCCAGGCCGGGCAAGCGGCCGGGCTGACCAGCGGGCAGATTTCGTCGTGGATCTGGGCGATTTCCATTGGCATGGCGGTGTGCTCGATCGGCCTGTCCTTGCGCTACCGCACCCCCATCACCATTGCCTGGTCCACCCCGGGCGCGGCCTTGTTGATCACCAGCCTGGGGGGCGTGACCTACGGCGAAGCCATCGGTGCCTATATTACCTGCGCGGTGCTGGTGACGATCTGCGGGCTGACCGGCAGTTTCGAACGCCTGGTGAAAAAGATTCCCGCGTCCCTGGCGGCGGCATTGCTGGCGGGGATCCTGTTCAAGATCGGCAGCGAGATTTTCGTCGCAGCGCAGCATCGCACTGCGCTGGTGCTGGGCATGTTCTTCACCTACCTGGTGGTCAAGCGCCTGTCGCCGCGTTATGCCGTGTTGGGCGCATTGCTGATCGGCACGGCCTTGTCCGGCCTCATGGGGCTGCTGGACTTCAGCGCGTTCCACCTGGAAGTAGCCACGCCGGTCTGGACAACACCGCACTTCTCCCTCGCCGCGACCATCAGTATCGGCATCCCGTTGTTCGTGGTCGCGATGACTTCGCAAAACATGCCAGGCATCGCCGTGCTGCGCGCCGACGGCTACAACGTGCCAGCTTCGCCGCTGATCACCACCACCGGCATCGCCTCGCTGCTGCTGGCGCCCTTCGGTTCCCACGGGATTAACCTGGCCGCCATCAGCGCGGCGATCTGCACCGGGCCCCATGCCCATGAGGATCGCAACAAGCGTTATACGGCGGCGGTCTGGTGCGGGATTTTCTATGGCATCGCCGGCGTGTTCGGCGCGACGCTGGCAGCCTTGTTTGCCGCGCTGCCCAAGGAACTGGTGCTGTCGATTGCCGCACTGGCGTTGTTCGGTTCGATCATCAACGGCCTGAGCATCGCCATGAGCGAAGCGAAGGAGCGTGAAGCGGCGCTGATCACCTTCATGGTCACGGCATCGGGGCTGACGCTGTTTTCCATCGGTTCGGCGTTCTGGGGGATTGTGGCGGGGGTGGTGACGCTGGTGATTCTGAATTGGCGTAAAGGCTGAAGATCGCAGCCTCGTTTCACTCGACAGCTCCTACAGGGGATCGCGTTCCAATGTAGGAGCTGCCGAAGGCTGCGATCTTTTGATCTTCCCAAAAAAAAACGGCGACTCAATGGTCGCCGTTTTTTTATAACATCAGGCTACCGGATTGATCGGCTTTTCCGGGTACCAGACGTCCAGCAGCGGGCTGACTTCAACGCTGGTCAGCTCGGTGCGGCCTTTGAGCCAGGCTTCAACGGCAGCGCGTTGTTCAGCGCTGACCGAGCCACGCTTGATCAGGCAAACCAGACCATAGTCATCACCGCCGACATAGCCCAGACCGTTGGCTTCCATGGCATCTTTGAGGAACGCCTCGAGGAAGGCATCAATGGCTTCTTCGGACAGATCTTCCTTGAAATCCAGGTTCAGTTCGAAACCCAGCTCTTGAAATTCATCAACGCACAGTTTTTTGCGCAGACGCTGGGAGCGGTTAGTCGCCATTGGAACAATCCTCTTAAGTAATAACGGGCCGCACTTTAGCAGTTTAAGCCGCCAATTGCCCGACTCTCTGGGGCGCAACGCCTACCGTCGGTAAAAAATAGCCCATTGGTGGCCCCGCGCACGGCACAAGCCGTGGCACCTTGGGGCATAATGCCGACACTTTCATGACCACTGAGGGAATTTATCTTCATGCCCTCGTCTTTATTTCCCCCTCGGCTGTAGGGTTTTATGTACATGATCAAATCGTTGCGTCCATTGCTCCTGGCCGGCCTGCTTTTCCCCCTGGCCCTCCCCGTTTCCGCTGAACCGATCAATACCAGCCTGTCGCCCAACGTCGAAAAAGCCCTCAAGGCCAGCAAATTGCAGGACAACGCCCTGTCGCTGGTGATGATTCCACTCAACGGCCCCGGCACCCCGACCATCTTCAACGCCGACGTCTCGGTCAACCCGGCGTCGACCATGAAGCTGGTCACTACGTACGCGGCCCTGGAAATGCTCGGCCCCAATCACCAGTGGAAAACCGAGTTCTATACCGATGGCACCCTCAGCGGCGGCATCCTCAACGGCAACCTCTACCTCAAGGGTGGCGGCGATCCGAAGCTGAACATGGAAAAACTCTGGCTGCTGATGCGCGACCTGCGCGCCAACGGCGTGACCCAGGTCTCCGGCGACCTGGTGCTGGACAAGAACTTCTTCGTGCAACCGCAACTGCCCGAGTTCAACGACGACGGCAACGACGACAACAAGCCGTTCCTGGTCAAGCCCGATGCGTTGCTGGTCAACCTCAAGGCCCTGCGTTTCGTTGCGCGCAATGACTCGGGCAGAGTGCTGGTCTCGGTGGAGCCGCCGATCGCCAGCATCCGCATCGAAAACCAGGTCAAGGCGCTCAATTCCAAGCAATGCACCGGTGGTGTGCGCTACAACCCGGTGCCCCAGCCCGATGGCAGCGTGACCGTGACGGTCGGCGGCCAGTTGGGCGATGGCTGCAGCTCGCAGACCTACCTGTCGTTGCTGGACCACGCCACCTACACCGCCGGCGCCGTTCGCGCGATCTGGAAAGAACTGGGCGGCAGCATCCAGGGCAAGGATGTGCTGGCGCCGACACCGAAGGGCGCCAAGGTACTGGCGCGGGCATTCTCGCCGGATCTGGCGGAAATCATCCGCGACATCAACAAATACAGTAACAACACCATGGCCCAGCAGCTGTTCCTGAGCCTGGGCCAGAGGTTCCGCACCGATGCCGACGCCGACGACGCCAAGGCCGCCCAGCGCGTGGTGCGTCAGTGGCTGGCGAAGAAAGGCATTACCGCGCCGCACCTGGTGATGGAGAACGGCTCCGGCCTGTCCCGTGCCGAACGCGTCAGTGCCCGGGAAATGGCGTCGATGCTGCAAGCCGCCTGGCGCAGCCCTTACGCCGCCGAGTACATCAGTTCGATGCCGATTGCCGGCACCGACGGCACCATGCGCAAACGCCTGAAGACCACCGCCATGCGCGGTGAAGCCCACGTCAAGACCGGCACCCTGAACACCGTGCGGGCAATCGCCGGCTTCAGCCGCGACGTCAACGGCAACACCTGGGCGGTGGTGGCGATCCTCAACGACAAGGCACCGTTTGGTGCGTCGTCGGTGCTCGACCAGGTGCTGCTGGACCTGTATCGCCAGCCGAAACTGGCGCAGACCGCTTCGGTTCTATAAAAACACCACCCCCCTGTAGGAGCTGGCTTGCCAGCGAAGACGTACGACCAGGCACCTCCATGCTGAATCTGCCTGCGCCTTCGCCAGCAAGCTGGCTCCTACAGGGGCTGCGTTCACCCGGGTCAGTTCATCTCGCCCTGCACCCGATCCCTGCCCTCCTGCTTCGCCACATACACCCCCGAATCCGCCCGCAACAACAACCCATCCGCGCCCTCGCCCTCACGCCAGCTGGCAATGCCGAAACTGGCGGTGACCACGCCGACTTCATCGATCGGCGCGCTGCGCAGGCATTGCCACAACTCCAGCGCCAGCAGATGGGCCTGCTCGCCGCCGATGTCCGGGCACAGGACCATGAACTCCTCACCGCCCAGGCGGCAGAACACATCGGTGCGCCGTAGCCGATGGCCAACCCGTTCGCACACCGCCTGCAACACCCGATCGCCCACGGCATGGCCGTACTGGTCATTGATGCGCTTGAAGTGGTCAATGTCGAGCATGATCACCGACAGATCGCCCCCCCCGCGCTCCACCCGGGCCATCTCGGTGGTCAGGCGCTCCTGGAAATAGCGGCGGTTGTGGATGCCGGTCAGGGCGTCGGTGACCGACAGCGCCCGCAGTTCTTCTTCCACCCGCTTGGTGTCGGTAATGTCCGAGATGTAGCCATGCCAGAGTACGCCGCCGCCGGGCAGTTCTTCCGGGGTCGCCTCGCCGCGGACCCAACGCAGGCCGCGCTGGGGCAGTTGCACGCGGTATTCCTCGCGCCAGTGGCTGAGGGTTTCGGCCGAGTCCCGGATCGAGGCACGCACGCGCGTGGTGTCCTGGGGATGAATCCGCGTGAAAATCGCTTCGGCGTTGAGCAGCAGCACGTCCGGCTCCAGCTCATAGATCTCGCGAATGCCGTCGCTGGCGTAGATCACGCTGAAGCGCCCGTCGAACTCCATCTTGAACTGGTAGATCCCGCCAGGCACATGGGCGCTGAGTTTCTTCAACAACAGGTCCCGTGCGGCCAGGGCCTCATGCACGCGCTTGCGTTCGGTGATGTCGATGCAGATTGCCAGGTGCCCGACCCACAGGCCCTGCTCATCGAACACCGGCGTGGCCAGCATGTTGACGATCAGATGGCTGCCATCGCCACGCACCAGCGTCCACTCCCGCGCCTCATGGCCGCCCTCGACGCGCCCCTCGACCAGCATCGCATGACAGGCCGGTACCGGCTTGCCGTAACAGGCACTCAATTCTGCCGAACGTACCGCGAGCTCCCGGGGCAAGTGCAGGTTTTCCAGGGTCATGCGCCCGACCACTTCGGCGACGGTATAACCGAGCATGTGCTCGGCGCCGGCGTTGAAGGTGCTGATCACCCCGCGCAGGTCCGTGGCGATGATCGCGACCTGGGTCGCGGCATCCAGCACCCCGCGCAACTGGCCATGGGTGCCGCGCAGCTCCTGTTCGCGGGCGCGCAGTTCCTCAGTTCTTTGCTCGACCATCTTCAGCGCCCGTTGCCGCTGACTGACCAGCACATAGAGCAATGCGCTGAGCAACACGCTGAGCAAGCCACCGAGCACCATCAGCGTGGTCACCGAAGAGTGATTCGCCCGCAGGAAAGCCTCGCTGGGCTGGATGTCGACCTGATAATCATGGTCGGCCAGACGTAACAGGCGAGTCGCGGACAGGTCACTGAGCGCGGGCGCATTGGGCGATTGAAACAACACCTCATGCTGCTCATCGGTGGACAGGTCGAGAATGCGCACCGAGAGATAATCACGGTCCACCTCCGGTAGACCGTCCGCCAGCAACTGGCGCATGCTGATCACCGCCATGACATAACCGAACGGCTTGCCCGTTGCGTCGGCGGCGCTACTGCGCAGCATGACCGGGGCAACCAAGAGTACGCCTCGCGCATAAGCCGGCTCGATATTGACCAGGTGCAGCGGTTGCGACACGGCCATGCCCCGGCGCTGCTCGGCCCGTTCCAGCGCGGCGCGACGCAAGGGCTGCGCCAGCAAGTCATAGCCCAGTGGCGCACCGAGTTTGCTCTGTGTCTGGCTATACAACACCGCTACGTACTCATCCCGCTCGCCGGCCACTTGCAACTGGCCGTCGGCATTCAGTTCGCGCAGCGTGAACTCGCCCAGGCCCTCCTCGCGCGCCCGGCGCTCGAAGGCTGGTCGCTGGTCGCGAGTGATCCGTTCGGCAAACGAGTACGCCTGGGTCCGGTGCAACAGGGGTTGGGTGTAGCCGTCGAATTCCGCGCGGGAGACCGCATCGGAGTTGGCAAAGAACCGGCGCAGGCCATCGAGGCGCTGTTCCTGATCCTGGAAGCGTTCTTCGATACGGCTGTAGCGTTCGCTGGCCAGCAACTGGAAGCGCTGGCGCAATTGATGGTGAAACAGGTTCAGCGTCGACCAGGCGAGCAATGCCGTGAGAGTCCCGCCGATGAGCAAGACCATGAGCGCGACCAGCCCGGCCGAGACATCTTCGCTGATAAAACCCAGGATCTTGGGGCGCACGGCGTGCAACGACATAGACGCAACTCAAAACGCCAGGTGCGGGAAAGCCCATTGGCCATGAGTTGAGTTATAGCTATTAGCCACTAATTTGACCAGTACCGTGGGGCCCGGCTTGTCGGCGAAGGCGATCCTGAAATCGCCTTCGCCGACAAGCCGGCGCCTACAGTGCCATTCACCCCATCAACGGGCAGTGATTTTCCAGGCACGGTGGATCTTGGTGTTACGGGAAAAATCCGCGTCGATGGTCTGGGCGGTGATCTCTTCGATCGCGTAGCGCTCGCTGAGGTTAGGCTCGAGCTCGAACTTGCGGAAGTTGTTGGAGAAGTACAGCACTCCACCCGGTGCCAGGCGCGCCATGGCCAGGTCGATCAGTTGCACCTGGTCACGCTGCACGTCGAAGATCCCTTCCATGCGCTTGGAGTTGGAGAAAGTCGGCGGGTCGATGAAGATCAGGTCGTACTCTTCACGGCAGGCTTCCAGCCAGACCATCACGTCACTCTGCTCCAGGCGATTCTTGTCGGAGAAACCGTTCAGCGACAGGTTGCGACGCGCCCAGTCCAGGTAGGTTTTCGACAAGTCGACGCTGGTGGTACTGCGCGCGCCGCCCTTGGCCGCATGGACACTGGCCGTGGCGGTGTAGCAATACAGGTTGAGGAAGCGCTTGCCGGCGGCCTCTTTCTGGATGCGCATGCGCATCGGCCGGTGGTCGAGGAACAACCCGGTATCGAGGTAATCGGTGAGGTTGACCAGCAGCTTCACCCCGCCTTCGTTGACCTCGACGAACTTGCCCTGGGCGGCCTGGCGCTCGTACTGCCTGGTACCGCTCTGACGCTCGCGGCGCTTGACCACCACGCGGCTCTTGTCGACGTTCAGGGCCTGCGGGATCGCCGCCAGGGCGTCGAACATGCGCGCCGAGGCCTTCTCCGGATCGATGGATTTCGGTGCGGCGTATTCCTGGACGTGGACCCAGTCGTGGTACAGGTCGATGGCCATGGAGTATTCCGGCATGTCGGCATCGTAGACGCGATAGCAGTCGATGCCTTCACGCTTGACCCACTTGCCCAGCGCCTTGAGGTTTTTCTGCAGGCGGTTGGCAAACATCTGCCCGCCTTCGCTCAGGCGCGGCTGCTCGATCACCGGCGCCGGTGCCGGCGTCGGTTTGATCGGGTTGCCGTTCTTGTTGTACTGGCGCTCTTGCGGCTCGCTCGGCGCCTGGTCGTAGGCCGCCTGCTCACGCTCGGCCTGACGCTGTTCCGGGGTACGACGTTCGCCGGTGACGAATTGATCCGGCAATACCTTGATCAGCAACAGCTTGCACGGCAAGGCGCCGTTCCAGAACGAATACTGCTTGTGGCTGCGGATACCCATGCGCTTGCCCAGGTCCGGGGCGCCGGTGAACACCGCCGCTTCCCAGTTCAGGCACGCCTGACGCAGGCGTTCGCCCAGGTTCTGGTAGAGGTAGAGCAGGCTCGCCTCGTCGCCCAGACGCTCGCCGTATGGAGGGTTGCAGATCACCAGGCCTTTCTGGTTCTGGTCCGGACGCGGCTCGAAGGTCGCGACTTCGCCCTGGTAGATCTTGATCCACTCGCTCAGGCCGGCACGCTCGACGTTGTTGCGACCCGGTTGAATCAGGCGCGGGTCGGCTTCGTAACCGCGAATCCACAACGGTGGCTTGGCCAGGCCGGCCGCCGCACGTTCACTGGCTTCTTCATGGAGCTTTTTCCACAGTGCCGGCACGTGGCCGAGCCAGGCGGTGAAACCCCATTGCTCGCGGCGCAGGTTCGGCGCGATGTCGGCAGCGATCATCGCCGCTTCGACCAGGAAGGTGCCGACACCGCACATCGGGTCAGCCAGGGCGCCGCCTTCAGCGGCGATGCGTGGCCAGCCGGAACGGATCAGGATCGCCGCCGCGAGGTTTTCCTTCAGCGGCGCCGCACCTTGCTGCAGGCGATAGCCGCGCTGGTGCAGGCTGTGGCCGGAAAGGTCGAGCGAGAGGATCGCTTCACCGCGATCCAGGCGCAGATGGATACGCAGGTCCGGGTTGAGCTTGTCGATGGATGGACGGTCGCCCTGCGGGGTGCGCAGTTTGTCGACGATGGCGTCCTTGACCTTCAAGGCGCCGAAGTGGGTGTTGTCGATGCCTGAGCCGTGACCGCTGAATTCGACGGCCAGGGTGCCGTCATTGAGCATGTGGTCCTGCCACTCGATGTCCAGCACGCCGTGGTAGAGGTCTTCGGCGTCTTTCATCGGGAAACGCTTGAGGACCAGCAGCACCCGGTTGGCCAGGCGCGACCACAGGCACAGGCGATAAGCGGTTTCCATGGTGGCCATGCCACGCACGGCAGAAGTGTGCTCACGCGCTTCCTCAAGGCCAAGCCCGACGGCTTCCTCGATGAGCAGGCCTTCAAGGCCTTTAGGGCAAGTGAGGAAGAGTTCGAAACGATCGGACATGGGGATTCGGAGCCTTTGCTGAGTGGACCGGCAACGCATTGCCGGCCCGGTTTTCAATCAGGCGCTTTTCTCGAAGAGCGCCCGCGTGGCACGAAGGTGTGCCATTCCACCCTTGCTGCCCGGGTTAAATGAGCTTAGATGCAAGGACAGATAAAAAGGTTGATGCAACAAAATGACATAAGTCGACCCTTCGTCGAATAGTCCGTCCCGGCAACAGGAGGCATTCTCAGCAAAGGATTAACCTGATCATCCAACGCAGGGCCGATCATACCGGGGTTTGATCAATAAAGACGCCACAAACATCATGTTACTTAGTGCCATAGCACATTAACGGTTACGTCCTTATGACAAAACGATCATTCCCTCGATGTGACGCATTGGTTAGAACTCAACACAGGTTGGCGCCGCAATGACGTCAACACCTTGGCTCGTCACGCCGGCAACGAGCCCCAACGGCAGGTTTTTTCTGCCAGACCTCGATTGAGGTCAACGCGATACATACAGTCAACAAGTGAGGGCAACACCCTATGAGAAGACTTAAGCGTGATCCGTTGGAAAGAGCATTTTTGCGCGGATATCAATATGGCGTTGGTGGTAAATCCCGTGAGCTTTGCCCATTTACTCTACCGTCGGTACGCCAAGCCTGGATTAACGGCTGGCGAGAAGGACGCGGCGACAACTGGGACGGTATGACCGGCACTGCGGGAATCCACAGACTCAACGAACTTCACGCCGTCGGCTAACACAGGGCACACACTCCGACACACAATCTGATTTGTAGCGAATTAACCACGCACGTCCCATCCGGACGGCGGGCTACGGCCCAGGGGCTCCTTAGAAGGGGCCCTTTTTTATGTCTGCTCTGTGGTCAATCCCGATTCTCTGTAGGAGCCCGGCTTGCCGGCGAAGGCGTCCTCGAGATCGCCATCGCCGGCAAGCCGGGCTCCTACAGGGATCAGCGCAGGGCGGCGATGGCGTCCACGGACTCGCGAATCAATGGAGGGCCCTTGTAGATGAAGCCTGAGTAGATCTGCACCAGGCTCGCGCCCGCGGTGATTTTCTCCGCTGCATGTTTGCCTTCGGTGATGCCGCCCGCTGCAATGATCGGCAAGCGGCCACCCAGCTCCGAAGCCAGCACCTTCACGGTGTTCGTGCTCTTGTCACGCACCGGTGCGCCGGACAGACCGCCCGCCTCGTCACCGTGCTCCATGCCTTCGACGCCCACGCGGCTCAAGGTGGTGTTAGTCGCGATGACCGCGTCCATCCCGGTTTCGATCAACGCTTGCGCAACCTGCGCGGTTTCTTCGTCGGTCATGTCCGGGGCGATCTTGATCGCCAGCGGCACGTGTTTGCCATGGCGCAGCGCCAGTTCGGCCCGACGGGTGGCGAGGTCCGCCAGCAGCTGCTTGAGCGAGTCACCGAACTGCAGGCTGCGCAGGCCCGGGGTATTGGGCGAGCTGACGTTGACCGTCACGTAGCTGGCATGGGCATAGACCTTGTCCAGGCAGATCAGGTAGTCGTCGACCGCACGCTCGACCGGGGTGTCGAAGTTCTTGCCGATATTGATGCCCAGCACGCCCTTGTATTTGGCGGCCGCCACGCGGGCCAGCAGGTGATCGACGCCCAGGTTGTTGAAGCCCATGCGGTTGATGATCGCCTCGGCCTCCGGCAGACGGAACAACCGCGGTTTCGGATTGCCCGGTTGCGGACGCGGGGTGATGGTGCCGATTTCGACGAAACCAAAACCCAATTGTGCAAAACCGTCGATGGCGGCGCCGTTCTTGTCCAGGCCGGCGGCCAGGCCCACCGGGTTCGGGAACTCCAGGCCCATGACGTTCACCGGCAATCTTGCCGGGGCCTTGCACAGCAAACCGTTGAGCCCCAGACGCCCGCCCGCGCCGATCAGGTCCAGGGACAGATCGTGGGAGGTTTCCGGGGAAAGTTTGAACAACAGCTGACGGGCCAGGGTGTACATGGGCGGATTTGACTCGATTGGCGGCGAAATGAGGCGGCGATTATACCCGCGCATCGGGGTCGCAAGCGAGGCGCGCGACAAAATCAGCAGGCGATGGCATATGCCTTGCACCAGCACAGGCATCAGCACGCAGGCCACCGGCGGAATGCGTGCCAGGACAATGGCGTCGTCAGCCGGCCCTGCTCTTGCGGGGTCCGGGACGACGTTTTTTTTGGAAGGTGCGAAATCGATGAACGAACCCTCAACCGGCCCCCTGGCCTGGGTCAATGGCAGCGATGCCCCGGAAAAAAGCGAAATCAACCTCGGTTTCATGGCCCTGAGCGACTGCGCTTCGGTGGTGGTCGCCGCCACCCAGGGCTTCGCCCAGCCCTATGGACTGACCTTGAACCTCAAGCGCCAGTCGTCCTGGGCCAACCTGCGGGACAAACTGGTCAGCGGCGAACTCGATGCCGCCCACAGCCTGTACGGCTTGATCTATGCCGTGCACCTGGGCATCGGCGGCGTGGCCCCCACCGACATGGCGGTGCTCATGGGCCTGAACCAGAACGGCCAGAGCATCAATCTCTCCCACGGCCTGCAGGCCGCCGGCGTGACCAGTCCTGAAGCATTGGACCGGCACGTGCACCAAAGTCGCCCAAAACTGACCTTCGCCCAGACCTTTCCCACCGGCACCCATGCCATGTGGTTGTACTACTGGCTGGCGAGCCAGGGTATTCACCCGCTGCACGACGTCGACAGCGTGGTGGTGCCGCCACCGCAAATGGTCGCGCACCTGCAGGCCGGGCGCATCGACGGCTTCTGCGTCGGCGAGCCCTGGGCCGACAGCGCAGTGAAACAGGATCTCGGGTTTACCTTGGCCACGTCCCAGGCCATCTGGCCCGACCACCCGGAAAAAGTCCTCGGCTGTACCCGTGCCTTCGTCGAGCAATACCCCAACACCGCCCGCGCGCTGGTGATGGCGATCCTCGAAGCCAGCCGCTTCATCGACGACAGCAGCGAGAATCGCCGCAGTACCGCGCAGTTGCTCAGCGCACCGCAGTACCTCGATGCGCCGTTGTCGTGCATCGAACCGCGGTTGCTGGGTGACTACGCCGACGGCCTGGGCAACCAATGGCAGGACCCGCATGCGCTGCGCTTCCATGGCCAGGGGGCGGTCAACCTGCCCTACCTGTCCGATGGCATGTGGTTCATGACCCAGTTTCGTCGCTGGGGCCTGTTGCGCGACGACCCCGATTACCTCGCCGTGGCCCGCCAGGTGCAACAACTAGGCTTATACCGTGAAGCCGCCAGCGCCGTCGGTGTCGCCGCCCCAGGCAACGAGATGCGCAGTAGCCAGTTGATCGACGGCAAGGTCTGGGACGGTTCGGACCCGGCCGGTTATGCCCGCAGCTTCAAGCTGAACGCCTTGAGCGACAGCTCGCCCCTTCTCGCCAGCCGCTGAACAGGAGACTGCGAACATGTTGCGTATCCTGCTGATCAACGACACCGCGAAAAAAGTCGGACGCCTGAAAGCCGCGCTCACCGAGGCCGGTTTCGAGGTCATCGACGAATCCGGGCTGACCATCGACCTGCCCGAACGCGTCGAAACGGTGCGCCCGGACGTAATCCTGATCGATACCGAGTCACCGAGCCGCGATGTCATGGAGCAAGTGGTGCTGGTCAGCCGCGACCAGCCACGGCCGATCGTGATGTTTACCGACGAACACGACCCCGATGTGATGCGCCAGGCGATCAAGTCCGGGGTCAGTGCCTACATCGTCGAAGGCATTCACGCACAGCGCCTGCAACCGATTCTCGACGTGGCCATGGCACGCTTCGAAAGCGACCAGGCCCTGCGCGCCCAACTGCACGCCCGCGACCAGCAACTGGCCGAGCGCAAGCGCATCGAGCTGGCCAAAGGGCTGCTGATGAAGATGAAGGACTGCAACGAAGAAGAGGCCTACACCCTGATGCGTCGCCAGGCGATGAGCCGCCAGCAGAAGCTGATCCAGGTGGCGGAGCAGATCATTGCCATGAGTGAGTTGCTTGGCTGAACGGCAAAAGATCGCAGCCTTCGGCAGCTCCTACAGGGGTACGCATTCCAATTGTAGGAGCTGCCGCAGGCTGCGATCTTTTCGGTTGGCACAGATCTCGCTAGGTATTCACTACAGGTAACCAACGGCGGTTGCCCCACCTACGACAAAGACGTCGCTCACCTCATTTGCCCCATGGCGAATCAGGTGGCGGCGTTTTTTTTGTTTTGGCCCCCGTTCGAGACTCCTATCAGCTGAGGTGCGCGATGAATTCAAGCTTCTGGAAATCCGGCCACACCCCGACACTGTTCGCGGCCTTCCTCTATTTCGACCTGAGCTTCATGGTCTGGTACCTGCTCGGCCCGCTGGCCGTGCAGATCGCCGGCGACCTGCACCTGACCACCCAGCAACGCGGGATGGTCGTCGCCACGCCGATTCTGGCAGGCGCGGTACTGCGTTTTGCGATGGGCATGCTGGCTGATCGCCTGTCACCCAAGACCGCCGGCCTGATCGGCCAGGTGATCGTCATCTGTGCGCTGTTCGGCGCCTGGAAACTGGGCATCCACAGCTACGAGCAAGCCTTGCTGCTGGGGCTGTTCCTCGGCATGGCCGGCGCGTCCTTCGCCGTCGCCCTGCCTTTGGCATCGCAGTGGTATCCGCCGCAGCATCAGGGCAAGGCCATGGGCATCGCCGGGGCCGGTAACTCCGGCACCGTACTGGCGGCGCTGATTGCACCGGTGCTGGCTGCGGCCTTTGGCTGGAGCAACGTGTTCGGCTTTGCGCTGATCCCGTTGATCCTGACCCTGATCGTCTTCGCCTGGCTGGCGAAAAACGCGCCTGAGCGGCCGAAAGCCAAGTCCATGGCCGACTACTTCAAGGCCTTGGGCGACCGCGACAGCTGGTGGTTCATGTTTTTCTACAGCGTGACCTTCGGTGGTTTCATCGGCCTGGCCAGCGCCCTGCCCGGTTACTTCAACGACCAATACGGCCTGAGCCCGGTCACTGCCGGTTACTACACCGCAGCCTGTGTATTCGGCGGCAGCCTGATGCGTCCGCTGGGCGGCGCCCTGGCCGATCGCTTCGGCGGCATTCGCACCCTGCTCGCGATGTACACCGTCGCGGCCATCTGCATCGCGGCCGTCGGATTCAACTTGCCGAGTTCCTATGCCGCACTGGCCCTGTTCGTGTGCACCATGCTCGGCTTGGGTGCAGGCAACGGCGCGGTGTTCCAGTTGGTGCCCCAGCGTTTCCGTCGCGAGATCGGCGTCATGACCGGGCTGATCGGCATGGCCGGCGGCATCGGTGGCTTTGCCCTGGCGGCAGGCATGGGCGCGATCAAGCAGAGCACCGGCAGCTACCAGATGGCCTTGTGGTTGTTCGCCAGCCTGGGGGTGCTCGCCTGGTTCGGCCTTCACGGCGTAAAACGCCGCTGGAGGACCACCTGGGGTTCGGCCGCCGTGACGGCTGCACGGGTCTGACAGCGCGATGAGCCTGCAACTGAGTTTTGCCCAAGCCAGCGCCATCGGCCCGCGCGAAGAGAATCAGGATGCCTTGCGCCTGGTCACGCCGGCCCCGGCGCTGGCGGCCAGCAAGGGCTTCCTGTTCGCCATCGCCGACGGCGTCAGCCAGTGCGCCGATGGCGGCCTGGCGGCTCGCTCCACCTTGCAGGCCTTGGCCCTGGACTACTACGCCACGCCGGAAACCTGGGGGGTTGCCCAGGCCCTGGATCGCTTGCTGCTGGCGCAAAACCGCTGGTTGCAGGCCAACGGCGCAGGCCAACCGCTGCTGACCACCGTCAGCGCCCTGGTCCTGCGTGGCCGGCGTTTTACCCTGGCCCATGTCGGCGATTGCCGAGTCTATCGCTGGCACGCCGGGCAGTTGCAGCGGGTCAGCGAAGATCACGTCTGGGACCAACCGGGCATGCAGCATGTACTCAAGCGCGCACTGGGACTGGATCAGCACCTGGTGCTGGATTTCCTCGATGGCGAGCTGCGCACCGATGAAAGCTTCGTGCTGCTCAGCGACGGCGTGTGGGCGGTCCTGGGTGACACTGCCATTGCGGCGATCCTGCGCGATCAACCGGACCTCGACAGCGCCGCGCAAACCCTGGTCAACGCCGCACACCTGGCGGGCAGCCAGGACAACGCCAGCGTCTTGCTGGTGCGCGTCGATGCCCTGGGTGAAGCGAGTATCGGCGATGCCTTGATCCATCTGCAGCAATGGCCGCTGCCGCCGACACTGAAACCGGGGCAGGTTTTCGAAGGCTGGCAGATTGAAGGGATTCTCGGCCAGAGCCAGCAATCGTTGCTTTATCGGGTACGCGACAGCCAACAACAACCCTGGTTGCTGAAAACACTGCCCGCGCGCTTGCACGACGATCATCAGGCCGGACAAGCGCTGCTGTCCGAAGAGTGGTTCCTCAAGCGCGTGGCCGGGCGGCACTTTCCTGAAGTGCATGCGGCCAGCCAGCGTCAGCATCTGTACTACGTGATGCGCGAGTATCCGGGCTCGACCCTGGCGCAACTGCAGGAGCAGATCGGGCCCTTGCCCCTGGCGCAGTGGCAGGATGTGGCGGAACGCCTGCTGCGAGCGGTCGGCCTGCTGCATCGACGGCAGATCCTGCATCGCGATATCAAGCCGCAGAACCTGCTGTCAGGGGACGACGGCGAGCTGCGCCTGCTGGATTTCGGCCTCGCCTACTGCCCCGGCCTGTCTGAGGATCAACCCAGCGCCCTGCCGGGAACCCCCAGCTATATCGCCCCGGAAGCCTTCCGCGGTGACGCACCCACGCCGCAACAGGACCTGTATGCGGTGGGGGTGACTTTGTATTTTCTGCTCACCGGGCAGTATCCCTACGGTGAGATAGAAGCCTTTCAACGCCCCCGGTTCGGCGTGCCGGTCAGTGCCAGTCGCTACCGCCCCGACCTGCCGGATTGGCTGGCGCAAAGCCTGGAACGCGCGGTGGCCGCAGACCCGGCCCAGCGCTTTGAAACGGCAGAGGAATGGTTGCGGCTGCTGGAACAGGGGGAGCGAAACAGCTTAAGCATACGGCCCAGGCCTTTGCTGGAGCGCGAACCGCTGAAGGTGTGGCGCACATTGGCCCTGCTGTCGCTGGTGGCGAACCTGGCGCTGCTGTTCCTGGTGTTCCATGGCTGAGCCTGTCTTGCCTTTTAAACCGATCATCGTCATTTCGTGAGGAAAAACCCTATGAACGCAAAAGTCTGGCTGGTGGGCGCGGGACCCGGTGATCCTGAACTGCTGACCCTCAAGGCGGTGCGCGCATTGAAAGAAGCGGATGTGGTGCTGATCGATGACCTGGTCAATGGCGCGATTCTCGAACACTGCCCTGAGGCACGGATCGTGGCCGTGGGCAAACGCGGTGGTTGCCGCTCCACGCCGCAAGCGTTCATACATCGCCTGATGCTGCGTTATGCCCGGCAGGGCAAATGCGTGGTACGACTCAAGGGGGGTGACCCGTGCATCTTCGGGCGTGGTGGCGAAGAAGCCCAGTGGCTGCGCGAGCGCGGAGTCGAGGTCGAACTGGTCAATGGCATCACAGCTGGGCTCGCAGGCGCCACGCAATGCGATATCCCACTGACCCTGCGCGGTGTGGCGCGCGGTGTGACGCTGGTTACCGCCCATACCCAGGACGGCAGCAGCCTGAACTGGCAGGCACTGGCCCAGGGCGGTACGACCCTGGTGATCTACATGGGTGTGGCCAAACTCAGCGAAATCCGCGAGCAGCTGTTGGCCGGCGGGATGGCGGCGGACACGCCGGTGGCGATGATCGAAAACGCATCATTGCCCCATCAGCGGGAATGCAGGAGTGATCTGACAGGCATGGAGGAAGATGCCTACGCCTTTGAGTTGAAAAGCCCGGCCATTCTGGTAATCGGCGCTGTCGCGGCCCGCGAGGAAAATCTAAAGATCGCAGCCTTCGGCAGCTCCTACAGGTTGAACGCAGAGTTTGTGTAGGAGCTGCCGCAGGCTGCGATCTTTTCACACCACACAAATCCTCAAATCGCAGGCAAAGAAAAGCCCGGCCTGAGCCGGGCTTTTCTCGTAGCTGCGAGCTAATTACTTAGCTTGAGCTTCAACCTGCGCTTCTACGCGACGGTTTACAGCACGGCCAGCGTCAGTAGCGTTGTCAGCAACTGGGCGGGATTCGCCGTAGCCAACAGACTGAACGCGGGACGATTCAACACCGTACTGGTTGGTCAGAACCTGCTTAACGGCGTTTGCACGACGCTCGGACAGTTTCTGGTTGTAAGCGTCAGGACCGACGGAGTCAGTGTGACCTTCAACAGTGGTGCTGGTGGATGGGTACTGCTTCATGAAGTCAGCCAGGTTCTTGATGTCGCCGTAGCTGTTAGGCTTGACTACCGACTTGTCGAAGTCGAATTTCACGTCCAGCTCAACACGAACAACTTCAGCAACTGCTGGGCAGCCGTCAGCGTCAACAGTTACGTTGGCTGGGGTGTCCGGGCACTTGTCAACGTTGTCGCAAACGCCATCGTTGTCGCTGTCGGAGCAAACTTCTGGAGCTGGAACTGGAGCAGGAGCTGGTTTGGAGCCGCCACCGAAGTTCACACCGATACCGACGCTAGGAGCCCACTCGGTGTTGCCCTGGTCGATGTTGTATTGAGCTTCAACGCCAGCACGGGCGTAGAAGTTCTCGGTGAAGTACAGCTTGGCACCGCCGCCAACGTTGGCGAAGGTGGAGTGGTTACGACCGCCCGAACCGTTCTGGTCGATGCTCTGGTGGGAGAAACCGCCGGAGAGGTACGGACGAACCATGTCGCCTGGGTTGTTGAAGTGGTACAGGCCGTCCAGAGCTGCGTTCGAGCCCTTCACGTCCTGGCCATCATCGGTAACGGCGTTGTGGACTTCGTCGTAGGACAGACGCAGTTCAACGTCGTCAGTCAGGAAGTAACCGATCGAACCGCCCGGCAGGATACCGTCGTTCTTGAAGTTACGGTCGCTATCGAAATACTGCTTCTTTGCGTAGCCTTCGATTTCAACTGCGCCTTGGCCCTGTGCCAGAGCGCCGAACGAAGTGGCGGCAATAAGAGAACCAATGGCCAAGCCCAAGGTGTTTTTCAGTTTCATCCGTTAAATCCCCATCTGGTGATTGTGAAGCAGTCCCGCAAACCGGGGGACAACTCGGCAGCAAGTCTATCAGAACTTGCCTACACGTAAGAGATATTTGCGCTGAACTAAGTTTCAGCAATGCCTGCAAATTTCTCACGCAATTTATCTAGAGCGCGTTTGTACCGCATTTTTGTTGCGCTCAAGCCCATGTGCATGATGTCTGCGATCTCCTGAAACTCCAGCTCTGCGACAAATCGTAGCACCAAAATTTCGCGGTCAATCGGGTTCACATACACTAACCAACGATCAAGTCCACCCTTCTCCTCGGGTTTCGGCGCCTTTTCTTCGGACGCTTCCTCGAGGGGGTCAAGACTCAATGCGTCCATCAATCGACGCTTTCGCCTTTCCTTTCGATACTGCGTAATGCACTCGTTGTACGTGATGCTATATAGCCATGTCTTGAACTTCGATTTGCCCTCGAAGTTCTTCAGGCCATACAGCACCTTCAACATGACCTCCTGACAGACATCATCAGCGTCGCGATCGTTCCCGAGATACCTTGCACAGACGTTAAATAATGTTCGTTGGTAACGCCGCATCAGTTCTTCATAAGCGCGCGTCACGTGAAACAGCTCGGTATGCGAGCGCGCGACCAACTCCTCATCAGAGAGCTCGCGGGGGTCGTAGCGCATGGATAGCGATTGGGCTTTATTCAAAACAAGTCGTGCCGACAGTCAGGTCAATGTCCGCCGCAGCCAGCATCAGGCGGCATTTTACGGCGGCATACATTAGCAGGGTTTGCCGGGTTAGCGGCTACTCACATGCTGCTCGAGGAGGATCCGATTGGAAAGAGAGACTAGCTCACCCTCATCGGTCAGCAATGTGGTTTTAACCGTGCCGATCTCTTCGATCTGCCCTTCGACCTCTCCAACTCGCACTTGTTGCCCAACCTGGTACAACTCACGCACATAGATTCCCGCAAGAATCTGACCGGCAATTTCCCGGCTTCCCAGCCCCATGGCCAGCGCAACCGCCAGACCAACGGTTATCAATACGATCACGATCACGTGGTTGAGCAGGTCAGTCTTGACCTCCAACTGACTGATCGCGACCGAGATACTGATGATGATCACCAGGCCCTGGGCAATTCTCCCAAGTCCGGAAGCGTAGTCCAGTCCTACGCCTTCTGCCGCACCGCGCACCAGGCCATTGGCCAGTTGCGCCAGCAGGACCCCCACCAACAGCACCAGCGCCGCGCCAAATACTTTCGGCAAATACAACGCAAGCATATCCAGCGTAGCTGAAACTCTCTCAAGTCCAAGGGATTCTGCGGCAGAAACCAGAAAAATAAGCAGAACGAACCAATAGACGATTTTGCCGATCAGCGTCGAGATGGGGACTTGAAGCCCGGCGCGGGACATCAACTTGGTCAAACCGGTACCGCCCATCAGGCGATCCAGACCCAGTTTGGCGAGCAATTTGGACAGCAGGGTGTCCAGCAGCTTGGCCACGACAAACCCTAGCAGGAGCACAACCAGTGCGCCAAACAGGTTCGGAATGAAGTTCGCGACCTTGGTCCATAACGCAGTCATTGCAGTGACGAGGCTCTGTGTCCAGAGATCAAGTTCCATATTCAATCAGCCTTATCAGCAGTGCGAGCGGTAGGTTTACGAAGTCGGGAGACCGGCGTGACATGGGCCGAGCCGTTATTGAGAGCGATCATCAAGGCGGGCAGCCAGCGGCCCAGCAGGCTGAACAAATCACCGGCGCCAACCTGGCGATTGGCGGTTTTCAGGACACGTCCCAGGCACGCATCGTCGTCCCGGGTAGACGGTGATGCATTGAGCATGTCACGCAAAGACTGTTCAAACGGATCGTGCATACGCACCTCTCGTGATGTCTGTGAAAGACGCGGTCAAATTTGCCCGGGTCACATGGCGCATTTTCAAACCCAGCGCAAACGTCGGAATAACCACCACTGCCCAAGCGCCACCGAGATCATCAGCAGGCAGGCGACGAGGAAGCCATAGGGGCTCTCCGAAAATGGAATGCCTCCGACGTTGATCCCCAGAAGACCGGTCAGAAAACTCATCGGCAAAAATATCCCGGTGATGATGCCGAAGCGATACATCGTGCGGTTCATGCGCACGCTCAATCGTCGGTCTTCAGCCTCCAGGACCAGCCCCACCCGCTCCCGCGTCAATTCAAGCTCTTCCAGATAGCGGGTCAGGCTGTTGTTCAATTCGTTCCAGTAATCGCCGTCGTCCTCGACGAACCAGGGCAGCTTGATCCGCGTCAGTTGACCAAAAATGTCCCGTTGCGGAGCGAGAAAGCGCTTCAACGCAGCGGCTCGGCGACGGATCTGTAAAACGGCGCCGTGCTCGGGCGTGTACCGTTCGTCGGAATCCAGCTTTTCTTCTTCCTCATCGACCACTTCCGAGAGGCAGCTGACCAAGTCCTGCACCTTGTTGGTGAGGTACTGGGCCATGTAGAGAATGAGTTCGGAGGCGGTTTTCGGCCCCTTGCCCTCCTCCAGCTGCACCAGCAGTTCTTCGGTGGCGCGCAACGGACGCAAGCGCAGGGAAATCACCCGCTGGGCGGAGGCGAAGATCCGCACCGACACCATGTCTTCAGGCTCGGCCCCCGGATTGAGGTTGACCCCGCGTAAAAACAGCAGCAGTTCGCTGTCCGAAAGCGCGAGAAGGCGCGGGCGGGTGTTTTCTTCCAGCAAGAGGTCGCAGCTGAACTCACTCAGGCCACTGGACTTGCGCAGCCAGGTCTGGGTCTGCGGGTGACTGCGATCCCAGTGCAGCCACAGGCTTTCGTGAGCCTGCAGCTGCAATTCGTCGAGTTCTGTCCGGGCTATCGAACGCGCACCGCCTTTACCGTCCAACACCAGGGCATGTACCAGCCCCCATTGCGCGTTTTCTTCCTCGAACATCCGCATTCCTTGGCTCAAAAAATTACTCAGGCATCTTCAGCGGGCTGGGCGAGACGATCACGCCGTTGTTGTCCGCATAGATGTAGTGGCCAGGATGGAAGGTCACGCCGGCGAAGGTCACGGCAACGTTCAGGTCGCCAATGCCGCGCTTGTCGGTCTTCATCGGGTGGCTGGCCAATGCCTGGACCCCCAGGTCGGTTTGCGCGATGACGTCGACATCGCGGATGCAACCGTAGATCACCAGCCCTTCCCAGCCGTTTTTCGCGGCTTTCTCGGCGATCATGTCGCCCAGCAATGCACGGCGCAGGGAGCCACCGCCATCGACTACCAGCACCTTGCCATTACCCTTGAGTTCGGCTTGTTCCTTGACCAGCGAGTTGTCTTCGAAGCACTTGATGGTCACGATCTCGCCGCCGAAGGAATCCCGGCCACCGAAATTGCTGAACATCGGTTCCAACACCTGCACCAGCTCCGGATAGGCGTCGCACAGGTCAGGCGTGAGGTAATGGTTCATCGAGAAACTCCTGTAATGAGGAAGAAAGCACGAACATCACTACTGATTCAGTCACGGAAAATGACCGGAACAGCTCAATGCGTCATATCTTAGCCGCATGCCGACCAGAGCGAAATGCCCTTGATAGAGCGTCCAGCTTAGATCGCCGCGGCCAAATCCGCTTGATCACCGAGCAATGGCCTGTGCTGATCCGTCAACCAGCGCGCTACCAGGGGCCAGACTTCAGCCTGGGCGGCCTTGCTGACCAACATTTCCACATGACCGAAATTATCGGCAAAACCCTGCTCGCGTCCCAGGTTGATAAATTGCTTGTGCTCGGAACCCAACTGATCAAACAACTTGCGACACGCCCAGGCCGGGTCCTGATGATCGCCGGCGGCACTCACCGCCAGCACTGGCACCTTGACCTCGGCCAGCCCCGCCCACCAGTCCTTGTCGGCGTCGCCAAAGCGCCCGAACAGACCGTACCAGCGCATGCTTTCCAGGGCCAGGCCGATCGGCTCGTCCTCCGGGCCACGCTTGAGCCGTGAACCGGACAGCTGGGCAAAGCGCTTGAGGATGAAACGACCGCTCCATTCCACCGGTGGAATCTTCAGCGGCCAGTAGGTGCGGCTGACTTGCGTGCCAAAAAACGCCGCGGAAGCGACCACGGGTTCGCCAATGTATTCACCCCCCAGCGCGGCCGCCAGGGTAATGCCGCCCAGCGAATGGCCGATCCAGTGCGGGACCTGGCCGCTCTGCTCGCGCACGAAGGCGCCAATGGCGGGCAGATCGTATCGCGCGTAGTCGGCAACACGGTTCTTGCGATAGTTCTGGTTGCGCTGGGACAGGCCGTGACCGCGCATTTCCGCGATCCAGACATCGAACCCCAGGCGCGTCAGATAGGCGCCCAGGCCCAGCCCCTTGGGGGAGAACCAGAAACGTCGATTGGAAAAACTGCCGTGCAACAGGATCACCGGCACGCCACGGGACGCCGGTTCATCAGCCATGCCGAGGCGCGTCACCGCCAGCTCTACGGTGCCGTCGGGGCTGTTACCGGGTTTCAGCCGGTAGACATCTTCGCTCAGATCGCCGCGCCGCTCGGCGCTGATCAGGGCGACAGGAAACAGGTTGCTGCTGCTTTGCATAATCTCTTGCACAAAAAAGGGCGGCATCCGGAGGAGCCCGCCCTACTTGAAATCTCAAAACAGACCGCCCCCCCCTGTAGGAGCGAGCTTGCTCGCGAAGAACTTCAGGACAACGCGTTTATCCAGGATAAACGCGTCATCGTTGACGTCCATCGCGAGCGAGCTCGCTCCTACAGAGAGAGCGGCCCGTTCACACCGGATCAGGCCTGCGCCTGACCCTCAGCCAGGAAGAACCAGGTTTCCAGTACGGAATCGGGGTTCAACGAAACGCTTTCGATGCCCTGCTCCATCAGCCACTTGGCCAGGTCCGGGTGGTCCGAAGGACCCTGGCCGCAGATGCCGATGTACTTGCCAGCCTTGTTGCAGGCGGCAATGGCGTTGGCCAGCAGCTTCTTGACCGCCGGGTTACGCTCATCGAACAGGTGCGCGATGATCCCGGAGTCACGGTCCAGGCCCAGTGTCAGCTGGGTCAGGTCGTTGGAGCCGATGGAGAAGCCGTCGAAGAACTCGAGGAACTCTTCCGCCAGGATCGCGTTGGACGGCAGTTCGCACATCATGATGATGCGCAGACCGTTGTCGCCACGGGCCAGGCCGTTTTCGGCCAGCAGATCGATCACCTGGCTGGCTTCGCCCAGGGTACGGACGAACGGCACCATGATTTCGACGTTGGTCAGGCCCATCTCGTTGCGCACGCGCTTGAGGGCACGGCACTCGAGTTCGAAGCAGTCACGGAACGATTCGCTGATGTAACGCGAAGCGCCGCGGAAGCCCAGCATCGGGTTTTCTTCTTCCGGCTCGTAGAGCTTGCCGCCGATCAGGTTGGCGTATTCGTTGGACTTGAAGTCCGACAGGCGCACGATGACCTTTTTCGGCGTGAACGCTGCAGCCAGGGTGCTGATGCCCTCGACCAGCTTGTCGACGTAGAAGTCGACCGGATCGTTGTAACCGGCGATGCGCTTGTCGACGCTTTCCTTGATGTCCTGCGGCAGACCGTCGTAGTTCAACAGCGCTTTGGGGTGCACACCAATCATGCGGTTGATGATGAATTCCAGGCGGGCCAGGCCCACACCGGCGTTCGGCAGCTGGGCGAAGTCGAAGGCGCGGTCCGGGTTGCCGACGTTCATCATGATCTTGAACGGCAGGTCCGGCATGGCGTCCACGGAGTTCTTCTTGATGTCGAAGCCCAGTTCGCCTTCGAAGATGAAACCTGTGTCGCCTTCAGCGCAGGAAACGGTCACGCCCTGGCCGTCTTTCAACAGCTGGGTGGCGTTGCCGCAACCGACCACGGCCGGGATGCCCAGCTCACGGGCGATGATCGCCGCGTGGCAGGTACGGCCGCCACGGTTGGTGACGATGGCGCTGGCGCGCTTCATGACCGGTTCCCAGTCCGGGTCGGTCATGTCGGACACCAGTACGTCGCCTGGCTGGACCTTGTCCATCTCGGACACGTCCTTGATGATGCGGACCTTGCCGGCGCCGATGCGCTGGCCAATGGCACGGCCTTCGACCAGCACGGTGCCGGTCTCTTTCAACAGGTAACGTTCCATGACGTTGGCCTGGGTGCGGCTCTTCACGGTTTCCGGACGGGCCTGCACGATGTACAGCTTGCCGTCGTCACCGTCCTTGGCCCATTCGATGTCCATCGGGCACTTGTAGTGCTTCTCGATGATCATCGCCTGCTTGGCCAACTCGCTGACTTCGGCGTCGGTCAGGCAGAAACGCGCGCGTTCGGCCTTGTCGACGTCGACGGTCTTGACCGAACGACCGGCCTTGGCTTCGTCGCCGTAGATCATCTTGATGGCTTTGCTGCCCAGGTTGCGGCGCAGGATCGCAGGGCGACCGGCGGCCAGCGTGCCTTTGTGGACGTAGAACTCATCCGGGTTCACCGCGCCTTGTACGACGGTTTCACCCAGGCCGTAGGCGCCGGTAATGAACACCACGTCACGGAAACCCGACTCGGTGTCGAGGGTGAACATCACACCGGCAGTGCCGGTTTCGGAGCGGACCATGCGCTGCACACCGGCCGACAGGGCGACCAGCTTGTGGTCGAAGCCCTGGTGCACGCGGTAGGAAATGGCGCGGTCGTTGAACAGGGAAGCGAACACCTCTTTGGCGGCGCGAATGACGTTTTCGACGCCACGGATGTTCAGGAAGGTTTCCTGCTGGCCGGCGAAGGAAGCATCCGGCAGGTCTTCGGCGGTAGCGGAAGAGCGCACGGCCACGGCCATGTCAGGGTTGCCGGCGGACAGCGTGGCGAACGCGGTGCGGATTTCGGCATTCAGTTTTTCCGGGAACTCGGCTTCCATGATCCATTGGCGGATCTGGGCACCGGTCTTGGCCAAGGCATTGACATCGTCGACGTCCAGGGCGTCGAGGGCGGCATGGATCTGATCGTTCAGGCCGCTCAGTTCGAGGAAATCACGATATGCCTGAGCGGTCGTGGCGAAGCCACCGGGCACCGATACACCGGCACCCGCAAGATTGCTGATCATCTCGCCCAGGGATGCGTTCTTGCCCCCCACGTGCTCAACGTCGTCTTTGCCGAGCTTGTCGAGGGAAACTACGTACTCTACCAAGGTGATCTCTCCACTAACTGTGTTGGAAAAGCTCAGAAACCGGCGGCTCAAAGGAGCGTTTGCCAGTTGTATGGCCTGGACCTGGAAAATAAGTGAGAATGCGGGCCATTGGCGGCCGGCAAATCGCGCCTATCATATCCAAGATTCGTCACTAGCTTAAGGCCCAAGGTGCAAATGAAACGATCTGCTTTCTTTATCTCCGATGGCACGGGCATTACCGCCGAAACCCTCGGCCAAAGCCTTTTGGCGCAGTTCGAAAACATTACCTTCAGCAAAGTCACGCGGCCGTACATCGACAACGTGGACAAAGCGCGGGCCATGGTACAACAAATCAACAAAGCCGCCGAAACCGACGGCTTCCGTCCGATTATCTTCGATACCATCGTCAATCAGGACATCCGTGAGATCCTCGCGACTTCCAATGGTTTCATGATCGACATTTTCTCGACCTTCCTGGCGCCCCTTGAACAGGAACTGACCGAGCATTCTTCCTATACCGTGGGCAAATCCCACTCCATCGGTGCCAACACCAATTACATGGAGCGTATCGAGGCGGTGAACTTCGCCCTCGACAACGACGACGGTGCCCGCACGCATTACTACGACAAGGCCGACCTGATCCTGGTCGGCGTATCGCGCTGCGGCAAGACCCCGACCTGCCTGTACATGGCCATGCAATTCGGCATCCGCGCGGCCAACTACCCGCTGACCGAAGACGACATGGAGCGCCTGCAACTGCCCAGCGCCCTGCGTGCCCACCAGCACAAGCTGTTTGGCCTGACCATCGACCCGGACCGCCTCACCGCGATCCGCAACGAGCGCAAACCCAACAGCCGCTATTCAAGTTACGCCCAGTGCGAATTCGAAGTCCGCGAGGTGGAAAACCTGTTCCGCCGCGAGAATATTCCGAACATCAACTCCACGCATTTTTCCGTGGAAGAGATCTCCGCGAAGATTCTTGTGGAGAAAGGTGTGGAGCGGCGCTTCAAGTAGTTCTCTTTTGCCTGTTCTGGCCTCATCGCCAGCAGGCTGGCTCCCACAGTTGATCTGCGGTGAACACAGATCAATTGTGGGAGCCAGCCTGCTGGCGATTGAACGATGACGCGGTCTCCTAGATAACAAACAAGTCTACAAACCGGTTAACCGGTGTCGCCTCAAGCCTCTGCTGATCCTTGCACAACGCAAAAATCTCCTCGCTGCGCTGCCCGGTGAATCGTGTCAGCAGGTTCGCCCTGAACTTGTCCTCCAACAATGGAATGCCCTCGGCACGCCGCCGACGATGACCGATCGGATACTCCACCACCACGTTCTCGGTGCTGGACCCATCCTTGAAAAACACCTGGACGGCATTGGCGATCGAGCGCTTGTCGGCCTCCAGGTATTCGCGGGTGAAGCGCGGATCTTCGACAATGACCATCTTGTCGCGCAGCACATCGATGATCGGATGCGCCTTGTGAAAATCATCTTCGTAGTACTCGGCGACCAGGTTGCCGAACGCCAGTGGCACCGCGGTCATGTACTGGATGCAGTGATCGCGGTCAGCGGCATTGGCCAGCGGGCCGACCTTGGAAATGATGCGGATCGCCGATTGTTGGGTGGTGATGACGATCCTGTCGATTTCATGCAGGCGATTGCGCACTAGCGGGTGCAGGGTCACCGCAGCCTCACAGGCCGTCTGTGCGTGGAACTCGGCGGGAAAACTGATCTTGAACAGCACGTTTTCCATCACATGACTGCCGTATGGCCGCGAGAAGCTGAAACCACGCTGGTCTTGCGGCTTGAGCGCCAGGTCGTTGTTGGTGTGACTGAACAGCACGTCGTAAAAACCCCATTGTTTGGCACTCAACACGCCTGGAATGCCCATCTCGCCACGCAGGGCGATGTCCGCCAGGCGCACACCTCGGCTGGAGGCATCCCCCGCCGCCCAGGATTTTCGCGAGCCGGCATTCGGTGCATGGCGATAGGTTCGCAAAGCCTGGCCGTCAGCGAACGCATGGGACAACGCCGAGAGCAACTGCTCGCGGTTGGCGCCCATGAGCTTGGCGGTGACGGCGGTGGAAGCGACTTTCACCAGAATGACGTGATCGAGGCCGACACGGTTGAACGAGTTTTCCAACGCGATCACGCCCTGGATCTCATGGGCCATGATCATCGCTTCAAGCACCGTGCGCACGGTCAGCGGCGCTTCGCCATTGGCCAGGCGCTTTTGCGACAGATGGTCAGCCACGGCGAGGATGCCACCGAGGTTATCCGACGGATGACCCCATTCGGCGGCGAGCCAGGTGTCGTTGTAGTCGAGCCAACGCACGATGCAGCCGATGTCCCACGCGGCCTTGACCGGGTCGAGTCGGTAACTGGTGCCAGGCACGCGGGCGCCGAACGGCACGACGGTACCTTCGACCATAGGCCCCAGGTGCTTGGTGCACTCGGGAAAACGCAAGGCCAGGAGGCCGCAGCCGAGGGTGTCCATCAGGCAGTTGCGGGCAGTGTCGAGGGCTTCCAGGGAGTCGATCTTGTAGTTCAGTACGTAATCGGCAATGTCCTGCAGGACCTGGTCGTAGTCGGGGCGGTTGTTGAGGTCAACGTTGGCGCTCATGTTCGATTCACCTTGTAGGAGCTGGCTTGCCAGCGAAAGCGGTGTCACAGATAACAATGATGTTGAATTTGACGGCCTCTTCGCTGGCAAGCCAGCTCCTACAGGGGGTGCGTCGTTAGAACGAATCGCCCGGCACGCGGACGTAACCTTCCATCAACACCCGTGCACTGCGGCTCATGATGGCCTTGTTCACGGTCCATTCGCCGTTGACCTGGCTGGCTTCGGCGCCAACGCGCAAGGTGCCCGACGGATGACCGAAGCGCACCGCGTTGCGTTCGACGCCGCCCGCCGCGAGGTTGACCAGGGTGCCGGAAATCGCTGCTGCCGTGCCGATCGCCACTGCCGCCGTGCCCATCATCGCGTGGTGCAGCTTGCCCATGGACAGTGCGCGTACCAGCAGGTCGACATCCCCCGCCGCAACCGTCTTGCCGCTGGACGACACGTACTCCGCCGGCTTGGCCACGAACGCCACTTTCGGCGTGTGCTGGCGCTTGGCTGCTTCGTCGACGTTGGATATCAGGCCCATGCGCAGTGCCCCGTAGGCACGGATGGTTTCGAACATCAGCAACGCTTTCGGATCGCCGTTGATCGCGCCTTGCAATTCGGTGCCCTTGTAGCCGATGTCTTCGGCATTGACGAAGATGGTCGGGATACCGGCGTTGATCATGGTTGCCTTGAAGGTCCCGACGCCCGGCACTTCCAGGTCATCGACCAGGTTGCCGGTAGGGAACATCGAACCGCCACCGCCCTCTTCTTCCGCTGCCGGGTCGAGGAATTCGACCTGCACTTCCGCCGCCGGAAAGGTCACGCCGTCGAGTTCGAAATCGCCGGTTTCCTGCACTTCGCCGTTGGTGATCGGCACGTGGGCGATGATGGTCTTGCCGATGTTGGCCTGCCACACGCGCACCACGGCAATGCCGTTGTGCGGGATGCGGCTGGCGTCCACCAGGCCGTTGCTGATGGCGAACGAACCGACCGCCGCGGTCAGGTTGCCGCAGTTGCCGCTCCAGTCGACGAACGGCTTGTCGATCGACACCTGACCGAACAGGTAATCGACGTCGTGATCGGCCTTGATGCTTTTCGACAGGATCACGGTCTTGCTGGTGCTGGACGTCGCGCCGCCCATGCCGTCGATCTGCTTGTCGTACGGATCGGGGCTGCCGATCACGCGCAGCAACAAGGCATCGCGGGCCGGGCCTGGAACCTGTGCGGCCTCGGGCAAGTCCTTCAGGCTGAAGAACACGCCTTTGCTGGTGCCGCCACGCATGTAGGTGGCTGGAATTTTAATCTGAGCTGCGTGAGCCATGGTGCTCGTTACTCCTGATCTGAAAGCAGACACGGGACTCAAGGTCCCGTGTCTGTGCTGCGTGTGTTAGACGGCTACCGCCGATTCTTCGAGGAAGTCCTGGGCGAAGCGTTGCAACACGCCGCCAGCCTCGTAGATCGACACTTCTTCAGCGGTGTCGAGGCGGCAGGTCACCGGCACATCGACGCGCTCGCCGTTCTTGCGATGGATCACCAGGGTCAGCTCGGCACGCGGGGTGCGGTCGCCGATCACGTCGTAGGTTTCGCTGCCGTCGATGGCCAGGGTGTGACGGTTGGTGCCCGGCTTGAACTCCAGCGGCAACACGCC
Organism: Pseudomonas putida; assembly: GCF_028682635.1. GTDB lineage: Bacteria > Pseudomonadota > Gammaproteobacteria > Pseudomonadales > Pseudomonadaceae > Aquipseudomonas > Aquipseudomonas putida_AE. The sequence goes on along the minus strand of NZ_JANHLK010000001.1, from coordinate 358,380 downwards.
CATGCCCACCAGGTTGGTGCGGTGGATACGCTCGAAACCTTCGGCGGCAATCGCTTCGACACCGGCCAGACGTACGCCCTTCGCTGCCCAGTCGCGGGACGAACCCTGACCGTAGTCGGCGCCGGCGATGATGATCAGCGGCTGCTTGCGATCCATGTAGGTCTCGATGGCTTCCCACATGCGCATCACTTTGCCTTCCGGCTCGACGCGAGCGAGGGAGCCCTGCTTGACCTTGCCGTTTTCCAGAACCATTTCGTTGAACAGTTTCGGGTTGGCGAAGGTTGCGCGCTGCGCAGTCAAATGGTCGCCCCTATGAGTCGCGTAGGAGTTGAAGTCCTCCTCCGGCAGGCCCATTTTCGCCAGGTATTCGCCGGCGGCGCTGTCGAGCATGATCGCGTTGGATGGCGACAGGTGGTCGGTGGTGATGTTGTCCGGCAGTACCGCCAGCGGACGCATGCCCTTGAGCGGACGCGCGCCGGCCAGTGCGCCTTCCCAGTAAGGCGGACGGCGGATGTAGGTGCTCATCTCGCGCCAGTCGTACAGCGGCGCGACTTTCGGGCCGGTGTCTTCGTGAATGGCGAACATCGGGATGTAGACCTGGCGGAACTGCTCCGGCTTCACCGAGGCTTTCACTACGGCGTCGATTTCTTCGTCGCTCGGCCAGATGTCTTTCAGGCGGATTTCCTTGCCGTCGACGACGCCCAGCACATCCTTCTCGATATCGAAACGGATGGTACCGGCGATCGCGTAAGCGACGACCAGCGGCGGCGAAGCGAGGAAAGCCTGCTTGGCGTACGGGTGGATCCGGCCGTCGAAGTTACGGTTGCCGGACAACACAGCCGTGGCGTACAGGTCACGGTCGATGATCTCTTGCTGGATCACTGGGTCCAGCGCACCGGACATGCCGTTGCAGGTGGTGCAGGCGAAGGCCACGACGCCGAAACCGAGCTGTTCCAGCTCATCGGTCAGGCCGGCTTCGTCGAGGTACAGGGCGACGGTTTTCGAGCCCGGTGCCAGGGACGACTTGACCCAAGGCTTGCGGGTCAGGCCGAGCTTGTTGGCGTTGCGTGCCAGCAGGCCGGCGGCGATCACGTTGCGCGGGTTGCTGGTGTTGGTGCAGCTGGTGATGGCGGCGATGATCACCGCGCCGTCCGGCATTTGCCCCGGCACATCGTCCCACTGACCGGAGATGCCTTTGGCAGCCAGGTCCGATACCGCGACACGGGCGTGCGGGTTGCTCGGGCCGGCCATGTTGCGCACTACCGAAGACAGGTCGAAGGTCAGGCCGCGCTCGTATTGCGCGCCTTTGAGGCTGTCAGCCCACAGGCCGGTGGTCTTGGCGTAGTTCTCGACCAACTGCACCTGCTCGTCTTCACGACCGGTGAGCTTGAGGTAGTCGATGGTCTGCTGGTCGATGTAGAACATCGCCGCGGTGGCGCCGTATTCCGGAGCCATGTTGGAGATGGTTGCGCGGTCGCCCAGGGTCAGCGCCGCGGCGCCTTCACCGAAGAACTCCAGCCATGCACCCACGACTTTCTGCTTGCGCAGGAACTCGGTCAGCGCCAGCACCATGTCGGTGGCGGTGATGCCCGGTTGCAGCTTGCCAGTCAGTTCAACGCCAACGCTTTCCGGCAGGCGCATCCAGGAGGCGCGGCCCAGCATCACGCTTTCGGCTTCCAGGCCGCCAACGCCGATGGCGATCACGCCCAGCGCATCGACGTGCGGGGTGTGGCTGTCGGTGCCGACGCAGGTGTCAGGGAAGGCTACGCCGTCACGCACCTGGATCACCGGAGACATTTTCTCCAGGTTGATCTGGTGCATGATGCCGTTGCCTGGCGGGATCACGTCGACGTTCTTGAACGCCTTCTTGGTCCAGTTGATGAAGTGGAAACGGTCTTCGTTGCGACGGTCTTCGATGGCGCGGTTCTTCTCGAACGCCTCCGGATCGAAACCACCGCGCTCGACGGCCAGGGAGTGGTCGACGATCAGTTGCGTCGGTACCACCGGGTTCACTTGCGCTGGATCGCCGCCTTGCAGGGCGATGGCGTCACGCAGGCCGGCGAGGTCGACCAGTGCGGTCTGGCCGAGAATGTCGTGGCACACCACACGGGCCGGGAACCACGGGAAGTCGAGGTCGCGCTTGCGTTCGATGAATTGCTTGAGGGATTCGGTCAGCGTGGCCGGGTCGCAGCGACGCACCAGGTTTTCCGCCAGCACGCGGGAGGTGTACGGCAGGGTGTCATAGGCGCCGGGCTGGATGGCCTCGACCGCCGCGCGGACGTCGAAGTAATCCAGGTGGCTGCCGGGCAGCGTTTTACGGAATTCAGTGTTCATCGTCAGGACTCGGGTCACGGTAGTTACAAAGGGTGGGGCCTGGCACAGCTCCCGAATTGAACACAGACCTCTGTAGGAGCCGGCTTGCCGGCGAATGCGGTGGGTCAGCAACAACAATGTTGAATGACAAACCGCCTTCGCTGGCAAGCCAGCTCCTACAGGGTCACCGGTTCATTCAGTGACCTGGGCAGGCATTCCCACCATTCAGCGTTGTTCGATTGGCACGAACTTGCGCTGTTCGACGCCGGTGTACTCGGCGCTCGGGCGGATGATGCGGTTGTTGGCACGTTGTTCGTACACGTGGGCCGCCCAGCCGGTCAGGCGCGAGCAGACGAAGATCGGTGTGAACAACTTGGTCGGGATGCCCATGAAGTGGTACGCCGAGGCATGGTAGAAGTCGGCGTTCGGGAACAGTTTCTTCTGCTCCCACATGGTCTTGTCGATGGCTTCGGAAACCGGGAACAACACCGTGTCGCCCACTTCGTCGGCGAGTTTTTTCGACCAGGCCTTGATCACTTCGTTACGCGGATCATTGTCCTTATAGATCGCGTGACCGAAGCCCATGATCTTGTCCTTGCGCTCGAGCATGCCGAGGGTGCCCTTGATCGCGTCTTCCGGCGACGAGAAGCGCTCGATCATTTCCATCGCTGCTTCGTTGGCGCCGCCGTGCAACGGGCCACGCAGCGAGCCGATGGCCGCGGTGATGCACGAGTACAAGTCAGACAGGGTCGACGCGCAAACACGGGCAGTGAAGGTCGAGGCGTTGAATTCGTGCTCCGCGTAGAGGATCAGCGAAACGTTCATCACCTTGACGTGCAGCTCGCTCGGCTTCTTGCCGTGCAGCAGGTGCAGGAAGTGGCCACCGATGGACTGCTCGTCGCTCACGCATTCGATGCGCTTGCCTTCGTGGCTGAAGCGGTACCAGTAGGTCATGATCGCCGGGAACGCAGCCAGCAGGCGGTCAGTCTTGTCGTGCTGCTCGGAGAAGTCGTTCTCCGGCTCCAGGTTGCCCAGGAACGAGCAGCCGGTGCGCATCACGTCCATCGGGTGGGCGTCGGCGGGGATGCGTTCCAGCACTTCTTTCAGCGCTTGCGGCAGGTCACGCAGCTTGCTCAGCTTGGTGATGTAGGCGTTCAGTTGCGCCTTGCTCGGCAATTCGCCGTACAGCAGCAGGTAGGCGACTTCTTCGAACTGCGCGTCAGCCGCCAGTTCACGAACGTCATAACCACGATAGGTCAGACCGGCACCCGACTGGCCCACGGTGGACAGTGCGGTTTGCCCGGCTACCTGGCCACGGAGCCCGGCGCCACTGAGTACTTTTGCTTCGGCCATTTCTGCCTCCAATATTTTTGAATTTGTCAGGGAATCGGCAAATTGTGATTCATCAGGTCTTTTGGGTGTTGCCGAAAAGATCGCAGCCTCGTTTCACTCGACAGCTCCTACAGGGCAAAGCGGTCGGTGTAGGAGCTGCCGAAGGCTGCGATCTTTTGATCTTCATTTCTTCGCAGCAAACAACGCATCGAGCTTCTGCTCGAAGGTGTGGTAGTCGATGCGATCGTAAAGCTCCATGCGGGTCTGCATGGTGTCGATGACATTCGCCTGCGTGCCATCGCGGCGTAGCGCGGTGTAGACGTTTTCCGCGGCCTTGTTCATGGCGCGGAAGGCCGACAGCGGGTACAGCACCAGCGATACATCCGCTCCAGCAAGCTGCTCGGTGGTGTACAGCGGCGTCGCGCCGAATTCAGTGATGTTGGCCAGGATCGGCGCTTTCACACGGTTGGCGAACAACTTGTACATGTCCAGTTCGGTGATGGCTTCCGGGAAAATCATGTCGGCGCCAGCTTCGATGCACGCAGCGGCGCGATCCAGAGCAGATTCCAGGCCTTCCACCGCCAGGGCGTCTGTACGGGCCATGATCACGAAGCTGTCATCGGTACGGGCATCGACCGCCGCCTTGATGCGATCGACCATTTCCTGCTGGGTCACGATCTCTTTATTAGGACGGTGACCGCAACGCTTGGCGCCAACCTGGTCTTCGATGTGAATCGCCGCCGCGCCGAACTTGATCATCGACTTCACGGTACGGGCCACGTTGAAGGCCGAGGAACCGAAACCGGTGTCCACGTCCACCAGCAGCGGCAGGTCGCAAACGTCGGTGATACGGCGCACGTCGGTCAGCACGTCATCCAGGCCGGTGATGCCCAGGTCCGGCAGGCCGAGGGAGCCAGCAGCCACCCCGCCACCGGACAGGTAGATCGCCTTGAAACCGGCGCGCTTGGCCAGCAGCGCGTGGTTGGCGTTGATCGCGCCGACCACTTGCAGTGGATGCTCGCTGGCGACCGCATCGCGGAAACGCTGGCCTGGAGTGCTCTTGTTCAAACTCATGACTCACCTCGTTTGGCTGTCGGGTTGGCGCCGTCCTGGTAATGACGGGCGATGTTGCGTTTGGAGGCGCCGATGTGACGGCGCATCAACAACTCGGCCAGTTCACCGTCACGGTCGGCGATGGCATCGAGAATTCGGTGGTGCTCGGCGAACGCCTGGTGTGGGCGATTGGGCGTGCTGGAAAACTTCATGCGGTACATGCGCACCAGTTGATAAAGCTCGCCGCAGAGCATTTGCGTCAGGGTGCGGTTACCGCTGCCCTGGATAATCCGGTAGTGGAAGTCGAAATCGCCTTCCTGCTGGTAATAGCCGCGACCGGCCTGGAAGGCCTCGTCGCGCTCGTGGGTTTCGAGGACGCGACGCAGTTCGTCGATTTCTTCGACGCTCATGCGCTCGGCGGCCAGACGACAGGCCATGCCTTCAAGGGATTCGCGGATTTCGTAGAGCTCGATCAACTCGGCATGATCGAGCGACACCACCCGCGCCCCGACGTGCGGCACGCGCACCAGCAGGCGCTGGCCTTCCAGACGGTGGATGGCCTCGCGCAGCGGGCCGCGGCTGATGCCGTAGGTCCGGGCCAGCTCCGGCTCGGAGATCTTGCTGCCGGGGGCAATATCGCCCTTGACGATGGCCGCCTGAATACGCCGGAAGACGTTCTCGGAAAGCGTTTCCGAGTCGTCCTGAACGATGAGCGGGGGATCCAGTTGATCCAACATATTGTCGACACCTTGAAAGCCAGTGCCGCAAAAACTAACCAAAACAGGCGCGTCAGTCAAAGGATAATTCGATATTGTCGACAATCGTCTAATAACCGACTGCGCCATAACCAAACAGGGCCCTCTGTTTATAGCCGCCCCCCACCGGTGGCGCCATAAACCCACCGTGCTAGAATGCCGCCCGCATTTGTCTGTCACATCTGCACGGCTTGTCATGAATAGCTGATAGGCCTACGAGGGAGCTTGCGCAGTGATGCCAGGGCCTTGAACCGAAATACGCACCGCTGCGCACCAGGATTTATGAGACTCAAGCCCTTCTCCACACTCCTTTATTGTCTTTGCCTGCCCGGTTTTGCCGTGGCGGGGGAAAAGACCGTCTATGGCCTCAACGAATACGCATCCCTGGGCGGTATCGACCTGGAAGTGGCTGCCAAACTCGATACCGGCGCGAAAACCGCGTCCCTGAGTGCCCGCGACATCAAGCGTTTCAAACGCAATGGCGAGTCCTGGGTACGTTTCTACCTGGCCATCGACGCCGCCCATTCGCACCCGATCGAACGACCGCTGGCCCGTGTCAGCAAGATCAAGCGCCGGGCTGGTGACTACGATCCGGAAGAGGGCAAGAAGTACACCGCCCGTCCGGTGATCGAGCTGGATATCTGCATGGGTTCAGCTTTACGCAGCATAGAAGTGAACCTGACCGACCGAAGCGCGTTCCAATACCCGCTCCTGATCGGCTCCGAAGCGCTCAAACGCTTCGATGCGCTGGTCGACCCCAGTCTTAAATACGCTGCCGGCAAACCCGCCTGCGCCACCGACGCTCATACCGCCGAGTAATTCAAATGCGCTCTCTTACCCTTCATCTGAAAATGCTGATCGCCATCCTGGTGGTGTTGGGCATTTCAGTCACGGCCTACCAGATTTTCGTACTCGGCATTCCCGTGACCGAAGACGCCACCGACGACTTGTGGAACATCGACGCCAAGGTCGAGTTCGTCGCCAGTGCCAAGGACCCGGTCAAGATCCAGATGTTCGTGCCGCCGCTGAGCCGCGATTACGTGAGCCTCAACGAAAGCTTCATCTCCAATAACTACGGCGTGGCCGTGAACCGGGTCGACGGCAACCGCAAGGTCACCTGGTCGGCGCGCCGGGCCAAAGGCAACCAGACCCTTTATTACCGCCTGGTGCTGACCAAGCGCTACACCGCGGAAAAAGCCAAGATCAAGGGGCCGACCTTCCGCGACAGCATTGCCCTGGAAGGCCCTGAGAAACTCGCCGCCGAAGCGCTGCTGGCGCCGATTCGCCAGCACTCGGCCGACGTCGAGACCTTCATCAGCGAAGCGATCAAGCGGGTCAACAACAGCAACGACGACAATGCCAAGATGCTCCTGGCCGGCGACCCGACACCGGCGCACAAGGCGAAGATCGTCGAACTGCTGCTGTCCATCGCCCACGTGCCGGTGGAAAAGGTCCATACCATTCGCCTGGTGGCCGACCAGCCGCAAACCCCGGAACTCTGGCTGCGCAGCTTCAACGGCACCGACTGGCTGTACTTCAACCCGGAAACCGGCGAACAGGGCCTGCCGACCGACCGCCTGCTGTGGTGGACCGGCGACGAAAACCTGATCACCGTCGACGGCGGCAAGAAGGCCACTGTGACCTTCAGCATGAACAACAGCGAAATGAACGCCATTCGCCTGGCCAAGCTGACCGACGAAAATACCGACGCCAACTTCCTCGAATACTCGCTGTACGGCCTGCCGCTGCAAACCCAGCAGACCTTCATGATCATGGTGATGATCCCGATCGGCGTGCTGGTGATCCTGATCCTGCGCAACCTGATCGGCCTGCAGACCCTCGGCACCTTTACCCCGGTACTGATCGCCCTGGCCTTCCGCGAAACCCAGCTCGGCTTCGGCATCGTTCTGTTTACCATCATCACGGCGCTGGGGCTGTCGCTGCGCTCCTACCTTGAACACCTGAAGCTGCAAATGCTGCCGAGGCTGTCGGTGGTACTGACGTTCGTGGTGGTGTTGATCGCGGCCATCAGCCTGTTCAGCCACAAGCTCGGCCTGGAGCGCGGACTGTCGGTGGCGTTGTTCCCGATGGTGATCCTGACCATGACCATCGAACGCCTGTCGATCACCTGGGAAGAACGCGGCGCCAGCCATGCCATGAAAGTGGCGATCGGCACCCTGTTCGCGGCCTCCCTGGCGCACCTGATCATGAGCGTGCCGGAACTGGTGTACTTCGTATTCACCTTCCCGGCGATCCTGCTGATCCTGGTGGGCTTCATGCTGGCCATGGGTCGCTATCGCGGCTACCGCCTGACCGAGCTGGTGCGCTTCAAGGCCTTCCTGAAGAAGGCTGACGCCTGATGTTCGGCTTCTGGAAGACCTGGAAAGCCCTGGAAGCCCGGGGCATCATGGGCATCAACCGGCGTAACGCGGACTACGTGCTCAAGTACAACAAGCGCAGCCTGTACCCGATCGTCGATGACAAGATCATCACCAAGGAACGGGCGATTGCCGCCGGCATCCACGTGCCGCAGCTGTACGGGGTGATCTCCACCGAGAAGGAAATCGACAAGCTCGACGAGATCATCGACGGGCGCAACGATTTCGTGATCAAGCCGGCCCAGGGCGCGGGCGGCGACGGCATCATCGTCATCGCCGACCGCTTCGAGGGCCGTTATCGCACGGTGTCCGGCAAGATCATCAGCCACGAAGAGATCGAGCACCATGTCTCGAGCATCCTGACCGGGCTGTACTCCCTTGGCGGGCATCGCGACCGGGCACTGATCGAATACCGGGTGATTCCGGACCAGATCTTCAAGAGCATCAGCTATGAAGGCGTGCCGGACATCCGCATCATCGTGCTGATGGGCTACCCGGTGATGGCCATGCTGCGCTTGCCCACCCGCCAGTCGGGCGGCAAGGCCAACCTGCACCAGGGCGCCATCGGCGTCGGTGTCGACCTGGCCACCGGCCTGACCCTGCGCGGCACCTGGCTGAACAACATCATCGCCAAGCACCCGGACACCACCAACGCGGTTGACGGCGTGCAACTGCCCTACTGGGACGGCTTCATGAAACTCGCCGCAGGCTGCTATGAGCTGTGCGGGCTGGGTTACATCGGTGTCGACATGGTGCTGGACCAGGAGAAAGGCCCGCTGATCCTCGAGCTCAACGCCCGGCCGGGGCTGAACATCCAGATTGCCAATGATTGCGGCCTGACGTTGCGCACCCACGCGGTCGAGGCGCGGCTGGAAGAGTTGAAGGCCCGGGGTGTGACCGAAACCGTCGAAGAGCGGGTAGCGTTCGTGCAGGAGATGTTTGGGCATATTCCGCCGGTCGAGGGCTGAGTTCCTCCTTGTAGGAGCGAGCTTGCTCGCGATGGACGTCAACGATAACGCGTGCTTCCTGGATGTACGCGTTGCTCTCAGGTTCATCGCGAGCAAGCTCGCTCCTACATGTACCCGACATCCCTCTAGGAGCAATTCCCCGAGAGGACTACAATCGCCACCCCGCCTCGATGGCTGATCTCCCTCGCCCATGCTGACCTGTTCCGTACACCCGCTGCCCTATCGCGCCAATCCCGCCGACTACTTTGCGGCCATTCGTCATGCCCCCGGTGCCGTGCTGCTCGACAGCGGCCGCCCGAGTGCCGAGCGCGGGCGCTTTGACCTGCTCAGCGCCTGGCCGCTGGAACAACTGGCGGTCGCGCCTGACGAACGTGGCAGCGATTTCCTGCAACGCCTGCGGGACAATCTGACGCGCCTGGGCGAAGCGACACTACCCAATGACCTGCCGTTCGCCGGTGGCCTGATCGGCTACCTGAGCTACGATTTCGGCCGCCACCTGGAAAACCTGCCGAGCCGGGCCCTGGATGACCTGCATTTGCCGGATGCGCGGTTCGGCCTGTACGACTGGGCGCTGATTAGCGATCACCAGCAGGCCACCAGCCAACTGGTGTTCCACCCGACGCTGGCCGACAGCGAACGTCAGCGCCTGATCCAGCTGTTCAGCCAGCCAGCCGTTGCCGTGGGCGAGCCGTTCAGGTTGCAGGCGCCGATGAATGCAGATCTGAGTGCCGGGCAGTATCGCCAGGCGATCGAACGCATCCAGCAATACATCCAGGCCGGTGACTGCTACCAGGTCAACTTCGCCCAACGCTTCCGCGCGCCCTGCCAGGGTGATCCATGGACGGCGTATTGCGCGTTGCGACAGGCGTGCCCCACTCCGTTTTCCGGCTTCCAGAGCCTGCCCGACGGCGGCGCGGTGCTGAGCCTGTCACCGGAACGCTTCGTCAAAGTCACAGAGCGCCTGGTTGAAACCCGCCCGATCAAAGGCACGCGCCCACGGGGCCTCACGCCAGGCGAAGACGCGGCGAACGCCGCCGAACTGCTGGCCAGCCCCAAGGATCGCGCGGAAAACCTGATGATTGTCGACCTGCTGCGCAACGACCTCGGCCGCACCTGCCGCACCGGCTCGGTTCGCGTGCCTGAGTTGTTCAGCCTGGAAAGCTACCCGAATGTGCATCACCTGGTGAGCAGCGTGACCGGCGAACTGGCGGCTGATCGGGATGCGCTGGACCTGATCGCCGGCAGCTTCCCGGGCGGCTCGATTACCGGCGCGCCGAAAATTCGCTCGATGCAGATCATCGACGAGCTGGAACCCACTCGACGCGGACTGTACTGCGGTTCATTGCTGTATCTGGACGTGCGCGGCGAGATGGACAGCTCAATCGCCATCCGCAGCCTGCTGGTCAAGGATGGGCAGGTGTGTTGCTGGGGCGGTGGCGGAATCGTCGCGGACTCCGAGTGGCAGGCCGAGTATCAGGAATCGATCACCAAGGTGAAGGTGCTGCTCGACACCCTGCAAAGCCTTTAAAACATCGCCAGCAAGCCGGCTCCTACAAGGATTGCGACGATCCTGTAGGAGCTGGCTTGCCAGCGAAGGCGTCCGAGCAGACGACTACAGACTCAAGGCCCGATTCGAAGCCTTGATGAACTCCTGCTTCAACTCTTCAAACGTGTGCACCGCCGGGAACTGCGGGAATTCGGCGATCACATTGTCCGGCGCATGGAACAGAATCCCGGCATCCGCTTCGCCCAGCATCGTGGTGTCGTTGTAGGAATCACCCGCCGCAATCACCCGGTAGTAAAGGCTCTTGAAGGCCAAGACCGACTGACGCTTGGGATCTTTCTGACGCAACTGATAGCCAGTAACGCGCCCGCTGTCGTCAGTGATCAGACGGTGGCAGAGCAAGGTCGGGAAGCCCAGCTGACGCATCAGCGGCTGGGAGAACTCGTAGAAGGTATCCGACAGAATCACCACCTGGAAGCGCTCGCGCAGCCAATCGACGAACTCGACGGCACCGTCCAGCGGCTTGAGCGTCGCGATCACTTCCTGGATGTCGGCGAGCTTCAGGCCGTGTTCGTCCAGAATCCGCAAACGCTGCTTCATCAGCACGTCATAGTCGGGAATGTCCCGGGTGGTGGCCCTGAGGGATTCGATCCCGGTTTTTTCCGCGAAGGCGATCCAGATTTCCGGGACCAGCACACCTTCAAGATCCAGACAGGCAATTTCCACAAGACACTCCCATTGGTATTGTTTATTGAGTCGAGCGAGCCCGAACTCTAGCGATAACTCCCCCACCACGCAACGCAGAGGACGCCCCGGCCAGTGCCGCTTTTTGTTACCATCGGCCCCATATAGAGCGCCAAGCGCCACCGACCTGTAGGAAGCCGCCCTGATGAGCCCAACGTTCGACGTCGTGGAACTCGCCACGACCTATGCCAATAAATCCGCCCAGGACATCCTCAAACTCGCCTTTGCCGAGTTTGGCGATGAGCTGTGGATATCTTTCAGCGGCGCCGAAGACGTGGTGCTGGTGGACATGGCCTGGAAGCTGAACAAGAACGTCAAGGTGTTCAGCCTCGACACCGGCCGCTTGCATCCCGAGACCTACCGCTTCATCGATCAGGTGCGCGAGCACTACAAGATCGACATCGAACTGGTGTCACCGGACTACACCAGGCTGGAACCGTTCGTGAAGGAAAAAGGCCTGTTCAGTTTCTACAAGGACGGCCATGGCGAGTGCTGCGGCATCCGCAAGATCGAGCCGCTGCGTCGCAAGCTGTCTGGCGTGAAGGCCTGGGCCACCGGCCAGCGCCGCGACCAGAGCCCCGGCACGCGCAGCGCCGTGGCGGTGATGGAAGTCGATACCGCGTTCTCCACCCCGGAACGCACCCTGTACAAGTTCAACCCGCTGGCACAGATGACCAGCGAGGAAATCTGGGGCTACATCCGCATGCTCGAACTGCCGTACAACAGCCTGCACGAACGCGGTTTCATCAGCATCGGCTGCGAACCGTGCACCCGCCCCGTGCTGCCGAACCAGCACGAGCGTGAAGGCCGCTGGTGGTGGGAAGAAGCGACCCAGAAAGAATGCGGATTGCATGCAGGCAATATCATCAGCAAGTCCAAGGCCTGATCTCTCTGCAAATCCCCCTGTAGGAGCGAGCTTGCTCGCGATGAACCCTGGAACGCCGCGGGGTATCAGACACCCCGCGTTATCGTTGACGACCATCGCGAGCAAGCTTGCTCCTACAGGATTCGTGACCGAGCCGAAAAATGTGTACACAGGAATGTCACCATAGGTGCCATTAATGTGTGCACTTTTAATTTCCACGCCCCAAAAAGTTACATCCTCCTTTCCTGACTTCCCCAGTCGACCAAACCCAACAATCCCGCTGAAAAATAAATACCTGTTCAAACGGTCAATTTATATTTCCATTTTTTCAATAACTTGGAGAAAAACCATAACAAAACGAAATGAGCAGCGCATTTCATATATCTCCCGACTGGCACGCATCTCGCTTAAGTGCATACATGTTTTGTATACAATAAAGCCAAAACATAAAAACACTTAGATCCGCAAGCCTGAAGCGCCCTATCCCGTACAGGCTGCAGATGCCCCGTAACCAATGATATTCGCCACCCGCGACGAAGATTGCCGAGCAAAGGCTCAAGCACAGTCATCGCGGCGTCGAGCATCAGGAGCCTGCCGGAATGCGTACAAGTCTCTCCAATAACAATGTCGCGCTGGATCTACCCTCCTCCCACGTCACCCAGACAGCTTTTGGGCAATCGCTTGAATCCTCTGTCGTGCTCAGCCCCCGCCTGCACAACAAGGACCTGGCGCCAACGAAGGCGGAAGGCCGGCGCTGGGGTCGCTACAGCATCTTCGCGTTGTGGACCAACGATGTGCACAACATCGCCAACTACTCGTTTGCCATCGGCCTCTACGCCCTGGGCCTGGGCGGCTGGCAGATTCTCCTGTCCCTGGGCATCGGAGCGGCGCTGGTGTATTGCTTCATGAACCTGTCGGGCTACATGGGCCAGAAAACCGGCGTGCCATTTCCGGTCATCAGCCGCATCAGTTTCGGCATCCACGGGGCACAGATTCCCGCTTTGATCCGCGCCGTGATCGCCATCGCCTGGTTCGGCATCCAGACCTACCTGGCCTCGGTGGTCTTTCGGGTGTTGCTGACCGCCATCCATCCCGGTTTCGCCGAGTACGACCACGACTCGATCCTCGGTCTGTCGACACTGGGTTGGGTGTGTTTCGTCTCGATCTGGCTCGTGCAGCTGGCGATCCTCGCCTATGGCATGGAGATGGTGCGGCGCTACGAAGGGTTTGCCGGGCCGGTGATCCTGCTCACCGTCGCCGCCCTTGCCGCCTGGATGTACTTCCAGGCCAATGCGACCATCGCCTGGTCGATCCGCGAGCCGCTGAGCGGTGGCGAGATGTGGCGCAATATCTTTGCCGGCGGAGCGTTGTGGCTGGCGATCTACGGCACGCTGATCCTCAATTTCTGCGACTTCGCCCGCTCTTCGCCGTGCCGCAAGACCATCAAGGTCGGCAACTTCTGGGGCCTGCCGGTGAACATCCTGGTCTTCGCCGCCATCACAGTCCTGCTCTGTGGCGCGCAATTCCAGATTAACGGCCGGATCATTGAAAGCCCGACCGAGATCATCGCCTCGATCCCCAACACCTTCTTCCTGGTCCTGGGTTGCCTGGCGTTCCTGATCGTCACCGTGGCGGTCAATATCATGGCCAACTTCGTCGCCCCGGCCTTTGTCCTCAGCAACCTGGCGCCCAAGTACCTGACGTTCCGCCGTGCCGGGCTGATCAGCGCGACCATTGCCGTGCTGATCCTGCCGTGGAACCTCTACAACAGCCCACTGGTGATCGTCTACTTCCTCTCCGGCCTCGGCGCCCTGCTCGGCCCGCTGTACGGCGTGATCATGGTCGACTACTGGCTGGTGCGAAAAGGCCAGGTCAACGTGCCGCAGTTGTACAGCGAAGACCCCAACGGCGCCTATTACTACAGCCGCGGGGTCAACCTGCGCGCGGTGGTGGCCTTCATTCCCGCCGCGCTGATCGCCATCGTCCTGGCGCTGGTACCGGGTTTCCACCTGGTGTCGCCGTTCTCCTGGCTGATCGGTGCCGGGATTGCCGGGATGCTCTACCTGATCATCGCCAAGCGCCAACCCCACTACGCCGACGTCAGCGGTGAAGCCATCGCCGTGGACAACGTCAGCCATTAACTCCCTCGCGGCCCGACAGTATCGGGCCGCTGAACCACCCGTTATAAGGACTTCCCATGCGCATTCTCGTGGTCAACGTCAACACCACCGAATCCATCACCCAGGCGATCGCCCGCTCGGCCCAGGCCGTGGCCGCGCCCGGCACGGAGATCGTTGGCCTGACGCCCTACTTCGGTGCCGACTCGATCGAAGGCAACTTCGAAAGCTACCTGGCTGCCATTGCGGTGATGGACCGGGTCATGGCCTACGACCAGCCTTTCGATGCGGTGATTCAAGCCGGCTACGGCGAACACGGCCGCGAAGGCCTGCAGGAATTGCTCAACGTACCGGTGGTCGACATCACTGATGCGGCCGCGAGCACCGCGATGTTTCTCGGTCACGCCTACTCGGTGGTCACCACCCTCGACCGCACCGTGCCGCTGATCGAAGACCGCCTGAAACTGTCCGGGCTCTGGGACCGCTGCGCCTCGGTGCGGGCCAGTGGCCTGGCGGTGCTGGAACTGGAGCACGAGCCGCAACGCGCGCTGGAAGCCATCGTGCATCAGGCTGAACTGGCGGTGACCCAGGACAAGGCCGAAGTGATTTGCCTGGGCTGCGGCGGCATGGCCGGGCTGGATGAGCAGATTCGCCTGCGCACCGGCGTGCCGGTGATCGATGGCGTGACCGCGGCGGTGACCATCGCCGAATCGCTGGTGCGGCTGGGGTTGTCGACGTCCAAGGTGCGCACTTATGCGACACCGCGGCCGAAGAATATCGTCGGCTGGCCTGGGCGGTTTGGGCGCTGAATTCCCAACATTGAACCGAGTCGCCCCCTTCGCGAAGGGGGCGCCTCGGTTTCCAACCTGGTTCATACCGCACTAAAACGCTGCCCCAACCCCCGCTCCGCAAACTGCTCAATGATGAAATCCACAAACGCCCGGGTCTTGCCGGGCAGCAGCTTGTGCTCGGCGTAATAGATAGAAATATTGCCATCGTCGACATACCAGTCCGGCAACACCCGCTGCAACGTCCCCGCCTCCAGATAGCCCAACGCAAAGGGCATGCTCACCAGTGCAATACCCAAACCCTGGACCGCCGTGGCACAGGCCGCCTCAGAATCGCTCATGGTCATCCGCGCCTTGAGGGTCAAGGGACTGTGTTGCTGGGTGCGACTGGTCAACTGCCAGGAACGCACGCGACCGGTCTGCGGCGAGCGTATAAGGATGCCGTCGTGCGGCTTGAGATCGTCAGGCTCGCGGATCGCCTCGTGCGCCGCCAGGTAATCGGCAGAGGCCACCAACACGCGATGGGCTGGCGTCAGCTTGCGCGCCACCACCCCTTGGGGCAGTTCGAAGCCGCCACCAATCGCGGCGTCGAAACCCTGGGCGATCAGGTCGACCTGCCGGTTATCGAAATGCCAGTCCGGATTGATCGCCGGAAAGCGCCGCAAAAACTCACCGAGTAGCGGCACGATGTACAAACGTCCGAACACGGTGCCCATGCTGACCTTCAGGGTGCCCGCAGGACGGCCTTCGGCGCTGGCCAGATTGGCTACGGCATTCTGGATGGTGAGCAGGCTGCCACTGACTTCATCGAGAAACAGCTGACCGGCCTCGGTGAGCGTGAGGCTGCGGGTGCTGCGCTGAAACAGCCGCACGCCCAGCCGGGCTTCAAGCTTGGCCACGCTCTTGCCCACGGCCGCCGGGGTCAGGCTCAAGCGTCGCGCGGCTTCGGCAAAGCTGCCGACCTCAGCGCTGCGTACAAAGCATTCGATACTGCTGAAGGTTTCCATGGCCAACCATTATAAACTTCTGGTTTACACAGACTATCGCAATTACCCCCTACTCAGCGTGCAATCCTGAATCGATACTAGGCTCCATCAACCGGGACATCTCGCCTCGGGACTTTGGAGATCGATATGACTACTCAGAACCTCAGTGGCAAAGTGGCTTTGATCCAGGGCGGTTCCCGCGGTATCGGCGCTGCCATTGTCAAACGCCTGGCCGCTGAAGGCGCGACTGTCGCCTTTACCTATGTCAGCTCCACGGCCAAGGCCCAGGAACTGCAAGACAGCATCATCGGAAATGGCGGCAAAGCCCTGGCGATCAAGGCTGACAGCGCCGACGCCGAGGCCATCCGCAGCGCCGTAACGGCTACCGTAGAGGCCTTTGGTCAGCTGGATATACTGGTCAACAACGCGGGCGTGCTGGCCGTTGCACCGCTGGAAGATTTCAAACTCGAAGACTTCGACCAGACCCTGGCGATCAACGTACGCAGCGTGTTCATCGCCACCCAGGCTGCCGCCAAATACATGACCGAAGGCGGTCGAATCATCAACATCGGCAGCACCAACGCCGACCGCATGCCCTTCGCCGGTGGCGGCCCGTACGCCATGAGCAAATCGGCGCTGGTCGGCCTGACCAAGGGCCTGGCCCGCGACCTCGGCCCCAAAGGCATCACCATTAACAACGTGCAGCCTGGCCCGGTCGATACCGACATGAACCCTGCCCACGGCGACTTCGCTGACAGCCTGATTCCATTGATGGCAGTGGGGCGTTACGGCAAAGCCGAAGAGATCGCCAGTTTCGTCGCCTACCTGGTCGGCCCCGAAGCCGGCTACATCACCGGCGCGAGCCTGACCATCGACGGTGGTTTTGGCGCCTGATGAATTGAATGCAATCAAACTGTGGGAGCGGGCTTGCTCGCGAAGAGGGAGTGTCAGTCGAAATTGACGTGGGCTGACACACCGCTTTCGCGAGCAAGCCCGCGCCCACAGTTAATGTCATCAGGTCCACTCAAGTGCAGGCAGGCCACAGGCATCCGGTATAAATGCCTTCAACGTACGAAGAATACCGTCGGCATGGGCGTATTTTTCGTCAGCCATCGCCGCATCCGGAATCGCAATCGCCGTCATCCCCGCCGCTTTGGCTGCCGTGACACCGAACGGCGAATCCTCGAACACCAGGCAATCCTGTGGCTCCACACCCAGGCGTCGCGCTGCCGTCAGGAAGATATCCGGCGCCGGTTTGGCCGCGCCGACGTCTGGATCATCGGCAGTGACGATGAAGTCGAACAAGGCGAACCAGTCGCGGTGCAAGGTGGTTTTCTGGCCGAACGACTGGCTCGAGGAACTGGTACCCACCGCAATGGGAATGTTATGCGCCTTCAAGTGCCGGACCAGTTGTTCCGCACCCGGCATCGCCTGCGCAGCAGGAAAACGCTCGCGCATCAGCGGCTCGCGAATCACCAGGAACTCTTCGGCGCTGATCGGCAAGTCAAGCGCCTGCACCACATAGCGCGCCAGATCACCGGCACCACGGCCGATGATGTTCTGCTTGACGCTCCAGTCGAACGTGCGTCCATAGCGCGCGGCAATCGTCGCCGTGACTTCGGTGTAGATCCCCTCGGTGTCCAGCAGCAGGCCGTCCATATCGAAAATCACGGCCTTGATCGGGCCGAATTCTTTGCACAGTGAATTCATCGCATCTGATCCGTTTTCATGACATCCCAGGCGGCTCAGTACGGCCGGCTCCGCGACAGATTAAAGGTTTCAGCAGCATAACGAGCAGCCCCTACCAAGAGCAACGGAGGAGTACGCAAAAAGCCCGGCAAATCGCCGGGCTCGTCAAGTTCACTGCTGTAGATCCTTTCGGCAGGCTAACTGCCCGCTTTTTTGCCAGTCCCGCCATCCGCGGGCGCTGTGGTCCCGTCGGCAGAATTACCTGATCCTCCAGACCCACTCCCAGAACCGCTCCCCATCGAATTGCCACCGCTGGTCGAGCCGCTTTTCGTCTCCGGGCGGGTGCTGCTCCCATTGGCATCGCCTGCATTGCCATTATTGATGGAGCCAGGCGGCAGCGCACTGTCCGGGCCAGAGCCTGCATTCATTTCAGTGGACGGTGGCATCCCGCCTTTGTCGATGGGTGCATCATTGCCAGAGGACTGGGAAAATGCCATGCCGGACCCGAGCGACAACAGACCGGCCACTGTCAGGGCCATCCATCTTGACCTGATCATGGTGCGTCTCCTTTACGAGTTGCATACCTTATGTCTGGCAACGATGTGTTGGCATGGTTGCCGCTCATTCGACAGGCGGTCTCGCACCCGACGTCGATCAGCTTGGCTCGCCGGAGGCATCCTCCCCGGCGATGTCCGGATCGCTCGGGTCTGCTTCGACATCAGAATCCGTGCGCTTGAGATCATCGTTGGGAACCTGCTCGACGCCGGGCTCGTCATCGGGCGGACGCTGGTCCCGACTCAGCGAATCGGTGGGCGAAGGCAGGGGGTATTCGGGGGTTTCGTCGATGTCGGAGACTTTTGGATCAGCGTTCATGTGACACCTCTCAACGGGCCTGAAAGGCAGGCCCTGACCGTTGGAGGGATGGGTGATCGTCAGGTTCGATCAGGGAGACCATCGGTTACGTCGCTGAGCGATGCCCGTCAGTGATGCTTGTTCTTATGTTTGTTTTTATGCTTATGGCCGCCACCGGAATGGGACCCGCCATCGTCGCTTCCCAGATTGTTGCCCACCGCACCACCGGCTGCGCCACCCAGGCCTGCACCAATGGTCGAGCCGGTGGAGCCACCCAGGCTGTTGCCGATCACCGAACCGCCTGCCGAACCTAATCCACCGCCAATCGCGGCCTCGGTGCGGCTGCCCTTGGGTGCGCCGACCGCACTGCCGGCGGCGCCGCCGACACCGGCACCAATGGCGGCGCCTGTGCTGCCGCCCATTTGTCCGCCAACCACATTGCCCAATGCACCACCAAGTCCACCGCCAACGGCGGCAGTACCGTCGCCTGCCGCCAGCGCGAACGGTGACAGAAACAATCCAAAAACAAGCGCCGGCAACGTCAAGCGTCGAGTACCTGGGTATCGCACTTCATTGCCTTTGGTTTTCGGGGTCATGGCACGCCTCGTATTTTATCGGGGGTATGGAGCATTCGAGGCGCAAACGGCAGAAACGTTCAAAACGCAAAAGCCCGGCATCAAGCCGGGCTTTTGCGTGAGATCCTTCGGGATCAGTGACGCTTGTGACCTTTGGCCAGGTTGCTGCCGACGCCGCCGCCCAGGGCGCCACCCAGGCCTGCGCCGATGGTTGAACCGGTCTTGCCACCCAGGCTGTTGCCGATCACCGAACCACCGGCAGCGCCAACGCCACCACCGATGGCAGCGCTGGTACGGTGGCCTTTCTTGGCGGCAACCGCACTGCCGGCTGCGCCAGCGACACCGGCACCAATCGCGGCACCGGTGCTGCCGCCCATGCTCTGGCCAACGACGTTACCCAGTGCGCCACCCAGGCCACCACCAACGGCGGCAGTGCCGTCGCCGGCCATTGCACCTTGAGCAACCAGAAGACCCAGAACCAGAGCAGGCAGTGTGAAACGCATGACAGAAACCTCAAAAAAATAGGGATGAAACTCAAAGGGGCGAGATTGAATGCTTTAGAGGAGACAAAGTCCAGACATGCGCGCGCTCAACCTCGTTATAGGCGACGGTTGGACAGCAATTTTGGGAAAGGTTTTATCGCAGGCAAAAAAAAGCCCGCTGGGGAACGGGCAGGGTGTTGCTTCTAACGGATGAGTTGAGCCTACGTAGGGCCTTGTGAAAAGTTTGTGAAAATAATCCAGATTAAATATTCGTTCACATTCCGGGCACAAAAAACCCCGTTCGATGACGGGGTTTGCTCGCGGGTACATTTACTACTGCCTGGCCGATTCCCTTAGCTTGGGTAGGAATTTCCCCTTCAACACTCGACAAGCCTTGGTCTTGATCTTGAGGACCTTGACCTGGTCTTCGCCGAAGCTGGCCACGTACTCCGTCTGGCCGCACTGAACGTAGTTGTTGATCGGATATTCTGCGCCGTCGTCTTCGATATACGGTTCAGTCATCGCTTCACCCCTCTCAAAAGCGGGATCGACACCGGCAAGCCCTTTGCACGAAAAATATCGATCACCAAGGATTTTGAGACTAGCCGGTCATTAACGGACTTGTAGTTCGGATCAGCGAATGCCCGACGAATGGGCAGGAACTTTCACTTCAGTCTGACTGCCGTTCCGGATACAAAAACCACCACCATGCCGCCCTTTCCTGATGGCATGCTGATCTGATAATCGAGCCCCACCACCGCATCCGCCTGCAATGCCCGCGCTCGCTCCCTGATCTCGTCGGTGGCCTGGCTACGTGCCTCTTGCAACGCCCGCTCCAGGGTCTGGGAACGCCCGCCGAAAATATCCCGCATACCGGCAAAAAGGTCGCGAACAAGGTTGACGCCCTGCACCGACTCGGCGCTGACGATGTCCAGGTAGGCGGTGATGTGGCGGCCTTCGATTGTGTGGGTGGTCGTCGTGATCATGGGATGTCCTTGTTGTTCAGGTCGGATCTGGCCGTGCCCCCCCCGGACAGACCGATCGAATAGCGTCAGAGCAACTTCACCAGAACCGCAGTGACGGTGGCTACCGTGCCAATCAGTCCGGTGGCCACCGCCACCGGGTACCAAAAGGTTTCACGGGTCATCTTGCCCGCTTCGGCGTTCAGCTTGCGCTGCTCAGCCATCAGCTTGACGATTTCCACATGAACCTTTTCAAGTTCGGCCTGCTTCATGGTGAATTCCTGCATGGCGGTTACCTTTCCATCCTGGAGTGGGTCGCGTTGGGTGCTGTCATTTATTTTCACCCGGAAAACATAAAACCAATACCCTTTTCCGAGACGACTTGTTTCAAGTAGTAAGTCCCTATGAAAGCAGTTATCCACTCGACTCTCCAGCATGACGTCCTACACGCCCAGCTCATTTCCTACGGGAATTTAGGAATTACCTTTGCTCGGTTATCTGTCGCAGTTGCGCGGTGTATATGTAAATGACACGCCCAAAAACACAAAACCCCCGGCTTCTCTCGAAACCAGGGGTTCTGTTTACATCGAATTTGGCGGTGAAGGAGAGATTCGAATTAATCGACCTTTTCGACCAACTACCGCCGTATTCCGGGGCTTTCAGCGTGCATAGTAGTACAATCGAGTAGTACAATCCGCTGTACCACTCCCCTCCCCACGGCGCTTACATGGCAGACAACCTCATCCAGAAGGCAGGCGAATCCACTTGGTATGTCCGGCTGCAAGTCCCGGCTGATGTGCAGGATAAGCTTGGTGCCAAGGTGTTGATCAAGTCACTGAAGACCGGGCTACGGAAGGTAGCCATGGATGCACGCCTGCCCATCCTCGCGGCGTGGAAGGCTCAGATCAAGGCAGCTCGTGAAGGCACACCAATGCCAGCCGACTGGCAAGACAACTTTCTCAAGAGACTGCACGACATCGATCAGATCGTCACTCAATCTCAAATGGATGCGATGCGGGGCGTGGAGGTCGATACGTCTGAGCCCACTGACCAAGAGTTGGAGGCGTTCAAAACACTCGGTCCTGAGTTTCTATCAGTGCTTGCCGACATCCACCGAGTGAGGGAACAACAACCCAGAGGTGACTTCAGATTCATGGAGGACTTAGGGCAGGTGTCGAAATTGCTGGCGAAGGCCAAGCTCACAAGCGGCTATCAGGTATCATCAGAGCAAGAAGCTGAAGCTGACGCATTGATTGCCGATCCTACAAGCCACAAGGCCAGATCACCCATCACCACAGCCCAGTTGAAGACCTACCGTGAGTTCCGTGAAAGCCGTGGCGGCGCCCCGAAACATGTCGATCAGCAAGTGGGCAAGATGGAGAGGCTGGCGGCCTTCCTGAAGAAAGAGGGACTGCCGCTCAACTTCGACACGGTGGACACATGGCTCAAGTCATTGAATCGCGCCCCTGCGACGCTAAGTCAGCACCTCATGGCGGGCACTGCGTTCTGGAATTGGGCGATGAAATATGACGCGGCATGGCGAGTGGAATACAAGGACAAGGCGAATCCATTCAAAGGGCACGATCTACCACAAGGCGGTGGCTCTGAGATTGCCGGACAAAGCAGGGAAAAGTACACCCGAGACGACACCCTCAAGTTGCATCAAGCCGCCCTGGATAGCAAAGACAAGCCGCTGGCAGACCTCATCGCACTTGGCTGGTACACCGGGGCCAGGATCGAAGAACTCTGCAAGCTCAGCAAAGACAGCGTGGTCACTGTCGATGGCATCCGGTGCTTCGACTTCCCAAAGAGCAAGAGCAAGGCGAGCAAGCGCGTGGTGCCAATCCATCCGAGCCTGTTGTCCTCCATTGACCGCCTGTGCGAAGAGACCACAGACACCTTCCTGATCCCCACCAGCTCACACGACCACTACGGCAAACGCTCCCATGCGATATCCAAGGCGTTTGGCAGATTGCGTACAGCAGCAGGCTTCAGCAGGCTCCATGTCTTCCATAGCTTCCGACATACCGTAGTCACGGAACTGGTCAGGGCGGACGTCCCAACCCCCTTGGCAAAGGAATTGGTTGGGCACAGAGAAGGCTCAGTGACGCATGACGTGTATTCGAAGGGTGCGAGTACAGCTCAGAAGCTGGCAGCGATCTCCAAACTTCCTTCCCTCACGACCTGAAAACGCCTGTCAACGAACCTCATCACAAAGGCAAATGAGACATGTCGAAATCTGGGTGTAGTACGTATGCTCGGCCATCTGCGGTCAAAGAAACGCCCCTACCACCGTTGGTGTAATACTCATCAACAAGCTTACGCTTCACCAATACATCAACGGCACCCTCAGTCTGAACCATCGTGAAATGGATCTTTTGGCTGAGGTCTTTGACGTAGCAAGGTTTGTCGGCATTGTCATAAATCATGATACCAGCGAGAACTATATGATGAGACTCGGTAAGCGGTTGCACCTTCGGAGTCTGTAGGTCTGCAATTTTCACTTGAGCAGCCTTCAACTCCGATCTGGCGGCGTCTAGCTCTAGCTTGGCTGCTTTCAGCTCCTTCGTGGTAGCGTTCAGCGTGGCATCGACAGCATTAAACTTCCCATTAGCCTCTCTTGCTTTCTCATATGCCTTCTTCTGTTCGGCCTTCGCCGCACCCACTTCGAGACGTTTATCCCGGATCGCCCAGATTCCGAATGTAGCCCCCAGTATTGCAATGAGAGTCACAACCCAAAAGAACCACATTTGCAGCGGAACTGTCTGGCTTAACCAGGTGCCCACGCTCAGTATCCTGTCCTTCAACCCCAGAATCGCCGGACTGAAAAAAGAAACGTCGTAGTAGCTCTCGACCATTTTTGTGAGTGGCACCGCCGCCACAGTGCCGATCACCCAATAGGAGACCGTTTTTGCCATCTTGAATCTTGAGCCTTGCTCTGCGTTGTCCGTCTGCATTTTTTCACCTATGCCCATCCCATGTCGCGGATGTTAACTGAGTCGTTCATCTGAAAGCCAACCAGAGCGGCCCATCCGAGGAACACCACCCCTTAAAGCTCCCGAAGGCAACAGATACTGTACATACATACAGCTAACGGCATATCGTGATGACGAATGATTTGATCGATGACAGCGGGTTTGAGACGGGAATGCCAACCCGTGAAGAGATGTTGAAGCGCCACTGTGATTTGCTGTGTGCGGAACTGGAGACGACACGGAAGGACTTGCGGAAGGCCCATCAAAACATTGCCAAGCTGATCGTCATGCACCGGGATAGCTCAACCGAGCTGGCATCATTGAAGGTGGATCATAAGCGCGTCTGAAGTGGACGCTCAGTGACATGTAAGGCCGGGGGCGTGAGCAGGGAGCAGGACAGATGGCGTATGCAGATGGGGATCACGTCGAAGCTGTGAAGCAGAAGACGTGATCAAGCATCCACACAGATCGACTCAATCTAGCTTAGGGGCTCCAGATTCATTGCCAAGCAAAGGCGGCTCACTCCCGCTAGGCAGGTTTTCAGCACGAGCTTGTGTCACCCAGGAAATGCTTGTGACTTCCTTGATCAAATCAACGATGGGTTTAGCGCCCTCGCCGAGCTTCTTCATCAATACTCCAGCCTCAACCGCAAGACCGTAGTACCGATCAAGATCAGAAACTTCTTTGTGCAATTCCGACTGCATCTGTTCAAGACGCTTGAGCAAGCGACGCTTATGATCAGGTTCAATTTCGGTGTTCGCGGCTATCAAATCTCGCAACTCATTCAACAATTGCTGCACACGTTTGAGATCACCATCGGTGAACTCATAATGAAATCCATGAATGATTGTGTTGGAAAAATGCGCTTTCAGAGATTCCAGCTTGTGAGCGTTCGACTGCTCAACCAACTCAGCACGAACCGCCTTTAAAAACATGAAGATATTTTTGCAGGAATCAGGGACATCCCGACTAATGGCAGGATCAAAAGTGCCAAACTCGATTCTCCCCGCCTCATATAAGCTACTGATCAACGCATACCCCTCAAGGAGATAAGCGTACTCTTCAGGCGTCCAACCAGACGCGTCTTCCAGCATGCTGCTCTGCACAAACTCGCAAACTTCAATTGCACCTTCGCGTGGGTTGTCTCGTACCGTACTCAGTATCTCAGCAGGGATCAGCATGTCTCTTCCTTGGTGTTGCGACAATAGGTTGCCGCATAATATAGCCAAGTGGGCGCCGAAGCGCACCATTACTAACGGCCTATGAGTACCAGACGACTCCCCGTTTTTTTTAGGAGTGCAACTCTAGGTTCGATACAGATCTGGATGCCGCAAAATAACGATAGGTTCGTGGCCATGGAGATCACTCAGTTCTTCCGGCACCGTTGAGCAGGCGGCGCACTACCAACACAGAATCGTCTGTTTCATGAAAATAACCCTTCCAGGTTGTTAAAGAGCGGTGTTGCAGCGTGGTTGTGTGAACATCTTTCTTCCCTCGTGGATTGTTCTCACTGCGTTGATGAATGTGTTTGTCTTGTCTACTGCTAACGCTCTAGGCTTTCACCTGACCAAGAACGTAGGTCCCTGCGGGCTTGCTCACCACCATCACCCTGTTCCAGTGACGCTTCACTGTGGCAATGCCAATGCCTAGCTTCTCTGCCGTCTCAGACTGACTGCACCCCTGATCCTTGAGTTCGAGAACATCGCGAGTGGTTGACTGAGCTTCCGGCCTACCGAGCTTCTTACCTTCTTTCTTGGCACGCTCCAGCCCTGCTTGTGTCCGTTCGATCAACAGGTCACGTTCGAACTCAGCTACTGCCCCAAGCACCTGCATGGTCATCTTGCCAGCGGCAGACGTGAGGTCTACCCCACCCAGAGCCAGGCAGTGAACACGGATACCATTCGAGGCCAGATGCTCAACCGTCTGACGAACATCCATAGCGTTACGGCCTAGACGGTCCAGCTTAGTGACGATCAGCACGTCTCCGCTCTCCATACGATCTAGCAGCTTCTGGAAGCCGGGGCGCTCCGTTGCGGCGATGCTGCCCGAGATGGTTTCCTCAACCACCCTACCCGCTTGCACATCGAACCCGGCATTCTTCACTTCCTGCACTTGGTTCTCGGTGAACTGGCTGGCGGTGGAACAGCGTGCATAAAGGAAAGTGCGGGACATGGTGGGCGGCTCCTTGCTGGTATCGATTAACGTGGGATCACGATACCAAGGGATCATCTATGTGTAAAGGCTAGTTTTATGATACCGATTTAAGGCGCTTTTGCTGGCATCGTTTAATGGTCGATTGTTGATACCAGTGGAGCAGCCGTTGTTGGTCAGGCTCGGGCTGCGATTCCTACCGGGTTAGACGTTAGCGTTTAGCTCAGACTGGTAGCGGCGGCCACGGAGTGTGATTGCGATGCTCATGAAGCTATCGCCATCGTCAGCACCACTGTAGAGGGCGGTGACATAACCCTCGTCTTTCAGCTCCTTAATGGTGGCGTAGCTGGGTGTGGAGGTTTCATCGACTGCATTTAGCGGTGCAACAGCGAGGGCGTTCAAAGCGTCTTTGTAGGCTTGCATGGGGTGGTGCTCTTTTGGTTGGGGAGCCCCATTGTACCACTAATTTTCACCACCCATCTCAAAGCGCTTGACACGAGCAATCCATCCGTGATTGGCGGAGCAGACAGCAACCAAAATGGCGATTTCAGCTTCATAATCGACTTTCGGTACAAAAAACCGAATTTGAAGCGTACACACGAGACCCAGCTTGGCCGCTATAACCAACGACCCTTATAGAATGCGGGTTGTAACCATGGGCTCTGATTTGCTCCAGGTCAATCGTGTGAAACCTGTAGGGGTTTCGCTGGGTTATTCGGAGGTTTCCGAGGGCTTTCCCTGAGCACTATCGGCACTATGTGCCATTATGGATAATGGCCACCAGACAGGGACAGGGAGAACCGCATGAGCAATTCCTCAGATCAAGACGACACATCGAAAGGTCTTACCATCAAAGACTTGCCGGGGGGCATCCTAGGAGAGCGAGACAAGGGCCTCATCAGTCCTGCCTTTATAGCAGTGGCAACAGCTGTTGGTGCCGGGGTTAACGAGATGTTGTCTAGCGGATTAACAACTGGCAATGCCATCGGCACAGTTGCAGGCGCTCTTGGTGCACTAGTCGTAACTAAGACCATCGATGCATCCATTACAGAGGCAATGATGATTGGAGGACTGGCTGGCGGGATAGGTGTTGCGGTTGGGAATAAGATTGACGCTCAGTTATCTTCTAGCTCAAGCGAGTCTAGATTAGCCCCATCTAACGAGCTTCTTGCGTATTTGGGTTATGACGCTTGAACAAATCTAAAATGTAATGCATCAACTATAAAACGTAAACGCAAGGAACGGCGAATGAGTGGGTGGCAACGGTTAGGGGTCGTATTGAGCGTAGTGGTGGCAGTGATAATCATCGCAGACAATTATCAATCGTTCCCTACCCAGAAACGGGCGTACTGGGAAGTGAGCAACAGGCTCAGCCTTTGGGCACCTTGCGAGAAGTATTACGAAGACAAGGATGCTGGACGGAAAAATTCCAACGAATACTGTTCCTCTTACCCGAAACAGCAAGTCATTGAAAAGATCCGTACAGAGGCGGCGTGGTACAGGGATCAGTTGAAGACAATGACTGAAAGACAGGTGAAGTTTGTTGCGTACCACTTTGCTTGGTGGGCTGGATTAACCCTGATCATGTACGTGATCGCAACAGTAATGAAATGGGTATACCGCGGCTTTCGCCCCAAGAAGGCTTGACCCTCTCTCGACGTGTACCGTTTACAGCGCCGCTGTGAGGTATTCATCGCTCCTGCAAAGTCAGCATCTCCAGCAGCACTGGCAAGCGGAGATTACGGAATGCCCACTTCGAGCGTCGCTCGCCGTTATTGCACAACCAAGCGTCACCTTGAAGTTCAATCACCCCAGTTAGTTGGCGGAAATATTGATATATATCAATCCGCTCACACACTTGAACTGCCGTTCAATACGGGGAACACCGTAGACCTTCCGGTCTTGCACATACACAATAAATCATAACCACAATCCAGCTTCGCTGTTGCTCTTGATCTTCTTTTACAGTGCAAGACGAATGCGTGAGCATTCAGGGTGACCCCCTGTCAGCGTCGCTGACGATAGTACCACTCAAGCGGAAGCTTACATTCTCACTTGCTGGGGATACTATGTATCAATAATCCCAGCTTCACCTTCAGGCTATCGCCTCTCTACAAGGTATACAATCGTGAAGTTCCTTCACTGAAGCACACTTGTAAGCTGTCGCTTATCCTGCAAGACAACGTCAAGAGCGGCGTTCGCTTCGCTCTCTTATTATATCCTGCCGTAATTATGCTGAAGCACCATATGGGCCTTCAACATAATCGGTCTCATCCAGATCGAACTCCTCTCCCCAGACTGTTGACTCTAGCACCTTGGCCTCCAGTCGCTGTAACACGGCAGGGTGGGCATCCAAGTGCCGTTCAACGTTACGTAGAGCAACACGTCCAGCAGCTGCAAGGTAGCGAGCATACCGCTCACTGACGGGCTCGAAGTCGTGGTTGCGGAAGGCGGAGTTGCGACTAATCGCCTCGGTCGAAATCACCGACATCGTGAGCACCTTTCGTACATAGCCCGGCCTGATGTTCAGCTTGCCATTGCTGCTCTCAACTGCGATGTACATTCCTGCCATTACTGCGTCTTCGACCCAGTGGGCGTTCTCTGCAATCGCCACCTTGGTAATCGCAGCAAACTGGTTTAAGCACACGTTCGGCTTAGGGCCGCGCTTCGGCTTAGAGCCGAGAACATTGATGACGGTTGTTGGTTTAGCTGGCGTTGGCCCACCGAAATCTACGTACACCACATCATCGTTTTTCCTGACATCCACCAGATGCAGGTACTGACTTGGGTTAGTTGGTGGTCGTGGAATTCCACATCGGTACTGTTCGATGTTGGCCTGGAGTGGTGAAGCGACAAACTGCCCATAGATTTCGCCAGTGTTCTTATCGACCCTGAAGCCATCGACAATACTGGTGCGACGTTGTTTGGGGAGGTCGACGTAATCGGAGGTAACTGGGAGATCGGTTGTTTCGGCAATTAAATTCAAGGCAAATACGTGGTGCATGGTGGGGCTCCTTGTTCAAGTTCATGTCATAGGCAATTCCTCTCGGTAGCTGCCGGGTTGAGTTATCAAATCGAGTACACATATACGCGCCACAGAATGCGCGAGGACGGTAATGTCCTCGCTATGGCCTACATATTGGACAGGGAGGGGCGACTCTAGTGCGCGTTCAAATGCTCAATAGCACGACTGATGACGCCCCTTACTTCGATGCTTTCGGTCCTGCACTCAGGGATGAGGACGTTCTTGATGTAGGAATTGAAGTGATGCAGGCGTCCGCGCTCAATGGCGGTGGCGGGCCTGCCGAAAATGGCCTGTTCGCCCTCTCTACGGGCAGCATGGGCTGCTGTAGCTTTCGCTGAACGCATAGCGGAGTCATGCTTCGCGCGGTTCAATGCGGTTGCGTGGAGCGCAGTGAGACTAGGGCTAGTGCTTCTGGTAATGCTGGGATTGGTCAGGCTGGCGTTGCGAGGGGTGCTCTGGCGAGCGGCGTTGCGGGCTATTTCGATGTTCTTACGGGTGTTGCGGGCTGCTGCGGTCATATGATTCTCCTAGAGTAAAGTTCAATGTCATGGCGTTACCTTCAATTGGGGTGGCGTTGATTGCCGATGGTCGGTGCTAGCTTGTGCCAGCGGTTTGCCTGTCTTGTCAGAACAGGAGTCGAATAATGCCTGAAGCGCACACCCGCGTCAATAATTTGTTTATTTCGTGTGCGGTCGACTAGCCTACGGCCTTGGCGCCATATAATTGACATCCAAGGTCGTTGAATCCTTGTAGGTACAGGTTGGCATGGCGTTGATTCACACAGAAATTCATCTCCGAGGGGTGGTCGTAATGGCCTCTGGCTTCTACGATAGCGTCCACGATGTAGCGCCCCGCTTCCCACCACGCGGTCCGTAGGGTCAGAGAAAGGAATTTCGTTTGAGCGTCCGTATAAAGAAAATCGAGATAAACAATTTCAGGTCAATAAAAAGTATTACTTTGAAGCCTGGCGATCTGGCAGTCCTGGTCGGAAATAACGATGTCGGAAAATCGAACATACTGAGAGCATTGAATCTTTTTTTCAATGGAGAGACAAACATTGGAGAAGAGCTTTCCTTTGTTGTTGATCACAACATCCACAACAACCCGAACCAGCGAGCCCGTGAAATACGGGTGCGTCTTGAGTTAGATATTCCTGCCGCATATGTAGCAACAAATGGGGACTACATTGTATGGGAGAAAAGTTGGCGTAAAGATGGGCTTTATCATGATCACTTTCATGGTTATAGGGAGACAGTTGGGCCGAGAGGCGGTAAAAGGTTAGTGGAAGTTGAAATACCAACACGCTCCAATCTTCGTGGTTTACTTCGGAATATAAAGTTTGTATACGTTCCTGCAATCAAGGACAAGGCATACATATCCAAGTTGCGTGCCAGTATTTACGAAGTAATTGCAGAAGTGGCTGCTGATCGCTTCCGGGCTTCTAGCGGGGAGTTCGAGCGAAGTATTGCTGAGCACTTATCAGAGCTTACTGCCGAGGTAACAGAGACGCTC
Organism: Pseudomonas putida; assembly: GCF_028682635.1. Classification (GTDB taxonomy): domain Bacteria; phylum Pseudomonadota; class Gammaproteobacteria; order Pseudomonadales; family Pseudomonadaceae; genus Aquipseudomonas; species Aquipseudomonas putida_AE. Next base: position 328,354 of record NZ_JANHLK010000001.1, on the reverse strand, counting down.
GGCTTTAACTCCAGACTAGCGTTGCCACGCGACCTCAGTCACATATTTGAAAGTTTGGATTTTATGAACGAAGAAAGCCAAATCTCTCTGAATGAGAGAGGAGATGGCGTAAAAACTCGGCATATACCAGTAATTCTAAAATTCATGGCCGATAAAAAGCATACGTTGCTCGTTCGTGGCGCTCAACCATACTCATACATTTGGGGGTACGAGGAGCCAGAGAATAATCTTGAATTGTCGAGCGCTATCAAATTAGCCGACCAGCTTCTCAGATACTTGAACGATACCGTATCGCAAATCTTCCTGACCACTCATTCGCCGGTGTTTTACAACCTACACCTGAATGGCAGCGAGCAGGGCGTGAATGTAACAAGTCATCATGTTTTCAGGGAAGAGGATGTTTCTGGGACCAAAGAGACTACAAACCCCTTAGACCTTGACGAGCACATGGGTACCATGGCGCTCTTCGCTCCTAAAATCGCTGAATTAACAGATCGAATTCGGCAAGATCAAATCGCGCTAAATGACGCTAAAATCCAATTCGAACAACAGCAATCACATCTTTATGTTGAAGGTGAAAGCGATCGAATAATAATTGTTAAGGCGTTAGAGCTGTATCAACCAAATTTCGCAAATCGAATCACTGTGATTACAAAACTATCAGGTGCCGGGCATTCTTATGTTCACGATATGCTGTCTGCATGGCGACATATGCACAAACATAATCCAGAACGCCCAAAATCAGCAGGCTTAGTAGATTGCGATGATGCGGGAAAACTTGTACGTAAAACCTGGAATGACGGAGATCGAAATTGCGAGTCAGCAAAATGCTTCGCACTGGAAGTCCCTCAACACATCAGACCAATGAAAACTGCCGGATTCAAAATACCCGTAGTGCTTGAAACGCTATATCCTCCCCATATCTGGGCTGCCGAATCCCGCTCAGGAAACTTGATCCAGTACCCTGTACAAAAAATCCTCAACGACACGCTTATTGAGAGAGTAATCAATGAGCGCACTACCCTGAGCGAATTGCATGCGGAGGAATGGTGGTCCCTGTATATGGGCCATATAACTAACGAGAGAAAGATTCGTTTAGCAAACGAGATATCGAACCATCGCGACGCTGAAGAAATGCTACTGGAATTCCGTCCTACTGTTACAGCTATTGTGCGCTATCTCTTCCCCAGTGAAGCGGAATAGCAAATCAGTATTTTTCATCATAGAGTCTTTGGGCGATTCGCACCACAATAACCAAAGACTCCAAAAGCTCCATATGTTAGCGTTTTATTTTGAGGCGCCATAACTACGCTGACCTATTGGCACATATCCAGCAGCCAGTGCATCCCGTACTAACTCACGGATAATCTTACGCCCTGATCCGCTGTAGAGATGCTTCGATTCTACAAACACATCCGATAACACCCGTGCGATGATATGAGGACCGGCGACGAGTAGTAACACACCGCCCTCCACACGAACCCACACTGCATGATGATCAACTGCCGGAAGTAAACGCTTCAGGCGTTCTCTCAGACTCTTACAGCAGGCCCTTGGATCAACATCACCGCATAACATGTAGGCGTTGCGTGCTTGATACTCATCCAGCCTTGATAAGTGTTTCTCTAGCGAGACTTTCATTATTTAGCTCCGAGCGATGCACGCACAGCTGCACGCGTTGCACCAAGAGCCCTTTCAACTTCCTCACGGATAGCTGCTGCTTCTTCCTGAGCTTCCTTGGCTAGTTGTTCAGCCTTCAAACGTGCGGCGTTAGCAATGCGAAGTTCCACTTGCCGCTCAATAATGGCCTCATTCTCAACTTCAACCTTGGCACGTAGTTTGGCTTCAGCCTCTGCATACAAACCCTTCAAGTCTTCTTGCTGCTGGGCAGTAGGCTTCATCAGGTAGACATTGAAATATGCAGCACCAATAGATGTGGTTGCTGTTGTCGAGCGTGTCCAACCCTCCCCGATCTTCTTCAGCACGATGTCTAGTAGTTCATCTGGCCCGGTCGAGGCGACAAACTCAACGACGGCACCCTTAAACCAACGACGTGGTAAGTTACCTGAAGCGTCTGGTCGACCTTGGTAGTCGACGTCAAAGCCTTCAACGCGATTCAAATACTGTTGTTGAGCTTCATCCCTCGCCGCTTGGATGTCGCCCTTCGTTACGATCTTCAATACAGTGTTACTCATAATTTATTTCTCCATAGATGTTGTGTTGCCCAGAATGCGGGCGATAGTTGGTCGCGGCCAGGAATAGGCCGTGCTTTGTCGATATTGGTTGTTTGAGGCCTTGTATAATGCGGCCTACAGAGGTGCAAAACAGCGACCCTGTACCCTAGGTAGGGGTAGGTGTTTTTACGGGTGTTTAACCCAATGATTCCAAGAACGCTGGTGACACGTTCGCTAGTTCACCAACAGACACAAGAGCCCCGTTGCGGTTCTTCCTACCTGCCAGTTTGAAAAACTTGGTCAGTACTGCGTCTGATACTCTGATGAAGCGAAAGGTGGCACTGTCAGTCGGTGGCTCTGTTGAGCTGATGGCATTAACAATCAGGGATGAAGCTGTGTGAATCACGATGTAATTTGACATTGGTTTTCTCTCTCATGTTGTGGGTTGCCCTCCTTTTGGGTGTGTGTTGAATGTGATGTGTTAACGCGATTTACGTGGGTAGTACAAGTCGATAACTCGGATGTGTACACCCAGAGCGTCGGCAATCTCGCTGGCAGTCATCTCGTGGCAATATCGGTAGATAAAAGCCCTAATTTGCTCGGCAGTCGCTACTACACGCTGATTTTCAATTGACGTCATCTTGCGGTTCATCCGTTGGTGGTTGTGGGTTGATCGTGTCGAGGTTGATTAACTTGCGTTTCTTCGAGCGGTGATACTCTTTGTTGCATGTCTGTGAGCAGTACAACGCTCGCTGGGTCTTACTTGGGAATGGCGTGCAGCAGTGCTTACACAGCCGAATAACTACGGCCATATGTTCTCCTATGGAATATGGGTGAATGGGTATGTGGGGTGGAACGGAATTACAAACAAAGAAAACGGATATGGGTTTGAGGCCGCATATCCGCTCAAGTACATCTATGTCTTTGGTTCGATGGTGTTGCGAATTTGTTGCTGCTGGGGAAAGCAATTCAACCCTTGAACACTTGCAGCGGTAGCGCCGATGGGGAATCAATCCACCTGTCGAGTGTTAGCCAGCTACCCGGTGAAACGTGTATACCCACAATCCTGACGAAGGGGTCGGCTGATCGGCCTGACTGAAACGCCAGCGCCGAACGGAAGCGAGGCGAATGTTTCAACCTCCCTTCCTAAGCCCTATTCTACATGATCTTTCGTATTTGTCAAGCACTATTTTCACATTGATGCAACATCTTTTTCGCTATTAGAAGCAAATTGTTGATAGCTACGATGATGAAACCCATGCCCTGCTTGGCTTGTAGGCGATTCTGGTGTAGCCAACCACCGCACATTACCTGACGAACGGTAGATGCAGGGCAAAGCACAGAGCGTGACACGGCTGGGGGCGTGATCGGACTAACGGTAGGGATCTGGGAGATGCTTGGGGTATGCGATGGAGAAACGGCAACGCCCTTTGGATAACGGAGCGCCGGAAGGCGGGATGTGATGAGTGGTACAACCGAGTGGTACAATCGGAAATGAAAAAGCCCCGCAAACCATTGATTTGCGGGGCTTTTCAGAATGTGGCGGTGAAGGAGAGATTCGAACTCTCGATACAGTTTCCTGTATACACACTTTCCAGGCGTGCTCCTTAAGCCACTCGGACACTTCACCGTATCTCTTCAAACATGTTCTGTCTGTCGAGGCGCGCTAATGTAGTCGAAAGCTTTTCTGTTGGCAAACATTTTTTTGAGAATTTTCATGCGCTTAAGGCGCTTGGGTGTTTTTGGTTGCCCAGGGTAATGGCAAACCGGCCAATCTCCGGCCTGGCACCCCACCTCTATATAGCAGGCGATACGCGGCAGGCGTGCCGGGTGACGCTGGCCGAGCGGGTAAAGGGTGACTGGCGAGTCAGTCATGGCGCTTTACCTTGCCGATGGCGGTGAGTAACTTCTGCCCTACTTTATTGAAAGGATTAGCGTCATGAGTGAGTTGATTACCTACCACCTCGAAGACGGTATCGCGACCCTGACCTTGAGCAACGGCAAGGTCAATGCCATCTCTCCGGACGTGATTGCGGCGTTCAACGCTGCGCTGGATCAGGCGGTGACTGATCGCGCGGTGGTGATCATTACCGGTCAGCCCGGGATTCTGTCGGGCGGGTACGATCTGAAGGTGATGACCTCCGGCCCCAAGGAAGCGGTGTCGCTGGTGACATCCGGCTCGACGCTGGCCCGTCGCCTGTTGTCGCACCCCTTCCCCGTCGTCGTCGCCTGCCCTGGGCATGCGGTCGCCAAGGGTGCGTTTCTGCTGCTGTCGGCGGATTACCGCCTGGGTGTCGATGGCCCCTTCAGCATTGGCCTGAACGAAGTGCAGATCGGCATGACCATGCACCACGCCGGTATCGAGATTGCCCGCGATCGCCTGGGCAAATCGGCCTTCCAGCGTTCCGTGGTCAACGGTGAGATGTTCAACCCGCAAAGCGCCGTGGCTGCCGGTTACCTGGACGTCGTGGTCGCGGCCGAAGAACTGCAAGGCGCGGCGCTGGCGGCGGCTCGCCAGTTGAAGAAAATCAACATGATTGCCCACAAGAACACCAAGTTGAAAGTGCGCAAGGCGCTGCTGGAAGCGCTGGACAACGCGATCATTCTGGATCAGGAACATATGGGCTGAGCCCGATGTTGCAGTAACCCAGGAGCCCGACCGTTGTGTCGGGCTTTTGCGTTGAAAACGCTGGGAGCGCTCTAGGACAAGTCTGACCCGTCAGTCGGAAACATGTACTCAAACATCGTCTATCTCCCGCCTCAATAGTGGCAATTGCCGAAAACAGTGCACATCCGTACACTGCGCCACCTTTTGTCCCGGTGGGGCCTGCAAATGCTCTTTGCTTTACGTATGTCATTGATGGCCCTGCACTTTATCGTGGCGGGCGTGCTGGGCGTGGTGCTAGGCCTGTGTCGCCCGTTCAATCCGGACAACAGCCGCCTGTGCGCGCGCCTCTATGCGTGGCCGGCGATGTGCATCTTGCGCCTGCGGGTAAAAGCCGACGTCGGGCCATTGATGGATAAACCCGACAGCTGCGTGATCATTGCCAACCATCAGTCCAACTACGATTTGTTCGTGTTTGGCAATGTAGTACCCCGCCGTACGGTGTGCATCGGTAAAAAGAGCCTGAAATGGGTGCCATTGTTCGGTCAGTTGTTCTGGCTGGCCGGCAATGTGCTGATCGACCGTGGCAATGCGCACAAGGCGCGTCAGTCGATGTTGACCACCACCCATACCCTGCAAAACGAAGACACTTCGATCTGGGTTTTCCCGGAGGGCACACGCAATCTGGGCGAAGAGCTGTTGCCGTTCAAAAAAGGCGCTTTCCAGATGGCCATCGCGGCGGGGGTGCCAATCGTCCCGGTGTGTGTCAGCAGTTACGTCAAACACATGCGATTGAACCGCTGGCGCAGTGGGAAAATTCTGATCCGTTCCTTGCCGGCCATTCCTACTGCGGGATTGAGCCTGGATGACATGCCCATGTTGATCGCCCAGTGCCGCGAGCAGATGCGCGAGTGCATCGATTCGATGGATCGGCAGCTGCAGGCTGCTTGAAAATGCAGCACGTCCAGTCGATAAACCCAACGACTGGACGGGCGCCTTCGCCGGCAAGCCGGGCTCCTACAAGATTTCACTGACTCCCGGTAGCAGACAAGGCTAAGCTGAACGCTGCCAAGAAGAAGTGAATCAACATCATGGGTAGAGTTGTTGCTGCTGCCGTTTACAGCGCTGGTAAGAAAGTCACCAATATCACCCTCGACGAAGGCGCCGCCTGGGCTGCGAAGCCGGGGCACTTCGTCTGGATCGGCCTCGAAGAGCCGAATGAAGAGGAACTGTACAACCTGCAACGCCAGTTCAACCTGCATGAACTGGCCATTGAAGACGCCCTGGAAAAACACAGCCGCCCGAAGCTGGAAACCTTTGGCGATGCGCTGTTCATTGTCACGTATTCGCCCATCATGGAAGATGGCAAACTCAAATTCATCGAGACGCATATCTTTGCCGGCAACGGCTACATCATTACCGCGCGTAACGGTCATTCGGCGTCCTACGCCTATGTAAGGCAGCGTTGTGAGGCGCGTCCGTTGTTGCTGGAGCACGGGGAAGATTTCGTACTCTATGCCATCCTCGACTTCGTCATTGAAAACTACCAGCCGATGGGCGAAGCCATCCATGCGCAGATCGACGAGCTGGAACGCAACGTCATGTGCAGCTCACTGAACGAGCGCGACATTCAAAAACTCCACAGCCTGCGCCGCGATGTATTGCGCTTGCGCCGTTTCGCGGCGCCGATGGTGGAGATCGGTGAAGAACTGCAAAAGCTGAGCTTCCCCTTCATCGACAAGAACATGCGCCCGTACTTTCGCGATGTGCAGATTCATGTGACGCGGCAGATGGAAGACCTGACGACCCTGGCGGACATTGCCAGCCAGACCATCGAGGTCGGGGTCTTGCTCGAGGCCTCACGCCAGAGCGTAGTGCAGCGCAAGTTCGCGGCCTGGGCGGCCATCCTGGCGTTCCCGACGGCGGTGGCGGGGATCTACGGGATGAACTTCCAGAACATGCCGGAGTTGACCTGGCATTACGGATATTTCGGGGTTCTGGGATTTATTGCGGTGGGGTGTGTGGGGTTGTGGGCGAGCTTCAAGAAGTCGGGGTGGTTGTAGGCGAGACCGAGGCGTTCGTGAGAATCGCTGTAAGAGCTGGCTTGCCAGCGAAGGCGACCGGCCTGACACACCGCGTTCGCCGGCAAGCCAGGCTCCTACACGGTTTCTGGCTTGTGCGCCACAAAACGCATCATCCACTCGGCGACGGTCGTGCCGTGGTGCTCATGCTCCAGGCTGGCCATGCCTTTGGAATAAATCTGCTCGCCCAGCGCCTGCTGGCGAATTTCCAGCAAGGCCCGGGAATAGTCGTGGATGAATTCCGGATGCCCCTGGAAGCACAGCACCTGATCGTTGATGTGGTAGGCGGCGAACGGGCAGAAATCGCTGGAGGCGATGACCGTGGCGTTTTCCGGTAGCGAGGTAACCTGGTCCTGGTGACTGATCAACAGGGTCAGCTCTTCGCGCACCGGACTCATCCAGGGCGCCTTGGCGGCCAGTTTGTAATTATGGGTGCCAACGCCCCAGCCCTGGGTCGCACGTTCGCTTTTGCCGCCCAGCAGCAGCGCCAGCAACTGGTGGCCGAAGCACACGCCCAGCAGCTTGTCGCCGCGCTCGTAGCGCTTGAGCAAGTAGGCCCTGAGGGTTTCGATCCACGGGTCGGTGCCAAAGGAATCGGCCTTGCTGCCGGTCACAAGGTAAGCGTCGAACGTCAGGTCATCGCCGGGATACTCGCCCTGCATCACGTTATAGACGGTGAAATCGGCGGCGATCGGTTGCTGCGAAAACAGGTGTTTGAACATCTGCCCGTAGCCCTGATATTGGTCAACCAATTCCGGACGCAGGATGTCGGTTTCCAGAATGCAGATGCGTAACGACATAAAAAATACCTGACACGTGATGGGAATAATGCACACCCCAGAGCCTGCCTTGAACACCGTGACAAGGCAAGCCCCGCAGTGTGTCACCTATCCCTAAAACGCCTCCCCTTTGGCGGCTTTCTCCAGTAGCAGCGCGGGCGGTGCAAAGCGCTCGCCGTATTGCCCGGCCAGATACTGGGCGCGGGCGACGAAGTCCTGGACCCCGTACTGATTGATGAACTGCAGTGCACCGCCGGTCCAGGCGGCGAAGCCGATGCCGAAGATCGAGCCGACGTTGGCATCCGCCGTCGAAGTCAGCACGCCCTCCTCCACACAGCGCACGGTCTCGATGGCTTGCACGAACAGCAGGCGATCGCGCACATCCTTTGGCGAAATCTGCCCGTCGGCCTTTTCGAAGCGGGTTTTCAGTTCCGGCCATAGATGTTTTTGGCCACCCGCCGGGTATTCATAAAAACCACCCCCGGCGGCCTTGCCCGGACGCTTGTACTCGTTGAGCAGCAAGTCGATCACGGCGTAGGCCGGGTGTTCGATCAGCGCCTTGCCTTCTGCCTGCAAGTCTTTGGCGGTTTGCTGGCGGATATGGCTCATGAGGCTGAGGGAAACTTCGTCGGAGATCGCCAATGGCCCGACCGGCATGCCGGCCTTGCGCGCCTCGGTCTCGATCATCGCCGCGCAAACCCCTTCACCCAGCATGGCAATGCCTTCATTGGTGAAGGTGCCGAACACCCGAGAGGTGAAGAAACCGCGACTGTCGTTGACCACGATCGGGGTTTTCCGGATCTGCAGGACGTAATCGAATCCCCGAGCCAGGGTTTCGTCGCTGGTGCTGGCGCCCTTGATGATTTCCACCAAGGGCATTTTTTCCACGGGGCTGAAGAAATGCAGGCCGATGAACTTGCTCGGGTCCGGCACCGCCGTGGCCAGGCCACTGATCGGCAGGGTCGAAGTGTTGGAGGCAATCACCGCATCCGCGCCCACCACTTGTTGCGCGGCCAATGTGACCTTGGCCTTCAACTCACGGTCCTCGAACACCGCTTCGATGATCAGGTCGCAACCCGCCAGTTCGGCATCGTTGTCGCTGGTATGGATACGCGCCAGCACGGCTTCACGTTGCTCGGCGCTGATCTGCCGGCGTGCCACCTTCTTGTCCAGCAACGCCGCCGAGTGCGCCTTGCCCTTCTCGGCCGCCGCCAGGGTGATGTCCTTGAGCACCACATCGATACCGGCCGACGCGCTGACAAACGCGATGCCCGCCCCCATCATCCCGGCGCCGAGCACCCCGACTTTTTTCGTCACATAAGGCGCGAAACCTTGAGGACGCGAACCGCCGGCATTGATTTCGTTGAGCTGGAACCAGAAGGTGCCGATCAGGTTTTTCGACACCTGGCCGGTGGTCAGCTCGGTGAAGTAACGGGTTTCGATCAAGTGCGCCGTGTCGAAATCCACCTGGGCGCCCTCCACCGCGGCGCAGAGGATTTTCTCCGGCGCGGGCAGTGTGCCCTGGGTTTTGCTGCGCAGGATCGACGGCGCAATCGCCAGCATTTGCGCGACTTTCGGGTTCGCCGGTGTGCCACCGGGAATCTGATGGCCCTTCACGTCCCAGGGCTGAACCGCCGCCGGGTTGGCAATGATCCAACTGCGCGCCTTGCTCAGCAGTGCCTCGCGATCCACCGCCAGTTCATCGATCAAGCCCGCCTGCAAGGCCTGCTGCGGGCGAATCTTCTTACCTTCGAGCAGGTACGGCAGGGCCTTTTCAATGCCCAGCATACGCACCATGCGCACCACCCCGCCGCCACCCGGCAGCAGGCCGAGGGTCACTTCCGGCAGGCCGAGTTGCACCGAGGGATCGTCCAGCGCGATGCGGTGATGGCAGGCCAGGCAGATTTCCCAGCCACCGCCCAGCGCCGCGCCATTGATCGCGGCGACCACGGGTTTACCGAGGGTTTCCAGGGTGCGCAGTTGGCCCTTGAGCGTGAGCACCCTGTCAAAAAAAGCCTTGGCCTGGGGTTTGCCGACCTTGATCAGCTCATTGAGGTCGCCGCCGGCAAAAAAGGTTTTCTTGGCCGAGGTGATGATCACCCCCGCGATGTCGTCCTTGTCGGCCACCAGGCGGGCGACACACTCGGCCATGGCCTCGCGGTAGACCGCATTCATGGTATTGGCGCTCTGGCCCGGCATGTCGATAGTCAGGACGACGATCCGGTCCTGGCCCTTTTCGTAACGAATGGCTTGGTTCATAGACAGGTTCCTTGAAGTCCGGGTTCAGAGGCGTTCGATGATGGTGGCAATGCCCATGCCGCCGCCGACACACAGGGTCGCCAGGCCATAACGCAGGTGCCGGGCTTGCAGCTCATCGAGCAGCGTGCCGAGAATGGCGCAGCCTGTTGCGCCCAACGGGTGGCCCATGGCAATGGAACCGCCGTTGACATTGACCTTGTCCGGTTCGATGGCCATGTCCTTGATGAACTTCAACACCACCGAGGCAAACGCTTCGTTGACCTCGAACAGGTCAATGTCTTCGACCCGCAGCCCGGCCTTGGCCAACGCCTTGCGGGTGGCCGGCGCGGGGCCGGTGAGCATCAGGGTCGGGTCGGTGCTGGTGACCGCCGTGGCGACGATCCGCGCCCGTGGCTGCAGGCTCAACGCCAGGCCCTTGGCTTCGGAGCCGATCAACATCAACGCCGCGCCATCGACGATTCCGGAACTGTTGCCGGGGGTGTGGACATGATTGATCCGCTCCACCTGGCTGTAGACCCGCAGCGCGGTGGCGTCGAAACCCATTTGTCCGATCATTTCGAAACTAGGCTTGAGCTTGCCCAGGCCTTCCAGGGTCGATTCGGCGCGGATGAACTCATCATGATTGAGCAGGATGATGCCGTTCTGGTCCTGCACCGGCACCAATGACTGTTTGAATGAGCCATCGGCCCGCGCCCGCGCGGCTTTCTGTTGCGAGTGCAGCGCATAGGCATCGACGTCCTGACGGCTGAAGCCTTCAAGCGTGGCGATCAGATCGGCGCTCACACCCTGGGGAATGAAATGGCCGTGAAGGTTGGTTGCCGGGTCCAGCGCCCACGCCCCGCCGTCGCTGCCCATGGGGACTCGCGACATCGACTCGACGCCGCCGACCACCACCAGGTCTTCGAAACCGGAACGGACTTTCATCGCCCCCAGGTTCACCGCCTCCAGCCCCGAGGCGCAGAAACGATTGATCTGCACACCGGCCACGCTGACGTCCCAATCCGCCACCTGGACCGCGGTCTTGGCGATGTCGGAGCCTTGATCGCCAATGGGCGTCACGCAACCGAGCACCACGTCATCGACCTGGCTGGTATCCAGGTCGGTTCGCTGTTGCAGCGCCGTGAGCAACCCGGCCACCAGGCTCACCGGCTTGACGCCATGCAAGGCACCGTTGGCCTTGCCTTTGCCACGGGGCGTACGTAACGCGTCGAAAATGAAAGCTTGGGTCATGACGTCCTCGAACCGCAATGCAGGTGAGAAAAATACAGCCCTCACTGTTGGCCCATGGCGTCATGGATTCAATGACCGCAGCGCTCACTGGCATTGACGCTCACGCTCAGACGGACGGTCATCCCGCAGCCGGTGAACCGGTTCAGGACACGCAGGTGTCTAGCAAAAGGCCGCCCAAGAAGCTGGCAATAGGCCTCATGCCTTTTTAATAGCATCTTGTGAGAACACCATACTAAATGGATCTAAACCAAGCGTGACGCGGGCTCTAAGGTGAAGGTGTACGAAGTTGTCGTCGGGTTTTGCCGAGGCGCTCGTCCTACAGGAAGTGCAGCGTTTGCCGTCAGGAGATGTGCAGGCAGGCATCAGGAAATAACAAAAAAAAGGCGGTCAGCCATGTTCAAACAATCGAAAGTTCGTCAAGCCGGGCTCATTCTTTTCGCCACCACTCTGTTGTTGATTTTGCCGAACCTGACCAAGGTAATCGGATAGTCGTTCTTTGGAAAACGGCGCCAGATGTTTTATCGCCAAGTAAAAATGTGACTGGCTTCCTTCTCGGGCCAGCGTGGCTGTGCCAACCTTTGCGGCACTTCCACGACAGGGATGGCGATCATTTGAAAACGCTCATTGTGTTCGGGGCCCTGCTGCTCAGCACGCCTCTTCATGCCGCACAGCTGAACCTGGAGCTGGGCGCGAACAGTCGCACGTGGCAAACCGAGGAGCTGCTCAAGCACCCTCAGGTGCAAACCATCAACATCAGCAATGACGTGTCCTACAAGCGTGACATGGCCTACCGCGCCGTGCCGCTGGCCGCGCTATTGACCGACATCAAGCCTGACGACCACCTGCAAGCCGTGGCGCTGGACGGCTTTGCCGCCGAGCTGGCAGCCGCCCCGCTGCTCAACACCCAGGGCGCGCGTGCCTGGCTGGCGATCGAAGACCCCGCTAAGCCATGGCCACCGCTGGCGGAAGGCAAGCACAGCGCCGGGCCGTTTTACCTGGTCTGGACCGATCCGCGGGCAGGCAACATCAGCCCGGAACAATGGCCGTTCGAGGTCGCCAGCATCAAGCGCATGGCCCCCGTGGCCGAGCGCTTCCCTGCCCTGCTGCCGGATCCTGCGCTGAAGGCCGATGACCCGGTCAACCAGGGTTTTGCGCTGTTCCAGAAAAACTGCCTGGCGTGCCATCGCTTGAATGGCGCCGGGGATGCGCAGTTCGGCCCGGACCTGAATATTCCGTATAACCCGACCGAGTACTTCGGCGCGGATTTCCTCAAGCGCTATATCCGCGACCCGCAGAGTTTGCGCCAATGGCCCCAGGCGAAGATGCCGGGGTTCTCGGCCGAGGTGTTGCCGGATGAGGACCTGGGGATGCTGGTGGGGTATTTGCAGCATATGGTCGGGCGCAAGATCAAGCCCTGAACCCCTTGTAGGGGCCCGGCTTGCCGGCGAAGGCGTCCGATAGACTGGCGCAATGTTCAAGGACGCCTTCGCTGTAGGAGCTGGCTTGCCAGCGAAGGCGCCCGGAAGACCAGTGCAATGTTTAAGGTCGCCTTCGCTGTAGGAGCTGGCTTGCCAGCGAAGGCGCCCGGAAGACCAGTGCAATGTTCAAGGACGCCTTCGCCGGCAAGCCGGGCTCCTACAGGGCGAAGGCGGCCGATAGTCTGGCGCAGTGTTCAAGGACGCCTTCGCTGTAGGAGCTGGCTTGCCAGCGAAGGCGCCCGGAAGACCAGTGCAATGTTTAAGGACGCCTTCGCCGGCAAGCCGGGCTCCTACAGGGCGAAGGCGGCCGATAGACTGGCGCAGTGTTCAAGGACGCCTTCGCTGTAGGAGCTGGCTTGCCAGCGAAGGCGCCCGGAAGACCAGTGCAATGTTCAAGGACGCCTTCGCCGGCAAGCCGGGCTCCTACAGGAGAAGGCGGCCGATAGTCTGGTGCAATGTTTAAGGACGCCTTCGCCGGCAAGCCGGGCTCCTACAGGGCGAAGGCGGCCGATAGTCTGGCGCAATGTTTAAGGACGCCTTCGCCGGCAAGCCGGGCTCCTACAGGGCGAAGGCGTCCGATAGTCTGGCGCAATGTTCAAGGACGCCTTCGCCGGCAAGCCGGGCTCCTACAGGGTGTGCAGCTGATTACTGTTGTTGCACCGAGATGACCGGTGCGGGCGTCGGGGATACAAACACCTTCGCATGCATCTGCTCACACCCACCCCCGCGGCGCATGCCACGTACCGGGCAGGCGTCCAGGTAATCCAGGCCCACCGCCAGTTTCAGGTGCCGCTCCGGTCGCGCCAGTTCATTGGTCACATCGAAGCTGTACCAGGCGTCATCCAGCCAGGCTTCGGCCCAGGCATGACTGGCCAGGTGTTCGCTGTTTTCGCTGTACAGGTACCCCGACACATAACGCGACGGGATGCCCAGGCTGCGCGCGCAGGCGAGGAATGCGTGGGTGTGGTCCTGGCACACGCCCGAACGCCCGGCGAAAGCCTGCGCGGCGCTGGTGTCCACTTCGGTGGAGCCCGGTGTGTAGGTCATGTGCTGGTTCAGGCCGTGCATCAGGTCGATCAGCGCCGTGCGATCGCGGCGCTGCTTGCACGCCTTGTCGGCGAAGGCGCGCAGCGCCTGGTCGGCCTCGGTCAGCCGGGTGAAACGCAGGAACGGCAAGGCCGACTGGCTCTCATGCTCAGCCTCGCGCAGCTCGTCGATGTCGACCTGGCCACGGGCGCCGATGATGATCGCCTCGTGGGGCTCGTCCATGGTCAGCACATGCAGGATGTTGCCGAACGGATCAAGTTGCGCGCGCACTGGCCGCGGCAGATCCAGCTGCCAGCTGAGCACGTGCTGGCGCTCGCTGTCGTGGGGGGTCAGCCGCAGGTACTGGATGCTCGCCCGCACCTGATCCTCGTAGTGATAGGTGGTCTCGTGGCTTATGGAAAGTCTCATGCAGCCTCCAGGTAGGAACTGTGAATGGCATTGCCCAGCTGGCGCACCAGCGGGATGAACTCGGTGAGCCAGGCATGCAGGCCTTCGTCGAGAATTTCGCTGATGCCGGTGTAGCGCAATCGCGCATCGATCTCCGCCGCCAGGCGCTGTGCCGGGCGGCCGTTGGCCCCGGGAAGCTGGGCGAGGATCTGGTCGATTTCTTCGGTGCAGGCGCGCAACGAGCGCGGCACATCGGCGCGCAGCAGCAGCAACTCGGCCACATGCCGGGCACCGGGTGCGTCACGGTAGATCTCTGTGTACGCCTCGAAAGACGACAAGGCCCGCAACAAGGCGCTCCACTGGTAGTAGGCGTGGGCCGTGCCGTCGCTGACCGCTTCGGCCTGGTCGCCGGCCATTTCATAGCGGGCATCGAGCAGGCGCAGGGTGTTGTCGGCCCTTTCGATGAACGTCCCCAGGCGAATGAAGCGGAACGCGTCATTGCGCATGATGGTGCCGTAGGACGCGCCACGAAACAGGTGGGAACGCTCCTTGATCCACTCGCAGAAACGGCTCATGCCGTAGCGGCTCAGGCCCTGTTGGGCAATGCCGCGAATCTCCAGCCAGGTGGCGTTGATGTTTTCCCACATGTCGGCGGTGATGCGCCCACGCACTGCATGGGCACTGGCCCGCGCCGCGCCGAGGCAACTGTAGATGCTCGCCGGGTTCTCCGCGTCCAGGGCAAAGAAATGCAACAGCCGTTCGGCATGCAGCGCGCCGTGGCGTTCGAGGTAATCATCCAGGGTGCCGGTGATCAGCAGCGGCATGGCCAGTTCGTGCAGGCCGTCGCCCCGGCCATCCTGCGGCATCAGCGACAGCGAATAACTGATGTCGAGCATCCGTGCGAGGTTTTCCGCCCGCTCCAGGTAACGCGACATCCAATACAAATCCGAGGCAGTTCTACTTAACATGTCAGGCTTCCTTCATTCCTCGACCACCCAGGTGTCCTTGGTTCCGCCGCCCTGGGAGGAGTTCACCACCAGGGAGCCTTCGCGCAGGGCGACACGGGTCAAACCGCCGGGTACGACCCGGGTTTCGCGGCCAGACAATACAAACGGACGCAGGTCGATGTGGCGTGGTGCGATGCCGCTTTCGACAAAGGTCGGACAGGTCGACAAAGACAGCGTCGGCTGCGCGATGTAGGCATGGGGCTTGGCGATAATGCGCGCGCGGAAGGCTTCGATTTCCGCCGCGGTGGCCGCCGGCCCCACCAGCATTCCGTAGCCGCCGGAGCCCTGGGTCTCCTTGACCACCAGCTCTGGAAGATTGGCCAGAACGTGGGAAAGTTCAGATGGATTACGACACTGCCACGTGGGCACGTTCTTCAGGATCGGCTCTTCGTCCAGATAGAAACGGATCATGTCGGTGACGAACGGATACACCGATTTGTCGTCCGCCACCCCGGTACCGATGGCGTTCGCCAACACGACATTGCCGGAACGATAGGACGACAACAGCCCCGGCACGCCCAGCATCGAATCGGGATTGAACGCCAGCGGGTCGAGGAACGCATCGTCGAGACGGCGGTAGATCACGTCGACGGCCTTGGGTCCGTCGGTGGTGCGCATGAACACCTTGTCGTCGCGCACGAACAGATCCGCGCCCTCCACCAGCTCGACGCCCATTTCCCGCGCCAGGAACGCATGCTCGAAGAACGCGCTGTTGAAGCGCCCCGGTGTCAGCACCACGACACTCGGGTTATCGATCGGGCTGGAGCTCTTCAGGGTGTCGAGCAACAGGTTCGGGTAATGGTCGATCGGGGCGATGCGCTGGGCCGCAAACAGCTCGGGGAACAGGCGCATCATCATCTTGCGGTCTTCGAGCATGTAGCTGACGCCGCTGGGTGTACGCAGGTTGTCTTCGAGCACGTAGTAGGTGCCGTCACTGTCGCGCACCAGGTCGACGCCGGAAATGTGCGAATAGATATCCCGGTGCAGGTCGAGCCCCTGCATAGCCAACTGGTATTGCTCGTTGGCCAGCACTTGCTCGGCGGGAATGATCCCGGCCTTGATGATGCGTTGCTCGTGGTACAGGTCGGCGAGGAACATGTTCAGCGCCTTGACCCGCTGGATGCAGCCGCGCTCGACCACCCGCCATTCACTGGCGGGGATGCTGCGCGGGATGGTGTCGAAGGGAATCAGGCGCTCTGTCCCCTGCTCATCACCGTAGAGCGTGAAGGTAATCCCGGCGCGATGAAACAACAGATCGGCCTCGCGTCGCCGTTGTGCCAGAAGCTCGTCAGGCGTTTCGGCCAGCCAACGGGCAAACTCCCGATAATGCGGGCGGACCTGGCCGCCGGCATCGTACATTTCATCAAAATAGGTGCGGATCATGCCGTACTCCTTGTCACCCGGACATCCAGGCCTTCGCAAGGCCCGTGCCATCGGCAGAAACGCTTAGATTTCAATCGGTTGGATATTCACTACGCGAGCACCGCACCAATCCTGTGCGGCAAATGCCCCAACCTGACTGCCCCCGCTTCATTGCAAGGCGTTGTTGTCGCCCATCACTAGCATAGTCTGTAGGAGCCGGCTTGCCGGTCTCCTGCAAAGCCGTGTGGAATTTCCCATCGGCACAAACGAAAACGGCCAACCCGAAGGTCAGCCGTCATTGCCGAGTGTCACTTTTCATAAGATTATGCGAGTCGCCCTCGTACCTCCTGTTTCACACCCCAGCCTTCGATGATGCCGCCCAGAGGCTCTACCACTGCCTCGAAACCCTGTTCGAAATCGCCAATGTCGTCGTAGGTCGCATACATGACCTTGCACAATTCCAACGCCCAGGCGCCATCGTCGCGCACACTGACTTGCGCATCCAGGGATTCACCACGGTGAAAATGTCCTGCCGCCCTGCGTGCCCGCTCCTCGTCCGGGAAAATGGCGTAGAACTCGATGGGATGGAACCGGGAAAAGTCGAAACCGCCTTCTTTCATGCGGCGCAGCACACTGCTGCTGATGTCTTCTTGATAGGCTGTGCTCATGAAACGTCCTCCTCAAACTGATGGATAGACTTTCCGTACTCCCTGGGTGCGCGACCCAGAGGGTACGCACGAATCGACAACCAGATGTCGATGGGAAACAAGCATGGAGCTGACAAGACCAGACCTTAGCGATCCATTCGCTGATCTCGATTGCAGAGTAGCCCCAAGATAGAGGCGCTGCCAAGGCCTGGTTTTACAGCAGTCAAGGACAAGAAGTGGTTCAGATGGGGGTAATGCTGCGGATTTCGATACTGTTCTGGGTTTTCAGGTTTTTTACGCCTGCATCGCTGGTTCGCCCCTCCAGATCATTCAGATCCAGTTCGGCGGCCACAGGAAGGAGCCGTTCCTTGATGAGTCTGGCGGCCTGCTCGTGATTCGGGCACTCCTCGCACTCGAAGACTTCGTCGATTACTTCACCATGATCATCCACGAAAGTGACTTTCCACTTTTGCATCGGTGCCTCCTCGATAAAACCCATGAATGGGCCTACATCTATCTCGACCTTGGACGCCGGGCAAATGTTCCGGCGAGTGTTCTTTCGTCAGACGCGTACATTTCCTCGCGGCCCTGCGATGGCCCAGATGATCAGGCCCAGAACCGGCAGCAACAGGATCAACAGCACCCAGAAGATCTTCATCCCGGTCTCGGCGCCGCTTTTGAGCACGTTGATGATTGCCCAGATGTCCAAGGCAAGAATGATCAGGCCAACCAGGCTATTGAACGTGGAACCCATGATGACGCTCCCGAAGAGTGGTATGCCCTCATAGGATAGCCGGCCCTGACCAGGGTTCCTTTTTTTTGACAGCTTTACCGATTCAGACGTGGATCGCCACTTTCAAGGCTTCCAGCGAGGGGGCGGCGGCGATGCCGACTTCGGCGCACAGCTCCAGTACCCGTGGCACGGCATTGCCGTAGACCAGGACCACTTGCAGTTCATCATCCAGCAACTGGCTGAAGTTCATCAGCGTGTAACCGCCGTTTTCCTTGTTCAGGCTGCTCATCTGCACCTGGATGCGATTGAGCGCGGTCAGGGCTTCGGTCTTGGCCAGCTGCTTGGGTTTGAGATTGAACTCCACCCCCGGGCCGAACGAGGCAACGATCTGGGCAAACAGGTCCATGTAGGTGTCGGCCTGGAACAGCACGGTCTCGGGCAGGCTGCCAACGACCACCCACTCACCCAGCGGGATCGGGAAAGTATCGTCGTAGTTGATGTCCGGGTTGGCGCTCAGGAAAGCCGCTGGATCAGCGTAGGCCTGGGCCGCTTCGTCGGCGACTTTCTCGATTTCGTCATCGCCCATGCACCCGGAGCTGATGTTGCTGATGAGTTCGATGAGTGCGGCTTTCATGGAGGCGGATCCTGTAGCAAGTAAATTTCTGGGCGCGAAGGATAGCGCATTACGCCCGGCGATGGCGGCGAGCAAACATTGCTCGTGATCTTGACCCACATCAAGCGATCAGCCTACGAGTAGCGGCACAATAATGGCACCTTGCCAAAACTGTTTCCGCTATCAGAGAAGACCTCCATGGGTGCCTGGCTTAGCAACATCTCGTTGAAGTACAAATTCTGGGCGGTCAATGCCGTCGCCTTCGTCACCACGCTCCTGCTGGTGTTTTATGCCGTGCACCTCGAGCAACAGGCCCGAAGTCATGCCGCCCAGGCATCGGCCCAGGCTCAGGCGCGACTGCTCGCAGACTGGCCTGCCGGGCAGCCGCTGCCCAAGGCAGAGCATCTGCTGACTTTCGATCAGGGCCAGGCACCGATGCTCAACGGCCAGCCGCTGCAGGCACTGGCGGATGCCAACGGCTGGGTCGAACTCAATGCGTTGCCGTATGTCGGTGACAACCTGCCGATCGGCGCCGAAGTCTTCACCCGCGTTGATGGTCAGCGGGTCGCGCTGATTGCCCATGGCCCAAGCCTGGCCCAGGTGTTTGGCGAGCGTTTCGCCAACTATGCGGTGGCGGTGTTCATCCTGATGCTGGCGATGCTTGGCGCCTCACAGTTGTTGATCCGTTTTTTGCTCAGCCAGCTCAATACCTTGAAGGACGTGATGCTGCACGTCGAAAAAACCGGTGACCTGTCGGCCCGCGTCCCGCTGACCTGCAGCGACGAAGTCGGGCAGATGGCCAACGCTTTCAACGCCATGCAGGCCGGTTACCAACGCGTGGTCGGCACCGTCGCCAGCACGGTCCGGCAACTGGACGACGGTGCCGCACGCCTGGCCTCGAGCATGAATGAAGTGCGTCACGGCATGCTGGGCCAGCAGAGCGAAACCGATCAGGCGGCGACGGCCATCAATGAAATGACCGCCACCGTCTACCACATCGCCCAGCACGCCGGTGCCACCCGCGACCTGTCGCAATCTGCCGACACCCTGGCCGGCAGCGGCCAGGAAGTGGTGATGCGCGTGCAGCGATCGATTGCCGGGCTGTCGACCGGGGTGCAGCAGACCGCCGAGATGATCCAGCGCCTGGCCGAGGACAGCCAAAAGATCAACGGGGTGGTCAATGTGATTCACAGCATTGCCGAGCAGACCAATCTGCTGGCGCTGAACGCGGCGATCGAAGCGGCCCGGGCCGGTGAAATGGGCCGTGGCTTTGCGGTGGTCGCCGATGAAGTGCGCAACCTGGCCAAGCGCGTGCAAACCTCCACCGATGAAATCACCGTGATGGTGTCCGCGTTGCAATCAGGCACTCGCGATGCGGTGGACTTCATGCAGGAGAGTTCATTCAAGGCCGACGAATGCGTACAGCAGGCGCAGGAGGCTGGGGCCGCGTTGGCGCAGATCACCGGGGCGGTGGCGCAGATGCGCGAAAGCAACACCCAGATCGCCGTGGCGGCCGAGCAACAGAGCCAGGTGGCCGAAGAGATGAACCGCGCGGTGGTGAGCATTCGCGATGTGACCGAGAACACGGTGCGCCAGACTGTCAGTTCGGCAACCACCAG
This sequence comes from Pseudomonas putida, assembly GCF_028682635.1. GTDB lineage: Bacteria > Pseudomonadota > Gammaproteobacteria > Pseudomonadales > Pseudomonadaceae > Aquipseudomonas > Aquipseudomonas putida_AE. The sequence continues at coordinate 308,333 of NZ_JANHLK010000001.1, read as the reverse complement.
TGACGAGCTGGCGGCGTTGGCCGGTCAGTTGAGCAAGGCGATCGGGCAGCTCAAGCTGTAACGGCCAACATCGAGAATGCCCATGATCGCTATCGCTTCGATAGCCAAGCTTGATTCGCCGCCTGCAATGACCGGGCCTATCCTTGATTCATCAGTTCAACATGGATCGAGGATCAGCATCATGGGTAAACGTCACCCCAACCTTCCCGCCTGGCAATGGCGTGCCTACCCGAACAATCACCAGCACCCGACCAACCTGGTGCTGCACCTGATCGCCGTGCCGTTGTTCATCGTCGCGTTCCTGCTGATCGTCACCGGGGTGTTCGGCCTGAACCTGGCGAACTTCGCCATCGGCATCATCGGCGTGATCGCCGCACTGGGTTTGCAGCGTCACGGCCATACCCTGGAGCTGCAAGCCGCCGAGCCGTTCAGCGATCGCAAAGACGCGGTATCGCGCCTGCTGGTCGAGCAGTTCCTGACCTTCCCGCGATTTTTTCTCAGCGGCGGCTGGTGGCGCGCCTGGCGGGAGCGCCACCGTCGGCATTGATCAGGCGAATTGATCAGGCGAACACTGTCACCGTCTGCCGGCTCATGGCAATCAAACGCCCCTCCTCGTCCCACAGTTTCGCGGCGGCATGGCCGTAGCCGTCGGCGGCGTGTTCGGTTTCGACCAGGTACTTGCACCAGTCCAGGGTGCTCAGCTGCAGTAGCGGTTGGACGAACTCGATCGTCCAGGTCAGCGTGCTGCCCATCGCCGGTTGCTTGAGGAACGGCATCAGGGCCGGTGGCCAGGCATCGACCAGCGCCAGGATATGCGCCTCGGTGACCGGCTCCTCCTTCACATCGCCGCGCAAGCGCACCCAGCCGCCCATCTGACGGGATGTACTGCCGGAAAACGGCAATCCGCCAACACTCCAGCGCATCGCCAGATGCTGCATGAATTGCGGGACCACGCCCTCGATGAAAGGCAGTTCCTGGCAGTCCTCCCAATGCTTCATCTCTGGTGCCGGCTCTGCCTGTACCTTCACTTGCGATGGACGCGAGGCGCCGAAGCTGCCCTGGACCACGGTCACCACCTGGCCCTTTTGCATCGCCCGGCCCAGCACCTGGCTGACAGCCTTGCCCTCGCGCAATACATCGACTTCAAAACTGACCGGCACGCCGGGTTCGACCGGGCCGACAAAGGTGATCGCCAGCGAGCGCACCGGCCGGTCCGCCGGCACCTGGGCGCGCATGGCTTCGTATTGCAGAGCGGCCACCAGGCCGCCGAAGCTGGCGCGCCCTTGTGCCCATCCGGCCGGGATAGACAGTTCGCGTGACTGACGGCGAACAGCGTCGAGCAGATCGCAAAAGCGCATGAAGACCTCAAGAAAAGGAAAAAGATGAGGGGATCTTAACCAGCTCACGGAGGCTGTACAGTGCCTATTCCGGTCAATTTGACTGACAGATGAGCCGTCTGTGCCCCTGTAGGAGCGAGCTTGCTCGCGATGGACGTTAACGATAACGCGTTCATCCTGAATGTACGCGGTGTCCTTGAGTCCATCGCGAGCAAGCTCGCTCCTACAAAGGGGCCGTGGGGGTTTCAGGATTTGAAACAGTCGGCGCTGAGCTTGTCCAGGACGCGGTCGGCGCGCTGTTCGGCCTTGGCCATGGTGGTTTGCCAAACGGCGACACAAGGCTGCAGATCCGCTTCCTGCTCGGCCATGGCCAGCCATTGCACACAGTCGTGCCAGTCCCCCAGAGCCCCCTGGGCTGCTTTCAAGCGGGGCATGGCGGCCTTGGGCAGGCGATCCAGTTCGGGATAGGCGTCGATGCCGTAACGCACACGCTTGATCAGCAGGCGCAAACGATGACGGTCATGGGCGGGATCGTGCAGGGCGCTGTCGAGTTTCTTCCACTGCTTGTCCAGGCGTTTTTCGATGCGCTTGACGAGCCCCTTGAGCAACCCCTGGCGTTGGGCGGCGCGCAGGAATCGCGGGAAGGCATCGAGGATCATCAGCAGCTGCGCCAGCTCATTACTGGTCGCCACCGCGGGATAAGCCTTGGCCATTTGCGCCATGCGTCGCTGCGCGGCTTGCGGTTGATCGTGCTCCAGCAAGTAGGCCGCCATCACTTCACGATCGCGCAATGGCGTGGTCAAGTCACCAACTGCGGACGCCGCCACTTCCAGCTGCTCGACGCCGGGCAAGCCACGCAAGGGTCGCAACAGGCTACGCAACCGGCGCATCGTGGTACGCAAGTCGTGCAAGGCCTCAGGGTCGGTATGGGCACTCAAGCGTGCCTGACAGGCCAGCAGACGAATTTCCAGGCCCAGGACGCGGGCCACCAGCCGGTTGATCATGGGGTTTACTCCCTAAACAGCTGCAAGCTGCAAGTTATAAGCTGCAAGCGAACTCACTTGCAGCTTGCAGCTTATAACTTGTAGCTGCTTCTATCGCCCCGCGCGCGATTCACGAATATAGAAACGCGCCTTTTCGGCCTTTTTCGAGCAGCCCTCGAAGCCTTCGAATTGCTGCTGGGTCTTGGCCGCGGTCAGCAGCGACAACGCCTTGGAGTAGCTGACGGTACCGGCGAAGCCTTCGGCCTTGGCCAGGTCCAGCTCTCGCCACGCGGCATCGAGCTGGCTGCCGCAGCTGTCGCGATAGGCGGTTTTGCCGGCACAACCGGCCAGTGCCAGGGCAATCAGTGGCACACAGATCCAGGCTTTCATTTCTTACACCTCAAAGATAGGAAAACAGTCATGCAGGTAGGACGGTCTGGCGGGCAAAAAGTGCCGTCCATCGCCAACGCAAACCCTGAGGCGGGAGAATACCCATCAGCCGCCATGGAGTGTCGAAAAAACGACCCATTCGCGCGACCGAACGACCTGCCGATTGAAGCCTGCCCCTCGAAGGGTGCATTGTTGAACCATTCAAACGAGGGCGATCAATGAAAAAGCGTGTCGCACTGGTGTTGGGCTCGGGTGGAGCCCGGGGCTATGCCCATATCGGCGTTATCCAGGAAATCGAACGGCGTGGCTACGATATCGCCTGTATCGCCGGTTGTTCCATGGGTGCGGTGGTCGGCGGGATCTACGCCGCCGGCAAACTCGATGATTATCGCGACTGGATCGAGAGCCTGGATTATCTCGACGTGCTGCGCCTGGTGGACGTCAGTTTTCGTCTGGGGGCGATCCGCGGGGAAAAGGTCTTCGGGCAGATCCGCAAGATCGTGGGTGAAATCAATATCGAAGACCTGCGCATCCCCTATACGGCGGTGGCCACCGACCTGACCAACCAGCAGGAAATCTGGTTCCAGGAAGGCTGCCTGCACCAGGCCATGCGTGCGTCGGCGGCCATTCCCAGCCTGTTTACGCCGGTGATGCAGGGCAATCGCATGCTGGTCGATGGCGGCATCCTCAACCCGTTGCCGATCGTGCCGGTGGTGTCGAGCCATTGCGACCTGATCATCGCGGTCAACCTCAACTCCACCAACCAGCGTCACTACCAGTTGCCGGTGATCCAGCGCCCGGCCGCGTTCAAGACCCGCTTCGACAGCCTGATCAATTCCCTGGGTTCGAAGATGCCGTTCCGGCGCAAGCAGGCCGAGCAATTGCTGCTGCTGGAGAAGGAAGCGCTGTTGGCCGAAGCGGCGGAGATCAACCCTTGGGTCGAGTCGGCCAAGCCTGACTCGCAACAACCGGCGGCCGCGCCCGAGCAGGACGGCGCGCCGAAATCGGCCACAGGGTCGTTCATCATCGACAACGTGGGGCCGGCGTCCCTGCTGGACTTGATCAACCAGAGTTTCGAGGTGATGCAGACCTCGTTGGCGCAATACAAGATTGCCGGATATCCGCCGGACATCCTGATCAACGTGCCGAAGCGGGTGTGCCGGTTTTTCGAGTTCTACAAGGCGCCGGAGTTGATCGCGCTGGGGCGGGAGATTGCGCGCGATACTTTGGACCGGTATGAGAATGAGCGGGATTCCTGAGGTTCTTCGGTGAATGTGCGGGCCTCTTCGCTGGCAAGCCAGCTCCTACAGAGGACGCTGAGATCCCTGTAGGAGCTGGCTTGCCAGCGAAGGGGCCCCCACAGGCAACACAAAATCAGAGACTACCCTCACTCAACAACCGATACCCCACCCCCGCCTCAGTGACGATAAACCTGGGCTGCGTCGGGTCATCCGCCAGTTTCTGGCGCAGGTGCCCAACCACGATCCGCAGGTAATGTGTGTCTTCGGTATGGGTCGGCCCCCAGATGTCCTTGAGCAATTGCTGCTGGGTGATAACCCGTCCGGGATGCCGTGCCAGTTGCGCCAGCACCGCGTATTCCTTGCGGGTCAGCGCGACTTCGCTGCCATCGAGCAAGACCCGGCGATAGGCCAGGTCCACCATCAGCGGGCCGAAGGACAGCGCCGCTGACTGGGTTTCGCCCACCGGGGCCTGGCGCAGCAGCGCACGAATCCGCGCCAGGAATTCCTGGATGCCGAACGGCTTGGTCACGTAGTCATTGGCGCCGCCATCCAGCGCCTCGACTTTCTGCCCTTCAGCGGCACGCACCGAGAGCACCAGCACCGGCACCGTCGACCACTCGCGAAACTCGCGCAACACCTGTTGGCCGTCCATGTCCGGCAAGCCGAGGTCGAGCACCAGCAAGTCCGGTTTGTTCAAGGCCGCCTGCGCCAGGCCTTCGGTGCCGGTGCCGGCCTCCAGTACCTTGTAGCCTTGGGAAGCGAGGCTGATGCGCAGGAATTTGCGGATCTGCGGTTCGTCGTCGATGACCAAAATGGTCGCGGTCTGGCTCATGAATTCACGTCAACACAAAGAAGTGGCAAGAGAGTAGCGCACGCACGATCAGGCTTCACCCTCATATCCGGGCTGCGCCTGCAGCGGCAAGTGCAGGGTGATGCAGGTGCCGCGCCCTTCGATGCCGTCGGCGACGCTGATCCGCCCGCCATGGGCACCGACCATGCCCTGACAGATCGCCAACCCCAGCCCGGTGCCCTGCCCACCCCGGTCGCCACGGGCGGCGGTGTAGAACATGTCGAAAATCTTCGCCCGCTCGTCCTGCGGAATCCCCGGGCCTTCGTCGCTCACCGAGAAAAACAGCTCGGTGTCGTCCGCCCCGGCACGCAATTGCAGGCGCCCATGGGCGGGGGAAAACCGCGCGGCGTTTTCCAGCACGTTGACCAGCGCCTGTTCGATCAGCGCCGCATGCACGAACAGCAGCGGTAGCTCCCCCGGCACTTCAGTGCTGACCTGCAACGGCGCCAGCACCGCGCGCAGGCGATTGAGCGCACTGCCGACGATGTCCGCCGGTGACACCCAGTCCCGCGCCAGCTTCAACGCGCCGTGACCGAGGCGGGTCATGTCCAGCAGGTTCTGAATGTAGCGATCGAGGCGTTCGGCTTCATCGCGGGTGCCTTCCAACAGCTCGCGGCGATCCTCCAGTGGAATGGCCTCGCCGAGGGCCAGCAGGCTGTCGATGCTGCCGCGCATGGAGGTCAGTGGCGTGCGCAGATCGTGGGACACCGACGCCAGCAAGGCACTGCGCAGTTGTTCGGTTTCGCCGTGCAACCGCGCGGCTTCCAGGTCATCGACCAATTGCGCGCGGGCCAGTGCCTGGGCCAGCGGCTGGCTCAATGCGGTCAACAGACGCCGACGCTGGCCGCTCAAGGTCTGGCCCTCTTTCGCACACACACCGAGCAGCGCCAGCGGACCGTCCTCCACCGACAAGGGCCACCACCACCAACGGCCGAACGGTAGAGTCCCGGTGCCCGCGCCCGCCGGTTGATCGTGCTGCCAGGCCCAATCGGCGGCGGCGCGTTCGGCTTCGGTGAATTCCAGCGGGCCACCGGTCTCGACTTTCCAGCCGCTCTGGCCATCGCGGTTGAGCAGGCACAGTTGCACATCGCTCCAGCCGTTGAGGTGCTGAGTCGCCGCGCTGACCACGGCCTGGCGGTCGGTGGCGGCGGTGAGTTTGCGCGACAGGTCGAGCAGTTCGCTGGTCTCTTCCTGGGTGTCACGCAAGGCCTGCAATTGCCGGCGCTGGCGCGCCGCGAGGTTGCCGGTGAGGGCCGCCATCAGCAGGAAGAACAGCAAGGTCAGGACGTCTTCTTCGCGCTGGATGCTGAAGGAAAAATTCGGCGGAATGAACAAAAAATCGTAGGTCAGGAACGACAACGCCGCACAGGCCAGTGCCGGGCCCAGACTGCTGCGCACCGCCACCAGCAACACGGCGGCGAGGAACACCAGCGAGATGTTCGGCAACGGCAGCACGCTCGCCACCGCCCAGGCCAGGGCACTGGCCAACACCGTCGCCACCACGGCCAGGGCGTAGTCGAACCAGACCAGCGACTGCATTGAGCGCTGGCGTGGCTGATGCTGTTCATGCTCGGTGTCGAGCACGTTGATTTCCAGCCCGCGGGCGTTGCGCAGCAAGCGCGCCGCCAGGCCGCCACCAAACAGGCGACGGCGCAGGCGCGGCCGCGACTGGGCTACCAGCACCAGGCTGGCGCGGCGTTCGGCGGCATGCTGGATCAGGGTTTTCGCCACCTCGCCAGCCCGCAGCAGCACCACTTCACCGCCGAGGCGTTCAGCCAGTTGCTGGGCACTTTGCAGGCGCAGGCGCGACTGCTCGTCACGCAGGCTGCCGTTGTCCACATGCACCAGGCTCCACGGCAGATGCCGTCGCTGGGCGACCCGGCTGGCGTGACGCACCAGGCGCTCGGCCTGGGCATCGCCATCGACGCCGACCAGCAAGCGACCACGCACCGTGGGCGCCGCCTGCCCCATCTGGCGATAACCCTGGGTCAAGTCGTTGTCGACCTGGGCGGCGGCCGTTTGCATGGCCAGTTCGCGCAGGGCGGTGAGGTTGGTCTGGGAGAAAAACGCATCGATCGCCGCACGCGCCTGCTCCGGCACGTAGACCTTGCCGTCGCGCAGGCGCTCGAGCAACTCCCGGGGCGGCAAGTCGATCAGCAATAGTTCGTAGGCTTCCTGCAACACCCAGTCCGGCAGGGTTTCGCGCACCTGCACGCCGGTGATGCCGCGCACCTGATCATTGAGGCTTTCCAGGTGCTGGACGTTGACCGTGGTGTACACGTCGATGCCCGCGGCGAGCAGTTCCTGAATGTCCTGCCAGCGCTTTTCGTGTCGGCTGCCGGGGGCGTTGGTGTGGGCCAGTTCGTCCACCAGCACCAGCCTTGGCTTGGCCGCGAGCAGACCGTCGAGGTCCATTTCCTCGAGCTCCACGCCACGGTATGACGAGCGCACCAACGGCAGTTGCGGCAAGCCGCCGAGCAACGCTTCGGTCTCGGCGCGGCCATGGGTTTCGACCACGCCAGCAATGACTTTCACGCCCTGGCGCAGTTGGCTGTGGGCGGCTTGCAGCATGGCGTAGGTCTTGCCTACACCGGGCGCGGCGCCGAGGAACACCTTGAGCCGGCCACGGCCATCGCGGGGCAGGTCTGCTAACAGCGCGTCGGCGCGGCCGGAGTCGCTCATTTGTCTTTGCCTTGTTCGATTTCGGATTTGGGTGTGGCCTCAAAAGATCGCAGCCTGCGGCAGCTCCTACAGGGGATCGGCGGACACCTGTAGGAGCTGCCGAAGGCTGCGATCTTTTGATTTAGAGCTTTTCCAGCGCCTGATTCAACTCAAGCACATTCACCACGGGTGGCCCACCAATGGCTGCTCGATGTGCGCATCCAACAGATTCTGCAGGGTCGCCACCGGCAGATTGCGCGCTGCCGCGACACGCGCCAGTTGATAGGCAATCGCGGCCGGTGGCAAGTGCGGATCGAGGCCGCTGCCGGAGGTGGTGAGCATTGCCAGCGGTACCGGCCCCTGCCCTGGGACCTGGAGTTTGTTGGCATCGTCGATCACCCGGGTGGCCAGGGCCGGGTTGCTCGGCGACAGGTTGCTGGCGCTGCTCGACACGGTGGCAAAGGCACCGGCCGATGGCCGTGGGTGGAACCAGGCGTCGCCGACGAAATCCTGGGCGATCAGCGTTGAGCCGCGAACCTTGCCGTCGGCATCGCGCACCAGACTGCCATTGGCCTGGTCCGGGAAGGCGACCTGGGCCACGCCGGTGACCACCAGGGGATAGGCGACGCCGGTGATCAGGGTCATCAGGACCAGCAGGCTCAGGGCCGGGCGTATCATTGTGGACATTTCAAAATCCTCGAATTCACACAAAAACCTGTAGGAGCGAGCTTGCTCGCGAAGAACCGGAGGGCGCCGCGTTCATCCAGACGGAACGCGTCATCGTTAACGCCCATCGCTAGCAAGCTAGCTCCTACAGAGGGGATGTTGTTTCAAACCAGATGCAACGCCGTCAACAACATGTCGATCGCCTTGATTCCCACAAACGGCACGACAATCCCGCCAAGCCCATAGATCAGCAGATTGCGTCGCAACAACGCCGCCGCACTCGCCGCCTGTACCCGCACACCACGCAGCGCCAACGGAATCAGCACCACGATGATCAGGGCGTTGAACACGATCGCCGAGAGAATCGCGCTCTGCGGGCTGTGCAGCTGCATGACGTTCAACACGCCCAGTTGCGGGTAGATCGCGGCGAACAGGGCCGGCAGGATGGCGAAGTACTTGGCCACGTCGTTGGCGATGGAAAAGGTCGTCAGCGCGCCGCGGGTCACCAGCAGTTCCTTGCCGATCTGCACCACGTCCAGCAGCTTGGTCGGGTCGCTGTCGAGGTCGACCATGTTCGCCGCTTCGCGCGCCGCCTGGGTGCCGTCGTTCATCGCCATGCCCACGTCCGCCTGGGCCAGGGCCGGGGCGTCGTTGGCACCGTCGCCACACATGGCCACTAGGCGCCCGTCGTTTTGCTCGTGGCGGATGCGCGCCAGTTTTTTCTCCGGCGTGGCTTCGGCCAACACGTCGTCAACGCCCGCTTCAGCGGCAATCGCCGCGGCGGTCAGCGGGTTGTCGCCGGTGACCATGACCGTGCGGATCCCCAGTTTGCGCAGCTCGGCGAAACGCTCGCGGATGCCCGGCTTGACCACGTCCTTGAGGTGGATCGCGCCGAGCAGTTTGCCGTCGGCACAGACCAGCAACGGGGTGCCGCCGCTCTGGGCGATCTTGTCGATTTCACGGGACAGCGCCGGCGCCAGTTCAGCGCGCTTGAGGCCCACGAACGCCAGCAACGAATCCACCGCACCCTTGCGATACACGCGACCCTGATAGTCGACACCGGACAGGCGGGTTTCGGCGCTGAACGGTACGGCTGTCAGCAGTTCAGCGGACGGCTCGGCCTGCGGATGAAGGCCGCGCAAGTACTCGACGATGGACTTGCCTTCAGCGGTGTCGTCGGCCAGGGACGCGAACAACGCACCCTCGGCCAGTTCCTTGCTACTCACACCCGGCGCGGCATACACCGCCGAGCAACGACGGTTGCCGAAGGTGATGGTGCCGGTCTTGTCCAGCAGCAGGACGTGCACGTCCCCCGCCGCCTCCACGGCGCGACCGGACTTGGCGATCACGTTCAGGCGCACCAGGCGGTCCATGCCGGCGATACCGATGGCGGACAACAGGCCGCCGATGGTGGTCGGGATCAGCGTGACCAGCAAGGCCACCAGGAACACCAGCGGCAGGCTGCCATTGGCGAAGTGGGCGAACGGCTGCAGGGTAACCACCACCAGCAGGAAGATCAGGGTCAGGCCGATCAACAGGATGTCCAGCGCCACTTCGTTCGGGGTTTTCTGGCGCTTGGCGCCTTCGACCAGGGCGATCATGCGATCCAGGGTCGACTCGCCGGGATTGGCGGTGATCTTCACCAGCAGCCAGTCAGACACCAGGCGGGTGTTGCCGGTCACGGCCGAGCGGTCGCCACCGGACTCACGAATCACCGGCGCCGATTCACCGGTGATCGCCGCTTCGTTGACCGCCGCGATGCCTTCGATCACCTCGCCGTCGCCGGGGATCATCTCCCCCGCTTCGACGCGCACCACATCGCCCTTGCGCAGGTTGGCGGCTGGCACTACTTGAAAGCTGCCGTTGCTGGTCCTGCGTCGGGCGCTCAAGCCTTCGCTACCGGCCTTGAGGCTGTCGGCGCGGGCCTTGCCGCGACCTTCGGCCAGGGCCTCGGCGAAGTTGGCGAACAGCACGGTGAACCACAGCCACAGGGCAATCTGCGCGGCGACGAAGGTCGGCACCGCCGTGTCGGGAATGAAGCACAGCACGGTGGTCAGGATCGCCGTCAGTTCGACCACCAGCATCACCGGCGCACGCTGCAATTGCCGTGGGTCGAGCTTGACGAACGCTTGCACCAGCGCCGGGCGCCAGAGGGCCGAGATAGCGGTTTTTGGTTGTTCCGGCGCCTTGACGACGGCGGTTTTGCTTACAGGCATATTCATGATGGATTCCTTAGAAGCCCATGCTCAGATGTTCAGCAATCGGACCCAGCGCCAGCGTCGGCAGGAAGGTCAAACCACCCACCAGCAAGATGGTCACGGTCAGCAAGGTCACGAACAGCGGACCGTGGGTCGGGAAGCTGTTCTGGCCGATCGGTGCGGTCTTCTTCATCGCCAGGCTGCCGGCCAGGGCCAGCACCGGCAGGATGTAGCCGAAGCGACCGATCAACATGCCCAGGCCCAGCATCAGGTTGTGGTACGCCGTATTGGCGCCGAAGCCAGCGAACGCCGAACCGTTGTTGGCACTGGCCGAGGTGTAGGCGTAGAGCAATTGGCTAAACCCATGGGCGCCGGGGTTGCTCACCGAGGCCACGGGCCCTGGCAGGCTGGCGGCAATCGCACTGAGGACCAGCACGCCGATCGGCATGACCAGCAGGGTCACCACCAACAGTTGCACCTCGCGGGCCTGCAGTTTTTTACCGAGGTATTCCGGGGTCCGGCCGATCATCAGGCCGGCGAGGAACACTGCGATCAGCACGTTGAGCAACATGCCGTAGAGGCCGGCACCGACGCCGCCGAAGATCACTTCGCCGACCATCATGTTGACCAGCGCGACCATGCCGCTGAGCGGGTTGAGGCTGTCATGCATGCCATTGACCGATCCGTTCGAGGCCGCCGTGGTGGTCACCGACCACAGCACCGTGGCGGTGGTACCGAAACGTGCCTCCTTGCCCTCCAGCGGTGCGGTCTGTTCGACGGCGACGTTGGCCAGGCTCGGGTTGGGCTGGTACTCGGCCCACAGCGAGGTCGCGCCGCCGATCAGGAACAGGGCGAGCATGCAGGCAATGATCGCGCGGCTCTGGCGCAGGTCCTTGACGTAATGGCCGAAGGTGAACACCAGCGCGACCGGAATCAGGATGATCGACGCCACTTCGAACAGGTTGCTCCAGGCCGTCGGGTTCTCGAACGGATGCGCCGAGTTGACGCCGAAGAAGCCACCACCGTTGGTGCCCAGTTGCTTGATCGCAATCTGGCTCGCGGCCGGCCCCAGTGGGATGACCTGATCGACACCCTGCATCGTCAGCGCATTGACGTACTGCGCGAAGGTTTGCGGCACGCCCTGCCAGACCAGGAACAGCGCCAGCAGCAGGCACAGTGGCAGCAGGCCGTAGAGGGTGGCGCGAGTCATGTCGACCCAGAAGTTGCCCAGCGACGCCGTGGATTTGCGACCGATGCCGCGGCACAGCGCTACCAGTACCGCCAGGCCGGTGGCGGCGCTGACGAAGTTCTGCACGGTGAGGCCGACCATCTGGCTCAGGTAGCTCAGGGATGCTTCGCCGCTGTAGCCCTGCCAGTTGGTGTTGGTCATGAAGCTGACGGCGGTGTTGAACGCCAGCGTCCACTCCTGGCCGGGCAGGTTTTGCGGGTTCAGCGGCAAGTGGCCCTGGAACAGCAGGATTGCGAACAGCAACAGGAAACCCGCGAGGTTAAAGGCGAGCAAGGCCAGGGTGTACTTCTGCCAGCTCTGTTCAACCTGGGGATCGACGCCGGCCAGACGATAACAACCGCGTTCCACCGGACCAAGGATGGGTGTCAGCCAGGTGCGCTGGCCTTCCATGACCCGGTAGTAGAACCGCCCCAGGAACGGTGCCGGGACCAAAACCAGCGCGAAAAACGCCAGGATCAGCCAATAGTCATAACTGTGCATAGCCGCTCCTAGTTCCGGTCTGCGCGCAACAGCGCAACCAACAGATAAATGAACAGTCCCACTGCCAGCAGCAGTGACACTCCGTCCAGAACGCTCATGGAAGTTCTCCGTGTTACGGCGTATTGCCGCGTGTGGAGGTATTGTCGGCAGGGAGCCTGTAAAGGAACGAGAGCGAGGGTGCGCGCGGGGTATAAAGAAAGCGTAAAGACTGGGTTTATGGCTTGGTTACAGCGTTGTTCTGGCTGGCCCCTTCGCGAGCAAGCCCGCTCCCACAGGGGGAATGCGTTCACCCAGACACTGCAAAAACCCTGTGGGAGCGAGCTTGCTCGCGATGGCGGCATGACAGGCAACATCGCAGGTGTGAAACAGGCATAGAATGGAACCACTGCGAAATCCAATCGCTCAAAGTGGTATGCACGTTCGGCAAGCGAAACCCTCGCCCGCCGACCGGCTTTCAAGGAGGTCCCATGCCCTGGTATGCCTGGTTGATTCTGATAGTTGCCATTGGCTCTATCGTTGGCGGTCTGATGATGCTGCGTGACACCGCCCACAAGGTTGAGCTGACCGATGAACAGCGCAAACGCGTCGCCGAACGCAATGCGGAAATGGACGCCAAGGAAGCGCAGGACCGCTAGCTGCAAAATCGTCCGAAGTCCTTCGCGGCATTCGGACGATTTTCTGCCGATACTCCCGGTTCAGGTCAACGAGCAGCGATCGAAGAACCGCTCGCGCCCCAGCGCCATTAACGCTGCGCGCTTGTGTGGAAAGTCGAATTCCTTCTCGCAGTAAAATCCCTGTCCTTGCATGTGCCCGATCATCTTCGCGTTGTCGGCACGGGGCTCGGCGACGACCCGTTGGGTACGTGGATCGTCGAGAAACAGGTAGTGCACCAACGCCGACAGCCAGCTCGCTACCTTGTGCGGCCCACGATGATTTTCTTCCCCCACCAGCATATGAATGCCACGGTCGTGATCACCTGCCTCGTAGAACGGCGCGATGCGGTCTTCCTTGGCCCAATACGCTTCGAAGTAGGCAAAGGGCTGATCGTCGAAACAACCGATCAAGGTCAGGGTATGGGGATCGTCCTGGAGTTTGCCCAGGTACTCTCGATGCTGTTCGAGACTGCCCTGCTCCTGCCAGAAATTCGCCACTCGAGGGCTGTTCTGCCAGCGATTGAAACGCGCAAGATCCTCGTCGATGTCCACCGTACGCAGGGAAATCCAGGCCCCCAGCCTGGCATCGAAACGCCGATACACCTCGCCCCGTGGCTTCGGTGGGCGCAACGGGTGACGCTTGCCGCCGCTGAATACCCTCTGCTGTGGGTAACAGCCCGTCAGCGACTGACCCAGCCACGGCTGCGGCAACTGCCAGAACAGCGTGCGTTCGCAACGGAACTGGCCGACCGTTTCGGTAGACACCAGCAATGCGCTGAGCAACGCTTCAGGTGGCGCTTCATCGAGTTGCCAGACCAGTCGCTGGCAAGCAGGGTCACGGGCGAACAACCAGTAACACGCGGCCCAGATGGCCCGGCTGTCGGGGCGTGGAGCGCCCTCGTGCAATTGCAGCAGCAACTCGGGCGCGCGAGTCAGGTGTAGCTGGATCAGCGACTGGCCTTCAAGGCTCAGGCTCAGCCCGGTTTCGGTTTCATCGGCTACGAGACGGCTGCCGTTTGGTAAAGGCAGGACATTCGGATTGGACATGGGTCGGGCTCACGATTCGTCGACAGGTCAACGTTTGACGTGAGCCAAGCCGGAAAATTTAAGCGATACACGACTTACGGTGCCCCGCTCAGTTAGCCGGCGCCGGCAAGACCGCAATTTTGTAGGGGTCGAAAATCTTCAGCATCTGGCCATTGTCCCGCAACCCTTGCAGCAACTTGCCGAAGGCCTCCCCGCTGATCGGCGCGGCCGGCCGCAGAATGGCGTAGTGGTGATAGATCTGGTCGACGCGCTCGGATACCAGCAACTCGCTGGCGACATGCTGGTTGCGCAGAAAGTAGTCGCTCAGGTAGGACCGTGTGACCAGGGCGACATCGGCGCGCCCACGCAGCACCATCAGCAGGTTGCTGTCATGGGAGTAGGTCGACGTGGCGTTGTAGTGAGTGGCGAGATACTTGGGGTCGGCATTGAAGTTGGCGAACTCGTAGTGGTAGCCGCTGAACAACGCCAGGCGCTTGCCGCTGAGGTCGCTGAAGTAACTTTGCTGGCGCTCCGGCAGGCGTTGGGCGACGAAGATTTCGGCATCTTCCAGGCCCATGTCGACGCTGGTGTGGGGAATGTCCTTCCAGCCCCAATTGGGGTTTTCGAAGATCGCCATGTCCACCCGGCCTTGCTTGAAATCGCCAAAACGACGGGGAATGGAGGTGGGTACCAGCACGAACCGGTAGTCGCTTTGCAGGGTGTTGAGGGCCTCGACCAGTTGCGGCAACAGGCCGGTGTCGGCCCCGGATTCAGGGCGCACCGTGTAGGGTGGAAAGTGTGCGGCACCGATGCGCACCAGTTGTGCAGCCTGGGTCGGTAGAACCGATAACGCCGCGACCACCGCCAGTAAAAACCGCGAAGCCGTCCGAATTGGCGAAGACATCAAAACAACCCACTCCCGAAGTACTGCATCAATGCATTCAAGCTAGGCGGTTTCGCCCAGTTAGCCAGTTTCCTGCCGACACGCACACCCGCCTTACTTGCCCTCCAGCACCAGGATCAAGGCCTCCTCCGCCAGTTGATCCAGGCTCATGCTGCCACCGGCACGAAACCAGGTGGTGGTCCAGGACAGCGCCCCGGTCAGGAAGCGCCGGGTGATAAACACATCGCCGCGGATAAAACCGGCGCTCTTGGCTTGACCCAGCACCTGCAGCCAGATGTCTTCATAGATATCGCGTAGCGCCAGGACCTGGGCCTGGCCCTCCTCGGACAGCGATCGCCATTCGTACACCAGCACGGCCATGGCTTCGCCACTGCCGCCCATGATCGACTGCAATTCGCAGCGGATCAGCGCCAGCACCCGTTCGCGCACGTCGCCCGTCTCGGCGATGGCCGCCCGCATCAACGCGGTGTTGTAGCGAATGGTCTCCTCCATCACCGCCCGCAGGATCTCGTCCTTGCTCTTGAAGTGATGAAAAATGCTCCCCGACTGGATGCCCACGGCACCGGCCAGGTCGCGCACGGTCGTGCGTTCATAGCCTTTGTGGCGAAACAGGTGGGCCGCCACTTGCAGCAACTTGCCACGGGCGCTGTCGGGGTCGGTCAATTGCCCGCTGTCGACCAACTCGCGCATGACGCTCAAGGCTTTTTGCTCATCCACCCGTTCTCTCCTACAGTCGATCAGTCCAATGCCGCGCTCCCCGCGAAAACATTGGGGTTGCGCTGGCAATTTAAGCAACTGGCGACGACCAAGCAAGCGCTCGGGCAGAAGATAGTTCAGCCGTTTACAAACCAAGCGCTTGCTTGGTAGTCTCGAAGCATTGTTGCCGGAGGTGGTTATGGAGTTGATTGCGCCAAGAACGATTCGCATCGGCTGCGCCAGCGCCTTCTGGGGCGACACCTCGACCGCCGCCGCGCAACTGGTGGAAGGCGGGCACCTGGACTACCTGGTCTTCGACTACCTGGCCGAAATCACCCTGTCGATCATGGCGGGCGCGCGGATGAAAGATCCCCAGGCCGGATACGCCACTGACTTCGTCGAAGTCCTCGGGCCGCTGCTCTCCCAACTCGCCGAACAAAAGATCCGCGTGATCAGCAATGCCGGCGGCGTCAATCCGCACGCCTGTGCCGCGGCCCTGCAAGCGGCCTGCGACAAGGCCGGCGTCACCCTGAAGATCGCCGTCCTGCTGGGCGATGACCTGCAACCGCAATTCAAGCAGCTAGGCAGCCAGGGCATTCATGAAATGTTCAGCGGCGCCCCCCTGCCGCCAATGTGTGTCTCGACCAACGCCTACCTTGGCGCACCGGGCATCGTCGAAGCCCTGCGCCTGGGCGCGGACATCGTGATCACCGGGCGCGTGGTCGACAGCGCCGTGGTCAGTGCCGCGCTGGTGCATGAGTTCGGCTGGTCGTGGCACGACTACGACAAACTGGCCCAGGCGGCGCTGGCCGGGCACATCATCGAATGCGGCGCGCAATGCACCGGCGGCAATTTCACCGATTGGCGCGATGTGCCCGACTACGAGCACATCGGCTTTCCCATCGTCGAAGTCAGCGCCGACAGCCAGTTCATCGTCAGCAAGCCCGAAGGCAGCGGCGGATTGGTCACGCCCCTGACCGTGGGCGAACAGATGCTCTATGAAATCGGCGACCCACGGGCCTACCTGCTGCCCGACGTGGTCTGCGATTTCACCCAGGTCCGGCTCGTGCAACAAGGCCGAAACGCAGTCCGGGTCCACGGCGCAAAAGGCTTGCCGCCCACCGCCCAGTACAAGGTCAGCGCCACCTACCCGGACGGTTTTCGCTGCACCGCCAGTTGCCTGATCGCCGGGATCGATGCGGTGGACAAGGCCCGGCGTGTCAGTGAAGCGATCATCAACAAGACCTCGCAGATGTTCAGCCAGCGCGACTGGGCGCCCTACAGCGAGGTGAACATTGAACTGCTTGGCAGCGAAGCCACTTACGGCCCCCACGGCCAGCGCCAGGACAGCCGCGAAGTGGTGATCAAGCTCGCGGTGCGCCATCCGCACAAACAGGCGTTGATCCTGTTCTCCCGGGAAATCGCCCAGGCCGCCACCGGCATGGCGCCGGGGCTGACCGGGATCGTCGGTGGCCGGCCGACGGTGTATCCGCTGATCCGCTTGTTTTCGTTCCTGATCGACAAAAACGCCTGCACGCTGGACATTGATCTCATGGGCCAGCGCCACCCCTGCGCCCTGCCCGCCCTCGATGTGCTCGACAGCGCCGACTTGCCGGTACCGTTCGAGCCACCCAGGCCTTCGGGCCCGGCCGACGCCAGCGTCGCCCTGGTCAAGCTCGCGGTCGCCCGCTCGGGCGACAAGGGCAACCACAGCAACATCGGCGTCATGGCCCGCGACCCGCAGTACCTGCCGTGGATCGCCGAAGCCCTGACCCCGGAGGTGATCGTCGACTGGATGAGCCACGTCCTCGACCCGATCCACGGGCGCGTCGAGCGTTGGTACTTGCCCGCCACCCACAGCCTCAATTTCCTCCTGGAAAACGCCCTGGGTGGCGGGGGCGTGGCCAGCCTGCGGATCGATCCGCAGGGCAAGGCGTTCGCCCAGCAGTTGCTGGAAATCCAGATTCCGGTGCCCCAGCGCATCGCCGACCAGGTCAACTAGAGGATTGCCGCCATGGCCTACGATTCGATTTTCAAAGCCGATGTGTTTGCCGGCCAGACCATCATCGTCACCGGTGGCGGCAGTGGCATCGGCCGCTGCACCGCTCACGAACTGGCGGCCCTCGGCGCCCATGTGCTGCTGGTCGGGCGCAAGGCCGACAAGCTGAAAACCGTCGCCGCCGAAATTGCCGAAGATGGCGGCAGGGCTGACTGGAGCACTTGCGATATCCGCGAGGAAGAAGCGGTCACGCATCTGGTCAGCGAACTGATCCGCAAGCACGGCCCGATTCACGGCCTGGTCAACAACGCCGGCGGCCAGTACCCGTCACCACTGGCCTCGATCAACCTGAAGGGTTTCGAAACGGTGATGCGCACCAATCTGCTGGGCGGCTTCCTGATGGCCCGGGAAGTGTTCAACCAGTCCATGAGCAAACATGGCGGCGCCATCGTCAACATGCTCGCCGATATGTGGGGTGGCATGCCGGGCATGGGCCACTCGGGCGCGGCGCGCTCGGGCATGGACAACCTGACCAAGACCGCGGCCTTCGAATGGGGCCACGCCGGGGTCCGGGTCAACGCCGTGGCGCCGGGCTGGATCGCGTCCAGCGGCATGGACACCTACGAAGGTGCGTTCAAGGCGGTGATTCCGACCTTGCGTGAACACGTGCCGCTCAAGCGCATCGGCACCGAATCGGAAGTCAGCGCGGCGATCGTGTTCCTGCTCAGCCCGGGCGCGGCGTTCATCAGCGGCAGCACCCTGCGCATCGACGGCGCGGCCAGCCTCGGCGGGCGGGCCTGGCCGATCCACAAGGCGACCCACAGCGAGTCGTACAACGGCTTCCACCGCGCGTACCTGCCTGATGTGCTCAAGGACAAGGAATAAGCCATGCCGGTGATTCAGTCGCAACTCGACCCCCGCAGCGAACCGTTCGCCCGCCACCGCGCGGCAATGCTGGTTGCCGTCGAGCAGCTGCGCAGCCTTGAACAGACCCTGCTGGACAAGGCGGCCGAGGCCAGACCCAAGTTCGAAAAACGCGCGCAGTTGCTGCCTCGCGAACGCCTCAACCTGTTGCTCGACCCTGGTGCGCCGTTTCTCGAACTGGCCGGCCTGGCCGGCTACAAGCTGCACGACGACAAAGATGGCAGCGCGGCCGGTGGCGGCTTGATCGCCGGGATCGGTTACGTGTCGGGTGTACGGGTACTGGTGGTGGCGAACAACAGTGCGATCAAGGGCGGCACCATTTCCCCCTCGGGCCTGAAAAAGTCCCTGCGCCTGCAACAGATCGCCATGGAAAACAAACTGCCGGTGATTACCCTCGCCGAGAGCGGTGGCGCCAACCTCAATTACGCGGCGGAGATTTTCGTCGAAGGCGCGCGCAGCTTTGCCAACCAGGCGCGCATGTCGGCCATGGGCCTGCCGCAGATTACCGTGGTCCACGGCTCGGCGACGGCCGGCGGCGCCTATCAACCAGGGCTGTCGGACTACGTGGTGGTGGTACGCGGCAAGGCCAAGCTGTTCCTGGCCGGCCCGCCGCTGTTGAAAGCGGCCACTGGAGAAGTCGCCACTGACGAGGAACTGGGGGGCGCCGAGATGCACGCGCAAACGGCCGGCACCGCCGAATACCTGGCCGAGAACGATGCCGACGGCGTGCGCCTGGTGCGCGAGATCGTCAGCCTGCTGCCGTGGAATGCGCGCCTGCCGATGTCGCCCGCCAGGCAATGGCAGGAGCCGCTCTACCCCATCGACGAATTGCTCGGCCTGATCCCCGATGATCCGAAAAAGCCCTACGACGTGCGCGAGATCGTCGCCCGCGTCGCCGACGGCTCGAATTTCCTCGAATTCAAGGCCGAGTTCGATCAGCAGACCGTCTGCGGCCAACTGAAAATCCAGGGGTACGCCTGCGGGTTCATCGGCAACAACGGGCCGATCACGCCCAAGGGCGCGAGCAAGGCGGCGCAGTTCATTCAGCTGTGCGACCAGAGCCAGACGCCGCTGCTGTTTTTCCACAACACCACCGGATTCATGGTCGGCACCGAATCGGAGCAGCAAGGGGTGATCAAGCACGGCGCCAAGATGATCCAGGCGGTGGCCAATGCCCGGGTGCCAAAACTGACCGTCGTGGTGGGCGGTTCCTATGGCGCCGGCAACTACGCGATGTGCGGGCGTGGCCTGGACCCGCGTTTCATCTTCGCCTGGCCCAACAGCCGCACCGCCGTGATGGGCGGCGCCCAGGCCGGCAAAGTCTTGCGCATCGTCACCGAGGCCAAGCAGGCCAAGGACGGCCTGGTGCCCGACCCGAAGATGCTCGACATGCTCGAACAGGTCACTGCGCAGAAACTCGACAGCCAGTCCACGGCGCTGTATGGCAGCGCCAATCTGTGGGACGACGGCCTGATCGACCCACGGGATACCCGGACCCTGCTCGGTTACTTGCTGGATATCTGTTTTGAGGCCGAGGTGCGGCCGCTGCAAGCCAACAGTTTTGGTGTAGCCCGGTTCTAATCAGGAGAACAACAAGAATGATCTTCACCCAGGAACACGAAGCACTGCGTCGCACCGTTCGCCAATTCGTCGATCACGAGATCAATCCCCACGTCGATGAATGGGAAAAGGCCGGGCGCTTTCCGATCCACGAGATTTTTCGCAAGGCCGGCGACCTGGGGCTGCTGGGCATTTCCAAACCGGAAAAGTTCGGCGGCATGGGCCTGGACTACAGCTACTCGATCGTCGCCGCCGAAGAGTTCGGCACCATTCATTGCGGCGGCATTCCGATGTCGATCGGCGTGCAGACCGACATGTGCACCCCGGCCCTGGCGCGCTTCGGTTCCGATGACTTGCGCGATGAATTCCTGCGCCCGGCCATCAGCGGCGAGCAGGTTGGCTGTATCGGCGTCTCCGAAGTCGGCGCCGGCTCCGACGTGGCCGGCTTGAAAACCAGCGCGCGCAAGGACGGCGACGACTACGTGATCAATGGCAGCAAGATGTGGATCACCAACTCGCCGAGCGCCGACTTCATCTGCCTGCTGGCCAACACCTCGGACGACAAACCCCACGTCAACAAATCGCTGATCATGGTGCCGATGAACAGCCCCGGCATCAGCCTCAGCTCGCACCTGGACAAACTGGGCATGCGCAGCTCGGAAACCGCCCAGGTGTTTTTCGACAACGTGCGGGTGCCACAGCGCAACCGCATCGGCCATGAAGGCGCCGGGTTCATGATGCAAATGCTGCAGTTCCAGGAGGAGCGCCTGTTCGGTGCGGCCAACATGATCAAGGGCCTGGAGTATTGCGTCGACAGCACCATCGAGTACTGCAAGGAGCGCAAGACCTTCGGCAGTGCGCTGATCGACAACCAGGTCATTCACTTTCGCCTGGCCGAACTGCAAACCGAGATCGAGTGCCTGCGGGCACTGGTGTATCAAGCCACCGAGCAATACATCAAGGGCCAGGACGTCACGCGCCTGGCGTCGATGGCCAAGCTCAAGGCCGGTCGCCTGGGCCGCGAGGTCAGCGACAGTTGCCTGCAATACTGGGGCGGCATGGGCTTCATGTGGGACAACCCGGTGGCCCGCGCGTATCGCGATGTACGCCTGGTGTCGATCGGCGGCGGCGCGGACGAAATCATGCTGGGGATCATCTGCAAGCTGATGGGCATCCTGCCGGGGAAAAAGCCATGAGCACCCTGCCCGCTTGCCAGACCCTGCTGCTCGAATTGCACAACGGCGTGCTGCACATCACTCTCAATCGACCGGACAGCCGCAACGCCATGAGCCTGCAGATGGTCAGCGAACTGCGTGCGGTGCTGGCGGCGGTGCACGAGGACCGGGGGATTCGGGCCCTGGTGATCGGCGGTGCCGGCGGGCATTTCTGCGCCGGCGCCGACCTCAAGGACATGGCCAAAGCGCGCGCCCAGGGCACGAGCGCGCACCGCGATCTGAATCGGCTGTTCGGTGCGTTGCTGCAGGAAGTGCAGCACGCGCCGCAAGTGGTGATCACGGTCTTGCAAGGCGCGGTGCTCGGTGGCGGCTTCGGTCTGGCCTGCGTCAGCGACATTGCCCTGGCCGATCACCAGGCGCAGTTCGGCCTGCCGGAAACCAGCCTCGGCCTGGTGCCGGCGCAGATCGCGCCGTTCGTGGTCCAGCGCATCGGCCTGACCCAGGCACGCCGCCTGGCCCTGACAGCGGCACGTTTCGACGGCACCCAGGCGCGGCGGATGGGGCTGGTGCATTTCGTCGAGCACGATGCCCAGGCGTTGGCCGAACGGCTCGATGAGGTGTTGGCGCATGTGTTGTGTTGTGCGCCGGAGGCGAATGCGGCGACCAAGAAATTGTTGCTGGCGAGTGCGGGGCAGCCATCGGATGAGCTGCTGGATCAGGCGGCTGAGTGGTTCAGCGAGGCGGTGACCGGGGCTGAAGGGGTCGAGGGGACCCTGGCCTTTGTGCAAAAGCGTAAGCCGGGGTGGGCCTCTTAAAAGCTTCGCTGGCAAGCCAGCTCCTACAAGGGTCTGCGTCGCACACAAAACCTGTAGGAGCTGGCTTGCCAGCGAAGAGGCCCGAACATTCACCGCACATCCAAGGGAACGCACCATGCCCGGATTCAACAAAATCCTGATCGCCAACCGCGGTGAAATAGCCTGCCGCATCCAGCGCACCGCCCAGGCCCTGGGCTACCGCACCGTCGCCGTCTTCAGCGATGCCGACGCCGACGCCCTGCACGTGCACATGGCCGACGAAGCGGTAAACATCGGCCCGGCCCCGGTGCAACAGTCCTACCTGAACATCGAAGCGATCATCGACGCGGCCCGACGTACCGGGGCCGACGCCATCCACCCGGGCTACGGTTTCCTCTCGGAAAATGCCGGTTTCGCCCGAGCCTGCCAAAACGCCGGCATCACCTTCATCGGCCCCAGCCCCGAAGCCATCGAACTGATGGGCAGCAAACGGCTGTCGAAACTGGCCATGCTCGACGCAGGGGTTCCCTGCATCGCCGGCTATCAGGGCGCCGAGCAGGACGATGCGACGCTCAGCCGCGAAGCCGATCGCATCGGCTACCCGCTGATGATCAAGGCCAGCGCTGGCGGTGGCGGTCGCGGCATGCGCCTGGTGCACGATGCCGGCGATTTGTTGGCGCAGATCCGCACCGCACGCTCCGAAGCGCTGCATGGATTCGGCAGCGATGAACTGATCCTCGAACAGGCGTTGATCGACCCGCGTCATGTCGAGGTTCAGCTGTTCGGCGACCATCAGGGCAACCTGATCTACCTCGGCGAGCGCGACTGTTCCATCCAGCGCCGTCACCAGAAAGTCATCGAGGAAGCGCCCTGCCCGGTCATGACCGCCGAACTGCGCCAGGCCATGGGCGAAGCGGCGCTCAAGGCCGGTCGCGCGGTCAACTATGTCGGCGCCGGCACCGTGGAATTCCTCCTGGATGCATGCGGGCAGTTCTATTTCCTGGAAATGAACACCCGGCTGCAGGTAGAGCATCCGGTCACCGAACTGATCACCGGGCTGGATCTGGTGGCCTGGCAACTGCAGGTCGCCGCGGGGCTGCCGCTACCGTTGCGCCAGGAGCAGGTGCAACTCAGCGGTCACGCCATGGAAGTGCGCTTGTACGCCGAAGACCCGGCCCAGGACTTTGTCCCGCAAACCGGGCGCATCGCCCGCTGGGAACCGGCGCTGCAGAGCGGCGTGCGCATCGACCATGGGCTGATGGAAGGACAGCAGGTCAGCCCGTTCTACGATTCGATGCTGGGCAAGATCATTGCCCACGGCGCGACCCGTGAAGAAGCCCGGCGCAAGTTGCTGCGGGCGGTGCAGGACAGCGTCCTGCTGGGCCTGCCGAGCAACCAGCGTTTGCTGGCCGGCCTGCTGGAACATCCGCAGTTCATCAGGGGCGAATTCAGCACCGGGTTCATTACGACGCATTTCGCCGAACACCCTTGCCTTCAGGCCCCTGTACCCCGCGCTGAAGAACTGGCGATTGCCGCGACGCTGTTCCACCACGCTTCGGCACGGATTCATCCTGCCGCGCTGGCCGGTTGGCGTAACAACGCCAGTGTGCCGCTGCACTACCACATCGGCCTGGGAGATCAGGACTGGCCCGTGCAACTCAACGCGGTACCGGGGCAGCCCTACCGGATTCAAATCGCCGCACAGGTGCTCAACCTGACCGTTATCCAGTGCGACGGTCGCTGGGTCACCCTGGACATCGACGGCATCCGCCAGCGTCATGCCTACCTTCTCGAAGGCGAGCAACTCTGGCTATTCACTCGCCCCGGCAGCCTGCAACTGCTGGATCGCACCCAAGCGCCGGTCTGCAGCCAGGCCAGCATCAGCTCCGGCACCCTCAAGGCGCCCATGGACGGTGCGGTCATCGACGTGCTGGTCAGTGAAGGCAGCCAGGTCAGCAAAGGCCAATTGCTGGTGGTGCTGGAAGCCATGAAAATGGAACACCCACTCAAGGCGGGCATCGACGGCGTGCTCAAGCGCTTGCAGGTGCAGGTGGGCGACCAGGTGAAAAACCGGCAGATTCTGCTTGAGGTCGAATAAGTTGCTAGGCGTAACCGCCGGGTTTGGCTACGCTCAAGCCCTATCAGCACGCGGATACCGGGAACCCTGCGATGCCTCACTGGTTGGTCATTGATCTGGAAGCCACCACCGATGAGGGTGGTTGGCCCATAACGGAAATGGAAATCATCGAAATCGGTGCCACCCTGGTGGATCGCAAAGGCCGCGAGCTGGATTGCTTCCAGCGTTTCGTGCGCCCGTTGCGTCGCCCTCTGTTGACGCCGTTTTGCCGGGAGCTGACGCACATCACCCAGGCCAACATCGATGCCGCACAGCCCCTGGCCGAGGTCTGGCCATCGTTCGAGCGCTGGCTGGGCCAACATCACTCGCGGCTTGAAGGCTGGGTCAGCTGGGGTGACTACGATCGCAAACAGTTGCTCCAGGAATGGCAGCGCCTGCCCTTCGACAGCGCGTTGAGCAACGTGCCGCACATGAATCTCAAGCAGCGCTTTGCCAAGGCCCGACGCCTGGAACGACCGCTGGGGCTCAACGGCGCCCTGCAACTGGCGGGACTGCAGTTCACGGGGCAGCAACATCGGGCGCTGGAAGACGCGCGCAACACCGCACGCCTGTTGCCGCTTGTCCTGCCGCTCTAGAGAGGTGACGAGTCCTTGGGCCTTGTGCATACTGGCCGGCCCTTTTAAGCCCTTTTCGAGGAATCGCCCATGTTTAAAGTCAACGAGTACTTCGACGGCACCGTCAAGTCGATCGCCTTTGGCACTGCCGAAGGCCCAGCGACCATCGGCGTCATGGCCCCGGGCGAATACGAATTCGGCACCAGCCAGCGTGAAATCATGCACGTGGTCTCCGGCGCCCTGACCGTCAAGCTCCCGGACAGCACCGATTGGGAAACCTTCGCCGCCGGCAGCCAGTTCAACGTGCCCGCCAACAGCAAGTTCCAGCTCAAAGTGGCGGTCGACACTGCCTACCTGTGCGAATACCGCGGCTAAAACCCCGGGTTCACTGCGAAAAGACAATGCCCGTGTCCATCGACACGGGCATTTTTCGTTGAAGGGCGTTTATTCGAGGATGGTGACCGGCATGCCGACTTCGAGCCGGCCATTACCGTCGTTGACCAGATTCTGCCCAAACATCGCACCATCGGCTTCGCTACGGTACTTCTGCAAGGTGGCAAAGGGTTCGCGGCCAGCGTCACGCTCGCCGGTTTGCGGGTCGACGGTTGTCATGATGCAGCGTGAACAGGGCTTGACCACCCGGAACTCGACATCGCCGATGCGCAGGCGCTTCCAGCCATCCTCGGCATACGCCTCGCTGCCCTCGATCACCAGGTTGGGCCGGAAACGCAGCATCTCCAGCGAGCGGCCGACGCGTTGCGACAGGTCATCCAGCGATGCCTGGCCAATCAGCAACAGCGGGAAGCCATCGGCGAAGGCGACCTGATCGTCGTCCTTGCCATAGCCCGAGGCGGTGGTCCGTGCGCGATCCAGTGGCACCTGCACCAGGCGCGTCGGCTTGCCGATGAACCCACTGACCCAGGCGCCGGCCGCGTCGCCGGCATCGGGCACGCGCAAGCTGTCACGCCAGATGGTCACACCGCGCAATTGAGCATCGCTGGTGGGCAAGGCGACATCGATCGGCGAATGGCCGGGGGCGCTGAGGGTCAAGCCACCCTCGGCATTCCACAACGCCGACAGCTGGCTCATCTGCGCGACCGCGCGCTGGGTCAGGAAGCGTCCGCTGGCTTCATCCACCAGCATCCAGCGTCGATCACCGTCCAGCCCCAGCTTGTCGAGGCCGACCTGTTGCAGGATCTCGCCTTTGCCGGATTTCAACGGATAACGATACAGCGCGCTCAGACGCAACATGGCCAGCTCCCTGACGGACAAAAACGCCACCCTATACGAGCTTGATCAGCGAATCAAAGGTCCCCGCCCCTGTAGGAGCTGGCTTGCCAGCGAAGGCGTCCTTGAATATTGCATTGACCTTTCGGGCCTCTTCGCTGGCAAGCCAGCTCCCACAATGTTTAGTGTTGGGCATTCGTCCTCGGATCAGGCCGGCACTGCATCGCGCATCAAACGCTGACGCACCACATCAACCAACTTGTCCGGCTGGAATTTGGAGAGGAAGTTGTCACAGCCGACCTTCTTGACCATCGAGTCGTTGAAGCTGCCGGACAGGGACGTGTGCAGCACCACATAAAGGCCGCGCAGTCGCGGATCGTTGCGGATTTCGGTGGTCAGGCGGTAACCGTCCATTTCCGGCATTTCCGCGTCGGTGAAGACCATCAGCAGCTTGTCGGTCATGTTGACGCCGGTGTCCGCCCAGGCCTTGAGCATGTTCAGGGCCTTCAAGCCATCGCTGGCAATGTGCATCTTCACACCCAACTGCCCCAAGGTATCGCGCAGTTGCGTCAGGGCCACATTCGAGTCATCCACCAGCAACACTTCACGGCCACGGGCGCGTTCCAGCACCGGATCCTCGAGTTTTTCCCGGGAGACCTTGGCGTTGTAAGGCACGATTTCGGCGAGGACTTTCTCGACGTCGATGATCTCCACCAACTGGTCATCGACCTTGCTGATCGCGGTCAGGTAATGCTGCCGGCCGGCACTGCTGGGCGGTGGCAGGATCGCTTCCCAGTTCATGTTGACGATGCGGTCCACCCCTCCGACCAGGAAGGCCTGCACCGAGCGGTTGTACTCCGTGACGATGATCGTGCTGCCAGGGCCTGGCACCAGCGCACGCATGCCGATGGCCTGGGACAGGTCGATGACCGGCAGGGTCTGGCCGCGAAGATTGACCACGCCGCACACGAACGGATGCCGCTGGGGCATCAGGGTCAGCTTCGGCAGTTGCAGGACTTCCTGCACCTTGAACACGTTGATCGCGAACAATTGCCGCCCGGCAAGCCGGAACATGAGAATTTCCAGGCGATTCTCACCCACAAGTTGCGTACGCTGGTCTACCGTATCGAGAATGCCGGCCATCTATGACTCCTGGGGCTTTTGCGGATGAATTCACTGGATAGAGGGTTATCGGCTGTTTTCGCCGGACCTTGACCCCTTGGCAAATGCCACGCGCGGGAATTGATGTCACATTAACATCATGCTTTACTGTTCCTGTAATTTCATCTATTGCATGCTTTTCGCCGCGACCATCATTTGCGCGATTGGTTCCGCCCTGTAAGGGATTCCCCTAGCAACAATCAGGTGCAACCTGATATTCGCAATATCCAATAGCCATTAATGTGACGCCATTCTCATTGCATGAATGGGGTCGGGCATTTGTCTGCGATCGCAAACCAGTGGCCAATCAACCTTTCAAGCGTTCAGCCCGCACTTGAGCCGTCCAGAGCGCGAACTCAAGACACCCTCCTCATTTGACATGACGTTGTGGAGACAAGCATGCCGAACAATCGTAAAGAGTGGGCAAAGCGCATTCCCGAGTTTCTCGTCGAGGCTGAAACACTCCTGGCCAGGACCGAGGAGTGCCTGAGTCATCTGCAATTGATCAGCAATGACCCGGACGCCATTGATTGCATGCTCAGCACCCTGCTCAAACTGGCGTGCAAGGCAGATGCCCTCGCCCTCGCGGCCGTGTCAGAGTTTTCATTGCACATTCATGGCCTGCTCAATCACGCCCACAACCACATGGCACTGCACGACGAAGCCCTGGATGCGCTCAAGGACTGCCTGACGCTGATCGCCTGGCAACTTGAACTGATCGACCAGAAAACCGGGCAGCTCAGCCTCGATGAAACTGAACAGGCCTCCCTGATCGAAGCCTTCGCGTTCCAGGTCGGCCAGAGTCAGTTTCGCCCCCCGGTTGATTCCAGGCCGTACACACTCGTTTCTTATTCGCAGCGCCAGGCTTAACTTTGCGCAAGTACGTCAAGCTGCGAATAGATGACTGCATCACAACTTGTGCGGACTCATGTCGCAATTGAATACTTCATATCTGCTAACGACACCTCGAAACAAGTAACTATTGCTTGTACAAGTATTCGTCTGTCTGCGCCGATTTTTATTGGATCCAAATAATCGTGGCCTAAACGGTGTTCCCACCTTCCTGGGCGCTATCTCCTGTCCTCCTGGACATCTAATCACAAGCGCGACCAACGGTATTCGAAGTGCTATTATGCCGCCCATTAGTTGTCGTCAATTAACGGCAACGCGATTGCAGACAACTCAGCTAAAAAATTCAGGTCTGATTTCTTATACAAGACCGTGGTTTTCTTATACAAAAAACCGTTGAAGTCGAAAGCTGACATAAAAAAATCATCGATCTGTCAGCGAACATGACCGATCGGCCCGCAGCGAACATCCATTGGCTCCATCCGCTATGTACGCCAGCCTCAATTCAATCGCCAAATGGCCACCCTCCCCAGATAACGCACGCCGGTTCACGCTGCTTCTATGCGCCGGCTCGACACTCGGCAGCCTGCTGGTCTACGGCCTGTCCACACAGTTGCCGCTGGGTCTGCTGGCGCTCGATCTTGCTGCGCTGGGCTGCGTCTGGATGCAATACCGCCTGTCACGCAAGTCGATCAAGTTCCAACCTCAGGAGCTGGCCGAACGGATGCTGCAAGTCCAGGAAAACGAACGCCATCGCCTCAGTCGGGAATTGCACGACGACATCGGCCAGTTGCTGACCGCGGCAAAACTTCAGAGTGACTGGCTCAAGCGCAGGATGCCCGAAGACCTGCAGGGGCAATGCTCGGTGCTGTGCGACACGCTGGATGAAACCCTCGCCAAGGTTCGCGATGTATCGGCCATCCTCAACCCCCGACAACTGGCCAGCCTTGGGCTGGAAGCCAGCCTGCGGGCGCATTTGCTCAAGACGCTGAGCAACACCCCGGTGCACTGGAGCCTGGAGTGCCAGCAACGACTGACCGGCATCCCGGAAGAAATGGCAGTGGCGGCCTTTCGCATCACCCAGGAGGCCGTCACCAACATGCTGCGCCATGCCGATGCGCAAAACCTGCTGGTCTGCCTGCAGCGTTTGCCCCAGGGCCTGGCATTGCTGATCAGTGACGATGGCCGCGGTTTCGCGCCGGCCACCGATCCGGGGCGTGAAGGACAACGCGGCATGGCCGGGATGTCGGAACGGATCAAACAACTGGGCGGCACGCTGACCGTGACCAGCCAGCCAGGCAAAGGCACCCAAATCGAAGCCCTCTTCCCATGGGCACCCCGTGAGTTCGAACGGGCCAATACGAATAAGGTTATGCATTGACTTGTAACTTGCTTCTGGTGGATGACCACTCGCTGATCAGGGCTGGCGTGCGCGCCCTGGTGCTGGACCTTCCTGGCTATGCGGTTGTCGGCGAGGCCAACGATGGCTCGCAGCTGCTCGAAATGGCCCAGCGACTGTCGCCGGATATCGTGCTGCTGGATATTTCCATGAAGCAGACCGGTGGCCTCGAAGCCTTGCAACAGCTCAAGCGGGTCCGTCCGCACAGCAAGGTGCTGATCCTGTCGATGCACACCGACCCGGCACTCATCATGCAAGCCCTGGAATCCGGGGCCCATGGTTATTTACTCAAGGACACCACGGCCACCGAACTGGAACACGCGCTGGAAGCCTTGCGTAACAATGAGCGCTACCTGAGCCCGGCCATCGCCCATACCGTGATCACCCAGGCGTTGAACCGGACCCAGAACAGCCCGGCGGCCCCGGCAGACTCGCACAACCTGACAGCCCGTCAGCTGGAAATCCTGCGGTTGATCGTGCGTGGCAAATCCACCCGGGAAATCGCCAACGGCCTGGGCCTGAGCGTCAAGACCGTGGAAACCCATCGCTCGCAAGTCATGAAGCGCTTGCAGATATTTGACGTGGCCGGCCTTGTCTTGTTCGCCGTGCGCGAGCAGATCATCAGTCTGGACGACTGACAGTTCCAGCCCTGCTCAACAAGGGTGACTGCTCGGGCAAATGCACCCGCAGCGCCGCCGGCCGAGCCGAGAACCGCAGGCTGTCACCCTCGAGCGGTTCGCCGTCAAGGTTGATGTAGAGGCCCTCAGAGGCCTTGATCTCAACCCATGGCAGGCGGGCGCGGACGAACATGCTATCGAGTCCGAAACCATCGGCCAGCAGGTTCTTCAAGGTGCCGACCAGCTCCTGCGGTGCCGGCAGAATGCTGATGTCGAGTAGCCCGTCGTCCGCCAAAGCCTCTGGGCAGAGCACATGCCCACCACCCGCCTGTCGACCGTTACCGATCCCCAGCGCCAGCAACTCGCCACTCCAGTGAAAATCAGGCCCCTGCAATTCACCATACGCCGCATGCAGCTCACTGAAACGCGTCAAGCCGGTGAACAGATACGCCGCACCACCGAGGACTTTCTTCAGTTCTTCGGAGGTATTGGCCGTGACCTGGCTGCCAAAACCACCGGTGGCCATATTCAGGAACACCTGGCCACCGACTTCCCCCAGGTCGATGGCGCTGGGGGCAACGTCCAGCAGCGCCAGTGCCTGATCCGGCTCCAGCGGCACACCGGCAGCACGGGCAAAATCGTTGGCGGTGCCCAGCGGCATCAGCACCAGGCTGGCCTCCGGCGACTGGCCGGCCATGGCTTCGGCAATATCGCGCAAGGTGCCGTCGCCGCCACCGGCAATGATACGCCGATAACCCGCCTCCAGCGCTTCGCCCACCAGCCGTTGCGCATCCCCGGCTTCCCAGGTCAGGCGCACGGCCAGGTCCCAGCCTTGTTCACGCTTTTCCTCGACGGCGGCCCGAACCGCTTCGTTGAGCGCCTGCTTGCCATGCAGAATCAACAGTGCCTTGCGTTCGCTCATTGTCGTCACTCCCCATCTTTGAAGGCGTATGGGACATGTGACCTCACCACCCTCCTGAAAAGTCGCAAAAAAATGAATTATTTACGCTTGAGTCCAATAAGGAGAATTTTCTTACAAAACGTGAGGAATCGGCTCAATTGACCAGAAATGGCGATTGGTACACTTTTGTGTCAGCGGTTTTCAGTCATCAGCAGGACAGACGCAAGGATGTGCAATGCAACGACATGACATCAGGTCACCGGTGATGCCGGTGGTGCCGCTCGCAATGAAACGGGCCGATCATCCAGCTGAACTCGTCAGCAGTGCAAAATCCAGTGGAGAAGTTCCTATGCAACCTCGCGTCAACGAGCTTGAGACACACCTCGAAACCCTGCGAGGCGATCTGGAAAGGATTCGCAGTGACGTCAGGTCAATCAGGCTCAGGCTTGCCTATTCGGTGGGCGGAACAGTCGTTGTCCTGGGGCTGCTGGGCTGGATCGCCAACAGCCGTTTCGACCAGGTCGTCTCACTGCTGCTGGCTCATTGATCTACCATGGACGCAAAACCCGGCTCAATCGACCGGGCTTGCGTCACCGCGTGGCGTCCAGATCAGCTCAACACTTCGCTCAGCGGAATGAAGTAGACGCTGTCACCTGCCACCAGCGTCCGCTCCTCCATGACCTCGACCAATCCATCGGCCCAGGCGGCGCTGCGCAGCACACCGGAACTCTGATTGCGGTAGATGATGGCCTGGCCGTTCTCCAGGCGACCGCGCAGGTACTCGCGTCGATTGCCGGCCTTAGTCCAGTCGAACCCTGCAGGCACTTGCACCTTCAGCGGCTCCACCTCCTGCACACCCATGCGGCGCAGCAGGTAAGGCCTTGCCAGCAAGGCAAAGGTCACCAGGGTCGAGGCTGGATTGCCCGGCAGGCCGATCACCGGCACGCTACGAAAATGTCCGAAGGTCAGGGGTTTTCCGGGCTTGATGGCCAGTTTCCACAGCGCCAGCTCGCCCTCTTCTCGCAGCGCCATGCCCAGGAAGTCGGCCTCCCCCACCGATACGCCGCCGGTCGAGAGAATCAGGTCGACATTCCCCAGCTCGCCCAGGCGCGCGCGCGTGGTGTCCAGGTCATCCGGCAGGATCCCGGCGTCGATCACCTCGCAACCCAGGCGCTGCAACCAGCTGCAGAGCAACACACGGTTGCTGTTGTAGATCTGCCCCGGCCCCAGCGGCTGACCCGGCTCGATCAGTTCATCCCCGGTGGACAGCACCGCCACGCGAACCTTGCGGATCACCGCAAGCTCGGCACACCCCAGCGAGGCGGCCAGACCTTGCTCGATCGGCCCCAGCCGCGTGCCCGCCGGCAGGATCAGTTCGCCAACGGTGGTTTCCTGTCCTTGTGGACGAATGTTCTGCCCGATGACCAGGGACTCGGTGAAACGGACACGTCCATCCGCCTGGACTTCGGCGTTCTCCTGCATCTCGACGCAATCGGCACCCGGCGGCACAGGTGCGCCGGTGAAGATTCGCGCGCAGGTGCCCGGCGTCAAGGCAACAGGCGCCTGGCCGGCAAAGACTTTCTGACTGACCACCAACGGCTCTGCGTTCCAGTCAGCCACGCGCAAGGCATAACCATCCATCGCGCTATTGGGCCACGGCGGCAGATCGAGGGACGACAGCAGATCGTCGGCCAGCACCCGGCCCTCGACCTGCGCCAACGGCAAACGCTCGCGCTCTACAATCCGAGAGGCGTCGGCCATTTCCAGCAGACGCGCCAGGGCTACCTCGACCGGCATCAGGGTCCCGGTCTTGCCCGGCTTACCCGCGGGATTCACAGGGTGCCGCCTGTTTCAGGTGAGTCACGAAATTGCACGGGCGATGGCGCGAATCCAGCTGCTCGCCAAGAATGCCATCCCAACCGGTGCGTACCGCATTGGTCGACCCCGGCAGGCAGCACACCAGCGTGCCGTTGGCCAGGCCGGCCAAGGCGCGGGACTGGACGGTCGATGTGCCGATGTCCGCCACCGATATCTGGCGGAACAATTCACCAAAACCATCGACTTGTTTGTCGAGCAGGCAGCTCACTGCTTCCGGCGTGCTGTCACGACCGGTGAAACCGGTGCCGCCGGTGATCAGCACCACCTGTACGACCTCGTCGGCGATCCAGTTGGCAACTTGCGCGCGAATCTTGTAGAGGTCATCTTTTAGCAAGACCCGGCAGGCCAGGTTGTGTCCGGCAGCCGTCAGGCGGTCAACGAACAGCTGGCCTGAGGTATCGGTTTCCAGGGTACGGGTATCGCTGACCGTCAGCACCGCGATGTTGAGCGGCGCGAAAGGTACATCAGCCTTGGCTTTCATAGGCTCGTCCAGTTGTAGGAGAAACAGCCCGGTGTTATATCACAGCGACCTCATTTTTCGCCGCCCCCATGGAGGCCTGCCATGACTTCGAACCCAGCGTTGCCACCCTGCTCCATTTTGCTCCTGGCAGGCGGCCGCGGCCAGCGCATGGGCGGCCAGGACAAGGGGTTGCTGGAATGGCACGGCGAGCCGTTGATTGCACATCTGCATCGCAAGACACGCGCGCTGAGCGATGACCTGATCATCTCGTGCAACCGGAACCTGGAAAAGTACGCGCCCTACGCCGATCAATTGGTCCATGACGACGAAGGCGATTTTCCGGGGCCATTGGCGGGCATTCGTGCCGGTCTCAAAGCGGCCCGTCACAATCATCTGCTAGTCTTGCCATGTGATGTCCCGCGCATTGACCAGGCACTGCTCAGCAGCATGCGCGAAGCCGCCAGCCAGCATCCGGACAAACCCTTGATGCTGCGCCATGACGGCCACTGGGAGCCGTTGCTGTGCATTATTCCAGTGGCACTGCGCGCTGATTTCGAAACGGCCTGGAAGGAGGGTGAACGTAGCCCGGGTCGACTGATGCGCCAGCTGGGTGCTACTGCGTTGCAGTGCCCCGACAACGATCCGCGCCTGGCAAACCTCAACACGCCCGAACTGTTAAGTACGTCAGACACTGTGTCAGACTGAGTACCAAGGAACTTGCGCGCGCTGTTTACGTCTCAAGCCCAGCAACCAAAAGAATTCATTTTTTCGGAGACACTTCCATGACTCAACGGACCCTGGCCACTTTCATGCTTGCACTGGGCCTCGCTACCCTCGCCGGTTGCGCATCGCCTACTGTGATCACCTTGAATGACGGTCGCGAAATCCAGGCCGTCGACACGCCAAACTACGACCAGGATTCGGGCTTCTACGAATTCGAACAGCTGGATGGCAAGCAGACCCGCATCAACAAGGATCAGGTTCGTACCGTCAAAGAGTTGTAATCTTCGCGGCGACTACCGGATACATGAAAATGCCCCGACTGGTCGGGGCATTTTTATTCGCCTCTGGAAAACCCTCGCTAAGGGTTCGGCTCATTGTTCAGTTTATCCACGCGTGCCAGTGCCTGCGTGGCCTCGGTGATGCATTTCTTGTCGTCGTTGGCGGCCCGGGCCGATTCAGCGCTGGCCTGCATCCGCTTGATTTCCATGGTGGTGTTTTCGGACGTGGCCGGCAGGCTGGTGACCTTGTCCTTGAGCTCCTGGAGCTTGATGGTGCACAGGTCGTTGTCTGCGGCGAATACGGGAGAGGCCAACAGGGCGGTGCAAATCAACATTCCGGCGAATACGGTTCGTTTCATGAATATCTCCTTGCATGGGAGGTATCGAACGCCACAGGCGTGGCGCCTGATCAAAAGACTGCAGACCTGGGCATAAATTCGATTTTTTTGAATGCCCTGCTCACCACTGCAACGTGATTGCGCTCTCGAACTCCCGGCCCTCACCCGTCACCGGGTCTACAAATTTCAGCCCCTGGGCCAGCAGTTTCAGCGGGTTGGCATAGTCATCTTCCACGTCCTTGAGCACCCGGGGATAAAACGGGTCGTTGCAGATGCTGGCGCCCAGGGCGGTCATGTGCACCCGCAACTGATGTTTCTTGCCCGTCACCGGATAAAGCCCATAGCGCCAGAGGTCGCCGTTCTTTTCCCGGACTTCCACAGCCGTCTCGGTGTTGCTGGCGCCCGGCCCTTCCTGCATGCGAAAGAACGGCTCGCCATCGATGAGTCGGCTCTTGTGCACCAGTGGAAACGTCAGGTCAGGTAATGCCCGGGCGATAGCCTCGTAGCGCTTTTCGATCTGCCGCGAAGGAAACAGCGACTGATACGCCGAACGGCTCTGCGGGTTGGCGGAAAACAGCACCAGACCCGCGGTATGCCGGTCGATGCGATGCAAGGGCACCAGGTGCGGGTTGTCCAGGCGACGGATAAGGCGACGCAACAAGGTCTGTTCGACGTACTCACCCGCCGGGGTTACGGGTAGAAAATGTGGCTTGTCCGCCACCACCAGATGCTCGTCCGCGTACAGGATCGACTCGACCACCGGGATCGGTTTTTCGTCAGGCACTTCGCGAAAATAGTGAATCCGCAAGCCTTCCCTGTAAGGCAGGTCAAGGGCAATGGGCGCGCCCTGCCCATCGAGGACGCGACCGCGAGCGATTCTGTCCAGCCATTGTTCACGACTGATGGCGCTGAAGTGCTCGCACAGGCAATCGAAAACGGTCTGCCACGGGCCAGGCGGCAGGTACAGCGTGCTGGCCTGGCTGTGTGCAGCAGAAAATGCTGAAGTGGAC
Source organism: Pseudomonas putida (assembly GCF_028682635.1). Lineage (GTDB taxonomy): Bacteria > Pseudomonadota > Gammaproteobacteria > Pseudomonadales > Pseudomonadaceae > Aquipseudomonas > Aquipseudomonas putida_AE. Next base: position 273,015 of record NZ_JANHLK010000001.1, on the reverse strand, counting down.
ATACAAAAGCTCTTACCTTGAATGCAGAGCGGCATTATCCAACAGCAGCGCAAACGAACCTAGCGCAGAATCCTTACGCCGGTATCTGCGCCGCCTCGGTGTACTCCTTGAGCCAGCGCAGCACGTCGACCGCCTCCCAGCGACCCGGGTCATACAGTGCATACAACAAACCCTGATAACCCACGACATCCAGCTGGCGGTGAAAGCCCGCGCGCTGGAACAAAGCTTCGATTTCGGCAAAGCAGGTATTGAAATGCAGCTTGTTGAAGGGCGTTTTTCCTTCCGTCACCAGGCCGTCCAGGCGCAATTCGGCGACGGCTTCGCGTACCACATCCACCGACATGCGATTAACGCTGCTCTTCAATTGTTCGACATTGACCACGACTCATCCCCCTCACGCCCGGAGTTGCCCCGCCCAACGCCAAAAATCAACGGCAGCAGGACAGCAATCCGAATAACTGTATGCGCATACAGTATCCGAATAGCGTCGATTAAGCCAAGGGGATCGGCTCTAAAGTTCGACGGGCGGAACCTGTCCACCCACAAAACCGTTTAACCCAGGAAGGCAACCACTTCGTCGGCACTGAAGGGCCAACCCAGTTCCGCGCCGGTATCGACCCGACGCAACACCGGGATGCGCAGGCTGTAGGCGGCGAACCAGGATTCGTCGTCAGCGATGTCCACCAGTTCCACCAGCAGGCCACGCTCGACAAACTCCATCAACATGGCTTCGGCCACTTCACAGAGATGACACCCGAGAGTGCCGAACAGCTGACATTCAGGAAGCATGAGCGCTCTACCAAGAAATTGAGTGCTTATTCTAGGCCCGCCCCGAAATGTCGTCGAGCCAATGAACCACGGCTAATCCTGGCTGACGGCGCCGATCTTGTGCACCGACAAGTCCGCGCCGTAATACTCTTCTTCCTGGCTCAGGCGCAAACCATGGAATGCCTTGATCAGGCCATACACCGCAAAACCACCGGCCAGCGCTACCACCACACCCAGTGCCGTGCCGATCAACTGGCTGACGATGCTCACACCGCCCAACCCGCCCAAGGCCGCCTGGCCGAAGATGCCGCAGGCTACCCCGCCCCAGACGCCACACAGACCATGCAGCGGCCACACCCCCAGCACGTCATCGATATGCCATTTGCCTTGTGCGGCCGTAAAGCACCAGACAAACAGCGCCCCGGCAATGGCACCGGTGACCAGCGCACCCACCGGATGCATCAGGTCGGAGCCAGCACAGATCGCCACCAGACCGGCCAGCGGCCCGTTGTGCAGAAAGCCCGGGTCATTGCGCCCGACGATCAGCGCCGCCATCGTGCCGCCGACCATGGCCATCAACGAGTTCACCGCAACCAGCCCGCTGACCCCTTGCAGGGTTTGCGCACTCATCACGTTGAAGCCGAACCAGCCGACAATGAGAATCCACGAGCCCAACGCCAGGAACGGAATGCTCGACGGCGCGAACGCCACCAGCCGCCCTTCGCGATAACGCCCATTGCGTGGCCCAAGCAACAGCACCGCCGCCAGCGCCAGCCAACCGCCCATGGCGTGAACGACAACGGAACCGGCGAAATCATGGAAGCTGGCGCCAAAGCGCTCCAGCAGCCAGGCCTGCAGACCCAGGTTGCCGTTCCAGATCATGCCCTCGAAGAAGGGATAGATGAACGCCACGATCAACGCTGTCGCGCACAATTGCGGAACGAACCGGGCACGCTCGGCGATGCCCCCGGAAATGATCGCCGGGATCGCCGCGGCAAAGGTCAGCAGGAAGAAAAACTTCACCAGGCCATAGCCGTGATCGGCGTTGATCACGGCCGCCGGTTGCATAAAGGTGACGCCGTAGGAAATCCAATAGCCTATAAAGAAGTAAGCCAGTGTGGAAACGGCGAAGTCGCTGAGGATTTTCGACAGGGCATTGACCTGGTTTTTTTGCCGGACCGTCCCGACTTCCAGGAAGGCGAAGCCGGCGTGCATGGCCAACACCATGACCGCACCGATCAGGATGAACAATGTATTGGAGCTATGAACCAGGGTGTCCACAGCGCTTTGCAGATTTTCCATGGATTTGGCAGACCTTAAGGCTGAAAAAAAGCACCAAAGCAGTTCGCGCGGGCAATCCATGCACCAAGTTGAGACTTGTCGAATCGAACAGGTCTCTCCCGATGAACCGTTTTGAAGCACGGGGTTCATCAAGGCCAATCACGACCGGGACATTTGCGCGGGTTTTGATTGTTTGAGTTAAGGTTTTACTGGAATCTTGCCCAGCAACAGCGCAACGGCGCGAGCCGACGCACCACGACACAGCAAAAGTTGTACCAGTCATTTGTACTGAACCTTCGCACAAGGCTCATACTCGAACGATTCAGACGCCACTTATGGAGATCACCAATGGCCAGCATCAAGGCAAAGACTGCTCAAGAAATCCTGATGAGCGATTTTCAGACACTGGTCAGCGATACCGAACGGTTGCTGGAACACACCGCCTCCCTGGCCGGTGACCAGGCCGATGAATTGCGCGACCAGATCCACGACAGTCTGCTGCGTGCAAGGGAAACCCTGAAACTGACCGAAGACTCCCTGCGCGAACGCGGCAAGGCTGCCGTGACCGCCACCGAGGACTATGTCCAGGCCAACCCATGGCAATCGGTCGGTATTGCCGCCGGCGTGGGTTTCCTCATTGGCTTGCTGGCAACCCGGCGCTGATCATGGCGATCGATGAAATCGGCTCGTCCGGGACGGGCGCCAGTTCCTCACCGCGACGCCTCGGCGCCGCCGTTCTTGGGTTGCTGCACAGTCACGTCGAACTGTTCGGTATCGAATTGCAGGAGCAAAAGGCCCGCACCGTAAGCCTGTTGCTGTTTGCCGGCCTGGCGCTGGTGTTCGCGTTATTGTTGTTGGTTGGGCTGTCGACACTGGTGTTGATCGTGTTCTGGGACACCTATCGCCTGCCCGCCATCATCTCACTGTGCGTGTTCTACACCCTTGCCTGCGTGTTCTGCGGGATACGCCTGAGAGCGGCAATCTTCGATGAATCCTCGCCCTTCCATGGCACGTTGGAAGAATTGGCCAATGATCGGGAGCGCCTGCTGCCATGAACCTGCCTGAACTGCCTCGAAACAGCTCACGCACGGAAATGCGCAAGGCACTGATCCGCCTGCGCATGGAAATGCATCGCCAGGAAATCCGTCACGAATCCGGGCAACTGCTGCAACCCCTGCATCGGCTGCGTGGCATGGGCCAGAACCTGCACGATGGGTTCGGCATCAAGCATGCACCTCTGTGGGGCGTGGCGGCCGTTACCTTGTTGGGCTTCCTGACCGGCAAGGGCACGCGGAGCGGCGCAGGCCTGGGCAGCCTGACCCGGCTCATCCGTCTGGGCACCACGCTGGGGCCTCTGGTCAAGCTGGTCATGCAAGGCTCTTCGCGTAAACACTGACCCTGTCAGTATCTGGCTACATTCTTGCAGTAACCGCAGGATCGAACCTCTCTATCGAGGGGTTCGATCCTGCGCGCCTACCCGGTGACCAGGCTTTATCCAACAACAAGATCCATCCAAGGAGGCCTTGTGATCGACGGGCAACCGCTCGCCTGCTTTCAGCCGTTCATCGATACCGCCACCGGCCGTATCGCCGGCGTGGAAGCCCTGGGCCGACTGCGTCAGGCCGACGGCCAACTCGCCTCGGTGGGGCCGCTGTTCGCCGCCCCCCGCACCAACGCCGTCGCCCTGCGTCGCCTCGACCGTCAGCTGCGCGATAACGCCCTGAGTCGCCTGCACGAAGCGCCTGGCGACTGGTTTCTCAGCCTGAACATTTCCCCCCGCTGGATCAGCCGCCTGCGCCCGGACCAACCCTTGCCAAGTCTTGGTCAGCTGCAAAAGCACGGAATAGATCCGCAGCGCATCGTTTTCGAAATTACCGAACTGGGTGGCGACATCCAGCGCCTGGCACAGGTAGTGGCGCGTTACCGGCAAGCCGGCGCACGGATTGCCATCGATGATTTCGGCGCCGGCTACTCCCAGCTCGATCGGGTACTGGCGCTGCAGCCAGACATCCTCAAGCTCGACATGCGCCTGTTCCAGGCAGCCGCGTTGGGGGGCCCCAGCAGTGACGTGGTCAAGGCGCTGGCACAAATGGCGGAAAAAACCGGGTGCTGGATCATTGCCGAAGGTGTGGAAACCGAAGCGCAACTGAATTTTGCCCTGGAGTGCGGCTCACGTTATGTCCAGGGGTTTCTGTTTGCCCGGGCACAAGCGGATTTCTTTGCCGCCGATGCCTTCGTCGAGCGCTTTGCCCACCTGCGCCAGCGCTATGTGCAGCAGAAGTTGGCCGAACGCGGTCGCCTGATGATCATGCGCCAACAACTGGGCGAACTGATGGCGATCCTGCAGCACTGGGCACAGACTTGCGCGCCCCTGAGTGCCCTGCCACAACTGGATGCCTTTCCCTGGCTGCTGCGTTTCTATCAGTGCGACCGTCACGGCACGCAGTTGACGCCCAACCTGGAATGGCGCAACAACGGCTGGGTCGCCGACAACCGCTACCTGGGCCATAACTGGTCCTGGCGCCCGTATTTCTATCACCTGCTGGCGCAGGGTTGTGAGGAGCCGCAGCTGACCCTCTCCAACACCTACCGCGACGCCACCAGCAATCAGTACTGCCTCACCGCCGGACAATTTTTCGACAACGGCGAACGCCTGCTGCTCATCGATATCGACGCGGTCGGGCTGTAGTGACGCTTGCAGGCAGCGTTGCGAACCGGGAAGCTAGCCGATCAGTCCCCTGACGGAGCGAACCAGCCTTGGATTGGCCTACCCTGCTTACCCGCGAACGCCTCGGAAAGCCCCTGCACAGCCCGGAAGAACTGGGCCGCAGTCCTTTTCACAAAGACCATGACCGCATCATTTTCTCGGGGGCGTTCCGCCGTCTGGGGCGCAAGACCCAGGTTCATCCCGTGCACAGCAACGACCATATCCACACGCGCCTGACCCATTCGCTGGAAGTCAGTTGCGTCGGCCGCTCACTGGGCATGCGCGTCGGCGAAACCATCCGTAGCGCCCTGCCCGACTGGTGTGATCCCAGTGACCTGGGGATGGTGGTGCAATCGGCCTGCCTGGCCCATGACATTGGCAATCCACCCTTCGGCCATTCCGGCGAAGACGCGATCCGGCACTGGTTCCAGCAGGCCGCGGGGCGCGGCTGGCTGGATGCGATGAGCGAAGCGCAACGCAATGACTTCCTCAACTTCGAAGGCAACGCCCAGGGCTTTCGGGTATTGACCCAGCTTGAGTACCACCAGTTCGACGGCGGAACCCGGCTGACCTACGCCACCCTGGGCACTTACCTGAAGTATCCATGGACGGCCAGGCACGCCGACTCGCTGGGGTACAAGAAACACAAGTTCGGTTGCTACCAGAGCGAGCTGCCGCTGCTGGAGCAGATCGCGCAAAAACTTGGCCTGCCGCAACTGGAGGAGCAGCGCTGGGCGCGCCATCCGCTGGTGTACCTGATGGAGGCCGCCGATGACATCTGCTACGCCTTGATCGACCTCGAAGACGGCCTGGAAATGGACTTGCTGGAGTATGCCGAAGTCGAGTCGCTGTTACTGGACCTGGTGGGCGACGATCTGCCGCAAACCTATCGCCTGCTCGGCCCGCAGGATTCGCGGCGGCGCAAACTGGCGATCCTGCGCGGCAAGGCCATCGAACACCTGACCAATGCCGCGGCCCGCGCCTTTGTCGAGCAGCAGGATGCGCTGTTGGCCGGCACCCTGGCGGGTGACCTGGTGGAGCACATGCACGGCCCGGCCAAACGCTGTGTGCTCAATGCCAAGGACATGGCGCGGCAGAAGATCTTCCAGGACAAGCGCAAGACCCTGCATGAGATCGGTGCCTATACCACCCTGGAAATTCTGCTCAATGCTTTTTGCGGTGCCGCACTGGAGCAGCACAACGGTCGAACGCCGTCCTTCAAGAGCCGGCGGGTGCTCGACCTGCTGGGCAACAATGCACCCGATCCGAACGGCCCTCTGCACAACTCGTTTTTGCGCATGATCGATTTCATCGCCGGCATGACCGACAGCTACGCCAGCCACATGGCCCTGGAAATGACCGGTCGTTCCAGCCACTGACGACAAGCGATAGATCAGCCATTACCCCCTCGGTAATGGCCGATCAGTCCTGAAAATCCAAAAACATTCAAGCAACACCGAATCCCCCTACAACGCCTGTCGAGTGCACTGATCGAATGCGCGGCGGCTGTCGGGAAACAATCACGCCTATCGTTCCGACAGAAGAAGCGTGAACACCATGATCAACGACAATCTGCGCATCATGCTGGTGGAGGACCATCCGTTTCAGCTCAGGGCCACCCAATGTCTGCTCGAGAGTTACGGCATAGAGATTCATTAGATTTTGAACCTGGGTCATTAAAAGCTGAACCCGGTGCTAATATCAGGCAAAAATTATTTGGAGGCGACTCCAAGCGATAAGGGCGTGCCAGAGGGGCTTAAGGGTTACCTGCTTACCATATGCGTTGACCAGCTCCAGAGGGTCATCCTGACCTGACCACGGCGTACCTAGCACTCCATCGAAGCACTCGTAACAACACACTGCCAACACTAAAAAGGACACTGAGTACGTGGCTGAAAATGACAACATAGCCAGGCAAGCTGAAATCCTGGCCAGCGAGCTGTTTGCAGAGTTCTTCTGGGATAGGATCGGCCCGACGAACCACGATTGGCCTTGTGAGGCAACAGAGGAACACGGTGTTACTACGCACCCCTGTGATGTTGTCTACTACTACGATGAGCCCTATTCAGCGAAGCGTACCTACGTGCATTGCGACCTGAAGAGCTACGCAAAGGGGTCGATCAAGTCACCAGCCATTAAATCCGCATTGATTAGCTTGGGGAAGCAAACCGCGTGTGCGGACAAGAGCGCTGAATGGCAAGACAAGCACGCGCATGACGATGTGACCTATTCGATCTGCGGACTGCTTTTCGTCTACAACCATGACGGCGAATACGATGCAGACTTCAACACCACGCTGACCTTTGTTGCCAATGAGAGCCTGCATCTGCCTAAGGGCAAAAAGCTCTTCGTCCTTGGGCCCAAAGAAATTTTCTGGCTCGACAATGTCAGCCACGAGATCCAAAGAATGAGAGGCAAACGGAATCCGGAGCTGCCTGGGCCGGAGTACTGCTCGTTCTACCATCCGCAATTAGTGCGTAAAGCCAACCTTCAGGTAAAAAAAGCAAAAGGCGCAACGCTTGAGACCTTGACCTCTCCTGTGATCATCCTCGAAGCCCGAGATCCCAAGGGAAAGGCCGAACGAAAAATTGTGGTCTTCTACTCTAGGAAGGGAGAAACGACCCACGAGTTCACCTACCTCATTGACATCCTTCGCAAGTATGAACTGCTGGACGAACGAACACAGGTGACCATCAAAACGCTGAGCCCCGTTCCTAACTCATCGCCAACGTTCCAAAAGTCCCAGCAACAATACATCGAGGGGCTAGCAGGGAGCAGCACAGACCTGAGTGAGTACGTACTCGCTATTAGATACGAGCCGATCATCGAAATTAAATCGACGTACTCCTCAATCGACTTAGGTACCTGGGCATGAACGAATATCTGGATCATCTTAGCGCCAACGACAACGACATCTACGATCTGCTGATTTCCGGGAAACAGCGAATGACCGTGTCAGTACTTCGGGAATTGCTGCGCGATCGGGGGATATTCTGTTCCGCTAAGGACGAACGAGAGGATATCTGTGACTACATATCCATGATTCCACACGGCTTTCACGACATTGAAGCGATTGTCGACAAGCGTGAACCACCGGGCCGTAGAGACAAGACCACGAACATCCAGTTCGACTCAGAAATCGCTCTGGACGACATCAGAGAAGCCGTTGAAAGTTACATGAAGACCATTGGCCCGAACGAGGAAGTGAAACACCGCATCGGTAGGGAAGGTGGATATGTCATAAAGGTGGAATACGACGAGTTCAACCACAACCGTGCCAAGCTTCTTCAGCGCGAACGCAATGAGGCAAAAATCGATTTTCTAGTGGAGAACGGAAAAACGGTCGTCCGACTTCCCGCTACGGACAAAGCCAAACGGGTGGTTGAGGCCATCAAAGAATGTGTGGAACAGCGCAGAAAGGCCCCCTTAGCCCAAGAAAAAGTCGAACTGGCAGAACTCTCTACACCAGAGCTGCGATCAAAGTTTTTCACGTCCCTGATCTCGAAGCTACCGGGCTTTAAGCTGCGAAATGTCATGAACCTGAAGGTCTCATCTCTACGTAGATCAGAAGAAAGCGATGAAAACCTAGACATCGATCTTGACACTGCTGAGAGCGAAGCGCGCATGGAAATGTTCGCTGTCGTACACAGCATGGCGTTGAGTGGTCAGAACTTAGTTCAATCCAAGGAATATAAAGAGCTCAGCCAGCGTGGGTTCTATATCACGCACATTTCCTGGAAATCCGAGCAAATCGAGAATCCACCTAACATCGTTCAGTTCGAAGCGGGATTTGAAGACAAACAAAACTGCTTAGGATTCAGGTATGGGGTGCAGGGCGAGTTCAAGTACCACAAAGGCTCGCACCGCAAAGGCATCTCCCCCGTAGAGGACAAGGAACGGGCAAGGTATTTCTCTCTGATTGAGCAGACAGCACTGAAGCTGAAAAACGAATTGCTCGCAGAAACCGAGGGCTAACTGGATGCGCTACAAGTGGTTGAACGTTGAATGGCCGTTATCTATCGCGCAGTTGGCTGCACGCATGAAATCTATGGAGTTCAACAGCACCAAACAACATGGCTTCGTTATTGATAAAGTCCGTGATGACACACTAGAGGCTAGGTACATTGAGAAAGTCAACTATACCGACACCATCACCGACCCATTTGGGAATGAAACCAGCTTTGATCGCATGGAATATCGACAATCTGCCTTCAGACTGACGAAAGCCCCTCCCACTCTGGAATTTATCAACTCTCCCCGAAGCCTGCAGGCGGTGCTCAGCAGATTCTCTGAGATAACCGACTTCACAGTAAGCATTGAAGAGCTGCAAGTTGATGTTTTGGTATGGGCAGAAAACCTACTCAAAGCGGTCAGGGGTGCAGGAAGCCTGGATTCGATGCAAATTTCCAGACTGGAGCTAGGGAATAAGGTATTCGCCAAGGTACTGGTTTCTGGAGAAGAGGACATCAAGGACGCCTGTGACCAGCTAATTGGTGACCGAAAGTACACTTTGGAAAAAATACGAGTTCGCCTACACCCTCCCTTGAAAGGAACGATAGTGCTGAGCAATGGAGGGTCTGCCACTCTCAGCTTTGAGGAGGTTAGCGAGCACGTGGCCAGCCTTCTCAGAGGGTCATTGAATGATGCGCTGTCTGATGGCAAGCCAATTTGAGCTGCATATCAGATCCAGTCCCCGAAAGCGCTGAGTCCATTTTGGCTTTTGTTCCGCGAGCCACATGCTTTTCGCTCCCAATAATCAACCGATTGATCGCCTAGCTCCTTTCTCTTCGTCCCGAAGTTGGTATCGCTCAATTAGTAAGCGTCGTTGGAAAAGCTGTCGTCCTCCGGCGCTGCGCACAAGGCACTCGATACTCCTGAAGGTTTCCATAGATGTCACTATAAACTTTTGGTTTACACAGCCTATTGTAATTACTACCTACCTTAGCGTCAGTGGTCATTAGAAAAGAAAATGAAGTCATTAGTTTTTAAAACGGTAATCATGTCTGACCCATTCGTGACAGGCAGTGATCGGCCCAGAGTGTGTAAAAACGCTAGATCCCGTTTCGATCTTCAAGGTTGAGGGGCTGTCCGGCTCGTAGCCTGATCAAGGCACGATGTCCCTTCCTGATGAGCTAAACCGCCCCAGCAACGCGCCAGATCATCGGGAGACGTAAAAATAGGCCGGTTTTTAGGCCGTTAGCGCCTTCATCAAGTGATGGGGGCCGATGATTTTCATGACCCGTTTCAAGTTGTAAGCGAGCACATTCAAGCTCATCTCCGCGCTCACCCCGGCCAGCTTTCGCGTCAGGAAGTGCGTTGCACCCATCCATTGCTTGAGCGTCCCGAAGGGATGCTCAACAGTCCGTTTTCGGACTCGCATCATCTCTGGTGCTTTGCTCAGCCGAAGCTGCATCTCCTCCAATACCTCTTCATGCCGCCCGCAACTTACCCCAAGAACTCTACAAATCGCTGACGTGGGATCGCGGCAAAGAGCTGACTGACCATAAGCGCTTTACGGTGGCTACCGACATCAAGGTCTACTTCTGCGATCCTCATCGTCCTTGGCGACGGGGATCCAATGAGAACACCAACGGGTTGTTAAGGCAGTACTTCCCGAAGGGAACCGACCTTGCGGATCACTCGCAAGCCACGCTAAATGAAGTCGCAAGGCAGCTAGCAGTCAGTTTCAGGCGGTCGTGGAACGCAGAAATCAACTGTGGATTCAACCGGTCGACGCAACGATCGACCAAAAGCGGTCGCTTTAGCCAGCGGAGCAGTCGACATGCTTCCTCTTCTGATTCCCCCTCAACTGCTGCTGTTCTACCTCCGGGTAGCGAATGGTCAGAATTGCGAAAATGCTAGCCACTGCCCCTTCATTTTGAAACTTATTTTCCACCCTTTAGGACTTGTCGCGCCGAATGGCAAAAATGAAACGGCCAGAGACGTCTATAGCGGAGCGCCAAAGGCGTTATGCGCGCTTGAGCCCAAGCAAATGAACAGGCATGCAAACGATTAAAAGCCAGCACCCTAGAATGATCAGAGCGCCGATTGATAATAAACCAACACTCAAGCTACCCGTTTCTGTTTTAATCCACCCCAGCAACGCAGCGGCACCGAAGCCCGCAACCCCTGCGCCGACACTGCTGATAAAGGCGATCCCGGTTGCTGCGGAATTCTTGCCGAGATAAGTGGGCGGGATAACCCAGAAAATTGACGAGGCCGAGTACACGCCTGCCGTAGCCAGGCACAACATCACAACGGTTACCGGCGCACCGAGATCAGGCAGGCTGAGCACGAAAAAGGCAACCGCAGCCGCTAGGGACGGCACTACCACATGCCAACGACGCTCCAACATGCGATCGGAGTTGAGGCCAACCAAATACATTACGATCGTCGCCGTTGCAAACGGGAGCATCATCAAAATGCCGACTTGTTTGAGATCGGTCACCCCGGCGTTTTTAATTATCGACGGCCCCCAGATACTGATCACTCCAGAACCTGCGCAAACCGCACAATAGACAAGTGCCAAAAAATAAACTCTCATATCGCGCAGGGCGCTGAACAAACCGAGATGCCCGGTAGTAGTCTTGGCTGCCTGATCACTTTCCAGATCCTGACGTATTAGCTCCCGTTCGGCCGGCGACAACCATTTGGCTTTTTGCGGTGAATCGTCGAGCATCCAAAACACTGTCAGACCGAGCAACACCGCCGGGATTGCTTCGATGATGAACAACGCCTGCCAGCCACGCAGGCCGAACAGTCCATCGGCCTCGTGCATGATCCACCCCGACACCAAGCCCCCAAGCAAACCAGCGGTGGCTACCGCCATTAACAGGATTGAGCTGATGCGTCCGCGCCGCGCTGCCGGGAACCAGTAGCTGAGGTACAAAACAACACCGGGGAAGAAGCCGGCTTCGGCGGCACCGAGGACAAAGCGAGCTACATACAGTTGCATTGGCGTAGTTACCAGGCACGTCATTCCTGAAGCGACACCCCAGATGATCATGATGCGGGTAAGCGTTGCACGTGCTCCGATCTTTTGCAGATACAAATTGCTTGGCACTTCGAACAATAAGTAGCTGATATAAAAGAGACCGGCGCCCAAGCCATACACCGCGTCAGAGAAACCCAAATCTTGGGTAAACTGCAACTTGGCATAGCCGATATTTGCGCGATCGATATAGTTGACGACATAACAAATAAAAAGGAACGGCAGAAGCCGGATAGTGACTTTGCGGTACACGCGATCGGCATTCACAAACTCAAGAGGTGCAGCAGCGGTCAATACAGTCATGCAAAAACCTCGATAGGATATTATTATTGTGGCTATCGTGAGTGAACTCGCTCAAACGACTTGAAGTTACGACATATAAATCAAAGCACGCAGCGCTCGAGCTGTGGCGAATGCCTACCAGCGATGTTTCATAACCAAAGACCCTGGCTATTGGACTCAAGTGCCATTCTGACTTGTTCGGTATGTTCGCCACGCGTCGGTATTGTTCCCGGCATGACTACCTGACCATCGAAGCGCGGTGCAGGGTGAGCCTGCAACATGCCGTCGCGCTCGAAGTACACATCCCTATGGACCATGTGAGGATGTCCGGATGACTCCTGCGGGCTGAGCACAGGAGCGAAGCACACGTCTGTCCCCTCGAGCAGTTCGCTCCACAGCTCGCGTGTACGGCTGCTGAAGATTGTCTCGAACGCCGAACGCATTTCTCCCCAACGACTCATGTCCCATTGCCGGATAAAGCGAGGGTCGTCGACCAGCTCCAGCTTTTCCAGGAGTAGCGCATAAAACTGTGGCTCCATGGCCCCCAGGGAAATGTAATGGCCATCCGCGCATCGGTAAGTGCCATAGAAATGGGAGCTGTCATGCATGCTCTTGCCCCGCTGCTCCTGAATTCCGCCACGGGGTGCCATCGACATCAACAACTGCATCATGTGCGCCGAACCATCGACGATGGCGGCATCGACCACGGTGCCTTTACCCGTAGTGCGCGCATTGAGGATGCCCGCCAGCAGACCGATTGTGAGATAAAGGGCCCCACCGCCAATGTCGCCGATGAGTGTGATGGGCGAAGACGGCGCTTCGCCCTCAGTCCCGCAGTAATACATCGCCCCTGACAGCGAGATGTAGTTGTTGTCATGACCTGCCGCCTGAGCCATCGGGCCATTCTGACCCCAGCCCGTCATGCGCCCGTAAACCAGCTTCGGATTACGTGCCAGCAGAACCTCCGGCCCCAACCCTAGGCGTTCCATCACACCTGGGCGCATGCCTTCGATCAGCGCGTCCGCGCTTTCGATCAGCTTTAGTACGGTCTCGCGCCCATCGGGTGTTTTCAGGTCGGCTACCACGGAGCGCTTTCCACGATTCATCGCGCTTTTAGAAGCGTTCTTCTCGCCTGTAACAGAGACAGCTTCGCCACGTTCAACAGCGATGACTTGCGCCCCCAGATCGGCCAGATGCATGGCACAAAACGGCCCGGGACCGATGCCGCAGATTTCTACGATTTTGATGTCACCAAGCATGGCTATCCTCTTTTCATCCGGTTGTACATTGCCGGTCAGGGCCAGGGCATTACCGCGTCTGCGCGCAACCCCGCCCGACCATTCACCCGACACTCACTGGTCGAAGACAATCACCGAACGCGCCAGCTCGCCGCGACGCATCTCGTCGAAGGCGATATTGATGTCTTCGAGTTTGATGCGCTGCGAGATCATCTCGTCGAGTTTGAGTCGACCCTGCATATAGAAATCGGTCAGGCTCGGCAGATCGACCGGAAAACGGTTCGAACCCATGATTGACCCTTGAATGCGGCGGGCCTGCAGAAGCTGGAAAGGATCGATCTCAAGCTTGGTGCCCGGTTTTATCATGCCGATGATCGTCGCGCAGCCACCACGTTTGAGCATGCCGAATGCCTGCTCGGCCGTCTGCTTGAGGCCGATACACTCGAATGAGTGGTCGACGCCGCCTCTGGTCAGCTCGATGACCTGTTGAACCGTATCGCCATTCTTCGCATTGATGACATCGGTGGCGCCAAACTGCCTGGCCAGTTCCAGCTTCGAATCGAGCATGTCGATGGCAATGATGCGGCCGGCACCGGCCAGTACCGCACCATTGATCGCAGCCAGGCCGATGCCGCCACACCCCAGTACAGCCACGGTTTCACCTGGACGAACTTTGGCGGTGTTGAATACCGCGCCGGTGCCGGTAGTAACAGCGCAACCAAGCAGCGCGGCGCGGTCGAGCGGCATATCGCGGCGAATGGCGACCAGCGCATGTTCATGGACCAGCATCTGCTCAGCGTAGGCCGACAGGTTGGCAAATTGCGGCATCGGCCTTTGCACGTAGGTCAGGCGTGGCTCGTCGCCCTTGCCGCGGCGCGTTTCCGGCGATACGCACAGCGACAAGTGGCCTGTGACGCAATGGGCGCAATGGCCGCAGTAGACCGACAGGCACGTGACCACATGATCACCTGGCTTGACAGTACGGACGTCCGAGCCCACCTGCTCGACGATACCGGCTGCCTCGTGGCCGAGCACCACGGGGGCCGGATGCGGATACATCCCGTCGACGACATGCAGGTCCGAGTGACAGACACCTACAGCGACAGTACGCACCAGGACTTCACGTGGACCCGGTTTGCTGATCCCGACTTCCTCGATGGTCAAAGGGGAACCCGGCGTGTGGAATACGGCTGCTTTCATGATTTACCTTTATAAAATTTGTTGTTTTTGTTTTGGTTACGCAAGCGCTCAGGCTGCTCACGCGATGAACAGGCAGGATCTTCACAAGCTTCGATCGGTCAGCCCTGCCCAGAAGCCCTCGGAACCCGCGGCAATTGCCGCCTGCCCCAGCACCTTGGCCCAATGTGCATCACTACCGAATTCATCTCGCCAGGACCAAAGGCGACGCGTGGCGAAATGCAGAGTGTGTTCATGGGTAAAGCCGATAGCACCGTGCACCTGATGCGCCACCGAAGCGGCCAGCGTCGCAGCTTCACCGGTACACACCTTGGCTACGGAGATGTCGAACGCCAGGGTGCTGCGGCTGCCCGCCGTCTTGAGGAACAGGTCGCTCGCGCTGCGCAAGGCAACTTGCACAGCCATTCGCGCAGCGCCGGTGGCACCGGCCATCTGTGCCAGGTATTGCTGCAGTACCTGTTGCTTGCCGATTGGCTTGCCGAATTGCACACGTTCATTGGCATACATCACTGCTTTGTCGACGACAGCTTCAAGCGTGCCAACCAGCATGCAAGCGCGTACCAATGCACCGAGATGCCATACCGGCTCGTGCAGATCGGCCAGTTGCAATTGACCGATGACCTGACAGCTGGCGTTGACGAAAACAAGCGTATCGCGCTCTTCATCGGCGACATTGCTACCGGCTGCCAGAGTAATGGCCGCCTGACGCAAGTCGACCAGCGCCAGGCGCTGACCGTCGGCAACGACGGCCCAGCGACAACTGCGTGCCCACGGTACATTGACGGCTCGGCCCTCGAGGAGTGCGCTGTCTTTATCCAGTCGCAGATCGCCCAGTCGGCCGGCCTGAATCAGGGTAATCGGACCTTCCGGCACTTCCATCCCGGCGTGTGCCAGCAGCGCTGCACCGACCATGGTTTCCGCCAGGGGCAGAGGCGCCTGCCAATAGCCGATGGCGTGCAGAACCGGACTGGCGTCGAGCCAACAGGCGCCGCTCCCACCTGCGGCTTCCGCTACCAGCGCACCGGGCAAGCCGTTGTCTACGACCATCTGCCATAGCGACTCGGCCCGATGGCCGTCATCAAAGCGTTCGAGCAATTCTCGGGTGACTTGTTTGGCGAACAGACGCTGGACGCTGTCGGCGATCATGGTTTGCATTTCTGAGAGGACACCGTCGTCCACTCCCTGATGATTGATTGTTGTATTCATCGCAGTCCAAGACCTCCAGCGATAATGCCGCGCAGAATTTCACGAGTACCGCCACGCAACGAGAAGGACGGCGCACTCTGAGTCAGGAAGCGCATCACCTGATCGAGATCGGAACCGGGCTCACGTTGATCACCGAACAGATCGTGAGCTACGTCCGGAATGGCCTGTTCGAGCAAGGCACCCTGGTCCTTGACCACCGTCGCCGGGATCGCCGGATTTTCTCCGCGGGCGAGCATGCCGGCGACACCCAGCGACATCTGCCGCAGCGCGGCATAGCGTGCCGCCAGACGGCCGAGACTCACCGCATGCCGAGTGTCTTGCGGGTCCGCCTCGTCGAGCATCGCCAGATAGAGCTGGGTACTACTCAGGTAACGCTCGGGACCGCTGCGCTCCAAGGCCAATTCCGCAGTGACCTGCAGCCAGCCATTGCCCAACTCGCCAATGACGAAATCATCTGGAACGAATACGTTTTCCAGGAATACTTCATTGAAATCATGCTCGCCGAGCATGTTGTAGATCGGGCGCACGGTCACGCCGGGGGCCTTGAGGTCAATGAGCAGTTGCGACAAACCTGCGCGGCGATTGCCCTCCTCCTTCGCCCCGGTGCGCAGCAGCGTGATCATGTAGTGGGCCAGATGGGCGCCCGAGGTCCAGACCTTACTGCCGTTGACGATCCAGCCGCCATCAGCTTTTTCCGCACGGGTGCGCACAGCCGCCAGATCAGAACCGACGTCGGGTTCGCTCATGCCGATCGCCAGAAGCGTTTCACCGCGGGTGATGCCCGGGACGATCTGCGGAGCCAGGACTTCCGGAGAAAACTTGATCAGCAACGGACCGCTCTGACGTTCGGCGACCCAGTGCGCGCCAACCGGGGCACCCGCCGCAAGCAGTTCTTCCAGCACCACGTAGCGCTCCAACGCACTGCGCTCGTGACCGCCATAGCGCTTGGGCCAGGTCATGCCCAGCCAACCACGCTCGCCCAGCTTGCGGGTGAATTCCGGGACGAGACCGACGAGCCCCTTGGCACGATCGGCCGGGGAATAGTGCTTGAGCTCTTCGGCGAGAAATGTACGGACTTCTGCACGCAGCGCCTGGGTCTTGGCGTCCAGCCTACAAGGCCTGATATCGAGTGCCTGCATGGTATTTGCTCTTTGAATTTTAGGGACAGGCGACCAATGTCGCTTGTTGGCCGACCAACAAGCGAATAAGCTATCAGCATTCTTGTTCTGGGATCAAGCGCCATCGATCCAGTCTGTTTTCCCATCCCGTTCGGAGCATTTGATGACTACCCTCGCCTCCTTCAATCCCGGCCGTGGCTTGACCCTTGAACTGCAAGGGCACATCGCCACGCTGGAATTCAGCCGTCCGCCGCTTAACTTTTTCGATCAGGAACTGATCATGGATTTGCAGGCCGCACTGGAGTATCTGGACCAGTTGCCGACCTGCCGCGTCGTTATCCTGCAAGCCGAGGGTAAGACATTTTGTGCAGGTGCCGACTTCAGTGGATTGGCGCAGACCGGTGAAAAAATTCTTCCTCGTCAACTGTACAAACACGCCGTGGGCCTGTTCCGCACGGCCAAGCCATTGATCGTCGTGGTAGAAGGTGCCGCCATCGGTGGAGGCCTGGGCCTGGCACTGGTTGGCGACTACCGCGTCACCAGCGAGAAGGCCCGTTTCTCTGCCAATTTCAATCGCCTTGGCATGCACCAAGGCTTCGGCATTTCTGTTACGCTGCCGCGCCTCGTTGGCCTCCAGATGGCGTCTCTGTTGATCGCCACCGGGCGTCGCATCGATGGCGCAGAAGGCGTCCGTATCGGTCTGGCGGATGTGCTTGCGGCGCCTGGCGAAGAACGTCAGGCTGCTCGCGCCCTTGCTGAAGAAATCGCTCTGAGTGCCCCCCTTGCCGTCATGTCAAGCCGCCAGACGCTACGTGCCGGCCTCGCTGACTCAGTGGATGCAATCATCGACCGCGAGGCCACCGAACAAGAGTGGCAGGTCCTCACCAGCGATTTTGCCGAGGGCAACAAGGCGATGCGCGAGCGTCGCGTTCCTGAATTCACCGGTAATTGATCATTCGTCCATGAACACTTCCGACCAAAGCACCCTGAACACCGCGCGTCGATCCAAAGCGGAAATGCGCGCCCAGGCAGAACACTGCATGTTGGAGGCGGCACGCCAGATCGTCGCGCGTAAAGGCTGGATTGGCATTACTTTGGCCGAGGTCGGTCTACAAGCCGGTTACAGTCGCGGCCTGGCAGCACATCACTTCGGCACCAAGGCTGGCCTGCTACGTGCTTTGGCCGGGTACGTAAATACTAGGTTCATGGATGTCGTCGAAGACAAGGCGCCCCGACGCGAGCCGGGACTGGACACCTTGCTTGGCTACATCGATGCATACTTCCTGCGCGACGACGCCGAATGGACCAACGCCCGCGCTTTACTCGCCTTGATGGCAGAGGGTGTGACGGTTGAGTCGGAATCCGCAGCGATACTGGCCGAGTACAACCATTCCGTACGACTGATCCTGGCCAAACAGGTGGAAATCGGCATCGCCAACGGCGAGATCCCTGCCGATACCGATCCGCTGACAGCCTCTACGCTGCTGATTGGAACAATGCGCGGCATGATGCTTCAGCTGCTGCTCGATCCTTCGACAGCCGATCCGGCGCTTCTGCACAAGCAACTGCGTCGACTCATCAAGACCTTGCTGACCTCACCCTGCGATTAATTCGCGGCAATAAAAGAAACGCCCACCGGTTCACACCGGTGGGCGCCATATCCTCCAGCACTATCGCTTGATCATCGCATCCACCATCTGCCGCACCTGCTCGGTGAAGGGTGGCCGGGTGATGTCCGGACCGTCTGCGGCTCGCAGGACCGGCTTCGGATGGCTGAAGGTGACAAAGCCCTGGTGCCCCAGATAACTGCCCATCCCGCTGTTGCCAACCCCGCCGAAAGGCAGACTGTCGACACTGGCGTGCAGGGCCACGTTGTTGATCGTCACTCCACCCGAAACGGTGCGCTCGAGGACAAACTTTTCCTCGGCCGCATCACTGCCGAAGTAGTAAAGCCCTAGCGGACGCGGATGAGCGTTGATGTAGGCAACCACCTCACGCATGTCCTTATAAGGCTTGATTGGCAACAGCGGCCCGAAGATCTCTTCCTGCATGATCTTCAGCTCGTCACCCGGATCGCACAGCAAGGTCGGGATCATCTTGTGATGTGGCTGATCAGCGAAATCTTCCTGCGCCGGATTCAACTCGATCAAATCGACGCCAGCCGCACGGGCCTCCTCGAGGTAGCCCAGCAGACGCTCGTAGTGGCGGGTGTTAATTACCGAGGTGTAATCCGGATTGCCCTTGAGGCTCGGATAACATTTGGCGACCGCCGTTTTGGCATGCTCGATGAACTCCTCCATCGATTCTTCGGGAACAAACACGTGATCCGGTGCAAGGCAGACCTGGCCAGCATTCAATAACTTGCCCGCCAGGATCTTGCTCGCAGCTGCCTTGAGGTCAGCGGAACGGGAGACGATAGCTGGCGACTTCCCACCCAGCTCCAGAGTAACCGGCACCAGGTTCTCGGCAGCGGCGCGCATCACATGCTTGCCAACGCTGCTGGCACCCGTGAACAGCAGATGATCGAATGGCAGACTGCAGAACGCCTGGCCGACCTGTGCGTCACCGGTGACGATGGCGATCTCATCTTCGGCGAAGGTGGCGCTAAACATCCGTTGCATCAGTTCGGCACATTTGGGGTTCAATTCAGAGACTTTGACCATCGCCCGGTTACCGGCCGACAGCGCACTGGCCAGCCCCTGGATGACCATGCCCACCGGGAAATTCCAGGCCGTAACAATACCCACCACGCCCAGCGGCTGATACTGAATCCAAGCCTCGCCACGGTCGGCGGCACGCTGCTCGGGTTGCATCCACTCAGCAATCCTGGCCCTGGTTTTCTTCAACGATGAGAGCGGGCCCAGCAGGTCGATGATGCGCGTCAGGTCGTGGCTGCGATGGCCGAAGTCGGCCGCCGTCGCCTCAACGATTTCCTGTTTGTATTCGACCAGCATGCCGATCAGCCGATCGAACAATTCGCAGCGTTGCTCGGCAGTCCAGATGTCATTCGACAGATACGCGGTTCGCTGCATGGCGAGGATTCCACGCATGCGCACCACTTCAGGTAATTCGATGTTGCTCATTGGAGGGTTTACCTTCTCATTGTGGGTTGATACGACCCTTCAGGTGGGCGCGGGGCACTGCTCCCGCGCCGCTACAGGTCAATCGAGTTTTTTCATTTTGGTGGTATCCAGACGGACCAGACCGAAGGCCATGCCGTACTGAATCGCGCCGGATTCGTTGACCTTGATCGCCGAGTACATGCCATTGAACCGGGGATCGCTGCCGGTATGGATCTTCAACACGGTGTCGCCGCTGTCGAGGTCCATGCCGATGTGATAGCGGTCATTCCAGTCGCGAGTGAAATAACCATCAATGATCGCCATCCGGCCGCCACCACTGATCATCGGCACCGTGGAGATCGACGACACGTCGTTGCGCATCCACAACTGTTTCCAGCCATCGCTGCTTTGGTCCCACTTCAACATCGCCACACCTTTCGGCCCCGGACGCGTAGCACCGTTGAGCATGCTCACGTAGTAGTTGTCACGCGCCAGGTAAGGGGCATCCTTGCTGATGATGTTGTTGACCACGAAGGCGTAGTCGCCGTAGGTCGACACCGATTGCTCGGACTGCACGGTTTCCACGTCGGCGCCCATGTCCACTTGCTGTTGGTCAGCGATGCGTGCCGAGAGCGTGCCGGGCTTCTGCTTCCAGCCGGCCGGCAACTGGTCGCGCCAGAAAGCCACCAGACGCATTTTCTGCGCGCCGTCGGTGATCACCACAAGCTTGTCTTCGTCCGGCCCGAAGCCCATCAGTGTCGGGGTCGACCCCGTACCGTCGGCGACTTTCAAGGCAGAGATACGAATGCCACGGTCATAGGCCGCTTTCCAGGCGCCGCTGGCCTCGTCGCTGTGAATCTTGCCCTTGGCATCCACCACCAGACGGTACATGTTCTGGTTCGAAGCCACATAGACCGCCCCGCCACCCGCCTCATCGCCATTGGCAAAACCATTGAGGAACAATTCATCCGCGCCTTCGACGGCATAAATGTCGACAATTTCGAGGGTTTTCGGATCGAGGGTGATGACTTTGCCCCCAACGGTGTTGAGGACCAGAAAGCCGTTGAAGGTCATGCCCATGCCGAAGTTGAAGTCGACCGGAAAATCAGTGCCGCGCTTGACCTTCTCGTTGTCGTAGAGCGTCTCGGGCAGCACACGTACCAACGGTGCCCCCATGCCCGAGTTCGGTTTTTTTGGATCGAGTTGATCGACGCGGAAAATCTGCCGGCCACCCGCACCGATGAAGGCATCCTCACGGGTCAACATTGAATAGAGCGCGCCGCCACGCAGCTGATCGTTGATGCTGCTGATCATCCGGTTCGGTTGCCCGCGCATGTAGTCGAGCAACCCCTGCTCGTCCTTGTTGTCGAGCAACCGTTTGACATCCTGGGTTTGCTTGAGGCGTTGCTCGTCGCTGACCTTTTGAAACTCGGGCAACTTCAGCGGCATTTCGGTGCGTGCCACTTCAACCAGTTTGCCGTCGACTTTGTTGAACTTGCGCAAGCCAAGGCCAGACCACCACCACGTGACCATGGTATCACCCACCTTGTCGACGAAATGCGGCATGCCGCCCGCATCGCTGGGCAGGTAAGTCACCGACTCCGGTGTCAGCTCGTAGGAACCACGCGGCACCGCAATCTCGGTGCTGTCGGTCTGGGCGCTGTTCCAATGTGCCTGATTGCTGAAGGTCTGGGCCAGATAAGGGTTCATCGGCGGGGCAGACTGGGCAGTCGCCATGACGGACAAACCGGCCAGTGCCAGGCCTGCGCCCAACTGTGCGAAGCGAAGCTTTGTGATTGTTATGCTTCTCATTGTGCAACTCCTTGAAGGAATGAACTCGGTGTCATGGCGCTAAACGCGCTGGAGCAACACCTGCGACGCAGAGCCTACGAAGCCCCCGCCACTCACTCCCCCCCCCACGATGAGTAGGGGCACCCCTGATGGCCTGTCGGTGAAGCGCCACCGTGAGTTCCGAGAACTTTCATCCCCCCCCACCGTGGGGAGGGATACCCCGACAGCCACCCCGGCAGCATTCCTCCAGTCCCTCGTACACATGGCTCACCCCCAGGAGTCGCCTGCCGATCCTTTTACAGACACTGGAGTCCGTAATGCACATTCAACGATCCATCTTTCGCGAAGACCACGAGATGTTCCGCGAAACCGCCCGCCGCTTCTTCGAACGCGAATGCGTGCCCCGTCAGGCCGAATGGGACGAGGCCGGCAAGGTCGACCGCCAGACCTGGCTCAAGGCAGGCCGCGAAGGTTTGTTGTGCTCCATGGTTCCTGCGGCGTATGGCGGAGGCGGCGGAGACTTCGGCCACGCGACGGTCATAAACGAGGAAATGCACCGGGCTGGCGTGTCTGGTGTCAGTTTCGGCCTGCACTCGGACATCATTGCGATGTACATCGTGCGTTTCGGTACTGAAGAACAAAAACATCGTTGGCTGCCGAGCATCTGCAGTGGCGAAACCATCCTCGCCCTCGGCATGACCGAACCGGGCAGCGGCAGTGACCTGAAAGCTGCGCGCACCACCGCAATCCGCGATGGCGACGAATACGTCATCAATGGCAGCAAGACCTTCATCAGCAATGGCATCAATTGCGACATGGTACTGCTGGCCTGCAGGACCGATCCCGCGGCAGGCTCCAAAGGCATCAGCCTGATCATGGTTGAAACCACTCGCGAAGGCTTCCGTCGTGGCCGCAAGCTCGACAAGGTCGGCCAGCGAGCTTCCGACACCGCGGAGATGTTTTTCGACGATGTGCGCGTACCCGTCGGCAACCTGCTGGGCGAGGAAGGCAAAGGCTTCGTCTACATGATGCAGGAGCTGCCACAAGAGCGGCTGGGTATCGCCATCTACGCGGCTATTCATCTTGAGCGCCTGCTTGAGCTGACCCTTGAGTACGTCAAGGACCGCAAGGCCTTCGGTCAATCTGTGTGGGATTTCCAGAACACCAAATTCAAACTGGCCGATGCCAAGGCCGCCTCGGTCGCGGTACGCACCATGATCGATTACTACATCAGCGAACACATGCGCCGCAAGCTGACCGTGGAAGAGGCCGCCATCGCCAAGCTGTTCGCCACCGAGACCCTGTGGAAGCACCTGGATGACATGGTCCAGTTGCACGGTGGTTACGGCTACATGCTCGAGTATCCGATTGCCCGCGCCTTTGTCGACCTGCGCATATCCCGGGTCTTCGGTGGCACCAACGAAGTTCAGCGCGAATTGATCGCTCGCAAACTTTGATCCCCCTCTTCTTCCAGCGAGACCCACGACATGAGCGATAAAGTTATCGTTGCCGGCGTCGGCATGATTCCGTTCAGCAAGCCGGGCGCCAGCCCCACTTACACCGAAATGGGCGCAGAAGCGTTGCGCCTTGCGCTGAAGGACGCCGGCCTGAGCTACGACAAAATCCAGATGGCATTTACGGGCTACGTGTTCGGCGATTCCACCAGTGGCCAGACCGCCCTTTATGAGGTGGGCCTGACCGGGATTCCGGTGGTCAACGTCAACAACAACTGTTCTACCGGCTCCACAGCCCTTTACCTGGCCCGTGCGGCCGTGGCCAGCGGACAGGTCGAATGCGCCCTGGCGTTGGGCTTCGAGCAGATGCAGGCCGGCGCGCTGAGATCCCATTGGGATGACCGCCCGCGTCCACGCGCACGTTTCCTTCATGTACTCGAGACGCTCACCGCCGACGCCGCCGATATTCCTCAGGCCTTACGTGGTTTCGGCGGTGCCGGTCGCGAACACATGCAACGCTACGGCACCTCGATGGAAGCCTTTGCCGCGATCCGCGCCAAGGCCAGCCGCCACGCTGCCAACAACCCGCTGGCGCTGTTCAAGAACGTGGTCACCACCGAAGAAGTGATGAACGACAAGGTCATCTGGCCGGGTGTCATGACCCGCCTAATGGCGTGCCCGCCGACCTGCGGTGGTGCTGCTGCGATTGTCTGCAGCGAAGCTTTTGCCAAAAAGCATGGCCTGCGCACGGATGTGGCGATCCTTGCCCAATCGATGACTACCGATGTGGTCGAGTCCTTCGACCCGCCGTCGATGATCAGCTTCGCCGGTTTTCACATGGCCCAGGCGGCCGCCAATCAGGTCTACGAACAAGCAGGCATCGGCCCCGAAGACATCCGCGTGGTCGAACTGCACGACTGCTTCGCCCACAACGAACTGCTGACCTATGAAGCCTTGGGTTTGTGCCCGATCGGCGAGGCCGAACGGTTCATCCGCGATGGCGACAACACCTACGGCGGCCAAGTCGTGACCAACCCGTCCGGCGGTCTGCTTTCCAAGGGCCACCCGCTGGGTGCAACCGGCCTTGCCCAATGCTATGAGCTGACCCATCAACTGCGTGGCACCGCCAACAAGCGCCAGGTGGAAGGTGTGCAGATAGCCCTGCAACACAACCTGGGCCTGGGTGGCGCCTGCGTCGTCACGCTGTTTGGCAAGAACTGATCGCCCTGTTCAGGCGCGTTTTGACATAGGAGCCAAGTGAACATGACAGACAAAAATCTGATCGGGCACAAAACCGGCGCGTACAGCGTCGACGTTGAAAAAGGACGCCTGCGCTTCTTCGCCAAGGCCATCGGCGAAACCGATCCTGTCTACACCGACGAAGCCGCTGCGAAGGCGGCCGGTCACGAATCCTTGCCGGTCCCTCCGACCTTCCTCAAGTGCCTGGAAAGCGAAGGCCGCGATGTGGTGGAGCTGCTCAATTTGGTCGGCTTTGACCTGGGCCGGGTTCTTCACGCCGAGCAGTCCTTCGTCTACCACAAGATGGCCTATGCCGGCGATGTGCTGACGTTCGACGGCTTCATCTCCGACATCTACGAAAAGAAAGGTGGCGCCCTGCAATTCGTGGTCATGGAAGCACGAGTGACCAACCAGTCTGGCGAGCACATCGCCGATATCCGCTCCTCCCTTGTGCAGCGCTAAGGAGTCGTCATGAGCGTTCAATTTTCCGATATCCAGATCGGTGACGAGATCCCGCTGCTCAAGCTGCAGCCGGTGAACCGCACCACCCTCGCCTTGTACTGCGGTGCTTCGGGTGATCACAACCCGATTCACGTCGACCTCGACTTCGCCCGTAAGTCGAGGATGGACGATGTGTTCGCCCACGGCATGTTGTCCGCGGCGTACCTCGGACGCCTGTTGACCGCTTGGGTGCCGCAGAGCCAGGTGCGCGGCCTGTCGGTGCGTTTTACCGGGATCACTCAGCTCGGCCACATACCGACTTGTAGTGGCAAGGTCGTCGAGAAGTTCATCGATGCCGGCGAACAGCGCGTGCGCCTGGCGCTTCGCTGCGCCAATCAGTACGGCGAAGAGAAGCTGGTTGGAGAAGCCGTTGTCGCCCTCGCCTGATATTTCAACCCACCCCCACAGCCTAAGGAACAATCCAATGAAAAAACTTGAAGGTAAAGTCGCGCTGGTGACCGGTTCCGGTCGTGGTATCGGTCGTAGCGTCGCCCTGCAACTGGCGGCTTATGGCGCCAAAGTCGTGATCAACGATCTGGACTCGGCGCCAGCCGAAGAAGTCGTGGCTGAAATTCGCCAGGCCGGTGGCGAAGCCGTTGCCTGCGTCGGCAGCGTGACCGCCGCCGATTTCGCTGAGCGATTCGTACAGACTGCCGTCCAAAGCTACGGTGGCATCGACATCATCATCAACAACGCTGGATACACTTGGGACAATGTCATCCAGAAGATGACCGACGAACAGTGGTACGCGATCATTGACTGCCACCTGACCGCACCGTTCCGTATTCTGCGTGCGGCCCAGCCGATCATCAGCGCCCAGGCCAAGAAAGACGCCGCTGAAGGCCGCGAAGTGTTGCGCAAGATCGTCAACATTTCCTCGGTCGCTGCTGGCGGTAACGCCGGTCAATCCAACTACTCCGCCGCCAAGGCCGGCATCATCGGCATGACCAAAACCCTGGCCAAGGAGTGGGGCCGCCTGAAGGTCAATGTCAACGCCGTGGCCTTCGGTTTCATCGATACCCGACTGACCCAAGCGCTGGCTGGCGACGAGAGCAAGACCATCAACATTGAAGGTCGTGAAATCAAGGTCGGCGTTCAACAGGAACGTATCGATACCGCCAGCTCTGCCATCCCCCTGGGTCGTCCTGGCACGGCCGAAGAAGCCGCTGGCTCGGTGGTGATGCTGTGCCTGCCGGAAGCCAACTATGTCACCGGTCAGGCCCTGGTCTGCGGTGGTGGCTACGGCACCCTGTAAGCCGCCGTTCGTCTTTCCGGGCACTCTTCCCTCCCACAGTGGGAAGAATGCCCGGACAATGAGATCACAGCCTGCACCACACTTCGCAAATGCACCCCCTACAAAAACAAGATTGGAGGTTTCGATGTACATGACCCAAGGGCTGCAGCGCCATCGGCAGCAGCGCCCCAATGCCACGGCAATTCGTTATCAGGGCCGCAGCATGACGTTCGCCCAGCTAGGTGATCGCGTTGCCAGGCTGGCTGGGGCTCTCAAACGCCTGGGCGTCGCCAGTGGCGAACGCGTCGCGATGCTCTCGCTCAATTCCCAACGCTACATCGAGTATTACCAGGCGGTGCCATGGGCCGATGCGGTGCTCAATCCGGTGAACATCCGCTGGAGCGCGGCAGAAATCGTCTACTCCCTGAATGACTCGCAAACCTGCGTACTGATCGTCGATGACACCTTCCAGAAATTGGGCACACAGGTGGCCGTCGAGGCCAAGAGCATTCGGTTGGTGATTTATGCCGGTGACGGCGAAACGCCCGAGGGCATGCTCAACTACGAAACCCTGATCGCCGAGAACGAGCCGGTGGAAGACGCGCACCGTTGTGGCGATTCCCTTCTCGGAATCTTCTACACCGGCGGCACCACCGGTTTCCCCAAGGGCGTGATGCTCAGCCATAACAACATCGGCATCTCCGCTCTCGCCAACCAGGATCGCGTGGGCTATGGCGCGCATACGCGCTACCTTCATGCCATGCCGATGTTCCATCTGGCCGACCTGGCCGCGATGGTTGTGCTGTTCCTCAGCGGTGGCGTGCATATCGTGCTGCCCGCCTTCAAAGCGCAAGAGGTAATCGAGCAGATCAACCGGGAGCAAGTCACCGACACCTTTCTAGCGCCCACCATGCTGCAGATGATCCTCGACTGGCACCAGGCAAATCCAACCCATGCGACACTGGACCTTAGCTCGCTTCGGGAAATCACCTACGGCGCCTCGCCGATTACCCCCGTCCTGCTCGAACGCGCGCGTCAGACCTTCCCATCAGCCCAGTTTGGCCAAGGCTATGGCATGACCGAAATGGCTCCCGGCATCACCATGCTGGGCGCCGAGTACCACTGCGAGGAACATCAGCGCAGCGGCAAGATGTACTCAGCCGGGCTGCCCATCAGCTGTGTGGAAATCCGCATCGCCGATACCGAGGACCGCGAAGTGCCCCGTGGCACAGTCGGCGAAATCCTGGTGCGTGGCCCCAACGTCATGCTGGGTTACTGGAACAAACCGGAGGCCACTGCCGAGGCGCTTCGCGGCGGCTGGATGCATACCGGTGACGGCGGCTACATGGACGACGATGGCTTCATCTACATCTGCGATCGTCTCAAGGACATGATCGTCAGCGGTGGGGAGAACATCTTCACCGCCGAAGTGGAGAACGCCATCGTCAGCCATCCGGCCGTTGCCCAAGCGGCTGTGATTGGTATTCCCTGCGTTAAATGGGGGGAGACAGTGCATGCGGTGATCATCCTCAAGCCTGGTGCCAGCGTTGCCGAAGATGAAGTGGTCGCCCATTGTCGGGAAATGATTGCCGGCTACAAAGTGCCTCGCAGCATCGAGTTTCGCACTTCCTTGCCGATGTCCAGCGTCGGCAAGGTGCTGAAAAACGAACTGCGCAAACCGTTCTGGGAGAACCGCCTGAGTAACGTCAACTGACCTGAAACAGAAACACAGACGTAACCCTGTAGGAGCCGAGCTTGCCCGCGATAGCGGTAGGCCAGTCAACATCAATGTTGAATATGATGCCGCCATCGCAAGCAAGCTCGGCTCCCACAAGTTCTGGGTTGTTCAAGCTAGTCGATATTCAGGTCACGCCATTTGGCAATTGCTTCTACCCTGCCGGCAACATTGAGCTTGGCGAACAGATTCTTGATGTGCCATTTCACCGTTTCCGGTGACACGCCCAGGGTTCGCGCAATCTTCTTGTTGGTCATGGCTTGAGCTATCAACTGCAGCACCTCAGTCTCTCGCTCGCTCAGGCTTGCAATCGGCGAGGTCACCTTGTGCTCGGTATTCCCTGTTGGCTTGGCAGCAGAGATCAGCCGCTGCGCGTAAAAGGCCAGCACCGGGTCAAGAGCATTATCGTGCAGCAGGTCGGTGAGCATTCGGGGCAGTTGCGGCGCAACGTCGAGATAACTGCGCACAAGGCCAAGCCTGTGTCCCTCACGCAGGACCTCCATCAGTTGTTGGAGCGCTTGCTCGTCATGCCCTCGCGCTTTCTCGGCCATAGACAGTTGCAGGCGCATGATTGCGACCAACTGCCAGTGCCTGGCCGACTCACAGAGGGTGAGCATGGGTGCAATCTGCTGGATGGCCCGGTCGAATTCACGCTGATACAAACTTATCTCGACCGCTGCCCGCATGGACAGCAAATGGATGATCAACGGGGTGCCGCGCAGGATGCCAGCATGCTTG
Source organism: Pseudomonas putida (assembly GCF_028682635.1). Lineage (GTDB taxonomy): Bacteria > Pseudomonadota > Gammaproteobacteria > Pseudomonadales > Pseudomonadaceae > Aquipseudomonas > Aquipseudomonas putida_AE. The sequence continues at coordinate 244,473 of NZ_JANHLK010000001.1, read as the reverse complement.
TCAGCGAGCGCCTGCAGCTCTGCCAGAAGGACCTCGGCCTGCGAGGTCTGATATTTTTCCAGGTGCCAACGCATGCGCACATACAGCGTCCACGCCAGCAGCCGGCCCAGATCGTAGCGCTGTGCGTACTCTTTCAGGCGGTCCAGATAGGCCAGCGCCTGGGTTTGCTCGCCGTTGAGCCAGTAAGAGCGGCTCAGCGCCAGCAGACTGTGCAGAACGATGTTGGGCAGGGAAATCCGTTCAAGGATGTCCAGACGCGGTTCCAGCAAATGGCAAACGTCGCTCAAGTCGTTCTGTTCGTACAACAGACCGGCGAGAAACGCGGCGGCGGCATGGCCGGCAACCGCAGCACTGCTGCCGTGCGGTTTGGCCGCTTCCAGGGTGTTGCGCAAGATATTTTCCGCTTCGCTGATGCGCCCCTCGTGAATCAGGCTCACACCATAGATACAACGACCGATCAGAGTCCGGCGCGGCGAAGTATTGGGGCGATCGCTGTGCTGAATGATCTGGCGCACTCGCTCGTGATCTCCGCTGAACAGATACAACCAGGCCAGAATGGATGCGCGCCCCGTCAGAATCAGATCATCGGCATCGTCAGGTATCGCCTCCAGCTCCGGAGCCAGTGACCACGCCACCTCCGTCAGGTCGCGTTGCATGGCCAAGGTGCCACGGGTGACCAGCAGACCCTGGCGTTGCTGGGTATTGAGCCGGTGCTGTTGTACCTCCAGCTGGTCAAGTATCTGCTGCCCGTCGGCGAAGTTATGTGCATGGAGCTGCAACTGAGCCATCACCAATTGCAGACTGTAACGCTCACGCATCTGCTCCTGGGGCAGCTTGCGCAAAAGGTTGGGCAGCTGACTCAGGGAGCCACGCGCCATCAGTTCGTGCGCACAGGCTTCGACAATCTCGGCGGCAATCTGAAAGTCGCCGGCCAGTACGGCGTGGCGCACCGCCTCGTCGATATGGCCTTGCTCAAACAGCCAATCCCGAGCCACCGCATGGAGTTTTTTCTGGTCTTCTTCGGGCTGACGACCGAGGTGATCACGCAGTACCTCGCGCAACAACGGATGCAGGCGGTACCAGGTTTCTTTGTCATGGCTCTTGATCTGCGTGATGAACAGGTTATCGCTGTCCAGGCGTGTCAACTGGCTCATCATCCCGGCAATCGCGTGCGGCTTGCCGACAAGCCTGGCACACAGCGGGGCGGTGAATCGGTTGCAGATCGAAGAGTGCGTCAACAACTGCAGATCCGCGAGGGGTAAATGGACCAGTACTTCCTGTTCAAAATATTGCGCGAAGGCTCCGGCACCACGCACCTGCATCCGACTGAAGCCGGCGCCATGCTTAGATTTCAAGTCAATGGCGAACAATTGCAGGCCAGCCACCCAGCCGTCGGTCAAGTCATGCAAGAGCTCGGCATCGTGATGGCTGATCTCGCCGAACTGCCGCAGGTAGCGCCCCGATTCTTCGACGGTAAAACGCAGGTCCTTCAAGTCATACTCGGTCAACTGGCCCTGAGTGCGCAGACGGGCCAGCGGAAGCGTGGCAGGTAAAGTGCTGCGCGTACCGAGCACCAGGTGCAGGTTCGGCGGCGCATAGTCGAGCAGCCAGCCTAGCAGTTTGAAGATGTCGGGGTCGTTGAGGTGGTGTACATCATCGATCATCAACACGAGATCGTGGGCGTGACCGGCAATCGCCTGTAGCAGCACGATGATCCAGTGTTCGAGCGCCAACTCGCCGCCACCCTCACCAAACAGCAGGGTCGCCTCCCGCGCCAGCGCGGCGTCGACTTCGGCAACACTGGCCAACAGGCAGTTGGTCAGCCGCGCCGGCTCGTTGTCCTCTCCGGTTAGCGACAACCAGGCGACATCGAAATCGATCGCTATCAGTTCGCGACGCCAGGCCAGCAAGGTACTAGTCTTGCCGCTCCCAGCCGGCCCCTGGATGGCCACACAGCGCTGCCGACGCGCCTCCATCAGGCGGCTCATCAGTGCCGCGCGGGGCATCAGTTGACGCGCGCCGCGAGGGGGAATGACCTTGGTGTCAGGGATAAGCTGAAGCACCCGGTCGGCAGGTAGATGGAGCCTGGAGCCTGAGGGTGGAGTGGGCATGGACTGAATTCCGCAAACAATCTTGTTCAAGTGCAAGTCTAATACAGGACGAACGCCAGACTCATACACGACAGCAATACACATGCGCGCCCACGGCGCGCATGTGATCGGCATTAAGCGCGACCGTACAGCGTGACGACGCAGGCACCACCCAGTCCAAGGTTGTGCTGCAGGGCAAGATTCACGCCTTCGACCTGACGTTTGTCGGCGGTACCGCGCAACTGATGGGTCAGTTCATAGCACTGCGCAAGCCCAGTGGCACCCAGCGGGTGGCCTTTGGAAAGCAGGCCGCCGGACGGGTTGGTCACCACGCGACCGCCGTAGGTGTTGTCGCCATCGAGCACGAACTTCTCGGCGCCTCCGACCGGGCAAAAGCCCAACGATTCATAGGTCAGCAACTCATTCTGGGCGAAGCAATCATGCATCTCGGCGACCAGGATATCCTGCGGGCCGACACCGGCCTTCTCGTATACTTCGCTGGCGGCGCGCTGGGTCATGTCGAAACCGACCGTCTGGATCATCGACGTCGGTTCGAATGAAATCCCGCGGTCAGTGGTCATCGACTGCGCCAGGATCACTACATCGGTACGCAAACCGTGCTTTTTGGCAAACGCTTCGCTGCAAATGATCGCGGCAGCCGCACCACAGGTCGGTGGGCACGCCATCAAACGCGTCATCACGCCGGGCCACAGCACCTGATCGTTCATCACGTCCTCGGTGGTGACGATTTTACGGAACAGTGCTAATGGGTTGTTGGCCGCATGACGACTGGCCTTGGCGCGGATGGCAGCGAAGGTACTGAGCTCGGTGCCGTAGCGTTGCATGTGTTCGCGACCGGCGCCGCCGAACTGACGAAGGGTCATCGGCACACCGATCGCGCCGGCGTCGGCGGTCAGCTCGTCCGACACGTGCAGATGCTTGCCCATGCACGCCGGGCGATCAGTAAACACCGCTCCCAGGGCACCCGGCTGCATCTGTTCGAAACCCAGGGCCAGAGCGCAATCGACCGCCCCGCTTTCCACCGCCTGGCGCGCCAGGTACAGGGCCGTGGAACCGGTGGAACAGTTGTTGTTGACGTTCACCACCGGCACGCCACTCATGCCCACTTCATAGAGCGCCGATTGACCGCAGGTCGAGTCGCCATAGACGTATCCGACATAAGCCTGCTGAACCAAATGGTAGTCCAGGCCAGCGTCTTTCAATGCCTGACGGGTCGCTTCAGCGCCCATCTGGATATAAGACCCACTGGCACCAGGCTTCAGGAACGGGATCATGCCAACCCCGGCAACGTACGGTTTGTGTGACATCACATTCTCCATAAAAATTAGGCCCTGCTTCGGCGTCTTGCTCTACTGCCCGACCGCCCGAATTATCCGGACTGCCATCGTTGCGAAGCCGTTGCAGGCTGTACCCGCTCGCCGCGGGGGGTATATGGGGGGGGCCCCACTCTCGCCCCGACCAGTGTTCGTCCACGATCAATTTTGTCGTTGCACAAACGCGCACTAATCGGCCTAAAATCCTGCAAAACATAACAACGCAGTGGGAGCCTTTCACCAAGGTCCTTCAAATCCGTTGCAGACTGGATTCGCCATGCCTCCGAATGCCCCGCCAATCACCACCCGATTCTCGCCGCCACGCATCAGCAGTCACGCGGTGCTGCGCGAATTGCTTCTGGCCCGCCTGCAGGCGGCTCGGGATTGCCGGCTGATCCTGATCAACGGCAGTGCGGGTTTCGGAAAGACCACGCTGATGGCGCAGTGGCGACAAAGCCTGATCAAGGACGGCAACAGCGTTGTATGGTTGTCGCTGGCGCAGGAAGACGGCGCTCTGGAGTCTTTTTGCGCCAACCTCATCTGCACACTGCAAAACGCCGGCGTGCCTCTTGAGGAAGACCTGCTGCTGTTGATCGAGCGCGAGTCTCTGGACGGTTTGCTCGCCTTGGCTTCGGTCATGATCAACACGTTGGCTCGGGTGAACGCACCGCTGTATTTGATGATCGATGACTTCCATTTCGCCACCGATCCACGCATTTCGCGCCTGGTGCAATTGTTGGTGGATGGCGCTCCAACACAGCTCCACATCGTGCTGGCCTCAAGGGTCAATGCCAATCTGAAACTCGGGCGGTTGCGTGCGATGGCTGAGCTCTGCGAGATCGGGGCTACCGAGCTGGGCTTTGATTTCAACGAGTCCCTGACCTTCCTCAAGGCCTACCTGGACGATGGCATCGATATGGAGCTGGCGCACGCCATCCACGAGAATACGGACGGTTGGCCCATCGGCCTGCAATTGATGTCCATCTCCCTCAAGGCCAACCCGCGCAAAGAAGCGAAGATCCATCGACTGCTACCAGGCAACAGCGACCTGCGCGACTATCTCGCTGAAGACGTGGTGGCCGGATTACCGGCAGAGATCATCAAGTTCCTCGAGAAAATCTCGATCCTGCGCCGCTTCAATGCGCAGGTGGCAGAGCACGTCAGCCAGACGCCGCAAACAGTCGACCTCATCGCCAGCATCGAGGCCCACAACCTGTTCATCCTGCCTGTCGACATGGAGAGTCAACAGCAGTGGTATCGCTTGCATCCGCTGTTCGCCGAGTTCCTGCAACAACGTTTGGTCGCATCAGACGTCGACATGTCCCCGCTGCACCTGCGCGCCGCACACTGGTTCGAACAGGCCGGGATGGTGAGCGAGGCGACACGCCATGCAGTGCTCAGCGAAAACCTTGAGGAACTGGTGCGCCTGCTGGAGCGCAAACAGCCGACCTATCACGGTCTGAGCCATCTTGGCCAGTTTATGCGCTGGCTGGATTGCGTTCCGCTGGAGCAGCTGACACAACACCCCAAAGTACTGCTGCAAGGCGCTTGGGGCTGCTTGTTGACGATGCTGACCAGCAAGGCTGAAACCTGGATTGAGGTCCTTGAAAAAAGCTCGGCGGACCCGTCCACCTGGAAACCTCACATCGATCTCGTCAGGGCCGCGATCGCCCTGCAACACGATGACCTGGCGCGCTGCAGTCAGCTTGTTCAGGGTTTACGCGAGCGCACCTTTACCCATCCATTCAATGAACGAATGCGCGTTTGCCTGTACATCAACAGTCTGGTCTACCTCGGCCAACAACAGCAGGCCTGGCAATACCTGAACGGCCCCGAATGCGCAACGCTGCGCACCGGCCATGACGAGCTGGCGCTGATGATCGTCGCCACCACCGCTCACGGCATTCTGCTGTGCGGGAATGTTCTGGAAGCTTCGCGGCATCTCATCGACGTCCTGCTTCTGGCCGAGAACAAACATGGCCGGCGCTCGGTCAGCGCCTGCACCTGTGCAGTGGCCGTCGCCGAGGCACACTACGAAATGGACCGCATCGACGACGTGCGCGAAACCCTGAGCAACCGCCTCGATCTTTTGCGTTTTGCCCCTCCATCAGTGAGCATCTCGGCGATGATCAGCGTCGCCCGCATGAATTATCTGCTGGAGTCGTCAGCTACTGCGCTGACATACCTGACCAAGATGGCCGGGGAATTTCGCGCCAGAGGTTTCGATCGCGCGCTGGCCCATAACCTGACCGAGCAAGTACGCATTCTGCTGGGCAATGGCGACTGGCGCCAATGTGAAAGCCAGAGAGCCGGCCTCGATGCACTGACTCATCGGTACTGCAGCGATACGCCGCTGGCGCATGAGATCGGCGCCCTTGCAGCCTTGTCGCGGGCGCGCATCTGCCTGGCCAGGCAAGAGCCGGACCGCGCGCTGCTGGCGCTGGACATCGTCGAGCAATTCGCCAGCCGCTACAGTCGAGGTAAATGGCGAATCCAGTCGAACCTGTTACGTGCCGTGGCGCTCAATGACCTGGGATGCCAGTCGGAGTCCGCTGTGTTGTTGCGGGCGATCGTGGGCGAAAGCTACGAACTGGGCATGGTACGCACCCTGCTGGATGAAGGCCCTTCCCTGCTGGCGCTATTGGCCAACCTTGATTGCGGAGACGATCCGGTGTTGGACAGCTATCGCAGTCGACTGGCCGCTGTGCCGTTGAACTGCGCCAGCACTGGCCCGGGATTAGCACGCGCGACGAAGGATTCGGCGGCGGGTGAGCACTCGCTATTTACCAAGCGAGAACTGGAAATCATCGGCCTACTTGAGCAGTCGATGCCCAACAAGCGCATTGCACAGACCCTCAATCTCAGTCAGGAAACCATCAAGTGGAACTTCAAGAACATCTACACCAAGCTGGGTGTGTCGTCCCGCTATGAAGCACTGACTGCGTTGAGACAACGGGCTGAGCAATAAGGCAATTCGAAAAAAGATGACATGTGTGGGAGCGAGCGTGCTCGCGATGGACTCAAGAGCGCTGCGCTGAATCAAAAAGCTCGCGTTACCGTTAACGTCCATCGCGAGCAGTCTCGCTCCTACAGATTGACCCTCCTGCGGGAGCGAGGGCTTGCAACTTCCGGGATCAGCGAATACCTGCGTTGCGCAAGGCTGCCGGTGTGAACTCAGCCAGGTTCGGTTTGACACCGTACTCGATTCCCTCCTTGAATTCGTTGCCCAGTGCCATGACCAGGTAGCGTCCTGCTACCAGGTCATAGAGCGTCTGACCGGCATAGGTTCCGACGCCCTGTTCATAGTCGTTAATAGCCATACCTTCAGCAACACGCCACAACTGCCCGCGACCGTCGTAATGGTCGACCTCGGCCAGCTGCCAGTTGTCTTCATCAAAGTACATATGACGCTTAGCGTAGATATGACGCTGACCTGACTTCAGGGTGCCCACCACTTCCCACACACGGTGGAGCTCGTAGCGGGTCAAGTCCTGATTGATGTGCCCGGCCTTGAGAATGTCGGCGTACTTGAGCGACGGCGAGGCCAGGCGATAGTTGTTGTAAGGAATGTACATCTCCTTCTTGCCAATTAGCTTCCAGTCATAGCGGTCCGGCGCGCCGTTGAACAGGTCTCCGTTATCGGACGTCCGCATGCCGTCCGACGCGGTACCTGGCCCATCGTAAGCGATTTGCGGCGCACGCCGCACACGGCGCTGGCCTGCGTTGTAGACCCAAGCCAGACGCGGTTCCTTCACCTGGTCGATGGTCTCGTGCAACAGCACAACGTTTCCGGCCAGGCGTGCCGGCGCTGTCACGCGCTGTTTGTAATACGCAAAAATGTTGGCCGTGCTTTCCTTGTCGTCTCCGGTCATGTATTGCGGGAACGCCATTTCATCTTCGAATTCGACGATAGTGAACGACCCATCGACCTGCGGTGTGGCCTGGACCATCTCGCGTCGCTGATTGTGACCGCGGTAGCGCGTCAGGTGATTCCAGAGCACTTCAACGCCGTTTTTTGGAATCGGGAATGCGAAGCTGCGAGAGCCACTGAAATTACTCAGGCCATTGCCACCGTCGACCGGCTGAGTGTTCAACGCACTCTGTTTCGTGGCATCGTAGATATCCTGCGGGGCAGCCGCTGTGCGATGAGTCTTGTACACCGGAATCTTGTAAGTGTTGGGATAGCGCTTGAACATGGCCAGCTGACCGGCAGTGAGCTTGTCCTTGTACTGTTCGGCGTTAGCTGGCGTGATGACGAATAGCGGCTTTTCATCGCTGAACGGATCGCCCAGAAATCGATTGGTAACGGGCGCCGCACCAGGCTTCAAACCACCCGTCCAGGCAGGAATGCTGCCATCGGCATTGCCTTCCTTCTGCGCGCCGAGCGGCGTCAAGGTGGTACCCAGTTTTGCCGCCTCTTCCGCAGACACTGCCGCCATCACTTGCCCGGCCAGCAGGGTCAGCGCGAGTGCGCCTATATGCATCATTGTTTTTGTTTTCATGCTTGCTTTCTCTCGCCTGTCTTCTGTTTAGAAGTTCACGCCAAAGCTGAGCGCGACGAAGTCGCGGTCACCATTGGTGTTGAAATGACCACCGAAGAAATCGGTGTAACTGAGGCTCGCGGTGTAGCTGTTTTTGTAATCGGCATCGACGCCGAGGCTGACGGCCTTAAGCCCTTCTTCAAAGTTGGGCCCGGTGCCCTCGACGTCATGCGACCAGGCCAGGTTCGGTGCCAGGTTGATGCCGGCGAATACGTTCGGATAATCCAGACGAGCGCGAGCGCGGTACCCCCAGGAACTGGTGGTGTAGAAGCCCTTGTCGTTGCATTCCTGCTGGGGGTTGTTGGTGGTGTTCAAGCACGCAGCATTCGCAGTCCCCGGCTGGACGCCGACGCCGAAAATCCCGCTGCGACCGAAGCGCAGATCGTTGCCGTCGGCATCGCTCAGCCCATTGATGCGGTTGTAACCCACCTCACCCACCAGGGTCAGGCGACTGGCCCCCATGACCTGCTCAAAAAACTGCGTGGCGGACATTTGCGTCTGCAGCACCGGCATGCGTTTGTACCCGTTGATCTCGCCGCCCGGGGTTGTGGTGGCGTAGCCGATCCGGTTCAACAGCGCCGTCGGGTTGCCGGTTGTGGCTCCCGCCATGTCGATGGTGTTGATCTGCAGTGGCATGTTCGGCCGGTAACTGATTTCGCCGCCCAACGAGGTGCCATTGACGTTGGTCTGGAAACTCAGGCCATACAGACGGATATCTTCCGGGTAATCGACAAAATAGCGCGAAGCGCGAACCGCCGGGATTGGGTTGGCGGGATTGAAGGCCACGCTCGAACGCAGGGCGCTCAAATAAGGGCCGCGGCTGTGATAGTTCATCACGTACGCACCGAACTCGGTGTCGTTGAGCTCTGGTACAAACCAGCGCAGGGCCAGGCCGTACTGACCGCTGTCACGGGCCTCGTTGTCTTTCACCCGCGGGGTGTAGGCGTCGTCGGTATTGTTGTTGAAACCTGGCGGGTTGGCCGTGTTGTTGGCCAGCCCCGGTGCCAGATCCAGCCCGGCGCCCACCTGGCGGTCATTGCAACCTTTGGACAGGGGATCGACGCCGAAGAAGGTGCCGCAGTTGTCAACGACAGTACTTTCCCACTCCAGCTGGTAGAACGCCTCGGTACTGAAATTCTCGGTGATGTTCTGCGACATGTAGAACATGTTGACCGGAATCAGGCCTTCCTTGACCTCGGCACCTGGACGCCGCAGCGCGGCCACATCGATCGGGTTGATCGAGTTGATGCTGTTGCCGATGAAAGTACTTTCGCCCCAACTCACCACCTGCTTGCCAAGGCGCACGTTGCCCGGTAGTTCGCCGATGTTGTAGTTGTGATAGACAAAAGCATCGAGGAATTCGGCACCGGATGCCTTGGCCATGTCATTGCGGCCGCTGTCGTCAATGTCATAGAACGGCCGGTGTTCGTCCTTCAGTTCGAAGTCGTACCAGTACTTGCCACGTACGAAGATGCCGCTGTCGCCGTACTTCAACTCGAGGTCGTGGATGCCTTTGAATATCTTCGAGAACGTTTCACCCTTCTTGAAGTTCAGGCGGTTGTCGTCAGACAGCCGGGACGACGAGTTACCGCGCCTGCCCTGCGAGTTGAACGGGGAAATGAAATCAGGATCACCCCCGCGCACCGCCCAACTGGCCCCCATGGACAGGGACGTGTCGAACTGCCCCTTGATTTCCCCGATTTCGAAGTTGACGGCATTGGCCTGGGTGCTCATGCCGATGGCAACAGCAGCCGCCAGCAGTTGGGGGCGAAAGCCACCCTGCATTATTGTTTTTGTCATGCGGCACTCCGATAAATGTTTTCTTGTCTTTTTTGTGTTTAGAGCGGTTCGATCCTAAGAGTCGGGCTGGTCAACACGCCCACCCGCGGGAGGGGGAATAAGGGGGGGATGTATAAACAAGCGACGAAGTCGTGCGTACGAAGGCTGAAGGGCGTTACCCTTCGAAGCGGTTCAACGTGCGGTAGTGATCGAACGGGATATAGCGCGATCGGCGGTCACGCATGATTTTGACCAGCGCCACTTCCGGGTCGCGAGCAAAGAACAAGCGGCCACCGAGCGCCACCAAGTGGTCGAGCAGGTGTTCCTTCTCGTCGACCACTCGCTCAGCGTTACGGTCTCGGCCGCTGGTCACCTCCAGATCCAGCCAATGCGTGCCGGGAATCAGGTCGCCGCAAAAAATCATTGGCCCGCCTGGCAATTGGATTTCAGGCAGAAGCTGGCCCGGGGTAAACCCATCGCTTATGTGAAAACACCAGCCATCGCCGAGTGACTCACATCGGCCGCTTCCGATCAGGGTCAAACGCCCACTGCTTTCAAGTCCATGCACCAAGGATGAGACGAACAGGTCCCGATCCCGTGGGTGCGGATGGCGTGCGCGATGCCAATGTCGTTCACCGCACACATAGCGCGCTCGCGGGAACAGCAGGCGCGGCATGTCACCGTCTCTGACCCGCTCACTTGTTTCCTTGCAAAGCTGCGCATGCACGTGTGTAAGAACCACCGTATCGATGTCGTCTTCATTCAGCCCGCGCCGCGCCAGGCTTTCGAGCAACCCCGCCGGTCGCGGCTGGCAACCGCATTTTCGCGCAAGTGGCGCCAGCAGATTGTCGGCACCGGCCATGACCAGGATGTTTTTGCCTTGCTCTTGCACCAACAACACCCGAGCAGAAATCTCTACCGTGTTGTCGTGGTCGGGCTTCATCCAGTCGGCCCATAGCACGCGCGGCGTATGCCCGAACAACATGCCGCCGTCCAGTCGACGACGCAGGCCTGTCAATGTGGAAATGCTACGGCTCAATTTCTTCCCCTTGTGTACACACTCTCCCCTGCGGCAGCACGCGGTGTGCCTGTTCGACCACGAGAGCCGGTTTTGCGACTGCTGCGCAGCCGGACACAGGCTGCGCCAGCTGCTACAGAGAAGGTGCATTAACGGTTATGCGTGGACCTGCAGCAGCCGGCTGTAAGTCTTGAGGTGATGGTCGTCGTTGCCGAACTGGTGGCTGAGCATCAGCAAATGCTTGGCGTGGTGCGACAGCACGTATTCCCAGGTCAGGCCGATGCCGCCGTGCAGTTGGATACCCTGCTCGGCAATAAACCGGCCGGCGCGCACGATCACCACCTTGGCGGCGGCCAGGGTGCGGCTGCGCTCGTCGCTGTCAGGCGCATCAGCTGCGCATGCGGCGAGGATGGCCATGGAGTTGGCCTGGTCCAATTCGATACGCATGTCCACCATGCGGTGTTGCAGAGCCTGGAACTTGCCGATCGCCTGGCCGAACTGTTGACGTGTCTTGAGGTAATCAAGGGTCAAGTCGCACACCGCTTCCATACTGCCTACCGCTTCGGCGCACTGCGCGGCCAGCGCGCGACCCTGTTGGTAGCGCAGCGCGGCCAGGGCTTGACCGGACTCACCGAGTACACCGGCGGCGCTGACGAAAACATCGTCCAGGTACAGTTCGCAGGCATGGCGGCCATCCATGGTTGGATAGATGCGGCGGCTGACACCCGGCGCACGCGGATCGAGCAAGAACAGGCTGATGCCGGTTTCGTCACGATCGTCGCCTGAGGTTCGCGCGGACACGACAATCAACCCCGCGCTGTGCCCTGCGACCACTACCGATTTACGCCCGTTGAGACGCCAGCCTCCGTCCTCGGCTTTGGCGCGGGTGCGCACATCGTGCAACTGGTAATGGCTGGTTGGCTCGTCGACGGCCACTGCCAATTGCAATTGCCCGCTGGCAACGGCCGGCAGCAATTCGTTGCGTTGTTCGTCACTGCCAGATTGGGTTAGCAGGCCACCGGCGAAAATCACCGAATGCAAATAGGGTTCAAGGCACAAACCGCGTCCCAACTCGGTCATGATCAGCAGCGTCTCCACGCCGCCGCCACCAAAACCACCAAATTCCTCGGCAAATGGCACGGCGGTCAGACCCAGCTCGCCCAGTTGGCGCCAAAACGCAAGGCTGTAGCCCAGCTCGCTCTTGGCGAACTGCTCGCGCGCTTCGAACGCGTAATTGTCACGCACCAGGCGAACGGCGGTGTCCTGCAGCATTTGCTGCTCTTCGGTAAGTTTGAAGTCCATGATCGCTATTCCCCTTACAGCTCTAGAATCATCTTGGCGATGATGTTCTTCTGGATTTCGTTTGAACCGCCGTAGACCGAAGTCTTGCGCATATCCAGGTATTGGCTGGCAGGCGTGGTGCTGTAGTCGCGGTATAGATCCGCTTGCTCGCCATAGCCCAACTCTTCTTCAATGAAGGGCATGGCATACGGCCCCAGAACCTTGCTCATCAAGTAGGTGATGGCCTGACGGATTTCACTGCCCTTGATCTTTAGAAACGAGCTTTCGGTGCCTGGCACTCCGCCGTCGCGGGCAGCGGCGACAATGCGCAGGTTGCTCATTTCGATCGCCATCAGCTGGATTTCCAGCTCGACGATTTGCATGCGCAACTGGATGTCGTCGATCAGTGGCAGGCCGTCGCGTTGCTCCTGGCTGGCAATGCGCTTAAGGCGCCCGAGCATCTGCTTGGCCTGACCAATGCCGGCAATGCTGGTGCGCTCGTGGGTCAACAAGTACTTGGCGCAGGTCCAGCCCTTGTTCTCCTCGCCGACCAGGTTTTCCACCGGCACGCGCACGTTGTCGAAGAACACTTCGTTGACTTCATGCTCGCCATCGAGGGTGATGATCGGGCGTACGGTGATACCCGGGGACTTCATGTCGATCAATAAGAAACTGATGCCCCGCTGTTGTTGCGCTTCGGGGTCGGTGCGCACCAGGCAGAAAATCCAGTCGGCGTAATGGGCCAGGGTGGTCCAGGTTTTCTGGCCATTGACCCTGTAGTGGTCGCCATCACGTACGGCCCGCATCTTGACCGCGGCCAAGTCAGAACCGGCACCCGGCTCGGAATAACCCTGACACCACCAGTCTTCAGCGCTTAGGATGCGCGGCAGAAAGCGCGCCTGCTGTTCTGGTGTACCGAACTTGATAATCACCGGGGCAACCATGTTGACGCCGAACGGCACGATCCACGGTGCGCCGAACGCGTAGCATTCTTCGTCGAAGATATGTTTCTCCACCGCGCCCCAACCGGTGCCGCCAAATTCAACTGGCCAGCTGGCCGCCAACCATCCTCGCTCATTGAGCAGGCGCATCCAGGTGACCTGGTCTTCTTTGTTGAAACGCTTGCCTTGGCGACCGCGCGCTGCGATATCGGCCGGCAATCTGTCGCGCAAAAACGCCCGGACTTCCTCGCGGAAAGCCACTTCGGCAGGGGTGAATTGGATGTCCACTGATGTACTCCTCACATTCGGCTGAAAGTGGGCAAGGACAGCTCGACTGACCCACTGGCAACCACGTTAGAAGATTGATCAGCGCGACCTCCCCCCCCACGGAAGGGGGGCTTGGGAAGCAATCGACAATTGCCCTCAAACGATCGCGCCGACGTTGCGCAGTTCGTCGATCTGCCCGCTGCTCAGGCCGAGTTTTTCAAGAATCTCGAGGGTGTTTTCGCCGTTCTTCACCACCCTTCCCGCTTCCACGGGTGTACGACTCAACCGCGGAGCTGGCGCCGGGTGCAATACGCCGGCAGTTTCCATAAACAGACCGCGAGCGCGGTTGTGCGGGTGGGTAAAGGCTTCGCTGAAATCCAGCACCGGAGCGAAGCAGGCATCAGTGCCTTCCAGCAATTGGCTCCAGGCATCGCGGGTGCGAGTCATAAACAGCTTCTCGAGTTTCAGGCGCAACGCCGGCCAGTCCTGCTTTTGCCATTGCGGCTTGAAGTCCGGATCGTCGATCTCGCATAACTCCAGAAGCAGTTGATAAAACTGCGGTTCGATGGCGCCAATCGACACGAACTTGCCGTCGGCGCACGTGTAGCAACCATAGAAAGGAGCACCGCCATCAAGCATGTTGTGCTGGCGCTCATCGTCCCACTGGCCCTGGTGAAGCCAGTCGTAATACATGCTGGCGAGCAATGTCGCGCCGTCACAGATGGCGGCGTCCACGACTTGTCCCAAGCCAGATTTCTGAGCCTCAAATAGTGCTGCCAGAATACCTGTCACCAAAAACATCGCCCCCCCGCCCATGTCGCCAACAAGGTGCAATGGTGGCGTCGGTGGCCGGTCGGCGTGGCCCATCGCGTTAAGTACGCCTGACAGAGCAATGTAATTAAGATCATGCCCTGCCGCGTGTGCCAATGGCCCACTCTGGCCCCAACCGGTCATGCGCCCGTAGATCAATCGCGGATTACGTTCAAGGCAGATTTCTGGACCCAGGCCAAGGCGCTCCATGACGCCGGGCCGGAACCCTTCGATCAGCACGTCGGCGTCGTCGATCAGCTGCAACAACACTTCAGTGGCGCCGGGTTTACGCGGATCTATCGCAATGCTGCGACGGCCGCGCCCAAGCAGGCTGCCATCGGCATTGAGAAAACCGGACGCATGACGGTCAACGCGAATGATCTCCGCGCCCATATCCGCCAGCATCATGGCAGCGAACGGCGCAGGGCCGATCGCATTCATTTCCACTACTTTCACACCTGCCAAAGGTCCGGGCATCTCAAGTTTCTCTTTTGTTATAGGGAGGCTGTTCGCTGCGGCTCAAGACAGTAGATGCCCGACATCCTGAGCGCCCCACACTCCATGGGGGGGGAATCCCCCCCATGAGCCTGCCCCTAAACGGACCGCCCTCCTAACCAATGATCAAGCTTGGGCCACATCCGCTTGACCGCAGCCGGCCCCGCCACCAGGCTGACATGGCCGCCCGGAAGCATCAGCTCTTCCTTGTCATGTGAACCCACACGAGCGACCAAAGGCTGCGCGCAATCGGGCGGAACCAGTGAGTCGTATTGCGCGATGATGTGCAGCAGCGAAGTCCGGATGTTTTTCAGATCAACCTCTTGGCCACCGATGCGCAAGCCACCTTCGTACAGCGAATTCTTTAGCCCGAACTCTTGGTGGACCTGCCGGAAATATTCACCGGGAAGCGGCAGCGTCTCGTCATTGAAACGCGCCATCATGCGGTAACCTCTGACGTAGTCGTCGTTCCACATGTTGTCCCAAAGCCGGGCCTGACCGGCGATGCGACCTGCAGGACGATGCAGCTCAATAGCCCTGATGATGGTCTCTGGCGGGACAAGGCCCGCTGCATCGATCAAGCGCTCGGCCTTGAAGTGACATTGCTTAGCCAGGGGCATCTTCGTCCAGTCGATGGGCGTTGTGAAACACACCAGGTTCTTCAGAGGGCCGCCGGGATGCAGCGCAGCGTAAAGCGTCGAAAGGACGCCACCCATGCAGTAGCCAATCAGCGTGACATCGTCCACACCCGAGTTCTGCTGCACGCGACGAATACAATCGGGAATGAAGTCGAGCACGTAGTGCTCAAGCTTCAGATGGACCTCTTCCCGGCTCGGCGCATTCCAGTCCATGACATAGACGTCGTAACCCTTTGCGAGCAGAAACTCGATCAGGCTCTGCCCCTTCGTCAGGTCAAAAATGGCCGCCTTGCTGGTCGTCGCCATGACAAACAGCAACGGCACGCGATAAATTTCCTCCGATGTCGCGTGATAGTGGTACAGGCACAAGGTGCCGCGACGGTGAATGAGTGTCTTGGGCGTCAAGCCCACCGCTGGCGGCGGAGTGCTCAAATACTCGAGACCTTTGAGGCCACGCTGGACCATCATGCCGAGCTCTGAACGTAGCCTGTCGGTCAACGACATCTCAACGATCTTACTGTCATGCGGCCGGCTCATTGACACCTCCTGTCTTTCTTTTACGCTTGGACGCCGGCTTAAGCGGTGCCGGACGCGCCTGAGCCAATGGGCGACGCGTGCGTGGCGGTTGCGGTGCAATCGCGGTACCGGTTGGCGCAGGAAGCAATTGATCGAGCTTGTCCTCCACTCGCCGTAAAGATGCTGCCAGGGCGTCTACCTCGGCGCGGCTGGGCAGGCCCATGCGCTTGTGCAAGCGTTCCAGCGATGTCTGCGACAGGTGCTGCAGCCCGAGGGTGACCCTGGAATATTGATCGATCACCGAGCCCAGTTCTTTCGAGTCGATGTTACGAGCGGCCAGGGCATTGACGCTGTTTTCGAACCGGGTAATAGCCTCACGATACAATTTGAACGGATCTGGTAATGCCACGACGTATTCCTCGATCAAGGTTTTACAGTAAAGTTTTTCTCTGTCGGCCAGGTTTGACGCGCAGCCAGCCGGTCCAGACCGGATATGGCTTTGCGCCGGATAATTACGGTGGGTATCAGCCACGGCCTGATCAACAGCCGGCAGGCACCGGCCGCTTTTGGCGATAGCAGACGCAGCAAGGTGATACCCCATCGCTCAGTGATAACCCAGGTGGTCAAGGTGGAGGTTGCGAACTCGTCGGCGGTGGCGCGCAGGCGCGACTGTCTGCGTGGCCCTCTGTCGGCGATCTCGATCGTCCTGTCCGCAGCCGGATGCCGGGCGAACACGGTTGTCAGCGCATTGCCGATGCGTTGCAAGGCGTCGCGGCTGGCACTGTTGACCGAATCAAAATTGAGGAATCCGTGGAACTGCCCCCTGTAGTGCAACAGTTCCACCGGCACGTCGGCTGCACGCAGGCGAGCGGCATAGTCCAGGCCATCGTCGCGGATCGGATCGAAACCGGCACTGACGACGACTGCCGGCGCCAAGCCACGCATGTCCGGGCTGCGGCGTGGGGAATACCAAGGATCCAGCAGGTCCAGGGTGTCGAGCGAAGGGGCCAGGGTCTGCTCGATCCATTGCACCGCGTGATCGGTCAACAGCGCTCGCCCGAATGCGTTCTCCGCGTAGGAAGGGAATTTCTCCACCAGTTCGGTGGCCGGATAAACCAGCACTTGCAGGCTCGGTGACGGGCCGCCGCGACGCAGGCTTTCCTGGGCAACGGCAGCACAGAGATTGCCACCCGCCGAATCGCCCCCCATCGCCAGGCGAGTCGTATCGATACCCAATTGGGCGCCGCTCTTTGCCATCCATTCGAATGCCGCAAGGGCATCGGCGCGGCCCGCAGACAGATCGTGTTCCGGCCCCAGGCGATAGCGAACGGCAACGACAATACAGTTGGCGGCCAGCGCAATGCTGCGGCAGATGCCATCGGCAGTATCCAGGTCGCCGATGATGAACCCGCCACCGAAAAACCACATGAACGCAGGCCGCAGTTGCTGCGCATTGTCAGGTTTGAAGATGCGCAGGGCGATTTCGCCACCCGGTCCGTCGATCATCTGCTCGGTTACAGAACCCACCGGAGGATTGCGCGCGAGAGCCAGCGCCGCCAATCGCCAGCCCAGGCGCAGTTTGGGCAGCGAGTAGTCTTCTGCTCGGCGCAGGCACATGGAGAGGTTGGCCAAGCGCAGGAATGCACGCGCCTCACGGTCGGGTTGATGGGCGCGCAACACGCGAGGCATACCGATTGCCGATCGCTCAGGGTGCACCTTTGGGGGTTTTTCGTTTTTCATTGCCACTCCATTCGCAGGGAATCCGTATACCGCGCATAAGCAACAGCTTACTGAGCGCCACGGTTGCGGTGGCTACCCTCAATGGGGGGTAAAGCAAACCAGCCATCGGTTATCGAAGTCGAAAAACTCAATTGGAGTACCGTAAAAACGGTGTTCGTTTTTCACTTGTCTGGTCGCATTGACGCGAGTGCCCTTGAGTTAGTGCAGCCTCACAAGGTTGGTGGTCAACCTCAAATCAAGTTTAAGGGAGCAGCAAATATGACCCGTAAACGCAAGTGGCTAAAGGGATATGCGCTGATGGTCGTCTCGGTGATGGCTATTTCGGCAACTGTCGCAGCCGCGGAAAAACCCAACATTCTGGTGATCTTCGGCGACGACGTTGGCCAGACCAACATCAGCGCCTATTCCATGGGAGTGGTGGGTTACAAGACGCCAAACATCGACCGTATTGCCAAGGAAGGCATGATGTTTACCGACTACTATGCGGAGAACAGTTGCACCGCAGGACGCTCTTCATTCATTACGGGACAGACGCCGTTGCGTACCGGCCTCACCAAAGTAGGTATGCCAGGTTCGACTGTCGGCCTGCAAAAGCGCGACATCACCATCGCCCAGGCCCTGAAGTCACAAGGTTATGCCACCGGCCAGTTCGGCAAGAATCACCTCGGTGACCGTGACGAATACCTGCCAACTGCACACGGATTCGACGAATTCTTTGGCAACCTCTACCACCTCAACGCAGAAGAAGAACCGGAGCGTCCCTATTGGCCTAAGGATGATGCCGAGTTCGTCAAGGCTGCCTCTCCTCGCGGGGTGATCCACAGCTTCGCCGACGGCAAGATTGAAGACACCGGCTCTCTCACCGCCAAGCGCATGGAAACCATCGACGACGAAACCACCGCCGCTGCGCAGGCTTTCATCGAGAAGCAGGCCAAGGCCGACAAACCTTTCTTTGTCTGGATGAATACCACCCGGATGCACGCGTATACCCACGTGCGCGATTCGATGCAGGGTCAAAGCGGCATGCCCGGCAACGAATATGCCGATGGCATGCTCGAGCACGATGGCGACATCGGCAAGCTGCTGAAAACCCTCGACGACCTGAATATCGCCGACAACACCATCGTCGTCTACACCACCGACAATGGCCCGAACCAGTTCGGCTGGCCGGACGCCGCAACCACGCCCTTCCGCAATGAGAAGAACTCCAACTGGGAAGGCGCATTCCGGGTGCCGGCGATGATCCGCTGGCCGGGCAAGATCAAACCGGGAGAGGTCTCGAACGAGATATTCTCGGGACTTGACTGGTTTCCGACCTTGATGGCTGCCGCCGGCGATACCAGTGTGAAAGACAAGTTACTCAAGGGTTGGGCGCCGGTTTCCGGCGACACCAATTTCAAGGTGCACCTGGACGGCTATAACCAACTTCCGTATCTGACTGGTCAGCAGCCCAAGGGCGACCGCAAGGAGTTCTACTACTTCAACGACGACGGCGTGCTGGTTTCCATGCGTTATGGCAACTGGAAAGCGGTCTTCTGCGAACAGCGTGAACCGGGTGGTTTCAAAGTCTGGAGTGAACCCTTCGTGTGCCTTAGGGTGCCGAAAATCTTCAATTTGCGCATGGACCCCTTTGAACGTGCAGACGTGGTATCAGATCAATATTATGACTGGTCCACCAAGAATGTTTATCTGACTGAAATTGCCGTTATGAAATCGGCTGCGTTCTTACAGACCTTCATCGACTATCCACCGAGCCAAAAACCAGCCAGCTTCAGCATCGATCAGATCCGTGCCGCAGTAGATGCGAAAATTTATGAAAAAAAATGAAATGGCTAACTGATCAATCAGTGTATCGCCCACATGGTGTGGGCGGTAATTTTGACGACACACAACTTTTTATGATCGTCGCGATCAAAATAATCCTTTGACGATTGTCCACTTGGGTCGATAGAAGTTCTTCGAGAAGGGCAGCTATCGGCCGATTCTGTTGAAAAAGTCGGATTTTCAGCTGACCTGAACTCAGGCACTACCATCGCCTAAAAACCGACTCACCACATTGAGTGGCATCTCGGCCCTTCGTTGACCGTTGCTGCTCAGTGAGTGGGTTAATTTGAGGTTTTTTGCTGAGTGCAGGCGCACCTATCCCGTGGCAGGTGGCCTTGAGATGTAAATTTAGCCAGCCGTCGCAGGTTCTGTACCGCTGCGGCCAGCGTGAATTCATCAGTCGCGCCACCCATGCCACGTAGTCTCAGGCGATCCAGTTTCAGGATGCGCTTGAGGTGGGCAAACAACATTTCGACCTTCTTACGTCCGTGGCGAGAGCGCACGTACGCAGGTGTCGTTGCGATTCGCCGAGCCACATCGCGCGCGGCTTCATGGATGCTGCGGGCGATCTTGCGGAACGCAGTGTTCGGGCAGCACTTGGCTTTCATCGGACAGGCAATGCAGTCGGCCTGCCGGAATCGGAAGATGATGGTGTTGGCTTTGGTGACGTGCGAACGTTCGTACTTGAAGGCTCGTCATTGGCTGCACAATACGTTGCCGGCTGGACAGCGGTATTCCTCGGCCTCTTTTTCCGATGGAAATCGCTGCTCGAAAAACTGTCGTTTTTACGCTCGGTTTTGTCCCACAGCGCCGCATGCGGCTCGATGTCCTTTTCCTCTACCATCCCTGCCAGCATCGGCGCGGCCGTAAGCTGTATCGCCAATAAAGCGTTCCGGCTTGACGTCGAACTGAGCTTCGACCCGATTGATCATGATCTTTGTGCTCTCGACCTCCGCCGTGCGATGAGCAGGTGTGGGTTTCACATCCACAATGACGTCGTGCTCGGTATGGGTCAGATAATTCGTGGGCTAGGCATAAAACGTTGGGCTACCTGGAGCTGCGGTCCAGCGGGCTTGAAGATTAGGCGCTTCGGCAGCGATTCGGCCAAAGCCTCTTCATCGAGCGCCTCAAGATACTTACGTACAGCGCGAGTGCTCGGGGCCGGATCGTTCCAGTTGACCTGTTCGTTACCCGGTACACCGCGCTGCCGGCTGGCATCCGCTTTGATGATGCTGGCGTCCACGGCAAAGCCTTCGCCCTTGACCAGGCCGGCTTCCATGCAACGACGCAGCACTTCATTGAACAGCCAGCGAACAGATCGCTGTCCCGAAAACCGCCGTGTCTATTTTTGGAAAAGGTCGAGTGATTGGGGACTTCATCTTCGAGGCTTAACCGGCAGAACCAGCGATACGCCAGGTTCAAATGGGCTTCTTCGCACAGCCGACGCTCTGAGCGAATGCCGTAGCAATAGCCCACGATCAGCATGCGGATCATCAACTCAGGGTCAATTGAAGGACGCCCAATTGGGCTGTAAAAATCGGCGAGGTAATGGCGCAAGTCGCTCAGATCGAGACACCGATCAATGCTACGCAGATGTTGATTGGCGGGGATGTGGTCTTCAAGGTTGAACGAATAAAACAGCCGTTCCTGTCCACTCGATAACTGTCCCATCATGCTGCGTGCTTCCCTGCTGGCCAATGCAGAGATTTTGCCGCAGGCTATGCAGGGCGGCTACTTTTTTCAACAAAATCGGCCATAAGCTGACCTTCAAGATGTCTGATACGGCAACGTTAGATAACGCTTATAGCATCAGAAATATCGTCTACGCTTGATTTGGATCCAGCCGTACAAACCAAACAATGGAAACATCCCAAAGTTTCCTCAAGCGTCTTGCCTGCCCGCGACCTTACTTGCCGCCGTATTCCAGGGAATGGACACTTTTGAGGGATGCACGACATTCTTTTTCGAGAACTCGCGAAGGAAATTGACTGCCATGACTCAGCACTGGAATACGTCCGATTCATTCACCCGTTTCCCCTTGGCAATGGCGCCGCTCCCCAGATTGCCACGCGACTCGGAATTTAGCAGTGCTATCCATCCCTTCCTTGCGAAAAGCCCGGGATGCGGTGTCTCTCCTGAATGGCGCCTGCGGCTGAAGATCGCGGCCGCGGTGGCACTGCTGGGTGGTGTGGTCGCGCCCGCGTGGTCCGCGGGTATCTGCCCTGCGCCCGCGGTGGCCGCTAACACTGATTGCACGGTTCCACCCGGCACCATCGTCAATGTCACTCCCGCTGGGGCCATCGGTCTAAACGCCAGTGGTACCTTGGGGCAGATCACCGCTGATGGCATTACCCTCAATCTCGGGGCCGCCACCACCACAGGCGCACTGGCACTGCAAGGCGCCGCCATCAGTTTTAATTCAAGCACCGTCAGTACCACCTCCATTGGCGCCGCCGCCACCGGACAAACCGGATTACGCGCTTCCGGTGCAGGCAGCAATACCTCCGCGACCGGCGCCACCCTCGACCTGACACCCGCCTCAGGCACCTCGCTGAACATGCGTGGCGCCACCGCTGACAATGGCGGCGTGCTGACGCTGAACGGCACCACAGTGCTGGTGACGGGCGGCGCCAATGGCACGGGCAACTACGGTCTGGTGGCGACCGGAACGGGTAGCCAGCTCAACTTTTCCGGTGGCTCGGCCAGTACCAGTTCCCGCGGGGCGTTCGGGGTGTTGGCCGAAAGCGGCGGCGTGGTCAATTTATCCAACGGCGCACAGATCACCGCCGCCGGGGCGCAGAACACCACCACGCTTGCCGGCAGCCATGCCCTGTACGCGACCGGAGCCGGCAGCCAGATCATTGCCACAGGCATCGCGGCCAGCACCTCCGGCACCAACGCCTCAGCAGCGCTGGCCGACGCCGGTGCTACCCTGGTCCTGACCAGCAGTTCGTTCATCAACTCTGGGGCCGCCAACATAGACAGCACACCAAACGCCGGGGTGCGGGCAGTCAACGGTGGCAAGATCGTGATGAGCGGAGCCGGCAGCACGATCACCACAACGGGCGTGCGTGGCTTTGGTCTTTCCGTTGAGGGCGCCGGTTCCCAGGCGCAAGTGGCGGACACAGCCATCCAGTTGGCGGGCAGCCGCGCATTCGGGATTTCCATCAAGGCCGGAGGCAGTGCGCAGGTCAACAACAGCAGCGTCGCGCTCAATGGCGTCACCGGACCTTTTTCACCCACTGTGCAGGTAGAGGGTGTTGGCTCGACCTTGACGATGACCAACAGCAGTGTCAGCACCACGACCCCCACCGTCGCCGTCGGCGTGACGGCGCGCGATGGCGCAAACCTCACCATCAGCGACAGCTCGATCACCACGACCGGCCCGAACTCCGCAGCACTGGCCGCCAGTGGTCTGGCGGCCTCGCCTGGCTCGGTGACCGCGAACAACGTGACAATCAATACCAGCGGTGACGATAACGCCATGGGCGCGATCGCGGATTTGCACGGCTCGATTACGCTCAACGGTGGCACGATCACCACCACTGGCAACCGGGTCAGGCCGTCGTCCTACGCCCATGGCCTTGGCGCACGCAATCCCGGCGGCACCCTGATTGCCAACGGTACCGTGGTCAATACTTCAGGGCTATCCGCCATGGGCGCCTGGTCCGACGATGGAGGTAACTCGACCCTCAATGACGTCAGGATCACCACATCGGGTGAATCGGGCATAGGGGTATTTGCGATCGCGGAACAGGTCGGCACTCAGTTCAGTGCCAACACCACGGCCAACCGCACCACCGTGCAAACCAGTGGCCTGAATGCCCACGGCGCACAGGCGCAATCGCGCAATGACCAGCCCGTTGATGTCGCCACGGTCACCTTGAATGACACGTCGATTACAACCCTGGGCACCGGTGCCGCAGGCCTTCGCGCCGTGCTCGAGGATTACGGCACGACGCCCACCGGTCGTGGGCAAGCCGATGTGGTGGCCAACCGCACCACGGTACTGACCCAGGGCGTGGGTGCGCATGGTGCGTTTTCCCGCGATAATCCCACCTCGGTGACGATCAACCAGAGTTCAATCCAGACCAACGGCGCGACCGCCCATGGTGCTGTCGCGGTCATCGGCGGTCGCATCAATGGCACCGACTCGACGGTGGTGGCCAGCGGTGCCAACTCAATGGCGCTCTATGCCTTGGGCATCCCCGCGGCGGTCTCCACGGCCGACTTCACTCGCAGCACCTTGAACAACAGCAGCGGCCCGATCATCGGTATCGCCGGCGATGCCAACGTGGCCCTGACCGACTCGACCGCGACGGGTGCAAGTGAGTGGCTGCGCGTGGGCACACTCAATGACTTTCCCCTACTGGCTACTGCGCATCCACCCCTGACCGGCCCCGAGGATTTCCCGGATGAACTCACCGGAGACTTGCCGCCGTTGCAATCTGCGCCGATCACCGCCCCTGCCCCACCCGTGACGCCCGGCCTTGCCACTATCAACCTCTCTGGATCAACTGTGGTGGGCTCGGCCTTCACGGCGCCCGGAAGCGTTTCCAACCTGACGCTGAGCAACAACAGCGTCTGGCGCATAACGGGCAATTCCAATCTGACCAACCTGGTCAATGACCCCAGCCTGATCGATTTCTCTGGCCCGACGGGCGGGGTATTCAAGACCCTCACCGTCAACAATTACAGCGGTGATGGCGTCATTGCGCTCCATACGTTCCTGGAGGGAGACGGCTCACCTTCAGACAAACTGGTGATCGATGGCGGCACCGCGACGCCGCTGGCCGCCGGCAACACGGCGTTGCTCATCCGCAATGCCAGAGATGCCAGCGGGGTGTTGGGGCGAGGCGCGTTGACCACCGGCAACGGCATCCTGGTGGTGGATACGTTGAACGGCGGTACCACCGCGACCAACGCCTTCCGCCTGGGTGGCCGCGCCATTGCCGGTCCCTACGAATACACGCTGCAACGTTCAAGCGTGGATGCCAGCAATGGCGAAGCGTGGTACCTGCGTTCCACTGCCGAGCCTGTTCCGCCCACGCCACCCGTACCACCCGTACCACCCGTACCACCCTTACCACCCTTACCACCCGTACCACCGGATGATGGACCCGTACCACCTGTTCCGCCCGAGCCGCCAACGCCGGCGCCTGCGCCACCGGTGCCGAGCTTCCGTGCGGAAACCTCGTTGTACGGCGCCATTCCCGCCATGGCGCTGGTCTATACCCGTGGCATGATCGACACCCTGCACGAGCGGGTTGCCGAAGAGCGCCGCATGCCCACCGACCCGTTGCCCAAGGAACATGAAGAAACCTACGGCCCGTCGCTGGGTTGGGGGCGGATGATTTTCCGCAATGGCGAGCGCGAGAGCAGCCATGATGGCCCGTTTGGCGATTCCCCGGCCTATGACTATGACATGCAGGCGTTCCAGGTCGGTCTCGATCTGTATCGCGGCGAGGACACCGACGGTAGCCACGATCAGGCGGGCCTGTCCTTGGCCGTCGGCAAGATTGACGGCGGCGTCGAACACTACACCGGCTTTGGCGCCGGCAATGACGTCTTGCGCGCCTACAGCCTGGGCGGTTACTGGACGCACTTCGGCCCCGACGGCGGGTACGTCGACGGCGTGCTGCAATTGCACCGTTTCGACATCGAGGCCAAGCCGGGTGACATTGATGAGCTGGACACCAAAGGCTGGGGTTACTCCGCCTCCCTGGAAACCGGTTATCCGTTCTTGGTGGATGAGGGCGATGAGCAACACAAGAACGAAAACCTGTACCTCGAACCACAAGCCCAGGTGATCTATTCGCATATCGATCTGGATGACAGCGATGACGTCGCTGCCGACGTGCGTTTCAGGGATGTCGACTCACTAATCGGTCGCCTTGGCGTGCGCCTGGCCAAGGACTGGTTCCGCGAGACCGACAAGGGCGAGGTTCTGCGCACCAATGGCTGGCTGCGCCCCAGCGTCTGGCATGAGTTCAAGGGGCAGCCCAAGACCGAATTCTCATCGGCCGACGGCTTCGTACCTTTCGAGGGAGATATTGGTGGGAGTTGGTGGGAAGCCAACCTGGGCGTTGATTACCAGGCCGACAAGAAAGTCACGCTATTTGTCTCCGCGGGGTATTCGAAATCGTTCGATGGCGACAGCCACAGCTACGAGGGCATGCTAGGCGTCAAATACGACTTCTGAATCTACCGTGGTCGAGTAACCTGGGTCGCTTTTTATGCAGTCCGGCTGTCGCCGAAGCTTTTACACAGCCTGGGTCAACACTTGCCCTGCACGACAGGCAGAAATCAGCTGTGGCTTCAATCGATCAAGCAAAACCACTCACCCGCTTCCGAGTCCGACGACACCTTCAAACTGACGTGTCGTTGGACGTGCCATCTAGCGACCGTTACGCATGGGCTTAGCCCCCCTTTAACCCCTCCTCGCGGGGGGGATGGGCTAACAATCCCGGAAATAAGATGATGGCAGCATGCCCTCTGCCTGACTCAGCGTGCTGTTTACTTCGGCCAATAACAAAATCAATGTCACGCGGACCGGCCAATGCGCAAGATACCGGCAAATCCAGGGAGAAGTTCAATGACAAATCAAGCCATGGGCAAAATGCTGGTTGGTCAAATACTTAGCAATGCTGCGATTCGATTTCCCGAACGGAAGTCCTTTATCTGCTCTTCAACAGGGCGAAACTTTAGTTTCGATCAGACCAACCAGCGCTGCAATCGCCTCGCCAACGGCCTCAGCGATATTGGCCTGCGTAAAGGCGACCGGGTAGCCTTCCTGAGCAGTAATCGCGCAGAGATGGTGGAGATCTATTTCGCGCTAGCTAAAAACGGGATGGTTGGCTTGCCGCTCAACTACCGCCTAGCGCCCTTGGAAATAATTGAACTTATGCGTGCCGTTGGCGCTGTCGCGTTGATAGCAGAACGCCGTTTCAGCGATACACTGGCGCCATTGTTGGTCGATCTGCCGCAAGTCGTACATTACGTAAGCTTCGGCGATGGCAATGCCCTTGGCACTGACTATGAGGCATTGCTGGCGCGCTCCTCCATCAGTGAGCCGAAGGTCGATATCAAAGAAGACGAGCCGTTCTATTTCAATCTCACCTCGGGCACAACCGGCCTACCCAAATGCTATGTTATCAATCACTACAACTGCACCGCCGGTAACAGCATTTTTACCAGTTTCGACCTGACCAGTCGCGACGTTGCACTGACTGTGTTCCCGATGTTTGGCCGGATCGGTTTCGGTTGGGCAATTATCTCGATACAGCTTGGTCTATGTAATGTGCTAGCCAATTTCGAAAGCCGAACCGTGCTGCGCCTCATCGACGAGCAAGGCGTCACCGTGGTGAATGTGGTGCCAACCATGGCGGCGATGTTGCTGGCGTGCCCCAGCCTGGCGAGCCGCCACCTGACCTCGCTGCGGGCGCTGGTGTTCGCCGGCTCATCATTGCCCGAATCGATTCGCGAAAGCGTTCAGCTGAAACTCTGCCCAAACGTGTACGAGTATTACGGCATGCAGGAGACCGGCGCGCTGACATTGAGTACCCCTGAAGACCGCCAGCGCAACCCGGCGTCTGCCGGCCGTCAGGTATTGTTTTCGGAATTACGCATCGTTGACGCACAAGGATGCGACCTTCTTTCCGGTCAGCCTGGGGAAATTTACGGTCGTTCGCCTAATTCGGTAACCGCCTATTACGACAGTCCGGCGAAAACAGCGGAAACTTTTCAGGATGGTTGGGTCCATACCGGCGATATCGGCTATCTCGATGACGAGGGATACCTGTTCGTCAGCGGCCGGCTAAAGGAAGTCATTGTGACGGGAGGTCAAAACGTTCACGCCGCAGAGATCGAAGACCTGATCCTAACCTTCGCAGGTGTCGCTGACTGCGCAGTGATCGGCTTGCCCGACCCGTTGTGGGGTGAAACGGTGACGGCGGTAGTGGTGCCAAAAGATGAGCCCCTCGACGACGAGGCCTTGATCAAGTTCTGCCATGCCCGCCTGGCCGGCTTCAAGACGCCCAAGACAGTCCTGCAACAAAACGACCCATTGCCACGCACACCAACCGGTAAAGTACAGAAATTCCGCCTTGTCGAACGTTACTCAAAAACCGTCACAACAAACTAAACACTACCAGTGCGCCAGATAGTTCGGATTTACAGTGCACAAGACATCAAGGAGCCGAAGCTCTTTGATGTTGTAGACGTTGAACCTGATATATCGCAAACAGTCCGCCTCCTCCTTTTTTTAAGACATCCCTTGTGGGTCGTTTACTGCCCAAAGCGACAGCTAACAAGGGCCAAATATTATTGTTCTCCAAAATATGCTCTCGGGAGACACCCAAGGTGTCTATTGCACTGTCAAGCCTCAATTGCTTCTGATGCAATAAATCTCCAACCGCAGTGCCGGAGCGGGGCTTTCTGCCCGACAAGCTTTCCCTTGTTCCAAGGCTGATGGCGGGATCTAGTAGCGGTATTCATGGCGTGTCCTCCATGTTGATGGAGGATAAGGGTGGATCAGTCAGAACGAGCGGGGGTCGCAGTTCGACCCTAAGCGGCCGGTGGGGGCAGGCAGAAACCGACCAGTTGCTGTCATGACAGCAACTGGTCGAAAATGTCTGTAGCTGTCCAGACCACTGGTTTACAGCTTATGCCGCGCGGCATATAGGCAGATCATTTCCATCGCCAACGCGGCCCCGGCAAGCGCAGTAATCTCGGCGTGGTCATATGGCGGTGCTACCTCCACCACGTCCATGCCAATCAGGTTGATACCGCGCAGACCTCGCAGAATGGCCAAGGCCTGATGGCTCGATAGTCCACCGCAGACCGGCGTCCCCGTGCCAGGGGCAAATGCCGGGTCGAGGCAGTCGATATCGAAGGTGAGATAGACCGGATGGTCGCCAACGCGCGCCCGGATAATTTCTGCCAGTTCCTTGGTAGAGCGATCATGTACTTCACTGGCATTCAACACCTGAAAGCCCATGACGTCGTCATTGGTCGTGCGCTGGCCAATCTGGATGGACCGTGCAGGATCAATCAGCCCTTCGCGGACGGCGTGATAAAACATCGAGCCGTGGTCGATACGCTTGTCCTCGCCGTCGGACTCCAGGTCATGGTGCGCATCGAAATGGATCAACGACAGCGGACCATACTTGGCCGCGTGGGCTTGCAGCAGCGGATAGCTGATGAAGTGATCGCCGCCCAGGGTCAGCATCGCAGTACCCGCCGCCAGAATCCGCTCGGCATGGGCCCTGATCGCTGCAGGGGTCTGCTCCGGGGTGCCGTAATCGAAGTAGCAATCGCCATAATCGACACAAGCCAGCAGATCGAATGGGTCAAATTCCCAAGGCCAGTGACGTGCCCAGGCTGACTGCACCGATGCCTCGCGGATGGCCCGTGGTCCGAAGCGGCTGCCCGGTCGATTGCTGGTCGCGGTATCGAACGGGATGCCGCTAATGGCGATATCAACGCCACGCAAATCGCGGGTGTAGCGACGCCGCATAAAGCTGGTGATACCACCGTAGGTCGGTTCACCCTCGGTGCCATACAGGCTGTCACGTGTCATCGCCTGATCGATTATCGAATTGTCATTTAGCATGGGATTCTCAATGCGGGTTACTGAAGCTGACCCAGACATGCATACGCTCACGCAGTGCTCGCTGGGGTAGAGGTTAGTTTTTGTTGCTCGAGCTTGCCGTGACCGGGCTGGATTGGCGTTTGTCGCGCCAGCCCCATTGCGGTTTTCAGCTGCCTGGCAAGGGTGGGGTTCGCACCGGGATCAAGCGCTTTGATCCGGTGGCCTCAAACGCCGACGCCAGGCGCAGCAGCGCTGAGTCGTCGTAGGCGCGCCCAGCAAACGTCAGGCCGACGGGCATGCCGATGTCCGGCATCACACCCATCGGCACGGTGACCGTTGGCACGCCGAGGTGACGGATGGCCAAGTTGCCGTTGGCGACCCATATGCCGTTGCTCCAGGCGATATCCGCCGATTGCGGATCGACATCGGCATTCGCCGGGCCCACGTCGGCGACTGCCGGGAAGATCACAGCGTCGAGCTCCAGCCGATCCATCCACTCCTCAAGATCGATACGCCGGGTCTGCTCCAGCCCGCGCAGGCCATCGGGTAGTGTGGTGATCTGATCCCACGGGGTGATGCCACGCTCGGCCATGCGCACGTATTCTTCCATGCCAATGGCCGCGCCATCTTCACGGTCAGGCAGAGCGCCTGGGGCGTGCGGAAAAATCTGCGGGCCGTCGACGTCAGCCAGACGGTTTAGTTTGGGATCGTCGTTGGCTTGCAGGAAGTCATCGAACGCCCAGACGGTCAGGTCCCACAGTTCGTGATGGAGGAACTCTCTGGACACCAGGCCGCGGGTTAACACCGTCGGCGCTCCAGGTCGATCACCCTCGCAATTGGAGACCAGCGGGAAGTCTGTCTCAACCACTTCTGCACCGGCCGCTTCCAGAGTCTTTCGTGCGTTTTCCCAGAGGGCGATCACCGAGGCACGGGTGTTGATCCGCTGGCCTGTCGCCCACCCGATACCCGGCGCTTCGCTGGTGCCCACGTCGGGGTCGGAGTTGATGTACATGCGCGGTACGCCCAAGCGCTTGCCGGCGAGTGCGGCGGGCCTAGCAGCCAGTTCCAAGTAGGAGGCAGGACGCACCGAGGCGACGCTGGGGATCGCCACCCAAGGTTGCAAGCGCCATAGGTCGCCACGTTTGTCGGCGTCTTCGGCCACCACCACGTCGAGCACTTCGAGCAGGTCGGCCATGGTCCTGGCATAAGGCACGACCACATCCATGGTGGGCGTCAGTGGCCAGTTGCCGCGCACCGAGATCACCCCGCGCGACGGTGTATAGGCGCACAGACCATTGTTTGAGGCCGGCCCGCGGCCGCTCGACCAGGTTTCTTCAGCAAGGCCGAAGGCGGCGAAACTGGCAGCGGTGGCCGTACCTGCGCCGTTGGAGGAACCCGAGGCGAAGGGTGCAGTGAGATAGTCCGCGTTGTACGGGCTCTCGGCACGGCCATACACGCCGCGCTGCATGCCGCCATTGGCCATGGGCGGCATATTGGTCTTGCCCAGGCAGATCGCACCGGCGCCGCGCAAGCGCTCTATGGTGAATGCATCGCGATAGGCAACCAGGTCCTTGAAGGCCGGGCTGCCGGACGCCGCGGTCAGACCTTTAACCAGATAGCTGTCCTTGGCTGTATAGGGAATACCATCGAGCGGACCGAGGGTCTCGCCAAGGGCACGACGGGCGTCGCAGGCCTGCGCTTCTTCAAGCGCATTCGGGTTGCGCACCACCACCGCGTTGAGGGCGGTGGGCGTCTCGGGGCCGTCATAGGCGTCGATCCGCGCGAGATAAGCCTGGACCAGTTCAACCGAGGTGGTCTGACCAGCTTCGAGGGCTGCGCGCAACTCGGCAATGGAAACTTCGGTTACTTCAATCATGCTGTTACCACTGGCTACTGGGTCTGCAAGGTGACTTGATTGGCGCAGCGTGCTAGTGAAACCGCATCGGCCATGAACCTGGCTCCGTTGGGCCTCACTGACGCAACGCAACTTACTTTTAGCTTTTAGGTTCCCGACTTGAGCTTGGTCCATGCACGGGTGCGAGCGCGTTCTGCACTAGACGGCAGTGGCACCAGCGCGAAGAGGGACTCCTGGACGTCGGCGGAGGGATAGAGATTGGGGTTGTTGCGGATTTCCGGGTTGACCAGAGCAGTGGCGTCCTTGTTCGGGTTGGGATAACCGACGAAGTCGCTGATCGGGGCAATCACCTGCGGTTGCAGCAGGTAGTTGATAAAGGCATGGGCATCTTCCGGGTTCTTCGCATCCTTAGGGATGGCCAGCACGTCGAACCAGACCGGTGCGCCTTCCTTGGGCAAGTGCATGTCCACCACCACGCCGTTACCGGCCTCCTTGGCGCGATTGGCCGCCTGGGAGAAACTGCCGGAGTAACCCACGGCCACGCAGATGTCACCATTGGCGATATCGGTCATGTATTTTGAAGAGTGAAAGTAGGCGACGTTGGGGCGGATCTTTTTCAGCAGTTCTTCGGCCTTCGCGTAGTCTTTGGCCTCAGTGCTGTTGGGCGGCAGGCCCAGGTAATGGAGGGCGATGGGGATCATATCCGTCGGCGAATCGAGCAGGGCCACGCCGCACTGCTTGAGCTTGGCAATGTTCTCTTCCTTGAAGATCAGATCCCAGCTGTCCACCGGCGCGTTTTCGCCGAGCGCAGCCTTGACCTTGGCCGGGTTAAAACCGATCAGTACGGTTCCGTACAAATAAGGCACGGCGAAACGGTTACCCGGATCGTTGGCTTCGATCAGCTTCATCAGTTGCGGGTCCAGATGCTTCCAGTTGGGTAGCTTGCTGCGGTCAAGTGGCTGGAACGCGTTGGCCTGAATTTGCTTGGCGAGAAAACTGTCGGATGGCACCACCACGTCATAACCGGAATTGCCGGTGAGCAGTTTGGCCTCCAGGGTTTCGTTGCTGTCGAAGATGTCGTAGACCAGCTTTGCGCCATTCTCCTTCTTGAAGTTGTCCAAGGTCGGCGGCGCGACGTAGTCGAACCAGTTGTAGACACGCAGCGTGCGCTCTTCCGCATGAGCGTTAGCGCTCAGCAGGCCCAGGCTGCAGATCGTAGCGAGGAGCGAACGGGGGAGTTGATGCTTGATCAATTTCTCACAGCTTTGGGAAATGGTGCCCAATCGTTTGGCTGCCAGCGCCGGGCCTGCAAGCATCGTCAGAGCTTTCAGCAGGATGGCACGCAGGCTACCGACTCCAACGCGGGCGGTGCTCCAGGACACCGTGTCCGCTCCCATATCGATTTTTTGCCACGGCTGTTGCTGCTTGTACTTCATAGGACCACCTTTTGAATTATTGTCTTTGGCCTAGCTTCGGATGAATTGTTGCGGCGGCTTTAATCACAATCAATCTATATGAATTGCAATTAAATCAAGCAAAAAAAATAAACGATAGGGGTTCTCGCAAATGTCTCCTGCGCTTCTTGCAGGCGGTGACGGGATGCACCAGGCAGCGGCAGGCACAAACGCGGGCACGTCATCTTTTGGATTAGGCGGTGATTCCCCACGCAGGCTGGATCAGCCGAACTGGCCCAACCCTGCGAGGGAAAGCCGTCTGGCTATTGCTTGCGTCTCATAGGCGGCAATTCTTTTCAGAGCTAACCGACACTTGGAATGTGTTGGGTGATGCAATGCACACCACCTCCGTTGTTGGCAAGGATGGTGCCATCGACACCCACGACTGGCCGTCCCGGAAAAATTTTCCGGAAGAGATTCAAGGCAGTCTCATCTGCAGGAGTGCCTGAAGTAGGAACCACGATGCCGACGTTGGATTTGTAGAAGTTGATGTAGCTGAAGTTCTCCACCGTCAGGCCTGACACCTTGAATGTTGGCTGAACGGGCATCTTGGTAATCTTGAAGGGGCGCCCCTTTGCATCGGTGCTTTGTTGCAGCACTGCCAGGTTTGCCGCCATCCTTGGCACGTTGGGGTTGCTTGGGTCCGACGGGTAATTCAATAACAGATGGGCTGGCTCGATGTAGGTAGTAACAAGGTCGACATGCCCATCGGTAGCGGCAGCGCCGTCGTCGCCGTACACCCCATACGGCAGCCAGATCATTTTGGTCGCGTTATAGGCACGCAGCAGCACGGTCTCGATCTGAGCCTTGGTCATGCTCGGATTACGATTGGGATTGAGCAAACACTGTTCGGTGGTAATGAGCGTGCCCCTGTCCATCGGTAATCACCGCGCCACCTTCAAAGACCATATTCACTGGTGATTTAGGCACGTTCAGCGTGGCGCACACGCCAGTGGGCAATTGATCATCCAGGGTGGCCGACCATCTGTTACCCCAGCCGTTGAAAATGAAATCTCGTCCCAGCATGTCGTGTCCTGATGGGCTCAGCGCGATGACTGGCGCGGTATCACGCGTCCAGCAATCGTTGTATGGATTCTCGATGACAGTAACGTTAGGGTCGCATCGCTTGCGTACAACCTCGGTATAGCCGGTCATCGCCATCATCAAGACCGGCTCGAACTGCGCAATGGCATTCGCTACATTGATGACAGAATCTTGCATGGGTTTGAGCTGATCCTTGTAGCTTTTGTCATAGGGGTACGCCATCAACACGCTCTGGTGAGGCTCCCACTCTGCGGGCACCCGAAAGCCATCCGAGGCAGGGTTGGACTCCGCCGCTCGAGCCAAGCGTCCAAGACCTGACGTACCGATGGCCGTTGCAGTAATAGCCACCAACACGCCTGTATTAAAACTGCGCCTTCCCGGGTTCGTAGGCCCCTCCATTGCGGCTTGATCCGCTGTCAACGGCTCTGTTGCCAACTGAATGTCTTGTTCTTGATCCATGTAACGAGTCCCCCAGGTTATCCAGCCAGATATCTCATTTACCAAGGCACACGAGCGAAACAGGTAGAGGTGCACCGAGCCCACCCCTCATCGCTTATTTGCCACGCCGTTATTGCCTGCGCTTCGTAGGGCCACCTATTGAATTGTTGTCTTTAGCCTCCCTCCGCTGAATCTTTGCGGTTGCTGAAGGCGTAATCAACCTATATAAATTGCCAACAAAAAAGGCAGAAAAACTAAATGGTAGACCCGTATGCCCTTGCCTCCGCTCCATGCGTTTCGAGTATTTGAATGTGTTGCAAGGCTGGGCCATGTCGGCGCTGCAGCCGCTGAACTGCATGTGACTGCGGGCGCCGTCAGCCAGCAAATCAGAGCCTTGCAAGGTTCACTTGGCATCAAACTGTTCTATAAGCAGGGGCGCCACCTAGTGCTGACGGAGCGTGGTTTGGCACTACAACGTTCGGTAGCGCGAGGCATCGGCGAAATCACTGAAGGGGTGCGACAGATCTGCGAGGCGGATTTCCAAGAGCCGACGGCGAAAGTCTTGACCATTTCGACAGAGCCGGTTTTTGGCGCGGCCTGGCTGATGCCGAAGTTGTTCACCTTTCGTGCAGAGCATCCGCATATTCATCTGCGCGTCATTACTGCCGACGACATCAGCGAGGTGGACTGGCGCAGGGCTGATGTTGCTGTGCTCTATGACGCCCCGATCTGGGATGGTTTCTGGTGGCGACCATTGCAGAACCTGCACATGTTTCCGGTTTGCTGCCCGCAATTGCTGCGCGGTCCCCACGCGCTTAAGCAACCCTCAGACCTGATTCACCATCGTCTTTTGCATGAAGATGACGGCACTCAATGGCGGCGCTGGTTGCTTGAGGCTCGCCTGCCCTATCCGGGCGATGCCGATGTCCATCTGGAAGACCTCGGCATTGCCTTGCAGGCCGCTCGCGATGGCTATGGTGTTGCACTCAGCGATGAGATCAACTCGTCACGCGACCTAGATGAGGGACGCCTGGTGCAACCCTTTGCACTGAAGGTGCCGACAGGGATGGATTATTTCTGCATCTGCAACGAGGAGAGTCGCGATATCCCTGAGATAGCTTTGCTCATCGATTGGCTGATCGAGCAGGCAAAGATAGTCCCGGCCTACCCGTAAGCGTTGTTGGGGCGGTTTAACGCTCACGGGGCTCAGCACAAAGCTGAATGACCTCTGGATGGAGTCTTGAACTGCTGGTTTTGGCCGATTTCTGCCTGCCGCGAAGGGCAGCAGTTGGCCGACTTTCGCCTGTCATAGCGGGCAACTCGGCTGGGCCCTACGCATCGGCCAGCGTACGCCCAAACAAGACTGCACGTCGATCAGCCCGTCTTGCTTTCTCAAACCTTTGATTTCGCCCCGCCAGCGCGATTATTGTTGATGTTGTACGGGTGCAATAACATGGCCTGTATCGCGCTACGAAATCGCCCACCGCGCTCAGTTCGATGCGCAGTAATTCACCAAAGGCCGTGGGCAGACGCTGCCTGCCGTGATGGGCCCCTACCAGTCTTCAGTTGAGGAGCAAAAAACGGGGCCAAATGTACCTATCCCTATTTTTTTTGCTTGCTCTTCAATTCGGCCAGCCTGCAGCACATCGTGCTTAGTGGGGAAGTGGCGTAAAAGAAAATGAGCGTTTTTTCTAACACGTTCGGGCACTTCTGTGTCGCGAGCAAGCTCCGTCAGGAAATCATGAGTTTGTGCGACGGACCTGCTCCGTTCGAATGGCATCGTCATTTAAGCCTCCACGCGTTGAAGTCGTCAGTTCAAGACAAGCGATCAGCTTCGCCGCCTTATTTCACAGGTGTAGTCCCGCTACGAAGTTTCTACCGCTGTTGCTTTACCTTCAATACCCATAAATTCAGAAGGTGACGGCGCAATCCGAATTCCCCATGAGGCACTGCAAGAGCTGGATGCCGGCGACACTATGTGCCTGATAGAAGAACTCGTCGGCCACTCGCGCTGCCCTAAATCGAATAGTCGTACTCGCTGAAGCCTGGGATAGCGGCCAGCTTGGCATCGCCGATGTAAAACAAAGCACCGTGATGCGCGTCCTTGAAGCAGTCAAGGAAGGCCAATTGAGAATAACCCGCCAGGGCACATCAACTGAAGATATGATGTCAAGCCGGGTTCAAGCCCGAAAGAGCGAAAGCCACCAAAGCTCTAACCACGGCTTTTATAGTCGATTATAGAGCGATTATAGAGCGATTATAGAGCGATTATAGAGCGATTATAGAGCGATTATAGAATGGTGCCCTCAGCCATCCTCGTCAGTACGAGACTCTATTCAACCTGTCTTGGACGCATAATATTAGATAGGTAAATTGAGCCGGGCTATAACCCGAAAGAGCAATAGCCAAAGTAGCTTTAACTCTCCTACCCAAGCTTAAGCAGTGCAGGCCACACTCAGGAATTTCCGAATGAGCGATAAACATAAAGCCTCCGAAGCTTTGCGAGCCGCTACAAAGGTGGTGTTTTTTACCGGCGCGGGCATTTCCGCTGAGAGCGGGATACCCACGTTCCGTGACAAGCTCACAGGACTCTGGGAAAAATATGATCCTCAGCGCTTAGAAACCGCTGAAGCGTTCCGTGAGAATCCGGCTTTGGTGTGGGGCTGGTATCTATGGCGACGGCATCAAGTAAGCCAGGCCAATCCAAATGCTGCTCATTTCGCGGTGTCTCGTTTCGCTAGCACCGGCCGCCGGGTAGCGGTGGTAACTCAGAATATTGATGACCTGCATGAACGCGCCGGCTCAGTAGATGTAGTGCACTTGCACGGAAGCCTGGCACAGCCGAAGTGCTTTGCCTGCCATCGAAGCGCAGAACTGACACCAGAGCAAGCTGCCGTCTCCAATGTAGGAGAGCTGATTGAGCCACCGCGCTGTAAACGATGCAATGGAAGGCTGCGACCCGGCGTAGTGTGGTTCAAGGAGGATTTGCCGGTCGGCGCCTGGAAAGCAGCAATGAGTGTGGTCAAAGACTGCGACGTCTTAGTCTCGGTTGGGACCTCAGGCGTCGTTATGCCAGCGGCAGACATTCCTGAAATCGCATTGGCCGCCGGGGCGACCGTGATTCATGTGAACCTGATGGATGTGGCGCTCGGTGGGCCGAACGAGCTCATGCTGATCGGAAACGCGGCTGAGGTACTGCCCACTTTATTCGGTTCTATCGGTATTCCGGAAGCGTAAGAACCGCTACCTCATCGCTAGCGCCTTCCAACGGGCCGAAGACTTCACTAACGCTGCTGATGAGTCCGCGGGTGGTGGTCCGCAAAACTATCGCCACGATCCCACACGCCGTGGCGGCACACTCACCTCTGCGTCGCGATCTGCACTTCATACAAAGTTGCTATTCCCCATAAGCACTCGCTTCAAAAAATAATTCGCTACGATTGGGACGCAGCTCCTCTGTCTGCAACGGAGAGACAAGATCGCCCGTTGTACCAAAAAGCTTTGCACCCGGTACCTACCCTCTTCTTGCCTAGGTCGTCAGCAGAATGTGCAATAGGATCAGTTTGTAAGCTCGCCCCAGCATCCTCTGAGCGAGGTTAGCTTTATGAGCGATGACAACAAGTGTTCGAAGAGCTCCAGCGTTGAGGAGATACTCGAGGTCAAACGAAGAGCCAGGGATAGGCAGGTAGGAGCGGTGTACGCGGCCGATCAAGAAACCCTTGAACGGACGGCCGAGTTCATCAAAGCGGCCTTACGCGGCAATGCTCCCATTCCAAGGCCACAACGATTTAGCAGTCTCGACGAAAAGGAATGAACACTGGAGTGACCTCGGTGAAAAAAGGGTCCACTCAAACCGTCAGCCGCGACTCATGGCGCTCGATACCGCACTGGCTTTGACACCTTGATCAGGCGGTGATGACCCGCCGATCCTGTCTCAATTGCAGCCTTTCGCCATAAATCGCACGAGCGGTGAACTAATGCGCTGTGCTATTCCCCACTGCTATGCTTTCCTCTCCACGGAGGAACTACGATGCCCCACTCAGACCTGCTGCCGTCTCTGCTGTTCAAGATCAACGAAAACCAGCTCGCGCTGGAAGCCGCCATCATGGAACTGTCAAACTGGGTAGAGCAACGCGGCGCGGCTGAAGTAGCGGATAACGTTCGCAGTGCGCTGATGGCGATCGACCGCAACGAAGAATTCATCAAGATGACCCTCGCGCTGATGATGACGCCGGAGTGAAACCGTTGGACAGCCGCCACACTGTCTAGCCAACGCCGCACAGGAAACAAAGGTGACGAGCGCAACGACTCTCGTGGGTTGAAGCATCGTCTGTCTAATCATTGCGTCACCTGCGATGACCGGGGAATCACTTCTTCCGACGATGCCGCCCGCCAGCAGTCAAAACCAAGTTTGCTCCCGCGAGCGGGTCAGACGGCTCTAAGCTTTCCTCTGGATGGACGAGGTTATCCCGGAGTTTTTTATCCAGTGCGCCGAACCCCAGGCTGACCTCCTCTGCCTCGGCTGCAACGTCCTCGGCTTCCGGCACCAAACATCCTGGACGGATCAAATAATGCGAGAGCAGTTTGTGGTGGGGGTAACGGTTTTCGAAGAGTTTGATCAAACCATTGAAAATGTCTTCTCCGGCGGGGGTGCCGGCAACGCGGCGAATCACGAACTCGGCGATGGCCAGGCGCACCTCGATCTCACTCGGATCGAGTGGCAGCTCCTCTGAGGTTTCTTCAAACCACTGGTAGGTCCCGAACTTTAAGGGCTGATCAGTCATCTTGCGACACCCGCCTTGAGTGGAGCTCAGTGCTTCACCCGACCGCTCACAACATTGCGGCCAACGCCTTTGCAGTGGCCGTGGCAACCGTGCTGGCAATAGTGAACTCCAACATACTGCAAGCCTCAAGCAAATGACACCAGCGGAATTCCTAGTGCGCTCAAGGCACGGGTGGCCCCCACGCGGCAATCCCTGTCTAGATCCCGCGATCTGTGCCATCCCAGCGTGCCCCTCCTCGCCCAATATTGCGCAGCATTCCGATCAGCGCGAGAACAAACCGCAGGGAATCGCCAGCTTACTGGCCTCAAATCGCGATGCGGGCGCCCAACTAAGCACCGGCCACATACCCATTGGCCGCATCACTAAAAGACACCGGCATACTTTGTCTCTGTATCGTATTATTGTACGTAGAGAGTGTCGCCGGCTACTGCGAGAACAGGCGCGATACATGGCCGACCGACATAAAAAAGTATGAAAAAGCAGGTTGAGATTATCGCGGCTGAAAGCAGTGAGGTGGACGGTCCAGAACCCAAGAAATCACTTCCCTCGCATTCAAATGATACCCAAGTCGCGCCTCTTAACCCGATGAACGGTCATCACCATGGATAACTTTAGATTATCCCGCATCAACAAGCCTTACAAACTAGCGTTCGATCAAAAACTTTGTACACTGTAATTACATGCAACGTACTACAGCTAAAAAAAGTATTGTGTATGGCATAAAGACATCAATACACGTTGAGGTAAAAATCAAACAAGGTTGATGGCACAATGCTAGCGCTTGGCTACTGGTGTCGTAAGCATTCGCACAGGTGGTTGAGTGCTCCGAAGGACACGCCAAATCACCGGCAATAACATGTGGCACTTGCATTTTGCAAAAACCAGCGCTAGCGATGCCCAATAAGCAACTGACTTGGTCTTAGTGCAGCTCTTGCTCGCAAATATTCAAGGTGAGCGGGCCCGCGAAAGTAAACGGCTCAGCAGATATAAAGAGAGGAACGACGATTAAACATACAGCGACTGCTACACAAACAATAAAACTGCTATGAGATAAAAGGTGTTATTACAAAGCCAAAAAATCAACTAGC
Organism: Pseudomonas putida; assembly: GCF_028682635.1. Classification (GTDB taxonomy): domain Bacteria; phylum Pseudomonadota; class Gammaproteobacteria; order Pseudomonadales; family Pseudomonadaceae; genus Aquipseudomonas; species Aquipseudomonas putida_AE. The sequence continues at coordinate 204,944 of NZ_JANHLK010000001.1, read as the reverse complement.
CGCCTTATCTAACGCTGCCAAGCAACATCTTCAATTAAGCATCAACTTACCAACTAACTGCGAAGTCGCAGATTGCGACGCACCTGAGATAAAATCGGTTTACATAGCCATTCTCCTCAGAAACAAATAAGACCAACACACCACTCTCTGAATTAAAACCATCTATCTCCGATATACGAACCCTCTTCAAAAAAGCGAATGAAACATATGATAAAAAGTGGGACAAGCACAAAAAATACTGAACACAGCTAAATTAAACTAAGCCTGTGACTAACCAGTCAACTACAGCGGGAGCAGTAAATCGAATTCAGTGTCTAGTTTATCTGAACGAAGCCCTTTAACTTTCAAAGCGGGAAGCGGCGAAACAGATTCCTGCAATAAATCACGTCCAGTAATGCTCCCAACCGAACGCGGTGCTAGGCCCATACATCGAGTCGTCGGTTGATCTAAGCGAAACACATCAATGGTCAATCAATGGTCGCTAAGGAATAGCCGCCCCAGGCGCAAACTCACGTCAGCTTACCTTTACAGCATGAGCACCGCACCAAGCCACTCTCCAGACCGGTCCGCAAACGCCAGCCGATCGGTGCCATCACCACCATCCGAAGTGTCAACACTTTTTGGCACGCTTGAAAACGAACATTGATCACTGGCACCGTAAAGCATTTACCAACTAAGGTAAACTTTTACCAACTAAGGTAAATAACTTACACACAAAGCAATATAACTCGTTCTATTTATTGATATTTTTGAAAATTGTAACAATCATCGTTTACCAGTAGAAAAAAGAATGAACCAGGAGTACATTTATCCTCATGAAGCAAAAGCAACCATTACCATCAGCCACTATTAAAGGAGAGTCATTTAAGATCAAATATCATTTCATAGCCATTCAAATGAGAGGTATTTAAACCAATTTTTTATTTCTCTAGAGGGACGAGTGTTTAGCATTTGTTGAATCCTTGAAAATTTTAGTTCTCGAGACCCGCCTCTCAACCGTCAACAAGAGATGGAAAAACGCCCAAGCTCTTAGAGGACATTTACTACAGAGAACACGCGACGATAACGCGAAACAACTTAATACGGTCATCGCTTCATCATGAAACCAGAGGGTGGTCATCATGCTTGATCGAAACTGGCGGCCTTCGCATGCAGCCCCTGCACGCGACGTACGTAAAAAACGCTTCGGCAAATCGTTGGTCTACTTTCCATCGAGAAAAAATCACGTCCAACTCATCTGCGAGAGTCACAACGAAGCCTATATGTGTTGGCTTTTGGAGTATCAACACCACGTCACTCAATATTACATACAACCCGTCAGTTACAGGTATGACCCCACCAAAAAATCTTGTCAATATACGCCAGACTTTTTTGTTCAATGCGATGACGGCCACGCTTACTTTATTGAGTTGAAGGGAAGCCTGTCAGAACTCTCCAGCCACTATCACTCCGTATTAGACAGTTTCGCAACTGCGGCGGCCATGCTGGGCTATGGCTTTGAAACATTCAACCTGGCTGAGTTTGCTAAGGATGGAACCCTAGATAATCTCGCACTCCTATACTCGCGTTCGCACCGGGTCACAGACTATGAGCAACGGCAACTCATGAGTTGTCTCTGCACATGGACGGGGCCGCTCTCGATCTCACTGCTGCTTTCGCACGAGTCACATCCATCATTAAGGGCAATATGCGCCGCTATATTTGATCAACAGCTCAATTTTGATCTCCGTAACACACTCACCTTGAACACGCCGTTATTCAAACCGAAAATTCAAGAGCCTTAAAAGCGTATTATAGTATAAATCGCTGCTTAATCGGCATATTGAAACATACGGAATATCTCCATTTCCACGGCATAAAACTCAAACATGAGAGTAGTCATGGATACCTACCCCATAATTCACCCCGGCAGCCAATACAATCTTTATGGAAAGGTATATGAAGTAATCACGATCGAAACAACTCGAATCTCGCTCCGCTCAGTACAGAGTAAACACCCACTATTCTTCAGCCCAGAATTATTTAACGCTTTAGCCTTGAAGGGCGAAATCCGACTGCATGCGTCGGCCCTCATCGACCAGTCCTATGAAATTTGCCTGCAGTGCCTTTCAACAAAACAGCAGATGGCGGCACAACGAAAAATTTATTATGTCAGAGGGCTTAATGAATATTTTCAAGGCCCATTACCAAAGAGTGAGGTTGAAATAGAAGCAGCGCGCCTGGCGAAGCTTTATAACAACGACAAACCGCCTTGCTACACTTCCCTTTATACGTGGTGTCGAATTTACCGTGAGTCCAATTTTAGTTTAGCGTCGCTGATCAAAGCTCCCAGCCGTCGAGCTCGAGGGAAAAAACTTAGCTCAGAGACAGACACAATAATATCAGACTTCATCCATAAATTTTATTTGCAACCTAAACATCCAACCATAAAAACACTGCAGAAGCTTATTCACGCGTATATCGACAATGAGAATGATACCCGCAGTGTCTATTCGACGATAAAAATTGACGTACCATCGACATCCACTGTCAAAAGACACATTAAACGCATCAATGAATATTACAAAGACATTAAACAGCTTGGGCGAAAGCAAGCGGAGAAAAGCAACAACTACAGCACAAAACAAAACCCCTCGAATGTATTGTTGAGACTCGTCCAAGGCGACTCACATGAAATGGACATTCTGATCGTTGACCATATAGGTAGAATTCTCGGGCGCCCTTGGTTACATGTCTTAGTAGAAGTGTCCACACGTTACATCATCGGATACGAACTCTCGCTCACGCCCCCATGTGCTGAAAAATTCCTAAAATCACTTCGCATGGCATTATCATCTGAAGACGAATCGCGTTACGGTGGTCGAACGGTGGAAATCACCGTTGATAATGGCGCAGAGGCCGCCAACGGCTCAGTCCAAAATGTCGGACATTTACTTTGTATCAATATTCACTACGCACCTCCTGGTACACCTAATGCCAAAGCAATAGTCGAGCGTTTCTTTGGCACACTTAACACTCAACTCACTCACGCGATGGAGGGTTCCACAGGGTCTAATCCCGTCATTGGAAATTTTTACAGCTCTGAAAACGGTGCCTGTTTTCAGCTTAGCGAGCTTGTTCAGATTTTTGATCGCTTTGTTTATGGCGTCTACCACAACGAATACCACCAGACAATTCGCACGTCACCAAACGAAGCATGGGCTTCCGCGCTATGCAATCAATTGCCACCTGAGCGCTATACGTCAGCAGCACTCAACGGTCTTTTCCGACTACCGTTACATAAACGCATAAATAACGGCCGAGTTCAACATTCGAATCTCTCCTGGACCGGTCCCGCTCTACCAGACATAGCTGCCCGATTAAGCGCAAAACAAAAAGCAACGGTTTATCTTGATATTACTGACCTTTCAACTGTTTGGGTGGCTCACCCAGACAAACCTACCGAACTGTTCGAAGCCTATGCAACCGCCCCTCTCTATCAAAACAACCTGACACTGTATGCACATGAACTTGTACAGAAACAACTAAAATTAGACGAAAAGAAATTTGACGCAAACTTGGCACGCCAAGCCCTGCTGGAAATTTACGACATGATATGGGAAATCAAATTCAACGCAAAATCAAAATCACGCAATCCAAGTCGACAAGATAAAAAACTGCTACAAGCAGCAGAAAGATTAGGAATATCAAAGACATATAAACAAGCAGAAATCTCAAATGCACAAATAGAAACCACAAGCGCTGCTCAACTGCCATTAACATCTGTCAACGAAATTACCCCAACACAATTAGATGAATTCCCGACCTATATTCTTCCATAGGTGACACCATGACTTTATCCACTGCTATGCAAATGAAGATACTAGAGTTTAAAAAAACTATAGTCATGCACCCCCAATATTCTGCTGCAATTGAAACTATGCTTCACGGAATGGACGCTACGTATCTTCGAGGCGAACCTTGTTCAACGCTGTTGATCGGTGAATCCGGCACCGGGAAAAGCACCGCATGTGCACATATGATTAATATCGTTGGCGGGAAACAAACGATTTACTGTGATACCGGATGCACGAAACAAGTTCATGCCTTTGACTGTGCAGTACCAGCAACCTACTCGATAAATGATCTATGCATCGAGATGCTGAAACAACTCGGTGACGACCCTGAAACTGGCAAACTGTCAACGCATCAAAATAGACTCTTTCGGTTGCTGATAACTTGTGAAACCCGATTGATTATTATCGATGATATTCACGATCTCCTTAATCGCGGCGCCGAAAAAACCTGGAAAAACGTCTGTAAATGGATCAAGTATATTGCCAACACTACGGGTATACCAATTATTCTGTCCGGTAAATCCAAAGCAGAATCTTTGATTAACCAATATGAAGAATTGGATGGGCGCTACCCGTACCGAGCCCGATTGCACAATATTAGATACGATGAAATATTTGTATCCATACTTTCCAAGCTAAACTTAGAAATGAATCGTTTCGGCGAATTTACCACACCATTGCATATAACAGACAGTCAAATTTCAGGGGCCTTATATCTTCATACTCACGGAAACATGCGAGAACTCAGAACCATTCTGCTTGAGATCATGCTTGCCGCGGCAACCCGCGGTGATCATACGGTTATTCCTAGCGACTGCATCTACGCGGCAGACAAACTCAATAAAATGGCCCCGGAGCTTAAATATATCAATCCATTTAAGTTGCCGTGGTCGCTAATCAAACAAAAAATTGAAGAACTTGAAAATGCTTAATCTTATATTTTGGCCTAAGCCTTATCCCAATGAAAGCCCTTCCAGTTTATTCTCAAGAGCTGCGTTTCACAATGGCTATAGCAACGCCAGGTCTTTCGCACGATCCATCGGACACAACGTATATATTGGATTTAACAATCTATTTAACGATCAGCAACTCAGTAATTTTTTCCTAAAAAACAACGATAACCCCTATTCAGAGTACGATATTTTTTATTTCCAATCGTTGCAACTCAAATCAACGCATCGTATAAATATTGCTGGGATGACGATACCATCAAGCGCATGTCGATTTAGAGCTCATTTTTGCCCTCTGTGTCTTCAAGAAGGGTACTGGAGATTTATTCAAGATATTGAGTTTATAAAGGTGTGCCCCTATCACCAGGTGGAGTACCTTAATAGCTGCCCGGCGTGCGAAAAAAAATATGACTGGTCATCCGTCAATGGCCCCTATTGTAGGTGCCACTATGATTTACGCCTCGCCGAAACTGTTCACTCTGACGATATCGGCCCGCTAAACTTTCTAAATTTATTTATTTCTGGCGATCAGGATGCAACAGATCGTTTTTTCGCGGCCATCGACTGCCTTAAATATCCGCTATTAACCTCGAAAAAAATAGATAACGAGCTGATTCTCGCCACCAATATCGCAGAAAAACATAAAAATTATTTTCATTTTTATATTGCTACCAAAATCAAAAATCATCCTAACCTTAGCCCTAAGACTATATTATCGCCATGGATGCTTAGTCGAGATCAGTGGATCCGTGACACAGCCAATAATTTTGTATCAACGCTGCGATCAACCAATCAATGCGATTGCTCAGAAAATAACTGCTGCGGTGCGATCGCTTTTACTTTTAACGAACTGTGTTCCGTATTGCAAACGAATAGAGAAATAACTCGATCAATTATCACAAATCATAAATTTGAAAAAATCACCATTTCTGACAGAGTATTTTACAAACGTAATAATATTTGTAGATCGATCAAAAACAGCATTGAAGAAAGGACTAGGGTTCCGATCCCGGAGACACACTTAAGAGAAGAGTTTGAAAGCATCGAAGAGATCCAACTCACCCACCGTCTTTCAGCTACAAAAATCAGGAAGCTCATAGACGCTGGATATTTTCATGACGGAATCATTTTTGGAAAAAGAGATAGTATTCTGATTAGCAAAGACGCATTGGATCACTTCGCTCAGCAATATATAACAGAGAACCTCCTATCACGGACATACTCACTAAACATATTCACAATACGCGCTATATTAAAACATGCAGGAATCTCAGCATCATCTGGCGACCCAAACATTGCTGACTTGCCCTACGTCTATCAGCGACAGAATATAACTGATGATATACAAAGACTGTTGAAAATACGCGCAAACAAGCCAAAACACATTAGAACCTTGGCCAGAGGCCCGACTTCTGCCTGGCACTTTGCGGACGTCCTCAACATCGAACGACGTACCTTATACACAATCTTGGATAAAAACATCATCGAGGAACTCAACTCACTTTACAACGCCCAGACCAAAACTTTTGCGCAGCCAGAAACGGCGATGAATATTCTTGTTCAATGGCGCGACCAGTACAAAACCAATGTGGAACTGGCAAAACACCTAAACATTGATTGCAACCTTCTCGGGAGAAGATTTGAACATATCAATGCTACTAAACCAGTTATCATTGGCACACAAAAATTTTACCATTCCATTATATCGAAAGAGATCGAACGCCAACTTATGCTTTACGTTCCCGCATGTGCAGTTATCTCCCATGCGCACCTTTCCACTTATAGCTTCCGCAGTTTGATAAAAAACGGTTTTATTATACCAATTGACTCGGACAACCCTGCTTACTGCCCCAAAATGTCTTTATACAATCTATCTGACGTCCTTTTGCAATCTGAAACTCCCTAGACCAATCAAATTCCAAAACCTGCCATTGGAATCTACCCCCTTTTTTAGCAACTCAGCCCACAGTACCCGCGCAATCTCACGGGGATTGAGTTGAGATTGCTTTCCAGCGCGCTCCCCCTGGCCACTCTCTAAAGCCACTCCAGCCAAATGTTAGATAGTATTAATGGCCTATACGCTTTGAAACAGTTCAGTCGAAGGGCTTTCGTTCGCCTTTGCGCAGCTTAATATTTGTGCGAAGTACGAACCGGCCTCCCAATTGCTTATGTTGAAACTAGCTTTTAGTTGAAGTACGTATAACACCTTGAAAATATTATCACCAAATAAATTCACAATTAAATGGACCGAGACCTTGAAAATTCAGGATCTATTGGCTTTTTATTTCAAATTAATGATCCAACCACCCCTTCCAGCAGCTCTAAATCACACCCTCGATTCAAAATCTAATGATTCTCGTTGTACGGCTTCACTCACTTGACCACCAGCGATTGTGCCAGGAGCGCCTTGCACCACATGCTCAGCGCCGAGCAGCCCTTCGACATCCTGTTATGCGACCAATGCCTGCCCGACGTTTGCGGCATCGACCTGATATCAATCGCCAGCCACCAGGGGCTGATCAAGCAGGCCATACTTTTAAGCAGCCTGACATCCAATGAATTGGGCGAACTTGAAAATCTGGCCCTCGTCAATGGACTGCCATTACTTGGCTGCTTGATCAAACCATTAAAACAGTGCGAGCTGAGATACTTATTGAAACTGATACCGTCACCCTGCAACCAAGCGCCTTTAAAAAGTGTGTAACCCACATATCACCACCCTGCTCCCAATAACTAAACAGCAACATCTTTTGTGGCAACTTACCAAAAAATACCGGTTGACACGTAATCCATTTCCTTTTCGCATGTAGGAACATTCCTATATTGCTACGACAGACCCGTCAGTTCATACGTCCCCCTAACTATCTGAGCTAAGGTGCGCGCTTTATCCGAGCTCGCAGGGATTTGATTATGAACTCCGTTTTTATTGTCGACGATCATCCTGTCATCCGCCTTGCCGTTCGCATGTTGCTGGAACACGAGGGCTACAAGGTCGTCGGTGAAACCGATAATGGTGTCGATGCCATGCAGATGGTGCGTGAATGCATGCCCGACCTGGTCATTCTCGATATCAGCATTCCCAAACTGGATGGCCTGGAAGTGCTTGCCCGTTTCAACGCAATGAGTACACCCCTGAGAATCCTGGTATTGACTGCACAATGCCCGACATTATTCGGTATCCGCTGCATGCAATCCGGTGCCTCGGGTTATGTATGCAAACAGGAAGATCTAAGTGAGCTGGTGAGCGCCATCAAAGCGGTACTGTCCGGTTATAACTACTTTCCCAGTGAAGCCTTGAACCCTGCCCGTGGTGACGAAGCGCGGTGCGCCGAACTTGAACTGTTCAAGTCAGTCAATGACCGGGAACTCATGGTATTGCAACTTTTTGCCCAGGGTCGCAGTAACAAGGAAATCGCCAAAGGCATGTTCCTGAGTAACAAGACCGTCAGCACTTATAAAAAACGACTCATGCAGAAACTCAAGGCCAAATCCCTGGTTGAACTCATCGAGATGGCAAAACGTAACGCGTTAGTGTGAGGCACAGAATGCCCAGCCGCTTGAAGGACTATCTGCTGATCATGTCCACGGGCTTGTGCCTGTGCACCGAGCTGTACGCCGCGCAGGAGCATGAACAATACGCCTTGCTCAGTCGTTCAGCGCCCCTGCACCTGGAAGTCCAGCTGGATCAATCACAACGACAATGGGTCGAGGGTAAACGTGAGCTGATCCTCGGCACCTCGGCACCCGACTACCCCCCTTTCGACCTGACCAGCAGCGGCCGTGAATATGAAGGGTTTACCGCCGACTACGCGGGCATACTCGGCGAGGCCCTCGGCCTGCCCGTCAAGGTTCAACGCTTCGCCTCCCGGGGAGCGGCGATCGAAGCGCTCGAAAAAGGCGAGGTCGACCTGCTGGGCACCGCCAACGGATTCGAAGCGAACAATGACGACATCGCGCTTTCCACACCCTATGCGGTCGATCAACCGGTGCTGGTGACACGTGAAGGCGAAACCCGGCCGCTCAATGATGGCCTGGCCGGTTTGCGGCTCAGCATGGTGTATCACTACCTGCCCCTGGAGGAGGTCAAGGCCCTTTACCCGAAGGCAATCATCGACGCCTACCCGTCCTACCAGAACGCGATCAATGCAGTGGCTTTCGGCCAGGCCGATGTTTTTCTCGGCGACACCATTTCAACCCATTACATGATCAACAAGGGTTATCTGAACAACATTCGCATGGCCAGTTTCGGCAAGCACGAAGCCCATGGTTTCAGCTTTGCCGTGCACAGGAACAATCCTCAACTGCTCGCCATCATCAATACGACGCTCATGGCCATCCCCGCCAGCGAACGGGAAAACATCGCCAAACGCTGGAGCGCCGGGAGCGATATCCTGCTCACCGATCAAAAACTGCAGCTCAGTTACAGTGAGGAGCGCTGGCTGGCGCAACATCCAGTGGTCCGGGTGGTCGTCAATGAGGCCTATGCGCCGCTGACGTTTTTTGACAGTGCCGGTAACTTTCGCGGGATTGCCGCGGATTTGCTTGAGCTGATCAGATTGCGCACCGGCCTGCGCTTCGACGTTCAGCGCAGCCGTAGCGACAGCGACATGATCAAGCGAATCAACACCGATCAAGCCGATCTGATCGCCGCGATGCTCCCTAGTGCACAACGGGATACCTTGCTGAACTTTACCCGCCCGTACCTGCAGAACTCCTATGTCCTGCTGACACGCAAGGCGCACGACAGTCCGACAAACCTTGCACAGCTCAAGAACAAAAGCCTGGCCATTGCCCGCGGCAACCCGCTTATGGACTATCTGCGCAGCGAGTTCCCGCAGATCAGGTTGATCCAGACCCCGGACGCCTTCAGCGCCGTGGAAATGCTCGCCGAAGGCCGGGTTGAAGGAGCGGTGAATTCACTGGTGATCGCCAACTACTTCATCGCCTCGCAACTGTTCGAAACCGAGCTGCAAATCAGCACCACCATAGGCACCCAGCAGGCGGCGTTCTCCCTGGCAACGGGGCGCGAGGCCAAGGAACTCAATGACATCCTCAACAAGGCACTGTTGAGCATCGCGCCGCAGGAGCTGGGCGTCATCAACAGTCGCTGGCGCGGCTATTCGGCCTCCTCGCAAAACACCTGGCGCCAATATCAGCGGGTGTTCTATCAGATCGTGATCGGCGCCGGCTTGCTCTTGCTGATCTCCGTGACCTGGAACGCCTACATGCGGCGCCAGATCAACCAGCGCAAGGCGGCCGAACGAGCGCTGAACGATCAATTCGAGTTCATGCGTTCACTGGTCAACGGCACGCCTCACCCGATCTATGTGCGTGATCGTCAAGGACTGCTGCAAAGTTGCAACGACAGCTACCTGCGCGCCTTTAACGCAAAACGCGAAGACGTGATCGGCAAAAGCGTGATCCAGGGCACCATGAGTAACGCCTTCGAAGCGCGCGAGTACCAGGCCGATTACCAGCGTGTGGTGGCCGAAGGCACGCCGATGATCCTTGACCGTGCGCTGCACATTGGCGGTCGCCGGTTGACCATCTATCACTGGATTCTTCCCTACCGCGACTCGAGCGGTGAGGTGCAAGGCATCATTGGCGGCTGGATCGACATCAGCGAACGGCGGCAGTTGTTCGATGACCTGCGTTGCGCCAAAGAGCGCGCCGACGAAGCCAACCGGGCCAAGAGCACGTTCCTGGCCACCATGAGCCATGAAATCCGCACCCCGATGAATGCCGTCATCGGCATGCTCGAACTGACGCTCAAGCGCATCGAACAACACCACCCGGATCGTCCCGCCATTGATGTGGCGTACCACTCGGCAAAGGACCTGCTGGAACTGATCGGGGACATTCTCGATATTGCGCGCATCGAGTCCGGGCACCTGAGCCTGAACCCGGAACGGGTCAACCCGGAGGAAATCGTGGCGTCGGTAGCGCGTATCTTCGATGGGCTGGCCCGGCAAAAGGGACTCGAGTTGCAACTGCAATTCAACCCGGCCAATCCGGCTATCGACGTGTTGCTCGATCCCCTGCGCTTCAAGCAGGTGTTGTCGAACCTGGTCAGCAATGCCATCAAGTTTACCGAGCACGGCCAGGTCAGGATTATTGTGACCCTGGACCTGAGCAGCGAGGCTGACCGGGCGCACATGCTGTTGCTGGTCGAAGACAGCGGCCCGGGGATCAGTCATGAGGATCAGCAACGCCTGTTCGAACCTTTCGCTCAAGCCGCCAATACCGGGCAGTCGGCACGGGGCGGTGCCGGGCTTGGACTGGTGATCAGTCGCAGCCTGTGCGAAATGATGAACGGCAGCCTGCAGTTGAGCAGCCAGCCGGGCGTCGGTACCCGGGTAAGGATTTCGTTGCCGTTATCCACACTGCCTCGCGACTCCAGGGTGCAAACCGCCGAGCCTCCCATCTACTGCGCGACAATCCCCTTGAATGTGCTGGTGGTCGACGACCACGCGGCCAATCGCTTGCTGATGTGCCAGCAGCTTGAGTTCCTGGGTCATCGATTCAGCGTCGCGGCGGACGGCCAGGCTGGATTGGACGCATGGAAATCCGCCGCCTTCGACCTGGTGGTCGCCGATTGCAACATGCCAGTCATGAATGGGTATGAACTGGCCCAGGCCATTCGTCGACACGAACAACACACTCAACAGCCGCGCTGCACCCTCCTGGGCTTTACCGCCAACGCTCAGCCGGAAGAAGTTCAACGCTGCAAACAGGCCGGGATGGACGACTGCCTGTTCAAGCCCCTGTCCCTGGCCGCCTTGAGTCAATGGGTCACGGGCATCAAGGGAATAAAGGAAATCAAGCCCAGGGTCGTGGCCCCGGCCTTCAGCCTGCAAGGCTTGCATTTGTTGACCGGGGGCGACCCGGCGCTGGACCTGCGCCTGCTGACCGAACTGTTGAACAGCAACCGCCTGGATCGACAGGAACTGCTGGCACTGTCCGACACCCCGGACCCGCAGGCCTTTCTCGACATAGCCCATAAAATCAAGGGCGCCGCCCGAATCGTTCAGGCCACCCGGTTGATCGACAGCTGCGAGGCGCTCGAAGCCACCTGCCATGAGCGCTTCTCCCCTGAGAACGTTGCCAAATACTGCGACGCCGTGGAGCGCGCCCTGCTCGAACTGGAACAGGCATTGCTGCAACAAATCGGACAAAACGACAAAGGCACAATACCCGAGCCTTAACTATGCTTGGACCCGGAGCAGTGTGTTAACCATCACGGAGTGACCTGCATGCCCAGCCCACTGCGCCCGGATCAACGGCGATTTCCCCTGCACGTTCATATCAGCGTGATGTTCACTTTGCTGCTGTTGCTGACCGGGGTCGTGCTGGGCATTTTCCACTACCGGCAAACCACTCAGATCATTCTTTCGAGCAGCGAAAAGCTGTTCAGTCGAATCGAGCAGGATGTGCGCCTGGACCTGCACGCCACCTATGAGCCGATTCGACACCTGCTGAGCCTGTTGCGGCACAACCCCGCAGCCCAGGCCCTCGACCTGCAACAGCGCCTGGCGCTGCTCCGGCCTTTCAGCCAGTCGCTCAAGGACAACCCCGACCTGGCTTCGTTGTACCTGGGATACGACAACGGTGACTTTTTCATGGTTCGCCCGCTGCGCACGCCAGACCTGAAAGCGCTGCTCAAGGCCCCGGATACCGCGGCCTACCAGGTATGGAGCATCGAGCGAAACAGCAGCGGCCAGGTGCATTCGCAATCCTTGTTTTTCGATCAGGACCTGACGCTCCTCGGTCGTCAGGACAATCTCGACGAAACCTATGATCCGCGTAGCCGGGCCTGGTTCACCAGTGCCAGCCAGGATGTCGACCAGATCACCACCGAACCCTACGTCTTTTTCTCGACCCACCATGTCGGCACCACCCTGGCACGGCGTAGCGGCGAGCATGCGGTGATCGCTGCCGACCTGACCCTGGCCGAGCTCTCGGCCACCTTGGCCAAACATGTGGTGACACCGGCGACCGAGATCGTCCTGTTCGATGCCCAGGGCAATGCCATCGCTTATCCCGACAGTCGTCGCCTGATCGTCGACGATCAAACCGCCCGCCTGGCCAAGGCCGCCGACCTGAGTCCCGCGCTGAAAACACTGCTCGACAGCCCCGGGGCCGGCAATCGCCTGACGGCCATGGGCCGTAGCTGGATCGTTGCCCGCAGCAGCATGCAGGAAGGCGGCCCCCAGGGGCTGCAACTGGCGACGCTGGTACCGGAAGATGAATTGCTTGCCGACGCCTATCGCATGCGCTGGCAAGGCGCACTGATTACCCTGGCGACCCTGCTGTTGTGCGTGCCGCTGGGCTGGCTGACGTCCAGGATCCTGGTCAAGCCCCTGCGCGCCCTGGTGCAGGAGGCGGATGCCATTCGCAGCTTCGATTTCAATTTTCCCGCCGCCCGCCGCTCTCCGGTGCTCGAGGTCGACCAGTTGAGCCTGTCCATGGCGCGCATGAAAGACACCCTGGCGAGCTTCTTCCAGATCACCGACAGCCTGAGCGCCGAGACCCGGTTTGCCCCATTGCTGCAGCGGGTGCTGTTTGAAACGGTCAGGATTGGCCAGGCCCAGGCCGGCCTGATCTACCTGCGCGAAGGGGATGGCGATCTTATGGAACCCCAGGGCCTGGTGATCAACGACACGGCACAAACTCTGTCGTCTTTCGACCTCAGCGCACACGGGCTTCATGATGCGCACAGCCCCGCCTGGCTGCAGCAGCTATCGACGGCCGACAACGTCGTCTCCCACCTGGGCTTCGAACAGGCGGGAGACCTGCAGAAAGTCCTGCTGGCCATGGCCTGTCCCCGGGTTCACCTGATCGGCATCCGCTTGCACAATCGTCACAACGAAACCGTCGGCCTGCTGGTGTTTCTGCTGGCCGACAGCGGCAACCAGAGCGACCTGGACAAACTGCGTCCCGACCGCATCGCGTTCCTGCAGGCGGTGTCCGGTGCGGCCGCCGTGAGTATCGAAAGCCAGCGCTTGCAAGACCGGCAAAAACAGCTGCTGGACGCCTTCATCAAACTGCTGGCCGGCGCGATAGATGCCAAGAGCCCCTACACCGGTGGCCATTGCCAGCGAGTCCCGGCCCTGACACTGATGCTCGCCCAGGCGGCGGCCGCCAGCCAGGACCCGGCCTTTCGCGGCTATCAGCCCACGGACGATGAGTGGGAGGCGCTGCACATCGCCGCCTGGCTGCACGACTGCGGCAAGGTGACGACCCCGGAATACGTGGTCGACAAAGCCACCAAACTGGAAACCCTGAACGACCGCATCCACGAAATACGCACCCGCTTCGAAGTGCTCAAGCGCGATGCCTGGATCGACTATTGGCAAGCCATTGCCCAAGGTGGCAACGAGCAACAGCTGGCGCAACAGCGAGAGGCCAGCCTGACGGCGCTCAATGACGATTTCGCCTTCATCGCCCGCTGCAACCTGGGCGGCGAGGCCATGGCCGAAGCCGACCTGCAGCGCCTGCGCAGCATCGCGCATCGCACCTGGATGCGAACCCTGGATGACCGGCTGGGTGTTTCCTGGGAAGAAAACCAGCGCCAGGCGCGTACGCCGGCACCCACGCTGCCGGTCCGCGAGGCGTTGCTGGCGGACCGGCCCGAGCATCTGTTCGAACGCGCCGAAGCCGAATTGATTGCCGAGGACAACCCCTGGGGTTTCAAGCTCGATGTCCCGCGCTACAAGTACAACCGCGGCGAACTCTACAACCTGAGCATAACCCGAGGCACCTTGACCTCTGAGGAGCGCTACATCATCAACCACCACATGGTGCAGACGATCCTGATGCTCAGCCAACTGCCCTTCCCCGAACACCTGGGCAATGTCGCGGAGATCGCCGGCGGCCACCACGAAAAAATGGACGGCACGGGTTATCCGAAACGCTTGAAGCGTGAGCAGATGAGCCTGCCGGCGCGGATGATGGCGATTGCCGATATCTTCGAGGCGCTGACCGCCGCCGACCGCCCCTACAAGAAAGCCAAGACCCTGAGCGAAGCGCTGGGCATCATGGCCAACATGTGCCGGGATGCGCACATCGACCCGCAGTTGTTCGAGCTGTTCATCAACGCACAGATCTATCTGCAGTACGCCCGGCGCTTCCTCGATCCAGGGCAGATCGATGCCGTGGATACCTCAAGCCTGCTGGTCAAGGCAGGCTTGAAAGGCTGATCAGCAGTCGGTCAGGCGCAGGAAGATAGCCGCCAGCTGCTCGATACCGGCCTGATCCTGCGCGGTGAAACGCGCCAGTTGCGGGCTGTCGAGGTCGAGTACGCCGATCAGGCGACCGTCCTTGACCAGGGGCACCACCAGTTCGCTGTTCGACGCACTGTCGCAGGCGATATGCCCGGCAAACGCGTGCACGTCTTCGACCCGCTGGGTCTGCAAGGTCGCCGCTGCCGTGCCGCACACACCCCGACCGAACGGAATCCGCACGCAGGCGATCTGCCCTTGAAACGGGCCCAGCACCAGCTCTTCGTTACGATTGAGGTAGAACCCGGCCCAGTTCAAGCCCTCGAGCTGATTGAACAGGAACGCCGAAAACTGCGCGGCGTTGGCAATGAAATCGCGCTCGTCTGCCAGCAAGGATTCCAGCTGCGCGTGCAGCATGCCGTAGCCCTCGAGCCCCTGGCCGCTGTTTTGTAAATCGATCATGCCTTGTGCTCCAACAGTTTGAGCCCCACCCAATAGCGGGCAAATTGATACGCGCAACGTCCGTTGCGATTGCCCCGCCCGGTGGCCCAGCGCACCGCGAGGATGTCCAGCTCTTCGGTGCGCTGCCACGGCAGGCCGGCCTTGTCGGCCAACTGGCCGATCCAGTGCTCGACCACGTTCAGGAAGTGCTCCTGGGTGAACGGATAGAACGACAGCCACAGGCCGAAACGGTCCGACAGGGCGATCTTGTCTTCCACCGCCTCGCTGGGGTGCAATTCGCCATCGACGCGTTTCCAGTTTTCGTTATCGCTTTCCTTTTCCGGCACCAGGTGGCGACGGTTGGACGTGGCGTAGAGCAACACGTTGTCCGGCGCCTGTTCGAGCGAACCGTCGAGTACGCTCTTGAGTACGCGATAATCGCCTTCGCCCGACTCGAAAGACAGGTCATCGCAGAACAGCACGAAACGCTGCGGCAGCTTGGCGATCTGCTCGACCACCCGCGGCAAGTCCGCCAGGTGATCGCGCTCGATTTCAATCAGGCGCAGACCGGCCTGGGCGTGCTCGGCCAGCAAGGCGCGCACCAGCGACGATTTACCGGTGCCGCGCGAACCCCAGAGCAGCGCATGGTTGGCCGGCATGCCATCGAGGAACTGGCGGGTATTACGCCCCAGTTGCTCAACCTGGCGATCGACGCCGATCAGGTCGCTCAGGCGCATGTCCAGGCTGACCTGCAGCGGCAGCAGAAAACCGCTGCGTCCCTCGCGCTGCCAGCGCGCAGCCAGGCAATGGGTCCAGTCGATGGCTTGCCGAGGGGTGGGCAGCAGCGGTTCGATACGGGCCAGAACGGCATCGGCACGTTCAAGAAAAGCATTCAATCGGGAATCCACGTCTTCTCCTCGGGCACGTTCACAGTAATGATGGCGATACAGATACGACATACAGCGTTCGATGAACGGTCAACCGCCCTATGGCAGGGCTCATGGGAACACCCTGCATGATCGACTATGCTTGAGCAGCGAAGGAAAACGGAAGTGATTCAGCACCCCATGGATATCAAGTTCACCAACCGCCTGTCTTACAAACAGGCGCGGCTCACCGTGCTGGTCGGTTTCGTCCTGGGTATGCTGCTCAGCGTGCTGCAAATAGGCATCGATTATGCCAGCGAAGACGCCTCCATCAACCGTGAAATACTGTCTCTGCTCGAAATCAGCCACAACCCCGCCTCGCGCATCGCCTACAACATCGACGCCGAACTCGCCCAGGAACTGACCCTGGGCTTGCTGCGCTCGCCCGCGATCATCGGCGCGAAGCTGACCGACAACAACGGCAATATCCTGGCCAACGTCAAGCGTCCCGGCCTGCAAAGCGGCTATCGGGTATTGAGTGACCTGCTATTCGGGGCCAATCGGCAGTTCGAAGACCGCCTGTACCTGGATCATTTGCCCGGCGAATCCCTGGGCACCCTGCAACTGGACGTCGACACTTACTCATTCGGCTACCGCTTCCTGCGCCGGGCCGAGGTCACCCTGATCAACGGTTTCGCCCGCAGCCTGCTGCTGAGTGGCATCCTCCTGGCGTTGTTCTACGTGATGCTGACCAAGCCCTTGGTGCGGGTCATCCGCGAACTCAGTGGCCGCGATCCACGCAACTCCGAGCCGACGTCGCTGGAATGCCCGGCGGGACACGCCAACGACGAAATCGGCGTGCTGGTGAAAGTTGCCAACCAGCAATTCGAAAACATCGCCACCGAAATCCAGCAGCGACGCAACGCCGAAAATCGCCTGACCGACTATCTTGCCCAGCTGGAAAACATCGTGTCGGCGCGCACGACCGAGCTCAAGGCCATCAATGCCCGGCTCAGTCAATCCAATCAGGAGCTGGAGGTCGCTCGCAGCACCGCCCTGGACATGGCCGAAGCGCGCTCGGTGTTCCTGGCCAACATGAGCCACGAAATCCGCACGCCCCTCAATGGCCTGCTGGGCATGATCGCGCTGTCGCTGGACGGCCCGCTGAATGCCGAGCAACAGCAACAGCTGGCCATCGCCCATGACTCGGGCAAAGTCCTGGTGGAGTTGCTCAACGATATCCTCGACCTGTCGAAATTCGACGCCGGCCAACTCGAACTCGAACACATCCCGTTCGACCTGGGCTCGCTGGTCGAGGACACCGCCAACCTGCTGTCACAGAACGCCGCGCCGAGTGTCGAACTGACCTGCCTGATCGACCCGGACTTTCCTGCGCTGGTGCTCGGCGATCCGACAAGGGTGCGGCAGATCGTCAGCAACCTGCTGTCCAATGCGCTCAAGTTCACCCGTTTCGGCCGGGTCGATGTGCGCCTGTCGACTTATAAGGATGGCGTCAGCATCGAAGTCTGCGACACGGGCATCGGCATCCCGCGGGAGGCGCAGGTCAAGATCTTCCAGCCCTTCACCCAGGCGGGTGCCGGCATCACCCGACAATTCGGCGGCACCGGCTTGGGCCTGGCCCTGACCTACAACCTGTGCGAAGCCATGCAAGGTCGCCTCACCATCAGTTCTGAAGCCGGTTTCGGCAGCCAGTTCTGCGCGCAACTGCCGCTGCCCAGTCATACCCGGGCACTGGCCCCGCCCCCCCTGCAGGGCAAAATCGTGGCAATTACCGCCGCCGGCAGCGGCCTGGCGGAACTGCTGAAAAGTGTTTTGCCTGGTTGGGGGCTCGATTATCAACAGCGTACGATCGATGACTCATTGCTCGGTCTGGACCCCGATGTGCTGATCACCGATTGCCCCGAGTGCCTGTTCAACCTGCGCCCCACCATCCGCGCGCCGATCCTGCTGGTGACCGCTTACGGCAGCTTCCTGCCCAGCGAAGAGGCCAGCGCCCTCGCCCCCTTGCAGCAGCAGGCCCGTCCTTTGGCACGCAATGCGCTACACCAGACCTTGCAGCGAATCCTCCTGGTGCAAACCGACACCCCCAGCGATACCCGGGTCGATGCCACCCTCGCGCAGCGCCGGGCGCGGGTGCTGCTGGTCGAGGACAACCCGGTCAACCAGCTGGTGGCCAAGGGCATGCTGGGCAAACTCGGTTGCGACGTGATCGTCGCCGCGCACGGCGCCGAAGCGCTGGATCAATTGGAGAGCCGCGACTTCGATCTGGTGCTGATGGACTGCAACATGCCGGTCATGGATGGCTATGAGGCCAGTCGGCAAATCCGTCGCAGCGGTCGCTGGCCGCAGTTACCCATCGTCGCCCTGACCGCCAACGCCATGTCCGAAGAGCGCGAACGCTGCCGTGCGGCGGGCATGAGCGACTACCTGGCCAAACCTTTTCGTCGAGAAGAGCTGGCCGCCCTGCTGGATGTATGGATACCGGCTACGACAGCGCCTTGATCTGCCCCAACAAGTGATCCAGGCCGTCGCGCAGCTCATTCAGGCGATCCAGGTCCACGCCGCTGTCGCACAACAGGCGGGCCTTGAGCGGGCCGACCTGATCACGCAGCGCCGTGCCCTGGGGCGACAGGCTCAGGTGCACCTCCCGCTCATCCCGCGCCGAGCGCTGGCGCTGAACCAGCTGCAATTGCTCAAGACGCTTGAGCAACGGCGTCAGCGTGCCGGAATCCAGCGCCAGGCGTTCGCCCAGGGCCTTGACCGTGGGCTGCTCCGGGGCTGTTGCCTGCCATTCCCACAACACCAGCATCGCCAGGTACTGCGGGTAAGTCAGGCCCAACTGATCGAGCATCGGCTTGTAGGCGCGAATCACCGCCCGGGACGCGGCATACAGTTTGAAGCAGAGCTGGCTGTCGAGGCTCAGCGAATCAACGGACAAGGTGTTCATTTGAGCAGGGCTTCTATCTCGCTGCTCAAGTCCTCCGGCTTGGTCGCCGGCGCGAAGCGCTTGACCAACTGGCCGTCCTTGCCGATCAGGAACTTGGTGAAGTTCCACTTGATGCCCTGGGAACCGAGCACACCCGGCGCACGCTTTTTCAGCTGCACGAACAATGGATGGGCACCGTCGCCATTGACTTCGATTTTCTTGAACAGCGGGAAACTGACTCCGTAGTTGAGCTCGCAGAACTCGCTGATCGCCCCTTCGTTACCCGGCTCCTGCTTGCCGAACTGATTGCAGGGAAAGCCCAGTACCACCAGGCCCTGGTCCTTGTAGGTCTGCCACAGCTCTTCAAGGCCTTTGTATTGCGGGGTGAAACCGCATTTGCTGGCGGTGTTGACCACCAGCACGGCCTTGCCAGCGTAATCCGCCAGGGTTTTCTGTTCGCCCTTGATGGTGGTGCAAGGGATGCTGAGGAGATTGTCGCTCATGATTGGGGCGCTCTAGATGGGGGTGATTTGACAAACATAGCGAGCAATTGAATTGTGTGCAATGTAATTAATCGAGCGCCAAACCTGGAGGAGCCGGCTTGCTGGCGATCGGCACGCCGCGGTGTGTCAAATCCACCGCTATCGCCAGCAAGCCGGCTCCTACAGAGAATCGAGGTGATCTTATTCGCGGGGTACCAGGTCCAGGCACACGGAGTTGATGCAGTAACGCAACCCGGTTGGCGGCGGGCCATCGGGGAATACGTGGCCCAAATGCGCGTCACATTTGGCGCAGACCACTTCGGTACGGATCATGCCGTGACTGACATCACGGATCTCGACCATCGCACTGTCACCGATCGGCGCGTAGAAACTCGGCCAGCCGCAGCCGGAATCGAACTTGGTCCTGGAGTCGAACAACGGCTCGTTGCAGCAGATGCAATGATAGACACCATCGGTCTTGGTGCCGTTGTACTTGCCGGAAAACGGGCGCTCGGTCCCCTTGAGCCGGCAAACGTTGTACTGCTCGGGATCGAGCATGGCCTTCCATTCTTCCAGGGATTTTTCCAACTTTTCCATCATCACACCTCAGCAGCTGAAAAAGCCCGATCTGTACCTTTTCCACGGATCGGGCGGCACGTATGATTGCGCCTCGTCAAACGCCAGTCTGGCAGCCAGACCACGCGCATTCAAACGGATTTATGGGTGCTGCCTCTCAAGGCGCCAGGCCTGTGTGATAACGCAGGTTTCCCAGCACGGTTGTCCACACGCCGCCTGGATCGTTCATTTTCGGGAACACATCGCCATGCAGGTCAGCAAATCGAACAAGCTCGCCAACGTCTGCTATGACATTCGCGGCCCAGTGCTCAAGCACGCCAAACGCCTGGAAGAGGAAGGCCATCGCATCCTCAAGCTGAACATCGGCAACCCGGCGCCCTTTGGTTTCGAAGCGCCGGACGAAATCCTCCAGGACGTAATCCGCAACCTGCCGACCGCCCAGGGCTACAGCGACTCCAAGGGCCTGTTCAGCGCGCGCAAGGCCGTCATGCAGTACTACCAGCAAAAGCAGGTTGAAGGTGTCGGCATCGAGGACATCTACCTGGGCAACGGCGTTTCCGAGCTGATCGTGATGTCGATGCAGGCCTTGCTCAACAACGGCGACGAAGTGCTGGTACCGGCTCCCGACTACCCGTTGTGGACCGCCGCGGTGAGCCTGTCGGGCGGTAACCCGGTGCATTATCTGTGCGACGAGCAGGCCAACTGGTGGCCGGACCTGGCCGACATCAAGGCCAAGATCACCCCGAACACCAAGGCCCTGGTGATCATCAACCCGAACAACCCGACCGGTGCGGTGTATTCGAAAGAAGTACTGCTGGGCATGCTGGAACTGGCCCGCCAGCACAACCTGGTGGTGTTTTCCGACGAGATCTACGACAAGATCCTCTACGACGATGCCGTGCACATCTGCACCGCTTCGCTGGCGCCGGACCTGCTGTGCCTGACCTTCAACGGCCTGTCCAAGTCCTATCGAGTGGCCGGTTTCCGTTCCGGCTGGATCGCCATTTCCGGACCGAAACAACACGCCCAGAGCTACATCGAAGGCATCGACATGCTGGCCAACATGCGCCTGTGCGCCAACGTGCCGAGCCAGCACGCGATCCAGACCGCGCTGGGTGGCTATCAGAGCATCAACGATCTGGTGCTGCCGCAAGGGCGCCTGCTGGAACAGCGTAACCGCACCTGGGAACTGCTCAACGACATTCCCGGGGTGAGCTGCGTCAAGCCAATGGGCGCGCTATATGCCTTCCCGCGGATCGACCCGAAGGTCTGCCCGATCCACAACGACGAAAAGTTCGTCCTCGACCTGCTGCTCTCCGAGAAGCTGCTGGTGGTGCAAGGCACAGCCTTCAACTGGCCATGGCCCGACCACTTCCGCGTCGTGACCCTGCCGCGCGTCGATGACCTGGACATGGCCATCGGACGCATCGGCAATTTCCTCAAGTCCTACCGCCAGTAAGCGGCCTGTCACCGTGCGATGGCGGAAACATCGCACGGTGATTCATTCTGCAACACATGATTACGTCCTACCCATGACTGCTGCCTCGATGCCTGTGCAATGCCACATTGCCTGGTCACGTCGAGTAACCACGGGCACCCAGCCGCCGGTGGCCTGACAAACAACTTCGCCGTCCCACGTCGGAAATGCCCTGCAACCAGCTACGCTTTTGCTGTAGGACACAGTTTGAAATAGTCACTTGGTTGAATACCCCGGTGCAGCACCTTATATACCCCGCAGTACGCTACATCTTTAGCATGAGGAGATTTCTACAACCATGATGCGCATCCTGCTGTTCTTGGCCACTAACCTGGCGGTCGTGCTGATTGCCAGCATCACCCTGAGCCTTTTCGGCTTCAACGGGTTCATGGCGGCCAATGGGGTTGATCTCAACCTCAATCAGCTGCTGATTTTCTGTGCGGTCTTCGGTTTCGCCGGTTCCCTGTTCTCGCTGTTCATCTCCAAGTGGATGGCGAAGATGAGCACCAGCACCCAAATCATCAGCCAGCCGCGCACGCGTCACGAGCAATGGCTGCTGCAAACGGTCGAGCAACTGTCCCGCGAAGCCGGGATCAAGATGCCCGAAGTCGGGATCTTCCCGGCCTATGAGGCGAACGCCTTTGCCACCGGCTGGAACAAGAACGACGCACTGGTCGCCGTCAGCCAGGGCCTGCTGGAGCGGTTCTCGCCGGATGAAGTGAAAGCCGTCCTGGCCCACGAAATCGGCCACGTGGCCAATGGCGACATGGTCACCCTGGCGTTGATCCAGGGCGTGGTGAACACCTTCGTGATGTTCTTCGCACGGATCATCGGCAACTTTGTCGACAAGGTGATCTTCAAGAACGAAGAAGGCCAGGGCATTGCCTACTACGTGGCGACCATCTTCGCCGAACTGGTCCTGGGTATCCTGGCCAGCGCCATCGTCATGTGGTTCTCGCGCAAACGCGAATTCCGTGCCGACGAAGCCGGTGCAAACCTGGCCGGCACCGCCGCGATGATTGGCGCGTTGCAACGCCTGCGTGCGGAACAGGGCCTGCCGGTGCACATGCCTGACACCCTGAACGCCTTCGGCATCAACGGTGGCATCAAACAGGGCTTCGCCCGCATGTTCATGAGCCACCCGCCGCTGGAAGAGCGCATTGACGCACTGGCGCGTCGTCGGGGCTAAGAAGCTTCACGGCAAAATGAAAAGGCCCGCAGCAATGCGGGCCTTTTTTTGTCTGCTGATTTATGCGGTGCTATCAGGGCCCCTTCGCGAGCAAGCCCGCTCCCACAGTTGACCGAGTAATCAAGATGAATGAGGTCTCCTGTGGGAGCGGGCTTGCTCGCGAAGGGGCCGGCACTGGCGGTACAACCTATCAGCTGGAAACCCGATACACCCGCTCCTCAAGCCGCGTAACGCCTGCCTCCAGAAACTTCCCGCTCTCGCTCAGTACATCCTGGTCTTCGAGGATTTTTAGTGTCCACGCAGCACCGAACAACCGCTGCACCTCTTCATCGAGCACGGCAAACGGCGGACCGGGCATCTGCGCCTGGTCGTAATCCAGCGTGATCAACAACCCAAGCGCATCCTTCGGCACAATCCGCGTCAGGTGCGCGGCGTATTGCTCACGCATGGGCGGCGGCAGCGCAATCAGCGCGGCGCGGTCGTAAACAGCGGCGCAATCGGCCACATCACCAGCCGTCAGGTCGAAAAAGTCACCGCACCACAGCTCGATCGAGCCAGCCCGATAGACCTTGAACGGGCCCTGCTCACTGACATCAGGGTCGAAATGGTGCTCATTGAAGAAGTCCTCGATGGCCTTCTCCGACAACTCGATGCCCAACACCTCATGGCCTTCGCGGGCGAGCCACAACAAATCCAGGCTCTTGCCGCACAACGGCACCAGCACGCGAGCGCCGTCCTCCACACCCAACTGCGGCCAAAACCGTTGCAGATAAGGATTAACTTGCGGCAAGTGAAAGCCAATCTGATTCGACGCCCACTTCTTGTGCCAAAACTCCGGCTGCATAAATAACCCCGAAAATTCGATCAAAACACCCTAAAACTTATATTAGATTTAGATCAATGATCTGACAGAAGATGACGCCATCTTAACTCCCAGGAGCTCATCCATGTTCCCCAGCCTGTACATATCCCATGGTTCGCCGATGCTGGCCCTGGAACCGGGCGCCAGCGGACCGGCCCTGGCTCGCCTGGCCGCAGAGATGCCCAGGCCGGATGCCATCGTGATTGTCTCCGCACACTGGGAAAGCGATGAACTGCTGGTGGGCGGCAACCCGCAGCCGGACACCTGGCATGACTTCGGCGGTTTTCCAAAGGCTTTGTTCGAGGTGCAATATCCGGCTCCTGGTAACCCCGGGCTGGCCGAACAGGTGGTCGAACTGTTGCGCGCCAGTGCCCTTCCCGCCCGCATCGACAGCACACGACCGTTCGACCATGGCGTCTGGGTGCCGCTGTCGTTGATGTATCCCCAGGCCGACATCCCGATTGTCCAGGTTTCACTGCCTACTCGAGGCGGCCCGGCCTTGCAGGCCCGTGTGGGCCAGGCGTTGGCCGGCTTGCGCGAACAGGGTGTGCTGTTGATCGGTTCCGGCAGCATCACCCACAACCTGCGAGAGCTGGACTGGCATGCCGGCCCGGAGAGTGTCGAACCCTGGGCCCGGGAATTTCGCGACTGGATGATCGACAAGCTCGCGGCAAAGGATGAGGCCGCCCTGCACGACTATCGCCGGCAGGCACCGAACGCCGTGCGCAACCATCCCAGCGATGAACACTTGCTGCCGTTGTACTTTGCCCGCAGTGCCGGGGGGCAGTTCAGCATCGCCCACCAAGGGTTCACCCTGGGCGCGCTGGGCATGGACATCTACCGTTTCGGATAAGGCTGCGAAGCCCGCGGTGGCCCGGTTCAGGCCACATCGACCCCGACATGAATCGCATCATGGCGCCAGAACTCCAGGTCACAATCGATCAGCCGCCCGTGCTGATCGTAATTGACCCGGGCGATGCGCAATCCGGGACTGCCCACCGACACCCTTAAAGCGGCCGCCGCGTCTGCCGACAATGCCGTCGGCACGATCTCGAAGCGCACCCGCCCGTAGTGCAGGTCGTAGTGCCGCGCATACAGCTCGGTGATCGACTGATTCAGGTCGAAATCCAGAATCCCCGGAAAATACTGCGGATTCAGATAGTGCTCCACGTACAGCACCAGTCGCCCATCGATACGCCGCGAACGACAGACCTGAATCACGCTCGACAACGCCGGCAGCTGTAACCAGGCACAGATCGCCGCCGATGCCGGCAACAATCGCGCCGAAATGACCTCGGTGGACGGCACCCGCCCCTGGGCGCTGACCATGGCGTGGAAGTGACTGCGCTGCATGAGGTTGTAGGCCAGGCGCGGCGGCGACACGAACCAGCCACGACGCTCCTCGCGATAGATCTGGCCTTGGGCTTCGAGCTGCAGCAATGCCTCGCGCACGGTAATCCGGGTCGTCCCAAACAACTCACTGAGCTTGCGTTCGGCTGGCAACTTGCTCCCAGGCGCCAACAGCCCCTTATCGAGCTGCTCCTGAAGCACCTGGCCTATGGCTGTCACCGCTTTTGTTGCCTCATCGCGCATCAACGTTACCTATCTGGACTAGACCAGCACACTTTCGGGGCGCAACCGCTGGAAAAAACGGTTCTTTCAAGATCCTGCAAGCGTAGGCAATGCAGATGACCGAGAGATGACACAGCCGCCCGACGGTCATCCCGACAACGTGCAAGACATCGGCCAAGTCCCTTGTGTTATGGGGCTTCGCCCATGGTCTACGCTTACTTGGCACCCGCCGATACCGGGCAAATAAACGTCCGTCGGGGCGACGAACGACATCAAAGTGTCATCGAGCCGCCTTAGATTGGCTCAGGTATTGCTGACCTAGACCAACACAATCGCAATCGCAGCGTTGAAAACGCCCATAGGAGCTTCGGAATGAAACAGCTTTTCCTGGCATCACTGTTAGGCTCGACCATTGCCATGTGCACCGCCGCCATGGCGGCTGATGATTTGAAAACTCTCGAGGCCGCTGCGAAAGCGGAAGGTGAGGTCAACAGTGTCGGCATGCCCGACAACTGGGCCAACTGGAAAGGCACTTGGGATGATCTGGCCAAGAACTACGGCCTGAAACACATCGACACGGATATGAGTTCGGCTCAGGAAATCGCCAAGTTCAAAGCGGAAAAAGACAATTCCACCGCGGACATCGGCGATGTTGGTGCTGCGTTTGGTCCGATTGCGGTCAAACAAGAGGTTGTCCAACCTTACAAGCCAAGCACCTGGGACCAGATCCCGAGCTGGGCGAAGGATAAGGATGGCAACTGGGCACTGGCCTATACCGGCACCATTGCCTTCATCATTAACAACAAGCTGCTGCACGGTTCGGATGCACCGACCAAATGGGCCGACCTTAAAAACGGCAAGTACAAAGTGTCCATTGGCGACGTCAGCAGCTCGGCCCAAGCAGCGAACGGCGTTCTGTCCGCCGCGCTGGCCAACGGTGGCGATGAGAAAAACATTGAGCCCGCCCTGCTGATGTTCGCCGAAATCGCCAAGCAAGGTCGTCTGTCGATGACCGACCCGGTGATTGCCACCATGGAAAAAGGAGAAATCGAAGTCGGCGTGGTCTGGGACTTCAACGGTCTGAGCTACAAAGCCAAGATGGCGAACCCGGATGACTACACCGTGCTGATCCCTTCCGATGGCGCGGTGATTTCCGGATACACCACCATCATCAACAAATACGCCAAGCACCCGAACGCAGCCAAGCTAGCTCGCGAATACATCTTCAGCGACGCTGGCCAGATCAACCTGGCCAAGGGCAATGCGCGTCCGATCCGCGCCGAACACATCACGCTGCCGGATGACGTAAAAGCCAAGCTGCTGCCGAACGAGCAGTACAAGAAGGTCACGCCGATCAAGGACGCGGATGCCTGGGAAAAAACCTCCAAGGCCCTGCCGCAGAAGTGGAACGAAGAAGTCATCGTCGAAATGAAATGACGCGGTAGATCCCATTTGGGGATCTGATGGAGATCCAAATGTGGGAGCGGGCTTGCTCGCGAAGGTGGGGTGTCAGTCGACATCAATGTCGAATGTCAACCCGCCTTCGCGAGCAAGCCCGCTCCCACAGTGGACCGAGTGAATTTCCAATTACTGTTTCCCGGAGTGTTTGCCCCCATGAAACACAACGTCATCCTGGTCGTGCTCGACGGCCTCAACTACGAAGTCGCGCGTCACGCCATGGGGCACCTGCAGGCTTACGTCGGCGCAGGACGCGCAGCGCTCTACAAACTGGAGTGCGAGTTGCCGGCCCTGTCGCGACCGCTCTACGAATGCATCCTGACCGGCGTCAAGCCGATCGACAGCGGCATCGTTCACAACAACGTCTCGCGCCTGTCCAACCAGCGCAGCATCTATCACTACGCCACCGACGCCGGGCTGAAAACCGCTGCGGCGGCTTACCACTGGGTCAGTGAGCTGTACAACCGTTCGCCGTTCGTGGCATCCCGGGATCGTCATACCGACAACCCCGACCTGCCGATCCAGCACGGGCATTTCTACTGGAGCGATCACTACCCCGACTCGCACCTGTTCGCCGACGCGGAAAACCTGCGCTTGATTCACGCGCCGAATTTCCTGCTGATCCACCCGATGAACATCGACGACGCCGGACACAAGCACGGCCTCGACACCCCGCAGTACCGCAACAGCGCGCGCTTTGCCGACATCTACCTCGCCGACTACCTGCAAGGCTGGCTCGACGCAGGTTATCAGGTGCTGGTGACCGCCGATCACGGCATGAACAACGACCGCTCCCACAACGGCCTGCTGCCCGAGGAACGCGAAGTGCCGTTGTTCGTACTCGGCGATGCCTTCAGCTTCAATGCCGACGCGGCGCCGAAACAGACCGACCTCTGCGGCACCGTCTGCGAATTGCTCGGCGTA
This sequence comes from Pseudomonas putida, assembly GCF_028682635.1. GTDB lineage: Bacteria > Pseudomonadota > Gammaproteobacteria > Pseudomonadales > Pseudomonadaceae > Aquipseudomonas > Aquipseudomonas putida_AE. The sequence continues at coordinate 177,144 of NZ_JANHLK010000001.1, read as the reverse complement.
CCCCACGACAAACCCGTGTGCCGGGAGCTGCTCAAGTGACCTCCATGACTCGCGGCAAATGGCTGGCAGCCCTGTGCCTGGTGCCCTTCGCCCTGTTCTTCATCGTGTTCGAAATCGCCCCACTGACATGGGTCATCATCAACAGCCTGGAATCGGAAGAGTCCGGTTGGGGTATTGCCAACTTCACCAAGGTCTTCAGCTCGAAGTTCTACCGGCAGGCGATCCAGTACAGCCTCGAGATCAGTTTCTGGTCCAGCGTGTTCGGCATCATCATCGCCGTGCTCGGTGCCTATTCCCTGCGCCGGGTCGACTCCAGGCTGCGCAACTTCGTCAACGCCTTCGCCAACATGACCAGCAACTTCTCCGGTGTGCCGCTGGCCTTCGCGTTCATCATTCTGCTGGGCTTCAACGGCAGCTTCACCATCATGCTCAAGCAGGCCGGGATCATTCAGGACTTCAACCTGTACTCGAAAACCGGGCTGATCATTCTCTACACCTACTTCCAGATTCCCCTGGGCGTGCTGCTGCTCTACCCGGCCTTCGACGCCCTGCGCGAAGACTGGCGCGAATCCGCCGAGCTGCTCGGCGCCAACGGCTGGCAGTACTGGCGGCACATCGGCCTGCCGGTGCTGACCCCGGCGCTGCTCGGTACCTTCGTGATCCTGCTGGCCAACGCCCTCGGCGCCTATGCCACCGTGTACGCCCTGACTACCGGCAACTTCAACGTGCTGACGATCCGGATCGCCGCGATGGTCTCGGGTGATATTTCCCTGGACCCGAACCTGGCCAGTGCCCTGGCCGTGGTGCTGGTGGCGTTGATGACCCTGGTGACCATCGTCCATCAACTGCTGCTGAAGAGGAGCTACCATGTCTCGCGCTGAACTGGGGCCTGCCGGCGTCTACCATCGGGTGGTGGTCTACCTGCTGTTTGCCATCATGCTGCTGCCGCTGGTCGGCACCTTCATCTATTCGATTTCCAGCAGTTGGTCGGCCACCATCCTGCCCAGCGGTTTCAGCATCAAATGGTACGTACAACTGTGGAGCGATCCGCGGTTCCTGAGCGCTTTCGGCCAGTCGCTGCTGGTCTGCGTCGGCGCCCTGGTTCTGGCGGTGGTACTGATCCTGCCGTTGCTGTTCGTGGTGCATTACCACTTCCCCAGACTCGATGCACTGATGAACATCCTGATCCTGCTGCCCTTCGCCGTGCCGCCGGTGGTGTCGTCGGTGGGCCTGCTGCAGCTCTACGGTTCCGGGCCGTTCGCCATGGTCGGTACGCCTTGGATCCTGATCGGTTGCTACTTCACCGTGGCGCTGCCGTTCATGTACCGCGCCATCACCAACAACCTGCAAGCGATCAACCTGCGCGACCTGATGGACGCCGCCCAACTGCTCGGTGCCAGCACTTTTCAGGCAGCGTTCCTGGTGGTGCTGCCGAATCTGCGCAAGGGCCTGATGGTGGCGTTGCTGCTGTCTTTCTCGTTCCTGTTCGGTGAGTTCGTGTTCGCCAACATCCTCGTCGGCACCCGCTACGAAACCCTGCAGGTCTACCTCAACAACATGCGCAACAGCAGCGGTCATTTCACCAGCGCGCTGGTGATTTCCTATTTCCTCTTTGTGCTGGTCTTGACCTGGATCGCCAACATCTTGAACAGGGACAAAAGCGAATGAGCTATGTCAGCGTCCAACATCTGCAAAAGAATTACGCCGGCACCACGGTGTTCAACGACATCAACTGCGAAATCCACAAAGGCGAATTCGTCACCCTGCTCGGCCCGTCCGGTTGCGGCAAATCCACCCTGCTGCGCTGCATCGCCGGGCTGACGCCGGTGGATGGCGGCAAGATCCTGCTCGATGGCGTCGATATCGTCCCGTTGAGCCCGCAAAAACGCGGGATCGGCATGGTGTTCCAGAGTTACGCGCTGTTCCCCAACATGACCGTGGAACAAAACGTCGCGTTTGGCCTGCGCATGCAGAAGGTCAACGCCGGCGACAGCCACAAGCGTGTCGCCGAGGTGTTGCAGCTGGTGGAACTGAACGACTTTGCCAGCCGTTACCCGCACCAGTTGTCGGGCGGCCAGTGCCAGCGTGTCGCCCTGGCTCGTTCATTGGTCACCCGCCCGCGCCTGCTGTTGCTGGATGAACCGCTGTCGGCCCTGGACGCGCGGATTCGCAAGCACCTGCGCGAACAGATCCGTCAGATCCAGCGCGAGCTGGGCCTGACCACGATCTTCGTCACACACGACCAGGAAGAAGCGCTGACCATGTCCGATCGCATTTTCCTGATGAACCAGGGAAAAATCGTACAAAGCGGTGACGCCGAAACCCTGTACACGGCACCTGTGGACGTCTTCGCCGCCGGTTTCATCGGCAACTACAACCTGCTGGACGCCGCCAGCGCATCCAAGCTGTTGCAACGGCCGATCAACCACCGCATCGCCATTCGCCCGGAAGCCATCGAACTGAGCCTGGACGGCGATCTCGACGCCCAGGTGCGCAGTCACAGCCTGCTGGGCAATGTGATTCGCTACCGCATTGAAGCCCGCGGCGTGGAGCTGGTGGTGGATGTGCTGAACCGCTCGGCGTCCGACCTGCATCCCGATGGTCAGCGCCTGGCACTTTCCATCGATCCGACCGCCCTGTGTGAGGTGGCTTGAAGGCAGCTGCAAGTTTCAAGCTGCAAGCTTCAAGTTGTAGACTGCTGACCACTGAATCCACTTCTTGCAGCTTAAAGCTTGAAGCTTGCAGCTGTTCTCAGAGAGAACCCCAATGGCCCTGGCAATTTTTGATCTGGACGAAACCCTGATCCACGGCGACTGCGCCTCGTTGTGGAGTGAGCAAATGGTCCGCCTCGGCTGGGTCGACGGCGAATCCTTCCTGCGTCGCGACAAGGAACTGATGGACGCCTACGGCAGGGGTCACCTGGCCATGGAGGACTACATGGCCTTCAGCCTGGAACCCTTGATCGGCCGTACCCCCGCAGAAGTCGAGCACCTGGTCGGCCCGTGGGTGGAAGATTTCATCGAACCGATCATCTTCAGCGACGCCACCAAAACCATCGCCGCCCACCGCAAGGCCGGCGACCGGATCCTGGTGATTTCGGCCTCGGGCACGCATTTGGTGAGGCCGATTGCCGAACGCCTGGGCATCGACGAGATTCTCGGGATCGAGCTGGAAGTGGCGCACGGGACCTATACCGGCAAGACCGTCGGTACGCTGACGTATCGCGAAGGCAAGATCACCCGGCTGCTGGAGTGGCTGGATGCGGAGGAGGAGAACCTGGAGGGCGCGAGTTTCTACTCCGACTCACGCAATGATTTGCCGTTGCTGCTGAAGGTGGATTTCCCGCATGTGGTCAATCCCGATCCGGTGTTGCTTGAACAGGCGGAAAAATCCGGCTGGCCGATCCATAACTGGAAGTAAAAGCAAAAGATCGCAGCCTGCGGCAGCTCCTACAGGAGAATGCGATCCCCTGTAGGAGCTGCCGCAGGCTGCGATCTTTTCAGGCCCAACCCGATATCAGCTCAGGCTCTCGTCAATCACCAACACCAACTTCCCCGCCACCGTATTACTCGCCAACTCCGCAAACGCCGCTTCGGCATCCTTGATCGGGAACGCCTTTGCCAGCTGCGGGCTCAAGCGTTTATCGGCAAACAGCGGCCAGACATGCTGGCCCAGATCCCTGAACAGATCCGCCTTGAACTGATCGCTACGACTGCGCAGGGTCGAGCCCAGCAACTGCACGCGCTTGGCCAGCACCTGCGCCAGGTCCAGCTTCGCTTCACGCCCCCCCATCAGGCCGATCAGCACCCAACGGCCATCGGCCGCCATCAGTTTCAGGTTCAGCGCTGCGTAGTTGCCGCCCACCGGGTCGAGGATGACGTCGAACGGCCCCAGGTCGCGCAGGCTGTCCAGGTCGTCAGTGCGCACCACGCCGCCCTGGGCGCCGAGCGCTTCACAGTAGGCCAGGCGCTCGGCAGAGCCGACACTGACCCAGCACGGATTGCCGAACGCCTTGCAAAGCTGAATGGCAGCTGAACCGATTCCACTTGCTCCGGCGTGCAACAGCACTTTTTCACCCGGCTTGAGTGCCGCCAGTTGAAACAGGTTCAGCCAGACGGTGGCATAGACTTCCGGCAGCGCGGCCGCTTCGGCCAGTGACATTTCGTCGGGAACCGGCAACACATGCCGCCCGTCGACCACCACCTCCTCGGCCATCCCGCCCCCGGCCAGCAAGGCGCAAACCCGATCGCCCACCTGCCAGGACGAGCCCGGGCCCACCTCGCTGATCACCCCGGAACACTCGAGCCCAAGCACTTGGCTGGCCCCCGGCGGTGGTGGATAAAGGCCTGCCTTCTGCAACAGATCGGCGCGATTGAGACCCGCTGCTGCCACTCGAATCCGAACTTGCCCCGCATCACACGCAGGACTGGGCTCTTCATCCCACACCACTTGACCGTCAACGCCTTGCAATGCTTTCACAGTGCCTCCATAGTGAGTCTGGACTGAGCCCGAAGCTGTAGCGCCGGGCTTTTTGCATTATGCGACCGGCCCATGTGGAACCGGCGACTTCAAAGACGGCCTAATATGCGTTATCAATTGTCCCCGCGTCGAATCAACATGAAGCGTTTGTTCCCCAGCACTGCCCTCGCCCTTTTCATCGGTATCGGCCTGTTGCCGATGTCCGGCAATACTTTCGCAGCCAATAGCTGGGACAAGCTTCAGCCCGACCGTGACGAAGTCATCGCCAGTCTGAATGTCGTGGAACTGCTCAAGCGCCACCACTACAGTAAGCCGCCGCTCGATGACGCGCGCTCGCTGATCATCTACGACAGCTACCTGAAACTGCTCGACCCGTCGCGCAGCTACTTCATGGCCAGCGACATCGCCGAATTCGACAAGTGGAAGACCCAGTTCGACGACTTCCTCAAGAGCGGCGACCTCAACGCCGGGTTCACCATCTACAAGCGCTACCTGGACCGCGTCAAGGCGCGTCTGGACTTTGCCCTTGCCGAGCTGAACAAGGGCGTCGACAAGATCGACTTCACCTCCAAGGAAACCTTGCTGGTCGACCGCAAGGATGCCCCTTGGCTGAAATCCACCGCGGAACTCGACGACCTGTGGCGCAAACGCGTCAAGGACGAAGTGCTGCGGCAGAAGATCGCCGGCAAGGACTCCAAGCAGATCCAGGAAACCCTGACCAAGCGCTACAAGAACCAGCTGGCGCGCCTGGGCCAGACCCGTGCGGAAGACATCTTCCAGGCGTACATCAACACCTTCGCCATGTCCTACGACCCGCATACCAACTACCTGTCGCCGGATAACGCGGAAAACTTCGACATCAACATGAGCCTGTCCCTCGAGGGCATCGGCGCCGTGTTGCAGAGCGATAACGACCAGGTGAAAATCGTGCGCCTGGTGCCGGCAGGCCCTGCCGACAAGACCAAACAGGTCGCACCGGCCGACAAGATCATCGGCGTAGCCCAGGGCAACAAGGAAATGGTCGACGTGGTCGGCTGGCGCCTGGACGAAGTGGTCAAGCTGATCCGCGGTCCGAAAGGCACCATCGTGCGCCTGGAAGTGATCCCGGCCAGCAATGCACCGAACGACCAGACCAGCAAGGTCGTGCCGATCACCCGCGAAGCGGTGAAGCTTGAAGACCAGGCGGTGAAAAAGTCGGTCCTCAACCTCAAGCAGGACGGCAAGGACTACAAGCTCGGTGTCATCGAGATCCCGGCCTTCTACCTGGACTTCAAGGCCTTCCGTGCCGGCGATCCGGATTACAAGAGCACCACCCGCGACGTCAAGAAGCTGCTGACCGAGTTGCAGAAAGACAAGGTCGACGGCGTGGTCATCGACCTGCGCAACAATGGCGGTGGCTCCTTGCAGGAAGCTACCGAGCTGACCAGCCTGTTCATCGACAAGGGCCCTACCGTGCTCGTGCGTAACGCCGACGGCCGCGTCGATGTCCTCGAAGACGAAAACCCGGGTGCCTTCTACAAAGGCCCGATGGCGTTGCTGGTCAATCGCCTGTCCGCCTCGGCCTCGGAAATTTTCGCCGGTGCCATGCAGGACTACCATCGCGCGCTGATCATCGGCGGCCAGACCTTCGGCAAAGGCACCGTGCAGACCATCCAGCCGCTGAACCATGGCGAGCTCAAGCTGACACTGGCCAAGTTCTACCGGGTTTCCGGGCAGAGCACCCAACATCAGGGCGTACTGCCGGACATCGATTACCCGTCGATCATCGACACCAAGGAAATCGGCGAAAGCGCCCTGCCCGAAGCCATGCCGTGGGACACCATCAAGGCGGCGATCAAGCCTGCGCTCGACCCGTTCAAACCGTACATCACCCAGCTCAAGTCCGAGCATGACGTACGCACGGCCAAGGACGCGGAGTTCGTGTTCATCCGCGACAAACTGGCCCTGGCGCAGAAACTGATGGCGGAAAAAACCGTCAGCCTCAATGAAGCCGAGCGTCGTGCCCAGCACGCCGATATCGAAGCCAAGCAGCTCGCCATGGAGAACATCCGTCGCAAGGCCAAGGGCGAAGAGCCGCTCAAGGAGCTGAAGAAAGAAGACGAAGACGCTATCGCGGCCGAGGACGACAAGACGAAGCCGGAAGACGATGCCTACCTGAGCGAAACCGGGCGCATCCTCCTGGATTACCTGAAGCTCAATACCGCGGTCGCCAAGCACTAAGCTGATGGCAATTTAATGCTGACGCTCCCCGGAGCGTCATCAAACAGTCATCATTCTGTCGTGAAATAACGGACCGGCAGCCCTCTTGCACCCAAGAGCGCTCCGGTCCTTTTTTTTCGCCAGAGATCGCCATGACCACAACCGAACAGCTGAGTGCCTTGAGTTCAATACTGGCTCAAAGCGGTTTGCACAGCCTGTTCCAACCCATCATCTGCCTCTCTGAACGACGCATCCTGGGCTACGAAGCCCTGAGCCGCGGCCCCTCCAACAGCCCGTTGCACTCTCCTGTCGCCCTGTTCGCCGTCGCCCGCCAGGCGGGTCGCCTGAGCGAACTGGAAATCGCCTGCCGGCAGATCGCTTGCCGGCGTTTCAACGAACAGAAGCTGCCCGGCAAACTGTTCCTCAACGTCTCCCCGGAATCATTGCTCGAAGCGGCCCACCAGCCGGGTCGCACCTTGCAGCTGCTGCAGGATTTCGGCATCGCACCGAACCAGGTGGTGATCGAACTCACCGAGCAGACCCCGACCGACGACTTCCAGCTGCTGCACACCGCCTTGCATCATTATCGGGCCATGGGCTTTTCCATTGCCCTGGACGACCTGGGCGCGGGTTACTCAAGCTTGCGCCTGTGGTCCGAATTGCGCCCCGACTACGTGAAGATCGACCGCCACTTCATCGACGGCATCCACCAGGATGCCCTCAAGCGCGAGTTCGTAGGCTCAATCCTGCAGATCGCCAAAGCCTCGCGGGCCCAGGTGATCGCCGAAGGCATCGAGTTGCCGGAGGAACTGGCAGTCTTGACCGAAATGGGCATCGACCTGGTCCAGGGTTATCTCCTCTGCCGTCCCCAGGAGCATCCACCGCGCGATGCCCGCACCTTGATGCCCCGGCGCGACAGCAGCGCAGTGGCATTGGCCGACGACGGCAGCGACCTCAGCGCCCTGCTCAACGACCAGCCCGCCGTGCCCCGCAACACCCCGACCGCCACCGTGCTCGAAGCCTTCCGCCGCCAAGCCAACCTGAACTCCCTGGCGGTGCTGGACGAGCACGACCAGCCCTGCGGCATCGTCCATCGGCACTCGCTCTCGGACGCCCTGCTCAAGCCGTTCGCCACCGACCTGTTCGCCCGCAAACCGATCAGCCGCCTGATGAGCGACGACTTCCTCGCCGTCGAGATCAGCCAGTCGCTGCAACAGGTCAGCCGACTGATCACCAGCCGCGCCCGGCAACGCATCGAAGAAGACTTCATCATCACCCTCAACGGCCATTACCTGGGCCTGGGCCGGGTGATCGACGTGCTCAAGCTGATCACCGAACTGAAAATCCAGCAAGCACGCTACGCCAACCCCCTGACCCTGCTGCCGGGCAACGTGCCCATCCAGCAATGCCTCACACGCCTGCTGCAACAACAGCGCGAATCGGTGATCTGTTACGTCGACATCGACAGCTTCAAACCCTTCAACGACATCTATGGCTACGGCCGTGGCGACGAAGTCCTGCTGTGCCTGGCCCAATGCCTGAACGACCGCATCGACCCCTCCCGCGACTTCGTCGGCCATATCGGCGGCGACGACTTCCTGCTGGTACTGGGCCCGGACGACTGGCGCAAACGTTTAAACCAACTGCTCGACGACTTCCACAGCCAGTGCCGACGCTTCTACCGCAGCGAACACCTGGAAGCCGGCTGCTTCACCGCCCCCAACCGCCAGGGGGTACGCCAGGAGTTTCCCTTGTTGTCGCTGTCGATTGGGGTGGTGCATTTACATCCGCAGGCATGTGGTCAGCTGGATGCGAGCCAGTTGGCGGAGATGGCTTCGCAGGCGAAGCATCATGCGAAGAATGTGCAGGGGTATAGCGTGCATGTGATTGATAGCATGGCGGGGACGGGGCGATTGCATTCGAACTGACCACCGATTTCATCGGTTCATCATGTGTCGCCTGGTTATTTACCCCCTCTCTCTACAAACCATGGAGAAATGAATCGGTTGCAGCGCCCCTACCTGACTATGCTGAATAGCGGTCATTTTGATGTTCCGGCCAACGGCGAACTCTAGGACAGGCCTGCTTCAAGGGTCAATCCTGCTTATCAATACAGGACTCAACATGGATAAATCACGCTATTGGCTTTCTGGTTTGGTCATGAGCGCAATGATGCTCAATGGCTGCGCTTCCAAGGTCACTGAAGTAGACCAGTACTCTGGGTACCTGGATCGTTATGATGTTTTGCAGCCGTCGGTTTCTGCCACAGGCGCGTCGACACTGCGCTGGGTTTCCCCAGGCTTTAGTCCTGCGGCATTTGATACGGTGAACTTCGATGGGTTGGAATTGTTTCCTGCGCCCACGGCGACGGATCGCATAAACATGCAGGCATTCACGCAACTTCAACAGACGACCAACCAGGCTGTTGTTAGCGCATTGTCAAAGCGATACAGGGTATCCAATACCTTGCAGCCCCTGCCCCCCAATGCACGTCCTTTGGTCATGAGAGCTGCCATTACCGGCGTGAACGCCTCCAACGAAGGCATGAAGTGGTATGAAATCATTCCCGTAGCGGCAGTGGTAGGAGGCGTGGGTGCCGTCACCGGGCACCGCGATCAAGACACCGAGTTGTACGTAGAGGCAGTCTTGCTCGACCCGGCAACCAACGAACCGGTAGCGAGAGTCGTGCGCAAGGTATTTGGAAACAAACTGGAAAATGCTTCAACGCCAATCAAGGCTGAGGATTTTACGCAAGCAATCAATGGATTGGGCGCCGACTTGAGTGCGTTCGTTCATTAGTACTTAGAAGTTTGCGCATCACGGCGGTGGTCGGGCAGGACCACCTGGCCGCTAGCTCCAGCAACACACTAGAAACGCCCACTCAGGCCAGAAACGTGAATACGGCAGCCTAGTCAGCCATCAGGTTTACATGGACTGATAAGGGGACGACTGATAAGTGATAAGGGGACGGATTTATTTTCCCATCCCTTTGTTGGAAAAATAAATCCGTCCCCTTTTTCGCCTTTTTCGCCTTTTTCGCTTTTTCGCTTTTTCGCTTTTTCGCTTTTTCGCTTTTTCGTCCAGTTCACGAAAACCGCCACAACTTGAAGGAAATTTCCGAGGACCTTACCCAGAAAATTCGCCCAATAAAAAGCAACGAGGCACGAGGTTTCCCTCACGCCACCTGTGTGTATCGAAAAATAAACGAATTACTGCGAAGAACCGCCAGCATCCAACTCTTTAAGTTTGATCTCGGCCAACGGATGCCCGGCCTTGGCGGCCATCTCCCAGAACCGCGCCGCTTCCGCCGGGTCCGGCGCCTTGCTCGGGCTCCCAGCCAGGCTGATCACGCCCACTTGGTAGGCTGCCTTGCCATCACCGGCCAATGCGGCCAGACGTAACAGGCGGACACCCTCTTCCCGCGCTCCCAAGCCGACGCCACGAAAGGTCAGGATGTGACCATAGAAACTCTGCGCGCCGACATCGCCCAGGTTCGCCATGCGTGCGAACTGCCCCTCCATCCAGCTCCAGCCGCGGGGCTGGCGCACGAACCAGGGCCAGTGGAACAACCGGCGGGCCAGCCAGTAGCCGGCCCGTGCCTTAAGCTTGAGAAACACTCAGGCTTCCGCCGATTCGGGGTACTCGTATTCGAACACGCGAACCACTTCCGAGGCGTGCCAGGAGGCGGCGGCGACGCCGTCGGATGGGCCGGAGAAACGGCCCAGGCGCTCGACGCATTCAAAGAAACCGGTGCGTGGCAAGCGGCTGGCGCCCTGGCTGATCACCAACGAGCTGCGCAGTGGCTGTTCGGCCTTGGCGTCCAGTGCGGCCAGGTGTTCGAGCGCGGCGGTGAGGGTTTGCATGGCGGGCGTCGGCAGCTGCAAGCGCTCCAGCAAGGCGCGGTAGGTCAGGAGATGGCGCTGTCGGCGCGCCTGGTCCAGTTCGCCTAACAGACCGTCCCAATGTTGACGACTGATGCGTACGCTCACGATTCATCCCTCCACCCTGGCACCGTCAATTCCCAGGCCAGGCTGCGGCGAATCGCGGCGTCGGGCAGACGCTCGCCACTTTCGATCATGGCCAGGTATAACGGGCTGATGCCTACCGTGCGGGCCAGCGCCTCGATGGCGATGCCCTTCCCTTCGCGCAAACTGCGGAGTTGATCCAGACCTGGAAGAATGGGGTCCGGGGTGGTCGCGAGCGGCGCCGGGGCCGGACGCGACGGTGCTTCGTTGATGCCTGCTGCTTTGAGTAAAGCCTGATACTGAGCCCATGGCAGAACCGCATATTCGGGCTCGCCTTCGCGTGTAATTATCTGAATATCCATGACTACCCCGTAGGACAAAAACACTTAGCGAGTCGGCACTTTTCCCTAGAAGTGTAATCCTAACAGCGGCTAAGGTCGCGGGGGCTATCTATCTGCGGCGCAGACTGGACCAAATCAGGACTTTTTCGGTCCTTGAAGCTTCAGTTTCTCAGGGGTATCGGGCAGGCGCTCGACCACGGCGAGCTTTTCCGGCACCTGGCGTTTGCGCCAGGCGCGGAAGGCGTTGAGTTCATCGTCGAGGACTTTCATCAGCCAGGCCAGCACGGCGATGTCGTCGATCATGCCGAACAGCGGCAGAAAATCCGGAATGGCATCGACCGGGCTGAGAAAGTACATCAGGCCGGCGACGACCGAGATCAGTGCCTTGGGACTTATGGCGCGGTATTCACCGCGCCAATAGGCCAGGCACAGTGCCTGCAACAGGCGCAGATCGTCCTTGAGTTTGCCGAGCCGGTTGCCTTGGCTGGCACTTTTACTGGCCACCGCGAACAGCAAGGTCGGCAAGCGCCCACGGGCGAGCAGGCGTCCGGCCAGGGGCAGGAAACGAGCAAAATTCCAGGGTGCTTTCATGATGCCTCCGGCAAGAATGTTATCCACACAAATTGTGGATAACCTTGTGAACAGAGCCACTTTTCATGGCTGAAAGGCCCGTTTCATAAGGGCTTAACTCAGATCGGGCGTTTTTTGCCCATCTAAAAAATCCTAATATTTCATTGACTTGGAGGTCTGCCGAAGGTTAGGGCCGGCCCCCACACTGTCTATGACTTCAGCATGCGGCAACTGTTCGCTTTGTTTACCATGCAGCACCAGATGCAACAACGCCCCGCATGAGCGAGGCGTTGTTGTCAAAGCAGACGCGAATTACTTGGCGGCGTCTTCTTTTGCTGGATCCTTGATGGCCAGCAGTTCCAGGTCGAACACCAGTACCGAGTTGGCCGGGATCGCCGGGCTTGGGCTTTGCGCGCCGTAAGCCAGTTCGCTAGGAATGTACAGCTTGTACTTCTCGCCGACGTGCATCAGTTGCAGGCCTTCGACCCAACCCGGGATCACACCGCTGACCGGCAGATCGATCGGGCTGCCGCGCTCGACGGAGCTGTCGAAAACGGTGCCGTTGGTCAGCTTGCCGGTGTAGTGAACGGTCACTACGTCAGTCGGCTTAGGCTGGGCGCCATCAGCTTTCTTTTCCACTTCGTATTGCAGGCCGGAAGCGGTGGTCACGACGCCAGCTTTCTTGGCGTTTTCTTCGAGGAATTTCTTGCCGGCGGCTGCCGACTCTTCGCTCATCTTGGCCATGCGCTCTTCGGCACGCTTTTGCAGCGCGGCGAAGGCTTCGACCAATTCTTCATCCTTGAGCTTCTGCTCTTTCTTGCCGACCGCATCTTCGATGCCCTGGGCGACGGCTTTGGAGTCCAGATCGTCCATGCCTTCCTGAGCCAGGCTCTTGCCCATGTTCAGGCCAATTCCGTAGGAAGCTTTTTGCGCCGGGGTTTTCAGCTCTACGCTGGTTTGCGAGTCGCAACCCGCAAGTACCAGGCTAACCAGGGCCACCGCCGCCGCCAACCGATGCTGTTTCATGCTATTTCCTTGTTCATGCGCCTAAAGGGCAATCGAGTAAAGTCGCGAGCTTATCAGGCGGCCACGACCAATGGCTACCGGCATGAGAGCCACAAACTGGCGATAAGTTCAGGTGTTTAAACGCATTTGGACCTGTTGACGATGAAACTTCTGTCATCTTGCGTTCAGGGAGGCCGAACATATGGCGTAATGGCCTCTTGCCGCCTACGTGGGGCTGAGGCATAACGGAAGAAAAGATCGACAAGGATGGTCTACGTGCGCCTCTTGCTCCGTTTGTTGGGCCTGATTGTGGCCCTGTTGGCCCTGGCCCTGGCCGTGGTCCTGTACTACGTCGCCAACCCGAAACTGCCGCGCCACGCGGCCGCGCAACAGGTGCACTACCTGGATCAATGGAGCGCCGAAGAGCGCCAGCGCTACTATTTCACGCCCCAGGGGACCCAGGTCAAGGGCTTGCGCTACGACTGGTTCACCGCCCTGGAACTGCCCTTTTCGCAGCAACGATTCGCCGCCCCCGAGTACCTCGCACGCTTCGGTTTCCTGATCGATCCCGCGCAGAAAGCCACATCGGACAACCCCGGCAACCTGCCCGCGGGTTTCGCCCGGCATCAGAATCCGGGCAGTGCGGATACATTTCTGGATATTACCTGCGCTGCCTGTCATACCGGTGAGCTGCACCTGAAGGGTCAAGCCGTGCGTATCGACGGCGGCGCCGCGCAGCATGTGTTGCCCTCCAGCGTGCCCACCCTGCAAGGCGGCAGTTTCGGCCAGGCCCTGGTGGCGAGCCTGGTGTCCACCTACTACAACCCATGGAAGTTTGAACGTTTCGCCCGCAAGGTCCTTGGCGCTGACTATGAGGACGGCAAGCAGCCTCTGCGCGAGGCCTTCAAGGGCTCCCTCGATACCTTCCTCAAGGTGGCCTGGAACGACACCCATCGCGGGCTTTACCCAACCGAAGAAGGCCCCGGCCGCACCGACGCGTTCGGGCGCATTGCCAATGCCAGCTTCGGCGATGCGATTTCCCCCGCCAACTACCGCGTGGCCAACGCCCCCGTCGACTACCCACAGTTGTGGGACATGTGGACGTTCGACTGGGTGCAGTGGAATGGCTCGGCGCAGCAGCCCATGGCGCGCAATATCGGTGAAGCCCTGGGCGTGGGCGCCACGCTGAACTTTTTCGATGGCAACGGGCAGCCATTCAAGGGCGACGATCGTTATCCCTCCAGCGTGCGGGTGCGTGACTTGCACCTGATCGAAGAAACCCTGCAACGACTCAAGCCGCCAGCCTGGCCGGAAGACTTGCTAGGCGTGATCGACAAACCGCTGGCCGCCAAGGGTCGTGCGCTGTTCACGCAGAACTGCGCCGGTTGCCACGTACCGCAGGTCATCCCCAGCGAGGGGCGGCCGGTGCAACAGCTGAAAATGCTGCCCGTGCACGTGATCGGCACCGACCCTGGCGCCGCCAACAATATCGCTGATCATCGCTTCGACCTGACGGCCTTGCAGTGGGACCCGGCCGAGCTGGCGCAACTGGACGTACAACTGCATCCCACCCCCAGCGACCCCCTGGACCTGAGCCAGCTGTCGGTCGCCAAGGGCCTGGCCTACGTCACCGCTTTCGTTGGCAACCGCGCCTATCGCGAGGCCGCCATCACGCCCGCCGAGCGCGCGGACATGGATGGCTTCGGCCTGCCGATCGGGGTCCAGGAATTGCGCGCCTACAAGGCCCGACCGCTGGCGGGCGTATGGGCGACGCCGCCCTTCCTGCACAACGGTTCGGTGCCGAGCATCTACCAATTGCTTTCGCCCCAGGACGAACGCGCCACCACCTTTTACAAAGGCACCTTCGAGTACGACCCGAGGCACCTGGGTTATCGCACCGAAGCCTTCGACAATGGTTTTGTGTTCGACACCCGCATCACCGGTAATCACAACAGCGGCCATGAATTCCGCGCCGGCAAAAGAGGCAACGGCGTGATTGGCCGCCTGCTGCAACCCGAAGAGCGTTGGGCGTTGCTGGAGTATTTGAAAGTGCTGGGCGGCCCCCTGGAGGCGCAACTGCCATGAAGCTTCTATGGATGCGTCTGGGCGCCTTTCTCGGCAAGACCCTGCTCTGGTTGCTGGGCCTGGGCGTGCTCGGCTGGGCAGTGGCCACGGCCTGGTTCGCCTGGCAACACCGCGGACCGGTCTCAAATCAGGAGCTGATTCCGGCCGGCGAAGCCGCGATGACCCAGGCCATCATCCAGACGGCGGTGCGCATCGTCGACCAGCACCGCGAAAGCACCCGTTACCTGCGTGACGCCCACGCCAAGGCACACGGCTGTGTGCAGGCCGAAGTGCAGGTGTTGCCGGAATTGGCGGGCGATCTGCGTCAGGGGGTGTTCAGCGAACCCGGCAAGACCTGGCAAGCGACGTTGCGCCTGTCCAATGGCAACGCCTACCCGCAATTCGACAGCATCCGTGATGCACGAGGCATGGCGATCAAGCTCCGCGATGTGCCCGGCAAACAGCTGCTCGACGACCAAGCGGATCGAGCTGAACAGGACTTCGTGATGTTCAGTCATCCGAACTTCTTTGTCAGCGATGTCGCCGAGTATCGTCAGAATGTGGCCGCCCAGGCGGACGGCAAAAAGGCCATGGCCTTCTTCCCGTCCTGGGACCCGCGCAGTTGGCAGGTGCGCCATCTGTTCATTGCCCTGGCGACACTCTCCCCTGCCCCGGAAAGCCCGACGCGCACGACCTACTTTTCGGTTTCGCCCTACAAGTTTGGCGAGGCCAATGCCAAGTTTCGCGTGATGCCTGACCCTGACAGCTGCCCGGCCTACACCCTGCCCGCGCAGAATCAGAAGTTGCCGAATTTCCTGCGCAGCGCACTGTACCAGCAGCTGTCGACCGATCGGATGCCCGCCTGCTTCGTCCTGCAGATCCAGCGCCAGGACGCGAGCAAGTACATGCCGATCGAAGACACCAGCATTGAATGGCAAGAGAGTGACGCGCCGTTCCAGACGGTGGCGCGGGTCAGGGTACCGGCCCAGGACTTCGACACGCCGGCGCAGAACCTGCAATGCGACAACCTGTCTTTCAACCCATGGTTCGGAATTGAAGCGCATCGCCCCATCGGCGGCATCAACCGCTTGCGCAAGGCCGTTTACGAGGCTGTCAGCGATTACCGTCACGACCGGAATGCCGGGGAAGACCGGCGCTAAACCCAAACGCCAGACAGCAAAAAGCCCGCACTAAGCGGGCTTTCCGTGGTGACCTGGCGTTCAGTGTTCCAGGTGACCGAATATGGCGCAGCGGACGGGACTCGAACCCGCGACCCCCGGCGTGACAGGCCGGTATTCTAACCGACTGAACTACCGCTGCGCGAAACGCTTGAAACGAATGGTGGGTGATGACGGGATCGAACCGCCGACATTCTGCTTGTAAGGCAGACGCTCTCCCAGCTGAGCTAATCACCCTTCGCTTCGTTACGGGACGCATTATGCCACAGGTTTTCGTAATGTGTTGATTTATTTGAAGTTTTTTTTCAAATAAATCTGAAAACCGGTGAAACGACACAACCCGATGGAACAAGGTACAAACTTGAGGCAGAAAAAAACCCGCTTCAGCGGGCTTTTCCGTGGTGACCTGGCGTTCAGTGTTCCAGGTTACCGAATATGGCGCAGCGGACGGGACTCGAACCCGCGACCCCCGGCGTGACAGGCCGGTATTCTAACCGACTGAACTACCGCTGCGCTAAACACTTGAAACGAATGGTGGGTGATGACGGGATCGAACCGCCGACATTCTGCTTGTAAGGCAGACGCTCTCCCAGCTGAGCTAATCACCCTTCGCTTCGGTGTGGCGCGCATTCTACGGAGCAGCCCTACCTCTGGCAAGCACTTTTTTAATTAATTTTCTGATGCCTTCCAAAGGCTTAGAGAAGGGTTGGCCTATGACCCGGCGAAGACAATAATGCCCCCCTTTGTATAAAGGAGAGACTCACCCCATGTGGTTCAAAAACCTGCTTATCTATCGCCTGACCCAAGATCTGCCTGTTGATGCCGAGGCGTTGGAGACTGCACTGGCCACCAAGCTGGCGCGTCCATGTGCAAGCCAGGAGTTGACCACCTACGGTTTCGTCGCGCCGTTCGGCAAGGGCGAAGATGCCCCGCTGGTGCACGTCAGCGGTGATTTCCTGCTGATCAGCGCGCGCAAGGAAGAACGCATCCTGCCGGGCAGCGTCGTGCGCGATGCCGTGAAGGAAAAGGTCGAAGAGATCGAAGCCGAGCAAATGCGCAAGGTCTATAAAAAGGAACGCGACCAGATCAAGGATGAAATCATCCAGGCCTTCCTGCCGCGTGCCTTTATCCGTCGCTCGTCGACCTTCGCCGCCATCGCGCCGAAACAGGGCCTGATCCTGGTGAACTCGGCCAGCCCGAAACGCGCCGAAGACCTGCTGTCGACCCTGCGCGAAGTGATCGGCACCCTGCCGGTGCGCCCACTGACCGTGAAAATGTCGCCGACCGCGACCATGACCGAGTGGGTCACCACCCAGAAAGCCGCGGACGACTTCTTTGTGCTGGACGAGTGCGAACTGCGCGACACCCACGAAGACGGCGGCATCGTGCGTTGCAAGCGCCAGGACCTGACCAGCGAAGAAATCCAGCTGCACCTGAGCACCGGCAAAGTGGTCACCCAGCTGTCGCTGGCCTGGCAGGACAAACTGTCGTTCGTCCTCGACGACAAGATGGTGGTCAAGCGCCTGAAGTTCGAAGACCTGCTGCAAGACCAGGCGGAACAGGACGGTGGCGACGAAGCCCTCGGCCAACTGGATGCCAGCTTCACCCTGATGATGCTGACGTTCGGTGACTTCCTGCCGGCGCTGGTTGAGGCGTTGGGTGGAGAAGAGACTCCGCAGGGCATTTGATATCTGAATCGGCGGCGTTTGAAAAAAGATCGCAGCCTGCGGCAGCTCCTACAGGGGATCACATTCCAAATGTAGGAGCTGCCGTAGGCTGCGATCTTTTTTTGCAGTCAGCGTATGCTTAGCTCCCTAACGCTTTCATACAACAAGGATCAGGCCATGCGCGCACTGGCTGCATTAAGTCGTTTTGTCGGTAACACCTTCGCCTACTGGGTACTGATTTTCGCCGTCGTGGCGTTCCTGCAACCGGCGTGGTTCATCGGCCTCAAGGGCGCCATCGTGCCGTTGCTGGGGCTGGTGATGTTCGGCATGGGCCTGACCCTCAAGCTCGAGGACTTCGCCGAAGTCGCCCGCCATCCGTGGCGCGTGGCCTTGGGCGTAGTCGCGCATTTCGTGATCATGCCCGGTGTGGCGTGGTTACTCTGCCAGGCGTTCCATTTGCCGCCGGAAATTGCCGTCGGGGTGATCCTGGTCGGCTGCTGCCCAAGCGGCACTTCGTCGAACGTGATGACCTGGCTGGCCCGTGGGGACCTGGCACTGTCGGTAGCCATTGCCGCCGTGACCACCCTCCTCGCTCCACTGCTGACGCCGGCCTTGATCTGGCTGCTGGCTTCGGCCTGGCTGCCGGTGTCGTTCATGGAGCTGTTCTGGTCGATCCTGCAAGTAGTGCTGCTGCCGATCGTATTGGGTGTGGTTGCCCAGCGCGTGCTCGGCGACAAGGTGCGTCACGCGGTGGAGGTGTTGCCACTGGTATCGGTGGTGAGCATCGTGATCATCGTCACGGCGGTGGTGGCCGCCAGCCAGGCGAAGATCGCCGAGTCGGGCCTGTTGATCATGGCCGTGGTCATGCTGCACAACAGCTTCGGTTACCTGCTGGGTTACTTCACCGGGCGCCTGTTCAAGTTGCCGTTGGCCCAGCGCAAATCCCTGGCGCTGGAAGTCGGCATGCAGAACTCCGGGCTGGGCGCGGCCCTGGCCAGCGCGCACTTCTCGCCGCTGGCGGCGGTGCCGAGTGCGCTGTTCAGTGTATGGCACAACATTTCCGGGGCGCTGCTCTCGACCTATTTCCGCCGCATGAGCGAGAAAGAAGATGGGCGCACCGCGGCTCGGCAAGCGACTGACTGATACGTGAAAACTTGATCCCCGGGTTAATGCTGGGCACTATATTGCGCAAACGCGAGGACGACCTCGCGGCTCGATCGAGTCATTAACCTGGGGACGACCCCGTCAATCGATGGAGGTTTTCCTTGTCCTGGATCATTCTGTTTTTCGCCGGCCTGTTCGAAGTGGGCTGGGCCGTCGGCCTGAAATACACCGACGGTTTCAGCCGCCCTCTCCCCACTGCATTGACCGTTGCCGCCATGGCCGTCAGCCTCGGCTTGCTTGGCCTTGCGATGAAGGAATTGCCGCTGGGCACTGCCTATGCGATCTGGACCGGTGTCGGTGCCGTCGGCACGGTGATCGCCGGGATCATTCTGTTTGGTGAATCCATGGCGTTGATCCGGCTGGCCAGCGTGGCATTGATCATTGCCGGGCTGGTGGGGCTGAAAGTCAGCGCCTGATCGTTTGCTGCCCTTACGAAAAAGCCCGCCCCCTGTCGTCAGGGGGCGGGCTTTTTCATGGGCGTCTTCCGATCAGGTTTCGGCCAGTGCCATGCGCTCACGCGCCACCGGGGCTTTTTCGGCGTGTTCGAGCTGCATACAACGCTCGAGGAACAGGAACATATAGTCGTAGCTCTTGCACACGGCCTGGCGCAATTCCACCTGCAATGCCTGGCTCGGGTTCATCCCGGCCAGCGTGCAGATGATTTCCAGCGCTTCCCACGGATGGGCATCGTCGTACTGGGCATGCATCTTCAGCCACTTCATGGCCCGCTTGCGATCCTCTTCAGGGAACGCCGCCGCGTAGAGGCCATTGGAACAGACCAGCGCCGACCACTCACCGGTCGCGCCTTCAATGGCGTAGTTGGTGGCGGCAATGGCCACGATCAGCGAGTCGGAGGAACTGGTGTGCCAGCACCAATGGCTCAAGGCGTGAAGCTCAGGGGCCACCTGCTGCGCCTGCAGATCTTCCAGGCTGACGCCGTGGGCACGGCTCCAGTTCACCCAGTAGTCGGCATGGTTCAATTCGACACGAATATTGCGCATCAACCAGCGACGCGCCATGTCCTCGCCGGGGTGGCGGGCAAAACGGGTCTTGGTCAGGTTCTGTGCCATGTATAAAGCGAACTGTTCGACTACGGGCCAGCCACCGATCAGGTACTGGCGCATGGTCTTGGCGCTGAGTTTGTTATCTCGCATGCGTTGATACAGTTCGTGTTCGACAACCCGGCGCTTACTCGCGCTGCAATCCTGAATCAGGCGCTGGGCCCAGGCGGGATAACTTGCAGCTTCCATGAGTGGTCCGGTGCGGTTGAAAGTCTCGATCACTGTCGGGCTCCTTTTGATTGTGATTGTTCTGATCGACGAGAGACTTCAACGGAACGTACCGGGCGCCTTGAACAACAAGGGCTGCGGTCTGGCTGGACGACTTTGCAAACTATCGCAGGTAAACAGATGCGGGCGTTCAATAACATACCCTTGAGCGTAATCAACCCCGATCTCCAGCAATGCCTGCTCGATCTGGGGTGTTTCAACAAACTCGGCAATCGTACGCTTACCCATGACATGCCCGATGTGGTTGATCACTTCGACCATGGCGCGGTTAATCGGGTCGTCCAGCATATCCTTTACGAAACTTCCGTCGATCTTCAGGAAGTCTACAGGTAAATGTTTCAAGTAGGCGAATGAGGACATACCGGCGCAAAAGTCGTCTAACGAAAACAGGCAACCTAAGCTTTTGAGTTCATTGATAAATCTAATTGCACTACCAAGATTTGAAATAGCGCTGGTTTCAGTGATTTCAAAACAAATTATTTCAGGTGGTATTTGGTAAGTAATGAACTGTTGACGCAGGAAGTCGAGGAACGCGTCATCTCCTATAGTTGTGCCTGACAGATTAATCGCACACATCGCTAAAGGCCCTTTGTGCTCTTCGGCAATACATTGGGCAATGATCTTGAATACGTTCTGTACAACCCAACGATCCAACGAAGTCATCAGCCCATAACGTTCGGCTGCCGGAATAAAACTGTCGGGCAATATCATGCGTCCGGCTTCGTCATGCAGGCGCAGCAGAATTTCGATATGCCCGCCACCCTGTTCGACATGTCCGAGCGGGGCAATTTCCTGGGCGTACAGACAAAAACGGTCTTCTTCCAGGGCCATGTGCAGGCGCTGCACCCAGGCCATTTCGCCAAAGCGCAGGGACAGCTCCGAGTCGTCCGGGTGATACACCTGAACCCGGTTACGGCCCTTTTCCTTGGCCATGTAGCAGGCCATGTCGGCAGCACGCAGGGAGACTTCGAGGGTGGTCGGATTTTGCGCGATATGCACCAGCCCGATACTCACGGTGGTCACGAACGGCCGGCCCTTCCAGACGAAGTGCAGGTTCTGCACGGTCTGGCGCAACCCCTCGGCAATTTTCTCGGCCGCCTCCGGCCCACAGTTCTCCAGCAGGATGCCGAACTCGTCACCGCCCAACCGGGCCAGGGTGTCGCCTTCGCGCAACCCGGACTGCAACAGCGCACAAATGTGCCGCAGCAACTCGTCACCCGCCGCGTGACCGCAGGTATCGTTGACCAGCTTGAACTGATCCAGGTCGAGGAACATCAAGGCGTGGCGCCCCGATTGTCGCGTCAGGGCCTGCAATGCCTGTTCCAGGCGAAATTCGAACTCGCGGCGGTTGGCGAGCCCGGTCAAGGCATCATGGGTCGCCTGCCAGGACAGGTTGGCAATGTATTGCCGTTCCTGGGTCATGTCATGCAACACCAGCACGGTGCCGCTGACCTTGCCGGCATTGTGGATCGGCGCCCCGACCAGGGTGACCGACACCGTGCTGCCATCGAGGCGCTGAATCAGCTTGGAGTGTTCGCTGCCACCACTGAGCTGACCGCTCAGGATGTGCTCGATCAAGGTGAAGCCATCGGCCTGGGCGTTGTCGTCCAGCAGATTGAACAGCGCCGCCAGCGGCAAGCCGGTCGCCTGGTCGGCTTTCCAGTGGGTCAAGGCTTCGGCGGCCGGATTCATGTAGGCGATCGCGCCCTCGACATTGGTGGTGATCACTGCATCGCCGATCGATTGCAGGGTGATTTGCGCCCGCTCTTTCTCCAGTTGCAGGGCGTCGGCGAACGCATGCCGCTGCTTGAGCAGTTTATGCGTGCGCAGCAGCGCCAGGGCGATCAGGCCGAGGGCGGTGGCCAGGTTTGTCGCCAGCAACAGCCGCAGGATCATCCGCGAGCCCTCGCCCAGCGCATCGCTGAAGGCCTTGGCCGCCGGCGTCACCTCGTCGTTGATGGCGAATATCTGTTCCTTCCAGCGCTGGATGTCAGCCGGGGTGGTCTGCCTGACGCTGATGTGCTGATGCATGTCCCTGGCGACGTCATCGAGTTGCACCAGGTACCCGTCACCCACGGTCCACAGGTCGATGGCTTTTTCGAGGAAGCTGAAATGGCGGAAATTGAGGTACAGCCAAATCAGGCTGGGAACGTCATCGGGGTGGTTGCCACCCTTGAGGATCGCCTGCCTGGCCGCCTCGAGATCGGGTGGCTGCTGATCCAGTGCCACTCGCAACTCGTGCCCTCCCTGAGGGACGGCAATGGCTTCCTGGTATTTGAGGAATTTGCTCTCGTCGCGGCCGTCGGCATAAAGGTTGAGGTAATAGATGGCGTCTTTCTGGCCCTTGGACCACAGGCTTTCACCGGCAACATAGCCGCGAACCGCCGACAGTACATAAAGGCTGACGCCCCCCAACAGGGCCTGAAATAACACGACGGCGATAAAAGGCCAGACGATGCCCAATAGCCGCGGCGTTCCGAGAGTCCGGGTTTGATTCATGGGGTCCCTTGTTTTAGCACTGCCAGATCATCATCCACGTGATCGCTACCGCTAGACTAGGGGGCCTTCTGCATCCCGGCAAGCTAGAGCCTCCTGCCAATGCGGGAAAGTCCACGCGACCTGCCTTGGCATTGCCTCAGTGCTGCTGCAAATGCCCATAAAGCTTGGCGTAAAGACCACCCTCGGCAATCAGCTGCTGATGGTCGCCATCTTCGGCAATCTGCCCACCGTCGAACACCAGGACCCGGTCAGCCTGCTTCACCGCCGACAGGCGATGGGCGATGATCAGGGTAGTGCGGTGGCTGAGGAATCGCGCCAGCGCCTGGTGCAGGTTGTATTCGGTGGCGGCATCCAGCGCCGAGGTGGCCTCGTCGAGAATCACCACCTTGGGATCGGCCAGCACCATCCGCGCGATGGCCAGGCGTTGGCGCTGGCCGCCCGACAGGCGCACGCCGGAACGCCCGACAACACTGTCCAGGCCATTGGGCAACTCGCGCACGGTGTTGTGCAATTGGGCGATTTCCAGGGCGCTCCAGCAGGCCTCGTCGCTGCGTTCGCGGCCCATGGTCAGGTTCGCCCGCACCGTGTCGTTGAACAGCGCCGGGTGTTGCAGGACCACCGCGACGTTTTCCCGCACGGTCTCCAGGCCAATCTCCTGCTGGGTCGAGCCGCCAAAGCGAATGGTCCCGGCCAGCGGCGTGTACAAGCCCAGCAGCAATTGCACCAGGGTGCTCTTGCCGCCGCCGCTGGCGCCGACGATCGCGACCTTTTCACCGGGGGCGATCGACAGGTTCATCTGGTTCAAGACCAGCTCGTCACCGTAGCCGAAACTCAGGCCCTGAACCTCGATGCCCACGGTCTGGCGCCCGATGAACGGGTCGACGCCGTTCGGGTACTGCGGCTCATCGGCGCGCGACAGCAGCTCATTGATGCGCGACAGCGCGCCGCCGGCGGCGTAGTAGGCATATTGCAGGTTGAGCAGTTGCTCGACCGGACCGATCATGAACCACAGGTAGCTGAATACCGCGAGCATCTGGCCGATGGACAGGTCGGAAAACAGCACGGTGAGCATGGCCGCCGCCCGAAAAATATCGATGCCGAACTGGAACAGCAAACCGCTGGCCCGGTTCGAGGCATCGGTTTTCCATTGCGAGTTCACCGCGTAATCCCGTACGTCCCGGGCGCGCTGCCCCAAACGACCGAGGAAAAAGCCCTGGCGGTTACCGGCACGCACTTCCTGGATCGCGTCCAGGGTTTCGGTCAATGCCTGGGTGAAGCGCGAGGTGCTGTCGTTCTCGAGTTTCTTCAGGTGCTTGACCCGCTTGCCCAGTTGCACCGTGGCGTAGATCACCAGCGGATTGAACAACAGGATCAGCAGCGCCAGTTGCCAGTGCATCCACACCAGGATGGCGGCGGTGCCCACCAGCGTCAGCATGGCCACGAGGAAACGACTGAGGGTTTCGCCGACGAATTTGTCCAGGGTGTCGAGATCGGTCACCAGGTGCGTGGTCACCGTGCCGCTGCCCAGGCTTTCGTATTCCCCCAGCGAAATACGCTTGAGGCGCTCGATCAGGCGGATGCGAATGCGGTAGACGATGTCCTTGGCCAGGGCGGCGAACAGGCGCGCCTGCACCACGTTGAACAGCAAGGCCGCGCAACGCAGGGCCAGGGTCACCACCAGCATCAGGCCGATGTAACCCGCAGCTTTCTGCCAAGCCTCTGGCAGCGCGAGGTTCATGATTTTCAGCGCGGCGTCACCGTGCCCCAGCAACACTTCGTCCACCAGCAACGGCAGCAGCAAGGGAATCGGCACGCTGCACAGGGTCGCCAGCACGGCCACGCCGTTGGCGATCCACAGGGATTTCTTGTGATGCAGGGCCAGGCGACGGATTTCTGCCCAGCTCAGTCGGTCGACACGCTTTACGGCTGGGGTGTCGTCGGGCTGGTCATGCACAGGCAGCGCGCTCCAGCCAGCGGCCGAGCAACGGGGACAGGACACTGAGGGGCTGATAGCCATTGGTCAGCAACGCCAATTGACCATTACGCTCAGCCAGCAAGGTCGGAAAACCAGCGATGCCGAGGTCCTGGACCCAGGTGAAATCGGCAGCCGTCGCGACGTGCGTATCGGCACGGTCGAAAGCGGCGGCGAACTCGATGCGCGGCACCCCGGCCTGCTCCGCCAGTTCCACCAGAACGCTGGCGTGGGTGACATCGCGACCTTCGGCGTAAAACGCATGCTGGATCAACCCGAGCAGCTTCCAGGCGCAATCCGGCGCCAGCCCACGTGCCGTCACCAGCGCCCGGCAAGCGGGTTCGGTGTCATAGACGAAACCGTCGGGCAAAGCACCTTCAAGCTTGAAGGGTTGGCCCGTGGCCTCGGTGACCGCCTGCCAGTGCTCGAGAATGTAGCGGCGGGTGGTCGGCTCCAGCGCCGAACCACTGCCAGTGCGCAAACCACCCACCACCAGGTGTACGTCCACGCCGGCGGCTTGCGCCTGCTCGACCAATGCGTTGGCAACCGGCGCGAAGCCCCAGCACCAGGAACACATCGGGTCCATCACATAGAGCAGGCGTGCAGACATGGTTCAGGCCTCGGTGGATGTTTGCTTGTAGTTGTAGCCGATCGGGTGCGGCATGTTGCGCGCCTTGGCCAGTTCGATCTGCTTTTGCCGGTCGATGGCGCTGCGACGGGTCTTCTCGCTCAGCGTATTCCAGCAATGCGGGCAACTGATGCCGGGCACATAATGCTCGGACGCACGGTCTTCCACGCTGACCGGTGTGCGGCAGGCATGACATTGATCGTAGTCGCCTTCGCTCAGGTCGTGGCGCACGGTCACGCGGTTGTCGAACACGAAGCAGTCGCCCTGCCACTTGGTTTCTTCCTGAGGCACCTCTTCGAGGTATTTCAGGATGCCACCCTTGAGGTGGTAGACCTCATCGAAGCCCTCGCTGAGCATGTAGCTCGAAGCTTTTTCACAACGAATGCCGCCGGTGCAGAACATCGCCACCTTCTTGTGCACGGCCGGGTCGAAGTTGGCTTTGATGTAGTCGGGAAATTCGCGAAAACTGGTGGTTTTCGGGTCGATCGCGCCTTCAAAGGTGCCGATCGAGACTTCGTAGTCGTTGCGGGTATCGATCAACAGGACTTCCGGGTCGTTGATCAGCGCGTTCCAGTCCTGCGGGTCGACGTAGGTGCCGACCTTTTTGTTCGGGTCCACGCCCTCGACGCCCAGGGTCACGATCTCTTTCTTGAGCTTGACCTTGGTGCGGTAGAACGGCTGCTCGTCGCAGTACGACTCTTTATGGTCGATGTCGTCCATGCGCGGGTCGTTCTTGAGCCAGGCCATCAGCCCGTCGATGCCTTCGCGGCTGCCGGACACGGTGCCGTTGATGCCTTCTTCGGCGATCAGCAGCGTGCCTTTGATGCCGTTGTCGACCATCGCTTGCAGCAGTGGCTCGCGCAGGGCGACGTAATCTTGCAGGGTGACGAACTTATACAGTGCCGCCACGACAATCTGTTGTGTCATGGGTAAATCTCCAGGTGGCTACCCTCGTAAGGGGTGAACCGGATGCGAAAAAAAACGCGCCGCAGGAGCGGCGCGTTGGACATTCTAACAAAAATTACACGATCCCTGTAGGAGCTGGCTTGTGTAGGAGCTGGCTTGCCAGCGAAAGCGATCTCATGGACGCCCTCGCTGGCAAGCCAGCTCCTACAACAAGCCAGCGCCACAAGGTGTTTCAGGATTTACTGCCACCGGCACAGGTCGGCGAAGCAGGCGCCGCGTCGATCTGCGCCCATTCCTCAGGCGTGTAGGTGTGCAACGCCAACGCATGGAACTCGCCCATCAGCTCGCCCAGCGTGCCGTAGACCTTCTGGTGGCGCTTGACCCGGTTCAGGCCTTCGAACTGCGCACTGACCACCACGGCCTTGAAGTGGGTTGAAAGCCCACGGCTGTGCATGTGGCTTTCGTCCAGCACCTGCAAATGCTCGGGCTGTAACAGGCCCAGCGTCGATTCGATACGTTGTTGCATGGTCATGCCGAACTCCGCTTAAGGCTTTTTCTTGGCTGGAGCGGCGGCGCCTTTCGGATCCAGCTCGGCCGTCATGTCAGCCAGCAGCTTGTTGACCACAGGCACCGCGCTTTCCAGCTTGGCCTGGGTCATCTGGGCCGATTGCTGGGTCAGCTGCGGCATTTTCTCCAGGACTTTCTTGCCCAGTGGCGACTGGTAGAACGCGACCAGGTCCTTGAGCTCCGACTCGGTGAAGTTGGTGGTGTAGAGCTTGACCATGTCCGGTTTCAGCTTGTTCCAGCCAATGGCCTGGTCCAGAGCGGCGTTGGCCTTGGCCTGGTAAGTTTCCAGTACGGCTTTTTTCGACTCGGGGGCTTTGGTTTGCTGGAAGCGCTGGGCGAACATCTGCTGTACTTGCATGTACACCGGAGTGCCCAGTTTGTCAGCGTGCGCCAGGGTCAGGAAAGCCTCGGCACTGGCGTTGTGGCTGGCGGTATCGGCAAAAACAGGGCCGCTGGCGCAGACCAATGCAACCGCGGTACAGATGGCACGAAGACGAGTCATCGAGTTTCCTTTTCTAGCAGGCGAGGTAAAACCCCAAGGACGACCATTCTGCGCCTAAAAAAGTGTGTCGCTCAACCCCAAGCCTTGTCGCGCCTGATTTAGAGGGGTTGAATGGGCAGAATCGAGACTGATGGAACCACGGCCGTCGATCACGGCCTAAACTGCGCAATCAGACCTACAGGAGTGTGCATGATGAGCCGAATCGAAACCGACAGCCTGGGCCAGGTTGAAGTCCCGGAAGAGGCCTATTGGGGTGCTCAGACGCAACGCTCGCTGGTCAACTTCGCCATCGGCGAAGAACGCATGCCGCTGGCGGTACTGCACGGCCTGGCGCTGATCAAGAAAGCCGCGGCACGGGTCAACGACCGCAACGGCGATTTGCCCGCCGACATCGCCAGGCTGATCGAGCAGGCGGCCGACGAAGTGCTCGACGGCGAGCATGACGATCAGTTCCCGCTGGTGGTCTGGCAGACCGGCAGCGGCACCCAGAGCAACATGAACGTCAACGAAGTGATCGCCGGACGCGCCAACGAACTGGCCGGCAACCCCCGTGGCGGCAAGTCTCCGGTGCATCCCAACGATCACGTCAACCGCTCCCAGAGCTCCAACGACTGCTTCCCCACGGCCATGCACATCGCCGCCGCCCAGGCCGTGCAACAGCGCCTGCTGCCGGCGATCAGCGAACTGTCCGGCGGCCTGGCCGAACTCTCGGCCCGCCACATGAAGTTGGTCAAGACCGGCCGCACCCACATGATGGACGCCACGCCGATCACCTTTGGCCAGGAAGTCTCGGCGTTCATCGCCCAGCTCGACTACGCCGAACGGGCGATCCGCAGTGCGCTGCCGGCGGTCTGTGAACTGGCCCAGGGCGGCACGGCGGTCGGCACCGGACTGAACTCGCCCCACGGCTTCGGCGAAGCGATCGCCGCGGAACTGGCCGCCCTTTCCGGCTTGCCGTTCATCACCGCGCCGAACAAGTTTGCGGCCCTGGCCGGCCACGAGCCGCTGACCACCTTGTCCGGCGCGCTGAAAACCCTCGCCGTGACCCTGATGAAAATCGCCAATGACTTGCGCTTGCTCGGCTCCGGCCCGCGTGCCGGCTTTGCCGAAGTGAAACTGCCGGCCAACGAACCGGGCAGTTCGATCATGCCGGGCAAGGTCAACCCGACCCAGTGCGAAGCGCTGTCGATGCTGGCCTGCCAGGTCCTGGGCAACGACGTGACCATCGGCTTCGCGGCGAGCCAGGGGCACCTGCAGTTGAACGTGTTCAAGCCGGTGATCATCCACAACCTGCTGCAATCGATCCGCCTGTTGGCCGATGGCTGCAGCAACTTCCAGCAGCATTGCATCGCCGGCCTGGAACCGGACGCCGGGAAAATGGCTGAGCATCTGGAACAAGGGTTGATGCTGGTGACCGCGCTGAACCCGCACATTGGTTATGACAAATCGGCGGAGATCGCCAAGAAAGCCTATGCCGAGGGGCTGACCCTGCGGGCGGCGGCGTTGCAGCTGGGGTATCTGACCGATGAAGAGTTCGATACCTGGGTGAGGCCGGAGAATATGCTGGAGGCTGGGGCCAAGGGCTGAGTTCTGTAGCGCCTGACAGTTCGCCTTCGCGAGCAAGCCCGCTCCCACAATGGACCATGCACGGATCATGTGGGAGCGGGCTTGCTCCGGGCGGCGTTCCGACGAAGAACGATAACGCGGTCTAACTGACCGCCATTCGGGCTTTTCGCGCCTTCAACCCTGCAATCAACGACGGCCCTAACGCCACCAGCGCCGAGCCCAACACCACCAACACCGCCCCGCCATACCCCAGGCCATTGATGGTCTCGGCGTGCACATACTCCGGCCACCACCAGGCAGCCACGGCCACGGCGGCCAAGGTCACCAGCGGCGTGATCGCCAGGGTCGCACTGACCCGCGATGCCTCCCAATGCGCCAGCGCCTCGGCGAATGCGCCATAGGCAATCAGGGTGTTCATGCAGCACGCCAGCAGCAGCCAGCCTTGCACGGGGGTCAATTGCAGCGCCTCCAGCGGATGCACCCACGGCGTCAGCAACAGCCCGCAAAACAGGTAGATCACCATCATCACCTGCAACGAATTCCACACGGTCAGCAACTGCTTCTGCCCCAGCGCATAAAATGTCCAGACCGTGGAGGCCAGCAACACCAGCAGGACACCGGCGGTGTAGTCGCTCAACGAGGTCAGCAGTTCACTCAGGCGCTGGTTGAAAAACAGCACGAAGCCGACCAGCAACACCAGCAAGCCAATCCCCTGCCCCAGGCTGAAGTGCTCCTTGAACACGAACACACTGGCGATCAGCAACATGATCGGGCCCATCTGCACCACCAGTTGCGCGGTGCCGGGGCTGAGCAGGTTCAACCCCATCAGATACAGCACGTAATTGCCCACCAGGCCGAGCACCGCCATCAGCACCAGCCAGCCCCCGCGCGGGCCGAGCACCTTGCGGCTCGGCAGGCGCCGGGTCGCCGCCAGGTAGATGAACAGGCAGCCACCGGAGACCATCAGGCGAAACCAGGTCACGGTGACCGGGTCCATCACCAGCAGCACCTGCTTGAGCTTGATCGGCAGGATTCCCCACAACAGCGCGGTCAGCAAGGCCAGGAACAGCCCATAAACCCAGCGACCCGATGAAATGTGCATGCGAACCCCAATCCGGAAAACAAGTAGCGCCATTCTAGGCGCTGAGTCGCTTCGGACACAGGGACAGTTAAGGACTGGCCGCGAATGAAACTGTGCAGGTCGCAGCAGTTATCTAATGACCCACCGGCCCCTTCGCGAGCAAGCCCGCTCCCACAGGGATCTATGTGACGCTGATCCAGTGTGGGAGCGGGCTTGCTCGCGAAAGCTATCTGACAATCAATACAAATCCTGAAGACCTAACGCACCGCCTCAAACAACCCGGTCGCCCCCATCCCGCCCCCCACGCACATGGTGACGATGCCGTAACGCAGGTTGCGTCGCTGCAACTCGCGAACGATGTGCCCGACCTGGCGCGAACCGGTCATGCCGAACGGGTGGCCGATGGAGATCGAGCCGCCATTGACGTTGTACCGCTCGTTGTCGATCTCCAGCCGGTTACGCGCGTACAGGCATTGCGAGGCGAAGGCTTCGTTGAGTTCCCACAAATCGATATCGTTGATGTGCAAGCCCTTGGCCTTGAGCAGTTTCGGCACCGAGAACACCGGGCCGATGCCCATCTCGTCCGGTTCGCAGCCCGCCACGGTGAATCCGCGGAAGAACGCTTTGGGCTTCAAGCCCAGCGCCAGGGCTTTTTCCAGGCTCATCACCAGGGTCATGGAGGCGCCGTCGGACAGCTGTGACGAGTTACCGGCGGTGACCGAGCCACCCTCGGCAAACACCGGCTTCAATCCGGCCAGGCTTTGCAAGGTGGTCTCGGGACGGTTGCAGTCGTCGTGATCGACGACGCCCTCGAGTATCTGCACCTGGCCGGTGGCCTTGTCTTCCACCCGGTACTTCACCGCCATCGGCACGATTTCATCGTCGAACAATCCGGCGGCCTGTGCCTGGGCAGTGCGCTGCTGGCTTTGCAGGGCGTACAGGTCCTGTTCTTCGCGGCTGACGTCGTATCGACGCGCGACGATTTCGGCGGTCTGGCCCATCGGGAAATAGATACCCGGCACCTGCTCCTTGAGCAGCGGATTAATCAGGTGATCGGTGTTGATGCTTTTCATCGTCAGGCTGATGGACTCGACGCCACCGGCGACGATGATGTCGCTGCAACCGGAGGCGATCTGGTTGGCGGCAATGGCGATCGCCTGCAGGCCCGAGGAGCAGAAGCGGTTGAGGGTCATGCCGGCGACACCGATGCCCAGGCGCGACAAGACCGCGACGTTGCGCCCGATGTTATAGCCCTGGGAGCCTTCGTTGGAGCCGGCACCGACAATGCAGTCCTCGACGCTGGCCGGGTCGATGCCGGTGCGCGCCAGCAAGGCGTCGACACAATGCGCCGCCATGTCGTCGGGACGGGTCATGTTGAACTTGCCGCGAAAGGATTTGGCCAGGCCGGTCCGCACGCTGTCGACGATCACCACTTCACGCATGGCATACCTCATTGTTGTTGTCGGTTGAGAGTGGACCGAGCATAAGCCCACTCAATTACCGACCGCGACAATCATTCACCCCGCGTATGCGTAACCATCGCCTGACTATTTGCCCTTGCGCTTGCCCGACTTTTCGAACGCCTCTTCCAGGGCGTGGTTGATGGTGCGCAACACCTTGACCCGCGCCCAGCGTTTGTCATTGGCCTCCACCAGGGTCCAGGGCGAGATCTCCGTGCTGGTGCGGTCGACCATGTCACCGACAGCGGTGCGATAGTCGTCCCACTTGTCGCGGTTGCGCCAATCGTCCTCGGTGATCTTGAAGCGTTTGAACGGAATATTTTCGCGCTCCTGGAAGCGCTCCAGTTGAGTCTGTTTGTCGATGGACAGCCAGAACTTCACCACGATCACCCCGGCGTCGGTCAGCTGTTCCTCAAAGTCGTTGATTTCGCTGTAGGCGCGCAGCCAGTCCGCCGGGGTGCAGAATCCCTCGATACGTTCCACCAGCACCCGGCCATACCAGGAGCGGTCGAACATGGTGAATTTGCCCCGCGCGGGCACATGCCGCCAAAAACGCCAGAGATACGGCTGCGCCCGCTCCTCTTCGGTGGGCGCGGCAATCGGCACGATGTTGTACTGGCGCGGGTCCAGGGCAGCGGCAACCCGGCGAATCGCCCCACCCTTGCCTGCCGCGTCATTGCCTTCGAACACAGCAATCAGTGCGTGGCGGCGCATGCGTTTGTCGCGCATCAAACCGGAAAACCTGGCCTGCTCGGTGATCAGTTGCTCTTCATAATCGTCCTTGGCCAGATGCAAGGTGAGGTCGAGGCTGTCCAGCAGGTTCAATTGATCAACACTGGGGAACACGGGGGCGGCGTTGACTTTTTCCGGGCGGATTTTCGGGCGTTTCAGGGCGCCCTGCAGGCCTTCGAGCAGAATCTTCCCCACCACCAGGCTGCGGTAATGCGCATCCATGCCCGCGATCACATGCCACGGCGCATAGTCGCGACTGGTGCGCCGCAAGACGCGCTCACCGTATTTCACAAAGCGGTCGTAGGTTTCGGACTGTTGCCAGTCCAGCGGGCTGATGCGCCAGCTGTGCAGCGGGTCGTCGGCCAACGCCTTGAGGCGTGCCTTCATCTGTTTCTTGGACAGGTGGAACCAGAACTTGAAGATCAGCGCGCCTTCGTCGCAGAGCATTTTTTCCAGGCGTTCGGCGGCGTTGATACTTTGATCGAGCCTTGGGTCCTTGATCACGCCGTGGACCCGGGCCTGCAGCATCTGGCTGTACCAGTTGCCGAAAAAGATGCCCATGCGACCCCGGGCCGGGAGCATCCGCCAGTAGCGCCAAGCCGGTGGCCGTGCCAGTTCTTCGTCGGTTTGCTGATCGAAGGTGCGCACCTCGATCAGGCGCGGGTCCATCCATTCGTTGAGCAATTTCACCGTCTCGCCCTTGCCGGCGCCTTCGATGCCATTGATCAGGATGATCACCGGAAACCGGCCCTGCTGGCGCAGTTCGAATTGCGCGTCGAGCAAGGCTTCACGCAAGGCCGGGACCTCGGCGTCGTAGGTTTCTTTGTCGATGGCGTGATCGATTTCAGCGGATTCGAACATGGGCAGCTCCCTGGCAGATGTGAGCAAGACTAGTGGATTGACCTCTCCTGCGGGGGAGAAATCCCATTTTCATCGCCGGGGCCGTTGCCGGCGTTGCCATGGATCAAGCACCCCGGCCGCGATCGGATAGAATGTGCGCCTTGCCGTGACCGAGCCTGCCATGAAACCTGTAATGCCCCACGCCCAGATCGACTGGGACGACCAAGGCCTCCCGCGCTCGCGGGTGTACGACGATGTGTATTTTTCCGACCTGTCGGGGCTGGATGAAACCCGCTACGTGTTCCTCGAACAGAACGCCTTGCGTGAACGCTTTGCCGCGTTGCCGGTGGGCGGGCGACTGGTGATTGGCGAGACCGGTTTCGGCACCGGATTGAATTTCCTCTGTGCCTGGCAGTTGTTCGAACAGCATGCGCAGGCCGGTGCGCGATTGCATTTTGTCAGTGTCGAGAAATACCCGCTGAGCCTGCCCGACCTGCAACGAGCGCTGGCGTTATGGCCCGAACTCAAGCCGTTCGCCGATCAACTGCTGGCGCAATACCGGGCGATCCACCCGGGTTTCCAGCGCCTGGTCCTGGATAGCGGCCGCGTCACGCTCACCTTGCTGATCGGCGATGCCCTGGAGCAACTGCCGCAACTGGACGCGCAGATCGACGCCTGGTTTCTCGACGGCTTCGCCCCGGCGAAAAACCCCGACATGTGGACCGCCGAACTGTTTGCCGAACTGGCCCGTCTGGCGGCACCCGGTTCGACCATCAGCACCTTCACCAGTACCGGCTGGGTGCGCCGGCTACTCAATGCCGCGGGCTTCAAGATGAAACGTACGCCAGGCATTGGCCACAAATGGGAAATCCTGCGCGGTACGTTTCTCGGCTGGCCCGAAGAAGTCCCGATGCCCCCTGTAACCAAACCCTGGTTCGCGCGCCCGACACCGGCAACCGGCGAACGCCGCGCCCTGGTGATCGGCGCCGGGCTGGCCGGTTGTGCGACGGCCGCGAGCCTGGCGGCTCGGGGTTGGCAGGTGAGTCTGCTGGAGCGTCACGCCGGGCTGGCGCAGGAAGCCTCGGGCAATCCCCAGGGCGTGCTGTACCTCAAGCTTTCCGCCCATGGCACCGCGTTGTCGCAATTGATCGTCAGTGGATTTGGTTACACCCGGCGCTTGCTCGAGCATTTGCAACGGGGCGTCGACTGGGACGATTGCGGGGTGTTGCAGCTGGCCTTCAATGCCAAGGAAGCCGAGCGTCAGGCGCAATTGGCGGCGGCGTTTCCCGAAAGCTTGCTGCACACACTCGACCAAGTGCACGCCGAGGCTCGCGCCGGTATCGCGTTGCCAGCGGGGGGCCTGTTCTACCCCGAAGGCGGTTGGGTGCATCCACCCGCGTTGTGCCAATGGCAGGCAACGCAATCGAACATAGAGCTGCTGAGCCATCACGATGTGCTGGAGCTGCGCCGTGTGGACGGCGGCTGGCAAGCCTGGGATGGCGACAGGCTGCTGGCCGACGCCCCCACCGTGGTGCTGGCCGGCGCTGCCGAGATCAAGCGATTCACCTACAGCCGCGAGTTGCCGCTCAAGCGCATTCGCGGACAAATCACCCGCCTGCCGCAAACCCCTTCAAGCCAGTCACTGAGTACCGTGGTGTGCGCTGAAGGTTATGTCGCGCCAGCACGCCTGGGCGAACATACCCTGGGGGCGAGTTTCGATTTCAACAACGACGACCTGACCCCAACCACTGCCGAACATCTGGGCAACTTGCAGATGCTCGAAGAAATTTCCCTGGATCTGGTCGCCCGTCTCGGCGCACACGCCTTGCAGGCCGATGAACTTGAAGGCCGCGCAGCGTTTCGCTGCACCAGCCCGGATTACTTGCCGATTGTCGGTCCATTGGCGGACAGCCAGGCCTTCGCCGACGCCTACAGCGTATTGAGCAAGGATGCCCGGCAAACCCCGGACATCCCCTGCCCCTGGCTGGATGGCTTGTACGTCAACAGCGGCCACGGTTCGCGAGGGCTGATCACCGCGCCATTGTCAGGCGAATTGATCGCCGCCTGGCTGGATGACGAACCGCTGCCGCTGCCCAGGGCCGTGGCCGAGGCCTGCCATCCCAACCGCTTCGCTTTGCGGCGCTTGATACGCGGCAAGGCCTGAGGCGTTCAATCCAGGGCAAAACAAGTCTCTGACTCGACGGCCTTCATGGCCGCCTCGGTCAGGCGCTTCAACAACTTGCTCTCCTCTGTCTTCATGTTAGCGACGATGCCGTCGACCGTGGCGAGATAGTCCGCGCCAAACTCCTTCTCGCTATCAATGGCCGCCTGCATTTGCTCTTGAAAAGGCGCGGCCACATCAGTGAAGTCCTTGCCATGATGCTGTCGCAAAAAGTCACTCCAAAACGTGCGGCCCTGTATGTAAGTCGATAATTCGGGGGATGTTTCGGCGGTGATGACCTTGCTGTAGGCGGTTTCCAGGTCCTTGGCTGTAACGCCGCTATTGGACGCATAGCGCATATGCCGGGGCTGACCGAAAATGTCGAGCCTGTCTGCCAGGCCGGTGCGATAGGCCAACTCCACTTCCAGCGGTTCGAGGTCGGGATGGGGCCGGGCATGTTCCCGGGCGAGCCTGGTCAGGTAATCCAGGCGGAACAAGCGGCGCCCAAGATTCAACAGCCGAGCCGCCTGATCATGGGCATTGGCGGACTGGCGAACCACCGTATCGATATTCACGGCCACCTCAAGGTTACTGAAGATCGTGGCCGCCGCATCAGCGCAATTGGCTCTCACTGCCATCGCCAGCAATTGGTCGCGCAACGCCGAATCAGTCTGGATCGCATCAATGACACTCCACACCCGACGGGTCATGTCTTCGTGGACAAAGCGGTTATCTGCGCTGCCACCCAGTTCTGCCAGCAGTTCAAAGAATCCATTCGCGCCGGGTTCGTTCGTCAGCGCCAGCCATTGACGATTACGACGGGTATAGGTCTCTTCAGAATTTTCTGGCAGCCACAGGTCTCTAGCCCTTTGTTCACTGATCACCACGGCTTTATCATCCAGCAACCCCATCCCGACCCCCCTATTGTTGCGATAGGTTTCCAGCAGCGTACGGCTTGTCTCGGATATCGGGTTATCACGCAGATTGATCGCTTCGGCGAAACGCCGAGGGACCTGGAACAGCCAGGCGGGCAATTCCATTATCTGATTACCACGCAGGTCGAGGAAATTCAGGTACGGCAAACGGTTAAGACCGACGGGCAGTTCCGTGGCATGGGTATCGCGCAGAAACAGGTCTCTGAGATCCAGCATCTTGCTGACATCGATGGTGGCACCCAACCGATTGCCGCTGAGCCCCAAGGTACGCAATGTGCGCATGTCGGCCAGTTTGCGCAACGTGTGCTCGGTAAGCGCTATCCCATTACCGTCCAGCCTCAAATGTTGAAGGTTAGGCATGTGTGACAGCACTTCAGGCAATCGTGTGAGTCGATTGCGGTCCAGTTCCAGGCTGACAAGGCCTTTGAAGGGCTTGAGAAAATACTCCAGTTCATCGCCGGCCTGCATGTCCATGATGGAAAGGCTGCGCACATGGGCGACATCGTCCTCGGTCAGGGTCGGTAATGGGCCCACCGGGTTGCGAATCAGCGTGAGCGAGGTGAAGGGGTCATGTGGCGGCCAGCCTGCAGGCGTTATCCGGCGCCAGCAGTTCTCGATGGTCATGGCCACCTGACGACGGTTGACCCGGATAACATCAAGTTGCCCCCCAAGTGACTTCATTTGCATTTCATCGTCACGCCAGTCGTGCAGCACCTGGCGCAGTTTCTTCAATTGCTGTTCCAGAATCCTGATTCGATTTCCCCGCTGCATCTGCGTACTGCCGGCCGCGTCCAGGAACGCCAAGACCTGGACCTCGGTGAACAGCGGATAGAGCTTTTTGACTTTACGAATCATGCCTCTTGCATAAGCACTGGCAGCGGGAGGATCGGCCTGGACACAGGCAGACAGGTGTTCCGGTGTTTCATTGCGCTCACCCCGCAGCAGCCGCCCGGTGTGCGCCGGGTCAGCCGTGGCGGCCCTCGACAGGCGTGATCGCAGTGTCGGGAAATCCAGGGTATCGCTGCCAGTCAAGCCCATGGCGGAGCGTTGTGAGGCAGGCAGTGTATCCAGTATCGACTGCAGCAGCGTTTCGCTCGTCAGCGTGGAGACCACATTGCCAGTGCCTTGGATGACCTGATAGCCGGTGGATATCTTGACGATCACTCCACACGACTTCGCCTCTGCCTTGCCCACGCTGGCGAGCAAGGTGCCGGTTGTCGATCCCTGTCGCACTTCGAGTCGAACGTCGCCATTCCAGCCTTGCACCCGGTTCATCAGTCCGAGCGCCAGTTTGTCGGTATCGGCATTGGCCAGTGGCGGCAGATGCAGCCCCGTGAGTGCACGGTCCTGCCTGATCATGGCCTGCGCCCCATGGACCTGCCGGGCGAGGTCGACGCCAGCTATCTTGCGATCAGCCAGAAAACTTCGATCCCTGCCAGAGGCGTTTTCCAGCAACTCCTGACCCACTCGGACGGGAAGGTCAGCGGCGTGTTCGCGCAGTGTCGCGACGTCGCCGGTAGCGCTGCCGTCCCAGGTTTTATACAGCCACTCGAACAGCGACTGACGATCGCCCTCGAGGCTTGTCGCGATCTTCTTTGCCAACAGATGCGAGTCCGATTCAGTCGATGCTTTACCGACGATGTTTTCCACTTCGTTCGGATAGAGGCCCTGGATAACGGTATCGAGCAGTTGCCCCGAATCCAGTTGTTTCTGACTGACTTGCACGCTGTTGACGTCGTCGTCCTGTGGTGCAGTCTCGGGGAAGCGGGACACGACCCGGCCTTGTTCGTTGCGCACTTCGATGAAGCGTTCCTTCGGCCAGCCGGGCAGCCTCGGCAGCGTATGCAATTGCTCCTGGATGAAGTCCGTATTCGAGGTCTCTCCCCGCGCCATCGCTGCGACCAGCCTGGTAATGCGCCGCTCGATCCTGAAACGCTGGACACAGTCATACAGCCGCTGCGGTAACTTGAGGTTGCTTTCATGCAAAGGGTGCAAATTTTCAGGGGTTATGTCGGTGATTTCGGCAATCGCTTCCAGATCACTGCCCAAATCACTCAGGTGCTGATCCGTGCGTTCCAATGCGTAAGCGCCATCGCGCCACTCGTGCGCGTGCTCATGGACATGCCGCCAGCCACCGTGCACGTTGCGCAGGGCGGCAGGCTGGTAGGCATCCGTGCGCGCCGGGTGGTTGATGATCCATGCCGAGTCCGCAGCGTTGCGGGTCACGCCATAGGGTGCTCCATCCATGACGATCGACGTCTGCCCGGCATGCCGGTAAAGCCCTTGCGAATCCGCTTGCACGTCGGCTGGCAGAGTCGTGGTCCGTTTATAGGGTTCGAGGTCGGGCTTCCATAACCTTGCCTTGCCATCCGTGCGCGTGACGGCCTCGAAACCGTCGAAGAATGCCACTTGCTCTTTCACGCCTTTGACGGCTGACGTGATCACTTTGCCGCCCGCTGCGAATGCCGCCATCTGCCCGAGGTTTTCCACGACGTTGAGCAAATGCGACAACGCCTGTTTTCGCTCACCGTGTGTCCAATCCTGCACACCTTCGAACACCTCGCTGACGATATCGACTGCAGCCGCCGCCAGCATCAGATGACCGATCACCGGGACGAAAAACGAGAATGCGGTCAATAGCACAAGACCCGCACCCTCCAATACCTGATAGGTTTTTTCCCTTTGTTGTGCATCGACGTCTTCGGTCGGGACAGCAAGGATTCGTGTGTCTTCTTCAATCTTGCTGACAAACGAACTGAAGAAAAAATCGGCAAGGCAGGTGTCGGCGGGTGTGGCAGTCAGCGTTCCCAGGTTCTTGTCCTTGTCGAACCCGGTAAAAAAACCGGTCCTGTCATGGCCGTGCAGGTATTGCCCACCGAAAAACTTCCTATAGCTTTTGCTTTGCAGATGAAGGGTGAGGTAGCTCTCGAATTCCTCCCGCGAGGCGTATTCAAACAGCGGTCGACGCGGTTCGTTCGGCATGTAGACCACGCACCTGGCCTTCGCGTCGGTCTCGATGGAGACCTTGCTGAACACCAGGACTCCACACATGCAGGCGTCATGAATTCTCAGCCCTTGCCAACGCACCGGTGCGCCATCCAACAGGGCGTCCTTGGTTTGAGCCGCCGGGACATCCTGCTCAAGCACACTCAGCAGCATCGTATAAACGGCGTGGGTAATGTCCTTTTTCAGGTAGGCCATGTGCACCGCGACCTGCATGTCCAGCGCTTTCAGCCGCCGGATGTCCGCGGTACCCGCCCGATCATCGATGGGCGCACCGTCTGCAGGCTTGGCCGGCAAGGCCAGGGCTTCAGTGATGTGACGTCGATAGCGGGCACCGAGATCGAGCTCACGACAGAGCGTTGCGAATTTTTCAGCGGTGACTTCAGTTCCTGATTGAGCCTTTGCATCGATTCGAATCACCGCGCCCTTCAGAACGCCGCCGCTCGTTGCTTCCCCAAAGGTGAAGTTTTCCATGGCCGCCTGGAGCAGGCTGCGTGCAATGGTTTTTTCTTCAACCAGGCGACAGAACGGGGCCAGCCCCATTGCTTCGCAGGTTTTTTTTTCGATTTCCAGTGTGTCCCGCTCGACGTCGACCTCGATCGCCCATTTTTCTTTCAAGAGGTCAGTCAGTTGCTCTTTGCAGAACTCGTTCAGCGGCTTGAGTTGTTCAAGCGCCGTCGCCACCTTGCCTTGGGCTGGAAACGACTGCTCGAATGCAGCGTTCAACGCCTGCACCACTGGCAGATCCGCAATGGCCAACCATGGCGGAATCGACGCTTGCAGGGCTTCAGCCTTGTCCAGGTCGCCTGTGTGCTCCACTAGAGCCTCGAGACGTTCTGCGGGGGTCAAGGGGACTGCCGCGGGGGTGGCCTTGGGTGTTGTGGCTGGCATGAGCAATATCCTTATTGCATGGGGAGACCCTCAGTTTATGAAGCTCAATGGGCAATTGATAATTCGAAAAGCGGAACGAATCTGGCACCGTCCTAACAGCTTCTCCTATGCATCCCAGCATTAATTACCACCCTGGCACTGCACACTTGTGTACCCCCGGCATTAGCCAGTACACGCCTGCTTATAACCCATCGTTCTAAAACTCCCACTACCGAGACGGGTCAGTTTCTGAGTACCCGTCGTTTTGGCGCGGTATCGATTGCCCCTCCCCAACGGAAAAACCGGTAAGGAATTTATGTGCGGATTAGCTGGCGAGTTACGTTTTGACAATCAACCTGCAGACCTTGCAGCCATTGAGCGAATCACCCATCACCTGGCACCTCGAGGCCCCGACGCCTGGGGTTTTCACAGCCAGGGGCCGATTGCCCTGGGCCATCGCCGCCTGAAAATCATGGACCTGTCGGACGGTTCGGCGCAGCCGATGATCGACAATCAACTGGGACTGTCCCTGGCCTTCAACGGCGCGATCTACAACTTCCCGGAACTGCGCAGCGAACTTGAAAGCCTGGGTTATGCCTTCTATTCCGGCGGTGACACCGAAGTGCTGCTCAAGGGTTTCCATGCCTGGGGCGAAGCACTGCTGCCGAAACTCAACGGCATGTTTGCCTTCGCCATCTGGGAGCGCGACAGCCAACGCCTGTTCATCGCCCGCGACCGCCTCGGCGTCAAGCCGCTGTACCTGTCGCGCACCGGCCAGCGCCTGCGTTTTGCCTCGGCCTTGCCTGCACTGCTCAAGGGCGGCGACATCAACCCGATCCTCGATCCGGTGGCGCTCAATCATTATCTGAATTTCCATGCCGTGGTCCCGGCGCCGCGCACCTTGCTGGCCGGCATCGAAAAAGTGCCTCCGGCGAC
This sequence comes from Pseudomonas putida, assembly GCF_028682635.1. Lineage (GTDB taxonomy): Bacteria > Pseudomonadota > Gammaproteobacteria > Pseudomonadales > Pseudomonadaceae > Aquipseudomonas > Aquipseudomonas putida_AE. Next base: position 136,565 of record NZ_JANHLK010000001.1, on the reverse strand, counting down.
CTGGATGCGCATTGAAGCGGATGGCCGTACCGAGCAGAAAACCTGGTGGACCCTGCCCTATGGCCCACACGACGATGAGAAAAATCTGACACTTGAGGACTGGCGTGACCGCGTACTCGACAGTACGCGCGAGGCGGTAGCCATCCGCCAACGTGCCGCAGTCGATGTCGGCGTGCTGTTGTCCGGCGGAGTCGATTCGAGCCTGCTGGTCGGGCTGTTGCGGGAGGTCGGCGTGGAAAACCTGTCGACCTTCTCGATCGGTTTCCAGGATGCCGGCGGCGAGCGCGGCGACGAGTTCCAGTACTCGGACCTGATCGCCAAACACTACGGCACCCAGCACCACCAGCTGCGCATCGACGAAAGCGAGATCATCGAACAACTGCCTGCCGCGTTCCGTGCCATGAGCGAGCCGATGGTCAGCCACGACTGCATCGCCTTTTACCTGTTGTCGAGGGAAGTGGCCAAGCATTGCAAAGTGGTGCAAAGCGGCCAGGGCGCCGACGAACTGTTTGCCGGTTACCACTGGTATCCCCAGGTCGACGGCGCCAGCGATCCGTACGCGGCCTATCGCGAAGCGTTTTTCGACCGCAGCTACGACGACTACGCCGCCACCGTGCAACCGAAATGGCTGACGGCCAATGACGCTGCCGGCGACTTCGTGAAGGAACATTTCGCACAGCCCGGTGCCGACGCCGCGGTGGACAAGGCCCTGCGCCTGGACAGCACGGTGATGCTGGTGGACGACCCGGTCAAGCGCGTCGACAACATGACCATGGCCTGGGGCCTGGAAGCGCGCACGCCGTTTCTCGACTATCGCCTGGTGGAATTGTCGGCCCGGGTGCCCGGCAAATTCAAACTGCCCGACGGCGGCAAGCAAGTCCTCAAGGAAGCGGCGCGCCTGGTGATCCCCAGTGAAGTGATCGACCGCAAGAAGGGTTACTTTCCGGTGCCCGGCCTCAAGCACTTGCAGGGCGACACGCTGAACTGGGTGCGCGAACTGCTGCTCGATCCGAGCCAGGATCGTGGCCTGTTCCAACCCGCGATGCTCGACCGCCTGCTGACGGACCCGCAAGGTCAATTGACCCCATTGCGCGGCTCCAAGCTGTGGCAACTGGCGGCCCTGAACCTGTGGCTCAGCGAACAAGGAATCTGACCGATGAAACCTCACGCCACGGCTTTCAGCCAGCGCTTGTTGCGCGGTCAGGCGCCCTCCTACGAACGCTTGCAGGCGCGCCTAGCCGAAGACGGCAGCGCACTGGGAGCCGAGCCGATTGCCGTGCATTGCGGCTGGGGCCGCTTGCTGATCGGCCATACCTTCGCCGATGCCGCCAGCCTCGCCCGGGAGTTGCTCAACGAGCAGCCGGGCGAACGGGATATCGCCCTCTATGTCGCCGCGCCCCAGCAAGTGCTGGGGCTGGAGCCGACGCAACTGTTCCTCGATCCGTCCGACACCTTGCGCCTGTGGTTCAGCGATTACCGTCAGGCCACCCGGGTGTTTCGCGGGTTTCGCATTCGCCGCGCCCAGAGCGACGCCGACTGGAATGCGATCAATCAGCTTTACCACGCACGGGGCATGCTGCCGATCGATGCCAGCCTGCTGACCCCCAGGCACCTGGGGGGGCCGGTGTACTGGCTGGCGGAAGACGAGGACAGCGGCGCGGTCATCGGCAGCGTCATGGGCCTCAATCATCACAAGGCCTTCAACGATCCGGAAAACGGCAGCAGCCTGTGGTGCCTGGCGGTCGATCCGTGCTGTTCACGGCCCGGCGTCGGCGAGGTGCTGGTGCGGCATCTGATTGAACATTTCATGAGTCGCGGGCTGAGTTACCTTGACCTGTCCGTGCTGCACGACAATCGCCAGGCGAAAAACCTGTACGCCAAGCTCGGCTTTCGCAACCTCTCGACGTTCGCCATCAAGCGCAAGAACGGCATCAACCAGTCGCTGTTTCTCGGCCCGGGTCCTGAAGCGAATTTCAATCCGTATGCGCGGATCATCGTCGAAGAAGCACACCGTCGCGGCATTGATGTCCAGGTCGACGATGCCGAAGCCGGCCTGTTCACCCTCAGCCATGGTGGCCGCCGGGTACGCTGTCGCGAGTCCCTCAGCGACCTGACCAGCGCCATCAGCATGAGCCTGTGCCAGGACAAGAGCCTGACCCATAAAGTGCTCACGGCCGCCGGCCTGAACCTGCCGGCGCAGCAACTGGCAGGTAACGCCGATGACAACCTGGCGTTTCTCGACGAACACCATCGGGTGGTGGTCAAACCGCTGGACGGTGAACAGGGGCAAGGGGTGGCGGTGGATCTGCAGACCATCGAAGAGGTCCAGCAAGCCATCGAAGCGGCCCGCCAATTCGACACTCGAGTGCTGCTGGAAAGCTTCCACGAAGGCCTCGACCTGCGGATCCTGGTGATCGGCTTTGAAGTGGTGGCCGCGGCTATTCGTCGGCCGGCTGAGGTGGTGGGCGATGGCCAGCACTCCATCGGCGCGCTGATCGAAGCCCAGAGTCGGCGGCGGCAGGCAGCCACGAGCGGCGAAAGCAAGATCCCGCTGGATCATGAGACCGAACGCACCGTTCACGCCGCGGGCTATGACTTCGACAGCATTCTGCCCGCGGGCGAGCATCTGTTCGTACGTCGTACAGCGAATCTTCACACAGGCGGGATTCTCGAAGACGTCACCGCGATCCTGCATCCCACGCTGGTGGACGCCGCGGTGCGCGCGGCGCGGGCACTGGATATTCCCATGGTCGGCCTCGACCTGATGGTGTCTGCCGCCGATCAACCGCAGTACGTGTTCATCGAAGCCAACGAGCGCGCCGGGCTGGCCAATCATGAACCGCAGCCGACGGCCGAGCGGTTTGTCGATCTGTTGTTTCCGCACAGTCAGCCGGCTGTTTCTTAATTGTGGTGGCTGGCCGGCCGCCTTCGCTGGCAAGCCAGCTCCTACAAGGTTTTGTGTTTGACCTGTAGGAGCTGGCTTGCCAGGGAAGACGGCCTGGCAGGCCACAAAAAACCTTCATCGAAACCATCGATGGCCTCAACTCATCAGGAGTTTCCATGACCCGCCAATACCCGGAACCAGACCTGACCTATTTGCAAAAAGTCCTGCTGGAAATGCTCGCCATTCCCAGCCCCACCGGCTTCACCGACACCATCGTGCGCTATGTCGCCGAACGGCTTGAAGAGCTGGGCATTCCCTTCGAGATGACCCGCCGCGGCACCATCCGCGCCACCCTCAAGGGCAAGAAAAACAGCCCGGACCGCGCCGTTTCCGCCCACCTGGACACCATTGGCGCCGCCGTGCGCGCCATCAAGGACAACGGCCGCCTGACGCTGGCCCCCGTGGGCTGCTGGTCCAGTCGCTTTGCCGAGGGCAGCCGCGTGAGCCTGTTTACCGACAATGGTGTGATCCGTGGCAGTGTGCTGCCCTTGATGGCCTCCGGGCACGCGTTCAACACCGCCGTGGATGAAATGCCGATCAGCTGGGATCACATCGAGTTGCGCCTGGATGCCTATTGCGCGACCCGCGCCGATTGCGATTCCCTGGGCATCAGCGTCGGCGATTTCGTCGCCTTCGACCCGTTGCCGGAGTTCACCGAAAGCGGCCACATCAGCGCCCGTCACCTGGACGACAAGGCCGGTGTCGCGGCATTGCTGGCAGCCTTGAAAGCGATCGTCGACAGCGGCGAAGAGCTGGCGATCGATTGTCATCCGCTGTTCACCATCACCGAGGAAACCGGCAGTGGCGCAGCGGCGGCATTACCCTGGGACGTCAGTGAATTCGTCGGCATCGACATCGCGCCCGTCGCGCCCGGCCAGCACTCCAGCGAACACGCGGTGAGCATCGCGATGCAGGATTCCGGCGGGCCGTACGACTATCACCTGTCGCGGCACCTGCTGCGCCTGGCCAGCGACAACGAGCTGCCGGTACGCCGCGACCTGTTCCGCTACTACTTCAGCGATGCTCACTCGGCGGTCACTGCCGGCCATGACATCCGCACCGCCCTGCTCGCCTTCGGCTGCGATGCCACCCACGGCTACGAACGCACCCACATCGACAGTCTCGCCGCCCTCAGTCGCCTGCTCGGTGCCTACATCCTCAGCCCGCCGGTGTTCGCCAGCGACGCACAGCCGGCCCAGGGTTCGCTGGACCGGTTCAGTCACCAGATCGAACATGAAACGCAGATGGAAAGCGATACGCGGGTGCCGTCGGTGGATAGCCTGGTGGGCCAACGCAACAACAGCTAAGGAAACACAATCCTGTAGGAGCCGCCGCAGGCTGCGATCTCTTGATCTTGTTTTTAAAAATCAAAGTCAAAAGATCGCAGCCTGCGGCAGCTCCTACTGGTGATGCGTTCATAACCACCGTAGCATCGCGCCATTGATTTGACAGAGGTGCCCATGCTGATTCCCCACGACCAACTTGAAGTCGACACCCTGACCCGCCTGATCGAAGACTTCGTGACCCGCGACGGTACCGACAATGGCGATGACACGCCGCTGGAAACCCGTGTCTTGCGGGTTCGCCAGGCCTTGATCAAGGGCCAGGCCCTGATTGTCTTCGATCCGGAAAGCGAGCAATGCCAGCTGATGCTCAAGCATGACGTGCCCAAGCACCTATTCGACTGATTTCCTGTTCCGCGCCAGCTTGCGCTGGATTCGCTCGTAGATCTCGGTACGGTGCACGCTGACATCGTGCGGGGCTTCGATGCCGAAGCGCACATTGCCGCCATTGACGGCGATGATGCGCACCGAAATGGTGTCGCCGATGGAAATCAATTCGCCGACTACGCGACTCAGTACAAGCATGGCTGTGGTCCTTCAGAGTTATCGGACCTTGAAGATGCCCGGCGCACCGCGGGCCTACAAGGCAGCCGCGGTAATCCAGACCAAACCTACAAGCACAGGCCTACCTTGCTGAAGGAAATGTCTGACACACCACTTCTATCAAGCAAGGCCGATTCGTCAGGAGGCCGAGAAGCGCGGGCCGAACAGGATGATGCTTGCGCCGATCACGCACAGCGCCACGCCGAGCCAGTCGGAGCCCAGCGGACGAATCCGCTCGACCACCGCCAGCCAGCCAATCGAAGCAATGATGTAGATACCGCCGTAGGCGGCATAGGCGCGGCCTGCATAAGTCGCTTCTATTCGCGTCAGCAACAGCGCGAACAACGTCAGGCTGAGCAGCGCCGGCAGCACCCACCAGACGCTTTTACCCTGGCGCAACCACATCCAGAAGGCAAAGCAACCGGCGATTTCGAACAGCGCCGCGAGGAAAAACCACAGGTAATTGAGCATGGGAAGGTCTCGCGAGGATGGCCGATGGCGGCCACCCTAACGAGGCTGTTGCAGGCGGGCAAGTTCAGCTTGCGGATTGTTTGGCCTTGGCGCGCATCTTGTCGGCCATCAGGGTCATTTCGTTGTACAGCAGTTGCGGGTTCTTCTGCTTCAGCGCCCAGGCCTGGCGGCCCTGTTCGTGGGGCAGGATCATGAATTCGCCAGCGGCGACTTGCTGGTAGATATAGTCGGCGATATCGGCGGCACTGATGGGCGAGCTTTCCAGCAACTTGCCGACCTGGGCTTTCATGGCCGGGGTCGGGCCGCGGAAGGAGTCCAGCAGATTGGTCTGGAAGAACGATGGGCACACCACATGCACGCCGACTTCCTGATGCGCGAGTTCGATCAGCAGGCTTTCGGACAACGCCACCACGCCGGCCTTGGCCACGTTGTAGTTGCTCATGGCCGGGCCTTGCATCAACGCCGCCATCGACGCGATGTTGATGATCTTGCCCTTGCTCTTCTCCAGCAACGGCAGGAAGGCCTTGCAACCCTTGACCACGCCCATGAGGTTGATTGCGATCTGCCAGTCCCAGTCCTCCAGGGACAGCTCGCTGAAGAACCCGCCCGAGGCCACGCCCGCGTTGTTGACGATGACGTCGATGCCCCCCAGCTTGACTTCGCATGCCTGGGCGAAGGCGGTCAGTTGACTGTAGTCACGCACATCACAGCGCTGGATGAAGCCATCGCCACCGGCTTCGCGCACCAGCTTCAGGGTTTCCTGCAAACCCGTTTCGCTGACATCCGACAAGGCCAGCTGCCAGCCTTCGCGCGCCCAGCGCAGCGCGATTTCGCGACCCAGGCCGGAGCCTGCGCCAGTGATCATCATGCGATTTTGCATAGCAAACAGCCTTGTTGTTCTGGGGAAGATGCGTCGAGTGTAGCGAAGGCTGTAGGCCGACCCACGCTCTATCAGATTGCTGAATGCCCCAAGCAAACCACGAACGCGGCGCACCAACTAACTTAACAGCAGACGGAATAGGCAATAGTTCTAAAAACCGCAAAAAAACTTGGAATTTTCTGCCTTGCGTCGCGGTCGGATTTTTTAAGCAGCTCGAATTAATGACATTCCCGCTGACTGATAACGGCTAAGTCATTCCTGAACACTTACAGCAAGGAAACAGACATGGGCACAATTCTTCTGATCATTCTGATCCTGTTACTGATCGGTGGTCTACCGGTCTTCCCGCACTCCAGAAGTTGGGGTTATGGCCCGTCCGGTATCATCGGCGTGGTGTTGGTGGTGATACTGATCCTGGTGTTGCTCGGCAAGATATGAAGTTTTGACCGATAAAAAAAGAGGCCCTTGAAGGGCCTCTTTTTTATTGCAGCGTTGTTTAGTCCGGCTTGCCGTCGACCACACCAGCGGTGTTATCGATCAGGCTCTTGGTCGCCGTTTGCAGGAACGCTTCGAGCTTGGTTTTAAGCTCGGCGGTACGCGGTGCATTCGGAACGACCACGGCACGAGGCGTAGCGCCCAGTTCATACTGGTACATCTTCGGCTCCATGTCCTTGTCCTTCGGCAACACCAGAATCTGGTCCGCGGTGATGATCGCGGTGGTCTGCTCGCTGCCCGATGGCTTGATCACGCCAAACCCGGTATCGCCCTCAGGCAGGTTGAGCAAGTCGCGGCCCCAGCACTGATGACGCACTTCGCCACCGATCCGACCCATGATGGTCGGCACGATGTCGACCTGAGTACCCACGGTGTGGTCGAGGGTGCCGAATTTTTCCTGGATGCCCGGTGCGATCAGCAGCATCGGCACGTTGAAACGACCCAGGTCCATTTCGGTGATCTGGCGTTCGTTGCCGAAACCGTGGTCGCCGACGATGACAAACAGGGTTTCCTTGAAGTACGGCTCATTGCGCGCCTTTTCGAAGAACTGGCCCAGCGCCCAGTCCGAGTAACGCATGGCCGTCAAATGCTCGTTCAGGCTGCCGCGATCGGTCACACGCTCAACCGGCAATGGGCTCGGCAAGGCGTACGGGGTGTGGTTGGACAGGGTTTGCAGCAAGGCATAGAAGGGTTTCTTGTCCTTGCCATCACGGGCCTTGAGCTCCACCAGGCCACGGTCGAACATGTCCTGGTCGGACACACCCCAGGTCGGGTCGGAGAACACCGGGTTGACGAAGTCGTTACGCCCGATGAAGTTGGTCATGCCCTGGTTGCTGAAGAAACCGGACTGGTTGTCCCAGGCGAAATCGCCGTTGTAGACATACACGTCGTCGTAGTCACGAGCGCTGAGCAGCTGCGGCAGGCCGGACAGTTTGTGGCTGCCCTCCGGGGTCTGCATCAGGTATTCGAAACCCGGCAAGTTCGGGAAGCAGGCCATGGTGGCGAACATGCCCTGGTGGGTGTGGGTACCGTTGGAGAAGAAGCGGTCGAACAACAGGCCTTCCTTCGACAGTTTGTCGAGGTATGGCGTGATGTTGCCCGGCCCGCCCAGTACACCCACCGAGTGACCGGCCATGCTTTCCATCAGGATCACGACGACGTTCTTGATCGGCAGGGTCTTGTCCGCCGGCGGTGTGTAGTCGCGACGCACGGCGGCGGTCTCGCCATCCACCAGTTTGTCGTCCTGCATCACCAGCAGGTCGCGTACGGTCTGCTGCGCCATCGGTTGCGGCAAGGTGGCTTTCCAGATGTTGTCGCGATCTTCGGACATCCGGCTCTTCGCCGCCGCCACCAGGGACAGGGTACCGTTGAGGCCCAGCTGGTTGGCGAAGTTGGAATCAGTGGTGTAGACATCACCCCAACGCATGGGCGGGCCTTGGCGCAAGGTACCGCGGGCCGCGACCACGCAGATCAGCAGGCAGACCACGAACACCATGGCGCGCGAGTACCAGGGAGCCACCTGGCGGGTGCTGATGCTGCCGCCACTGAACGGGCCACGGGGACGCGTGGCACGGTCGGCACCCTTGAACGCCAGGCTCAGGATCCAGGTACCCAAGGCCCAGGCCAGCAGGTAGCGAACCACCGGGAAACCGTACCAGAGCATGCTCATCACGGTTTTCGGGTCTTCCTTCACATACTGGAAGACCAGCCCGTTGAGGCGCTGGTGGAATTCACGGTAGAAGTCCATCTCCATCAGGCCGAGGAACAGCGCGATGCTGGAAGTTACCGTCAGCCACAGGCGAAAGATCCCGCGCGCGGCCATGGCCCTGGCACTGAACAGCGCCAGCACCAGCGGAATGCTCAGGTACACCACCAGGCGCAGGTCGAAACGCAGGCCATTGGCGAATGCTTCGAAAAAGGTCGCGGCCGGTGTATCGAGGATCATTTCGCGGTTGTAGACCAGCAGCGCGAGGCGCAGTGCGGAAAACATCACCATCATGACCAGAGCGCACAACAGCGTGTAGGCCAGATGCGATTTGACGGTCGGTTGCAGCAAGCGACTCGATGCTCGCTTCTGACTCAGGGCGTCCGGGATTGCCATGTCGTTTTAGGACCCATTGGAAGTTGAAGTTTCGAAAATACAGCTGCGCCCTGCCCTCTGTTGGCCAGTACTCGGCCCCGGGGTTTGCGCGGTGCGCAAATGTTGCACGATCAATCGCGGCATTGCCATTGATTACTGTTCGTCGATGGCGGCGCGGGCGAATTGTCTTGGAGGCTTTGTGAAAATTTTGTGCAACGAATATCTGGAAACACAATAAAGGCGAAAGATCGCAGCCTTCGGCAGCTCCTACAGGGGCTGCGATCTTTGATCGGCGTTACTTCTCGGCGCGCTCTTTCAGGGCTTTCAACGTATTGAACGGGGCATCGACCACAAACTTGTTGGCCACCATCGATGGCACGCTGCCGCCAGGCTCGGTATGCACCTGGTAGGTCACCTCGACCTGATCGCCCTTGGGTACGAACTTCCAGAAACCGTCGACCTTGGCGACCCGGACAAAACCTTTTTCTTCAGGAATGTATTTCGGCACGCCCTCGAGCTTGCGGGTCAGGCTGCCATCAGCACCAACAGTCGTGGTGATATGCACCACCGAATCACGCGGCGTGACCGGCCATGGCGTATTGAACTGGGTGTAGGTCCAGCTCTGGTCGCCTTCGCGCTTGAGCAACTTCTGGGTCTTGCACTCGTGAATCCAGGCGCAGGTGCCGACCACGTCTTCCTGCAGCGCGCGCAGCTTGGCCACGGTGGTCTTCATCAGCGTGACGCCCTGATAGGCCTTGTAGTCGGAGCCGGGCACTTCACTCAGGGATATCTTGATGCCGTCTTCATTCCTGGCGACCTTCCAGTCTTCGGCCTGGGCGACCGACGTGGCCAGGACAGCCGTCAAACCACACAACACAGCCATACGATGCAGCGAACCCATAATCTTATTCCTTATTGTTGAAGTTCCGTTCGTCGAACACATCACGCGGCCGTCATTTGCTCCCACCAGCCAATCAACCGAATAGCCTCTTCGCTGCTGCTGCCACACACCTCGACGTCAGCCTCGAAAGCCGAACACACCGCCGGACGCTCGGGTTTACCGAAAATGTTGCACAGGTTTTCTGCAGAGAGTTGCAGGCAACGCTCCCCGGCGGCTTTGCCATTGGGCATACCGGGAATCGGTGAACTGATGGAAGGGGCTATGCAGCAGGCGCCACAGCCCTCACGGCATTTCATGACGAAAAGTTCCTCGCGACGAGCAATGTGTTAAAGGACGGGGCACAGAGTAACCGCTAAAACAGTTGTTTTAAATTACTCGGCCTCGGGTTTTTACCCGCAAGCGAGCGTGACCGGGCAGTCTCCGACCAAGCGTCTTTGCTTGCGGGCATGCAAAGGCGGGATTCAGCGCTTGAATTCGAACTCCAGCGCCGCGCCTTCGACTTCACGGCGTTCTTCGTTACGCAGTTGCAACTGCATTTCGTTATTGATCAGCTTGCCGTTGATCTGGAACTGGTTGTTTTTGTCGCCGAACATTTCCGGCAACACCGGTTCGCGCTTGGGTAATGGCACTGTACCGACCGGTTTCAGCTCTTCGACCATGTCCTTGGGCAAACTCAGGTCCAGGTCGGCTGAAGGGATTGGGGTTTTCACCACCTCGCTGGCCGGTTTTGACTTTGAAGCAACCGGTGGGCGCTTTTTTACCGCGGCGGTCTTTTTCGCCGGCGCGGTTTTACTCGCAGGTGCGTTTTTTTTCGGGGTGCTGGCGGTGGGTTTTTCCTGCACGGATTGGGCCTGCGCGGACGCCGGCAGAACACTCGCTAACAGGCAGATCAACAGCCAGGCGGCAGGAAAAATCGGCTTCATGGACCCAACGATGCAAACGGCGAAAACGACAGAGGTGCATATGCTCGCCTGTTGCGCGCCCCGTGACAAGCACGGACCGGAACCGCCCGGTCAAAAGCCGCCGGCCATCTCCTGGCAGAGCTGGGTGGCAAGCATGCCCAGGGTCATCAACGCCCGTTCGGCTTCGCGGTTCCATGGGATCCCGCAATTGAGCCGGATGCAGTGATTGAACTGCTCGGTGTTACTGAAGATCAGCCCTGGCGCGATACTGATGCCCTGCTGCAACGCGCGCACGTGCAGTTCCTGGGTGTTGACCCGTCCCGGCAGGCTCACCCACAAAATGAAACCGCCGGTCGGCCGGGTCATCTGCGTGCCTTCGGGGAAATACTGCTGCACCGCCAGCTGGAAAGCGCTGAGGTTCTTGCGGTACTCCTGGCGGATGTAACGCAAATGGCGGTCGTAGCCACCGTTTTCCAGATAGGCGGCAATGCCCATCTGGGTGACGCTGCAGGCCGAATGAGTACTGAAAGTCTGCAGGCGCTGGATCTCCTGCTGGTACTTGCCGGCAATCATCCAGCCGATCCGCACTCCCGGCGACAGGGTCTTGGAGAAGCTGGAGCAATAGATCACGCGATCCAGGCGGTCATAGGCCTTGAGCGATTTGGTGCGGCCCTGCTCGAACATCAGCTCGCCGTAGATATCGTCTTCGACGATCTGGATATCGAAGTCCGACGCCAGGCGCAGCAGCTGCTTCTGCCGCTCTTCGGGCATGGTGCCGCCTAGCGGGTTACTCAGACGAGTGGTCAGCACCAGCGCCTTGATCGACCACTGGTTGGCGGCCAATTGCAGGGCTTCCAGACTCATGCCGGTGGACGGGTCGCTGGGAATTTCTATGACCTTGAGGCCCAGCAGATCGGCCAGCTGCAGCAACCCGTAGTAGGTTGGCGACTCGGCTGCGATCAGGTCACCGGGCCGGGTCAGCACCCGCAGGGACATCTGCAAGGCGTCGACGCAGCCGTGGGTGATCACCACTTCCGAGGGGTCGACCACCACGCCGGCATCGCGCATGCGGATCGCCACCTGTCGGCGCAAGGGTTCGAAACCGGGGCTGAACATGTAGCTGAAAGCCCGCGGGCTATGGAACCGGGTGACCTTGGCCAACTGCTGATGCAGCGCCCGCACCGGTAGATAGTCGACGCTGGGCACCGCGGCGCCCAGGGGAAAAACGCCCTCACGGCGCGATTCGACCAACACCTGCTGGATGATGCTGCTGCGGGTGACCAGGCCTGGCCGTTCGACCCGGGCGATGTCCGGGGTCGGCGCCGTCAGCGCCGGGGTCTGGTGCACGTAGTAACCGGACTGCGGCCGCGCGCGGATCAGCCCCTGATCCTCGAGGTTGGCATACGCCTGCAACACCGTGGCATGGCTGACGTTGAGCTGCGAACTCATCTTGCGCACCGAAGGCACGCGCTCGCCCGGTTGATAGACACCACGGCGGATGTCTTCGGCCAGTTGCTGAGCAATACGTTGGTAGAGCAAGAGGTTGGTCATGACGCAGCACTCGATTTCACGGGTATTTTATTCTTGTGTAAAACAATACCGGAACAGTTTAGAAGTGTACGGGGACAGTTGCCACAATAGTCGACAGTACAGTGCAGTGTCAGCAAGAACTGTACTGTTTTGCGAGATATTTGGCAGACATAAAAAAACCCGGCGCTGTTTGGCAGCGCCGGGTAGTACGAGATTTGCAGGAGCTGTCGACTGAAAGGAGGCTGCGATCTTTACAGGGTCACTTGAGTTTCAAGGAAGATCAAAAGATCGCAGCCTCGTTTCACTCGTCAGCTCCTGCAGGCCGGATTTCACATTCAGCGGGCGGCGCCCAACTGGCCTTTTTCGTCGGAAAACACGATTTCCACTCGACGGTTCTGCGCACGGCCGCGCTCGGAAGCGTTCACGTCTACCGGGTATTCATCGCCGTAGCCTTCCACCTTGATGCGCTTGTCGTCGATGCCCAGGTCCATCAAGACGTCAGCCACCGATTGCGCACGGTCCCGCGACAACTTGAGGTTGTCCTGCTTGCCGCCGGTGCTGTCGGTGTAGCCCTCGATCCGCACCACACGCTTGGGGTTGAGCTGCAGGAATTGCACGATCTTGAGCACCACGCGATTGGCCGAGTTTTTCAGCTCTGCTTCACCGGTGTCGAACAGCACATCGCCCAGGGTCATCACCAGGCCACGATCGGTCTGGGTGGTCGCCAGCGCAACAATCTGTTCTTCGAGCAACTTGCCCTGCTGCTGGACGCTGAACAGCTTGGATTCGCGCAACGCCAGTTGCAGGCGTTGACGCTCCAGTTCGAGCTTCGCGGCGCGCTCTTCGTTGAGCACCTGGTTGGTGTGCTCGCGAGCGATTTCGCTGTAGCGCTGGCTCAGGTAGGCGTAATGCACCACGTCCGAGCCGCTGCCCCAGTAGCTGGACAACCGATCGGCGCGGGCCAGGGACTCACCGGCCCGAATCACGTCCTTTGGCGCGATGCGCAACACGTTGGAGTCTTCCTTGACCTTCTGGAAATCAGCACCGGCCTGCTGCAATGCCGACTCACTGTGCTGACCGGCGCAACCATAAAGGTTCATGCAGCCGGCCAGGATCACACCGCCGAGGGTTAGGGTCTTGAGGCTCATTGGGCATCTCCCAGTTGCTTGCGCAGGCGGGCGATGCGGGTGTTGAGCACATTCAGCTGCTCTTCGCTCTTGAGGGTCAGGACCCGGGCTTCTGCCAGGCGCGCATCCAGTTCGGCCTGTTCAGCGCGCATCCGCGCATTCCTGAACGATTGGTCGGCCATGCTGCCCTTGGCGCGGTTGTACTTGTCTTCGGCCAGTTTCATTTGCGGCACTTCGTCGGCAGTAGCGCCCACGGCCTTCGCTTGCTCGAGTGCCTGTTCGGTCAGGCGCATTTGTTCAATCGGCGCCGGATCGGCTGCACAACCCGCCAGGGCCAGAAGGGCCAGGGCAGCGAAAAGAGGTCGGATACTCACTAAAAATCCTTACTGTTTTGGGGTACTGACAGGTTTTTTCTGCTGCGCGTTCCAACGCTCGATATTGCGTTGCAGCGCGACCTCCGTCAGTCCGGACGCGGGCAATTCTGTCATCTTTTTGGCCAGCTGTCCGCGCAACCACGGATCGTTGCAGGCGGAGTTATGGGAAACCGCCAGGAACAGTCCAGGTCTGTCGACCGGTTGCTCACGGGCAACCAGGTCATTGGCCATGCCCAACGTCTGCGCCATTGCCATGCAGGAGTAGCGCCCGGCCAGGACAAATTCCACCTCGCCCAACAGCAGTTTCTGAAAGGCCTGGGTCAGGTTTGGCGTACGTGTGAGGGCCAATTGCTGCTCGGCGTAAGTAGCGAATGCCGAGGTCAATCGAGACTTTTCCGACAAAGCGCCTGGATGACCATGCAGGTCCTGCACTTCGTGGTAAGCCAGCGACGAGTCCCTGCGGGTCCAGACCAGGTAATCGTTTTCCAGCAACGGTGGATGAATGTAATCCAGGGATTCCAGCTCAGTGACCGTCAAAGGTGCATCGGCCAGCATGTCCATGCGCCCGCTGCGTACTTCGTCCAGGGCTTGGGAGCGTTTGCCGGCATAGAGCATTTCGACCTTGATCCCCAACTGCCCTGCTACCTGCTGCAACAAATCGGCACTGGCACCGATCAGGTGCTTGGGATTTTGCGGGTCCTGCCACAGGTACGGTGGCGCATCCGGGCTGCCGGTGACCACCAGGCGTTCGCACTTGCCGGCGGCGACGGACAGCGTCGGCAAAAGCATCAATCCCAGCAAGCTCCACGCAAGACGCAGATCCATGGCAATACTCTCCCGTTGAGACCGTGTATATCCCTGTAGGAGCGAGCTTGCTCGCGATGGTCTCAGATGTGCCGCGTTCATGCAGAATGCGCGCGTCATCGTTAACGTCCATCGCGAGCAAGCTCGCTCCTACAGGAAAAAAAAAGCCCGACCAAAGGGTCGGGCTCTTTATAAGTGAAGCAGCCGGATTAGACCAGCTTCTCCAGCTCAGGGATGGCTTCGAACAGGTCCGCCACCAGGCCGTAATCGGCCACCTGGAAGATCGGCGCTTCTTCGTCCTTGTTGATCGCAACGATCACCTTGGAGTCTTTCATGCCGGCCAGGTGCTGGATCGCGCCGGAGATACCGACGGCGATGTACAGCTGTGGAGCAACGATCTTGCCGGTCTGACCGACCTGCATGTCGTTCGGAACAAAACCTGCGTCGACCGCGGCGCGGGAAGCACCGACGGCAGCGCCCAGCTTGTCGGCCAGGGCGTACAGGTGTTTGAAGTTGTCGCCGTTCTGCATGCCGCGCCCGCCGGAAACGACGATCTTGGCAGCGGTCAGTTCCGGACGATCGGACTTGGCCAGCTCTTCGCCGACGAAGCTGGAGATACCAGCGTCGTGGGCAGCGCCAACGGCTTCAACAGCCGCCGAACCACCGGTAGCGGCAACCGGATCGAAACCGGTGGCACGCACGGTGATCACTTTCACTGCAGCGTTCGATTGAACGGTAGCGATGGCGTTACCCGCGTAGATCGGGCGCTTGAAGGTGTCAGCGCTTTCTACCGAGATGATCTCGGAGATCTGGTCAACGTCCAGTGCAGCGGCAACGCGCGGCAGGATGTTTTTGCCGTTGGAAGTGGCGGCAGCCAGGATGTGGCTGTAGCCATTGCCCAACTCTGCGACCAGAGGAGCGACGTTTTCCGGCAGTTGGTGAGCGTAGGCAGCGTTATCAGCGACCAATACTTTGCTCACGCCAGCCACTTGCGCAGCGGCTTCAGCCACGGCGCCAGCGCCTTGGCCTGCAACCAGAACGTGGATGTCACCACCGATTTTAGCGGCGGCAGCAACGGTGTTCAGCGTGGCCGGGGCCAGCACTTTGTTGTCGTGTTCAGCAATAACCAAGATAGTCATTTAGATTACCTTCGCTTCGTTTTTCAGTTTCTCGACCAGTTCAGCCACCGACTTGACCTTGATACCCGCGCTGCGTGCAGCAGGCGCTTCGACTTTCAGAGTCTTGTTGGTGGAGGCGGTGGAAACGCCCAAAGCGTCCGGAGTCAGCACTTCGAGAGGCTTCTTCTTGGCTTTCATGATGTTTGGCAGGGACGCATAACGCGGCTCGTTCAAACGCAGGTCGGTGGTGACGATGGCCGGCAGTTTCAGGGAAACGGTCTGCGCGCCGCCGTCGATTTCGCGAGTCACGGCAACGCTGTCGCCGCTGATTTCGACTTTCGAAGCGAAGGTGCCCTGACCGTAGCCGCTCAGTGCAGCCAGCATCTGGCCAGTCTGGTTGTTGTCGCTGTCGATCGCTTGTTTGCCAAGGATCACCAGCTGAGGCTGTTCCTTGTCGACTACAGCTTTCAACAGTTTGGCAACGGCCAGGGAGGTCAGGTCTTCGGCGGACTCGACGAGGATGGCGCGGTCGGCACCCAGAGCCAGCGCGGTGCGCAGTTGCTCTTGAGCGGTGGACGGGCCGACGGAGACGACGACGATTTCAGTCGCAACACCCTTCTCTTTCAGGCGTACGGCTTCTTCCACGGCGATCTCGCAGAACGGGTTCATCGACATCTTGACGTTGGCAAGATCGACGCCGGAATTGTCCGCCTTGACGCGAACTTTCACGTTGTAATCCACAACGCGTTTGACAGCTACAAGAACCTTCATGGATTCCTCGTTACTCTCCGGTGAAAAGAAAGTCGCCTAGGCGAACCTGGCGGTTGATGCTCATCGGGCGCAAGGGCACCTCCAAAAACGCCGGCAAAGGTGTCAAGTGACCATCGCTCATGATCTGTATGACCGTTCGTCAGTGGTGACTGAGGAGTCATTCAACATCGCGGCGTGTAAACTGCGCATCAAGCAAGCGCAGCGTCATTCTCTCCTGCCATCGCCCTGTCTTTAGAGGTGCTCTTGAAACCAACAGTCAGCCTACGGCGAGCGCAAAACCGCCCGTATCTTGACCGGAACACCTATTCCGGTCAATACGCCAAAATGGCCGTTCATAAGCCGGGTGACTTTGATTTCTCTGGCTTGGAGCCATTTCAAACAAACGTTTGTATTGGACGCTGAGAGTGGTGTAGATATAATGCGCCACCAAAGAGAAAGGTGGTTAATCGATTGTCCTCTCCCGGCGTCACGCAGGGATTCACGGATGCGACACCCAACCTCCCTATTAGAAAAAAAACTGTTGAGCCTTGAGTAGGAGATAACCTGTGGAACGCGAATACATGGAATTCGACGTGGTCATCGTCGGTGCCGGCCCCGCTGGTCTTTCCGCTGCCTGCCGATTGAAGCAGAAGGCCGCCGAAGCCGGTAAGGAAATCAGCGTCTGCGTGGTCGAAAAAGGCTCCGAAGTCGGTGCTCACATCCTGTCCGGCGCGGTGTTCGAGCCTCGGGCCCTGAACGAACTGTTCCCGAACTGGAAAGAACTTGGCGCGCCGCTGAACACGCCGGTCACCCGCGACGACATCTTCGTGCTGAAGAACGCTGAAAGCGCGCAGAAAATTCCAGACTTCTTTGTGCCCAAGACCATGCACAACGAAGGCAACTACATCATCTCCCTGGGCAACCTGTGCCGCTGGCTGGCCCAGCAGGCCGAGAACCTGGGCGTGGAGATCTACCCGGGCTTCGCCGCCCAGGAAGCCCTGATCGACGAAAACGGCGTGGTTCGCGGGATCATCACCGGCGACCTGGGCGTTGACCGCGAAGGCAATCCGAAAGAAGGCCTGTATACCCCGGGCATGGAACTGCGCGGCAAGTACACGCTGTTCGCCGAAGGCTGCCGTGGCCACATCGGCAAGCAGCTGATCAAGCGCTTCAACCTCGACACTGACGCCGATGCCCAGCACTACGGCATCGGCCTGAAGGAAATCTGGGAAGTCGACCCGGCCAAGCATCAGCCAGGCCTGGTGGTGCACACCGCCGGTTGGCCGATGGACATCATGGGCACCGAGAACACCGGTGGCTCGTTCCTCTATCACCTGGAAAACAACCAGGTAGTAGTCGGCCTGATCGTTGACCTGTCCTACAGCAACACCTACCTGTCGCCGTTCGACGAGTTCCAGCGCCTCAAGCATCACCCGGTGCTCAAGCAGTACCTGGAAGGCGGCAAGCGCATCAGCTACGGCGCCCGCGCCATCTGCAAGGGCGGCCTGAACTCGCTGCCGAAAATGGTCTTCAAGGGCGGCGCGCTGATCGGTTGCGACCTCGGCACCCTGAACTTCGCCAAGATCAAGGGCAGCCACACCGCGATGAAGTCCGGCATGCTCGCCGCTGAATCGGTGGCTGACGCACTGTTCGCCGACAAGGACGGTACTGAAGAACTGACCACTTACGTCGACGCGTTCAAGAACAGCTGGCTGCACGAAGAACTGTTCGCCAGCCGTAACTTCGGCCCGGCGATCCACAAGTTCGGCGCCATCGTCGGTGGCGGTTTCAACTGGCTGGACCAGAACATCTTCGGCGGCAAACTGCCGTTCACCCTGCACGACACCAAGCCGGATTACGCGTGCCTGAAACTGGCGGCCGACTGCAAGAAGATCGACTATCCGAAACCGGACGGCAAGATCAGCTTCGACAAACTCAGCTCGGTGTTCATCTCCGGTACCAACCACGAAGAAGAGCAGCCTTGCCACCTGAAGCTGACCGATCCGAGCATCCCGATCAGCAAGAACCTGCCGCTGTACGATGAGCCGGCACAGCGTTACTGCCCGGCTGGCGTGTACGAAGTGATCACCAAGGAAGACGGCGAGAAGCGCTTCCAGATCAACGCCCAGAACTGCGTTCACTGCAAGACCTGCGACATCAAGGACCCTGCACAGAACATCACCTGGGTGACGCCGGAAGGCGCTGGCGGCCCGACTTACCCGAACATGTAAGCCGAACGCCTGGACATCGAGGCTCCCGAAATGGGGGCCTTTTTGTTGCCTGCGATTGATGAATCATCCTAGATCCAATGTGGGAGCGGGCTTGCTCGCGAAAGCGGTATGTCAGTCAACATCGATGTTGGATTTCAGACCGTCTTCGCGAGCAGGCTCGCACAGGGTTTCCCTACGGGTTCAGGCAGCGCGTTCCTCGCCCGGATTACGCTCGAAGTAGCGCTTGTACTCGCGACTGAACTGCGACGTGCTCTGGTACCCCACCCGATGCGCCACCTGCGCCACGCCCAGCCCCTCGCCCAGCAACAACTGCTGCGCCCGAAGCAAACGCAATCGCTTCAGATACTGCACCGGCGACAACAGGGTGCTGCGCTTGAAATGCTCGTGAAAGGTCGAGGCACTCATGTTGGCGCAACTGGCCAGGGTCTCGACGTTCAGCGGCTCGGTGTAATGCGCATGCAGATGACTGAGCGATGCCGCGATCCGCGCGAATTGTCCCTGCTGCTCGACCAGGGCGCGCAACACATCCGCTTGCGGACCGCGCAAGGCGACGAACAACAACTCGCGCAAGCGCGCTTGCCCCATGATCTGGCATTCCAGCGGATCGTGCAGGCAGCGCAGCAGCCGCTCGACACAACCACGCATGGCGTCATCGAGCACGGCCGAGGTCATGGACTCCAGTGTTTGCGCCGCAATATGCCGCCCCGGCGCCAAGCCCATCGCCAACACCAACTCGCCGAGCATCACCCGGTCGATCGCCACAGACACACCCAGCATGGGCCCGCTCGGCGCGGCAAAGGTTTCACACTCGAACGGCACCGGCAGCGCCTGGATCAGATAGTGCCCTGCCCCATATTCCAGGGTGCGCGGCCCCAGGTACGCCAGTTTGCTGCCCTGGGCGATGATCACCAGGCTCGGCTCGTAGATCTGCGGGCCACGGGCCACATCGCAACTGGCGCGCAGAACCTGCACGCCCGGCAACGCGGTCGGGACGAATCCGTCGCGGGTCGACAGCGGCTCAATCAGCGAAACCAGCGCGGCATTGGCATCAAGGTGACGGGTCAACAACATTGGAAAAGCTTCACGGAAATAGGGATGAAAGCATCATCGCAGGTCTGATCGCCAGTGCGATCGATCAAGAGCCGATGCCGGAGGAATAGGCATGACACCCGGAGGAATCGCCATGGCCGCGATGGGGTCCGGCGCCCAGAATGCGCCACCTCACTTGTCAGCGCTTTTGCGAGGTTCACCATGTACACCGCCATCGGATACGCCGCCCAGTCGGCCACCACGCCCCTCGCCCCGGTAAAATTCGAACGCCGCAGCCCACGCCCCGACGACGTCGCCATCGAGATTCTCTACTGCGGCGTGTGCCATTCCGACATCCATCAGGCCCGCAACGAGTGGGGCATTGCCGTATACCCCTTGATGCCTGGCCACGAAATCGTAGGCAAAGTTACCGCCATCGGTGCGAATGTCAGCAAACACAAAGTCGGCGATCTGGTCGGCGTCGGCTGCATGGTCGACTCGTGCCGCAGCTGCGACGCCTGCCAGGCCAACCTCGAGCAATACTGCCTCGAAGGCCCGACCATGACCTACGCCACTCCCGACCGCGTGGATGGCAGCAACACCATGGGCGGCTACTCCGACAGCATCGTGGTCAGCGAGCACTTCGTGGTGCGTATTCCGCAAAAGCTCGACCTGGCCAGTGCCGCGCCGATCCTGTGTGCCGGCATTACCACCTACTCGCCGCTAAAGCACTATGGCGTGAAGGCCGGCGACAAGGTGGGGATTCTGGGCATGGGCGGCCTTGGCCACATGGGCATCAAGTTTGCCAAGGCCCTGGGCGCCGAAGTGACGTTGTTCACCCGTTCGGCGAGCAAGGCTGAAGAGGCCCGCCGCCAGGGCGCGGACCACGTCATCGTGTCCACCGATGCCGAACAGATGAAGGCCGCGGCGGGACATTTCGACTTCCTGCTCGACACCATTCCGGTGCAGCACGACCTCAATCCCTACCTCGACACCCTGCGCTTCGACGGCGTGCACATCCTGGTGGGCTTGATCGAACCGGTGGATCCACCCATGCATGCCGGAAAGCTGGTGATGAGCCGTCGTGTGCTCGCCGGTTCCTTGATCGGCGGCATCGCCGAAACCCAGGAAGTGCTGGATTTCTGCGCCG
Source organism: Pseudomonas putida (assembly GCF_028682635.1). Lineage (GTDB taxonomy): Bacteria > Pseudomonadota > Gammaproteobacteria > Pseudomonadales > Pseudomonadaceae > Aquipseudomonas > Aquipseudomonas putida_AE. The sequence goes on along the minus strand of NZ_JANHLK010000001.1, from coordinate 115,893 downwards.
AGCACGACATCACCTGCGACATCGAAATGCTCGACATCCGCCAGATCAACGAGGCCTACGCCCGCATGATCGCCGGTGACGTGAAGTACCGCTTCGTCATCGACATGGCGACCCTCAAGGTCTAAACCTTGAGGCCAAGCTCCGCCGACAGCCGGGCCGTGACCCCTTTGATCAGGGGAATCAGCTCGGCCATTTTTTCCAGCGGCATGTACGGCACGGTGCTGGCGATGCTGATGCCGGCGACGATGCGTTTGCTGGCATCGCGGATCGGCGCCGCCACGCAGCGGATCGACGGTTCGTTGTCTTCCAGGTCGAAGGCGTAGCCGCCGGCCACGTACTCGACCATACGCTGCTGGAACTGCTCCCAGGACTGCTCCGGGTGCTGCGGCCAGAACAGATTTTTCCCACCTACCGGCAGGCTGACTTCGTACAGGCGCTGCCATTCCTGCGGCGAGTCATCGAGCATCAACGCCTTGCCGATCCCGGTGCGCGCCAACGGCATGCGATGGCCGACCCGCGAGCGCATTTCCGGACCGTTGCGCCCCGGATTCTTGAGCAGGTACAGCACCTCGTCGCCTTCACGGATCGCCAGGTGGATAGTGTCGCCAGTGGCTGCCGACAATTCATCCAGATACGGCCCGGCCAGGGTCACCAGCGGCAATTCTTCGCGCGCCTGGAATCCCAGCTCGATCAGCTTGGGCCCCAACAGATAACCGACCTGCGGCACCACCCGCAGATAACGCTCGTCCACCAGGCAACTGGCCAGGCGATGGGTGGTGCTGCGCGTGGTGCCGATCAACCGGGCGATTTCCTTGAGATCGCGGGCGCCACTGGCCACGGCCTGAACCACACCCAGACCGCGAAGCAGGGTCTGGGTGCCAGTCGGTGCGGCGTCCTTGGCGATTTTTGGGGCGTCTTCCTGCATATCCAGCCTTTACCGTTGAGCGAGTGAACGGGCGGCATTATGGTCGCCCGCAGGTCACGACTACAACTTGATACGCTCGACCTTGCCCACCAGCAAGATGTAGGAAAGTGCACCGATCAACGCCAGCACCGAGATATAGGTGATGGCCGGGGCAAAGGAGTCACCGCTGGCCAGGAAGCCGATGACGATGGGCGTGGCGATGGCCGACAGGTTGCCGATGAAGTTGAACACCCCACCGGTCAGCCCGAGCAAGCGCGCCGGCGCCAGGGTCGACACCAGCGACCAGGTGATCGACGCCAGGCCGTTGCCGAAAAATGCCAGCGCGAGGAAGGCAATCACCAGCGGCGTCGATTCGACGAAGTTGGCGCCGATGATCGAGGTGGAAATCAGCAGGCCACTGATGATCGGCAACTTGCGCGCGAACCCTACGCTGTAGCCGCGACGGATCAAAAAGTCCGAGAAGAACCCGGAACACAGCACGCCGACGAACGCCGCGAGAAACGGCAGCGATGCCAGCAGGCCGGACTTGATGAAGTCCATGCCACGGTATTTCACCAGGTAGGTCGGGAACCACGTCAGGAAAAACCACAGCGTCGAATTCAGGCAGAACTGGCCCAGGTAGATGCCCCAGAGCTTGCGCTTGGTCAGGACTATGCCCAGGTCGGTCCAGCTGAACTTGGCCTTGACCTTGGCCTGTTCGGCCTGGATATCCACCAGCCCGCCGCCTTCGCGGATCAAGTCGATTTCGGCCTCGTTGGCGCCTTTGAAATCCCGTGGCTCGCGATACACCGCGTACCAGATCACCGCCCAAAGAATGCCCACTGCGCCGGTGGCGACGAACACCATGTGCCAGCCGAATTCATGTTGCAGCCAGGCCAGTACCGGCGTCAGGAAAGCCAGGCCGACGAACTGCCCGGAGGTATAGAAACCGATGGCCGTCGCGCGCTCACGCTCCGGGAACCAGGTGGTGACCACGCGGCTGTTGATCGGATAGGCCGGTGCTTCGAGAGCACCAACCGCCATGCGCAACACGAACAAGGCGATGAAACTGCCGGCGAAGCCGAGCATGACCGTGGCAATCGACCACAGCAACAGTGCGGCGGTGTAGAGAATGCGCGGCGGCACCCGGTCCACCAGCCAGCCACCGGGAATCTGCATGGCGGCGTAGGTCCAGCCGAAGGCGGAGAAGATCAGGCCGACGTGGATCGGATCGATGCCCAGGTCGCTGGTCAGCGCTGGTGCGGCGATCGACAGGTTGCTGCGGTCCAGGTAGTTGATCACCACGGTGATGAACAGCAGCACCATGATGAAAAAACGCTTGCGGCTGGGCGCCGCCAACGACGCCTGCCCGGTGAGGGTTTGCGGTTGCATGGGGAGTGCCTCTTTTTATGTTTATTGAGGTCGAACCAGTAACGCAGATCTCCCTGTGCATGGAGATCAACCTGTGGGAGCCAGCCTGCTGGCGATGGCGGTGTGTCAGTCACCATCATCGCTGGATGTACCGACCGAATCGCCAGCAGGCTGGCTCCCACAGGGGATAGGTGGTGGATCAGGGAGCACTCACCACTCGGCAAAACTGCCATCGGCATGGCGCCAGATCGGGTTGCGCCAGCGGTGGCCGACGGCGGCGCGTTCGATCACGTATTCCTCGTTGATCTCGATGCCCAGGCCCGGGCCGTTGGGGATCTTGACGAAACCTTTGTCGTAGTCGAATACCCGCGGGTCTTTGACGTAGTCGAGCAGGTCGTTGCTCTCGTTGTAATGGATGCCCAGGCTCTGCTCCTGGATGAACGCGTTGTAGCAGACCGCGTCCAGTTGCAGGCACGCCGCCAGCGCGATCGGGCCCAGTGGGCAATGCAGCGCCAGCGCCACGTCGTAGGCTTCGGCCATGTTGGCGATCTTGCGGGTTTCGGTGATGCCACCGGCGTGGGAAGCATCGGGCTGGATGATGTCGACGTAGCCTTCGCTGAGCACGCGCTTGAAATCCCAGCGCGAGAACAGCCGCTCACCCAGGGCGATCGGCGTGCTGGTCAGCGGCGCCAGTTCCTTCAGCGCTTCGTAGTTTTCGCTGAGCACCGGCTCTTCGATGAACATCAGTTTGTACGGGTCGAGTTCCTTCATCAGCACCTTGGCCATGGGCTTGTGCACCCGGCCATGGAAATCGACGCCGATGCCGACGTTCGGCCCCACCGCGTCACGCACGGCGGCGACGTTGGCCAGGGCCAGGTCGACCTTGTCGAAGGTATCGAGGAACTGCAGCTCTTCGGTGCCGTTCATTTTCACCGCGGTGAAACCCCGGCTGACCGCTTCCTTCGCCGCCCGCGCGGTGTCTGCCGGACGGTCGCCGCCGATCCACGAATACACGCGGATCTTGTCCCGCACCTGACCACCCAGCAGGTCACTGACCGACACGCCCAGGGCCTTGCCCTTGATGTCCCACAACGCCTGGTCGATACCGGCCAGGGCGCTCATGTGGATCGCGCCGCCTCGGTAGAAGCCGCCGCGATAGAGCACGGTCCAGATGTCTTCGATGTTGCGCGGGTCTTTGCCGATCAGGTAGTCGGACAATTCTTCAACGGCGGCAGCGACGGTGTGGGCGCGGCCTTCGACCACGGGCTCGCCCCAGCCGGTCACGCCTTCGTCGGTCTCGACCTTGAGGAAGCACCAGCGTGGCGGAACGATGAAGGTAGTCAGTTTGGTGATTTTCATCTGTGCTCTCTTTTTATCAATGCAGCTCTTATTAGATGCAGCGCACGCAGCGCCAAAAAAGTCTTAGCGAAGGGCTTTCCAGGCAGCGACATAGGCCTTGGCATTGGCCGCCACTTGCGCCGGGGTCATGCCCGGTTTGAACAGGCCGGAACCGAGGCCGAAACCCTTGACGCCGGCGTCGATGAACACCTGCATGTTGTCCGGGGTGATGCCGCCAACCGGCGCCAGAATGGTTCCGGCGGGCAACACCGCGAGCCAGGCCTTGACGACCGCCGGGCCCATCTGCTCGGCGGGGAACAGCTTCAGCACATCAGCGCCCTCGGCCAGTGCCGCGAAGGCCTCGGTCGGGGTGGCGACACCGGGCGACAGGTACAGGCCGGCCGCTTTCGCCGCACGCAACACCTTGGGATCGCTGTGGGGCATGACGATCACCTGGCCGCCCGCCGCTTTTACCTGCTCAACCTGCTCCGGCGTCAGCACCGTGCCCGCGCCGATCAGGCAATCGGCGGGCAGGCTGCTGCGCAGGATGCGAATGCTTTCGTACGGCTCGGGGGAATTGAGCGGCACTTCGATGACGCGAAAGCCGGCGGCGTACAGGACTTCGCCGATGGCAGCTGCTTCTTGCGGACGCAGGCCACGCAGGATCGCGATCAGACCGTTTTGCGCCAGTGCTTGTTTGAGCATGTCAGGACTCCAGTCAGGGTTAACGATGGGGATTGGCCGCGACCAGGCCGGCCGCCAGGGCCAGCTGCCACAAGCCGCGTTCGGTGGCCTGCTCGGCCAGCGTCACCTGGGAAAAACCGCAGGCATCGAGCGCCCTGCTGTAGCGGCTGCACAGTTGGGCATTGCCGATCAGGATGATCGAAGGCAGGTGCACGCTGTTGCGTCGACGCCGCTGCACGCACGCCAGGGCCGACAGTTCATGGCCGATGAGCAGGCCGGACAGATAATCCGCTTGCGCCGTGGCGCTGAGTTCGCCGGTCAAGCCAAGGCTGCGGGCGCTGAACAGGGTCGACAGGGGACCGATTTCGCCCTCCGTCGACAACGCCACCTGCACGCCGCGATCGAACGCGTCGCCATCGAATGACCCGCCACGCTGCTGGGTGCGCCCCAGGATGCTGTGTTCGCTGAGCACGGCGAAGATTTCGCCGGTCATGAAGGTGTCGAAATGCACGATGCAGCCATCGGCCACTTCCACCCATTTCGAATGGCTGCCCGGCAGTCCGATCAGCAGATCGGCGCCCGCCTCGCCCGCCAGGTTGTGCAGCACGCCAAGCACCTGGGTTTCCTCGCCGCGCATCACGTTCGGCAGGCGCGAACGCTGGATCACGCCCGGCACGATGTGTACATCGACGCCGCGAAGGCTGCGTACGGTTTGCAGGGAGGTGCCGAGGTTGGCGACGTTCGCAGGCGTGTCGCGATAGGCCGCTTCGCGCCAGCCCTGGGCGCTGCCGACCATGCCGCAGGCGATCACCGGCAAGTCGGGCTGTTGGTCGAGCCAGTCACCGCAGGCTTCGTCAAACGCCAGTTCAAACCCGTCGACGCATTCGCGGCCGTTGATGATTCGCCCAGCCTTGGGCAACTGCATGATCCCCGACGACAGCGAACGCTGTTCGAGCACCTGGCCGCCCGCGGCAAGTTTGTAGGCACGTAATGAGGTTGTCCCCCAGTCGAGCGCGATCAATTGCGCCTGCATCGCTTCACCTGTTCTGTTTTTGGCAGTGAGTGAGGGGACTATAAACCTTGGCGCCGATAAATCTCAATATATAAATATCACTCCCATATATTGGGATACGCTTATTTCAGACAAAAAAAATCGCAGACGTTGATTTCTGCGATATTTGAAACATACACAGTACTGGAGCCGGCTTGCTGGTGATCCAACCTGAGGTGCTGCGCTGCTCTTCAGGTCGCCTTCGCTGGCAAGCCAGCTCCTACAGATGGGTTTACGCCGTGATTAATTACCGTCTGCGAACTCTCTCAGCACCTTGCCATCCATGCGGTAGCGAACCCACTCCTCCTGCGGCTGCGCACCCAGGGATTTGTAGAAGTCGATGGCCGGGGTATTCCACTCCAGCACGCTCCATTCGAAGCGCCCGCAGTCGTTGGCACAGGCGATTTTCGCCAGGTGGCGCAACAGGGTCTTGCCCGCCCCGCCGCCACGCTGCTCAGGCGTGATGTACAGGTCTTCGAGGTACAGGCAGTTGCTGCCCAGCCACGTGGAGTAGCTGAAAAAGAACACCGCAAAACCGATGGGCACGCCTGCGCGCAGGCAAATCAGGCCATGGGCCGTGGCCCCTTCGCTGAACAGGCTGCGTTCGATGTCGGCGACGCTGGCGATGACTTCATGGCGGGCACGTTCGTAGTCGGCCAGTTCCGTGATGAACGCGAGGATTTGCGGTGCGTCACTGGGGGTCGCCGGGCGGATTTCGATCGTCATGGACGTGCCTTGTCAGAAGTTGAAAACGCCATACTAAGGCGGTGCGTGGCGCTCGTCACATGGGAAATGAAAATGTCATCCCGGGCATTACTCCGCCCACCGCTAACCCTGGCATCGCGAACCTCGGACCTATCCTTGGCGCCCGGCGTGGTAGATAGAGGCCCTGGGTATCTATCGGGTCAAGGAACCGCGTCATGTCTACTGCAACACCTCAAGTCTCCAGCAAGTTGTTCGGCCTGTTTTGCCTGGCCAGCTACTTGCTGTCCCTGTCCTACGGCTCGACTTTTTTGCTGTCATTGCTGATCGACTCTCGCGGGGGTAACGAGCACGATGCCGGCAGCGTGATTTCGGCGGCGATGCTCAGTACCTTCGCGGCGGTGATCGTTTCCGGCCACCTGTGCGACCTGCTTGGTGCGGCCCGCTCGGTGGCACTGTTCGGCTTGTTGCTGGTGGTCGCCAGCCTGGGCTTTGCCCTGACACCGGGCTTTGGCCAATGGCTGCTGTTTTTCGGGCTGCTGCTGGGCTTGGGCTGGGGGGTGTTCTATACCCTCGGGCCGATCATCGTCGCGAGCCTGGTGACGCCTGCGCAACGGGCCAAATATTTTGCCCTGCTGTCGGGCAGCATGATGAGCGGAATCGGCAGTGGTCCTTTGCTCGGTCGTGCCGCCAGTGCCTTGGGCTATCCGGTGACGGCCGCGTTTTACCTGGCCGCGCTGGCCAGCCTGATGGGCGTGTTGCTGTTCTGGAGACTGGATGGCCAGCTGAAAAAAGCGGCCGTGCCCTCGACTGCCGTGTCGCGGATTTCCTGGCGTGCCGCCGCGCAAGTGCTGTCGTCCCGGGCGGTGCTGCCGATCGTCATGGTCGGCCTTGGCGGTTGCGTTTTCGGCGGCCTGTCGAGTTTCCAGACCAGCTACGCCGCCGCGCGCTCACTGGACTATTCGCTGTTCTTCCTCGGCTTCATGGGTGCGGCGATCAGCAGCCGCCTGCTGATCGCCGGCTTCGTGGTCAAGCGCGATCCGCTGCGCGCCTCGTGCCTGCTGTCGGGCCTGATGATGGGCTCGATCCTGATGTTCGGTTTCGTGGTCGACGATGGCTTGAGCTATGTGTTGGCGGCGGTGATGCTCGGGGTCGGTTACGGCCTGACCTATTCGGTGATCAACGGCCTGGCCGCGAATGAGGCGCCGAACGGCACCACCGCGCAATCCTTGCTGCTGTTCAGTCTGTCGTATTTCATCGGCGTGTTCGGCTTCCCGCTGCTTGCCGGGAAAATCATCGTCGAGCAAGGAATGGCGACGCTGCTGTACACCCTGTTGGCGGTCGCCGGCCTCAACTGGCTGATCACCGTGGGTCGCCTGATCTGGCGTCGGCTGAGCTCGACCAGGTCATTGCTGCAAGCCTGAACCGTTCGTCGTTCATCAGGCACCAATCCGAAACGGGGGCGGACCAACATCAGGTAGGGACTCTAAATCAATGGAGACACCACCATGCGCACGCCCCGGTTGACCGCTCTCGCCCTCGCTGTCCTGCTCTCCCCGCTTGCCAATGCTGCCACCACCGCGTCCGGCACCGGCCCGACCAACCCGGTCGAATCGCCCAGAGCCCCCGCCATCCAGAGCGCCCCCGGCATCAACACCAACGGCACGGGCGTCGACAGCAGCCTGCCGCCGTCAACCGGTACCGATCCGCGCATCCAGGGCAACGATGCCGGCCGCCAGGGTGGCCTGAACCAGCCCGACACCAAGACACCCGATAACGCCGCCCCCGGCATCGGCTCGACCACCACCGAAGGTGGCTCGGGCTCTTTAGGAGGCGTGAGCCAATAGTTCACCGCACCACCTACCTATCGCAACGAAGAGGTAACCATGAACGTCGATAAAAACCTGGAAAAAGAAGTCTTGACCCGCCTGCTGCACGCCCACCCGAGTGGCCTGGGCAAGGAGGTGCTGGACAATTACCGGGGGGAGAAGATCGTCGCCAGTACCCTCGCCGAACTGCAGGAGCGTGGACTGATCCAGCACGGCAACGTGCAGTGCAACGAGGACGGCGAGCACTCGCTGAATCTGCCGATCAAGCTCAGCGCTGCCGGCGTTGAGGCGGCACGCAAGCTGGATGTTTGAACCCATCAGCAAGCCTGGAGAAATCCCATGCCTCGTGGAAGCAAAGACAAATACACCGCCGAGCAGAAACGCAAGGCCGAACACATCGAAGAGAGCTATGAGCACAAGGGCGTGTCCAGGGACGAAGCCGAAGCGCGTGCCTGGGCGACGGTGAACAAACAGTCCGGTGGTGGTGAGCGTGCCGGGGGTTCCGCGCGCAAGAAGCCGGCCAGTGCCAAGTCCGCGGATCGCAAGGAATCTGCACGTCGCGCCGTCGTCAGCCGTGACGGCCATCCGCGCAGCAGCAAGGTTTCGCGCGATACCCAGACCGTCGATAGTTTGAGGAAAGAGGCCCGGGCGAAAGACATTCCCGGGCGATCGTCTATGCGAAAGCAGGAGTTGATCGAGGCGTTGCGCAAGGCTGGTTAAAGTCGAATCCTGTTTTGGACCTGATGGCGGCATCGCCAGCAGGCTGGCTCCCACAGGGTTCGATGTTGTTCATCAGTCATGTGTTCACCATCGCAACTTGTGGGAGCCAGCCTGCTGGCGATGACGGTCGATCAGGCGCCGAAAGTCTCACAGATTAATGCATCCACCTCAGCAGCCCCCGGCGAAGTCGCCGGCCCCCACCGGGTCACCGCCAACGCCGCTGCCGCATTCGCCCTTCGCGCCGCATCAAACGCCGACAACCCCTGCGCCAGCCCCGCCACTAACACTCCTGCATGGGCATCGCCGGCGCCATTGCTGTCCACCGCCTGCACCTTGAAACCCGGCACATGCCGACGCTCGCCACGCTGATGAATCCAGCAGCCCTGGGGCCCGTCACGCACTACCAAGAGCACGTCGCGCGGCAAATGCTCGACCAGATGATCCAGCGCCTGAGCAATGTCCGGCGCACCGGTAATCTTCAGCGCTTCGACGCTGTTGCTGGTCCATACGTCGATGCGCGCCAGCAGCGCCTGCATCAGCGGCATGTCCGGCGAATCCACCAGCGGCCCCGGATCGAACACCACCTTGACCGCGCCCGGCAACGCCAAAATCCAATCCACCAGCGCCTGTGCCTTCCCCGCCTGCAGCAGGCTGTAGCCGCTGACGTAGACATAATCGCCCGCCTCGGCCGGCACACTGGTCAGGTCCTGCGCAGTCAACTCGCCTTCGGCGCCGATGTAGGAGACGAAACTGCGTTCGGCCGAAGCGTCGGTGATGGCCACGCACAGTCCGGTGTCGCGCTCGGCAGGGTCAGCGATGCGGATCCGGATGCCTTCGGCATTCATCGCCTCACGCGCCAGGTCTCCGAAACGTCCGCTGCCGTGGCGACCGAGGTAGACCACCGGCAGGCCGTTACGTTGTGCGGCCGCCATCACATTGAAACCGCCGCCCGCTTCGAAACTGGCGGACTGCGCCAACACGTCGCCTCCCGCTTGCGGCAATTGATCCACGGCCATGACCAGGTCGATGATCACCTGGCCCGTGTGCAGCATCTTAGGCATGAGCATTCTCGACCATTGCGGCACGACGGTCCTTCGCCCCGCCGAGTACCAGATAAATGCCACCGGCGACCACAAAGGTCACGATCCAGCCGAGGCCGTTATGCCCCAGCCACGAGTCGGACAGGAATCCCTTGAACCAGACGTTTTCTGCCGTGGTGCCGATGGTGGTGAAACTGAACCCGAGCACGATCGCCAGCGCCCAGGCACCGAACGCGCGCCACTCGACGCCGCCGCGATACCAGTAGGCGCTGCTCGGGCTGACGTCCAGCAGGTCCTTGGGACTGTAGTAGTGACGGTGAATCAGGTCGACCACGAAGATCCCGACCCACGCCGTGATCGGCACCGCCAGCAGGGAAATGAAGGTGATGAACGGGCCGTAGAAACTGTCGGCGATCAGCATGAAGTAGATCGAACCGGCGAAGATCGCCACGATGTCCACCACCACGGCGTAGACGCGCTTGACCTTGAGGCCCAGGGTCAGCGTGGTGAGGCCGGCGGAGTATACCGACAGGTTGTTCGACAGCAGCAGGCCACCGAAGGCGGTGATCAGGTACGGCACGGCCATCCAGGTCGGCAACATGTCGCGGATGGCGATGATCGGGTCGGTGGCCTGGGCCAGGTCGTTGTTGCCCACCGACAGCAGGCCGCCGAGGGTGATCAACAGCACCAGTGGGATGCCCGCGCCGAACGCCGCCGACGCCACCAGGCGCACGGCCTTGACGCTGCGGTGCTGATAACGGGACATGTCGGCACCGGCGTTGGCCCAGCCGATCCCGGTGCCGGCGGCCATGGTGCCGATACCGATGATCATTGCGCTCATCGGCGCTGGCGTGGCGTTGAACACCGCACTCCAGTCGATGGTGGCGCAAAGGAAGCCGCCGACCAGGATGTTCAGGGCGCCGAACACGTAGGTTGCCCACTTCTGAATCACCAGCAGCGTGGCGTGACCGAGGCCGGAGACCGACAAGGTCAACAGTACGAAAATCGCGATGAACACCAGGGTCAGCAGCGGCGCGCTTTTCGCTTCCACCGGCGAACCAAAGAGGATCGAGCACAGCGACAGCAAGACGAACGCGGCGGTGGTGGTGTTGACGGTTTCCCAACCCAGGCGCGACATCAGCGAGACCAGGGTCGGGCCGATATTGCCGCGCACGCCGAAGATGGCGCGGGACAGGGTCAGGCTCGGTGCGCGGCCACGACGACCGGCAATGGAAATGATCCCGACCACAGCGAAGGAACCGGCGGCACCGAGGATCGCGACGATGACTGCCTGCCAGATCGCCAGGCCGCGAAAGGCCACGAGCGTCGCGCCCAGCGGCAGGCCGAGGATGGAAATGTTGGCGGCGAACCAGACCCAGAACAGCTGCAGCGGATGCCCATTGCACTCGGCCTCCGGCACCGGCTCGATGCCGCGGGTTTCCAGCTGCCCGGCGTTCTGCCCGGCGTTCGATGAACTCATGAAAAATGCTCCTGTTGCCATTTTTGTGGTTGTGGGCAAGGTAGGAGCTGCCGCAGGCTGCGATCTTTTGATCTTGATTTTCAGCGACCTCAAGACCGCCAAAGATCAAAAGATCGCAGCCTGCGGCAGCTCCTACAGGGGATTTGTGTTCCTCAGCGCAGGGTGAGGAGTCCTTTCACAAGGGGCTCCAACTCCAGCTCATTGACGGCCTTGACCGTGTCGATCATCTCGACCGGCCAACTCGCCAGCCCCAGGCAGGCCCCGAGCATCGCCCCCAGAATCGCCGCGATGGTGTCGGTATCTCCGCCCAGGCTGGCGGCCATGCACAGTGCGTCGAAGGCACTCATTTCGCCGATGGCCACTTGCTGGGCCAGGGCAAACGACACCACCACCGACTCTTGGGAAGCCACCGAGGTGCCGATCACGTCGTACAGCAGATCGGCGAGCAACAGCTTGTCACTGTCGACGCTGATGCTGCGTGCCCAACTGATGCGCGAAGCGATGCGACCGCCAGCCACCCAGTGGCCATGGCCTTCGGCTTGCTGGGCAAATTGCTGGCCGAGGTTCAATGCCTCGCCCAGGTCCATGCCGTTGATCCCGGCCGACACCACCGCCGCCACCGCCGCTGCGCTGGAAATGCCCAGCGTGGTGTTGTGGGTGACCTGGCAGGCTTGCACCACGGCATCGATGAAACGCTCGGGATTGGCCACGTCGGCAGCAATCCCCACCGGTGTGATACGCATGGCCGCGCCGTTGGTGGTGCCGTAGCGCCCGGCCTCTTCAGGCGAATGGCCGGCAAGGATCATCTCGATCGCCCGTTTGGTCGAAGGGCCGAGCAAGTCCTGCGAGCCCTTGGCCTGCATCACCGCTTCCCATTCGATCAGCCGTTGAGCAAGGACCGAGGGTTCAATGTGGCCTTTGCCTTCGATCAACAACTGACCGACCAGGATCGCCTGTTCAGTGTCATCGGTGATCGAGCCCTTGGGCATATTGGCGGCGATCGGTTGATCAGGACCGGCATCTTCAAGATTGGTGATGTCGCCGAAGCGCGCCTGGATCTGGGCGCGGCTCAGGGATTGGGTCGGCATGCCCAGCGCGTCGCCCAGGGCCAGGCCGTAGAACGCGCCAAGCGCACGATCGAGCGCGGTCATTTCGAAGGTCCAAATTGCAGGTGCAGACGAAAATGCACAGGGTCGAGCAGGCTTTCCACCTGCTCCATGAAGCGGTGTTGCCGGTCATAGGTGGTGCGCAAGGCCTTGAGGAATACCGTGCCGACCGGACGCCCCAGCAGCTCCGCATCTTCGGCGTTCAACGGTTCGGCGCCGATCCATTGATCACCACGTTCGCCGATGTAGCCATAGGCGGCCAAGGTAATGGTCAGCGAATTATCGATCAGGCCAACCCGCGGCAGGCTTTCCAGGCCTCCGCTAGCGGGCATCAATGAGCGTTCGAGGGAGACCAGCGTGCCGTCATTGGTGCGGCGGCGACGGTCGAGGGTGATGAATTGGTCGGTGCCGAAACGCAATAGCAGGTCAGGACGGGTCACCGCCTCGAACCGCAACACTTCGGTATTGACCAGCGCGCCGCTGTCGGCCAGGGCCTGGGCCCAGCCGCTGCGCTGATCCAGTGCCACACCGTCGAAAGTGACGATGGAACCGACCCCGCTTTGCGTCGCAATATAGTTGCGCCGTTTCAACTCGGCCAGCGCTTCACGCAAGGTTCCTCGGCTGACTTTGAATTCCTGAGCCAACTGATGCTCGCCCGGCAGATGAAAGCCGTCTTCCATGAGACCGCTTTCAATGCGCCGGATGAGTTCGTCGACCACCCGTTGTTTCTTGTCGAATCGTACCTGTCTAATCATGTACAAATTAGTAACCGATACATGTTATGACGGGCAAGGAATATTTACGGGAGGTGACAGAAGGGATAGCAAAAAAGCCGTGACCGCTGCGCGGTCAATCGCCAGCAGGCTGGCTCTCACAGTTCAATGTGGGAGCCAGCCTGCTGGCGATGAGGCCGGCGCATTCAGCATTGGTGCTGGCTGCAACGCCGCCCGAAGCCGGTCCCCACAGGTTGTAAGGGGTGTCAGCGCTGTTTCAGGCGGTCAATTACTACCGCCAGCAACAGAATCGAACCCCGAATCACATACTGGTAGAAGGTATCGATGTTCTTCAGGTTCATCGCGTTCTCGATGATCGCCAGGATCAACACCCCGGCAATCACATGCCGGATCATGCCGATCCCGCCACTGAGGGACACGCCACCCAGCACGCAAGCCGAGATCACCGTCAACTCGAAACCCTGCCCGATCATCGGCTGGCCCGAGGTCATGCGCGACGCCAGGATCACCCCGGCCAGCGCACCGATCAGGCCGTGAACGGCGAAGATGATGATCTTGGTCCGGTCGACATTCACGCCCGCCAGCAGCGCCGCTTCCTGGTTACCGCCGATGGCCATGGTGTTGCGCCCGTAGGTGGTGTAGTTGAGCAACCAGCCGAAGAACAGGAAGCAGACGATGGTGATCAGGATCGGCACCGGCACGCCAAACAACTGACCGTTACCGAACACGAAGAACGACTCCTGGGACACGCCCACCGCTTTGCCATTGGCGAAGATGTAGGCCAGGCCGCGGACGATCTGCATGGTCGCCAGCGTGGTGATCAGCGCATTGACCCGCAGCTTGGCGATCACGATGCCATTGATCAGCCCGACGATCAGTCCCATCGCCAGTGCTGCACTGACGCCGAGAAAGAGGCTGTCGGTGTCACGCATCACCACGGCGGCAACCACCCCGGCGCAGGCGATCACCGAACCCACCGACAGGTCGAAGTGCCCGGACGCCAGGCAATACAACATGGTGCACGCCGCGATCCCGGTGGTGGAAATCGCCAGGCCCAGGCCACGCATGTTCAAAGGCGAGAGGAAGTTGTCGATCATCAAGGTGCAGAGCACGAAGATCCCCACGGCCGCCAGCAACATCACCCAGTCGTCGAGAAAGCGCCGCAGGTCCAGAGGCTTGCGTGGGGTTGGCAGTGCGTCGTTTTGGCTTGTCATCATAATCACCTCTCAGTTCGCCACGCCGTCAGCGCGTTGGCGCGGCAAAGCCAGTTGCAGCAGGTTGGATTCATTGGCCTGTTCGCGGCTCAGTTCGCCGCGCAGGGCGCCTTCGCACAGCACCAGGATGCGGTCGGAAATGCCCATCACTTCCATCAGGTCGCTGGACACCACGATCACCGCAATGCCACTGGCAGCCAGGTCATGGATGATCTGGTAGATCTCCGCCTTGGCGCCGATGTCGATGCCGCGGGTGGGCTCGTCAAGCAGCAGGACTTTCATCGGCATCGACAGCCAGCGACCGAGAATGGCCTTCTGCTGGTTGCCGCCGGAGAGAAACTTGATCGGCTGGCCGGCGTGCGGTGTTTTCACCTTGAGCGCCTTGATCTGCTTGTCGGCGTTGCCCTTCTCCCACAAACCGCGCAACAGGCAACCGAAGGTGGAATGCGCACCGCGGGCGCTGATATTGATGTTCTCGGCAACGCTGGCCAGGGGCAGGATGCCCTCTTTCTTGCGGTCCTCGGGACAGAGCAGGATCCCGGCCGCAATCGCGTCCCGGGGTGAGCGCAGTTTCAATTCATGGCCGCGCAGTTCAAGGCGCCCGGCACTGTTGCGTTCGAGGCCGCTGAGCAGGCGAAATAACTCCGTGCGCCCCGCGCCGACCAGGCCGAACAAACCAAGAATCTCGCCTTTGTGCGCGTCGAAACTGACCGGTTCACGCAGGCCCGGCCCGTGCAGGCCGTCGACCCTCAACGCCACCGCACCGCGCGGGCGCGGGCGGTAATCGTAGATGTCCTGGATGTCGCGACCGACCATGCAGGTGACCAGTTGATCGTGGGTCAGCTGGCTCATGTCTTCGAAGGTGCGTACGTAGCGGCCGTCCTTGAACACCGTCACCGCGTTGCAGATGCGGAACACTTCCTCCATGCGATGGGAGACGTAGAGCACCACTTTGCCCTCGTCGCGCAGGCGCGCGATGATCGCCATCAAGCGGTCGATCTCCCGCGCCGACAGGCTGCTGGTGGGTTCGTCGAAGGCGATGACATGGGCGCCACGGGACAAGGCCTTGGCGATCTCGACCAACTGCCGCTGGCCGAGGGACAGGCGCCCGACTTTCTCCTGCGGGTCGATTTCGTCGGCCAGCCCCTTGAGACAGGCCAGGGCTTGCTGGCGCAGGGTGCCGCGATTGATCAGGCCGAAACTGGCGGGCAGATGACCGAGAAACAGGTTTTCCGCCACGGTCATTTCCGGCACCAGGTGCAGCTCCTGGTGAATCACCGCGACGCCGCTGGCAATGCTGTCGGCGGTGGACTTGAAGGCCATGGTCTGGCCGCCGATCTGCAGCTCGCCGCTACTCGGGATGTAGGCGCCGCCGAGGATTTTCAGCAAGGTCGACTTGCCGGCACCGTTCTCGCCCATCAAGGCATGAACCTGCCCCGGATGGGCGACGAAGTTGATGTTGTCCAGCGCCTTCACCCCGGGAAAGGTCTTGCCGATCCCGTTGAAGCGCAAGCTGCGTCCGGCGGGATGTTTCTGTACTTGTGTTTGCGCGTGCATAACCACCTCATCACACAGATCAGGCAACCCCGTTGCCGGGGCCGCCAATGAAATCAACCGGCCCTCAATTCCACAGGCCGATCTTTTCCAGTTCCTGCTTGAAGTTGTCGCGCGTGATCAGCGTCACGTCGTCCATGGCGGTGTACTTCGCCGGTTCTTTGCCGCTGGTAACCCACTCGTACATCATGCTGGCGGTGTTGTAGCCCTCGATGTGCGGGCTGGGCAGCATCGAACCGTAGAAGCCGCTGTCGGGTTTCTTCAGCTCGCCAATGGCGTCGGTGCCGTTGATGCCGATGCCGATCACGTTCGCCGCGGCAAAACCGGCGGCTTCGGTGGCACGCACGCCGCCGAGCACGGTGTTGTCGTTCATGCCGCCGATGATCAAGTTCTTCGCCGCGCCCGGCAGTTTCACCAGCGCCGAGTTGGTGGCGTCCATGCTGCCCGGTACGTCGAGGGTTTTCAGGGCGGAGAAGAGGATGTGGTCCTTGGGCATGCCCGCATCCTGCAAGGCCTTGACCGAACCGTCGGTGCGTTTTTTGCCGGTGTCGAGTTCGTTGTAGGTGTTGATCACGGCATAGGTGTCTTTCCATTCCCAGCCGCGTTTTTTCGCTTCGGTGGCCATGGCGCTGCCCTGCTTCTCGCCGACTTCGAACGCCGCCATGCCCAGGTACGGCACGTCTTCCATGAACTTGCCGCTGGCATCGACGAAGCGGTCATCCACGGCGATCACTTTCAAGCCGTTGAGCTTGGCCTTGGCCATGATCGCCGGGCCCAGGGACACGTCCGGCGGGCAGATCACGAAACCCTTGGCGCCGTTGGCCGCCAGGCTGTCGATGGCCGACAGGGTTTTCTCGCCATCCGGCACGGCGATCTTGATCAAGGTGAAGCCCTTATCCTTGCCGGCCTTTTCGGCGAATGCCCATTCGGTCTGGAACCAGGGCTCTTCCGCTTGCTTGACGAGGAAACCGATTTTCACTTCTTCGGCCGCCAGCAGCGTGCTGCTGAGACTGACCGCGCTGACCGCCAGGGCGGCACAGCACAGGGTACGGATGGCATGACGACGATTCATAAGCTGACTCCTTGTTGTTTTTGTTGAGCGTACTGCCAATAGTCATATCGTATGATGATTGGATTTCAGGCGTAGCTTTACACCGGAAAACCGGACGACTCAGTCGTGGTACATCACTGAGCGCCCGCCATCTATGGTGATGCACGAAGCGTTGATGAACGGCGCTTCATCACTGGCCAGGAACACCGCGGTCATGGCCACCTCGATCGGCTGGCCGATGCGGCGTGGCGGATGCAGGTCGAAGGCGCGCTGACGTTCGGCATGGGGGTCGGCAAAGCCGTTCCAGTAGTCGACGTTCAATTGGGTTTCGATGTAGCCCGGTGCAATGGCGTTGACGCGAATGCCCTTGGGGGCGTATTCGATCCCCAGGGCGCGGGTCAGGCCGAGCAGGCCGTGCTTGGCCACCGGATAGGGGAAGCAGCCCGGAATGATGTGGGTGGAATGGGTGGACGCGATGTTGATGATGCTGCCGATGCCCTGCTCGATCATCTGCGGCAACACTGCCTTGCAACCGTACCAGGCGCCATCGAGGTCGATGGCAAAGCAGCGACGCCAGTCTTCCTCGGTCATTTCCAGCGGATCGCGGAACACGTTGACCCCGGCGCAATTGACCAGCACGTCGATTCGCCCGTGCAGCTCGACCGCCAGCCTGGCCATCGCCTGCAGGTCTTGCGGCTGCGAAACGTCGGCCTTGATCGCCACCACGTCAGCCCCTTTGCCCCGCCACTGCGCCGCGACATTTTCGACTTTTTCACCCTGGATATCGCTGATGACCAGCTTGGCTTGCTGGGACGCGAAGGTCGCCACGATCGCCTCGCCGATGCCTTGGGCGGCGCCGGTCAACAGCACGACTTTATTTTTCAGGCGCTCGCCCTTTGGGGGTTCGGGCACTGGTGGCAGCGAAAGAGGTTCAGCCATGGATCAGGACTCCTGTTCGAAAGCTCGACGAAAACCGGGCATCGGTGGATGTCCGGTCAAAAGGCGAGTGGAAGAAACAGGCAGGCGCGAAAATGTTTCAGCCCTGAGGTTCTCTGAAACGCGGACTCCACGCGGGAGTGCGGGGGAATATCGCTGCATCACTTCACCTGTTTTGTTTTTTTAAGTGTGAGTGCGTGTAACTGATGGAGCCGACTATAAACCCGGCTCGCCGATAATCTCAATATATATATTTACATCCCATATTTAGGGATTTAACCGGCGAATCGGCTACAGAGCTTTCCTGCAACGTCGACGCGGATCGCCAGTACCGCTCCATCCAGCGGATGCCCAAGCGGACTCGCGGCACTGGTGATGTACAAAGTTTTCAGGTCGGCATCGCCAAATACGCAACTGGTCGGACGGCTGACGGGCAGTTCGATCACCCGATCGACCTGCCCGTCCGGCGTCAGCCTGAGCAGGCAACTGCCATCCCATCGGGCATTCCAGATAAAACCTTCGGCATCCATCGCCGAGCCGTCCGGGCCGCCGCGGGTGTGGGGGCCGAACCAGGCCTGTGCCGGTTCGAGGTGGCCGTCGGTACGAATGAAATGCCGGTACAACGTGCCGTCGAGGCTGTCGCCGAAATAAACGGTAGTAGCGTCATCGCTCCACAGCAACGTGTTGGGAATGCCCAAGCCACGCAGCAGCGGCGTCACCCGTGCGTCGCGATCAATGCGGAACAGGCCACCGGAACGCCGTTCGACAGGCAGGTCTTCGCCCTGCTCGCCAATGTTGTTTTGCATGGTGCCGAGCCAGAGCCGGCCCTGGGCATCGCAGCGGGCCTCGTTGGGGCGGTTGCCGGGGTGCGGATCGGCGACGCAGAACAAGGTCAGTCGAGGCGCTAGTCCAGGTGAATCCAGATCCAGCCGATACACCCCGCTGCTCAAGGTCACCAGCGCATCGCCGCTCGCACAGGGGATGAACGCCGACACGTGCTCCGGCATCTGCCAGATCTGCACGTTGGCGCCGATCAAGCGCAGCGCCTGTTTGCCGGCGATGTCCACCCAGTACAGCGCCTGGGTCGGCGCATCCCAGAACGGGCCTTCGCCGAGCTGGGCGCGGTGTTCGGTCACTGCGGTGTACTCCATGAAACCTCCTGCATTGTTCTTGTTTTTATTTGTGTAGAAGCGTCCAACGATGGAGTGTCAGCTACATCGACGTCGACTGATACTCCATCGCGAGCAAGCTCGCTCCTACCCTGTCGGCCATCACTTGTGGGTAGAAGCGTTTGATCGCCAGGTCAGCGTTATCGATCAGGGACATGCAGGCCCAGACGCCCCGCGCGGTATCCCGGGCGGCGATGGCGTCGGCCATATCTTTATGAATCGGCAAGGTGCGGCGCAGTTCGTCGGGGTCGGCGGCGGACACTTCGAAACACACGGCCAGCAGCGCGCCCAGGGCCGGGACCATTTGTTCGATGAATTGATTGTGGCTGGCGGCGAGGATGCACTCGTGGAAGAGCTGGTCGGCGCGGTTGTAGTCGACGCCGCTGTCCACTGCTCGCTCCAACGCGTTGTAGGCCAATGAAATGGCGTCGAGCTGTTGTGCGGTTGCGCGTTCGCAGGCCCAACGCACGGCCATCGGCTCGATGGTGCGGCGCAGGTCGAGCAAGTCATCGACGAAGTTTTCCGGCAAACCGCTGCGGGACAGCCAGCCGACGACTTGCGGATCGAAGAGGTTCCAGCGCCGTACCGGCAACACTCGCGTACCGACCTTCGGCCCGACCTCGAGCATGCCCTTGGCGACCAGGGTCTTGATGGCTTCGCGGATAACGGTGCGGCTGACACCCAGTTGTTCGCCGAGGTCGGCTTCGACCTTGAGCGCCTCACCAGGCTTGACCTGCCCGGCAGCGATCCAGCAGCCCAGCCAATCGACGGTCGACGCATGAAAACTGCTGGACATGGACACCTCAAAGCCGTTCGCGATGGGTGTCCACGCTAATCATCATATGATTGGCTGTCAATCACATTAAAATAATACATAGATCAAATGTGGGAGCGGGCTTGCTCGCGAAAGCGTCTGTACATCTAACATCCATGTGTCAGGCACACCGCCTTCGCGAGCAAGCCCGCTCCCACATTTTGACCGATTAAGGCTCTAGACCGATGGGGAAGAATTCACCGCCACTCCACACCCCCAACCAGCGCTGACCCTCGATCTCACGGCTCACCGCCAGCTCCACCAGTTGGTAAAACACATTGCGATGGATTAGCGCTTCGAGGTTGGTGCGCACATGCACATAAGGCGCAGGTTCTTGTGTGTCGGGATCGATGACCACGCGAATCGGATGCTCGGTGCCGGCCTCGGCAGTCTCATCGACGTTGGTGGTGAAGCGCAGGACCTGCTTCTCGCCCTTACCTTCCACCTCCACGGCAATCGCCACAAAGGGCGCGTCATCGACCTTGATGCCAACCTTCTCCACCGGCGTGATCAGGAAGTAATCATCACCGTCGCGGCGAATGATGGTGGAGAATAGCTTGACCATCGGCTTGCGCCCGATCGGCGTGCCCAGGTAATACCAGGTACCGTCGCGGGCGATGCGCATGTCGATGTCGCCGCAGAAGTCGGGGTTCCACAGGTGGACCGGTGGCAAGCCTTGGGTCTTGGGGATTTGCCCCAGCAGGTCGTTGGCTTTTTGCGGGCCACTCATGGCGTTCTCCTTGAATTTACTGGTCGCTGAGCCCCAGCAGGCTGCGCGCGTACTGTTGCAGCGGCGGGCCCATCAGGTCTTCGGGTTTTTCGTCGTGGAAGGTCAGCAGACCACCACGACCCTGGATACGTGCAGTATCAATCAAATACTGGGTGCTGGTCTCGATCAACATGATCTGAATCACTCCGGTGTCGATACCGAGGCGATCCAGCGCTTCCTGGTCCAGCCACTCATCCGAGTTGCCGATGCGGTCATCGGAGTTGGCGAAACGCGTATAGAGCAGGTAATGGGCGCCCACGGCACGGGCTTCGCCCATGGCCTGATCAAGACCTTGCGGTGTGCGGGCGCGGCGGACCATCGGGAAATACTCGACGAAACCATCGAAGGCGACTTCGGCGATCACGTTGGGGCGTGGGTAGACGGCGCTGCCAGGCGGCACAAAGGCGCCCTGGGCAATGTAGACGAAGGAGTCCGGCTGAATGCGCAGGTTGTTCACCCGGCGGCTGTCGCTGTGGTCCAGCAGGCCGGCGTCGCTCATGTGGTAGCGCGTCCCTTCGGCCATGTCGCTGACATTCATGCAGCCACCGAGCGCCAAAATGGCCAGCAGCAAAACCAGGCTACGCATCCTATCCTCCAGAGGCCGGTGACGGAAAACCGGCGAATGGCCGTGGGATGCAGCTTTTGCGCCAGCTCAGCCGCCAATAATCTTCATGACCGTGGCACCACCGGAAAACGCCACTTCCTGCTTGTCGCCCAACGCCTTGACCAACAGTCGCTGCAAGGCCGGCAAAGCCTGATGGCGCGGCTTGTCCAGCAGGTCGCCGACATAGTGGCGATTGCTCGACGACAGGCAGCCATGCAGCCAGCCAGTGGAGGACAGGCGCAACCGCGAGCAGGTGCGGCAGAACGGAACGCTTTCGTTGGCAATCACGCCAAAATAGCCCTGCCCCGGAATCTCGTAGCGCACGGCGGTAGCATCGACAGGCGCATCGGCCTGGAGATACTCATAACGCTCGCCGATCAGGCTCAGCAGCTGTTGCAGGCTGACAAACTGCTGCAGGAAGGCATTGGAGTCGCTAGCCAGGTGGCCCATGCGCATCAACTCGATAAAGCGCAGTTCATAGCCACGCTCCAGGCAATAGTCGAGCAGTGGCATCACCTGGTCGAGGTTCTGGCCGCGCAGCGGCACCATGTTGACCTTGACCTTCATGCCCGCCGCACGGGCCTGGTCCATGCCGCCAAGCACTGTCGCCAGGTCGCCGCCACGGGCAATGCTGCGAAACGCAGAGGCGTCCAGAGTATCGAGGGAAACGTTGATGCGCCGGATGCCGGCATCGATCAGGATCGGCAGCTTCTTCGCCAGCAGCTGCCCGTTGGTGGTCAGGCTGATGTCCTGCAGCCCCATCTGCCCGACCGCGGCCATGAAGGCTTCGAGTTTCGGGCTGACCAGCGGTTCGCCACCGGTAATGCGCAAGCGCTCGATGCCCGCCGCTTCGATCAGGTAGGCCACCCCGCGTGCCATGGCTTCGGCCGACAATTCATCCTGCGCAGCCACCAGCCGCTTGCCGTTGGGCACGCAGTAGGTACAAGCGTAATTGCAGGCTGAGGTCAGGCTGACTCTTAAATTGCGAAAGCGCCTGCCTTGACGGTCGACGATCATGATGACTCCGGCGAAGAATATACGGGCTGGTAAAACTTGACTCACAAATCAAGTTTTAGCAAGCCCTATGCCTGAGTATATTCCTGCGGTACTGCGCCATGTTGAGAAATCATGGGCAATAAGGCGGCTGAATGGCTCAGCTGCTCGGGGTGTCGTTGTCGCGCTTGCGCTTGTTGCCCATGCGCACGCCGATGTCCATCAGGAACTGGAAGAAGCCTTCCTGGTCTTCCAGCACGTTGCTCCAGAACGGCGAGTGATACAGCGCCACGGCACCGTGTACCAGCGCCCAGGACGCGCAGTAATGGAAGTAAGGCGGCACGTCTTCAAGCTTGCCTTCGCTGATCCGGCCCTTGATGAGCAAGGTCAGGCGTTCGAAGTTAGAGGCGCGGATCTTGTGCAGTTCCTCGACCATCTCCGGTACCTGGTTGCCCTTGACGACCTTCTCTTCCAGGCGGTCAAACAAGCGGTAACGCTGGGGGTCACGCATGCGGAATTCGAAATAGGCGCGGGACAGGGCTTCCTTGTCCTTGTCGACATCGGCCGAATGCAACAGCTCGTTCAAATCGCGCTCATAGTCGAGCATCAGGCGCAGATAGATCTCGGCCTTGGACTTGAAGTGCTTGTAGATCGTGCCTTTGCCGATACCGACAGCATCAGCGATCATCTCGACGGTGACACTGTCTTCACCCTGGTCGAGGAACAGCTTGAGCGCGGTATCGAGAATTTCTTGCTCGCGGCGACGAAACTCACGGACCTTACGAGGTTCTTTATGCATAAGAAAAGGTCTGTAGGGGTCAAAATTCGAAGCCGCGTATTATGCCTAAATTGCGCCAAAATGCACGGATCATCCGACCATATCTGTGTTTCTTGATGATTTCGCGCAAGACAGCCGCTTGATGAGAACTCTTCTGAAGCGTGCGTATTCCAAATTTGTTTAAAAACCGCAGCCTACAAACTGGACGGTGCGAAATACTGATCAATACTTGAACTGTCGGCGGGGCATCTCCCCCAAGTGTCACGCCGATATTGGTACCAACGGACCGCGTGCCATTGTTTTACTCCTAATGGTCTTAACCCGGATTCACCCCCCAGAACCCGGGTTTTTTTTGCCTGCGATTTAACCTTTCACATGCGCCAGCGGGAACAACCGCTTGAAGTTTTCGGTGGTCTGCTCGGCAAATCGCTCGTAAGCCTCACCCCGCAACATTGCCAGAAATTCCGCTACCTCACGAACGTACTGCGGCAGGTTCGGCTTGCCACGGTACGGGATCGGCGCCAGGTACGGTGAGTCGGTTTCCACCAGCAAACGGTCGGCCGGCACCTTGCTCGCCACGTCGCGCAGCGCGTCGGCATTGCGGAACGTGACAATCCCGGACAGGGAAATGTAGTAACCCATGTCCAGCGCGGCTTTTGCCATGTCCCAGTCCTCGGTGAAACAGTGCAGCACGCCCGCCTGGGGCAGCGCCGCTTCACGCAGCAGGTCCAAGGTATCGGCGCGGGCACCACGGGTATGGATGATCACCGGCTTGCCGGTCTGCTGGGCCGCTTGCAGGTGCAACCTGAAGGATTGCTGCTGCAACTCTGCCGCTTCCGGTTCGTAGTGATAATCCAGGCCGGTTTCACCGATCGCCACGACGCGCGGATGATTGAGCTCGTGCAACAGCCAGTCCAGCGCAGGCGCCGCACCCGGCTGCACGTCCAGCGGATGCACGCCGACTGAACAATCGACGTCGTCGTAACGCTCAGCCAGGGCTTTGACATCGGCCGCGTTGTCGGCGCTGACACCGATGCACAGGAAGTGCCCTACCCCGCGCTGGCGGGCCGCCTCGAGGGCGGCATCCAGCGAGCCGTCATGGGCGGCGAGGTCAAGGCGATCAAGGTGACAATGGGAATCTACGAGCATAAAGGGCTGCAACTTACATCGTATGAGTGGGACAGTCGGTTTGTCTGATACCTGGAGTCTAGGCGCAGACGGTTACCTCTGGGTAGGCAAAGTCGCCCATTGCACCAGCAACGCCTCCAGCAACAACACCCGGTTGAGGTTGGCTTTGCTCAACACTTTCTGCCGCTGGGCGAGGATCCAGTCCTGGATATTCAGGACTTTGTCCTGCGCGGTTTTTTGCGCCAGGTACTGAATCACCTTGCGCATGTCCATCAGCCCCAGGCCTTCTTCATCCTGGGTCAGCTGATAACGCAGGATCAGGCTCGACCAGTCACAGAACCAGTCGAACAGCAGCAACAACGGAATCGCATTCCAGCCCTCGGCCAGCTGCGTCGGCGACTGTTGCTGCTTGAGCAATTTCTTCACCCCATCGACCACTTGCGCGCGCTGCTCGCGCACGCCCTGGGCGTGCAGGTTGACGGCGGCCAGCGGCGAACCGGCGGCCAGGGTCAGTAACTCGACGCGCTCTTCCTGCGAACAGTCGGGCAAGGCCCTGGCCAGCCAGTCCAGGCTCATGGCCTCGCCCGGCAGCGGACAGGCCTGCTGCACACAGCGGCTCTTGATGGTCGGCAACAGCCGGCTGGGTTGATGACTGACCAGCAGCAACACGGTGTCGCCGGACGGCTCCTCCAGGCTTTTGAGCAAGGCGTTGGCGGCGTTGATGTTCATCGACTCGACCGGCTCGATCAGCACCACCTTGCGTCCACCCAACTGCGCGGTCTGCACCACGAAACTCACCAGGTCGCGCACCTGGTCGACCTTGATCGCCTTGTCGGCCTCTTCCGGCTCCAGGATGTAGTTATCGGGATGACTGCCGGCCTTGAGCAGCAGGCACGATTTACATTCGCCACAGGCGCCCTGGGCGGTCGGACGCTGGCACAGCAGGCTGGCCATCAAGCGTTCGGCCAGCGCCCGCTTGCCGATCCCGGCCGGGCCATGCAGCAAATAGGCGTGGGCGTGTTGCGCACGACCGGCCAGCTGCTGCCAGAGACTGTCCTGCCACGGATAGGCGTCAGCCACGGCTCAACTCCAGCAGGCGTGGCAGCAAGGCATCCAGGGATTGCTGAACCTGCGCCAATGGCTGCGCGGCGTCGATCAGCACGTAACGCGCAGGCTGCGCCGCCGCGCGCTTGAGGAAAGCACCGCGCACGGCATCGAAAAAGGTCCGGCCTTCCAGCTCGAAACGATCCAGGCGTCCGCGGGCACTGGCGCGCGCCAGGCCCACCTCCACCGGCAAGTCGAAAATCAAGGTCAGGTCGGGACGCAGATCGCCCTGAACAAAGCTTTCCAGGGTCTCGATACGCTCCAGGGACAGGCCACGGCCACCGCCCTGGTAGGCGTAGGTCGAATCGGTGAAGCGATCACACAACACCACGGCACCACGGGCCAGCGCCGGGCGAATGACTTCGGCCAGGTGCTGGGCGCGCGCGGCGAACACCAGCAACAGCTCGGTGTCCGGGTTCATGACTTCTTCGATCGGCGCCAACAATACTTCGCGGATGCGTTCGGCCAGTGGCGTGCCACCCGGTTCGCGGGTCAGCACCACCTCGATACCGGCCGCACGCAGGCGTTCGGCCAGGTATTCGCGATTGGTGCTCTTGCCGGCGCCTTCCGGGCCTTCCAGCGTAATAAACAAGCCAGTCACAGGCAGTCCTTAGTCAGATTCATTGCGGGCTTTGCGGTGTTGTTGCATTCGGTTGTGGTTCAGGCTCCGGGGGCGCCTGCGGAGCAACTGCAGGTTCAGGCGAAGGCTCTTGCACGGGAGGTGCAGCCTCGGGCGCCGGGTCGGGTGAAGCCGCCGGGACAGGGGGCTGGGCCTCGGGAACCTCAGTAGCCTCAGTAGCCTCAGGTTGCGCCGTCTCGGCTGGCGGCACCTGGGTATCCGGCGCTTCGGGCGTTTCGGGCGCGGTCGCCGGCGCCGGGCTGGAACGATAATCGGCGCGACGTTTGAGCTGGAACTCTCGCACGGCGTTGTTGTGCGCGTCCAGGTCATCGGAGAACACATGGCTGCCATCGCCGCGAGCCACGAAGTAAAGGCTGCTGCCCTCCACCGGATTGAGCGCCGCATGGATGGCTTCGCGGCCGACCATGGCAATCGGGGTCGGCGGCAGTCCGGCGATCATGTAGGTGTTGTAAGGGGTCGCTTCCTTCAGATGGGCGCGGGTCAGCTTGCCGTTGTAGCGGTCACCCAAGCCGTAGATCACCGTCGGGTCGGTTTGCAACAGCATGCCGATCGCCATGCGACGCACGAACACCCCGGCAATCTGCCCGCGTTCCTGCGGCACGCCGGTTTCCTTCTCCACCAGCGAGGCCATGATCAGGGCTTCATACGGGCCGGAGTAAGGCAGGTCGGCCGCCCGCTGGTTCCACTCCTTGGCCAGCACTTCGTCGAGGCGGTCGTAAGCGGTTTTCAGCAGCTCGGTGTCGGACATACCGCGCACGAAGCGGTAAGTGTCGGGAAAGAATCGCCCTTCAGGAAAAATCCCGTTGTGGCCGAGCTTGTCCATGACCTGACTGTCGCTCAAGCCGTTCAGGGTTTGCTCGAGTTTTTCTTCCTTGGCCAGGGCCGCACGGACCTGGTGGAAATTCCAGCCTTCGACCAGGGTCAGGCTGTACTGCACCATTTCCCCGCGCTTCCACAGATCGATCAGGCCTTCGACGGTCATACCCGGCGTCATGCGGTACTCGCCGCTGTGCAACGGCTGTTTCGGCAAGTTGAAGCGCCAATAGACGCGCAGCCAGAAGGAGTCCTTGATGACGCCATCGGCTTCCATGCGCAGGAAAGTGCGGTTCGGGGTGGTGCCCTTGGGCACCTCAAGCAGTTCTTCCTGTGTGATATTCAGCGGCTGCACCAGCGCCGAATGAATTTTCCAGGCAGAAGCACCTAACGTCAGCCCCGCCAGAACCAGTCCGGTTTCCAGCAGCAGCAAGAGTTTACGTCTCACGTATCAAGCATCCAGTAGCGCGCGGGCAATGGTTTGGAGTTTACGGGTGAGCGGCCCAACCGGCCAGCTCAGTGCTGCATAGGCGCGCACCGGCCAAACGCCATACACGCTGTTGCAGACAAGGACTTCGTCAGCGTCTTGCAGCTGCTCGAGCGTGATATCGGTGATTTGTATGGGGATGCCCAACGATTCGGCCTGAGACAACAACTCGGCACGCATCACACCTTCTACGCCGCAGCAGCTCAAATCCGCGGTGATCAACACGCCGTCACGCACCAGGAACAGGTTGCTGAAAACGCCCTCGATCACGCGACCGGCCTGATCGAGCATCAAGCCTTCGGCATGTTCGGTATCCTGCCATTCGGCGCGCGCCATCACCTGCTCAAGACGATTCAGGTGCTTGAGCCCTGCGAGAAGAGGTTGAAAGGAAAGGCGTGTGGTGCACGGGAACAGGCGTATGCCCTGCTCTGCATGGGCGTGCGGGTAAACCGCAGGAGGATTACCCGACAGGATACGACGGGCCTGGGCCGAAGGATCGAAAGCGTAACCGCGCAGGCTGTCGCCGCGGGTAACGATCAGCTTGATTACGCCTTCGTTCAGCTGCTCGGCATAGGTCAACAATTCCGCGACCACGATACCCTGATCAAGATTGATCGCCAACCGCCGGCAGCCCCTGGCCAGCCGCACCAGATGACGATCCAGCAGGACCGGAAAGCCATCATGCACGGCGATGGTCTCGAACAGACCGTCGCCGTAGGCCAGGCCGCGATCCTTCAGCGACAATGCGTCAGCCGGCTGACCGTCGACCCAGCTGTCCATCAACCTGCGAACCGGCGGAACACCAGCGAGCCGTTGGTACCGCCAAAACCGAAGGAGTTGGACAGGACCACATCGATATCCATGTTGCGCGCGGTGTGCGGCACGAAATCGAGGTCGCAGCCTTCGTCCGGCTCGTCGAGGTTGATGGTCGGTGGCGCCACCTGGCTGTTGATCGCCAGCACGCTGAAGATCGCCTCCACCGCGCCCGCCGCGCCCAGCAAATGCCCGGTCATCGACTTGGTCGAACTGACGGCCATCTTGTAGGCGTGCTCGCCGAACACCGACTTGATCGCATTGACTTCCGCGAGGTCGCCAGCCGGCGTCGAGGTGCCGTGGGCATTGATGTACTGCACCTGATCGCCATTGATCCTGGCGTCACGCAGCGCATTGGTGATGCAGCGGGCAGCACCGGCACCATCGGCGGGTGGCGAAGTCATATGGTAGGCGTCGCCACTGGTGCCGAAACCGATCAGTTCGGCATAGATGGTCGCGCCGCGGGCCTTGGCGTGTTCCAGCTCTTCCAGGACCAGCGCACCGGCGCCATTGGACAGTACGAAGCCATCACGGCCCTTGTCCCATGGACGGCTGGCGCGGGTCGGCTCGTCGTTGCGGGTCGACAGTGCGCGGGAGGCGCCAAAACCGCCCATGCCCAGGCCGCAAGCGGCCATTTCGGCGCCACCGGCGATCATCACGTCGGCTTCGTCGTACATGATGTTGCGCGCAGCCATGCCGATGCAGTGCGTACCGGTGGTACACGCCGTGGCGATGGCATAGTTAGGCCCCTGTGCCCCCAGGTGGATGGACAGGAAACCGGAAATCATGTTGATGATCGAGCCAGGCACGAAGAACGGAGAAATTCGTCGCGGGCCGGTCTCATGCAAGGTGCGGCTGGTTTCTTCGATGTTGGTCAGCCCACCGATACCCGAACCCATGGCCACGCCGATGCGCTCGCGGTTGGCGTCGGTGACTTCCAGGCCGGCATTGCGCACTGCCTGGAAACCTGCGGCCAGACCGTACTGAATGAACAGGTCGAGCTTGCGCGCTTCCTTGAGCGACAGGTATTCCTCGACATTGAAGCCCTTTACCGAGCCGCCAAAACGAGTGGAATAGGCAGAAAGGTCGGTGTGTTCGATCAGACCAATGCCACTGCGGCCAGCCAGAATGCCCTGCCAGCTGCTCGGCACATCAGTGCCCAGTGGCGACAACATACCCATACCGGTGACTACGACGCGTCTACGCGACACAGCACTCTCCTTTTTTCAAATGACGACTTTGCATCAGGCCTAAAGAAAAAACCGCACGCCATGATGGCAGTGCGGTTTTTCCATGACAGCGAGCAACGATTACAAACTATTACGCCTGGTGGGCAGTAACGTAGTCGATTGCAGCTTGTACAGTAGTGATCTTCTCAGCTTCTTCGTCAGGGATTTCGGTCTCGAATTCCTCTTCCAGAGCCATCACCAGCTCAACGGTGTCAAGGGAGTCAGCACCCAGGTCTTCAACGAAGGAAGCAGTGTTGACCACTTCTTCTTCTTTAACGCCCAGTTGCTCGGCAACGATTTTCTTGACGCGCTCTTCGATGGTGCTCATACCTTGTTTTCACTCCTAATGGACAAATTCAGGCAGCTGGCCAGTGGGTAAGTGTATAGAAAGACTTTTCAGCTTTTCAACTGAAAGCTTCACTCCTCAAACCCGGCGACCCGCTGCCTATAAATAGATTGCAGCTTTATAACGGATTTTAGACAGCTCGTATGACATTTTTTTGAAACGATCCGTCACATTTAACTCATGTACATCCCGCCGTTCACCGGGATTGTAGCCCCAGTAACGTAAGCCGCACCGTCCGACGCAAGAAAAGCGACCACAGACGCGATCTCTTGAGCTTGCCCCAGACGACCCAGCGGAATCTGCGTCTGCAAGGCTTCACGCTGTGCCTCGGGCAGTTCGCGGGTCATATCGGTATCGATGAACCCTGGGGTCACCGAGTTTACCGTAATCGAACGCGAACCGACTTCACGCGCCAGAGAGCGGCTGAAACCTTCCAGGCCGGCCTTGGCGGCAGCGTAGTTTACTTGGCCTGCGTTGCCCATGGCACCCACAACCGAGCCAATACTGATAATTCGTCCCCAACGGGCCTTGGTCATACCGCGCAAAACGCCCTTGGACAGGCGGAACAGACTGTTCAGGTTGGTATCGACCACGCTATGCCACTCGTCGTCTTTCATCCGCATCATCAGGTTATCGCGGGTGATGCCGGCATTGTTGACCAGGATCGCCGGCGCACCGAACTGCGCCTGGATGCTCGCCAGGACAGCCGCCACGGACTCGTCGCTGGTGACATTGAGCTCAAGGCCAGTGCCCTGAATGCCATTTTCCTTCAGGGTGGCGGCAATGCGCTCGGCACCCGAGGCGGAGGTCGCGGTGCCGACAACGATGGCGCCCTGACGACCCAGTTCCAGGGCGATGGCCTGGCCGATACCGCGGCTCGCACCGGTGACCAGTGCAACTTTACCTTGCAGACTCATGCAAGCTTCTCCTGATTCAGGCCAGCGCTGCACGGGCGGCAGCGAAAGCGTCTGGGGTGTTGAGATTGGAAGTCGATACGCCTTCGGCGCAGCGCTTGTTCAGACCGGCCAGTACTTTGCCCGGGCCGCATTCGACAAGATTGGTCGCGCCTTTGGCGGCCAGGGTCTGCACGGATTCTACCCAGCGTACTGGCTTGTACAGTTGCTCGAGCAGATCACGCTTGAGGGTTTCCAGATCCGCCGGCACCTGGGCGCTGACGTTCTGTACCACCGGGATCTGCGGGGCCTGCCAATCGATCGCCGCGATCGACTCGGCGAAACGCTCGGCCGCCGGACGCATCAGTTCGCAGTGCGACGGCACGCTGACCGGCAACGGCATGGCACGCTTGGCGCCACGGGCCTTGCAACCTTCGATGGCACGCTCGACCGCAGCCTTCGCACCGGCAATGACCACTTGACCCGGGGAGTTGAAGTTGACCGCGCTGACCACTTCGCCCTGCGCCGCTTCGGCACAGGCAGCCAGTACGTCGGCGTCTTCCAGGCCGAGGATCGCAGCCATGCCGCCCTGCCCGGCCGGAACAGCTTCCTGCATCAGCTGGCCACGGCGCTCGACGAGCTTCACCGCGTCCGCCAGGCTCAGGCTGCCAGCCGCCACCAGGGCGCTGTATTCGCCCAGGCTGTGACCGGCGACATAAGCCGGACGCGCGCCGCCTTCAGCCAGCCACAGACGCCACAGGGCGATCGAAGCGGTGAGGATCGCCGGTTGGGTTTTATCGGTCTGGTTGAGTTGCTCTTCCGGCCCTTGCTGGGTCAGGGCCCACAGGTCATAACCGAGGGCATCGGAAGCTTCTTTGAAGGTGTCGAGGACGACCGGGTGTTGCGCGCCCAACTCGGCCAGCATGCCGAGGGACTGCGAACCCTGTCCCGGGAAGACGAATGCGAGGGAAGCAGACATGTAACAAGCCCCTAATGATCTGGTCGTCGGAGAATTGGCGCCCCACTCGGGGGACGCAAGAAACTGACAGTTGGATGGCCAAATAGCCCAAGCGGTCACATTTAAGCATTGTCCGACGAAAACGCCTAAAGCAACAAATCCTCCAGACGACCGTGGATGCGTTCCGGCAGGTTTTCCTGGATCTCGATCAAGGCGCGGGAAATCGCACTCTGGAAGCCCTGCACCCCCGCAGATCCGTGGCTTTTAACCACGATACCCTGCAACCCGAGTAAGCTCGCGCCGTTATGCCGTGCGGGTGCCAGGTCCGCCTGCAGGCGCTTCATCAGTGGCAAGGCCAAGGCTCCGACCATGCGCGATGGCAGGCTTTTCTTGAACAACGCCTCGATGCGCCCGGCAATCATCGTGGCCAGGCCCTCGCTGGACTTGAGCAGGATGTTCCCGACAAAACCATCACAGACCACCACGTCCGCCTCGCCACGGTACAACCCGTCACCCTCGACAAAACCGATGTAGTTGATGCCACGGGCACTTTGCAACAGGGTTGCAGCCAGCTTGACTTGCTGATTGCCCTTGATGTCCTCGGTGCCGATGTTCAGCAGGGCCACGCGCGGGCGCACGATGCCCAGGGTTTCCGCCGCGACGGATCCCATCACCGCGAACTGCAACAGATGCTCGGCGCTGCAATCGACATTGGCGCCCAGGTCGAGCAACTGGCAGTAACCTTTCTGCGTCGGGATCGCCGCCACCATGGCCGGCCGATCGATGCCCGGCAAGGTCTTGAGCACAAAGCGCGACAACGCCATCAGCGCCCCGGTATTACCGGCACTGACACAGGCCTGGACCTTGCCGTCGCGCAGCAATTCAAGGGCCACGCGCATCGACGAGTCGGGCTTGCCACGCAGGGCCTGGGTCGGCTTTTCGTCCATGGCGATGACTTCGGACGCTGCAGCAATCGACAGGCGCGCGCGATCCACAGCCGGTTGGCCAGCGATCAATTCTTCAAGGAGGGAGGGTTGACCGACGAGGGTCAGGTGCAGCGAGGGCGTGGCAGACAGGCAAGCAAGGCTGGCCTGGACAATGCTGCGGGGACCGAAGTCCCCGCCCATTGCGTCAATCGCGATGACTTGAGCGGACAAGTGATTACTCGTCAGCGCCCTTGTCGATCACTTTACGACCACGGTATACGCCTTCTGGCGATACGTGGTGACGCAGGTGAACTTCACCGGTGGTTTTTTCTACAGACAGGGTGCTAGCCTCGAGAGCGTCGTGCGAACGGCGCATGTCACGGGCAGAGCGGGATTTTTTGTTCTGCTGAACAGCCATAATTGATTAACTCCTAAACGTTTGGGTCACGCTTTAACTGCGCCAATACACTGAACGGGTTGGACCGCGTTACCTCGTCCTCGCTCGGTTCGGGCTCATCTGCTCCCGCCGGCTGCTGGCATTCTTCCGGATGATGAGCAGGCACAATGGGCAAGGCGAGCAGAAGCTCCTCCTCGATCAGTGACTGCAGATCCAATGGATCTTCGCCCAGTTCCAGCACGTCATAACCTTTCGGTAACGACTGGGTATTCGCACCCTCCTTCACCACAGCGTAACTGCATTCGCTATGGATCGGCAGGGTGACCAGCTCAAGACAACGCTGGCAAACCATTTTGACTTCGGTGTCGATAAAGCTGTGGATGACCACAGATTTACGTTCATCTCGTTCAAAAACGAATTTAGCCTGCACCGTACCGACATTGTCGGAAAGCGGGTCGCAGAGTCTCTTCAAATCGGCCAGCAGCATTTCACCCTGGAGGGTGGTGCCACGATCAGCCAATTTGCGCGGGTCAACGTGAGGTGGAATCGGGTCATTCAACATAGGCGCAGCATTATAGGGATGCACCCGCCCATGTCAAAGGAAATTCAGCCCTGTCCGTCACTTGGAAGCCTCGCTAGAATTCGCGCCAGTCATTTGGAGTTGCCCATGCTGCCTTTATTACTCGCTTCCAGCTCGGTCTATCGCCGGGATTTGCTGGCCCGCCTGCAGCTGCCATTCAGCTGCAGCTCGCCGGATATCGACGAAAGCCACCGCCCTGGCGAATCCGCCATCGAACTGGTCAAACGCCTCGCCGAACAGAAAGCGCGGGCACTGGCCGCCAGCCATACCGCTCATCTGATTATCGGCTCCGACCAGGTCGCGGTGCTGGGCGAGCAAATTATCGGCAAGCCCCACACCTTTGAAAAGGCCCGCGAGCAGCTCCTGACTTCAAGCGGCGCCAGCGTGACGTTTCTGACCGGGCTCGCCCTGCTGAACAGCCAGACCGGCCATTGTCAGGTCGACTGCGTGCCGTTCACGGTACACATGCGAACACTCGACAGCGAACGCATCGAACGCTATCTGCACGCTGAACAACCCTACGATTGCGCTGGCAGCTTCAAGGCCGAGGGATTGGGGGTGAGCCTGTTTCAATGCACCGAAGGGCCTGATGCTACCAGCCTGGTAGGCCTGCCGCTGATTCGCCTGGTGGATATGTTGTTGGCCGAAGGCGTGAAAGTCCCTTGAAAGCAAAAGATCGCAGCCTTCGGCAGCTCCTACAGGTGTACACATAACCTTGTAGGAGCTGCCGCAGGCTGCGATCTTTTGATGTTTAAAGCGGCTTAGCGCAGCGACGGACCGTTAAACCCCATCCACATCGCCAAATGCTCAGCCACGCTGGCACCGAGCTTTTTCGAGAAGCGGTCGAATGGCGATTCCTGAACGGTGAAGTCCACCAGCTCTTTTTCGCCGACCACATCGCGAGCCACCGAACTGGCACTGCCCAGGCCATCGATCAATCCCAGCGGCAGCGCCTGCTCACCCGACCAGACCAGCCCGGAATACAGCTCCGGATGCTCCTTGTCTTTCAGGCGGTCGCCACGACCCTGCTTGACGCTGTTGATGAACTGTTTGTGAGTGGTATCCAACACGCCCTGCCAGAACGCCGTTTCTTCAGGCTTCTGCGGCTGGAACGGATCGAGGAAGGACTTGTGCTCGCCCGAGGTGTAGGTGCGACGCTCCACACCCAGCTTCTCCATGGTGCCGACGAAGCCATAACCAGCCGCCGTAACCCCAATGGAACCCACCAGGCTCGCCTTGTCGGCATAGATCTGGTCCGCCGCACTGGCAATGTAATACGCACCGGAAGCACCCAGGTCGGAAATCACTGCGTAGAGCTTCGTATCCGGATGCAGGCCACGCAGACGGCGGATCTCGTCATAGACGTAGCCCGACTGCACCGGACTGCCGCCAGGGCTGTTGATACGCAGGATGACGCCCTTGACCTTTTCGTCTTCGAAAGCGGCCCGCAGGCTGCCGACAATATTATCGGCGCTGGCCGGTTCCTTGTCGGCGATCATGCCGGTGATGTCGATCAACGCGGTGTAATTGCCACTGCGGGTAGCGGCCTTCTCCATGTCCATCAGCGGCGTAAACAGCGCCAGCGCGACAAACAGGTACACGAAGGTCAGCAACTTGAAGAAAATCCCCCAGCGCCGGGAGCGACGCTGCTCCTGCACACCGGCCAGCAGGGTCTTTTCCAGCAGCTTCCAGCTTTTTTCGTCACCGCTCTCTGCACTCGCCTTGGCGGGCGCTTTCCATTCGTCGGCCATGCCATCTACCCCAGCAATAACGTATTAAGCCCGCTGGCCCAGCCAGTCGTGCAATTGTGAAAAACGATCGATGGTCAGTCGCGGCTCGAACAGCTTCAGCGCTTCGATCGATTGCGCGCCGTAGCTGACCGCCACCGAATCCATGCCGGCATTGCGTGCCATCTGCAAGTCGAAGGACGAATCACCCACCATCAGCGCCTGGTCCGCACGCATCTCGCAATGGGCAAGTATCTGCTCCAGCATCAACGGATGGGGCTTGCTGGCCGTCTCGTCGGCGGCACGGGTGATGTCGAAGTAATCTTCCCACCCATGGGACTTCAGCACCCGATCCAGCCCGCGACGGGCCTTGCCCGTGGCCACGGCCAGGTGATAACCCTGGGCACGGAACGCCTCGAGCGACTCGACCACGCCGTCAAACAAGGGCGAAGGCTCCGCCTCCGAGGCGATATAGTGGTCGGCGTAGTGCTGACGGAAGGCAATCAACTCGGCATCGCCGATCTCGGGATACAGGGTACGGATAGCCTCCGGCAGCCCCAGGCCGATGATGCCCTTGACGGCAAAGTCATCGCACTGCGCAAACCCGGACCGCTGCGATGCCACATGCATTGCCTCGACAATCCGACCAATGGAATCGGCCAAGGTGCCGTCCCAATCGAAAATCAGCAGCTTGTAATCAGATGGGCGCACTCAAACGCTCCACAGTCTTGGCCCACATCTCGTCGACCGGGGCCTGCAACTTCAACTCGCCGCCATCGGGCAACGGCACGGTCAGCATGTAGGCATGCAGGAACAGGCGCTTGCCGCCCAGATCGCGGATTTCCTTGCTGAAACCTTCCTCACCATATTTGCTGTCGCCAGCGATGCAATGCCCGGCGTGCAGGGTGTGGACACGGATCTGGTGAGTGCGGCCGGTAATCGGCTTGGCTTCGATCAGGGTGGCGAAGTCGCCGAAGCGGCGCAGGACCTTGAACACGGTCACGGACTCCTTGCCCTCCTCCTCGTCGACCTCGACCATGCGCTCGCCAGAGCGCAGGTTGCTTTTGCCAAGCGGCGCACGGATTTGCTTGATCGAGCTCGCCCAGTTACCGCGCACCAGCGCCATGTAGCGCTTGTCGACGCCATCACCGCGCAACGCGGTGTGCAAGTGGCGCAACATGCTGCGCTTCTT
The DNA here is from genome assembly GCF_028682635.1 of Pseudomonas putida. Lineage (GTDB taxonomy): Bacteria > Pseudomonadota > Gammaproteobacteria > Pseudomonadales > Pseudomonadaceae > Aquipseudomonas > Aquipseudomonas putida_AE. The sequence continues at coordinate 79,819 of NZ_JANHLK010000001.1, read as the reverse complement.
GGCGATCATCAGCAGGCCGGAGGTATCACGGTCGAGACGGTGAACCAGTTCGAGCTCCTTGCAATCGGGGCGCAACTGACGAAAGGCTTCGATCACCCCGAACGTCAGGCCGCTGCCGCCGTGAACCGCAATGCCGGCGGGCTTGTTGATCACGATCAGGGCCTTGTCTTCGAAGACAATCGAGGCTTCCAGGCGCTGCAGCAGCCCCTGTGCCAGCGGCACCGGCTCGTCGCGTTCAGGCACGCGAACCGGCGGCACGCGCACGATATCGCCCGCCTGCAGCTTGTATTCGGGCTTGATCCGGCCCTTGTTCACTCGCACTTCGCCTTTGCGCAAAATGCGGTAAATCAAGGTCTTGGGCACGCCTTTGAGCCGAGCGAGAAGGAAGTTGTCAATACGTTGGCCGGCATATTCCGGCGAGACCTCAAGCAGTTGTACGCCTGGAGTCGGGGGGGTAGTCGTCGTCATGCCGCGGATGATAACAATTTTTTATGGAATTGAAGCACTTAATCATTGCTGCTATAGTCGCGAACGCCGCCAAAAGCGGCCTGGACAGCGGACCAACGGTCAAAAACCGGCCCTGACCAACGCAATTCACCAGGACGCGAGGCCGTCCTACGGGGCTTTCGCTACGTAACGGTGGAGTTTGCAGGTGTAACAAGCGCAGGTGACATGAGGCCTGAATCAAGCCGCAGAACAGAGTTTTGACTCGTCCTGCGAGTGAATATTCACGGCCAGTTCACAAAGTGCAGTCAGCTGCGAATGACCCCGAGCGAATGCTACGGAAACAACGCCTAAATTAGCCATGATGCGTGACCCTCCCCTTTCGGAGCTCACGGTAAATGCCAACCCGCTGCGGATTCTGCGCGCGGCAGCACCCGAATTATCAGGGATACGTGTAGGGTGGAGATGCACAACCGCTGGCCTGTGTAGCAATAGGCTTTATCAAGACGCTTCATCTCGTCCACAGCCGCCGGTTGATTCCTCCTCCTGACTGAGTGCTTAAGTAGCCACAGCAAGCAGGACGCGTACGTCGCGATGAAGGCCCACATTGGCCGGACTTCGCTGGACACGGGAATGGCCAACCACTCCCGACGCACCTGACACCGACCATGAGAAGTCGTGTGTGCCGAACGCCGTTTCCGGCAGCCCGGAAACCGACGGTACTACATGAAAAGAATGCTGATTAACGCAACTCAACCCGAAGAGTTGCGTGTTGCACTGGTAGATGGCCAACGCCTCTACGACCTGGACATCGAATCCGGTGCACGCGAGCAGAAGAAGGCCAACATCTATAAAGGCCGGATTACTCGCATCGAACCAAGCCTTGAGGCTGCCTTTGTCGATTTCGGCTCTGAGCGCCACGGCTTCCTGCCCCTCAAAGAAATCTCCCGCGAATACTTCAAGAAAGCCCCTGAAGGCCGTGTCAACATCAAGGACGTCCTGAGCGAAGGCCAGGAAGTCATCGTTCAGGTCGAAAAAGAAGAACGTGGCAACAAGGGCGCGGCCCTGACCACCTTCATCAGCCTGGCCGGTCGTTATCTGGTGCTGATGCCGAACAACCCGCGTGCCGGCGGTATCTCCCGTCGCATTGAAGGTGAAGAGCGCAACGAACTGCGTGAAGCGCTGAACGGCCTGGTTGCACCGGCCGACATGGGCCTGATCGTGCGCACTGCCGGCCTGGGCCGCAGCAGCGAAGAAATGCAGTGGGACCTCGACTACCTGCTGCAACTGTGGACCGCCATCAAAGAAGCTTCGCTGGATCGTTCCGCGCCTTTCCTGATCTACCAGGAAAGCAACGTGATCATCCGCGCGATCCGCGATTACCTGCGCCAGGACATCGGCGAAGTGCTGATCGACAGCGTTGAAGCCCAGGACGAAGCCCTGACCTTCATCCGCCAGGTGATGCCGCAGTACGCCAGCAAGATCAAGCTGTACGAAGACAGCGTTCCGCTGTTCAACCGCTTCCAGATCGAAAGCCAGATCGAAACCGCCTTCCAGCGCGTGGTCGAACTGCCTTCCGGTGGTTCCATCGTTATCGACCCGACCGAAGCTCTGGTGTCCATCGACATCAACTCGGCCCGCGCCACCAAAGGCAGCGATATCGAAGAAACCGCCCTGCAGACCAACCTTGAAGCCGCCGAAGAAATCGCCCGTCAGTTGCGCCTGCGCGACATCGGCGGCCTGATCGTCATCGACTTCATCGACATGACCCCGGCCAAGAACCAGCGCGCCGTGGAAGAAAAAGTCCGCGAATGCCTGGAAGCCGACCGCGCTCGCGTGCAAGTCGGTCGCATCTCGCGCTTCGGCCTGCTGGAAATGTCCCGTCAGCGCCTGCGTCCATCCCTGGGTGAAAGCAGCGGCATCGTTTGCCCGCGTTGCAACGGCACCGGCATCATCCGTGACGTTGAATCGCTGTCCCTGGCGATCCTGCGCCTGATCGAAGAAGAAGCCCTGAAAGACCGTACCGCCGAAGTTCGTGCACAAGTGCCGATTCCGGTGGCCGCGTTCCTGCTCAACGAAAAACGCAACTCGATCACCAAGATCGAACTGCGCACCCGTGCCCGCATCGTCATCCTGCCGAACGATCACCTCGAAACGCCGCACTTCGAAGTGCAGCGCCTGCGCGATGACAGCCCGGAAGCCGCGATCAACCAGTCCAGCTACGAAATCGCCGCTGCCGCTGCCGAAGTGGAAGAAGTGCAACCCGCTGCCGCGACCCGCACCCTGGTTCGCCAGGAAGCCGCGGTCAAGACAGCTCCAGCCCGCGCCAATGCTCCGGTTCCGACCGAAGTCGTCGCCGCTCCGGTTGCCGCACCTGTCGCCGTACCCGAGCCAAGCCTGTTCAAAGGCCTGGTGAAGTCGCTGGTCAGCCTGTTCGCCACCAAGGAAGAGCCTGTCGCTCCGGCCGTGGTCGAGAAACCGGCTGCCACCGAGCGTCCGGCCCGTAGCAACGAAGAGCGTCGCAACGGCCGCCAGCAGAGCCGCAACCGTAACGGTCGCCGCGATGAAGAGCGCAAGCCACGTGAAGAGCGCGCACCTCGTGAAGAGCGTGCACCACGCGAACCGCGCGAAGAGCGTCAGCCTCGCGAAGTCCGTGAGCCTCGCGAAACCCGCGAAGAAACCCCGGCCGTAGCCCGCGAAGAACGCGCACCGCGCGCGCCACGTGAAGAACGTGCTCCCCGCGCCCCACGCGAAGATCGCAAGCCACGTGGCGAGCGTGAAGAGCGTGTGCGTGAACTGCGTGAGCCTCTGGACGCCGTCGCTCCAGCCGCTGCCGCTGCCGCTGCTACTCCGGCTGCTGCCACTGAAGAACGCCCGGCCCGCCCGCCACGGGAAGAACGCGCTCCACGCCCACCGCGTGAAGAACGTCAACCTCGTGCCGAACAAGCGCCAGCCGTTGTTGAAGAAGAGCTGACCGGCAACGAAGAGCAACTGCAGGAAGACGGTCAGGAGGGCGCCGAAGGCGACCGTCCACGCCGCCGCTCCCGTGGCCAGCGTCGTCGCAGCAACCGTCGCGAGCGTCAGCGTGATGCCAACGGCAACGTGATCGAGGGTTCGGATGAGTCCGAAGCCGGCGAAAGCAATGAAGCGCCAAGCACTGCTGACCTGGCCGCCGGCCTGGCGGTTACCGCCGCCGTTGCCAGCAGCGTGATCAGCGCTCCGGCCGAAGCACAGGCCAACGAGCAAGCCGAACGCGCCACTGCCGCCACCCTGGAATCGGCTCCGGTCGAAGCACCAGTCGTGGAAGCGACGACGCCGGTCGAAGTCACCGCCTCGCCGGAAATCGAAGTGGCAGCAGCGCCAGAAGCACAGCCAGAGGTTGAAGCTGCCGCTGAGCCAGCCGTAGCTGCAGAACCGGTTGTCGAGACCGTCACTGAAACCGTGACCGAAGCCGTTCGTGAAGTTCGCGAAGAGCAAACCGCCTTCAACTGGGTTGCCGAGCCAGCTGTAGTCGAAACGCCTGCTCCGGCACCAGCTGCTGAAGCCGAAGTGACTGAACCGGTAGTCTCCGAGCCGGTTGTCGCGGCTGCCGAGCCTGCTCCAGTGGCTGAAGCGCCGGTTGTTGCCGAAGTTGCCGAAGTTGCCGCTCCAGTGGTCGAAACGCCCCCTGTCAGCGCCCTGACGCCAAGTGGCCGTGCGCCGAACGACCCACGTGAAGTGCGACGCCGCAAGCGTGAAGAAGAGCGTCTGCAGCGCGAAGCCGAATTGGCGGCCGCTGCTGCTCCGGTTGTCGCTGACGAGCCAGCGCCGGTTGCTGCCGAAGTGGTCGAGGCAGCTCCTGCCCCGGCTGCCGAAGTCGCTGCCGAGCAGGCTGAATCGGTAATCGCCGAAGCGCCTCGCTCCGTTCAGGAAGCGGTTGTGCAACACGAGCAAGCCCAGGAAAAAGAGCACGAGCCTAAACCTCTCGTCTGATTTCCTCGGCTAATGAAAAGCCCCGCCTGGTGATGCCAGGCGGGGCTTTTTTATTTGCGAACATCACACCGATCACATGTGGGAGCGGGCTTGCTCGCGAAGGCGGTCGACCAGTCGATAGTGATGTCGTCTGACCCGCCGCTTTCGCGAGCAAGCCCGCTCCCACAGGGGATTTGGGATTACTTGAAATTCAGCTTCTGCGGTACATCCACATCCCACAACACGCCTGGATCATCCACCGTCACTTCAACCACACGCCCCTGGGCAAACAACGCCTTTGCCCCGCGATCACCCGCCAATGCCATCAAACCCGGACCAAAGCTGCGCCCGAAGCCCACCGGATGCCCGTACTCACCCTCCTGCACCGGCACGCTGATGCAGTCATCGGCGATGTTCGCCACCACCTGTTCGATACTTGAAGGCAGGATGAACGGCATATCCCCCAGCACCATCAGCCAACCCTCAAGCTGCGCACACGCCGTCACCCCGGCCGCAATGCTGTCGCCCATCCCGGTCGATTCGATCAGGACGATCTCACAGCCATAGGCCTTGGCCATGCGGCTCACTTGCGGGCGATCCGCCGTGGTCACCAGAATGCGTTTTTCCAAGGTGGCAGGCAGATTGACCAGAACCTGTTCGATCACCGATCGAACCGTGCCATCACGCCCCGTGCAATCAGCCAGCAGCTTGTCCTTTTCGTCACCGGCGACCTGTCGAAAGCGACTGCCCTGCCCCGCCGCCAACACGATCACCCCGATGGATTCACTCATACACCCTCCCGCAGCGGTTTTTTCTGCTTGAGCTCGACGCCATTCTTGATTGCGACAATCTCGGCCATCAGCGACAAGGCGATTTCCGCCGGGCTGTGGCTGCCGATGTGCAAGCCGACCGGACCATGCAGCCGCTCGATGGCCTGTTGCGACAAGCCGAGCTGAGCCAGGTTGTCCCGGCGCCGCTGGCTGTTGATGCGCGAGCCCAGCGCGCCGACATAAAAGGCCCGGGAGTCCAGGGCCGTGAGCAGTGCCATGTCATCCAGGCGGGGGTCGTGAGTCAGGGCGACGATGGCCGTGCGCTCGTCTGTCTGGATGTTCACCACCGCCTCATCGGGCATGCCCGAGACGAATCGACCGTGCTGTTCCTCCCAGCCGTAGACGAACTCGCTGCGCGGGTCGCAAATCAATACGTCGAAATCCAGCAGCCGCGCCATCTCGGCGACATAGCGGGACAACTGCCCGGCGCCGATCAATAGCAAGCGCCAGCGCGGGCCATAGATGGCCCGCAGGGTCTGGCCATCGAAAGCCAGCACATCGGTCTTGTTGGCGGGCTGCAAAATCACCTCTCCGGTGGCGATATCCAGCGAACGTGCGACGATTTCATGGGCTTGGCAGCGCGCCAGCAGCTCGGCGACCCACGCAGGATCGCCGACGCGCTCCTCGGTCAAGCGCAAGGTGCCGCCGCAGGGTAAACCGAACCGAGCCGCCTCCTCACGGCTCACCCCGTAGGTGATCAGTTGTACCGGCGGCCCGTCGGCCGTAATGCGACCGTCATGCAACCGTGCGATCAGGTCGTCCTCGACACAACCACCGGACACCGAGCCGATCACCACGCCGTCCTCACGCAGCGCCAGCATGGCGCCAGGCGCCCGGGGCGCGGTGCCCCAGGTCTGAACGACGCTGTACAGGATCACCCTCTGGCCGGCGCGGCGCCACTCCAGCACGCTGCGCAGGACATTCAGATCGGCACTGTCCATCACGCCTGGACCTTCTGCCAGCCCTGCAATTGATAACGGATCGGCAGGTCGCGGATACGCTTGCCGGTGGCGGCGAAGATCGCGTTGCACAGGGCCGGCGCAATCGGCGGTACACCCGGTTCGCCGACACCGCCCAACGGCACCTCGCCCGGCGGCGTGACCAGGTGCACCGCGACTTCCCTGGGCGCCAACGACATGCGCGCCACTTCGTACATGTGGAAGTTGTCCTGCTGGACCTTGCCGTCCTTGAAGCTGATTTCGCCCAGCACCGCGTTGCCCAGGCCCATGACACAGGCCCCCTCGAACTGCGCGCGAATCCGTTCGGGGTTGATCTGCGGACCGCAATCCACGGCGATGTCGGCCTTGTGCACGATCAAGGTGCCATCGTCCTTGACCTCGACTTCAATCACCGCCGCCACATAGGTTACGAAGCTGTAATGCACCGCCAGGCCCAGGCCCCGGCCTTTGGGCAACTCGCGGCCCCAGCCGGCGGCCTTGGCGGCGGTTTCCAGCACCGTGCGCAATCGCGCGGTGTCGATCGGATAACGCTCGGGCGATTCACCGTAGTTCCACTCTTCACTCAAGGTACGCGGATCGATCTGACGGTCCGGGCCGAGCAGCCTGACCTGGTACTTGAGCGGGTCCTCCCCGGCCTTGTGCGCCAGTTCATCGACGAAGCTCTGGATCGCAAAGCCGTGGGGGATGTTCGACACCGAGCGATACCAGCCCACCCGCGTATGCACGGTGGCCTCGGGGTTTTCCAGGCGAATGTTGGGAATCGCGTAGGCCATGTTGGTGAAGCCCATGCCCAATTCGAAGGCCGCCTCGTGGTTCATGCCCGGGGCGAACAACGCGGTGATACTCGGCGCCACCGTACGGTGCAGCCAGCCGGAAGGCAGCCCATCCTTGTTCAGGCTGGCCTTGAGGTATTCGGCCGATACCGTGTGAAAGTACGAATTGTGGATATCGTCTTCGCGGGTCCATTGCACCCGCACCGCTTTGCCGGGGAATTCCTTGGCCAGGATCGCCGCTTCGATGATGAAGTCGGGTTTGGATTTGCGCCCGAAGCCACCGCCCAGCAGCGTCACGTTGAACGTAACGTTATCGAAGGGCACGCCCAGGCGTTCACCGATCCGCTCGCGGGTGACCTGTGGCGCCTGGCTTGGCCCCCAGGCTTCGCACACTCCGTCCTTGTAGCGAGCGATGGCGACCATCGGTTCCATTGGCGATTGTGACAGGTGCGGCAAGTAGTAGGAGGCTTCCAGCGTGCTGTCGGCGCCGCTCATGGCCTCGTCGATATTGCCGGTGTTGCGCACCACTTTTCCGGGTTTGAGCGAGGCGGCCTCCAGCTCCTTGCGGTAGGCAATCGAGTCGTAGCTGGCGTTAGGGCCATCGTCCCATTCGATTTTCAGCGCATCGCGCCCCTTGATCGCTGCCCAAGTGTTGCTGGCCACCACTGCGATGCCGCCCAGGGGTTGAAACTCCGAGGGCAAGGGACGGCTCTCGATCTGGATGACCTTGACCACCCCCGGCACTTTCATCGCCGCACTGCCATCGAAGCTCTTGACCTTGCCGCCGTACACCGCCGGCCGGGCAATGGTGGCGAACAGCATGCCATCGAAATGCACGTCGGCGCCGTATACCGCGCGACCGTTGACGATGTCGTCGCCATCGATGGCCTTGGTGCCTTCCTTGCCGATATAGCGAAACTCCGACGCCTGCTTGAGTCGCAGGCTGTCCCGTGCCGGCACGGCCAGGGCGCTGGCAGCTGTGGCCAGGGCGCCATACTCCAGTTCACGCCCGGAAGGCTTGTGGATGACTTTATGCAGCTGGGCATGGCATTCGCCCACCGGCACTTTCCACTGGTCGGCGGCGGCCTGTTCGAGCATGGTCCGCGCGGCTGCACCGCAGCGACGCATCGGCTCGTACCAGTGGCGCATGCTGCGCGAACCATCGGTGTCCTGGTTGCCGAAGCGCACTTCATCGCCCGGCGCCTGCTGCACCCTGACCCGTGCCCAATCGGCTTCCAGTTCATCGGCCACCACCATGGTCAGGCTGGTCCGTACGCCCTGGCCCATTTCCGAACGGTTGCACACCACCGTCACCGTGCCATCAGTGCCGATGCTCACATAAACCTTGGGATCGTCGACCCAGCCGTGGGGCATGCCGTCGGCACCGAACTTTTTCTGCGCTTCTTCGGCAAATGCGTCCTGCCAGCCCCAGCTCGCGGCGACCACCAGTGCACTGGCGGCGCCCACACCCTTGAGAAAACCACGCCGACTGAGGTTGCTCAGGGCGAAATCATCGGGTAACCGGCTCATGCCTTGGCCTCCTTCAGGTGAGTGGATGCCTGGCGGATGGCGGTCTTGATGCGGTTGTAGGTGCCGCAGCGGCAGATGTTGCCGACCATTGCCTCTTCGATCTGTTCGTCGCTCGGGTTCGGGTTGGTCTTGAGCAGCGCGGTGGCGGACATGATCTGCCCGCCTTGGCAGTAACCGCATTGGGCCACGGCCGAATCGAGCCAGGCTTGCTGCACGACTTTGCCCACCGGGTCGGCATGCAGGTTGTCGATGGTGGTGACGTTCTGGCCGACGACCGAGCCGATCGGCGTGATGCAGCTGCGCGCCGGGGCACCTTCGATATGAATCGTGCAGGCGCCGCAAAGGCCCATGCCACAGCCGAATTTAGTGCCGTTGTAACCGGCCACGTCGCGGATCGCCCAGAGCAAGGGCATATCCTCGGTGACGTCGAGCGGATGGTCTTGACCGTTGAGTTTCAGGGTAATCATGGGCACGCCCGCATAGTGCTTGGGTTATGGGGTCGAGCAATCTGCCGATGGATCTTGGGTGGGTAACGCAGATCGACTCAGGCTAATGGGCTCTCTTGTGCGAACGGACACGTCTGCACCGGGCCTTTGGTGGAGCAAATGCTTGCATCGTCAGCAGACCAGGTTAAGCCTGTATTAACAAAAAGCCCTGCTGAGGCAGGGCTTTTGGCTGCAAGCTTTAAGCTGCAAGTTTCAAGTAGAAGCAAGGCAGCGAGCAGCTCGAGATATAAAGATTGTAGCTCGCGGCTGAAAGCTTGAAGCTTGCAGCTTGCAGCTGCTTTCCTAATACCGGTTGGGCTCCATTTCCAGATCAACATGGAAACGCTCTGAAATGTCTTTCTGGATACGCTGTGCCAGGTCCAGCAGTTGCAGTCCCGTCGCGCTGCCGTAATTGACCAGCACCAGTGCCTGCATCTTGTGCACGCCGGCATCGGCCTCGCGGAAACCTTTCCACCCTGCCCGCTCGATCAGCCAGCCCGCCGCCAGCTTCATCTGCCCGTCGGGTTGCGCGTAGGCCACCAGGTCCGGGTATTCGCCCTTGAGCCGGGCGACCAGCGCCGCTGGCACCAGGGGATTCTTGAAAAAGCTGCCGGCATTGCCGAGCACCGCCGGGTCCGGGAGTTTCTCGTTGCGAATGCTGCAGATGGCCTGGCTGACGTCCGTGGCGGTCGGATGATCGATGCCCTGCTCGGTCAGGCGCTGACGCACCGGACCATATTCCAGGTGCAGCTGTGCAGCGCGATCGAGGATGAAACGCACGCGCAGGATCAACCAGCGCCCAGGTTCCTGCTTGAACACGCTGTCGCGGTAAGCGAAGTTGCACTCTTGCAGGCTGAAGTCGCGCAACTCGCCACTCTGGCGATCAAGGGCGGTCAGGCCGGCGAACACATCCTTGATCTCCACGCCATAGGCGCCGATGTTCTGCATGGGCGCGGCGCCCACGGTGCCGGGAATCAGGCTGAGGTTTTCCAGGCCCGACAAGCCCTGCACCAGGGTGTGTTGCACGAACGGATGCCAGGGCTCGCCCGCCTCGGCCTCGATCACGACTTTGCTGCCATCGTCGCTGATCACGCGGATTCCGCGGCTGGCCATGCGCAGTACCAGTGATTCAACATCGGCCGTCAGCAGCAAGTTGCTGCCACCGCCGATCACCAGCAAGGGCACCTGGTGCTCCCGTGCATAAGCCAGGGCCTCACGCACATCAGCGTCGCTGTGGGCCTCGGCAAACAGACGGGCCTGGACATCCACGCCAAAGCTGTTGAACGGCTTGAGTGAAACCCCTGATCGCACCTGCAAACTCATAACCGTTCCTTCAGTTCGATCACCAGCAGGTCACTGGCGCGCTCGATCAGGTCCAACACAATTTCAAAGCCATGCTCACTGTCGTTGTACGGGTCCGGGACTTCATCGATCTCCGACGGGTAGCGACGCAGGAACAGGTCCAGCTCCGCCCTGCCCTTGGCCGGTTGCAGGTCCATGAGGTTGCGCAGGTTGCTGTTGTCCATCGCGAGGATCAGGTCGTACTCGGCGAAATCGGCGCGGGTGACCTGCTGGGCGCGCTGGGCGGACAAATCATAACCGCGCTTTTTCGCCGCCGCCTGGCTGCGCTTGTCCGGTGCACTGCCCACGTGCCAGTCGCCGGTACCGGCGGAGGCCACTTCGACTTGATCGGCCAGCCCCGCTTCGCGCAGTTTATGCCGCAGTACACCTTCGGCCGTGGGTGAACGGCAGATATTGCCCAGGCAGACAAACAGAACCCGCATCAGGCCTCCAGCAGGCGACGAACGCGCTCAAGGTCTTCAACGGTATCGACACCGGCCGGCGGCGCGACCAGCGCATCGGCGACGTGAATCCGCACCCCGTGCCACAAGGCACGCAGCTGTTCCAGGCATTCGGTGTTTTCCAGCCAGCACGGGCCCCAGCTAACGAAGTCATGGAGGAAACCGGCGCGGTAGGCATAGATGCCGATGTGGCGGCGATACGGCACACCTTCCGGCAACTGCTCGAGGCTCTTGGCGAAGGTGTCCCGGGCCCATGGCAAGGTCGCGCGACTGAAGGTCAGTGCCAGGCCATTGAGGTCGCTGACGACCTTGACCACGTTGGTATTGAACAGACTCTCGACGTCTTCGATCGGCTCGGCCAGGGTGGCCATGCGCGCTTCTGGGTGGGCCGCCAGGTTGACGGCCACCTGATCGATGACACTTGGCGGGATCAGCGGCTCGTCACCCTGGACGTTGACCACGATCGCGTCAGGCGCCAGGCCCAGCTTCGCTGCGACTTCGGCCAGGCGATCGGTGCCGGAGTTGTGATCCACGCGAGTCATCACCACTTGCGCACCAAACCCTTCGCAGGCCTGGGCGATGCGTACGTCGTCAGTCGCCACTACCACACGCTCGGCGCTGCTTTTGCACGCCTGTTCCCACACGTGCTGGATCATCGGCTTGCCGGCGATCAACAGCAGCGGTTTGCCCGGCAGACGGGTCGAGGCATAGCGCGCAGGAATAACAACGGTAAAGGCTGTAGTCATTTATCCAGACGCTCGTCGGTGGTCAGGGTGCGGGCTTCGCTTTCGAGCATGACCGGGATGCCGTCGCGAATCGGGTATGCAAGGCCAGCGCCCTTGCTGATCAGCTCGGTCTTGTCGGCGCTGAGCTTGAGCGGACCTTTGCAGACCGGGCAAGCGAGGATGTCGAGCAATTTGGTGTCCATGAACATTCCCTGGATAGAAACGGAGTTAAGGCAAAAGACGAGCCGGCAACAGGCGCATCAACTGTGTATCGAACCAGGCCGTGAAGGCTGGCGACGGCACAGCGTCGACCGCCAGGTACCACCAGTCGGCGGCGGCGAAGGCACGGCACTTCACCGCGTCCTTTTCGGTCATCACCAATGGCAATGGCGGATTGAAATTCAAGGCCTGCACGCTGTATTCGGCGTGGTCGGCGAACGCGTGCGGGACCGGCTGCCAGTGTAACGTCTCGAGGGTCCTGAAGAAACGCTGCGGGTTACCGATCCCGGCCACGGCATGCAGCGCCTGGCCCGCGGGAAAGTGATCGAGCGGGCGCCGTTCGCCGCTTTGCAGGTTGACCAGTGCGGTCGGTTGCAACTGGAAGGCAAAGCCGTCGCCGCTGTCAGCCGTGGCGCCGTTGTAGAGCACCGCGTCGACACTTTGCAGACGCTCGACCGGTTCACGCAGTGGCCCGGCCGGCAGGCAACGGCGGTTGCCCAGGCCACGGGCGGCGTCGATCAGCACCAGCTCCAGATCCCGGGCCAGACGGTAATGCTGCATGCCGTCATCGGACAGGATCAGGTCCAGCGGCTCACTGGCTAGCAAGGCTTTGACCGCCGCGCTGCGATCTGGATCGATCATCAAGGGCACGCCGGTACGCTGCACGATCAACAGCGGCTCATCGCCAGCGATCTCGGCCCCTTGATCCGCCTCGACCCGCCATGGCAATTGCGCAGGCTTGGCGCCGTAACCGCGGCTGACCACGCCGACCCGCAAGCCGCTGCGTTGACAGTGCTGGATCATCCACAGGATCAGCGGGGTCTTGCCGGTGCCGCCGACGGTGATGTTGCCCACCACGATCAGCGGTACCGGTGGCTGATAGATCTCACCCTCGCCCGCCAGAAAGCGCTGGCGCTTGTTGTTGACCACGCGCCGGTACAACCACTCCAGCGGCTGTAGCAGTTTCAGGGCCGGATGGCCTCGGTACCACGCGGCGAGCAGGCGATCGGACATGGCCATCAGGGCGCGGGCGGCGCCGCCTCGACTGTGGTCATGCGCAAATGGCTGAAGCCAAGCTTGCCGGCGGCGTCCATGGCGGTGATGACCGACTGATGCTGGGATTTTCCGTCGGCGCTGATGGACAGCGGCCGGCTGGTGTCGCCATTTGATTGTTTCTGCAGGGCATCCATCAGCGTCGCCAGGTCGCTTTTGGGCAATACCTGGTTGTTCACCGAAAACACTCCGTCGGCGCTGATCGCGATATCCAGCTGCCGGGTCTGGTCGTCGGAAGGCGCGCCGCTGACCGCTTCGGGCAGATCGACGCGCAACTGGGTTTCACGGGTGAAGGTCGTGGTCACGACAAAAAACAGCAGCAGGATAAACACCACGTCGATCAGCGACGCGAGGTTGATGTCCACATTCTCCCGTTGCTTGCGGCGGAATTTCACGCTTTGACCCCCGCCAGATCCACGTCACGATCACCCTGCACCACTTCGACCAGCTTGATCGCTTCCTGCTCCATGCCCACCACCAGCTCATCGATCCGGCGTTGCAGGAAACGGTGGAAGAATACCGACGGGATACCGACCATCAAGCCGGCAGCCGTGGTGATCAGCGCCTTGGAGATACCCCCGGCGAGCACTGCGGCGTTGGTGGTCATGCCCGTGCCCATGAACGCACTGAAAATGTCGATCATGCCCAGCACCGTACCCAAAAGCCCCAGCAACGGGGCCATGGCGGCGATGGTGCCGAGGGCATTGATGTAGCGTTCCAGCTCGTGGATGACCCGCGCGGCAGCCTCTTCGATACATTCCTTCATGATCTCGCGACCATGCCGGGAGTTGGCCAGGCCCGCGGCCAGGATTTCACCCAGGGGCGAATTGGCGCGCAGTTCCTTGAGCTTTTCCTTGTTCAGTTGCTTGTCCTTGATCCAGACCCAGACCTGCCCGAGCAAATGCTCCGGGGTCACGCGACTGGCTCGCAGGGTCCACAGACGTTCGGCAACGATCGCCATTGCCGCGATGGAACTCAGGATGATCGGCAGCATCATCCAGCCGCCGGATTTGACCAATTCCCACACAGTGACAGTCCCCTCGAAAAAGTGCGCCACTCTAACATAGGGGGTGGGCGCACCGAAGACTGTGATGTCGCATCCGGTCGGCCTTTGCTAACGCCCGGTTATTTGCCCGGGGGTGGTGGATCGCGCCAGAAGCGCCGTTCTTGACGCATCGCGCGTGGCGGCTCGAAACGCCCCAGTTGCAGATGAACGGCGCCTTGCTGCGCGCTGTCGTAGATCGCCGTGCCGCGATTTCGATAGCGGGCAATCACCACCGCATGCGGATGACCGAACGAGTTGCCCTGGCCACGGGAGATCAGCACCGCCTTGGGCTGCAAGACGTTGAGCAGCGCCATCGACGACGAACTGCGGCTGCCGTGGTGCGGGGCCTGCAACCAGTCGGTGGGCACGGCCAATGGGCTGTCGAGCAAGGCGCGCTCGGCGCTGCTGTCGATGTCACCGCTGAGCAGCAAGCGCTCGCCATTGGCTGTTATCTGCAAGACGCAGGAATTCTGATTGCTGTCCCTGGCCTGTGGCCAATGCCAAAGCCGGAACTCGACCCCGTCCCACGTCCATTGCCGGCCGCTCTCACAGCCCTCGGCCTGCAACCCGGCAGGCAGGTCGGCAGGTTCGCCACTGACCACCCGTTTCACCGGCAACCCATTGGCAACGGCCCGGGCGCCACCGGCGTGATCGGCATGGGCATGGCTGATCAACATCAGGTCAAGCTCCTTCACCCCCAGTTTGCGTAACGCTGGCAGTACCACCCGCGCGCCCTGGTCGAGATCTCGAAAACGCGGGCCAGCGTCATACAGCAGCGTGTGATGGCGAGTACGCACCATGATCGCCAACCCTTGGCCCACATCCAGTTGCCAAACCTCGGCAATGCCTTCGGGCAGCAGCGGCCGCGGTGGAAAAACCAGGAGCAGCAGCAAAGGCCACCCTAGCGGACGCAGGGGCACGCCTCGCGGCAGCAACAACAGAAAGGCACCCAGAGTGCCGAGGCCCCAGACCCACAACGGGATGGCCGCGGGCAGCCACGCGGGCACCTTGCCGGCGACCAGTGCCAGCGCGGTGAACAGCCAATCGATCAAACCGCCCGCCAGCCACAGTAACCACTCGCCGACGTGGGGCACCGGCAATAACAAAGTCCCGAGCAATGCCGGAGGCAGCACCACCAGGCTGATCCAGGGCACCGCCAGCAGATTGACCAGTGGGCCGCTGAGGCTGATCGGCAATCCCAGGACCAGCAAGAACGGGCCAAGGCCGATTGCGATCAGCCACTGGGCACGGGTCCAGGTTTGCCACCATGGCCAAGGGCCCAAGCGACCACCGAAGGTGAAGATCAACACCGCCACGGCCGCGAAGGACAGCCAGAATCCCGGCTGCAGACTCGCAAACGGGTCCATCAGCAAGACGCCATTGAGTGCCAGCAACAGCGGCCACCACGCACCCAGGTGACGAAAGCGCAGGCGCCACAGCAGCACCAGTCCAATCATCAGACAAGCTCGGCGAACCGGCACTTCGAAGCCGGCCAGCAGCC
This sequence comes from Pseudomonas putida, assembly GCF_028682635.1. GTDB lineage: Bacteria > Pseudomonadota > Gammaproteobacteria > Pseudomonadales > Pseudomonadaceae > Aquipseudomonas > Aquipseudomonas putida_AE. Next base: position 64,502 of record NZ_JANHLK010000001.1, on the reverse strand, counting down.
CATAGCCAAGGGCGGCCGCAAAAGCCAGGCCGCAGGCCCAGGGCAACCAAGGCAGACGGCCTGGCCACAAGCCAAAACGGGCAAGCCCGGCGATCAACAGATAGACCAATCCCGCCAACAGGCCGACGTGCTGCCCGGAAATCACCAGCAGGTGCACGGTGCCGGTGTCTTGCAACACCTGCCAGTCTTCGCGACTGAGGCCCGCGCCGTCGCCCAGCACCAACGCTGTCAGCACGCCCGTTCGCCCCTGGGCGTCCACAGCCTGCAGCCGCTGCCGCACACCGTCGCGCAAGGCCCACCGGGCTGGCGCCAGTCGCTCCCCGGCCTTGACGGTCCCGGTCGCACCGATGCGTTGCGCCAGCAGCCAGGCCTCATAATCGAAGGCATGGGGATTGAGCAAACCTACGGGTCGCTTCAGCTTGACCGCCAGCCGCCACTGTTCGCCGCTGTTGACCGGCGGGCCGTCGTACCAGGCCAGGCGCAAATGTCGCGGCAGGTCGCTGCGGCGTGACCGGCTGTCGGTCAGTTCGAAACGCACCACCCCTTCTGCGTTCTGTGGCAACCCGGTCACCCGCCCCTCAAGCCAGCGCGTTTCCCCGTCGAGGGTCGGCGCCAGCCGATCGTCCAGGGCCCATTGCGCATGGGCGCAAGCCCAACTCAGGCCGAACAGGAAAAACGCCGCCGGATACGTCCTGAACGGCAGCAAAATCAAACCTGCCACCGGCATCAACAACCACAACCAGACCGGCGGTAACACCGGTAAAAAACGCAAGGCCAACAGACCCAACGCCAGCGCCATCATCCCTGTGCGCATAAGCCCGTCCTTGAGAGTCCCGTCCCTAGGCATAGCCCGCGCAGGGCACGTCCGTCGTTAACAATTGTCACAAAGTCTGAATGGGCGCCTCATGGAATCCAGACATACTTGCCGACCTGACCGACCGAGAAGCCTTATGCCCCGGCGATTATTCAAACGTTACATGCCAGACCCGACCAGCATCAGGGAACACAAGTCCTTACGCTTTCTCGGCACCCTGCTGCATGACCCGAACCTCTGGCACCTCAATCGCCATTCCGTGGCCCGGGCCATGGCGGTCGGCCTGTTCGCGGCATTCCTGCCGATTCCATTGCAGATGCTGGTGGCGGCGATTCTTGCGATCATCGTGCGCGGCAACATGCCGATTGCGGTCAGCCTGGTCTGGCTGACCAACCCGATCACCATGCCGGCCGTGTTCTTCTGCACCTACCAGACCGGTGCCTGGCTGATGGACGTTCCGCCGCGCCATCTGCCGGACGAGCTGACCTGGGAATGGATCAGCGGCGAGCTCTCGACCTTGTGGCAACCGTTTTTGCTGGGGTCGGTGGTGACCGGGTTGGTGCTGGGGGCGTTGGCCTATTGCCTGGTGATGATGTATTGGCGCTGGTGGGTGGCGCGACAGTGGCGTCGGCGCAAGCAAAGTCGGCTGTGACAATGCAAAACGGCGCCATAAGGCGCCGTTTTGATTTGGAATGCAACGCGTACCACCAAACAACAAGGTCGAGCGTTAGCTCGCCTCGCTTTTGCTTTGGCTTTTGATCTTGATTTTCTTGCCCCGTCGAGAGGCCGAGTGGAGGTTCTGCGCAGTGGGCAAACCGGCATGGATGCCGGTTTAGCCGCCCTCGGCCCAGAGTGTGTAAAAACGCTTCGCCAAAATTTAACTGTGCGCGTCTACGTTCAATCTGAAATTTATTGGCCCGTCAACAGATGTGGATTTCGCATAGAAGCGCGATTTCCAGTCCGGTTTTGAGTACCTGTCGCGCTGAAAAACGTTTTTACACAGTCTCGGCCATGGATGGCCGATGGCGGCGGGCCCACGGAGCAGGACCGGAAGGAGGACATGTCGAGCCACAGCGAGGCACCGAACGTCAGGGGCAAGAGCCCTTGGTTACTTGGGGCCGGGCGGCGTTCCGTTTTTCCAAGTGACTCGCCGTAAGGGCGAAACCATAAGTGGCCGTTACCGCAGCAATGGATATGTACTCAGTCAAGCCGCCATCGCTGGCAAGCCAGCTCCTACAGTAGATCGGGTACATCCGCGAGACAATGATCAGGTACGCATTCCGCGCCCACTCACCAGCAACCGCGCACATCCCAGGTACAGAATCACAGTCGCCACCAACATGAACGTGATCGCGATACTGATCCGAATATCCGAAACGCCAAGAATGCCGTAACGGAACGCATTGACCATGTGCAATACCGGGTTGGCCAAGGATACGGTCTGCCAGAACGGCGGCAGCAACGAAATCGAGTAGAACACCCCGCCCAGGTAGGTCAACGGCGTCAGCACAAAGGTCGGGATGATCGAGATGTCATCGAAGTTGCGCGCGAATACGGCGTTGATGAAGCCCAGCAGCGAGAAGATCGTCGCCGTCAGCACCACCACCAGAACGGTCACGCCCAGGTGATGCACCTGCAAATCAGTGAAGAACAGCGACAGCAGCGTCACGATGATCCCGACCATCAGGCCGCGCAGCACGCCACCGAGGGTGTAGCCGATCAGGATGGTGTGCGGTGACACCGGCGACACCATCAGTTCTTCGATGGAACGCTGGAACTTGCTGCCGAAGAAACTCGACACCACGTTGCCGTAGGAGTTGGTGATCACCGACATCATGATCAGGCCCGGCACGATGTACTCCATGTAGGTGAAGCCACCCATGTCGCCGATCTGTCGACCGATCAGGTTACCGAAGATCACGAAGTACAGAACCATGGTGATCGCTGGCGGTAGCAGCGTCTGCGGCCAGATCCGGGTAAAGCGCCGGACCTCACGGTAAACGATGGTGTTGAGGGCAACGAGGTTGGGTTGCAGCTCGGAACTCATACCGCCACCTTCGACAGATTTTTCTCCACCAGGGACACGAACAACTCCTCGAGGCGATTGGTTTTGTTGCGCAGGCTCAGCACTTCGATGTTCTGCTGCGCCAGCTGAGTGAACAGCGCGGTGATGCCCATGCTTTTGTCCACCTGGACTTCCAGGGTGTGAGCATCGAGCAAACGAGAGGGATAACCAAGCAACTGCGGCGGCACGCTCACACTGCTCTTCAAATCCAGCAGGAAGGTCTCGACATGCAGTTGGCCGAGCAACTGCTTCATGCTGGTGTTTTCGACGATAACGCCGTGGTCGATGATGCCGATGTTGCGGCACAGCTGCTCAGCCTCCTCCAGGTAGTGCGTGGTGAGGATGATGGTGATGCCTTTCTTGTTCAGCTCGGTGAGGAAGGTCCACATCGAGCGACGCAGTTCAATGTCCACGCCAGCAGTCGGTTCGTCGAGGATCAACAGGCGCGGTTCGTGGACCAGCGCACGGGCGATCATCAGGCGTCGCTTCATGCCGCCGGAAAGCGAACGCGACGGCACATCGCGCTTGTCCCACAGACCAAGCTGGGTCAGGTACTGCTCGGCGCGTTCCTTGGCGACTTTCGCCGGGATGCCGTAGTAACCGGCCTGGGTCACGACGATATCGAAGGTCTTTTCGAACTGGTTGAAGTTGAATTCCTGGGGCACGACGCCAATGGAGCGCTTGAGCGCCGCCGGGTTCTTGTCCAGGTCGTGACCGAAGATATTCACCGTGCCGCTGGTCTTGTTCACCAGGGTCGACAGAATGCCGATGGTCGTGGATTTGCCGGCGCCGTTGGGGCCGAGCAAGGCGAAGAAGTCACCTTCGGCGACATCCAGATCGATACCACTCAAGGCCTGGAAACCGTTGCCGTAGGTTTTGGTTAGCTGCCGGATGGACAGAGCGGAACTCATATCGGATTACGCACCAAGAAGGGGAAGAAAGGGACAGATATGGGCGGGCGGCAAGCAAAACAACCGCGGCGCATGGACGCAATGGTGCTTGTCGCCGCCGCACAAGTACAGTCAAGTGTGTCGATAGTGAGTATTAAGTCAACGCGGTCATGACCGCCTTGCGATACGCCGGACGCTCTTGCAATCGTGCGTACCAGGCCTCCAGATGGGGCTTGGGCGAACGTTCGATCGGCATCTCGAACCAGGCATAAATGAAACTGCCCAGGGGAATGTCGCCCATGCCGATCTCGTCACCGGACAGGTAGGGCTGGGTCGCCAGCGCCTGGTCGGCCATCGCCAGCAGCGTCTCGCATTCCTTGATCGCCGCCTTGATTGCGGGCCAGTCCTGTTGCTCGGCTGGGGTGCGCACGACGCCCCAGAACACCGTGCGGAATGGTCCGGCAATACTGGACGTGGTCCAGTCCATCCACTTCTCGGCGCTGGCCCGCGCTTGCAGGTCCGCCGGATACCACGACGTATTCGCTGCATGCCTGGCCATCAGGTAACGCACGATGGTGTTGGATTCCCACAGCACGAAGCCATCGTCTTCAATCACCGGCACGCGGCCATTGGGGTTCATGGCGCGGTACTCGGGCGTATCGACCACACCAAAGGCACCGCCGGCGTCGATGGCCTCATAGGCCAGGCCCAGTTCCTCGGCGGCCCACAATGGTTTCCTGACATTCGATGAATTTTTCCGACCCCAGATCTTCAGCATGACCGCCTCTTTATGGATGAATGCGCAGGCAGCATACGCCGGATCAGGCGCGACTCAAATCGCTCTGCATGTCCCCCAGCAGCGCCGGCAGTTGTTCGTCGAACAGGTGCGGATAACACTTTTCGAGGTGTTCGAAGAAGAACTTTTCCGGCACGTCGCTGAACTGGCCGTGATCGATCATGTACTCCATCAACTTCTCGCCGTCGCGATTGTAGGGATGGAAAACGCTGTCGTTGATCCCGTCGAACTCCAGTGGCGCCACATTGAACAGGTCGCACAAGCCCTGGTTGAACGCAGGGGTGGCCTTGACCCAACGACCATTCAGATAAAGCTCGGTGTAGCCGTGCATGGCGAACACGTCGCTCTTGAGCAATTCGAGCAAGCGTGGAGTCGACAGATGATTGCGCACATCCGCCAAACCGATCCGCGCGGGTATGCCGCAGTGCCGCGCTGCACCGGCCAGCAGTGTGGCTTTCGGCACGCAATAACTTTCCCCGGCCGCCAGCGCATGACTGCCGCACAAGGTCTGCGGATCACGGCTGAAGGTATAGGGGTTGTAGCGCACTGCCTCTCGCACCGCGTAATAGAGATGGACCGCCTGCTCGAGCGGGTCGCGACTGGCACCGCGGTGTTTTTCGGCGAACTCCACCACACAGGGGTGGTCACTATCGATGAAGCGGCCGGGGCTCAGGTACTCGTGCATGCGGGCAATCTCCTTGAGAAGTCTCGAGTCTATCGAGAGGTTCAGCACAGAGATAACGACGTTTCGGCCAAACATGGGCGCTTTGTCGCCCGCTCAATGAACGATTTTTCACGGTCTGTCGCGCCTAAGGCCTACACAATCATCCAGGGTTTCCCACGATTTCCATCCCCTCGCTCTGACCACCCGGTTTTACGGATGCCGTCTAAGCTCTGTGGGTTGGTACGCCCTGGGTTCACGGAGGATTAAATATGCTGCTGTTGTGGATACTGGTTCTGGTTGTCGGGATAGCTTATTTAGCCCACCGTCGCATCGCGCCGCTGCCTGCCCTGGGCATCGTGGCTGTCTATCTGCTGGCAATGGGCGCGTTCAGTCGCGCGCCGGGTTGGCTGCTGTTGATTTTCTGGGTGCTGACCGCCGCCGTGGCGGCGCCCCTGCTTTTGCCTGACCTGCGCCGCAAGTTCTTCAGCGCACCGATGTTCAACTGGTTCCAGAAAACCCTGCCGCCGATGTCGGAAACCGAACGCGATGCCATCGAAGCTGGCACCGTGTGGTGGGACGGCGAACTGTTCAGCGGTCGTCCGGACTGGAACAAACTGTTGTCCTATCCCAAGGTGCAACTGAACGAAGAAGAACAGGCCTTCATCGACGGCCCGACCGAAGAACTCTGCGCCATGGTCAGTGACTGGCAGCTCGGTCAAACCATGGACTTGCCGGCCGAGGCCTGGGCTTACATCAAGGACCAGGGATTCTTTGCCCTGATCATCCCCAAGGAGTTTGGCGGCAAGGGTTTCTCGGCCTACGCCCATTCGCAAGTGGCGATGAAACTGGCCAGTCACAGCGGCGATCTCGCCTCCACCGTGATGGTCCCCAACTCCCTCGGCCCGGCCGAGCTGTTGCTGCATTACGGCACCGACGAACAGCGCAACCATTACCTGCCACGCCTGGCGCGCGGCGATGAAATCCCCTGCTTTGCCCTGACCGGTCCCCTCGCCGGTTCGGACGCCGGCGGCATGCCCGACACCGGGGTGATCTGCAAAGGCGAATGGGAAGGCAAGGAAACCCTCGGCCTGCGCCTGAACTGGGAAAAACGCTACATCACCCTGGGCCCGGTCGCTACCCTGCTCGGCCTGGCGTTCAAGGCCTATGACCCGGACCACCTGCTGGGCGAAGAGGAAGACCTGGGTATCAGTCTGGCGCTGATTCCAACCGACCTGCCCGGCGTGGACATCGGCCGTCGTCACCTGCCCCTGGGGGCGGCGTTCATGAACGGCCCGAACTCCGGCAAGGATGTGTTCGTGCCGCTGGAGTTCCTGATCGGCGGCCAGGAAATGCTCGGCAAGGGCTGGATGATGCTGATGAATTGCCTGTCCGTCGGGCGTTCGATCTCCCTGCCGGCGGTGGGCACCGGCATGGCCAAGTTCACCAGCCTGGTGACCGGCCAGTACGCGCAGATTCGCGAGCAGTTCAACGTGCCGATTGCCGCTTTCGAAGGCATCCAGGAAGCCATGGCGCGCATCGGCGGCAATGCCTGGATGATGGACGCCGCACGGATGCTGACCGCCAACGCGGTGGACCTCGGCGAAAAACCGTCGGTGCTGTCGGCGATCCTCAAGTACCACCTCACCGAGCGCGGCCGCGAGTGCATCAGCCAGGCGATGGATGTGCATGGCGGCAAAGCGATCATCATGGGGCCGAACAATTACCTGGGGCGCAAATGGAACGGCGCGCCGATCTTCATCACCGTGGAAGGCGCGAACATTCTTTCGCGCAACCTGATGATCTTCGGTCAGGGCGCGATTCGCTGCCACCCCTTCGTACTCAAGGAAATGGCCCTGGCCACACGGGAGGACAAGGACCAGGCACTCACCGAGTTCGATGGCCTGCTGCTCAAGCACATCGGCTTTGCCGTGGGCAACGCCGCCAGCACGCTGGTGTTGAACCTGGGTTTCGGGCACCTGGAGCACATGCCGGGCGACAAGCTCAGCCAGGGTTATTTCCGCGCGCTGAACCGTCAGGCTGCCGCCTTCGCCCTGCTCGCCGACCTCAGCATGATGCTGCTCGGCGGCGAACTGAAACGGCGCGAACGCCTGTCAGCACGGCTGGGCGATGTGCTGAGCAACATGTACCTGGCCAGCGCCGCGCTCAAGCGGTACAACGACCTCGACTCGCCGGAGTACATGAAGCCGCTGTTTACCTGGGCCATGGAGGAAAGTCTCGGGCACGGCGAGCGGGCCATGGATGAACTGCTCGACAACTTTCCGAACAAGGTGCTGGGCTGTCTGTTGCGAGTGATCGTGTTCCCGTTCGGCCGTCGCCACAAAGGGCCGTCGGACAAACTCGGCGCCGAAGTGGCGGCGGTGATTGGCCGCGCCAAGGGCGATCCGGCCCTGGAAGAAGTGCTGCTGGGTTGCTACCGCCCGCAATCGGTCGAAGACCCTGTTGGCGTCCTGCAGCACACCTGCAATCTGTTGGACGCTGCGCAACCCTTGCGCAAGAAACTGCACGTGGCGCTCAAGAGCGGTCAGGTCAAACCGGTCGCCGGGGAAAATGTCATCGAGGCCGCACTGGAAGCCGGCGTGTTGCAACCGGTGGAAGCCCAGACACTGCGTGAGGCCGAAGCATCGCGACGCAAAGTGATCGATGTCGATGCTTTCGATAAAGAGGAAATAGCCCTGACCGAGGGTAGCGTGCGCTGATCCATCCAGCTCTCGATCATGGGAAAATGCGCGCGGGAGCTTTATACTCCCGCGCCCGTTTTGCTCTTGAGGACTTATCTCGTGTCCAACATCGTTGCCGATCATCTCGTTTTGCTCGACCACTTGCGCAGCATCCTGGTCGCCGTAGGTGAGGCCGAACAGGTTCCCGAAGAAAGCCATGCCTTGTTCCTGGAGCGCTTCGACGAACTGCTGGCGTCACTGCCGATCGATCCGATCGAAAGCCAATACCTGGGCCAGGACATCCTGACTCAAGTCATTTCCCGTTATCCGCAAATCGCCCACCTGATCCCACGGGATCTGCTGTGGTATTTCGCCGGTGACTGCCTGCACTACTTGTCCGATGAAGAAATCGACCTGTACCAGGCACTGGAAGAGCGTCGTTTCGAAGCCGAACAGAATGACGAACCTTTCGACTGGAACCAGGAGAAACAGCTGCTGGCGTTGTCGAATCAGGACAGCAAGCACTGATACAAAAGATCGCAGCCTGCGGCAGCTCCTACAGGGGAATTGCGCACCACCTGTAGGAGCTGCCGCAGGCTGCGATCTTTGCTTTTGCCTCAGAACAACCCTTCACTCTCGGGCAACTCATACTCCGAAACCGGCGTACTCAGCGTGCTCGACTTGCCTGGCTTGCCCAACGTCGGCTCCTTCTCCAGACACTCCACCAGGTAATCAATCAATACCCGTAGCTTGGGCGGCAGGTATCGGGTTGGCGAATACAGCAACCAGGCGCCTCCGTGGTAGGACGCCAGGAACGTCCAGTCCGGCAGCACCTGCACCATCAACCCCTTCTCCAAGGCACGACGTGCGGTGAAATACGGCAGGCTGCCAATGCCGATGTGCTGCAACACCGCGCCAAAACGTACACCGGTGTGATTGGCGGCATACCGTCCGCGCACTCCGACGGTTACGGTTTTGCTGCCTTTCTTGAACTTCCACCGCGCATCGCTCGGGGTTTCGCCCAGGTAAAGGCAACTGTGGTTGAGCAGGTCATGGGGGTGAGTCGGCGTCCCGTGCTCGGCCAGATACTCGGGTGTGGCGCAGAGCAGATGGTCGATGCTCAGCAGCTGTCGCCCCACCAATCCCGCTGGTGGCCGGTCGGTGATGCGAATCGCCAGGTCGACGTGATCGTCGATCAGATCCACCTGACGATCCTCAAGCAACAACTCCACATCCACCTTGGGATAACGGCGCAAAAACTCCGGCATATGCGGGTGAATCACGATTCGGCCTACCGCTTTAGGGACGCTGATGCGCACCACTCCCTCGGGCTCATCAGTGAACTGACCACTGATTTCCATCACGGACCGGGCCGCGTTGACCATCTCCTGGCACCGCTTGAAGACCTCCTCGCCACCATCGCTCAATCGCAGCTTTCGTGTAGTCCGTTGCAGCAAACGGGTGGCCAGGGCCTTCTCCAGTCGCGAGATGCTGCGACTCACCGCCGAGGGCGAAGAGCCCAATTGCCGAGCGGCTTCGGAGAAGCTGCCGGTTTCGACGACCTTGACGAAAATCGCCATTTCACCCAGCAATGGCAGTGGAAGATTTATGCTCACAACGCAACAGTCCTTTGATGTTTGAACGGATTATCACGCTAATCCACGCTTCATATAATAAAAAATAGAAATTTGATTACGAGCTTGGAATATGACGCTTCGCCTCTTTTTCCACAGTGATGACCTCAAGGCCAATGTGGAAGTCCTGGACTGCGCACCTCACGAGAACGAATTCGCCGTGGTGCTGCGCGCAACCTTGTTTCACCCTCAGGGCGGCGGACAACCTTGCGATACGGGGTGGATCGGCGACAGCCGGGTACTGCGCGTAGTCCAGGATCCTGACCGGATCGTCCATTTCGTCGATCAGCCGGTCAACCCCGGCATGACCCAGATCCGCATCGACGAGCAACGTCGCCAGTTCAATACCCGCATGCATTCGGCCGGCCACCTGATTGGCCACTTCGTCCAGGCCATGGGCTGGATGCCGATCAAGGCGCATCACTGGCCCGGCGAAGGACGTGTGCAATTCAAACCGGCAGACTCGGCCCATGACGTTGACCCGCAGACCGTTCAGGACGGCCTCGAACAGTGGATCGCCCATGATCTGCCGCGCCTGACATCGCTGCGCGAAGGCGCCCGGGAAATCAGTTTCGGTGAACTGCCGGCCTATGGCTGTGGCGGCACCCATGTACGTAGCCTGAAAGACCTGGGCACGGTCACGATCTCGTCCCTTTCGCAAAAGAAAGGCACGTTGTCCGTCCACTACCACGTGGACTGAACCTGCGACGCGCCTATAAAGGCCCGCTCAGTCTGACTGGCGGGCCTTTTTTCTACGATGGACATAAATCGCGCACAAACAAAAACGCCGCTCAATGAGCGGCGTTTTTGTTAAATATGGAGCGGGAAACGAGACTCGAACTCGCGACCCCGACCTTGGCAAGGTCGTGCTCTACCAACTGAGCTATTCCCGCAAAAAGCATCCCCTGGGGGACTCTAACATCTGTTACAAACAAAAACGCCACTCGGTGAGCGGCGTTTTCGTCAAATATGGAGCGGGAAACGAGACTCGAACTCGCGACCCCGACCTTGGCAAGGTCGTGCTCTACCAACTGAGCTATTCCCGCAAATGGCGTCCCCTAGGGGACTCGAACCCCTGTTACCGCCGTGAAAGGGCGGTGTCCTAGGCCACTAGACGAAGGGGACACGCTGCCCGGAACACATGGTGTGTGTTTCGGTGCCCAGATCCGCATCCGAAGACTTGGTTCTGGTTTCACTCAGCCCTGCCCGAAAGCAAGACCGTTTAAAAATGGAGCGGGAAACGAGACTCGAACTCGCGACCCCGACCTTGGCAAGGTCGTGCTCTACCAACTGAGCTATTCCCGCAATGGCGTCCCCTAGGGGACTCGAACCCCTGTTACCGCCGTGAAAGGGCGGTGTCCTAGGCCACTAGACGAAGGGGACACACTACAACATTCACTGCCTGCTTCGTTTCGCTGTGTGCTTTACGCTGCAAGTGGCGCGCATTCTATGGATGGATTGAGAGGTCGTCAACCCCCTGTTATAAATTTATTTAAATCAATGACTTCGGACTGCTTTTAAGGCCCCTTGCGGTTTTCCGTCGCCCGGGGTCTGGCGCCTATATTCTGACACTCGCCAAGACGTTATAGTCGACGCCATGAGTGATGGCAATATGCTCCTGAGGTGCCAGCATTTATATAAGCGGGCTGCGGCCGATAAAACCTTGGCCACGCCGAGTCAAGCAGTCGAGCGGCTCCAGGCAGCTGGAGACCAAGCCACTACACTCGCATGCAAACCCTATAGAAGAGGTCTTACCGGTGACACCACTCATGATCACCCTGCTCGTCGTAGCCGGGATTGCACTCTTGATCGCCATTGGCTACATCAACCATGTGGTGGAAAACAATAAGCTGGAAAGGGCCCGTACCAAGGTGGAACTCAATGACCGTTTGCGTCGCTGTGGTGAGATCACCGAGACGTTTCCCGGCCAGTTGATGACGCCAGCGCTCAAGCTGCTGCTGACCCGCCTGGAGCTGAATGTTTGCCAACGCCTGTTGAACCTGGAAAAGACCAGCGCCAACCTCAAGGCACGGATAACCGAATTGGAGGCCCTGGTTGCCCAGGGCCAATCGATTCCGGTCAACAACCCGCCGGCACCGATCCAGACTGAAGCCAAGGCCAAGGACGTGCGTTTCCTGCTTGAAGCCCTGCATGGCCAGATCACCCGCGCGGCACAGGATGGTTTCCTTCCCCCCAACGAAGCCAAGGGCTGGATCCGTGAAGTGCGCCATATCCTTGTGCTGCTGCACATCGAGTTTTTCAACAACCTCGGCCAGCACTCCCTGCAGCAGAACCAGCCCGGCCAGGCGCGGTTGGCGTTCGAGCGTGGCGTGCAGTACCTGCGCAAGCAGCAGGACCCCCAGGTCTACGCCGAACAATTGCAATACCTGGAAAAACTCCTGGCCCGCGCCAACGACCAGGTCATGGACCGCATCGCTCCGGTGGAGGGCGATGTCAACCAATTGACCGAAGGCCTCAAGGACGTCGAGGCGGATGCGGACTGGAAGAAGAAAGTGATCTACGACTGATCACCGAGCGAACGTAGAAACAAGATCAAAAGATCGCAGCCTGCGGCAGCTCCAACAGTGGAATGCGATCCCTGTAGGAGCTGCCGCAGGCTGCGATCTTTTAGTGGCAGTCAGGCCTGCATCAGAGCCTGAAATGCCCCACCATCCCCTTCAACTCAACCCCCAACTGCGCCAGCTCGATACTCGACGCCGCATTGCCCTGCATCGCCAGCGAAGACTGGTCCGCACTCGCACGAATACTCGTGACGCTGCGATTGATCTCCTCGGCCACCGAGCTCTGCTCTTCGGCAGCCGCCGCGATCTGCTGGTTCATCTGCTGAATCAAGGACACGGCCGCCGCAATGCTCCCCAGCGCACTCTCGGTCTGCAGTGCATCGCTGACGGCCAGTTTCACCAACTCGCCGCTGCTCTGTATCTGCTGCACCGACGCCTGCGCCGCCGAGCGCAAGGCGCTGACCAGTCGCTCGATCTCCTCGGTCGATTGCTGGGTCCGCTTGGCCAGGGCCCGCACTTCATCGGCCACCACCGCAAACCCCCTGCCCTGTTCGCCGGCCCGGGCGGCTTCGATGGCCGCGTTGAGGGCCAACAAATTGGTCTGCTCCGCCACGCTCTTGATCACGCCGAGCACCGTGCCGATGTTCTGGATTTCCGCGCTCAGGCTTTCGATACTTGAACTGGCCGAAGTGGCGGATTCCGCCAGCTGTTCGATCCGCACCATGCTCTGACGCACCACCCGTTGCCCACTTTCAACCTTGCCGTCCGCCGTTTGCGCCGCCTGGGCGGCCTCCTCCGCATTACGCGCGACGTCATGCACGGTGGCGGTCATCTGGTTCATGGCCGTCGCCACCTGCTCGGTTTCTTCCTTCTGGCTGCTGACTTCGAGGTTGGTCTGTTCGGTCACGGCGGACAAGGATTGCGCTGACGTGGCCAACTGCTCGATGCCCGCCTGCAAACCGCTGACGATCTGGCTCAGCCCTTCGCCCATCTGCTGCATGGCTTGCATCAACTGGCCAATCTCGTCTCGGCGGGTCACTTCAACCTTGGCACTCAGGTCCCCGGCAGCGATCTGCTGCGCCACACCAATCACGGTGCGCAGCGGCGCGACGATCAAGCGGGTGATCACCCACGCCGCAATCAGGCCGACCAGCAAGGCCAGCACGGAAGAACCGAGGATCAGCAGAGAGTTGTTCTTCAGCTGCGTCTGCATCGACTGGTCTTCGGCGACATAGGCCTGATCCACCCGCTCCACCACTTGGGCAGCGCGTTGATGCAATTGCTGGTAGACGGTTTTTTCCTGTTCCAGCAGGCCGGTGTACTCGGCGAGCTTGTCGCTGAAACTGGCGATATGGCCGGTCACTTCATTGAGGACGGTCTGGTAGCCCTCATCCTTTACCGTGTTCTTGAGTTGTTCGGCCTGGGTCAGCGCCTGGCTGGCCTGCTCGATCTTGCCCTGTGCGGTGCTGTCGTCGCCCTTGCGGCTCTGGTCCAGGCGCACGCGCGCTTCGTTCATGGCTTGCAGCATCAACCGCGAAACCTGGCTGACCTGGCTGGCTTGCTCGATGAATTGCGCGCCGTCCTTGCCTTCGGATTCCTTCAGCGTATAAGCGCCGTCGTCGGCGAGCCCGGCTTGCAGGACGTCGAGGTTGTTGGCCACGCTGGACACCGACCAACTGGCCATTTCCAGCGCCAGGTCCTTGGCCTGGCTGAGCGAGACAAATTCGTCAAACGCCTTGCGGTAGGCCCCCAGGGACTGCTCGACGTCATTCATCACCGGTACGTTGGCCGCCGACGCCGCCTTGAGCTGCTTTGCCAGGTCGATCAGGCCGTCAACGCCTGCGTGCAGGGCGTCGACGGTTTTCGGGCTGCCGAGCAAGGCATATTCCTGCTCCAGCAGCCGCACCTTGAGCAAGCCGCTGTTGAGCGAAGACATCTGCTTGAGCCCGTCGAAGCGTTGGCTGATGGTGTGCAGCGACCAGACACCGATGGCCGCCACCAGGGCCGTCAGCAACAGCACCAGCACAAACCCGACACCCAGTTTTTTTGCCATACCGAGGTTGGCAAAACGTCCTTGCACGGCCGAAATCATTGCACTCAGTCCCCCGCCATTATCAATAGCGGCAGAGTCGCAACGGGCCTTTGGCAACACAAGTCTCTGGCGTCGCAATAATGGCAAAAAGCTACGCCCCCGTCGTTTTCAGAACGCTGGAGGTCGATCCGCAATCAAAACGCCGTAACCCCGCCATCCACGGCCAATGAGTGCCCCGTGGTGAACGCCGCGCCATCGCTGCACAGGTACAGCACCGCGCTGGCGATTTCCTCGACCTTGCCGATGCGACCCACCGGGTGCATGGCATTGGCGAACTCGCCTTTCTTCGGGTCTGCTTCGTAGGCGCGGCGGAACATGTCGGTGTCGATCACCGCCGGGCACACGGCATTGACGCGGATTTTTTTCTTGGCGTATTCAATCGCGGCCGATTTGGTCAGGCCGATGACCGCGTGCTTGGACGCCGCGTAGATGCTCATCTTCGGTGCAGCCCCGAGACCGGCCACAGAAGCCGTGTTGACGATTGCACCGCCGCCCTGGGCCAGCAACAAAGGCAGTTGATACTTCATGCACAACCACACGCCTTTGACGTTGACGCCCATGATCGCGTCGAACTCGTCGACCGTACCCTCGGCCAGTTTGCCCTTCTCGATCTCGATGCCGGCGTTGTTGAAGGCATAGTCGAGACGGCCGTAGGTATTAACCACTTCATCCATCAGATTTTTTACATCGCTTTCCAGCGTCACGTTGCAACGCACGAACGTCGCTTCGCCGCCTGCCGTGCGGATCAGCGCTACCGTGCCCTCACCGCCCGCGGTGTCCATGTCGGCCACCACCACCTTCAGGCCTTCGGCGGCAAACGCCTGGGCCGTGGCCCGGCCGATGCCGGCTGCCGCGCCTGTCACTACGGCCACCTGGCCGGAAAACGTCATGCTCATTGTTCTGTCCTCGAAGAGAAGTTTGCGGGGGGTCGCGTTTTTCCAGCATAGCCACAGCCCTCGCCGCCAGGCAGCACTATCAAAAGGCCGGTTGAGTCCCCATGCATCGCAGTGATGGAACTACCGTACCAACTATCACCGCACTGGATCAGACCTTATTCGCCGCATCAGCCGAACTTGCGACATCGACCCTGAGGGTCTATCAACAAGGTTTCATTCATCCTGAGTGCCTGCCATGACGTCCCAGACCAATCGCCAATTTCTCCTTGCCAAACGCCCGGTGGGGGCCGCGACCCGGGAAACCTTCACCTATCAGGAAGTACCGGTCGGCGAACCGGCTGCAGGCCAGATCCTGGTCAAGAACGAATACCTGTCCCTGGACCCGGCCATGCGCGGCTGGATGAACGAAGGCAAGTCCTACATCCCGCCGGTCGGTCTTGGCGAAGTGATGCGCGCGTTGGGAGTGGGCAGGGTCGTGGCCTCGAACAACCCCGGGTTCGCAGTCGGTGACTACGTCAACGGCGCCCTCGGCGTGCAGGATTATTTCCTCGGCGAGCCGCGCGGGTTCTACAAGGTTGATCCGCAACTGGCGCCGCTGCCGCGCTACCTGTCCGCGCTGGGCATGACCGGCATGACCGCGTATTTCGCGTTGCTCGACGTGGGTGCGCCCAAGGCCGGCGATACGGTCGTACTGTCGGGCGCTGCGGGAGCGGTGGGCAGCATTGCCGGGCAGATTGCCAAAATCAAGGGCTGTCGGGTCGTCGGCATCGCCGGCGGCGCGGACAAGTGCCGGTTCCTCATCGACGAACTGGGGTTTGACGGCGTCATCGACTACAAGAATGAGGATGTCGTTGCCGGACTCAAGCGCGAATGCCCGAAAGGCGTCGATGTGTATTTCGATAACGTGGGCGGCGATATCCTCGACGCGGTGTTGAGCCGCCTGAACATGAAAGCCCGGGTGGTGATCTGTGGCGCCATCAGCCAGTACAACAACAAGGAAGCGGTCAAGGGCCCGGCCAACTACCTGTCGTTGCTGGTCAACCGTGCGCGCATGGAAGGTTTTGTGGTGATGGACTACGCCGCGCAGTTCGCCGCCGCCGGACAGGAAATGGCCGGCTGGATGGCCAAGGGGCAGCTCAAGAGCAAGGAAGATATTGTGGAGGGACTGGAGACGTTCCCGGAGACGCTGATGAAATTGTTCAGCGGGGAGAATTTTGGGAAGTTGGTCCTGAAAATCTGAAGCTGTTCTGTAGGAGCCGGCTTGCTGGCGATGCGGGCGCCGCGGTCATTCAGATAAACCGCGGCGCCTGCATCGCCAGCAAGCCGGCTCCTACAGGTTTGGCATTTAGGCGAGTTCGGCCACTACCGAAGCCAACGCCTTGGCCGGATCCGCCGCCTGGCTGATCGGACGGCCGATCACCAGGTAATCGGAACCGGCATCCAGCGCCTGGCGTGGGGTCAGGATACGGCGTTGATCGTCCTGGGCGCTGCCCGCCGGACGAATCCCCGGGGTCACCAGTTGCAGCGACGGGTGCGCCGCTTTCAGCGCCTGGGCTTCCAGGGCCGAGCACACCAGCCCATCCATCCCGGCTTTTTCCGCCAGTGCGGCCAGGCGCAACACCTGCTCTTGCGGCTCGATGTCCAGACCGATCCCTGCCAGGTCCTCACGCTCCATGCTGGTCAGCACGGTCACGCCAATCAGCAATGGCTGCGGGCCGCTGCGCTTGTCCAGCACTTCACGGCAAGCCGCCATCATGCGCAGGCCACCGGAGCAATGCACGTTGACCATCCACACGCCCATCTCCGCCGCCGCTTTCACGGCCATCGCGGTGGTGTTGGGGATGTCATGGAACTTGAGGTCGAGGAACACTTCGAAACCCTTGTCACGCAGGGTGCCGACGATTTCCGAAGCACAGCTGGTAAACAGTTCCTTACCGACTTTGACCCGGCACAGTTTCGGGTCCAACTGATCGGCCAGCTTCAGTGCGGCGTCACGGGTAGGGAAATCCAGGGCGACGATGATGGGAGTCTGGCAGGCGGACATGAGTGGGCTCTCAGGCAAGTCGAAATCGGCGCGCATTGTAGCGGAAGCAACGGCCCTGCGGGACCCGATGATCGGTAAATCGTCGAGAACGCTCAGGCAAGACTAGTCTCTGCGGCAATTGTGTCGAGTTCGATACAGTCCACTGCTCAGCGACGGTCATCGACCCGCGCCTGGCTCTTGCTCCAGTCGGTCAACAGGCTATAAGCCACGGCCAGCAAGGTCGGGCCGATAAACAGGCCAATGAAGCCGAACGCGATCAAGCCGCCAAACACCCCAAGCAACACGATCACCAGCGGTAGATTCCCGCCCCGGCTGATCAGGTAAGGCTTGAGCACGTTGTCCACGCCACTGATGATGAACATGCCCCAGATGCCGAGGAACACCGCCATTCCGTAGTCGCCCTTCCAAACCAGCCAGGCAGTGGCCGGAATCCATACCAGCGGCGGCCCCATGGGAATCAGGCTGAGCATGAAGGTCACGATACCGAGCACCAACGCCCCGGGAACGCCGGCAATCAGGAAGCCGATCAGCGCCAGCACGGCCTGGGCCGCGGCGGTGCCGATCACACCGTTCACCACCCGTTGCACCGTGCCCGCCACCAGCTCGATGTAATACCCGGCACGGTGGCCGATCAGGCGCTCCAGCAAACCATGGACAAAGGCCGCCAACCGCGGGCCGTCGCGGTAGAAAAAGAACACGAAGACAATGCTCAGGGTCAGTTCGAGAATGCCGCTGCCAATCTGCGCGCTACGCGCCAGCAACCAGTTGCCGACCTGCCCCAGATAAGGCTTGAGCGACACCATCATCGCCGCGCCCTGCTGATCGATGCTGTTCCAGATCACCACCAGCCGCTCGCCCACCAGGGGAATGCTGCCCAGCCAGGTCGGCGCTTCAGGCAGGCCGTCGACCTGCACATCCTTGATGAACGCCGTGGCGTCGCGCACATGGTCCGCCAGGTTGAACCCGAGCCACACCAGGGGTGCCGCCACCAGCACCATCCAGCCCACGGTCAGCAAGGCTGCCGCCAGGGATTCGCGGCCATTGAGCCAGCGGGTCAGCAGGCGCATCAGTGGCCAACTGGCAAAGGCCAGTACTGCGCCCCAGAACAGGGCCGACCAGAACGGCGCCATCACCCAGAAGCTCGCGCCAAACAGCACCAGGAGCAGGATCTGCACCAACAGCCGATCGTTATTGATCATCACAGTCTCGAAAAAATCATGTCAGCAAAAAGAGTAGGCGAACACGCCCCGCGTGTTCGCCGTATAACGCCTAGCGCAGCAGTTTGATATGCAGGCCGGAACCGTCGACAGCACCGGTTTCCATCCGTGCCGCACGTACGCCCTGCTCGATCAGCGACTGACGCCAGGCTTCGGCATTGGGGCCGGAGACACTGACCCGCAAGGTGGTGTCCAGGTTCAGTCCCCGGGAGATCAAACGCAGCCAGGTGTCATCGGGTGTTTCAGTGAGCTTGGGGAAGTCGAGTTCGCCGGTGCTCTTGAGCTCGCGCAGCAAGGTCGCGGAGGTCGGCAGCAAATCCCCCAGCGGGGCGACGGCGTCGAATTGTTCGACGTGCAGATAGGCTTTGCGATTACCCCGGGTGATGCTGTAAAGCGCCACCAGCGTGTTTTCCCGAGGAGCGGCCAGGCGTAACAGCAGGTACGCCTGCTCATTATCGGCGCCATAGAGCTTGGCGTTGCTGAACACTTCGTTGGCCCACAGGCTGCTTTCGCCGCAATCGCGAGCCTGGCACCAGAACAGCAACTGCGCGTCCTGCTGCTGCAGCGCTTCGCGCGCTGCGGTGAAGGCCTCGGTGGACGAATGCTCCGCCGGCAACTCGTAGGTCACCGACGTGACATTCCCACGGGCACTGACCTGGCCGTCAAAGCGCAACTGGCCGCTGATCTTGCGAATCGAGCCGAGGGGGTAGATCCGCTCCAGCTCTGCCGCAGGGCGATAGTCGACGATCTGCGCATCGGTCATGCGCGGCACGATCGGCAGGTCCTGACTGCCGGGCAGATCGGCGGCTAACGATAGAGGACTGAAACAACAGAGCATCAGCAAACTGAATGAGCGCATGGATAGACTCATCGGATCAGCACGACCTTGTGGCCAATCGGGGGCGCAGCGGTGTAGAGGTCTATCATGGTTGTCTCCCTTTTCAACCCGCCCAGCCTCGACAGTTGCCCGGCGCAAGTCAAGGAATGACGAAGAACCGATTGAAACAGTCTGCGACAAGATCCGCGCCGGCTTCATCATTCAGGTGCAAATGATGGCCGCCTGGCAGCTGTTCACGGCTAAAGGGTAGACGCTCCAGCAACTCGTGGTGCTTGGCGAGCATGCCGTCCGCGGCGACCACCAGTTTCGCCGGGCAGGCGATCCGCTGGACGAAGGCCATGGCCTGCTCGGTGGTCAGGCGCAGTGGCGACGGCAGCGTGAGGCGATTGTCGGTGCGCCAGGTGTAGCCGCCCGGCACCGGCATCAGGCCACGCTGGGCCAGCAGCTCGGCGGCTTCGCGACTGACCGCCACCAGGCC
Source organism: Pseudomonas putida (assembly GCF_028682635.1). Lineage (GTDB taxonomy): Bacteria > Pseudomonadota > Gammaproteobacteria > Pseudomonadales > Pseudomonadaceae > Aquipseudomonas > Aquipseudomonas putida_AE. Next base: position 44,874 of record NZ_JANHLK010000001.1, on the reverse strand, counting down.
TTTCATGCGTGCTTCGATGGCGCGGTCGAGGGTGCTGTAGACCGGCTTGCGCTTTTCCCGCAGGTCCAGCTGCGCCTGCAGGGCCATGCCCATGCGTTCGGCAGCGTTTTCGCCTTTGTCCGTGGGAGGAATGACGCCGTCAATCAACGCCAGGTGGGTGACACGCTCCGGAAACGAGCCGGCAATGATCAACGATGCGATGGCGCCCATCGAATGCCCAAGCAACGCAAACCGCTTCAGCCCAAGCTGTTCTGCCACTTGCAGCACATCGTGGGCATAGTCCCACATGGCGTAACCGGCGCCCGGCGGGCGGTGCCCCGAGTGCCCGTGACCGGCCATGTCCAGGGCGATGATGCGCAGGCCTTTGAGCTTCGGTGCCAGGCGGGCGAAGCTGTTGGCGTTGTCCAGCCAGCCATGCAGGGCAATCACCGGCAAACCGTCTTCGGGACCAAACAAGTGCGCCGCCAGCTCGATATGCGGCAGGCTCAGGCGGACTTCTTCGACGACATGGCTCATGCGCAATCCTGCTGTTGGCGACCGTCCCAGCGGCTGAACAGGTTTTTCAGCAGCGTGGCCGTGTCCTGCGGGCGTTCCAGGGGAAACATGTGACCGCCAGGCATGCACAGTGATTCGCCCTGGGGCATGCGCCCGACCGAACTGGCATGATGGCGCATCACCACACGACTGTTACGCCCGCGCACCACCGCCAGTGGCACTTTCAGCTGCCGGGTGCTGCCAGGACTGGTGTGCGGCACGCCACGGTAGATGCTGATTTCCGTGGCCGGGTCGAAACGCAGGCGCAGCTTGTCGCCAACCTTGTGCAAACCGTGTTGCAGATAAGCGTCGAAGCATTCCGGGTCGAAGCTGCGAAACAGGGTCTTGCCGGCGAAATAACGGCGGGCGCTGTCGAGGTCGGCGAACTCTTCACGACGTCCCAGGGTGCGACCGGCAGGGGTCAGGCGGTCGATGAAACCGAAACGCTTGGCCGCGCGGATGACCCATTGATCGGTGCGGGTCAGCACCGGCGAATCGAGCATCACCACACCGCGATACAACTCCGGGCAACGCAACGCCGCGTGCAGATGCAGTACGCCGCCGAAGGAATGACCGACGCCCCACACCGGCTCCGGCTGTTGCTGCAGGTGGTGGATCAGTTCATCCACCAGGTTGTACCAGTTGTCGTCCGCCGGGAAACGCGGGTCGTGGGCGTGCTGCTCCAGATGCGTCACCTGATATTCGGGCGCCAGCGCCGCGAACAATTTGCCATAGGTACCCGAAGGAAACCCGTTGGCGTGGGCGAAAAATATCTGTTGCGACATACGGGTCGATCCATCAACGAAAACAGAGGTCGATTGTCCGCAAGACCACGTCCCGCAGCAATGACCGTAACTGACAGGAATGATGACAGTCCGGTCAAAGCCATGGCTGGCGATCAACGCGCTGGCGGATTCTCGCCCAAAGGCACCACCGCCATGGTCAGCCGCGACACGCAACTGGCTTTGCCTTCATCACTGGTCAGACGGATATCCCAGACATGGGTCGTTCGCCCGATGTGAATCGCCTTGGCCACCGCCGTCACCCGCCCGCTGCGCAGACCGCGCAAATGGTTGGCGTTGATTTCCAGGCCCACACAATAGAATTTGCTGGTATCGATGCACAGGTAGCTGGCCATGGAACCGACGGATTCAGCCAGCACGACGGAAGCGCCGCCATGCAGCAAGCCATAAGGCTGGTGGGTGCGATGATCGACGACCATGCTCGCCGTCAGGGACTCTTCATCGAAGGCTTCGAAACGAATGTCCAGCACTTCGCCGATGGTGTTTTTCTGGATGGCATTCAACTGTTCGATGTTCGGAGCGGTACGCCACAGACTCATAGCAGATTTTCCTTGTTGATTTTGTTCGTGACTCAATCCTGCCACAGCACCGCTTCGCTGTGCTCGCTCCATTCTTCGAAGCGGGCGCCGTAAGCGGCTTCGATCACGTTGCGCTTGATCTTCAGGGTCGGCGTGAGAAAGCCGTTTTCCACCGCCCAGCTGTCCTTGACCACTACCAGTCGGCGCAAGCGTTCGTGCTTGTCGAGGGCGTTGTTGACCTCTTCCAGTAGTCTTTCCAGGCTTGAATGCAATCCGGCCCGCGCCTCCTGTTGCCCGACGGCCGAGAGCACGCACAGGCCCAGCGGCGCACTCAAGCCATCACCGACCACGCACACCTGCTCGATGCGCGAATGCACCGCCAGGCGGTTTTCGATGGGGGCCGGGGCCACGTACTTGCCTTTGCTGGTCTTGAAGATCTCCTTCAGGCGCCCGGTCAGGCGCAGGTTGCCTTCGGCGTCTTCCTCGCCCTTGTCGCCGGTGCGCAGGAAGCCGTCCTCGGTGAGGGTGTCGGCGGTTTTCTGCGGCTCCTTGAAATAGCCGAGCATGGTCGCACCGCTGCGCACCATGACCTCACCTGATTCGTCGATGCGCACCTCGACGCCCGGGCAAGCCTTGCCGATCCAGCCCGGTTTGTTCTGTCCCGGCAGGCAAATATGCGAGTAACCGCAGCTTTCCGTCATGCCGTAGACCTCCAGCACGTCCAGTCCGAGTTTGCGGTACCACAGCAGCAAGCTCAGCGGCACCGGGGCGGCACCGGACAGGGCTACGCGCAAGGCATCGAGCCCCAACCCGGCGAGGACTTTGTGCCCGACCCGCTTGCCGATAATCGGCAGGCCGAGCAGGAAGTCCAAGCGCTTTGCCGGAATCTTGCTGTACACGCCCATCTGGAATTTGGTCCAGATGCGCGGCACGCCAAACAGCGCCGTTGGCCGGGCACGCCGAAGATCAGTCAGGAAGGTATCGAGACTTTCGGCAAAAAAAACGCTTTGCCCCGTATAGATCGAAGCCAATTCAACGAACATCCGTTCGGCAACGTGGCACAACGGCAAATACGACAACAATCGATCCGACTCATTCAGGCCGAACAGTTGCGTGCCGCGCGTGGTGGCGAACCCCAGATTGCCGAAGCTGTGCATCACGCCCTTGGGCATGCCGGTGGTACCGGACGTGTAGATGATGGTCGCCAGTTGATCAGCGGCGGGCTTGGGATCGTCCTGGATCGGCGAGCTGCGTTGCAGGTCGGCCCAACTGAAATCGAAGGTGCCAGGCGGGTGCAGCGGCAGGCTGATGGTCGGCAGATCGGGATTGACGCCCCGCGACATGCCAGGCCAGTCGTCGAGCTTGCCGATGAAGGCCAGCGTCGCTTCAGAGTGTTCGAGCACCTGGGCCAACGATGCGGCGGTGAGGTTGGGGTACAACGGCACCGAAACATGCCCGGCCATCCAGATCGCCAGGTCGGCAATGATCCAGTGTGCGCAATTTTTTGAGATCAGGGCGATGTGACTGCCTTGGGGCAGTTCCCGCGACCGCAGCCAATGGGCCGCGCAACGAGCCTGGTGCCCGACGTCCTCCCAGGTCAGGGTCTCGACCTGCCCACCGCCCACTGGCTGGACAAGAAAGCGCTGGCGGGGATGACGGGCCTCGCGCTCGTAGAAGATGTCCAGGGGCAAACGAGAAGCAGCAGGCATGGGACTCGCTCCTTTATTTTGGTCTGGAGCAAGCGTAGTCAACCAAGCAAGTGCTTGGTTAACTTTTTTAGAGAATCAAGAGCAAAAGATCGCAGCCTGCGCCAGCTCCTGCAAAAGGCTGCGATCCATTGCTTTTACGGGTGCTTGATACCGTTGAGCTTCATGGAGCCGACCAACAGTTCATCGCCCTTGAGTTCCGCCAGACCGGCAGTGCCGACTCTCTCCGGCGGATGCCCGGCACCATGTTGCAGGTAACTCAGCAGATTCCCCACCAAGGGGTTGTGACTGACCAGCAGCACGTCGCTGACCGCGACCATCTGTTCGGCCACTTTGTCCGGTTCTGTGTCAGGTGTCAGCCATTCAACAGTGCGGATTTCCGGTTCGAAACCCAACGCGTCTCGCACCAGTTGCGCGGTTTGCTGCGCTCGCAGGTACGGACTGGCGTAGATGGCGGTCAGCGGCTGGCCGATCAAATTTGCAGCGGTGCGCAGCACTTCCTCACGTCCGTGCTCCGTCAATTCCCGCTCCGAATCGTGGGGCTTGGAACCGTGTGGCACGGCTTCCCCATGACGCAATACCCAGAGTTTCATAGTTTGGGTTCCTCATCCCGGGCCGGATGTGGCGCAGGCGCCACGGCGTGGGGCGCTTCACCTTCCGGCGTACGCGGCGTCGGCCAATCGGCGAACGGCCAGGGTTTCTGGTCGCTATGAAAACTGCCGAAACGACCGATCTGTGCCAGGAACTGGCTCAGACTGTCGCCGAAGTTCATCAGGCTGGCGCTCGGGGCGCCATAAATCAAACGATAGATCAACTGCACCAGCACCACAGCGCCAAGCATGAACTGCGCCACCTGCCACACCAGCAGGAACACCACCATCCACAGCACTCGAAGCAGAATGGACTCGTATCTGGCTTCTACTTTTTGATCACTCATGTCTCGCTCCGTTCCTGTGAAGTAGTTTTTCAGTTGAAGCCGCTGGTAGAGATAAAGTCGACATCGGTCTTTGGCTCGCCGCGCATCAGCAGCCCGATCACCTGCTCCAGCGTGCGCCCTTCGAACAGAATGGCGTGCAGCCCGGCGACCAACGGCATGTACACGCCAACCTCCTGGGACTTGGCCTTGAGCACCTTGAGCGTATTCACGCCTTCGGCGACTTCGCCCAGGCGATTGACCGCCTCGTCGAGGCTCAAGCCCTGGCCGAGGGCGAACCCGACCTGATAGTTGCGGCTTTTTGGCGACGAGCAGGTCACGATCAGGTCGCCCACGCCCGCGAGGCCAAGGAACGTCATCGGGTTGGCGCCCTGATTCACCGCGAAGCGCGTCATTTCCGCCAGCGCCCGGGTAATCAGCATGCTCTTGGTGTTTTCGCCCATGCCCATCGCCACCGCCATGCCGGCGATGATCGCGTAGACGTTTTTCAACGCCCCGCCCAGTTCCACGCCAAAACGGTCGGCGCTGGCATACACACGAAAGGTGCGGCCGTGCAACACCTCCTGGACCTCCTGGCAGAGCTCTTCGTCTTCACTGGCAACCACCGTGGCGGTCAACGCGTGCTCGGCGATTTCACGGGCCAGGTTCGGACCGGACAACACACCAATGCGTGCCAGTGGCGCGATTTCTTCGAGAATCTGGCTCATCAGCTTGAACGTGTGGGCTTCGATGCCCTTGGTCAGGCTCACCAGCATCTTGCCGCTCAAGCGATCGGCGTGCGGGGCCAGCACCGAGCGCAATGCGCTGGAAGGGAGTGCAACGAAACTCAGTTCGCAGGCCTCCAGGGTGGCCAGCAGATCGTTGACCGGTGTCACGCCGGGCAGAATCTTGATGCCTTTTAGGTAACGCGGGTTCTCGCGATTGACCCGGATGGCCTCGGCCTGTTCGGGGTCCCGCATCCATTGCAGGACTTGATGACCATTTTCTGCCAGCAGGTTAGCCACGGCGGTACCAAAACTTCCGCCTCCCAAGACCGCGATCGGGCGCTGTTCAGTCATATGCAATCCATTAATCCAATACCAGTGGCGATGCCGGCATTATACGGCGCGCCCCCGTGTCGACCAGTCCCTGCTTCAATTACCGACGTGCAGGGGAAGAAGTCCGGCAAAACCGAAGAAAATGCCTACATCGCGACTGGAAAACTCATCGGGCTCGGTTAACATGCGCGCCATCATTCGTTAACAAGAATGCGGCAATTATCAACAATAACTATAAAGAGCGTCGGATGATGTATTTCAGCGCAGAGCTGGCGTTTTAACATGCCCCATCGTCCGTCACGGAAGACGCCAACCCTTGGCCATCTGCTGTCCATGGTCTGCCTGATATTCGGTGGCTGGCTCAACAGCCTGTCCGCCCACGCCGCGGACATTCTCCTGATCGGTGTCGACGACAGCCCCGGCATGCACTCTTTTGCCCAGGCCCTAAGGCAATTGCGTCCGGCCGACAGCGTGCGCTTCCAGCCGCTGGCCAGCCTGCCGCCACCGGGCAAGCTGCCAGCGGACACCCGCTTGATCCTGCTCGACCTGCCCAGCCTCGACTGGCGCCTGCAGGACAGCCGAGGCCCGGCGACACTGGTGCTGTGCATCAGCCGCGTGCAGGCACGGCAACATCTGGGGCACGCCCTGCCCGCGCACCTCAGCCTGCTTTGGAGTGATCCGCCACTGGACCGGCAATTGCGCCTCACCCGCGTGCTGCTGCCCCAGGCCAAACGGATTGGCGTGCTGTACGACGGCCATAGCGAGTTCCTGTTGCGGGAACTGCGCCAGGCCGCCCATCCCCTCGGGCTTGAGGTAGTCACCGAACGCTGGGACAACACCGAGGACAGTCGTCCTTTGCAGGCGTTGCTGGACAACAGCGATGCATTACTGGGTCTGGACGACCCTGGCCTGTACAACTCGAAAACCGCGAAGAACCTGTTGCTCAGCAGCTATGCTCGACAACGGGCCTTGATCGGCCCGAATGCAGGGTTCGTCAAGGCCGGGAGCCTGGCCAGTACCTACAGCGATCATGGCGACTGGCTGGCGACTCTCGATGAACTGCTCGACCAGCCGCCCGCCACGTGGCCCCGTTCGCAGTATCCACAGCGCTTCAAAGTCGCGAGCAATGCGCAGGTGTCTCGTTCCCTGGATCTTGAACAGGTCAACGATGCGTCTGTCGCAATGCTGCTGGCAGAAGGAGAACGCCATCCATGACCTTCCGTCGCCGCTGGGACATCAGTACCCGCACCCAGATCATCAGCCTCGGCCCTGCCCTGCTGCTGACGTTGCTGTTGATCAGCTTCTTCACTTTCGTGCGGATCCAGGACCTGCGCCAGGAGCTCAACCATACCGGCCAGTTGATTGCCAACCAATTGGCACCGGCCACCGAATACGGGGTGATTTCGGGCAATAACGAGGTCCTCGAAAGCCTGCTCAAGGCCACACTGGCCACGCCCAACGTGCGGTTCCTGGAGGTGCAGGACAGCGCCAACCGGATTCTGGTGTACGTCGAACAACCCTCGGCAAGCTACCAGCAGCCGCATCAGGTCGAAGTGTTCCAGGCCCCCGTGCGGCTGCAACGGATCGCCCTGCACAATGATTTTTTCCAGGACCGCAAAGCGGCCCCAACGACTCCCGCCGAGGATTACCTGGGCCGGGTGATCGTCGGCCTGTCCAATGATGCATTCAGCCAGCGCCAGCAGGAGATCCTGCTCAAGGCTGGCATCCTGGCGCTGTTCGCCTTGCTGTTTACCTTCCTGGTCGCCCGACGCCTGGCCTCGAGCCTGTCGCAACCGCTGCGCGATATCGGCAATGCGGTCAAGGCGATCCAGGCCGGCGACTATAAAACGCCGCTGCCTATCGTCGACGACACTGAACTCGGCGCCCTGTCGCAACACATCAACAACCTTGCCAGGGGCCTTGAGCAAGCCAGTCACGAACAACATCAGGCCATGGCGCAGCTGATCCAGACCCGCGAGGAAGCGGAAAAAGCCAACAACGCCAAGTCGGACTTCCTCGCCATGATGAGCCACGAACTGCGCACGCCGATGAATGGTGTGCTGGGCATGCTGCAGTTGCTGGAAACCACCGAGATGACCGAAGAGCAGTTCGAATACGCCGCGCTGGCTTCGGAATCCACCGAGCACCTGCTTAAAGTCATCAATGACATCCTGGATTTTTCCCGTATCGAACGTTCGGAACTGGAACTGGAACATATTCCCTTCAACCTCGCGGACCTGATCGCCAGTTGCGCCCAGTCATTCCAGCACAGCGCCGTGCAACGCGGGCTCGACCTGCAGTTGCAGATTCCGGTGGACATGCGCGCGCTGCAGGTTCAGGGCGATCCGACGCGCATCCGGCAAATACTGGTCAATCTGGTCGGCAATGCACTGAAGTTTACCGAGCAAGGCCGGGTCTCCATCGAGCCGCAGTGGCAGTCCCTGGATCACGAACTGCTGTGGTTCACCTGCACGGTACGCGACAGCGGCATTGGCATTCCCCCCGAGAGCCTGGAATTGATGTTCGACGCGTTTCAGCAAGCCGACAGTTCCATTTCAAGACGCTACGGTGGCACTGGCCTTGGCCTGCCGATTGCGCGAACACTCGCCGAACGCATGGGCGGCACCTTGCGCGCCCAGAGCGAACAAGGCCGTGGTTCGATGTTCACCCTGGAAATTCCGCTGGCGTTGTCTCAACAGGCCTTGCCGGCGCGGGTACCGCGCGTATCGACCCACAAGGGCGACGGCGAAGGGCGCAATGTGCTGCTGGTCGAGGACAATCCGGTCAACCAGACGGTGATCGAAGCCATGTTGCGTAGCCTGGGCTTTACTGTCAGCGTCGCCGCCGATGGCGCACAGGCGGTGCGTAGTGCCGAGAGCCTGATTTTCGAAGCCATATTGATGGACTGCCGATTGCCGATCATCGACGGCTATGAGGCCACCCGCCAGATCCGTGAACTGCCCGGCTGCACCGACTTGCCGATCATTGCCCTGACCGCCAATGCCTTGCAGGGGGATCGCGAAGCCTGCTTGTCGGCAGGAATGAACGATTACCTGGCCAAGCCCTTCAAACGAACTGATCTTCAGCAAATTCTGCAGCGATGGGTGCAGTAGTACAGGCCTTTCGAGCATCTGCGACTGGCGTGAAAGGCGAAAGTGCGGCAGTCTTAGGCACCCGTACAAGTCCGAAATTGGGCTTGATTAAAAATTTCAGTGCACAAGTGTACATTCATGTCCTTGGTACTGTGACTTTCACTACAACGCAATAGTCTATGAGTAGGCTGCCGGTTCGAGGCATGAATGCTTCGATCGGCCGGGAAGATTTGCCCCACCTGCCGCATGGGACTATTGAGGAGCTCGCATGACCAAACAAAACGCCTTTACCCGGGAAGACCTGCTGCGCTGCAGTCGCGGTGAGCTGTTCGGCCCAGGTAACGCGCAACTGCCCGCCCCGAACATGCTGATGGTCGATCGCATCACCCTGATCAGCGAAGAAGGTGGCAAGTACGGCAAAGGTGAATTGGTCGCCGAGCTGGATATCACTCCGGACCTGTGGTTCTTCGCCTGCCACTTCGAAGGCGATCCGGTGATGCCGGGCTGCCTGGGCCTCGACGCCATGTGGCAACTGGTCGGCTTCTTCCTGGGCTGGCAAGGCCTGCCGGGCCGCGGTCGCGCCCTGGGATCGGGCGAAGTGAAATTCTTCGGCCAGGTCCTGCCGACCGCCAAGAAAGTCACCTATAACATTCATATCAAGCGTGTCCTCAAAGGCAAGCTGAACCTGGCCATCGCCGACGGTTCGGTGACTGTCGACGGTCGCGAAATCTATACCGCCGAAGGCCTCCGGGTCGGCGTGTTCACCTCCACTGACAACTTCTAAGGGTTATCCGCATGCGCCGCGTCGTTATCACTGGTCTGGGCATTGTTTCGTGCCTGGGCAATGACAAAGAGACCGTCTCCGCTAACCTGCGTGCAAGCCGCCCTGGCATCCGGTTCAACCCGGAATATGCCGAAATGGGTCTGCGTAGCCAGGTTTCCGGCTCCATTGACCTCAACCTTGAAGAACTGATCGATCGCAAGATCTATCGCTTCGTCGGCCACGCGGCAGCTTATGCCTACCTGGCCATGAAAGACGCCATCACCGACTCCGGCCTGACCGAAGAGCAGGTGTCCAACCCGCGTACCGGCCTGATCGCCGGTTCCGGTGGCGCATCGACCCTGAACCAGATGGAAGCGCTGGACATCCTGCGCGAGAAAGGCGTCAAGCGCGTCGGCCCATACCGCGTAACGCGGACCATGAGCAGCACCGTTTCCGCCTGCCTGGCCACGCCGTTCAAGATCAAGGGCCTGAACTACTCCATCGCGTCTGCCTGCGCCACCAGTGCTCACTGCATCGGTACCGCCATGGAACAGATCCAGATGGGCAAGCAGGACATCGTTTTCGCCGGCGGCGGTGAAGAAGAACACTGGAGCCAGTCGTTCCTGTTCGACGCCATGGGCGCCCTGTCCAGCAAGCGCAACGACACCCCGGAACAAGCCTCCCGCGCCTACGACGCCGACCGTGACGGTTTTGTCATCGCTGGCGGTGGCGGCATGGTCGTGGTTGAAGAGCTGGAACACGCCCTGGCCCGCGGCGCAAAAATCTACGCGGAAATCGTTGGCTACGGCGCGACCTCCGACGGCTACGACATGGTTGCCCCAAGCGGCGAAGGCGCGATCCGCTGCATGCAGCAGGCGCTGTCCACCGTCGACACCCCGATCGACTACCTGAACACCCACGGCACTTCGACTCCGGTCGGCGACGTCGCGGAAATGAAAGGTGTGCGTGAAGTGTTCGGCGACAAGGCTCCGGCCATCAGCTCCACCAAGAGCCTGTCGGGTCACTCCCTGGGCGCCGCCGGCGTTCACGAAGCGATCTACTGCATGCTGATGATGGAAGGCAACTTCATTGCCGGCTCCGCCAACATCGACGAGCTGGACCCTGAAGTGGCTGACCTGCCGGTGCTGACCAAGACCCGCGAAAACGCCACCATCAACACCGTGATGAGCAACAGCTTCGGTTTCGGCGGCACCAACGCCACGCTGGTACTGAAGCGCTGGGAAGGCAAGTAATTCCCCGCTGCTGAGCCGCACATGAAAACGCCCCGACTGGTTCGGGGCGTTTTTTTTGCCTTAGGTAAATGGAGCAACTCTGCGCTCCCACCGGGTCAGCGTTTTGCCCACAAGGCTTGGGCATGGAGATGAAGCTTTTGTCATGAAACTTAAGGCCCTGCGACTGAATGTCGCGGTTTCCGTGGGCTGCAGGACTGTTGCTGTTTTTGCAAGAAACCCTTTCCAAACTCAGTCGTTTACTTAGCAAGCTACCAAACTCTATCACAGAGTCCTGCACATGCCTTGCTGCAGATAACAGAGATTGGAGCTAGCAGATGACTGTAAAAGTAACTGAACGCGACGATTCACGTATGTCCCACGAAGGCGTAGCCGCCGGTGTGCGGATCTGGGATGTGTACCAACAAGACCTGCTGGTCGGGATGTTCCACTCCGAAACTGACGCCCACAGTTACAAGGCCGAACTGGAAACCCTGGAGCAGCAACGAGAACTACGCTCCGCCTGAGCAATTGTAGGAGCGAGCTTGCTCGCGATGGACTAAAGAGCGCCGCGTTTAGCCAGTAAACACGCGTTATCGTTAACGACCATCGCGAGCAAGCTCGCTCCTACATCGCTTACCACATCAGATCGTCAGGGATCTGATAGGCCGCGTACGGATCGTCCTCGGCGGCGACTTCTTCGGTCTGCACATTCAGCTGCACGATACGTTGCGGATCGCGCTCCTGGATCTTCAGGGCCGCTTCCCGGGGGATCACTTCATAACCGCCGGCGTGATGCACGATGGCCAGCGAACCGTTGCTCAGCTTGTTGCGCATCAGGCTGTTGACCGAGAGACGCTTGACCTTCTTGTCGTCGACGAAGTTGTAGTAGTCCTCGGTCGTCAGTTTCGGCAGGCGCGTGGCTTCGATCAATTGCTTGACCTGTGCTACGCGGGCTTTCGCCTCGGCCTTTTCCTGCTGCTGACGGTTGAGCTCCTGATCGCGCTTGACCTTCTCGGCCATCGCTTCCTGAGCCGCACGCTGCTGGGAGTCGTCCAGTTCGATCTGGCCTTTGTGGGCCAGGCGCTGCTGCTTCTGTTTGTCTTTGCTGACCTGCTTGGCCTGCTTCTGGTTGACCAGCCCTGCTTTGAGCAACTGGTCGCGAAGGGAAATGCTCATGGTGCTTATTACTCACTTAGGCAACTGCTCAACCGCAGCTGGGCACATTCTTTTCCTGGCGTTTGGCTTCACCCCACAGGGCGTCCAACTCTTCGAGGGTGCAATCTTCCATGGGACGGTGGGTGTCGCGCAATGCCTGTTCGATAAAACGGAAGCGTCGTTCGAACTTGCCATTGGCGCCACGCAGCGCGGTTTCCGGGTCGACCTTGAGATGCCTGGCCAGATTGACCACGGAAAACAGCAGGTCGCCAATCTCGTCGGCCACGGCCTCTGGATCGTTTTCCGACATGGCCTCGAGGACTTCATCGAGTTCTTCACGGACTTTATCAAGCACCGGCAATGCATCGGGCCAGTCGAAACCGACCTGCCCTGCTCGCTTCTGCAATTTTGCCGAGCGGGACAACGCCGGCAACGCTGCCGGGACATCATCGAGCAAGGACAGCTGTTGCGGTGCGCTGGAGCTCTCTGCGCGCTCCTCGGCCTTGATCTCTTCCCAGCGCTGCTTGACCTGTTCCTCACTCAGGCGCGGGACATCCATAGGCGCGTACAGATCACCCGTGGGGAATACGTGTGGGTGACGGCGAATCAACTTGCGCGTGATGCCATCGACCACGCCAGCGAACTCGAAGCGTCCTTCCTCCCGGGCCAGCTGGCTGTAATAAACCACCTGGAACAGCAGGTCGCCCAACTCACCCTGCAGGTGATCGAAGTCACCGCGCTCGATGGCGTCGGCGACTTCATAGGCTTCCTCGAGGGTGTGCGGGACGATGGTGGCGTAGGTTTGCCTGATGTCCCACGGGCAACCGTACTGCGGGTCACGCAGGCGGTTCATCAGGTGCAATAAATCTTCAAGGCTGTACATCAATCCCTCTCATGATAAAGCTCCCCTGTGGGAGCGGGCTTGCTCGCGAAGAGGCCGGCACATTCAAAATTGATGCGTATGGCAAATCGCTTTCGCGAGCAAGCCCGCTCCCACATTGGATTGGCGCTGATCTCAAGGGGTTCGGTTACGCCGGGTTTCGATGATGTTCGGCAGCTGGGAAATCCGCCCAAGCAACCGCCCAAGCGCGTCCAGCCCCGGAATCTCGATGGTCAGGGACATCAGCGCGGTGTTGTCCTCCTTGTTCGAGCGGGTATTGACCGCCAGCACGTTGATCCGCTCGTTGAGCAGCACCTGCGAGACGTCACGCAGCAATCCGGAACGGTCGTAGGCACGGATGACGATGTCCACCGGATAGGTGAGCACCGGCACCGGCCCCCAGCTCACCTGAATGATCCGCTCCGGCTCGCGCCCGCCTAACTGCAGCACCGAGGCACAATCCTGACGGTGGATGCTCACGCCGCGGCCCTGGGTGATGTAGCCGACGATTGCATCCCCCGGCAGCGGCTGGCAGCAACCGGCCATCTGGGTCATCAGGTTGCCCACGCCCTGGATCTGAATGTCGCCACGCTTGCCTGGCTTGTAGCCGGTAGCCTTGCGTGGAATCAGTTCCAGCTGTTCGTTGCCGCGTTCCGGCTCGACCAGTTGCTGCGCCAGGTTGACCAGTTGCGCCAGGCGCAAATCGCCGGCACCGAGGGCAGCGAACATGTCCTCGGCGGTCTTCATGTTGGCCTTGTCGGCCAGCTTGTCGAAGTCCACCTGCGGCAGGCCGAGGCGATTGAGTTCGCGCTCGAGCAGGGTTTTACCGGCGGCGACGTTCTGGTCGCGCGCCTGCAGCTTGAACCAGTGAACGATCTTCGCCCGCGCCCGCGAGGTGGTGATGTAACCCAGGTTCGGGTTCAGCCAGTCGCGGCTCGGCGTGCCGTGCTTGCTGGTGATGATCTCGACCTGTTCACCGGTTTGCAGGCTGTAGTTGAGCGGCACGATGCGCCCGTTGATCTTGGCGCCGCGGCAGTTGTGACCGATCTCGGTGTGGACGCGGTAGGCGAAGTCCAGTGGCGTCGCGCCCTTGGGCAAATCGATGGCGTGACCGTCCGGGGTAAAGATGTAGACCCGGTCGGGTTCGATATCGACCCGCAGCTGTTCGGCCAACCCGCCAATGTCGCCCAGCTCTTCGTGCCACTCGAGCACCTGACGCAGCCAGGAGATTTTCTCTTCGTAGTGATTGGAGCCGGACTTGACGTCGGTGCCCTTGTAGCGCCAGTGCGCGCAAACGCCAAGCTCGGCCTCTTCATGCATGGCGTGGGTGCGGATCTGCACCTCCAGCACCTTGCCCTCGGGCCCGATCACCGCGGTATGCAATGAGCGATAGCCGTTCTCTTTCGGGTTGGCGATGTAGTCGTCGAACTCTTTCGGGATGTGCCGCCACAGGGTGTGGACAATGCCGAGCGCGGTGTAGCAGTCGCGCATTTCCGGCACGAGTACCCGCACGGCGCGCACGTCGTAGATCTGGCTGAACTCCAGGCCCTTGCGCTGCATTTTGCGCCAGATCGAATAGATGTGCTTGGCCCGACCGCTGATGTCGGCATCGACGCCGGTGGCCTGCAATTCGTTCTTCAGCTGACTCATCACGTCGCTGATGAAGCGCTCGCGATCCAGACGCCGCTCGTGCAGCAACTTGGCGATCTGCTTGTATTGGTCAGGCTCGAGGTAACGGAAGGACAAGTCCTCCAGCTCCCACTTGATGTGGCCGATACCCAGGCGGTGGGCCAGTGGCGCGTAGATGTCGAACACCTCGCGAGCCACGCGGTTGCGCTTCTCGTCGTCGGCGGTCTTCACCGCACGGATCGCGCAGGTGCGCTCGGCCAGTTTGATCAGGGCCACGCGCACGTCGTCGACCATGGCCACGAGCATCTTGCGCAGGTTTTCCACCTGGCCCTGGGTGCCCATCACCATGGATTTGCGCGGGCTCAAGCTGTCACTGATCGCCGCCATGCGCTGCACGCCGTCGATCAGTTTGGCGACCACCGGGCCGAAGCGCTGGCTGACCGTGGGCAACGGGATCTGGCCTTCGCGTACGCCCCGGTACAAGACCGCGGCCACCAGCGAATCCTGATCGAGCTTGAGGTCGGCGAGGATCTCGGCGATCTCCAGGCCCGTGCGGAAACTCGAGTTGCCTTCGGTCCACAGATTCTTAGCCGCATTGGCTTGTTGTTCGGCCTCGCGAGCGAACTCGCAGGCTTCTTTCAAGGCTTCGCGATCCAGTGCCAGATCGACACTGACCGCGTGATCGAGCCAAGCCTCGAGATTGATACTGCCGTCGGTGTTGATCGGCTGGTGTGCTCTCACCTGTACCATCTTGCTTACCTTCCCTACGACGCAGATTCAATGCGTCAAATCGCTGACCTTCGTTGCCCATGAGCCCACATCGGGCTGGTACGCGGCTGCACGGGCGGGCCAGTCGGACCAGACGAGCGTCCTAGCTCGCTTCAAATAACGCCATGGCCTCGACATGTGCCGTCTGAGGAAACATATCGAGAATCCCGGCACGTTTTAACCGGTAGCCCTGCTTGATCAATTCGACCGTGTCGCGCGCCAGGGTCGCAGGGTTGCACGACACATACACCAACCGCTCGGCCCCCAGGGACTTGAGCTTGCGCACGACCTCGAAAGCGCCGTCACGCGGTGGGTCCAAGAGTACCGCACAAAAGCCTTCGCCGGCCCATTCGGCATCGGTCAAAGGCCGGGATAAATCGGCCTGAAAAAATTTCGCGTTATGCAGATTGTTGCTGATCGCATTCGCGGCGGCGCGATCGACCATCACCTGCACCCCCTCCACCGCCACGACTTCGCGAACGGCTTTGGCCAACGGCAAGGCAAAGTTACCCAACCCACAGAATAGATCGAGAACGCGTTCATCGGCTTGCGGTTTCAGCCATTCCAGCGCCTGGGCGACCATCGCTTCGTTGACCCCGGCATTGACCTGGATGAAATCCCCCGGTCGGTACGCCAGATTCAGATCCCACTGTTCAAGACGATAGCCCAGGGACTGATCGGCCTCGACCGGATGCGGCTCTCCGTCACCGTGCAACCACAGCTGGGCGTGATGGAACGCGCAGAAATCCTTGAGGATGGTCATGTCGCTTTCGGACAACGGCGCCATGTGGCGCAGCAATACCGCCAACGATGAACCGCTGAACAATTCCACGTGACCCAGTGCTTGAGGTTTACTCAAGCGCCGCAGCATTTCCGGCAAGCGGGCCATGATCGGTTGCAAGGGCTGTACCAGCACCGGGCAATCATCGATGCCGACAATGTCCTGGCTGCCAGCGGCACGGAAACCGACTTCGAGTTTTTTCGCCTTCATGTCCCAACGCACCGCCACCCGGGCGCGACGGCGGTAGGCGAATTCCGGACCGCTCAATGGCGCGGCCCACTCTTCGGGCTCGACGCCTGCGACCTTGGACAATTGCTCGGCGAGCATGCGCTGTTTCAGGGCGAGTTGTTCGTTATGGGGCAGATGCTGCACGCTGCAGCCGCCGCAACGGCCGGCATGGGCACAGGGTGCGGGGCGACGCAGTTCGCTGGCCTTGAACACCCGCTCGGTACGCGCTTCGACCACTTTGCCGTGGGCGCCGAGCACCCGCGCCTCGATCTCTTCACCGGCCAGTGCGCCGATGACGAACCAGGTACGCCCTTCGAAAAACGCGATACCACGACCGTCATTGGCCAGGCGCTCGATGCTCAGGCGCTGCTTTTTGCCGGTCGGGACTTGCGGGGCCTTGCTGCCGCCGGTGGGCTGGAAGCGCAGGCCTCTCTCGTGCTTGGCCATCAGTTGGGCGCGTCGAAAATGCCGGTCGACAGATAACGGTCGCCACGGTCGCAGATGATCGCGACGATCACCGCGTTTTCAACTTCTTTGGACAGGCGCAGCATCGCTGCCACCGCCCCGCCCGAGGACACGCCACAGAAGATGCCTTCTTCGCGGGCCAGGCGCCGGGTGACGTCTTCGGCTTCGCTTTGCGCCATGTCGACGATACGGTCGACGCGCTCGGCTTGATAAATTTTCGGCAGGTATTCCTGCGGCCAACGGCGGATGCCGGGAATGGCTGAGCCTTCCATCGGTTGCAGGCCGATGATCTGCACGCTGTCGCTCTGCTCTTTCAAGTAGCGCGAGACGCCCATGATCGTGCCGGTGGTGCCCATGGAGCTGACGAAATGGGTGATGGTGCCCTGGGTCTGGCGCCAGATTTCCGGACCGGTGGTGGTGTAGTGCGCCTCGGGGTTGTCACCGTTGGCGAACTGATCCAGCACCTTGCCACGGCCTTCGGCCTCCATGCGCTGGGCGAGGTCGCGGGCACCTTCCATGCCCTCCTCCTGGCTGACCAGGATAAGCTCGGCGCCATAGGCAGTCATCGCCGCCTTGCGTTCGGCGCTGGAGTTGTCCGGCATGATCAGGATCATCTTGTAACCCTTGATCGCGGCGGCCATGGCCAGCGCAATCCCGGTATTACCGGAAGTCGCTTCGATCAGCGTATCGCCGGCATGGATCTGCCCGCGCAACTCGGCGCGGGTGATCATCGACAGCGCCGGACGGTCCTTGACCGAACCCGCCGGGTTATTCCCTTCGAGCTTGAGCAAAAGGGTATTGCTGGTGGCGCCGGGCAGGCGCTGCAAACGGACCAGCGGAGTGTTGCCGACGCAATCGGCGATGGTTGGGTACTGCAAGGTCATGGCGTATTCGCAATCCAGACTGCGGGGGCGCCTATCATACCGGCAAACCATCCAAGGCCATATCACGCAAAGTGCGGTGCTTATGGCTTGTGGGAATAAGGGTGGCTTACAACGCAAAACTTGAAGCCGCTTCTCCGTCCTCTCCTTGCGGTGTATTCGGAGCCGACAAAGCAGAAATCGCGGCCAAGCTCACTCAAGAACTGCTTGAGGCGCCCCAGCAAGCCCCGATGCAGATCGGTTTCGGCGTGAGCGCCGGGCAAGTCGAGAAATTCGACCATGTAGGCGTCGCGGAATATCTCTAACGCGCAGGGGTGGGTTTGTTTCAGAACCGCGGAAACTTTGGCCGGCTGGGTCACGCTGCGTTCAAACAGCGCTGTCTTGAACTGACGCTCCAGCTCGCGCTTCGACCATTTCTCCTGGATCGCCATACGCAAGTAAAACTCCCGCTCTTCCGGGAGTTTGCTCTGGCTGAAGATGACCAGATTTTGGGTCCAGGGTAATTGTCTCACCAGTGGTGAGACTTTCTCGTCGGCCCGATAAGTCTCGTAGAACTGACGCATTCGAAACAGATTGGGACGGGTAAAACCACGCAAACCCGGCTGAGTCTGAGCCAGATGCACAGCCAGTTGACCGACCACGGAATCACCCCATTCGGCATTCTCCAGCTTGCGGCTGATATAGGCACCCACCTGCCAGTACAACTCGATCAGCTGGGTATTCACCGCCTGCATAGCCTGGCGCCTGGCACTTTGAATCAGCGCAAGCACTTCATTGAAACGATCGTCGGTTTTGCTTGCGGGAGCGAAGGGTACGGTCATGCCTGGATCCTTGTACACGAGTAAAAGCGTGAGCTTAAACCGCCAGGGATGCTTGAAATGACCGGTGATACCCTTTGGGAAATGTCGTACAGAAACTCGGGAACGCTCCCGCAAAATTAGAGCATTGTAGGAAGGGAGTCCCTGCTCGCGTAGGAGTCATCACTGACAGCTCCATCATCCGCCACCAAGAGCATGTTCAACCGCAAGCCGCTCCCGGTGTTCTGCGCCCAGAGCTTTCCGCCCTGACGCCGCACTGCATTCCGGGCAATACTCAAGCCCAGGCCAAATCCACCGTCCCCCGGCCGCGAGCCGTCGAGGCGGGTGAAGGGCAAGAAGATTCGCTCAAGATCGTTCTCCGCCACGCCGCCGCCCTGATCCTCCAGCCATAGGTGCCAGAAATCACCATCGCGTTGCCCGCCCAGATGGACAATGCCACCCTTGGGCGAATGTCGAATCGCATTACGCAGCATGTTCTCCAGGGCCTGGGCCAGGGTATTGAGGTGGCCGCGCACCCAGCAGGAGGCGTCCACCGAACATTGCAATTGCCCATCCGGCCAGCAACTTTCGTAGCAGGCGTTTTCCGTGAGCATTTCCCACAAGGCCTGGACCTGAATCGCTTCGTCGGGCAATCGCGTGCGTTCCGTGTCGAGCCAGGCCAATTGCAGCGTGTCTTCCACCAGCCGTTGCATGCCGTCGACCTCGCGGCCGATGCGCTCGCGCAACTGCTCCAGGCCCTGCTCGCTTTCACTGGCCACCCGCAGGCGGCTCAACGGCGTGCGCAATTCATGGGACAGGTCGCGTAATAGTTGTTGCTGCAGCGCCACGGTGCTTTGCAGACGTTCGGACATGTGATCGAACGCCCTGCCCAGTTCTCCCAGTTCGTCGGCGCGATTGGTGGTGCGGCGCGACAGTCGCACGTTGAGCTGATCGGCACGCCAGGCGTTGGCTTGTTCGCGCAGGTGATTGAGCGGCACCACCAGCAAGCGGTACAGGCCGACGCACAACAGCAAGGTGAACAACCCGGGAATCACGCCGTTGGTGATCACCCGCCAGAACACCCGATAGCGTCCCGGCACAAAGCGTTGGGGCAGTTCGATCACCAGGCTGCCGACGGAAGGATCGCCGGGAAACGGCACCCGCATCCACGGCCGGCCTTTCTTGTGGATAGGCCAATCCAGGCCGCGCAGAAACGTCAGGTGTTCAATTTCATCGTCCGTCAGCGCAAAGCTGCTCAAGGACTGCAGGTCACCGCCAATGACACCGACCCAACTCTTTTCCTGGCGATGCATGGTCTGCAGCCAGTCATCGACCCCCTCGGTCCGGCGCTGTTGCCACGCCTGTTCCGCCTCGGCGGCATAACGCGTCAAGGTGCCTCGGGCCTCGTCCGAGAGGAACTGGTTGCGCTGCTCCATGTAGCGGCCCCAGGACCAGCTCAACCAGATCATCAGCAGGCAGAACGCCACCAACAGGCAGGCCAGTTTCCAGAACAGCGAATGCCGGCCCGGCAAGTTACATTTCATCGCCGGCACTCAGGATGTAGCCCTTGCCCCAGACCGTGCGCACCTCGCGCTCGGTATAGCCGATGGCCTTGAGTTTGCGGCGAATCTGGCTGATGTGCATGTCCAGGCTGCGATCGTGGGCGGCATAACCTCGTTGCAGGACCTGCTGATAAAGGAAGGCCTTGCTCAACACTTCATCGACGCTGCGGCTCAGGGTTTCCAGCAGGCGATATTCACTGCGGGTCAGGCCGGCAGGCTGCTGCCGATAAAATACGTCGCAGCGCTCGTCGTCGAAACGCAGGCTGTCCACCTCGGCCACCAGCGCCATCGGCGTCGGCCGGCGATCGAGCGCTACCCGGCGCAGGATGGCTTCGATACGTACGCGCAACTCGGCCATGCTGAAGGGTTTGGGCAGGTAATCATCGGCCCCCAGTTGAAAGCCGCTGATGCGATCGGCCTCGGCGCCGAGTGCCGACATCAGCAACACCGGGGTGGAATGGCTGCGGCGCAGTTGCGTCAGCGCCGCCAGCCCGTCCAGCCCCGGCAACAGGATGTCCATCAACACCACATCGAAGGCTTGCTCGCGGGCCATGTCCAGGCCTTCCTGGCCATTCTGGCACCAGGTTACCTGAAAGCCGCTACGGCCCAGATGTTCATGGACATAGGCACCGAGTACGAGATCGTCTTCGATGGCGAGGATACGGGGATGGCCAGCGCTGATGGTCGTCATTATTATCTGCAAATAATTCTCAGTTGTTAATTATTCAAGATTGCCTCGCCCGGGGCAACCCGAGGGCTTGCGCAAGACGCAAAAGCCCACGAACAACCGACGAGTGACGACATCAATTACCGAGGATCGCCCGCGTGCAAATCGCTACACTGCGCAAGTGGCGCGTGCCGGACGCATGCGCTGCCCTATAAATAGCCGGTTGCAGGAGAGAGGCGTGCTGACGAAACTGGGAATCAAAGGCCGCGTGCTGTTGCTGACGCTGCTGCCGACCAGCCTGATGGCATTGGTCCTGGGCGGCTATTTCACCTGGATGCAGCAATCGGACCTGCAGACCCAACTCCTGCAGCGCGGCGAAATGATCGCCGAGCAACTGGCGCCGCTGGTGGCGCCCGCCATGGGCCACAACAACAACGAACTGCTGGAACGTATCGCCACCCAGTCCCTGGAACAGCCGGACGTGCGCGCCGTGACCTTCCTGGCCCCGGACCGCACGCCGCTGGCCCACGCCGGGCCGATCATGCTGACCCAGGCGCCCATGGGCGAAGGTTCGCAAATGCTGCGCCGCAGTGGCAGCGAAGCCACGCGTTACCTGCTGCCGGTGTTCGGCAAACACCGCAACCTGGCCGGCGACGTGATTCCCGATGAAGCCGACCGCCTGCTGGGCTGGGTCGAACTCGAGCTGTCCCACAATGGCATGCTGTTGCGTGGCTACCGCAGTCTGTTCGCCAGCCTGCTGATGATCGGCGCCGGCCTCGGGGGCGCGGCGCTACTGGCCTTGCGCATGGGCCGCACGATCAATCGGCCGCTGACCCAGATCAAACAGGCCGTGGCCCAACTCAAGGACGGTCACCTGGAAACCCGCCTGCCGCCCCTGGGCAGCCAGGAGCTGGATGAATTGGCCTCCGGCATCAATCGCATGGCCGGCACCCTGCAGAATGCCCAGGAAGAACTGCAACACAGCATCGACCAGGCCACCGAGGACGTGCGCCAGAACCTCGAGACCATCGAGATCCAGAACATCGAACTCGACCTGGCGCGCATGGAAGCCCTGGAGGCGAGCCGGATCAAGTCCGAGTTCCTGGCCAACATGAGCCATGAAATTCGCACGCCGCTCAACGGCATCCTTGGCTTCACCCACCTGTTGCAAAAAAGCGAGCTGACCCCGCGCCAGCTCGATTACCTGGGCACCATCGAAAAGTCTGCCGACAGCCTGCTGGGCATCATCAACGAGATCCTCGACTTTTCGAAGATCGAGGCCGGCAAGCTGGTGCTCGACCATATTCCGTTCAATCTGCGTGACCTGCTGCAGGACACATTGACCATTCTCGCCCCCGCAGCCCACGCTAAACAGCTGGAGCTGATCAGCCTGGTGTATCGCGACACGCCCCTGTCGCTGGTGGGCGATCCGTTGCGGCTCAAGCAGATCCTGACCAACCTGGTCAGCAACGCGATCAAGTTCACCCGCGAGGGCACCATCGTCGCCCGGGCCATGCTCGAGGAAGAACACGAAGACAGCGTGCAACTGCGCATCAGCATCCAGGACACCGGCATCGGCCTGTCGAGCCAGGATGTGCGCGCGTTGTTCCAGGCCTTCAGCCAGGCCGATAACTCGCTGTCGCGGCAACCCGGCGGCACCGGCCTGGGGCTGGTGATCTCCAAGCGCCTGATCGAACAAATGGGGGGCGAGATTGGTGTCGATAGCACCCCGGGCGAGGGATCGGAGTTCTGGATCAGCCTGAACCTGCCCAAGGCCCGCGACGATGCCGAAGACCTGCCGAGCGCGCCGCTGCTCGGTCGGCGGATTGCCGTGCTGGAAAACCATGAGCTGGCGCGCCAGGCGTTGCAGCATCAACTGGAAGACTGCGGCCTGGACGTCACCCCGTTCACTACCCTGGAGAGCCTGGCGAACGGCGTCACCGGCGCGCATCAGACCGATCAGGCGATCGAACTCGCGGTGCTCGGGATCACCAGCAACGACATGCCACCGGAACGCCTCAACCAGCACATCTGGGACCTCGAGCACCTGGGCTGCAAAGTGCTGGTGTTGTGTCCCACCACCGAACAGACGCTGTTCCACCTGTCGGTGCCGAACCCCCACAGCCAGCTCCAGGCCAAACCGGCTTGCACCCGCAAGCTGCGGCGTGCGCTGTCCGACCTGGTCAACCCGCGGCAGTTGCGCAGCGAAGCCAGCGAGCCGGTGTCCAGCCGCGCGCCGAAGGTGCTGTGCGTCGACGACAACCCGGCCAATCTGCTGCTGGTGCAAACCCTGCTCGAAGACATGGGCGCCAAGGTGCTCGCCGTGGAAAGTGGTTATGCGGCGATCAAGGCGGTGCAGAACGAGACGTTCGACCTGGTGCTGATGGACGTGCAAATGCCCGGCATGGATGGGCGCCAAAGTACCGAAGCGATCCGCCAATGGGAAAGCGAACGGCATTGCACGCCGCTGCCGATCGTGGCCCTCACCGCACATGCCATGGCCAACGAAAAACGCGCCTTGCTGCAAAGCGGCATGGACGATTACCTGACCAAGCCGATCAGCGAGCGGCAACTGGCGCAGGTGGTCCTCAAATGGAGCGGGCTGGCACTGCGCAACCACACACCGGACCGCGCAGGCGACAGCCACGGCAGCACCTACGAGTTGCAGGTGCTCGATCACGAAGAAGGGTTGCGCCTGGCTGCCGGCAAGGCCGATCTGGCCGCCGACATGCTGGCAATGCTGCTGGCGTCGCTGGAAGCCGACCGTGAAGCCATCCGCCAGGCCCAGCAAAGCAACGACCACAACACCCTGATCGAGCGGGTTCATCGCCTGCACGGCGCGACCCGTTATTGCGGCGTACCGCAACTGCGCGCCGCCTGCCAACGCAGTGAAACCCTGCTCAAGCAGAAAGACCCGAAGGCCTTTGGCGCACTTGAAGACCTCGACCGGGCGATCAATCGCCTGGCGGCCCAGGCGCGCATCAACGCCTGATGCACATTCCAGGAGGACCACATGCGCACGATACTTTTCAGCAGCCAGACCTACGACCGCGACAGCTTTCTCGCCGCCCACCTGCCGCCCGGTATCGAGCTGCACTTTCAGCCGGCACGCCTGAGCCTCGACACCGTGGCGCTGGCGGAGCATCACGAGGTGGTCTGCGCCTTCATCAATGATGACCTCGGCGCCCCGGTGCTCGAACGCCTGGCTGCAGGCGGTACTCGCCTGATCGCCCTGCGCTCGGCCGGCTACAACCATGTCGACCTCGCGGCGGCGAAGCGCCTGGGGCTGGCGATCGTGCGGGTCCCGGCCTATTCGCCCCACGCCGTGGCCGAGCATGCCGTCGCCCTGATCCTGGCACTCAACCGCCGCCTGCACCGCGCCTACAACCGCACCCGCGAAGGCGATTTCAGCCTGCACGGGCTGACGGGGTTCGACCTGGTGGGCAAGACCGTCGGCGTGGTCGGCACCGGGCAGATCGGCGCGACTTTCGCGAAAATCATGCACGGGTTCGGCTGCCAGTTGCTGGCCTACGACCCGTTCCCCAATCCCCAGGTCGAAGCCCTTGGCGCCCGCTACCTGGACTTGCCGCAGTTGCTGGCCGAGTCGCAGATCATCAGCCTGCACTGTCCGCTCAATGCCCAGAGCAAGCATTTGATCAACCGCCAGACCCTGGCGCACATGCAGCCAGGCGCCATGCTGATCAACACCGGCCGCGGCGGCCTGGTGGACACCCCGGCGCTGATCGATGCCTTGAAGAGCGGCCAACTGGGTTATTTGGGACTGGATGTGTATGAAGAAGAGGCCCAGTTGTTCTTCGAGGACCGTTCCGACCTGCCGTTGCAGGACGATGTACTGGCGCGGTTGCTGACCTTCCCCAACGTAATCGTCACGGCCCACCAGGCCTTCCTGACCCGCGAAGCCCTGGGCGCGATTGCCGCGACCACCCTGCAGAACATCGCGGCGTGGGCGTCCGGCGCGCCAGAGAATCAGGTCGAGGGTGATTGAACCTGATCGAAGGTCATATGCCCGCGCCATGCTGCGCTTATGCCCGTGCTAGCATATTGCGCATATTTGGAGGACCCATGGTCGAACACGATTTCCGCTACACCCTGATGAACCCGCAACACACCCTCACCGAATGCCGCGCCCTGGTGCCGGGGCGTTATCAGGTCACCGGCAACGGCGGCTCGATTCGTAATAATGACGTGCTGGTCGTGACCCTCAAGGGCGCCAAGGACTTGTCCATGCGCCTGACCGTCGAAACGGTTCGCCACCTCATCAACCCTCCTGGCCAATGGGTCGCGGTGGCCAGTGGCCCGGTGTTCGGCGAACTGGCGATCCATACCTGGCAGGTGAATTGCGACAGCTGCGCCAAAGAACTGAGTTTCGAGTTCGCCGTGGACGCCAAGCTTGGCAACAAGGCTGAAAAGCCTGCCGCCACCGCGCGGATTGCCGAGTTGGGCTGGACCACCATTGGCGAAAAGCACCTGTGCCCCAAATGCCAGGAGCCTGCGTGATGAAACGCCTCGCCCTGACCGCGATGGTCGGTGCCAGCCTGGTGGGCTGCGCCGCCGAACCAGTGCAACTTGAACAAAACCGCAGCTACATCCTGGAGTGGATCGGCGAGCGTCCGTTGATGGATTACAGCCACCTGACCATCACCCTGGGTGAAGACGGTCGCGCCTACGGTAACGGCGGCTGCAACCACTGGTTCGCGCCGTACACCCTGGAAGGCCACAAGCTGAGCTTCGGCAAGATCGGCAGCACCCGCAAACTCTGTGCGCCGGCCCTGATGGAGCAGGAAAAACGCTTCCTCCAGGCACTGGAAGGCGTGCAGCGCTGGGATGTCTCGTCCATCGACCAGATGCGTTTCTGGCCTGCCGAAGGCAAGCCGCTGCGCTGGTGGCTGGAAGAGGGTTGATCCCCTCTAAACCTGTAGGAGCCGGCTTGCCGGCGAAGGCGTCTTTGACCATTTCGCTGGACTGTCGGACCTCTTCGCTGGCAAGCCAGCTCCTACACGGTTTGTCGTTGCCACCCGCCTAATTTTTCGCCTGTAATGCTTCGAGCTTGGCCACCACCCCCGCCGCCGTCTGCTCGCCCATCAACTGCTCCCGCACCTTGCCCTTGTTATCGATGATGTAGGTCACCGGCAACGCCTCGCTGCGCGGCAATTCGAACAACTCGGAAGGGTCCTGCGCCAGCACGGTGAACTTGATCCCGAGTTTCTCGCTGGCACTTTTCAGCTCTTCGCCCTGCACGTTGTCGAAGTTGACCCCGAACACGCCGATCTTCCTGTCCTTGAGCTGCTCGGCCAGGGTGTTCAGCTCCGGAATCTCGGTACGACACGGGCCGCACCATTCGGCCCAGTAATTGATCACCAGCCATTTGCCGTCCAGACGCTCGGCGGCGACCTTCTGTCCGTTCTGATCGATCCCGTAGTCGTTACCGCAGCCCCCCAGCATCAACGCCCCGATAATCGTCAATGCCGCTGCCAGTCGCCTTGTCATGTCGTGTTCCTTGTCAAAAATTGAAAGCGCCTGCGACCCGTCGCCTGCCAAGGTTCAGGATTAGGCGCTGCCCAGTTAGAATAGCCGCCACCTTACGCAAGATGCGACCCGCTCATGACCGATCTGACGCTTTATCACAACCCGCGCTGCTCGAAATCCCGCGGTGCGCTCGAACTGCTGCAAGCCCGCGGCCTGACCCCGACGGTGGTCCGCTACCTGGAAACGCCGCTGGACGCCGCGCAAATCCAGAGCCTGCTGGGCAAACTCGGGATCAGTGCGCGGCAACTGCTGCGCACCGGCGAAGACGAATACAAGACCCTGAACCTGGCCGACAGCAGCCTGAGCGAGGCGCAGTTGATCGCCGCCATCGCCGCCCACCCGAAACTGATGGAGCGACCGATCCTCGAAGTCGGCGACAAGGCCATCATCGGCCGTCCGCCAGAGCAGGTCCTGGAGCTGTTGCCGTGAGTGCGCCGTACATTCTGGTGCTGTATTACAGCCGCAGCGGTTCGACCAATGAAATGGCCCGGCAGATTGCCCGTGGCGTCGAACAGGCCGGCCTTGAAGCCCGACTGCGCACGGTACCGGCGATTTCCACCGAATGCGAAGCCGTGTCCCCGGATATCCCGGACGAAGGCGCGCTCTACGCCAGCCTCGATGACCTGAAGAACTGCGCAGGCCTGGCGCTGGGCAGTCCGACCCGCTTCGGCAACATGGCGGCGCCGCTCAAGTACTTCCTCGACGGCACCAGCAACCTGTGGCTGACCGGCGCCCTGGTCGGCAAGCCTGCCGGTGTGTTCACCTCCACCGCAAGCCTGCATGGCGGGCAGGAAACCACCCTGCTGTCGATGATGCTGCCGTTGTTGCACCACGGCATGCTGATCACCGGCCTGCCCTACAGCGAGTCGGCACTCCTGGAAACCCAGGGCGGCGGCACGCCGTACGGCGCCAGCCATCATGCCGGTGCCGATGGCAAAAGCGGCCTGGATACCCACGAAGTGGCGTTGTGTCGCGCACTCGGTATGCGCTTGGCCAAGACTGCTCAGAAACTGGAGGGTTGAGGGTGGCCAAGAAGCCGAAGGTCCTGCCCGCTATCGAATGGCTTGAACCACGGGTTCGGGTCATGCGCGTCATCAGCCTGCTGTGTTTCCTTGGCCTGGTGGGATTGCTCTGCGTTTACTACCTGATGGTCGCTGACCTGCACGGTGCGCGGCCGTGGGTGATTCTGCTGATCGAGCTGGTGCCGTTGTTGCTGCTCGCGCCGGGGATGATTGTCGGCAATGCCCGTGGGCATTCATGGATGTGCTTTGTGGTGAACCTGTATTTCATCAAGGGCGCATTGGCCGCCTATGACCCGAACCGGCAGTTCTTCGGTGTGCTGGAGATGGCCGCAAGCCTGGCGGTGTTCTGTTCGGCACTGTTGTATGTGCGGTGGCGGTATCAGTTGAACCGCAAGTTGGCTGGCGAGGGCGAGATCTCCGTCGCCTGACAGAATGCAATCGCCAGCAGGCTGGCTCCCACAGAGGACTTGTGTCCTGCACAGATCCAATGTGGGAGCCAGCCTGCTGGCTCCCACAGGGGACTTGTGTCCTGCGCAGATCCAATGTGGGAGCCAGCCTGCTGGCGATTGGAGCCACGCGGTCTCAATGATTGACGGTGTAAGCCAGCATCATCGAGATCTGGCTCATCGGCCGCCCGCCACTTTCCTCATGCCACTGGTTGAACACTTCCTGCACCAACGCCAGGTCGCGCAAGCTGGTCGGCACCTTGTCGACAATCTTCTGCGCATTCAACGCCGCCACCACGTCATAGCTCGGCACAAAGGTGTCCTTGCCGACCATGCGCAAGAATCGCGGCGCCGACAGACCGCCCAACTGATGGCCGCGTTTTTTCAGGAAGGTCCAGAGCCCGACGATATCGGTCACTGGCCAATCGGCAATCAGCGCGCCGAAGCTGCCCTTTTCATGGGCCACGTCCAGAATGAACTGCGCATTGCGCGGCACGCTCTTGAGCTTGCCCAGATGGCGGATGATCCGCGTGTCCTGCATCAGCCGCTCAAGGTGTTCGGCGCTCATCAGCACGACTTTTTCCGGGTCGAATTTGAAAAACACTTCTTCGAAGGCTGGCCACTTGGCGTCCACCAGGCTGTGCTTGAGCCCGGCGCGGAAGACGCGCAATGCCATGGTCGAGAGGTAGCGGTCATCGCTGATCTTGCGCAATTGCGCCGGGGTCTTGGGCAGGGGCAGATGGGCTTCCAGTTCAGCGGCCGAACCGAAGCGGTTCAGACAGTATTCGTTCAGCCACTTGTAATCGCGCATGCCCTCTCCTGAGGATTAAAACGAAGCAATAAACCTGTGGGAGCGGGCTTGCTCGCGAATGCGCTGCGTCATTCAACATTGTTGTCGACTGGCACAGCGCCTTCGCGAGCAAGCCCGCTCCCACAATTTTGTTTAGAGGTTGACCACATTGACGAAACGCGAAGCGGCGCTTTCGTCGATCTTGAGGCTGGTGAAGTCGAACAGGTTGCGGTCCGCCAGTTGCGACGGGATCACGTTCTGCAGGCTGCGGAAAATGCTTTCGGTACGGCCGGGGGTCTTGCGCTCCCAATCCTGCAGCATTTCCTTGACCACCTGGCGCTGCAGGTTTTCCTGGGAGCCACAGAGGTTGCACGGGATGATCGGGAACTGCTTGAGGTCCGAGTAGGCCTGAATGTCC
The DNA here is from genome assembly GCF_028682635.1 of Pseudomonas putida. Classification (GTDB taxonomy): domain Bacteria; phylum Pseudomonadota; class Gammaproteobacteria; order Pseudomonadales; family Pseudomonadaceae; genus Aquipseudomonas; species Aquipseudomonas putida_AE. The sequence continues at coordinate 16,219 of NZ_JANHLK010000001.1, read as the reverse complement.
TTCTCGTTGCAGTAGGCCAACGGGCGGATCACCACGTTGCGCCCGTCATCGGCGCGCAATTTCGGCGGCATGGCCTTGAGCGAACCGTTGAAGAACATGTTCAGGAAGAACGTCTCGACGATGTCGTCGCGGTGATGGCCGAGAGCCATCTTGGTCGCGCCGATTTCGTCGGCAAAGGTGTAGAGCGTACCGCGACGCAGGCGCGAGCACAGGGAGCAGGTGGTCTTGCCTTCCGGGATCAGCTCCTTGACCACCGAGTAGGTGTCTTTCTCGACGATGTGGTACTCGATCCCCAGTTCCTTGAGGTAGGCCGGCAGCACATGCTCGGGGAAACCCGGCTGTTTCTGGTCCATGTTCACGGCCACGATCTCGAACTTGATCGGCGCGACCTTCTGCAAGTGCATCAGCACATCAAGCATGGTGTAGCTGTCCTTGCCGCCGGACAGGCAGACCATGACCTTGTCACCGTCTTCAATCATGTTGAAATCGGCGACCGCCTCACCGGCCTGTCGGCGAAGGCGCTTTTGCAGTTTGTTCTGGTTGACCGTAAGAGTGCCCATGACGCGAAATCCGTGAGGTGTGACGAAAGGCGCGCATTTTACGCAAAAACCCATCAGGAACGAAGTACCCCGACGGGATCGCGTGCCCTACAGATGCAACAGCGATTACCCGGGTGCTTTACAGCGCAATTTGCTCTAAGCCCTACCCCCTGTGGGGTTAAGACCTTCCTATACTGCGTCATAAGGTCGCAATCACATACAGACCTATTACTTACTTGGCCACATTGGCCCGTAGGGCGCTCCACTGGGGGGCGACGGTAAAAACAAGAGGAGTGACTGGCATGATCCATCACGTAGTGGGGCTCTTCACCCACCCTGACCAAGAATGGAAAGAGATTCGTGGCGATCAGGAAGAAAGTATCAGCCACATGTACCTGACCCACACGCTGATCCTGGCGGCGATACCGGCGGTATCGGCCTTTATCGGGACTACGCAGGTGGGCTGGGTCATCGGCAATCGCCCCCCGGTGATGCTGACCGTGGAAAGCGCACTATGGATGACAGTCATGTCGTACCTGGCGATGCTTGGCGGCGTAGCGGTAATGGGTGCGTTCATCCACTGGATGGCCCGCACCTATGACGCCAATCCGAGCCTGGCACGCTGCATCGCGTTCGCAACCTATACCGCTACACCGCTGTTCGTCGGCGGCCTGGCGGCCCTGTACCCCCACCTGTGGCTGGGGATGGTCGTTGGCACTGCGGCCATCTGCTACACGGTCTACCTGCTGTATGTGGGGCTGCCAACCTTCATGAACATTCCATCTGACGAGGGCTTTCTGTTTTCAAGTTCGGTGCTCGCCGTAGGCCTGGTGGTGCTGGTCGCCATCATGGCGTTCACCGTGATTGTCTGGGGACTCGGCGTGGGGCCGGTCTATACCAATTAACACTCACCACAAAAAAATCAGATCTGCCGACACAGGCCGCCGCAAGGCGGCCTTTTAATGCCCGCGCCACAAGAGCGCCGAAGACCATTCGGCGCTTCGCAGATTCGCAAGGCCCCGGGCTTGCGGCATACTGGACTGCTCTGGAGATCCATCAAGCATGCCCGAGCAACTCAATACCCGCGTCGAAGACTGTTTTCAACAAGCCGAATCCTTTTTCAAACGACCTTTCAAACGTCCTGTGGTGAGCTTCAAGCTGCGCGGGCAAAAAGCCGGTGTCGCGCACCTGCACGAGAACCTGCTGCGTTTCAATCCGCAGCTGTACCGGGAAAACACCGAAGATTTTCTCAAGCAGACCGTCGCCCACGAGGTCGCGCACCTGATCGCCCATCAACTGTTCGGTGACCGCATCCAGCCCCATGGCGAAGAGTGGCAACTGATCATGCGCGGCGTGTACGAATTGCCCCCCAACCGTTGCCACACCTACGACGTCAAACGCCGCAGCGTGACCCGCTACATCTACAAGTGCCCGTGCGCCGACAGCGATTTCCCGTTCTCGGCGCAGCGTCATGGTTTGGTGCGGCAGGGGCGGCGGTATTTGTGTCGGCGGTGTCGCAACACCTTGGTGTTCAGTGGGGAAATGCGCATCGAGTAGTGAGATTTGTGGTGTCTGGGTCGACCTCTTCGCCAGCAGGCTGGCTCCCACAGGGGAAGATCCATTGTGGGAGCCAGCCTGCTGGCGATGGCGGCCTGACAGGCGCTAGAGAATTACCTTGGCACGCCGAAGTTCCTCAATCCGCTCTACACCAAACCCCAACTCCCCCAACACCTGATCGGTATGCTGCCCCAGCGCCGCGCCAATATGCCTGGGCTCCGGCAACCCGCTTGAAAACTTCAATGGACAAGCCATCTGCGCCTGACTCGAACCATCCCCCCGCGGCACTTCAGCCACCAGTTCCCGCGCTTGCAACTGCGGATGCCGCACCGCCTCACCCAGGCTCAAGACCGGCTCGACACACGCATCGAGCTCGGCGAACAGCGCGCACAACTCGGCAAAGTCATGCTTTTCGAACTCAGTCTTCAACGCCTCCTTGAGCTGGCGTTGCTGTGCAGGCTGCGCAGATAACCCCAGGCTCGCCCACTCCTCCAGCCCCAGCGCCACACACAACTGTTTCATGAACCCCGGTTCCAGGCTGCCCACCGACAACCAGCGCCCATCCCGGGAGCGGTAATAGTCATAGAAGCTGCCGCCATTGAGCACCTGGTCTTCCTGACCCGGTTCGATCCCACAAGCCAGGTACCCGGCACCCGCCATGGCGTTCAGGCTGAACGCGCAATCGGTCATGCTCACGTCCAGATGCTGGCCCTGCCCGGTGTGCTGGCGTGCTATCACGGCCGCCAGCAGGCCGATGACCCCGTGCAGCGAGCCACCGGCGATGTCTGCCACCTGCATGCCCAGCGGCAGCGGGCCACTGTCGGCGCGTCCGCTATAGCTCGCAAGCCCGGCCAGGGCAAGGTAGTTGATGTCATGGCCGGCGCGGTCCTTGTAGGGGCCGGTCTGGCCGTAACCGGTGATCGAAACATAGATCAGCCGGGGATTGATCGCTTTCAGGGCCTCATAGCCCAACCCCAATCGCTCCATGACGCCGGGGCGGAACTGCTCCAGCACGATGTCGTAGTCCTGCAGCAATTGCGTGATCACTTCCAGCGCTTCGGGCTGCTTGAGATCCAGGGCCAGGCTGCGTTTGTTGCGATTGAGGTAGGCATGGCTGGCCGAAACGCCCTGATCGTGGGGCGGCAGCACGCGCAGCAGGTCCATGCGGGTGGGTGATTCGATGCGCAGCACCTCGGCGCCCATGTCCGCCAGCAATAGCGAAGCGAACGGACCCGGCAGCAGTGTCGAGAAATCCAGTACCTTGAGTGATGCCAGTGGACCGAGCATGAGAATTCTCCCTGGATGATGCCCCAGCCTAGGCAGCCAAGCGCTTTGCAGCAATCACCTTATGCGCCACATGCAATGACCGTTGTGCTCAAATCCCGGGCATGAAAAAACCCGCCGAAGCGGGTTTTTCATTCAACAAGACTTACCTGGCGTTGGTCGGGGCTACCTCTTCGACGTGGCCCAGAACATCGTCTTTAGGCTCGTCGGCAATGCCGCGACCGCCAGACGCCAGCTCGGATTGCAGCACGTCGGTGTCCAGCTCCTTGACCCACTTCGCCACGACGATGGTGGCAACGGCGTTACCGACCAGGTTGGTCAGTGCACGGGCTTCGGACATGAAGCGGTCGATACCCAGGATCAGCGCCAGGCCGGCAACCGGCAGGTGGCCAACGGCGGACAGGGTCGCCGCCAGTACGATGAAGCCCGAACCGGTAACGCCCGCAGCCCCCTTGGAAGACAGCAGCAACACCACCAGCAAGGTGATCTGGTGGGTGATGTCCATGTGGGTGTCGGTGGCCTGGGCAATGAACACAGCCGCCATGGTCAGGTAGATCGCCGTACCGTCGAGGTTGAACGAGTAGCCGGTCGGGATCACCAGGCCAACCACGGACTTCTGCGCCCCCAGACGCTCCATCTTGATCAGCATGCGCGGCAGCACCGACTCCGAAGAGGAAGTACCCAGCACGATCAACAGTTCTTCACGGATGTAGCGGATCATCTTCAGCACGCTGAAGCCGTGCAGGCGGGCAATCGAACCCAGCACGATCAGGATGAACAGCAGGCAAGTGATGTAGAAGCAGGCCATCAGCTGGCCCAGTTGCACCAGCGAGCCGACACCGTAGGCACCAATGGTGAAGGCCATGGCACCGAAGGCACCGATCGGCGCGAGCTTCATGATCATGTTGATGATGTTGAACATCACGTGGGCGAAACGATCGATGAAGTCCAGCAGCGGCTTGCCGTAGGCACCCAGGCGATGCAGGGCGAAACCGAAGATCACCGAGAACATCAGCACTTGCAGGATGTCGCCCGTGGCGAACGCGCCGACGATGGTGGACGGAATCACATTGAGCAGGAAGCCGATGACGCTTTGGTCAGCGCCAGCAGCGACATACTGGGCAACCTTGGAGGCATCCAGGGTGGTCACGTCGATGTGCATGCCGTTACCCGGCTGGACGATGTTGACCACCACCAGGCCCACCAGCAGCGCGATGGTCGAAACGATCTCGAAGTACAGCAATGCGTAACCGCCGGTCTTGCCGACCGACTTCATGTCCTGCATGCCAGCGATACCGCTGACGACGGTACAGAAGATGATCGGCGCGATGATCATCTTGATCAGCTTGATGAACCCGTCACCCAGCGGTTTTACGGCCACACCGAGCTGTGGATAGAAGTGACCGAGCAAAATACCGATGACAATTGCAACGATCACCTGGAAATACAGGGATTTGTACAGTGGCTGACGAGTCGTCATTGCAAAGTTCCTCAAGAGTGCGCGGCGACAACATCCGACTGTTGCCCACCCCAACTCAATTGCGAACCCTCCTGCACTGGAGGGATTTGTTTTTTCGAGCTGCGCGACGGCAGGCATCTACGGGTTCTATCGCAAGGCTCGTGCCACCTTGTAGGAAAAGCCTGAAAGCCTTATGGCATCAAGGGTTGCAGGTTGGTGCGGGTCAACACACGACGACTGCGCAGTGGCGGATTTCCGCCCAGCCGTCGAATCACATCCTGTAATCTGGCGGATATCCGCCTTGTTCATGCCCATGCAGCGCGGCTACCATCCGTCGTTCTATGGACGGACTTGCCTCTATGCGCGAACGCACCATTGCCAGTCATTTCGCCCGTGCCGCCCTCGGTGGCGCGCAACGGCGTGGCTACGATTATTCGATACTGCTGCAGCAAGTGGGGATCAGCCCCGAGCTGCTCGACGAGCCTCGAGCGCGCATCCCTCCAGAACAGTTCACCCGGCTGATACAGGCACTATGGCTCGCGCTGGACGACGAATACCTGGGTTTCGGCCGGGGCATCAGCAAGCCCGGCAGCTTCGCGATGATGTGTCATGCCGTGATCCATTGCCGCAATCTGGATAAGGCACTGCATCGCGGATTATTGTTTTATAGCCTATTCCCGGACGCCCCGCGCCTGACGCTGACCCGCGAAGACGGAATGATTCGACTGAGTCTGGACGATTCGCAACTCTGGGACCCGGAACATTTCCTCAGCGAATGTCTATTGGTGATCTGGCATCGCTTCGCCAGCTGGTTGATCGGCCAGCGTATTCGACTGGAGCACGCCACGTTCAGCTACCCGCGACCGGAACATGGCGCCGAATACGAGCTGCTGTTCTCGTGCCCGCTCGAGTTTTCGGCACATCAAAGCAGCCTGCTGTTCCACGGCCGCTACCTGAACATGCCACTGCTACAGGACGAACGCACGCTCAAGCAGTTCCTTGAACGCTCGCCTGCCGATCTGTTATCGCGCCCGGACGACGGCCATAGCCTGAGCAGCCAGTTGCGACGCCTGCTCAGTCGCGACCGCTCCCCCTGGCCGGACCTGGAGGCCGTGGCTGAGCACCTGCATATCAGCCCGCAAACGCTGCGTCGGCATCTGCGTGAAGAAAACACCAGTTTTCAGGAACTCAAGGACCAGCTACGCCGCGACATTGCCATTTATCACCTGGGCCGCAACGACTTGCCCTTGCAACAGATCGCCGAGCAATTGGGGTTTTCCGAGCCCTCGGCGTTTCACCGGGCATTCAAGAAGTGGACCGGGCTGACGCCGGGGGCTTACCGGGCCAGGGATTTGTAGGAGCCGGCTTGCTGGCGATAGCGTCTGTACGATCGCCATCGCCAGCAAGCCGGCTCCTACAAGATCACGCCAGCGGAAAATGAATGCGGAAGGCGGCACCGCCCAAGGGCGAGTCCCCCAGGGTGAGTTTTGCGCTATAGCTTTCGATGATGTCCTTGACCACCGCCAGGCCAATACCCTGTCCTGGATGCTGACGGTCCAGGCGTTCACCGCGCTGCAGGATCCGCGTGCGCTGATCGAGCGGGACGCCTGGGCCATCGTCTTCCACGCATATCTCGATACCATCGAGGGTATGCATGCTGATGCGCACTTCGCTCAGGCACAGTCGATAGGCGTTCTCCAGCAGATTGCCAAGCATTTCCAGCAAGGCGCCCTGCTCGATAGGGACCAGACACTGCGGCGGCAAATCGAAGGTAACCTGCACCTGTTTGTCGCGATAGACCTTGTCCAGCGTATCGCAAAGGCTCTGCAACACCGGTTGCAGGCGTACCTGATGGCGCACCAGTCCGCTCTTGCGCAGGCTGGCGCGTTGCAATTGGTAACCGATCTGTTGGCTCATGCGCTCGATCTGGGTCTGCAGCACCCAGGCCTGATCCCTCTCCTCAGGGCGTTGCGCCATGCCTTCGCTGACCCCCTGCAATACCGCCAATGGGGTTTTCAGGCTATGGGCCAGATCGTCGAGGGAATCGCGATAACGGCTACGCTGTTCACGCTCGCTGTGCAGCAATCGGTTTAAAGAGCCGGTCAGGCGCAGCAGCTCACGTGGGTGTTGCTCGCTCAGGCTTTCACGGGTGCCGCTTTCGATCTCGTCCAGCTCCTGGCTCAGCCGGCGCAATGCCTGCAACCCCCAGGACAAGCCGCCCCATAGCAATGCCAGAAGCACCAGTAATGCCGCGCCGAAACCCAGGTAAAGGTTTTCCCGCAGGCCGCCGAGCGTAGCATCGTATTCACGCGCCGGTTGCAACGCGACGAAGCTGAACGCCGCGTTTTTGCCGCCGAGCAGTTTGACCTCGACGTCATAGACGAAGAATTCCTGGCCAGTGTCCTGGCGAATCCTGGCAAATTCATTACCGCGCCCGTCGTAACGCGGCTTGTAATTGATGTTCTTTACCAGGGTGTCTTTCGAGCGCCAGACTAACTGACCTTCGCGGTTATAGATGTAACCGAGCAAGTTGCCATCGGCCAGGTTGAAGCGCTCGTCGGGCAACTGTTCTGGCATCAGCAAGCGGTCGTCCTCGACCCGTGCAGCAGAGATCAACGTGGTGACGTCCGACGCCAGTCGCTGCTCGATGGCGTCCTGCAGCGCCAGGCTGAACGCTCCCTGCATCGCCGGCAGCAACGCCAGCATGAACAATACTGCGAGGATCGTGGCGGCGAGCATCAGGCGAACGCGAAGAGAACCGATCAAGTGCAACGCTCAGTGAACAGATAGCCCAGGCCACGCACCGTTTCGATTGGCTTGAAACCGGACGGACCTTCAAGTTTTCGACGCAGACGGCCGACCAGCACTTCGATCACGTTCGGATCGCGCTCGTCATCGTCCGGGTAAAGCTGCTCCATCAAACGGTCCTTGGGGACCACCTGCTGATGATGGCGCATCAGATACTCGAGAATCCGGTACTCATACGCGGTCAATGCCAGTGGTTGCTCCTCAAGGGACGCCTGCTTGCGATTAAGGTCCAGCAGCAGCGGCCCGGCAACGATCGTTGACTGGGTAAATCCGCTGGAGCGGCGCAACAAGGCATTCAGCCGAGCTTCCAGTTCTTCAAACTGGAAGGGCTTGACCACATAGTCATCGGCACCGGCAGCAAGGCCTTCAACCTTGTCCTGCCAGTTACCGCGTGCAGTGAGGATCAGGATCGGGAAGGTCTTGCCTTGCGAGCGCAACTGACGGATCAGATCCAGCCCGCCCATGCCCGGCAAGCCGAGATCGATCACCGCCAGGTCGTGGTTGAACTGCTCGGTCTGATACAGCGCATCGACGGCGTTGGCCACGGACTCGACCACATGGCCGCTGTCCGTCAGGCGGGTTTGCAAGTGATGACGCAACAGCGCTTCATCCTCGACAACCAGCAATTTCATGTCGCTCTCCCAGGCAAATCAAATACCCCGGAGGCACGATCGACGCACCTCCATGACTAACAGGCTGCGCCGGAACAATCTCCTGGATTGATCCGGCGCAGCCTGCTGCACACGCTTTTCAGAAAGCATAGTTGGCTGAAAGGTAGGTCTGTGCGCTGCTATTCAAACTCAGCGATCCCTGCTTGCTACCACCTTGTGCGCTCATTTCGGTGCTGGCGTTGCTGCGCAGGTAACGGTACCCCAGTTCAACTGAAGTGTTTTGCGAAACCTGTTGCAGAATGCCTGCCTGTGCGCCAATGGTGTAACCGAAGTTGGTGTCGCGACTGAAGCCTGATGACTCCTGGGTCAATTTGGTCAACCCGGCGGAGGCACCGCCGAATAGCCTGGTGTCAGCACCCAAGGGATGGAACAGATCGTAGCTGCCCAACAGGTTCTCCTGACGCAGTTTAATGCCATTGTGCGAGCCCGACACGTTATCGTACGTGGCGTAGTAACGGCCTTGGCTGTTTTGCTGCCCCACACGCAAGCCCCAGGTGTGGTCCTTGGCAATCACGCCGTCGGCGTTCGGACGGTTGAGATTATCGTTCAAGGCGCTGGACTTTTTGATCTTGTCGCTGGTCTGCCCATAAGTAAGGCTGGCGAAATTGTCGTTGGCACCGAATGCGGCAGTGCTCGCGCCGAAAACGGTGAATGCCAGCAGCAGTTTTTTGATTCCAGTCATGGGTGAAGCTCCTCATAAGTTCGTGCTTGAGTTCGTGTTGTTTTGGCTACGGAGCAAGACTACTCACGCCGCCCTGAACTCACCCTGAACGCGCGCTTAACCTGAGCTGAACCATATCCACCCAGCTGTTTTGATGATTTTCCAGCAGCAAATCCCCCAGGACTACCCAGCATCAAGGCAACCCGGCAAAATGCCCGACATGAATCCCGTCCCCGCCCTGCCCGTCTTCTGCACGCCCCTCGACGCCCATTGGCCGCTGCCGCTGGTGCTGCCCGATGCGGTGCTGTTGAGTACCCACTTCGATACGTCGCAACTGCTCAGCGATGATTTCCAGCGCAGCGCCATCGAGGCGCCCGCGAGCATTCAGCGCTCGGTCGCCAAACGCCAGGCAGAATTTCTCGCCGGGCGGATCTGCGCCCGCGCAGCCCTGCAACAACTGGAAGGCCTGAACTTCAGTCCGGCCATCGGTGATGACCGGGCGCCTGTCTGGCCTGCGCACATTACCGGTTCGATCACCCACAGCACTGGTCGGGCCGCGGCGATCGTGGCGAAGAAAAGCCATTGGCGCGGGTTGGGGATGGACATGGAAAACCTGCTCAATGCCGAACGTGCCGAACGCCTGGCCGGGGAAATCCTCACCCCGGCGGAACTGCAGCGCATGGCCGCCGGTCATCGCGATCAGCTCGCGTTGCTGGTCACCCTGACGTTTTCAGTGAAGGAGAGCCTGTTCAAGGCGCTCTACCCGATCGTGCGGCAACGTTTCTACTTTGAACACGCCGAGGTGCTGGAGTGGACCGAGTCAGGTGAGGTGCGGTTGCGGTTGCTGACGGACCTGTCCGGTGAATGGCGTAACGGCACCGAGCTGGAGGCGCAGTTCGGGGTCAAGGATGGGCAGTTGTTGAGTCTGGTCAGTATCAAGGCCTGAAAGATATTTGCTGTTTGTCAGGCCCTCTTCGCTGGCAAGCCAGCTCCTACAGGGGATTTGGGGCGCGGGGTCTCAGCGTTTCTCCTGATTGCGCGGCCAGCTCAGGCTGAAACATGCGCCGCCCAGGCTTTTGCTCTTGCCGATCAACGCCCGACCGTCGTGCCAATGGATGATCCGCCGCACGATCGACAATCCCAAGCCATGGCCGCCCGAGGCCCGGGTGCGGCTGTCGTCGAGGCGCAGGAATGGCGTGAAAATTTTCTCCCAGGCCATTTCCGGCACACCCGGCCCGTCATCTTCGACATCCACCCGACAACGTTGCTGCCCCACCTGATAGCTGATGGTGACTCGCGATTGAGCGTGGCGCATGGCATTGGTCACCAGATTCTGCAGCGCCCGGTGCAGGTAGCGCGGCTCGGCCTCGACCCAGGCGTCGTCGCAGTCGGCGGCCGACAGGCACAACCCTCGCTGCACCGTGACCTCGGCGCGCAAGGGCGCCAGCTCATCGATCACCTGATTGACCAAGGCATCCAGATCGATACGCTGAAAATTCAGGGCTGGCGAGCCTTGTTCCAGCCGCGCGTACGTCAGCATCTCGTCGACCAGGCGGTCGAGGTCCTCGATATCGTGGTCCATGCCTTCGCAGTATTTTTCCAGGTCTTGCGGGGTCTTGGCCGAGCCGATCATTTCCAGGCCAAACCGCAGGCGGGCCACCGGCGTGCGCAATTCGTGGGACACGGCACGCACCAGCTCTCGCTGAATGGCCAGCAGCTGTTGCAGGTGCTCGGCCATGCCGTTGAACGCCGACGCCAGTCGCCCTACCGAGTCTGCACCCCGCGCCGGCACACGGGTTTCCAGGCTGCCCTTGGCGATCCGCGTGGCCGCCGCTTCCAGCCCGCGCAAGCGGCGCTCCAGTTGCCGCACCAGCAGGTAGACGATCAAACCGATCAGGCTCAGCCCCAGTGCGGCAATCAGCACCAGCCACTCCGGCGGATAAGGATTCATCTGGTACAACGGGCCGATTTCCAGCACCCAGGGCGTGCCGACCATGCCGGCGAACACCCGGATCGAATCGCCCTCCTTGCCCAGCGCCATCACGGTGTCACCCTCGGACACCCGACGGCTCTGGTCTTCGTCCATGTCGGCGTCTTCGACCGTGACCAGGCGCAAATCGAAGCCAAACCCCTTGTCCTGTTTCAATTGCGCCAGACGCACCGGTTGCTCGCCTACCGGGTAGCGCACCAGTTCGTCTGCCAGCAGATAGATAGTCGCCCGGGCGAGTTGTTCGCTGATCTGCTGGACTTCACCGGTGAGAACAAGCTGCTCCTGGTCGCTGACCAGTCGATAAACCCTGGCCGCATGCGGGCCGGTCTGCTCCACCAGGGCCTGGCCGCGCAATACCCGGGTGCGCTGGGTGAGGTCGAGGTCGGTCTGGGCAAAGGTTTTCAGCGCGAGCGGAATCCCCAGCAGCCGCTCCCACACCAACAGGGCCCGGCGGCGTTCGGTCTGGTTCATCGGCTGCAGGTTGTCGGCCATCAGCGAAAACGTGCCGTGGGCCAGGCGTTCGCGATACTGCTCGCCGCGCACCTCATTGAGCAGGTGCAAAGCCAGCACACCGAGTACCGCCACCAGTATCAGCGCGGCACACATGCCGCCGTAGATCCGCAGGAAGATCGAGTTCACAGGGTCGGGTCTACGCAGGCCTCGGGGACAAACAGGTAGCCTTTGCTGCGCACGGTCTTGATCAGCCGCGGATGGTCCGGGTCATCACCGATCTTCGGGCGGATGCGCGAGATGCGCACGTCAATGGAGCGGTCCTGGCCGTCATAGCCGATGCCGCGCAACGCGGTGAAGATTTCTTCCCGGGACAGGATGCGCCCCGCGTTGGCCACTAGCAGCCAAAGCAAATCGAACTCGGCGCTGGTCAGTTCGATGCCGTTGTCGTGCAACCAGGCTTCGCGCAATGCGTTATCCACCACCAGCGGGCCGAACTGCAGGCGCCGTTGTTTTTCCGGGACGACCTCCGGCGCTTCACTGCGGCGCAGCAAGGCCTGGATGCGCGCCAGCAGCAAACGCGGGCGCACCGGCTTGCACACGTAGTCGTCGGCCCCCAGGTCCAGGCCGAGGATCTGGTCGGTGTCGTCGGTGCGCGCGGTGAGCATCAGGATCGGGCCGTCATACCGGTCGCGAACCTTGCGGCATATGCTCAGGCCGTCTTCGCCCGGCAGCATCAGATCGAGAATCACCAGGTCCGGTTGTTCCTTGATGATGCGGGCCGCCGCCAAGGCACCATTGCCTTCGATCGACACATTCAGGCCATTGGCTTGCAGGTAATCGCGCGTCAGTTCGGCCAGACGCTGATCGTCCTCCACAATCAATACCTGCCAGGCTTCTTGCTCCACCGGTGACCTCTACTTGCCAGAACGCTCATAAGGAAGGATCCGCCCGTCTTTTTGTAATGATAGGGGTGGATAAATTGCATACATGCTGACCGATTGTATAAACGTCGCCCACGCAGAACACAAGCCGGTAAATGCGTTCGGACAGCCAGGTTTTTTGTGATAGGGTTCGCGCCCTTAAAAACCTGATCAGTCATTTTCGTTCGTTAAAAATCACTGAAAAAAGCTTCAATCCAGCTAGGTCGCGGCCTACACGCCGGTTCCCTCTTTCACACACAATTTACGCACAGTTTATCCACAGGCAGCACGTTGCATTCGCCCCCCAAAACGCATTATCTTGTAGCCAGCGCGTTATAAAATCCCTACATGTAGGGTTTTAAGCTAAAAACCAAACACAAACCGGACAGCAATTTCAAGCGCTTTTCATGCGTCTTTCCGGTTGAACCAAACGTATTTTTCGAAGACCAAACCGCGCGTGCGGATGGCTACTGTATTTCGACCCAAAATGGTGAAAACGGTACGGGTGTTGCAGTCATTACTGACACTTGGAAAGGAATGCGGTATCGAGCAAAGGCTCGCACCTGAACTTCGGCACGGACGGCCTCATTAGCCTTTTTCCTACTGTCCCGAAGTTGTTATGCCCGACACCCACGTCGGTTGTAGTGCTTCAGGACAGAACGGTGGGCACCGTAAAGGTGCCCAAACAAACATAGAGAATGTGGAGACACCCCCATGCAAACCGACACAACTCGCGAGAACCCGCAGGGTACCTTGCCGCAGGCCGCTGATTCGAATTCGGATCTGTCCGCCACCGCGCCTGGTCAATTGCGCGTGATCAAGCGTAACGGCACTGTCGTTCCTTACACCGATGACAAGATCACCGTCGCCATCACCAAAGCGTTTCTCGCAGTTGAGGGCGGCACCGCTGCCGCTTCGTCGCGCATCCACGACACCGTGGCGCGCCTGACCGAACAGGTCACTGCCACCTTCAAGCGTCGCATGCCATCGGGCGGCACCATCCACATCGAAGAAATCCAGGACCAGGTCGAACTGGCCCTGATGCGTGCCGGCGAGCAGAAAGTGGCCCGCGACTACGTGATCTACCGTGACGGTCGCTCGAAAGAACGCGCCGCCCACGCTCCGGTCGAAGCCGCTGTCGACGCTCACCCGTCGATCCGCATCACCCGCGCCGACGGCAGCCTGGCACCGCTGGACATGGGCCGCCTGAACACCATCGTCACCGAAGCGTGCGAAGGCCTGGAAGAAGTCGACGGCGACCTGATCCAGCGCGAAACCCTGAAGAACCTGTACGACGGCGTGGCCCTGACCGACGTCAACACCGCCTTGGTGATGACCGCCCGTACCCTGGTCGAGCGTGAGCCGAACTACTCGTTCGTGACCGCCCGCCTGCTGATGGACACCCTGCGTGCCGAAGGCCTGGGCTTCCTCGGCGTCGCCGAGAGCGCGACCCACCACGAGATGGTCGACCTGTACGCCAAGGCCCTGCCTGCCTACATCGCCAAGGGTATCGAATTCGAATTGCTGAACCCGGTCCTGGCCGACTTCGACCTGGAAAAACTCGGCAAGGCGATCAACCACGAGCGCGACCAGCAGTTCACCTACCTGGGCCTGCAAACCCTGTACGACCGTTACTTCATCCACAAGGATGGCGTGCGTTTCGAACTGCCGCAGATCTTCTTCATGCGCGTGGCCATGGGCCTGGCGATCGAAGAGAAACAGAAAGAAGACCGTGCGATCGAGTTCTACAACCTGTTGTCGTCCTTTGACTACATGTCTTCGACCCCGACCCTGTTCAACGCCGGTACCCTGCGTCCACAGCTGTCGAGCTGCTACCTGACCACCGTGCCGGATGACCTGTCGGGCATCTACCACGCGATCCACGACAACGCCATGCTGTCGAAATTCGCGGGTGGCCTGGGTAACGACTGGACGCCGGTGCGTGCACTGGGTTCGTACATCAAGGGCACCAACGGCAAGTCCCAGGGCGTCGTACCGTTCCTGAAAGTGGTGAACGACACCGCCGTTGCCGTCAACCAGGGTGGCAAGCGCAAAGGCGCTGTGTGTGCCTACCTGGAAACCTGGCACATGGACATCGAGGAGTTCATCGAACTCCGCAAGAACACCGGTGATGACCGCCGTCGTACCCACGACATGAACACCGCCAACTGGATCCCTGACCTGTTCATGAAGCGCGTCTTCGATGACGGCAAGTGGACCCTGTTCTCGCCGTCCGAAGTACCGGACCTGCACGACCTGACCGGCAAGGCTTTCGAAGAGCGCTACGAGTACTACGAAGCGCTGACCGAGTACCCGGGCAAGGTCAAGCTGTTCAAGACCATCCAGGCCAAGGACCTGTGGCGCAAGATGCTGTCCATGCTGTTCGAAACCGGCCACCCATGGCTGACCTTCAAGGACCCATGCAACCTGCGCAGCCCGCAGCAGCACGTCGGCGTGGTCCACAGCTCGAACCTGTGCACCGAGATCACCTTGAACACCAACAAGGACGAGATCGCCGTTTGCAACCTGGGCTCGATCAACCTGCCGAACCACATCGTCAACGGCAAGCTGGACACCGCCAAGCTGGAACGCACCGTGAACACCGCCGTTCGCATGCTCGATAACGTTATCGACATCAACTACTACTCGGTGCCACAAGCGAAGAACTCCAACTTCAAGCACCGTCCGGTCGGCCTGGGCATCATGGGCTTCCAGGACGCCTTGTACCTGCAGCACATTCCTTACGGTTCCGACGCAGCCGTCGAGTTCGCCGACAAGTCGATGGAAGCGGTCAGCTACTACGCGATCCAGGCTTCCTGCGACCTGGCTGACGAGCGTGGCGCCTACGAGACGTTCCAGGGTTCGCTGTGGTCCAAGGGCATCCTGCCACTGGATTCGCAACAAATCCTGATCGAAGCCCGTGGCCAGAAGTACATCGATGTCGACCTGAAGGAATCCCTGGACTGGGCACCGGTTCGCGCCCGTGTACAGAAAGGTATCCGTAACTCGAACATCATGGCCATCGCACCGACCGCGACCATCGCCAACATCACTGGCGTTTCGCAGTCGATCGAACCGACCTACCAGAACCTCTACGTGAAATCGAACCTGTCGGGCGAATTCACCGTGATCAACCCGTACCTGGTTCGCGACCTGAAGGCTCGCGGTCTGTGGGACTCGGTCATGATCAACGACCTGAAGTACTACGACGGTTCGGTGCAGCAGATCGAGCGCATCCCGCAAGAACTCAAGGAGCTCTACGCGACTGCCTTCGAAGTGGACACCAAGTGGATCGTTGACGCGGCCAGCCGTCGTCAGAAGTGGATCGACCAGGCTCAGTCGCTGAACCTGTACATCGCCGGTGCTTCGGGCAAGAAGCTGGACGTGACCTACCGCATGGCCTGGTACCGTGGTCTGAAAACCACTTACTACCTCCGTGCCCTGGCCGCGACCAGCACCGAGAAGTCGACCATCAACACCGGTAAGCTGAACGCTGTTTCCAGCGGCGGCAACCACGGTGATGATTCGGTCCTGGCAGCTCCAGCAGGTCCAGCTCCAGTGCCGAAGGCTTGCGCCATCGACGAGCCGGATTGCGAAGCTTGCCAATAAGCTGAACCGGTAACACCAAACCCCCGACAGGCCCCTGGCTTGTCGGGGGTTTTCTTTTGCCCATGAAAAAGATCGCAGCCTCGATCCCTGTAGGAGCTGTCTCGCGAAGCGAGGCTGCGATCTTTTGATCATCGAGTAGGAGGCGGATTTACATCCGCCGTCCTCTCACACCACCGTACGTACGGTTCCGTATACGGCGGTTCAGGTTACACGGCTAAGCCGGTTTATCGTATCCAGTATCGAGACCAAACCGAGGCGATCCCACAGC